>CAYFGX010000143.1:0-1527 GCA_964342405.1 uncultured Verrucomicrobiota bacterium | reverse complement strand
AGCGTGTGGTCTAGTACTATTTTCATTAATGTCGGTATAGTTTTCCTAGAAGAGAGTCAAGCTACTCTCTCATCTACTGGGTGTTCAAACAGGCTCATTTATATAAAGTTTTATAGGTGTCCTAACATATTTATAGCTCCGAAAAATTCAGATTGTTTTTCTTGTGTTAGAAGATCTGGACTACTCATGAAATTTAAACTAGAAACACTTGATATAGGAGTTTCAGTCAATGCAGGTAAAGGAGTTCTCGTAATAAGGACTGTCGAAGTTGGCAATTCAGATACAGTTGCTTCAGTTAAAGCAGGATTTTGTGCTGGCATAGTTGTCAATAATATAGAATGTTGCTACCAAATATTTTTGATTTCATTAATGATTCGAATGTATGACGTCCCATTATAAAATGTAATTGCATTACATTTCAACATTTCAGATATCAATAGTATTCGTAGTCATGCTTTTGAAATACTTCATGTTCATATCTTCCTTATTTTTCCCATAAAGTTTTCCTTAATATCCTATATCCTATTCCATAGTAATTACAAACAACAACAATTATAGAACACGGTTGCAGTTTCAGTGCAATACGATCCTAACTATCTATTTAGAAGTCTCATGTCCCACATTTTCAAACTATTATCAAGAAGGTGAGTTCAGTATCAGATAGCGGGAGTGTATGTCTATTACACATTGCACATTGCAAACTGCACACTGCACATAAGGATAAATGTTAAGTATCTGACTTGCGGGCAGGTTTCCCAGGCCAATATGATTTCTTTTTACCGTCATCAACACTATCCGTTGGGACATTGCTTTTATCTTCATCGGTATTTACGATTGGTTTCTCCTGTAGTAAGGACTCACTGGCCCCATATGATTCCATAGTTGTAGAGGATGATGAATATGATTCTTCTACCTTATCAAATCCTGAACGCAGACCATCGAGAGAAAAGGATTGAACATTTACCTCCATACGAGGAGCCTTTACTCCATTCATTCCTCCTGTAGTAAAGATTTGAAGGAACAAAAAAAACATTGATGGATGAATAAATGGATGAATCAATAAGTAGTATTTTCTGGTATCATGCATTACCCACAGGAAAAGATTTGCTTGCATCTTCAAATCCATTCTCAATTCGCCATAATCTCTCTCGTTCAAGTCTTTCCAAAGTATCTTTATCTGCGGTCAAAATCCGTTCCCATAGCGCCTTACCGGAATCTACGAATGCTGGTGTAGGCACATTCATCGACAACGGACCAAGAGACCTCGTTCTTGGTGCTTGAAGTGTAGGTGATGATGTAAATTTCTTTTTTATGTCATAAGTATCTCGATCTACCACAGCCTTGGAAAATTTAATAACTCCGTCTCCAAAGCTTCGGACGTACTCTATCTTCCCTTCAAGGCTACGCAGCATATTTGATGTTGCCATGCGAGCATCATCAAGAGGACGCCACTCGATAAATTGTTCTACACCTCTTTTGAAGCCTTCAACCTTCCGCTGCGTCATCTGCTGTTTCTCCTTCAAGTTT
>CAYFGX010000142.1:0-1590 GCA_964342405.1 uncultured Verrucomicrobiota bacterium | reverse complement strand
TTCCATTTCGCCTGAATCAGATTGCCTTTCCCCGGGAATATCCCACCTAAAACCGAACAAGATCGCCGCTGGGCGCATCTCAATTTTTGTAAAGATCTGCTGAGTTGACGTGTGGAAAGAGTAGATCCCACCGGTCATTGCGCCAGTATGTTTCCAGACACAAGAGGGGTTGATCCCCTTGACGACTCCAAAACTGGCCCGGACGCTTGAAGCGGCATTGGTATTGGCGGCAGGTTGATTCGATCGCTCCGCTTCCCAACGGTTCTCCCTGCTCGTTCGCTTGGTCGTAGTCCATCCTTTCTCGATGGGATTCCATATACGCTAGTTCTTTTTCGGCAGCTTCTCGAGCGGAGACGTCTTCGAGTCCTTCCAGCAGCCCCTGGCTTTGTTCGATGACACGTTCGACTTTTCCTCCCTTGAATTGCTTCTTCTTGCGCTTGATCCAGCGTTTGGCTTCGTTGACATCCTTGAAGAGTGCTCTCCCCAAACTCTCCAAATGTTCATAGACGTGATAAAGGTCCAATCGCTGATCCGCTTCCTTGAAACGGTCATCTGCCAGATTCCAAATCCATGCTGCTCCGTCTCCCAAAACGATCACTTTTTGCGCTTGAGCTAAGCCTCGGCGTAGTGCTTCAGAATGGAGTTCCTTCTGAAATCTTTCTTTGCCTTCAAGGGTCGCCACATAACCCCGGTTGGTAATCACGGGCCGCTGATTCTTTTCCAGGCGTTGTTCCAAGTTAAAAACCGTCCCAACCCATACCCAATGCCACCTTTTGGGCTCTTCACCTTTCTCGCGGAGGGCTTGGCTGAGCCCCCATTGATCCCGCTCTCGGAGATTCCAAGCATCAATCTCAATAATGAGCGTTTGAACCGGGCCACCTGTTCCCTTACTGGCAGTGGGATCTTCATTCATTTCATCGAGCTTCTTTTGTGCGTGGCGCCCTACGCGCTTGGCTTCCCAGTCCAAGCTTGCCGGAGGCATCTCGACACCCGTGGCCCGCTGCATGACCTTCGAAGCTTCTGCTATGGGCATCTTGCTGGCAAACAGCGCGGTCATTTCTTCAACCAACGGAGACACTCCTTCATCGAGCTTCAACTCTTCGTCGGCAGGACAGACCCACTTCTTGCAGGTAGGGCAATAGCCTCGATAGCGTTTGATCCGAATGGGTCCCGCAATCGTCTTAATTGTACGTGCGGTGTGGCGGCCCCGAATTAACTTTGTGCCGCAGGTGAGACACTTCCTCCCTGCGCTGTCGGCTCGTTTCTGCAGGGTTGAGGTCAACGCCCTTTGAAACGCTGTATTCATTTCCCGGCGCAGCTGCTCTTCGAGCGAACCTAACGAATCTTCCTGACTATTAACGAATGCCTCAGTGATTCGATCTACCCGGTCGAATACAGCCTTCCAGTCCTGATAGGCACCGCTCTCAGTGGGTTCCGATGACAAAAACTTCGATGCTGGCATCACAAAACCTACCACAACTCGATCGCAAATGCCGCTCACTCTTCTCTAACCTTACAAAATTTGAGATGCGCCCATCGCCGCTTCGGGACAAAATGAACTGTTGACAAACGGCTCACAATGCAGGACTA
>CAYFGX010000141.1:0-1748 GCA_964342405.1 uncultured Verrucomicrobiota bacterium | reverse complement strand
CAGGATGCTCCAAAAACACCCGCACCGCGATATGCTTCGGATCATGCGCACGGTTTCTCGACGCGCCTCGATGGGACCTGGTGGTCTTCGATGAAGCCCACCATCTGACGGCGCACCGCACCGGGGGAAACGCGAGACCAAAGTTCAGAAACTGCTGGATGGGCTTGGTGTTCTTTGGAGGCAGAACTCCGACGAGAAAGTCGTGATCTTCGCAACATACCTAGGCACCGTTGATCTACTCGCCCGCGAAATCGAAGAAGTATACCCGGGGCAAGGCGTCGTGGTGCTCCGAGGCGGTGATCACGGCGCAAAAGTCGCTGCCGAGCGTCGTTTCAAACAGAAGAATGGTCCTCGAGTGCTTGTCTGTACGGCGGCAGGCAGGGAGGGTATCAATCTACAATTCGCGCGCATCTTGTTCAATTTTGATCTCCCTTGGAACCCGATGGACATGGAGCAGCGGATCGGACGAATTCACCGCTACGGCCAAACGCATACCGCACAGGTCTACAATCTGGTCTTATCCGACACGATCGAAGGACGGATCTTTCTGCTGCTTGACGATAAGCTTCAAGAGATTGCCCGTACTCTCGGCAAGGTGGATGCCGAAGGGAATGTTGCTGAAGATCTTCGATCGCAAATACTTGGACAGCTCTCTGAACGCTTGAACTACGATCGCCTGTATCAGGAGGCGTTAAGCGACCCGGAACTAAAAAGGACGGCCGTGGAATTGGAGGCCGCTTTGTCTAATGCGCGGGAAGCAAGGGAGGTGGTATTTGATTTGTTCCAAGACCTCGATGGCTTCAGTTTGGACGACTACAAGCCCTTTTCTGATGTCACATCTGGTTTGGGGCGTTTGGTCGGTTTTCTTTCAACAGCATTTGCCGGACGCAACCTCAACATTGTCATGGTTGATGAGCAAACGTTAGACCTTGTTGGAGCAGACGGAACCCGCCACAATCGGTTCACCCTCGACCGAGAAACAGCTACCACACGCGATGACTTCGACCTTTTAGGATTAGACCATCCTGTCGTCCAAGAGGAATTGGGTCGCTGGCGTAGTGTCCCCCCGGAAGATCTCGGCGTCTCGATAGACGGCGCAGAGTTTGGTCAGGGTGTCCTCTCTGTTTGGATGGTTGAGACTTCGAACAGCGCGGGAGAACGAAAAACTACGATTCAACCCATTGTTGTGAATTTGGATGGGCAACGGATTCCCGCCGCTGAACGCCAAGTAGAAGCAGTTCTTCGCGCAAAGACTTTACCTCCCATCATGAGTGTTGAACAACGTCTTGAACTTTTTCAGCGGCATGTGGAGCCCACTCTGCAGCGGGAATTGAAGCACAAAGGTGCGGCTAGCGGCGATGGAAGCTATTCCGCTGAACTGATTGGCTACGTTGAGTTTCGTTAAGCCTTTCAAATCGCAACCGAAAGAGAAACGAATTTGATCCCTCAGTCAACGCTGGGTAGACCTCTTCCGATTGGCGGTCAAATCGCCCAACAGAAGGCCGCCGTCAGCCAGAAACCTTGCGTTTGGGCGGTTTCACGCGTTTGCCCAGTTTCATGATGTGGTCCGCAATCGGGGCACCCCGAGGATTCGAGGCAGCCCACATCAGGTAGTACAGCGGCGTTCCCTTCGTATTCGTCACGAGGGACGGCGACACAACGTTCCCAAAAGCATCCTTCAGGCGCCCGTGGTAGAGCGCCAGCAGACGCTCAGCCGTCGCCTCGCTTTTGCGGATTTCTTCTCCTCC
>CAYFGX010000140.1:0-1904 GCA_964342405.1 uncultured Verrucomicrobiota bacterium | reverse complement strand
TGATTGGTGACACTGTACTTGCCGATAAGATAGCTCTTCGTCGAGACTTTCCGAATCGGGGGCTCCAGACCGTGGTCCACATACCCAAGCTCTCCATGCCCACCCGCCAGGAAATCCCCGGCGGGGATTTCTATGAGTACAGAACCATCCCGACCGTTGACGATCTCTTTGTACTTCTGAGGTGCAGGCCTATGGCAGCCAGTCAGCGGGATAGCGAAGACGCAGAGCAATACCAACCGTAAACATGCAAAAAACGGCCACATCACAAGGGACCGCTCTTTGATGATTCGACTATGAGAGCCTGGACTTACCAGTTCCCCCAATACCCATCCTGCTGCACGTTACAGTTCACACCGACGACGTTACCCCAGGCATCGGTGACAAAGCTGTATTTGTGACGATTCGGATTTGGGGCGAGAATGCCGCTTAAAGACTGGGACTGGGACTATGTAACGACCAAATTTAACCCTAAATCAAGTTACTAAGAAGAGGGGCGACCAGCCGAAACCGGTCACCCGGTTATTGACCCCTAACTAGACTCTCATTAAAATGAGACCTAAGATAATCACCGTGGCTGCGCTAACAGTCACGATGAACAACACAGGGGTGCAGTCTCGTTTGCGTAGTTTCAAGACTGGCTCCCTTTTTAATTGTCGCCCAGCTCTCCTGAGCGCTCCACAGCCGAGGCTGCGAAGATCTCTACGCACAGCACGGATTGGTTCGTGGGCTCGGTGTTTCCTGTTGGGAGAAGTCCTGTTTTGAACATCTGGACGCAGGAACTATACTTACTTTGATTCGAAGCGGAACCGGTCTATGAATTCAGCCCCCGGAGTTTGCCCTTGACTGACCTTGACCTTGTTAAAGAGATTGCATCTTGCCTTAACAATATTTTTTCAGAGCTTGAGAGTAAGGACTTCAGTGACAGAAATCGAGAGAAAGCAGTTGAGATTTGGAAGCAACGCCCAAAGGGAGGTTGGTATAAAGAGAAAGCCTCAGGTTCGGCGCAATCTTTAGACCCCTGGCTTCAAGTAGATCGATTCACAATGGGTCATTGGAATGGGTTTCGGAGGGCAATATCTGGCAATTCCCAATTTTCCGAAGAGAACGAAATTCTTGAAATATTGAGAGTTGCACTTACTGAGATTTTTCGAAGATCCGGTAATTCGTTAGAGACAACCGGACAAGTGGTGAATACCGTTGCTCAGCAGCTTGTATCCTGCCTTTCTTCCGATGAGGACAACTTGTGTTACCTTCTTGCTTTGGTAAACTTCCAGGCCAACGAAGACAGTTTTTGCGTTGATAAACATATCACCATTCGAAGATTCAGCGAGGTCGAATTTAATATCTTTTACCCGGCATCGGGATATGACCAGAGGCGTTTACCGGTCCACTGTAATTATCTCGCAGAGTTTCACCAGGTAGTCCAGGTCGGAGACGACTACCCTAAGCTGGCAGAAAACGAACTCAACCATTTTCTTTACACTCTCCATTGTACGTGCCCCGGTGCGGTAGTTGCGGAGAGGATACTCATAAAGAATCCTAATCCGTATCGCGGACAACAGTACACCTGGAGATACAATCAAGGCCTCCGTTTGGGGCCTCCGGTTGATTTTTCACAGCCGATGATAACTGACTTTCAAATGTGGTCGCGTTTGCTGTCCGGCCCTATTTCTGTCTGCCAGAAAATAGCACTCCATCAAATTGTCAGAGCACGGATGGAGAAGACCGCACTATATAAATTTGTTGATGCCGTAATAGGGTTAGAAGCACTGCTCTTTGCGGATTCCGCCCAGTATAAAATGGGATTGAAGTTCAAAAAGCGGTATGCTGCCATAAACCCTCAAGATCCTAATGCTGAAGTTAAAGCAGAAGCCGTGCATAATTTAAGGTCCAAGATCATCCAC
>CAYFGX010000139.1:0-1973 GCA_964342405.1 uncultured Verrucomicrobiota bacterium | reverse complement strand
CTCCTCAACGATCCACCACCGCCACCGCCCGCTGCCGTTCCCGAGGTCGATCTGACGGATCCGGAAATCGCCAAGCTCACCCTGAAAGAACGGATGGAAGACCATCGCAATGACGCCGCCTGCCGCTCCTGCCACGTCAAGATTGATCCCTGGGGCATCGCCTTAGAGAACTTCGACGCCGTGGGCCGCTGGCGCGACGAAATCAACGACAAACCCGTCGACGCCAAGAGTCTCCTCTTCAACAATCAGCCACTGAATGGAATCAACGGTCTCAAATCCTTTCTCCTCACCCATCGCCAAGATCAATTTTGCCGTGCCCTCGTTCACAAACTCTCCACCTACGCACTCGGCCGTCCGCTGACCTTCGGGGATCGCGCGAGCATCGATGAGATCACCGCCGCCTTGCGTCAAAATGGAGATCGACTTGGCGACCTCATTTCCCTTATCGTCACTAGCAAACTGTTCCAAACCAAATAGATTGGAACGAGCAAAGGCCCCAGAAGACAACCATGAATATTGACCTGTCCGCCATCGACCGTCGACGATTCCTCCGTGGTACTGGGCTCGCCTTGGCGCTGCCGCTCTTCGAATCCTTCCCATCCCTCAAAGCGGCCACTCAACCGAAGAAGCGCTTCGCAGCCTTCTATTTGCCCGATGGCGTACCAATGCCCTTAAAGGAAGATCCGGCATTCGAAGATTGGAGTTGGTTCCCCCACGGTCCCGGCAAAGACTTTCGCTTTACCAAATGTCTCGAACCACTGGCTCCGCTGCGAAGCGAACTCACTGTCTTCGGTGGATTATCCCATCCAGCAGCGCGAACGATTCATGGCCACTCCAACGCTGACCAATTTCTCACCGGAGCTCACACGGGTGGTTCCGGCGAATACCAAAACAGCATCTCCTTAGATCAAGTGTTGGCCGAAGAATACGGTGATCAAACCCGTTTTGCTTCCCTTGTCATGTCCACCGACGGCGGTACTGGAACACCGCGCGGCGCTCAGACGCTTTCATTCAATCGAAGTGGCCGTGCGATCCCAGCGGAACATCGTCCCAAACGCATCTTCGACATGCTCTTTGCCAAGAGCGACGCCGATGCCGCACGCAAATTGGCCCGCAACGCGAGTGCCCTTGATAGCCTCCTTGAAGACGCCAGAGCATTGAAGCGAGACCTATCCAGTCATGATCAAGCAACCCTGGACGAATACCTCCAATCGGTCCGCGAAACAGAACTCAAAGTCGAGAAAGCCAAACGTTGGCTCGACATCCCCTTTGCCCAGCCAAACGTAGACCATCTCCAACTCGACGTGACTCCGGATGATCCGCGCAACTACTTGCAAACCATGTACGAGCTGATCTATCTCGCGTTCAAGACAGACACCACCCGAGTAGCAACTTACCAACTCGGACGCGAAAATGGAGTGGGTATCAGCGACTACTTGGCTCGGGCCGTTGGCTTCAACCTCACTCATCAACTTTCCCACAAGACCAAAGAAGAAGGCGGTTGGAAAAACTTCGGCACTTACTGTCGGTTCATTGCCGAAGAACTAGGTCGATTCGCCACGAAACTGAAAAACACCCCAGAACCTGCAGGTGAAGGCACCATGCTTGACAACACTGGAATCCTCTTCGGATCCGCCTCCAGTGCCTTCCACCTCTCACGGAACTATCCTTTAGTGCTGATGGGGGGCAAGAACATGGGCTTCCAACACGGTCACTACCTCAAATACGGCACGGGCAACGAAGACAACCAAGCCACCTCAGGCATCAGCACCGACGCCGGCTGGCGCGGAGACATGGGCTTCGAAGAACTCCCCCTAGGAAACCTCTATCTCAGCATGCTCCACAAATACGGAGTCGAAATAGACACCTTCGCCGGCAGCACACAAACCCTGTAAAACCCGCACCCGGCCCGAGCTCCCTTCTCACTTCTCACTTCTCACTTCTCACTTCTCACTTCTCACTTCTCACTTCTC
>CAYFGX010000138.1:0-1980 GCA_964342405.1 uncultured Verrucomicrobiota bacterium | reverse complement strand
TCTAGTACAAGCAAGCTATTTCTCCGTAATCCATAATTTGTGACGAACATCTCTATTTTTCAGACCTTCTTTGTGCAGCCGATTTATACCGTCTCGCAATAATCGAATTCTCCCTAATCTTGTCAAATATTTTCCAAACCGGGCAGCTCGAATGCTCGCTTGAGCCTCATCAAAAGCACTTCGTGGAGCGTGAACTTTTCTTGCTAAAGCAGACGCTCTATGTCCGACAATTTCGTGGTTCAAAGCTTCTTTCCAGCCGAGCCGCTGGTTAACGGTTCTAGTCCCCACACCCAGAGGACTCCAGCTGGCATAATGTCTGTGCCTACCAACAGAACATCGAGCGAATCGAGATAGGCAGTGTTCCCGGATATGAACTTGATTTGGTCATTCGGCATCCCCAGCTTATTTGCGAATGCTTGGATAGAAAGCTCAGCCTGGTTTTGTGCCTTCTTATAAGATTGATAGCGTTGACGGTCCTGGGCTTGAAGCTTCTTTTCAAATCTTTGACGCTTAAGCTTCTCGAGTTGTGCAGATTGAAGTGGGAAAACCAATTTCAAAAGCGGGGATGGACAGCAGACCAGATTGCGGAGACAATCGCTGATGGTGATGCATATTCAGCTCTTAACAAAGTTAATAAGAGGAACAGCGCGACGAGATACGTTCATCCAACGACCGGGTGTACTGTGATAATTGACGACGTGATCAGAGAAATTTTGCAGGTTGGCGGCGATGGATTCCAGTTCTGAAACTGTATACGTCCAGCTCCTAAACGAAGGGACCATTGCCTACAGACCTGCTCCTGCTCTATTTTTATCCCAGAACATTGTAAAGCTGCGGTTGCACGAAGATTACGATCCGTATGACGAGGAATGGGAGTTCAAACCTGGTAGCGTGGTACGGGTAGAAACCAAGGACCTTCAAAACGGACCGTTCCTTGTTGCGGTGGAACTTATCCAGGCTGGAACGGATCCTGAATCCTGAGGGCGCACCTCGTCACGGCCCTCTTTGGGGGCCCATCATCGGCGCGAGGAACCCGGCACAGGAACTTTCCAAACAGTAGTTATAATAGCTGGTTATCAGGTCACTGTTAGAGGAGCAATCGTTAACGGAGTAGCTAGAATAGAAACGGCTTTCATGCCTTGACTCAATTCGTTGATATAGCAAAGCTTGAGATTGAGATTCTTGATCTTTTTTTCAAAGAAAAAGGGCTGTCATTTAAAGTTGATTCTTGGCCAGAACTCGCTATCCGAGAGAGAAACTACAGCGGCAAAGGTTTGCTCACTGAGTTTGAACCTTCTGAAACCTTGAACTTAAGATGCACAGATTGCGATGAGAGGTGGACAAATGCAGTTGGAGTCATCAACGGAGATATAGATATTGGCTTCTTAGTTTATGTTGATGCCGGTCGAGTCACCGCTGTAGAAGTTTTCACTTACGGCGGTGAAAAGTGGCCAGACTCGATTCGTGATTTTGAGATTCATCATATTGAAGTCACTCATATTCCTCCAAAGGGGGATGACTAAGATTCAAGTCCTCCCATCGTCATTCTGGCTACAAATCTTCTACAAGATAGCAGTAGCTTGAAGTCGGGTGTCCTATGGTCACCCCTCCTCACGACCCCCGGTGGGGGTCTTCGTCGGCGGCGAGGTTAGCGGTTTCAGACCGAAGTCGTCGAGGATGAGAAGGTCGGCACGAGACAGGGCTTGTAAGCGTCGCTCGTGTGTTCCGTCCCCCCTGGCGGCCTTTAGCTGCGCCATCGTCTTGTGGAAAGAGCAGAACAGAACATCATAGCCCTTCCGGCAAGCCTGGTGATCAATAGCCTGAGGCAGGTGGCGATGTCGAAGAACTGGGCCCTGTTCACCTACAGCCCCGGTTGGTCGAAGCGAAAGTTCTCCAAGGTCCGGTCGTTCTGGACGTTGGCTCGGCGCAAACGTCGATGGAGCTTCTTGTTCTCCCTGCGCTCGAACTCATCGTTGAGTA
>CAYFGX010000137.1:0-2033 GCA_964342405.1 uncultured Verrucomicrobiota bacterium | reverse complement strand
AGATAGAGCAGCCGTTCCGGCCCACTGACAGACCGAGACGGATCATTTGAAGACGGTTTCACCATGGGTTCGGAACAAATTAAACAAAGTTGCCTTGATTTGTCACTTTAATAAGCTAAGACTTACATAAGTAATAACTTACTTTAGTCAAAAGGCAAACAATCCATGGCTGAGCTCGAAAATCGCTATCCGGAAAACATCAGTGGTCAGCTCTACGTCGATGATCAATGCATCGACTGCGACCTTTGCCGCGAGACCGCTCCAGAGAATTTCACCCGCTTCGAGGACGGAGGCTACAGCTACGTCTTCAAACAACCAGAAAACGAGGAAGAGCTAGCCCTCTGCATGGAGGCGATGGATGGATGTCCCGTCGAAGCAATCGGAAACGATGGAGCCGGAGGGACTTCGTGAGCGCAGCCACCTGGGAACTCAACTTAAAGACTGATCAAGAGCAGTTCTCCCCCGAGGAGCAGAACAAGCTCGCTCAAGGCAGTATCGCAGGATCACTGTCCGGCGACTTCGACGATCAATCATATCAGGAACTGCACTGGGAGTCTGAGCAACTAGCCAAAAGTCACGGCATCTACCTCGAGTTCAACCGCGATGTAAAGGGCAAGGAAAAGGACTGGGTCTACATGCTCCGGATGACGATTCCGGGAGGCGGACCGCTCACAAAAGATCAATGGAGCATTCTGAATGAAATCTCCGATCAATACACTGCCGGCCCAGCCAACGTGCCTTCCCTCCGTCTGACGACGCGACAAAGCGTGCAGTTCCACTGGCTGCAAAAGAGCGCCGTGAAGGAGGTCGTGCGCCGCGTGGCCGAATCCGGCTTCTACTCTCTCAATGCCTGCGGCGACAATGTCCGCAATATCATGGGCTGCCCGATTTCTCGCTTCTCCAACAGCTACAATGCGCATGCACACGCTGAGGAATTCGGCGACTACTTCCAGCTTCCCCTGGAGCCCCATCTCGAGGTCTTCGCGATTGACCCTAGCGCGCCGCCTCGCGACCCTGGAGACAAATTTCAGTACGGCACGTCGTTGCTGAACCGAAAATTCAAAATCGCTTTCGCGGCAACCGTCCGAGATCCGGAGACAGGAGTTCTACTAAACGACAATTGTGTTGAGTGCCGAACCAACGACCTCGGCGTCGCCCCAGTTATCGAAGGGGACCAGGTGACGGCGTTCCAAGTCTACGTCGGCGGCGGACAAGGCGAAAAGAACGGCAAACCGACTCTCAGCACCTTAGGAAAACCTTTTGGCGTTTTCTCCCGCGAGAATCTCAAGGCAGGGCTCGATGCGATCGTGGCCGTCCACCAGGAATGGGGAGATCGACAAAACCGAATCTGGGCACGTCTCAAATACGTAATCAACACTCAGGGCGTTGAGTGGTTCCAGGATCGCGTTCGGGAAAGGATCGGCGATTGCTTCGAAAATCCTGATCCAAACCACGACACCGGACCTCGTCACCTCCATCACGGCTGGATTCCACAGGAATCAAATGGTCGTTGGAGCTACGGACTCTTCGTGGAAAACGGTCGACTCCACGACGAGGGACCTGTGCCGATGAAGCAACTGGTTCGGCAACTCGTGCAAACCTATGATGCCGAGCTAATGGTCACTGCCAATCAGGACCTCATCTTCTCCAACTTGCACGCGGAGCAGCGCGAGGCATTCGAAGCGGACTTAGAAAAGTTCGGCTACGGTTCTCGAAACGGTTCCCCTTTCTCCTCACTCCGGCGCCGGTCGGTCGCCTGCGTTGGTCTCCCAACCTGTCGGCTCTCCTACACGGACTCCGAAAGATTCCTCCCCGATTTAATCGACGAACTCGATAAACGTGGATGGGGAGAGATGACCGAGTCGCTAGGCGTCAGCGGATGTGAGCGCCAGTGTTCGCGCCCCGCAACGAAAACGATCGGCTGGGTAGGCAGCGGGCGCAGTCGATACCAGCTCAGATTGTTCGGCAGCGAGGATGCTCGTCATCAAGGCCATCCGCTCACCGATCAAGACGGTAAACCGTTTCTGAAAATG
>CAYFGX010000136.1:0-2058 GCA_964342405.1 uncultured Verrucomicrobiota bacterium | reverse complement strand
AATCGCTGGTCAAGAAACAAAATGTTGAATGTCGAGACGTGACCCCAGGGCCTCAGACAATTGTCGAGCGGTGCATCTTGGGATGATGCTGTGGCTGCTTGCTCCTATGTTTCGAATACGACTATGGCCCAGGCAATAAGTGAAGCACATTGGGTGATTGAATGTATCCTCTGCGCTGCCAAGAATTGTTCCACAGAGTCGACCATTGAAGCTGCGGCGCAATGCTTCCGAAGAAAATCATTTGGGTGTCAATTAGGAAATGCTCCATGAAAAGGTATCTAATATACTCGGTGTTAGTAGTAGCATTCGTGTTTGCAGTCGTGTTGCTGTCGTTTGTTCAACTGCGCGTTAGAGAGGAAGATAGGCGAAATCTAAGGACTGTGAACTACTTCGCCTTCATAAAGTCCAGCATAAAGCATGCCTCTACTCTCGATGCACTTCTCCAAACCGGTAAAACCGAAGAAGCTCAGAAGATTGTTCGGATGGGAATCTTCTTAGATTTGAGTGAGCTGGATCGGCTGATGAGCGATGATTTTCAGGCCGAGCTCCGGAAACCGGTGCCCTATGAGTCTCTAGGAGATCTAAAAGAAGAGTTGAGAATCCTTGAGGAAGAGTTTTTCACTGCTGCGGTAAAAGAAGCGGGAGAGCATTATGCGAGTTTGCCATCTGACCTTAAGCCGATTCTCGAAAGTCGAGAATTTCTGAGAAAAATGGATCGGCTTGGGCTTCCGAAAAAGGAACCCTGATTAGTCGAAACCATTAGCATCCTGAAGGGATTCTAGCTCATGGGAATTGCGCAAAAACAGAATCAACTAACAATCCAAACGCAGCGTCGCTCCGCTCCGAAAAGTGTCCGAACTGAATCGGAATCACTGTCCGATATGGATCGGAATGGGTGTCCGAATTCATCGGAATACGCATCGCCCCAACACGGAGCGAGAGGATAGCCCCACTGCATGATGAAACCCTTTTGTTACAGTGATGGAAAAACGATCATGAACGACGACGAGGTCGTGGTTGCAGACCGAAGGGCGGTAGTCGCAAAACTCATTGAAAAAGGAAGTTCAACTGCGAACGATTACTCTTGCATTGAGACAGGTGGGATATTGCTGAGCTTTGAAAATGGCGACCTTCAGCTGTGGCCCTTAGTGAACGAGGACTTAGTCTTCGTTCGCCGGGGCAAACCAGAACTCTGACTAATCGTCGATACACGATCTGGAATTGAAGATCGAATTGTAGGTCAGGTAGTCCTCCTCCAGCAATGCCTCGTGGCCCAGGTCTGATTACCTCGTATTGGGAGCCGAAATGGTTAGTAATATCATGTTGTCAGTAGGAGTAGCCGTCTCGTTCACCGTCTTTTACCGGGCAGGGGAGAAGTGGAATGCTGTTGGCTCGGCGTTCTTCATTCTGTTACTCTTGTACTCTAAAAACTCGGTTGACCCTCCCTTGATGGTTAGACTTCTTTGCATGATCAATTGCTTTTATGCGTATCGTTTTTTTAAAGCCTTCCACCGCATTAACCCAATTGATGGTTTCTAGGGAATCGCTTGCATGTGCTGAATTTGGGGGCTTGATTGGTTGGACAAATCGATCGGCAAGCTGGTTTTCTGGTGAGGGCAGAGAATGAACTCGGAGAATCACGACTGGTTGAGATAGAGCGGGCGGAGACCCAATTCCGTGCGTCGGCTAAAGTTGATAATGTTCATTCTGCTAGAGCTACGCCCCTCGAGGTCGAAGCCAGATTGGATTGCTCGTCGAACACACGGTCGGCAACTGTGACGATACCGAGCCCTCCTGTGACTCTTTGTCGTTGTGGTGGGCCTCCGGTACTCACGCTGTAGCAACTAGAACAGAGCGTGAGAGAAATGTTTGCTCAATCAACGAGCAATTCATCTTGGGACCATGCTGTGGCTGTTTGTGCCTATGTTTCGAATACTGAAGTGTCCTGAGTTTGGTGGACAGCGGATTCTCTTGGTTCGTTACTGTGTGCTTTAGTTGTTTTCTTGGCAAGCCGTTAGGCTTGACGATGAGTTGCCCCCCATGGGGGGCAAAATTTTC
>CAYFGX010000135.1:0-2132 GCA_964342405.1 uncultured Verrucomicrobiota bacterium | reverse complement strand
AACGATCGAGAACCCGTTTTTCGCCTTAAAGCCCGAACCATCTCTCAAGAGTTGGTATCCCCCGAGGAGATTTCCGGTAGGGCCAGCCACAAAAGCCATTGAGTCTCGCCAAGATTCTGGAAACCCATCAGAGGTCGCCACTGCATGTCCGGCCCCCGCCGTGTAACGCCCAAAGGCATCCACTTGACGCACATTGGGTGTGATCGGATGAAAATCGGGCGAGCTCGCTATCATGACGGCACTCACACCCGGCGTGCCGTGGTAGCCCGTAGCGGGAAAACCGCAGAAGAAGCTCGGATTGTTATTAGCAGTCGAGCCGAACACATCACCAACTGAGTTGAAGCCGAGCCCCCAAGTGTTGTTGTTGAACTGGTGAAGAAAAGTCACCTTTGAACCATCTGTCTCCATCCGGAAGACGCCGGATCCGAAACGATTCTCCTGATCCCCGTTCCTTTCTCGAAAGCCTGAATAGCCAACGGTTCCCCAAATGCGATTGTCGAATCCGTAGCGTAGATTGGACGGACCCGCATGGGTATCATTCACGCCCCATCCAGAGTTAATCACTTGGCGAACATCTGCGCGATCGTCGCCATCGAGATCCTTGAAGAAGATGAAGTCCGGCGCATGTGCCACAATCACACCTCCATTGCAAAGCACCAACGAAGTGGGAATGTTTAGACCGTCAGCAAAGACCGTGACCTTGTCGCAACGTCCGTCAGCGTCCGTATCTTCCAGGATCTTGATGCGATCTCTCCCCTGGCGTCCCGGTTGAATCTCGTTAGGGTAGTCCAAGGTTTCCGCCACCCAGAGCCTCCCGCGCTCATCCCAAGCCATCGCAACCGGATTCACAATGTCTGGTTCACTCGCAAAGAGACTCAATTCAAACCCAATCGGCACGCGAGTGTAGTCCATACTATCTTCCGCCAAAAGGGGTAACTGATAGCGAAGCGGTTCTGGGCGCCGTTCATAGTTAGGGATTGAGTCTCGAACCTCATACTCCAACGGAGTTCGCCCCCCCAAGAATGCCTCGTAGCTCGAGCGTCGTGCATCTCCAATTGCCCAGAGAATTCCCGACTTGAGCATGGCGTGAAATTCGGATCGCCCCCAAACTCGGTGGTCATGCCCGGACGCCGTGTAATAGACTCGTCCCTCGCCTTGTTTTCGAATCCAAGTCCAGGGCTCAGGCTCCGTGTGTGGATCCCCCGGCATCGGATCTCGAACCTGCAGAACGGTTCGTCCTTCTGGGTTGTGGTCCGAGTGAAAATAGGTTTCATCCCAAGCTTCAAGCTCCGGCACATCAAGCATCACAGGATGATCAGCCAAAATCGTCCGCAGCTTGAACACTCCCGTTTGATGACTCTTGAATCGCCCTCCCACGAGCTGATCGAAACCCGGCTCGTTACTGAAACACCAACTGGCACAGTGGATAGGTAGAAACCCGTGTCCGCTTTCGACATACTCCAACAGATTCTTCCATTGGTGGGGTTCGATCGACGCATGGTTGGCATACATCATGACAGCATCAAATCGCCCCAAGTAATCTCGATCACCAAAGGCGTCCTCGACCTGCGTCACGTAGTCGAAGTATATCGCGTCCCGCCCCAAAGCCTGCTGGAGCATGGGGAAAAACCGATTCGAATTATGGTGCTCGCTCTCGTGCCCTAGAAAAAGTACGCGAACGGGTCCTTCTGATGCGAACGCCGACGAGATTCCAGCATGGAACAAGAGTAAAAGAGCGGCGACGATGCCGGCATGAGTCTTCATATAGCTGCTAACGATAAACTAATCGAACGAGACGATGAGCCACTGAGGGATTCATTCACTCAGTGGTTCCCATCTCGGTAATCTCAAAGACCACCGCACCTACCGAACCGGCTTGGGCTTGTAGGATTCGAAAGGATAGGTATCCGGCACGACCTTAACCTGGGTTGTGTATTTCATGGGATAGCGCCCCACGCCTGGATAGGTCAATTCGACAAAGAAGGCGGTATACCCCTTAGCCGGCTCCTCCACCTTAGCGATGAACTGCCCCTTAGTATCGGCCTGGATTTGGGAGGACTTCCAAACGGGACCTAGTGTGTCGATTCGGAAATCACGGGCCTCGGGGTTTGTCGCGGACCAAACCTTAACCT
>CAYFGX010000134.1:0-2325 GCA_964342405.1 uncultured Verrucomicrobiota bacterium | reverse complement strand
TCGAAGCCCCGCTTTTCATAGAAAGCGCGTGCGAATTGAAACTCATCCGTTCCCGATGTTTCGACAATCAACAATCGCGCTCCCATTTCCGTAAGCTCTCGCTCAATCCTCGAGATGAGAGCAGAACCGTGGCCCTTCCCCTCCTGCCCATCTTCAACCCAAAGCATCAAGAGATTCCAAGTGCCAACGCAAACCGGCTCGGGAACACAATAGGCAACCCCAATCGGTTCCTCTTCATAGGCCGTAAACCACATGGCGCTTCCAGGATCTTCAAAATAGTCCTCCAAAGTCTGCCGCACGTGAGCCAGTCCTCCCTCGTCGAATTGGCCGCTCGCCCCGATGATCGAGAGTAGCTTTTCTTTATGGTCAACTGTGGTTTCTTTGATCATGGGTCAGTCTTTAAAAATCGGAATACCACGCACACGATTGCGAGAATCTCTCCCTAGGACAAGTTTTTCCCTAGCCGCGTTGAACTTCTCGAACCGAACAACAGAACGCGCGCGATTTCAAACCGGCAACGCGAGGCATGCTCCGACCCAGCCAAGGAAGCGTGCCTAAGCGGAAGAGCGACTTCCGTCGAACTGGTAACCAAACTGTTTGATTTCGCGAGCGTAAAGGCTCGCCACCTTCTCGCGCGTCTCATCATCGTAGTATTCTTGGTAAGGCTTCCGATCAGGAGAAGAGAAGGATTTCTCCCGCGGTAGCGGCCATGTGAGAGGAAGCTGAAATCGGTCGATAAGGCCTCGGATCCCTGCCTCAAGTTGATCGAACTGAATCACTTCATCCACCATCAGCTTACCGTCTGGATCGAAATAGAGATCTCCATCATGAGGCAACCGATGGGTTCTCTTGAGGACATATTCACGAAAAGAAGGCATCGCTTTCCCCTGCCCTTCCTTTTTCCAGATGTAGTAGGAAACCACTTTATCCCAAGGATTTCTCTCGATACAGAACTTGTGATAGCTCTCCCAAACCGATGGAGAAATCAGCTCCTGAATCCGCTTCGCGGGCATGTGCTCCCAAAACCAGGCACCGATCAAAGGAGACCGACGCGAGAGGATTTTTCTCACCAATGAACTCTGACCATAGCAACGCCCGAGGAAATTCTTGCCATAGTAATTCTTGGCATACGCCTCGGGGTTCTTGAGCTCCATCGGCGGAATGATATCGTCTTCTCCACACAACGGCCCCAGCCCCACCTCGAGACTTGATCCAGCCGTCTTGTGGGTCTTGACGAAAATGAGTTTGAAGCGATGACTAACGATCATGACGCAACGCGACAGACGGCAACAACATCCTTGAGGCCTTTTTCGGGTGCTCTTACCAGATCTGGATAGTCATCCACCAAGACACCATCCCGAAAGGTGCGATTGTAAAGTTGATACTCTGCCGGATACCGATCCGAGTTGTATAAATCCACCTCATCAAAGTGCTCACGGAACAGATCGATAGCATCGACTCCGAGCTCCCTGAAACGGTCTCCACGAATCTCCGGGTACTCAACCGTGGTCTCCCTTGGATAATACTCCGCAACCACAAATACGCCTCCCGGTTTCAGCACCCGACGGCACTCGCGAACTGAGGCCGTAAGGTCTTTCGGCGAGATCAAGACACGGGACAGCACCACCATATCGTACGACGCATCATCAAATCCCAAACACTGGATGTCCTCTTGGAAATCAACGTCCGTTCGATAGAGGTCCATGGAGTGATACACGTTAAAGGCCTCACGCAATCGGGCCTGCAAGAAAGGCTCAGGGGCCACGTGAAGGACGGATTTCTCAGCTGCCGAATCGCCTTTTAGGAGTCGCTCTATCACGAGATGGAGCAAGCGGTGCCGCTCCGTTGCCGTACAACCAGGGCACTTGGAATCCTTCCTCACAAACCGAGGTCGCTTGGTAACGACTTTATCCAGAAAAGGCCCTTTGTAATCACAAACAGGGCAATGGTATTGAGTCCCGCCAAAGCGGCCCAGCAGCCTGCACACGGTCGGCCGTATTCGCCGCTTAATTGCTTCCGTCCAATCGCGTCTCATTCAATGTGGTTCTCTTCGCTCCCGAGGGATTTTGCGATGAAATCGCCGAGCAAGGAGACGATACTCTAGTGATTCAGGCAGATCGAATAAAGGCCAAATAGAGACCTGCCTATGCTCCGGGCGCATCTCACATGCTGTAATGGATCCGGGTCTGATTTATTTTAACCACGGATATCTCGGATGAGCACGGATGAGAGCCCCTGAAAACCTCTTCAGTCCGATCCGTGCCCATCCGAGATATCCGTGGTTAAAACAGTCCCAACTTCTCATAACAAGGCTGGCTCGCCCAT
>CAYFGX010000133.1:0-2368 GCA_964342405.1 uncultured Verrucomicrobiota bacterium | reverse complement strand
TTTAACTGAGTATCGTCCGGTCGGCTTACAGGCCAGCGCCTGACCTCGACGTTCGCTGAAGAAATGAACCTCGATGAACGAAAGCAGGCCTACTTCTTTGAGCGGCATTCGATCGACGAAGTTCGTTCGTGGAACCAACGCCTGAAATACTTTCGATACTTTCGAGCTTATGGTGGACACGCCAATGATCGCGACTCTCTCGACGTAGCAATAGCGCATCGAGGCGGCAAGGATCTGCTGGCTGTCCTGGAGCAACTAGGGATTCGACCCAAAAGCTACTCATCGGCTCCTCCACAGCCCGAGAGGGGCGTGAGCTACCCACACACGGAATTCGAGAAGTTCCCAAGCCTGATTCCAGACACACGCTGGATTGAGCAGCCTGGCCATACCGAGATCGCTGGATTGCCGGTCTTTGTATGGTGCTACGATGATAGGATCATGATTAGCCCGAAGAACGAATCATGGGACATTGACGATTCCATAGTCAGGGCGGCCGAGGCAATCGAGCCACACCTCACTGGACTTGCGGATCGCATCATTGATCCCCCGAAGGACACCGAGCACTATCTCTGCGTCGCCAACCATCCAAAACCAAGCAGCGAACAAGGCGTCGATCCTAACGCCTGACCCGCCCTGAGTCGAAAGCGGCATGACCATTCAACCATTTACTCAGCAATCGAAGCGCGCCCTCGGTCAGGCGTAGGATGACTTCGACGGTAGACCCCTGTTGCATATGGACGATTCGATTGATTGGTACGGAGTACGCACACTTTATAGGTGGGAGCCTAATGGAGACGATATTGCCCAGACGGCTCACGAGGAGAGGGTTTGCATTGTACGTGCTTTATCCTTTGAGGAGGCGATTGCAAAAGGGACGTTGCTGGCGGAAAGATATGCATCTGAGCAAGCTTTCATCACACGGGTTAGTGAGGTAGTTGCTTTCCATATCCATGACGGCCCACTCGCAGACGGCGACGAGGTTTGGTCATGCATTCGGGTTCTCGGAATGTCTGACGCCGAATTTGAGCAGCACATTTTCAATGGCCATCATGACAATTATGTTTCAATGCGCAGTTCCGAGGCCTCTTCAGATTGATCGCTATGGGGCTACCAAGCCAGTGCAGGAAACTGGCCATCGCCGCTTTGATTCGGAGCGTATGATGAAACTTGAACCTTTAACTGAGTATCGTCCGGTCGGCTTACAGGCCAGCGCCTGACCTCGACGTTCGGAAGTAACAAATGGCCTTTATTCCTAAAGATGCTAAGTGGTTTCTAGCGGAGCTTGTGGAGGAGATCCGTGTTCAGGGCCGCAAACGCAATATTGTTCACATTAACTACACCTTGATTGAGGCCAACTCACCTGAAGTGGCATACCAAAAGGCGACAGAGCTAGGGAAAGAGTGTAATACGGAATATAGGAATGAGAGCGGGAAGAAGGTGACAATTCGATTTAAAGGCCTACGAAACTTGGATGTAATACATGACCCATTGGAACATGGATGCGAGCTACTCTATGTTGAAAAGCTTGGTGTCAGTCCAGAAGGACTGAGCAAGTTGGTCAGAAAGAAAAATGAGTTAGAGGCTTTTCTTCCAGTTCGTGACCGCCCAGGTCGTCCCGATTTTGCATCTGGTGAGATAATGAAGGAAATAAAGAAAGAATTGGGAAAAAAGAAAAAATGAAATCCGAACAAGCCGATACATCCAATTCACTCCCTGCGGTCGTTCTTGGCTGATCGGTGACGTTCGCCACGATAGATGATCCCCTTCTCGACAGAATGAATGAAGTATGGTAGTTCAATGATATGGATACTCAGTATGTTACAGATGACACTGGAAGGAGGACAGCGGTTGTGCTGCCAATTGACCAGTATGAAAAGTTGCTCGAGGATCTGGGGGACTTGGCTGCCATCGCCGAGCGTCGCAACGAACCGACGATATCTCACGAGGAGTTTATCCAAGAGTTGAAGCACGATGGCCTCCTACCGGCTTGAGTGGCGACGATCCACTCGGAAGGATTTGCGCCGCATCCCTTCCACAGATGTTGTCAGGATCATCGCTGCTGCAGAATCCTTGGCGGAAGATCCGTTTCCAACAGGGTGCGTCAAGCTTTCAGGGAGCGAGCGTAGCTACAGGATTCGGGTGGGCGACTATCGGATTCTTTATGATGTTCAAGGCGACTGCCTCCTTATCGAGGTGATCAAGGTTGGCCATCGGAAAAATGTTTACAGGGATTGATGGCGAACAAAGAAGGGTGTATTGATGCGTAGCCATCAGATACGCCCCTGGTTGAACAAGCCCGGCGAAGATGAATGGAAATTCAGGCACTCCATGGCGCTTGTGTTGTGAACTGGGTATTTGAAGGGTTCAA
>CAYFGX010000132.1:0-2465 GCA_964342405.1 uncultured Verrucomicrobiota bacterium | reverse complement strand
GGTGAATTGTGTTCTGACATGGAGGTGTAGTGGAATTTTAACCACGGATTACAGGATTCCACGGATGGGATTCTGAAACCCTTCCCGAAATCTGTGGGATCCTTTAATCCGTGGTGAAAAACATTTCCCCAGAATCTTTGAAAGAATCGGTGCACCCCCAACGTCTACTCCAATAGAGACTCTTCTTTTCGTGCAGGAATCTGGAGTTGAATCTATTGTTCGAGCACACAATAGACTCGACCTCGTCCGGCTGTGTGGCGTCGGGATGTCGATCGATTGTTGAGCTCAGAAGATGGCAGAACCAAAAGACAAAGCACTCGAATCCTGGATCTGTGACGCCGCTTGCTCGATAAGCGGAGCCAATGACGCGCCGAAATACAAAGATTACATCCTCCCGGTTGCTACATTCACCCCGGCAGTGTTGAAACCTATTGTCCCATTGCGGAAATCGTTGCCGAGCTGGACGCCATCGAGGCGGAGGCCAAGAAAGCCGACAAAGCCCTGCTGGGCATTCTCAAAAAGATTGGAGTCGGATCATGAGCGACGAGCCTAGGGGAAACCTTATCATCTACGAGACTGAAGATGGCCGGGCTCGGATCGAACGCCGTCTCGTGGATGAGACGATCTGGCTATCCCAGGCACTCATGAGTGAGCTCTTCGATCGCTCTAAGAAAACCATCAGCGAACACCTCCAGAATATCTTCAACGAGGGCGAACTGGACCCCGATTCAGTTGTCCGGAATTTCCGGACAACTGCACCAACAGCACAACTTGGGAGATGTGTCTCGGCATGAAGCGGAAACCGACCAATGCCAAAATCGAGGTGCACGGACGGGCGATACGAGTCGTGCGCCATGAAGATGAGGATTACATTTGCCTAACCGACATTGCAAAGGCGAAAAACCCCGACCACCCCGACGACCTCATTCGTAATTGGCTTCGCAACCGCAACACGCTGGAACTCCTCGGAATTTGGGAGCAGCTTCACAACCCCGGTTTTAATCCCGTCGAATTCGACGGGATTAAAAAACAGGCCGGCCTCAACAGCTTTACTCTCACTCCGAAACAATGGATTCAGAAAACTGCCGTAACAGGCATTGTCTCCTTGGCTGGGCGCCAGTTTCTTGGCGTTTTCTCTGAACCGGAATGATTCCGAATCACTGCGACTCGGCGACTCTGCGGGAGAAACTTCCTCTTCAATCTACCCGCGACAGACGTCGCTCCGATGGGCGACTCTGAGGAGGATAATCCGATTCTGGTTGTCTTCGATTTCGTAAACGACTCCTTCTGCTCGTCGATCGATAGATTCCCGATCTGCTTCATAACCATCTCGACGTTTTGGGTCATGCCAGCTTCCTGCCAGAAAGAGTTTGGCTTGAGAAGGGGGAGGGTTTCACCACGGATTAAAGGATCTCACGGATTGGGTTCCGGAGCCCTTCCCGAAATCTGTGGAATCTTGTAATCCGTGGTTAAAAACCGGGTCTACGGAAACAGCCTATCCTCCTAGTTCATTCTCGAGATTTGCTGCGATGACGGAGCTGGAAATCTAGATGACACTTGACAAGTGGTAGGGTTCGCGCGACACCCCATGAGTGCGCAAGACTTTCCCACTAAGCGACCCTCGACACAAACCTGCAAGAGTCGTCGAATCGATTAAGAACAATATCCGAAAATACGTCAAACGAGAGCGACGCAAGGAACTCCCCAAAGACGCTGATTATTGGGATTTCGACTGTCGCGTCGGGCAGGCGAAGGAAAGCGCCACGAGTATCCACCTTGCCGAGCTCATATCGCATGTCGACAAAGCGGCGCAGGAGGCTTGGACCGAACTTTACGTTGAGATTCTTGCAAAACCGGCCCGAAGAAATCCGCGAGTCGACAAAGCGCCCGTAGCAGAGACTGAAACCGAGTCGACAACCACAGAGCAAGAACCTCCCGTCGAAGAAACCGTAGCGGGCAGTTCGTAACATCCGATTCTCTATCCCGGCGAAAGTTTCCGCCCTGCTCGCTGCGATACGCATCGGCTTGATCAGTTTGCGATCGAGCAAACCACGTGGATTGATTCTGGAGGGTCAAAGGTTGGAGCACGTCATCGAAACGGATTGACGAGCAGGAATTTTGGTGAGGCGGTGGGGAAACGAAGTTTGAGCGAGGGGTCCAAGCTCCGCTTGAGCGTACGATAGAGAACTCGATTGTGTCTGAAATGATGAAGCTAGCGTTTTTCGCGCGATACGTTTTCTTTGCTGCCTCGTGTCTTGTCTTGAGAGGTCAGGAGCCGGGGGACGATGCGGGGTATTTTACTTTGGTCGTATTGCCCGACACGCAAGGGTACGCGGATGTCAGGCATCAGGAGACCCAAAAGCATTGGCCTGAGATAGGAGATCAGCGTTCTTGTTTTTACTCGCAGACCGCTTGGATCAAGGAGAACCGGAACAAGCTGAATATTGTCATGGTGGTTCACGTGG
>CAYFGX010000131.1:0-2507 GCA_964342405.1 uncultured Verrucomicrobiota bacterium | reverse complement strand
CGCTCTCCCTACCTCATACTGCGGGTCTTACGAAGGGCTTCGTTCCACTGGAAATCTGGAAGAACCGTTTTGATCTTGGTGCGGGCAAGCTTCTTGCGCGGTTCTTTGGGTTGTCAGCCAGTCAGCGAAGCGCTACCTTGCAGGTATGAGCTCCAAAGTGGGTTAGAGCTCGAAAGAAGTCGTCTTGTGCGCGCTATGAGAAACATTGCTTGGCTCGATCGGATCGTTTTTTGGCGATCCCTCCTTCAAGGTCTGTGCCTGGCGGGAGTGCTGCTCGTGAGTGCGGAGCCTGCTGAAGCGGCAGATTTGCGACGCTTTCTCTCACCTGCAAACCTACCGAAACGTGCGAAGTGGCACCATGCTTACAGCAAAGCGGTTGCTGAGGCGAAGAAAACTCAGCGTCCCATCATGCTATTGTTTACGGGTGAGGAGTGGTGCAAGCCTTGTCAGTACTTGGAGCGAAAGGTTTTCATGAAAAACGAATTCCATGAATGGGCTATCAAGAGCGTTGTCCTAGCCCGGGTGAATCTCAGTCGGGAGTTTAAACCGACGGTATTCAACATCTTCGAGCGCAAAAGTCATGAGAATCTGCTGAAGAAATATCGCATGCGAACCATTCCGTCGGCGATCATGCTGACGCCCGGAGAACAGCCCTTGGGGGTCCTTCGCTTTAGTGGGCAGACCGCTCGTGAGTACGTGGCTGCAGCCCAGCGCATCATTCAGCGACGGAAGCCGTCGATTGGTAAATCGACTTTGTGACGTTTTGTTGTTTGGTGGGAACTAGAGTGTCCAACCCGACCGGTAGCTCTTGTGCAGTAAATCGGCAGAGTTTTTGAGGTTCGTTATGCTGCCAGACTCCCCATCCCACTCCAGTTTCTTCCCCGCTTTAAAGGCGACGCTACCTAATAGAACGGACTGTGTCAGTTTGCCTGCATAGTCGAAGTTACAGGTTGTTGAGCCTCCATTACGGATGGCTTCCGTCCATTCTCGGTGGTGGCCGATCGATCTAGGAATGGAGGGAGAAGGACGATCGAATTGCTGGGTAGCTCGGCCTTGTCGAAAGACGAGGTGCCGCGAATAGTTCGAGAGGATCATCCCGTCACGTCCGACGAATAGTTGCCCGCTGCCCCAATCGATGGCTTGCCCGTCCGAATCCTTCAGTTGCTGGATAATCTTGGGTTTGTGCCCTCCATACCAAGTGACCTTCGTGGTCTGTTTCGTCGCGGGTTGGACGTAATCGTAGTCGACCTTGAGCCAAGAGGGAGGGGAGATGGGATTGAACGCGGGGCCGGCCGCTGATACGGAAGAAGGATGGCCTAAGTCGAGAGCCCAGTGAACGAGATCCAAATAGTGACAGCCGAAATCGCCTAGCCTACCGGTGCCGTAATCCCAGTATTTGCGCCAATTGAAGGGGTGAATGTCGTCGCAGTAAGGACGTTGCTGCGAAGGGCCGAGAAAGAGGTCCCAGTTGACATGCCTTGGGATTGGTTTGGGATTCGCGAAACTTCCGTCCGAATAGTTGTGGCTCACGTTCACCCACACGTGTACTCGGTTGACCGGTCCAATGACGCCGGCTCGAATGAGTTCGACAACCTCGCGGTAGTTCTTGCCGGCGTGAATTTGAGTTCCCATCTGAGTGACCAGCTTGTTCTTGGAGGCTAAGTCCATCAGCACACGCGTCTCATGGACTGTGTGGGTCAGTGGCTTTTCACAATAAACGTGCTTCCCCATGCGAAGGGCCATGGCGGCAGCGGGAGCGTGAGTATGATCGGGAGAGGCAACGACCACGGCGTCAAGCTTGTCGGCCTCTTTTTCCAGCATAACGCGAAAATCTTGGTATTGTTTCGCTCCGGGATACTTTTGTTTTGCTTGATCTAAGAACTTCTGATCGACGTCGGCAAATGCGATGAGCTGCTCGTGGGCAACTCCCGCGATATTGGCTCCCGCTCGATTTCCGGTACCAATGGCGGCAATTCGGAGTCGTTCGTTGGCTCCTCGAACGGATTGGACATGAGGGAATTGGCTGGCAACAGTTGCCGTGGCGAGCGTTCCGAGGGTTCGTTTGGTGAATTGACGGCGGGTGATCGCTTGGGTCATGATCTTTCTGTATGTCGCTGGTTGTTTCTTTGCAAGATTCGTTTATCGGACGTAATTAGATGTTGCGGGGGGCTAACAGCTTGGATGAACTAATAAGAGAGTCGTGAGTCAGTGCTCGCTACAAGAAATTGACGGCGTATTGCAGCCGATCCCGAGCCTTCGGGTTCGGTGCGACGGCAAGGACTATTTGGTCCATATTGGCAACGCCTTTCGCCTCCAACCGGATTCATTGGAGGAAGAGAAGCGAACGCTCCGGCTTCGGTGTTCCTGTGGTGGCACTTGGGGGCTTCATCTCAAGCCAACAACGGTTGCGCGCCGGTGCGTGTGTGGCTTCCGGCATAAAGTGACCGTGCAGCGGTTTGAGCCGGATGGCGACTTCTAAAGGGTTTCTAGGACCTCGGCAGGATGGG
>CAYFGX010000130.1:0-2734 GCA_964342405.1 uncultured Verrucomicrobiota bacterium | reverse complement strand
CAGTTCGAACGGCATCAGGTTGAATTGAACGTTCTGCTTCCCGACCGATCTGTACAGGTCTCCGCGGTCAAGGGAATGGTTGTTCAGGTGCTCGAAAATCTGATCTCCAACTC
The DNA here is from genome assembly GCA_964342405.1 of uncultured Verrucomicrobiota bacterium. GTDB lineage: Bacteria > Verrucomicrobiota > Verrucomicrobiia > Limisphaerales > AAA164-E04 > UBA2970. The sequence continues at coordinate 2,621 of CAYFGX010000130.1, read as the reverse complement.
TGTCTACTGGATGGATGTTGAAAAGCAGCGGAAGATGTCATTCAGGCCGGCGTTAACGATCTCGCTAGAGGACAACCCGCCGCGGATACGGTTCTCCGATAATGGCCCAGGAGTTTCGAAGCAGTACAAGGATCGCATCTTCGACCTCTTCTTCTCGCTCAAGGACAAGAGTCGTCGTCGCGGCCTCGGCCTCTACATCGCCCGGGAGGCAGCAGAGCATAATGGTGGTGCTCTTATGCTGGACCCGGATGTGCTCAATAGCGAGGGGCGTTATTCCACCTTCGATTATCGCGTGGTGGGAGAAGATTCTTGAGTGACAGGGAGCAAGTACGCGACGCCGGCATTGGCTCCGCGATTATCGTCGATGATGGTTACGACGAGGTTCCGGAGGTTGCCGAACTGCAGGACGAAGGCGCTTGGGATAGCCTGTTTGATGACGCGCAAGGAGCCGATGCCGCACGGATTGAGGCATTGTTCCCTGCCTATAATCCGCAGAACCGAGAGGAGCTTAAGTCCAGTCAGGAGTTCATCAATGCGCTTTGGCTAGCTCGCGACGACATACGGGATTTGCTCGGCGGGCTCTTCGACGACTATGAACAAAAAATCTCGGACAATCGTCCCTTTCTGGAGGCTGCCGAAGCCGCGCTCACCGCACTCGAAATCCCTTTTGAAACGTGCGGACGACATTTCGTCGACGCCGCTGTCGACGCCGATCTTATCGTCATCGACCTATTCCTGGGGATTCAACAAGGCGCACAAGATCGTGAGCTTACCGTCGAGCGACTTAAAGAGGTTATTGTACGCCGTGGGGCTCGCCCGCTTCCCTCTATTGTTCTCATGTCGCAAGTCCCCGGCATCGATGAATTGGCGAAGCACTTCCGCCAAGATGTGAAGCTCCATGCCTCTGCTTTTCGGCACATCAGAAAGAACGATCTGCCCAAGCCTGGACGGATGGAGGGGCTGATCCTCACCCTTGCAACGCATCGATCCGACAGCCAAGCTCTGGCCACGTTCGTGGAGACTTGGGAAGCAAAAGCCATCGAAGCCGTCCATGCCGCCGCAGGGACCTTGCGCAAAATCGACATCGACGACTTGCAACATATTCGGAGCATGTTGCTCCGTTTTGAAGGCCTCAACACCTCCAGTTACATGCTCGATGTCTTTGACCGCGTGCTGCAGTATGAAATTGAATCTCACAGTGCCGTGCTGGAGGCCGCGATCACACTCGATGAAATGGCAGATGATCCGGCGCCACTGATGATTTCGAACGACCGCGACACATACGCTGTTCTGGAACAGACTCTCTTCGTTAACCCCAAACGCCGCACCCATGCCACAGGCGCGGAGTGGCCGATTGCCTTTGGCGACATCTTGGGTCCAAGGCCAGAAATTCCCGTGAAGCGTCGTGGCTTCTTTGCTGGTCGCGACGATCTCGTTTTCTTCGTCGCCTCGCCGGAATGCGATCTGATCCGGAAGGATGGGCTGACAACGGCATTATTGGTGGCGGGATCGCTGAAAGAAATCGACATGGCCAAACCGGGCCTCGCCGTCACGACAAAGACGACCCCGATACTAGTCATGGACGGAGACGAACGTTTTCAGGTCGATTGGGATTTTGGCGACCTACGCACCATCAAATTGGATCAAGTAAGGCGTTTGCTCCACCCAAATCACGGCGACATGGCGATTGTAGCAAGGCTTCGGGAAGGAATCGCTCTTGGTCTGCGGCAGCAACTTCTCAGCAATGTTGGGCGTGTTGGGGAACTGGCTCCCCTGCCCCGATCAATGAAGTTTCAAGCCAACCTACACCTCCCGCTGCAACAAGGCGGTATCCAACCAATCACGATGCCTGACGGCGTTGCGATCACTGGAAACATCCTCATTCCGCGCAACGCGCGTTATGCAACCGCTATCTTCGATTCCAATTGTGAGGATGATCTAACCGCGGCCTTGCTCGGTTTAGATCTGACAGAAGCAGCGAACCGGAGCCGTCCGATGCTCGAGACCCTCAAAGAACAAACTCGAATTCGCCAGGTCTTCAGATCTGGCTTTCAAGGGATTGAACTCCCCTTGAGCGGTCCTCGCGGCGCTGGGTTGCTCAAGCTCGATGAGGAACAACCAGATTCCGACGACAAAAAGCCGAAGATCGACAAGGTTGCGACAATTACGAAGGCCACAGATATCGAAGAAGAACTGAGGACCAACCTTCGAACGGCCGGTCTAATCGTTCAAATTCAAATAGATGATGCGGGTTAGGCCGTGGAGCTCGAGACGCTATTCTGGACTCTGTATCGCTGCCCCGTCGAGGCTGATGTTCAAACTGTTCTTAAAAACGCGGGTTTGCTCAATTCTCCGACAAACTGGAAGCCCTATGGCGGAAATGAAAACAACTATGGCGTCGTCGAAAACCAGCAGGCCTCTCCAATTCCGGCGTTGGTTGAGAAGATAACGAACGGCATAGATGCCATCCTGGAGCGACGATGCCTAGAAGAGGGAATTGATCCCAAATCACCAGAGGCGCCAAAATCTATTCCCGAAGGCGTTGCCAACTTCTTTCCGGATCACAAAAACTGGGATTTGACAGCACATCGCAAGCAGCAGTCGGAAATGCTGCAGATTGT
>CAYFGX010000129.1:0-2780 GCA_964342405.1 uncultured Verrucomicrobiota bacterium | reverse complement strand
CCACGTCAGTTCGCGACTCAAAGAGCCTTACCTCCTCGAAATCAAGCTCTTGCGACTGATTCAATCCACCATTTCGCCCGCCATTACGTGAATCCACATGTCCTGGGGAGTCTAAGGTTTGTGAGCCTATTTGTGCGTACTTCCGGCAATTCTCGCTAGCGGGCTCCCCCGCCCAATGAAGTTTCTCGATAACCTCAAAGGAGGGAAGCTGAGATGCATCCGTGTAAATCATCGAAGTCAAGCGAGGATCGCTGTGCCGCATCAGATGCTGAGCCAGACGTTGAGGCACTCCTTGCCTCGCCAACAATGTGGCAAAGGTATGCCGAAGTGCGTGGAAATCCACCTTTCGCCCCAGAGCATCGAACCGCTCAATCATAGCAGCTTCTAGATCACGCCGGAACGCACGCTCTGAGTGCGCCCGAATATCAAAGACGAGTTCCACATCAGCAACGCCTTCGGCGCGTGCCTCCCGTAGCCTGCTCGCCAATCTGGGGTGCAAGGGAACAATGGCGCTCTTCTTGTTCTTGGTCGTACCCTCGCGAACTTGAATGTGCGGGTGATCGCTGGTCAGTCTCACATCTCCCCACACAAGCTGCCTCAACTCACCTAGCCTGAGCCCGGTATAAACCGCTGTGAGATACAACAGCTTTCGATCACCAGCCACATTAATCAGAGAACTGAGCTCTTTGTCGCTGAAGGCACGGCGAATCTGCCTTCGTCCCTTAGTTTCAACCAAAGAGATGGAGGCTAGAGGGTTGGACGGCAAACGCCCTTGCTTGACCATCCAGTTCAAGAGTCCGGCCCCAGCACTCAGATATTCATTCAAGGTCTTAGGACTAAGATCCCGAACTTGCGATCTCCATTCAACAAAGCTGCCGGCAGCAACATTTTTGGCTGTTGACCAACTGCAATCACAAATCAGCCGCTCAATCCTCGATCGCATCAATCGAACATATTTCTCTACTCTCCCCTTCACTTTCAAATCGGCCAGGTAGTCATCCAGGTGAACGCTCATCGGCTTCTCCAGTGCTTCCCTTTGAGTTCTTGGAGCAACAAGCCCCTCTTTCTCTTTTTGAGCTTCGATGACCAGATCACGAAGCCTCTTCCGAGCCACCTGCCGATCAGGCGTATCAAGGGCCACATCCTTGACCAGGAACTCTCCGTCCAACCGGTAACGCCCCCGATAGAGCCGAGCAGCGACCGTTTTCCCATTCTTCTTCCGCTTGGGTCGATAAACCGATTCAATCATAACCGTTCACTCTTGAGTTTTGCTAGATACTGGACCAAATCGCTTTCACACAATTTGGAACTCCGACCAACCTTAACCGGCCTAGAGATCTGACCGGAGGCCATCAATCGGTAGAGAGCCCGAAGCGATATATCCAACCGCTTCGCGGCGACCGGGAGTGACATCAACTGTTCTATTGAATTCATTTCTGTGTTCATTTCTGTCTTCACCAGAATGAACGCGCCACGCCAGGCAAACATCCGGGGATATTGTAGATCCGTGTTCGTCTTCACCCGCCAAATTGACAAGGACGCCGAAAATGTGCGAGTCATTGATTCAACTTTCACAGTTGGAGCAACGGATGAAATCAATCAAGAACTGCCTAAACGAACGCAATGAGCAGCGATGTCTGCGCAGCCACAAACAAAGGAATGTGACCGCAATCGCGTTCTTCACCACGATCTATCTACTCGGCCAGCTTGCCGGAGCCCTGCTTTAAGTATCCCAAATCCTAGTCTGGATCCCTAACCAAGACATCATGATGCGTCAGTGACTGGTAATTCCGGTGCGACAAAGCCGGGCGGAAGATAGAGGACCTTGTTCAAAAAACGGAGAAACCCCTCGAATTCATAGGAGAGGACGGACGCCCTCAGTAATTGTTTCGGGCGCCGGAGCCGCTAAGGTCGGCACACCTGAAGCGCCCTTCACTTCACTAGCACAACAGAAGCTTTCTCAGCTCTGATTCTCCCATTGCTTCAGATAGCTGATTTTATCATGAGTGGTCAAGACCAGCAGGGGAGCCATGATTACTCTCTAGAAGATGTGGAAGAGTTCAAATAAAGAATAACTTCGAGTAACGAAGGAGACAAGGTCGAACGGGCTGCGCGATTGTTGTGACTATGCGAAGGATCACGACATCCAAATACCGGCATTAATAATCATCCATTTCCCGTTCTCCTTCCTTAATCGAACAAATTGTCCGTCGGAAGGGCCGTCGAGCATGTTAACTTCTACCTGACCGTCATCCTTCCGGTGGATATACCAAATTGGTAGAGTTCCCTTCACTTGGGTTGAAGGCGGGGGCTTTTGTGTTCTAGCCCCAGTTGGCTTAAAAGTCGGGCTTGATCTCACGAATTTGACCAGCTGGACCAATTCTTCATCCGAAAACTTCCCGACGACAGAAATTGGGCGATTATTGTCTCTGTCATCCGTAACGTGCCCGAATTCCCGACCCTCGAGTTTTACTTGTGCATAGAATTCGCTCCCAAGGAGCTTCCAGTGGTTCCAAACCTGACTATCTCGACTCGGTCGCTGTCTACTGATGTGCACAAGAGATCCTCGACGGACCATTTCGGATTTCTGTGTCGGCTCGCAAAACACCCGAACAATCTGTGACAATCCTAGTTGACCGCCCACGCCGATAAACAGCCAAGGGTCACCACCTTCCGCGTTCGCAAGTCTCTTGATCTCTTCAATGTCAGAACTGGAAAGGTCGGGGCCGGGATTCCCTACAATCGTCAACGAACCCGCAACTGCTTCGAAAGCAACTCCG
>CAYFGX010000128.1:0-2781 GCA_964342405.1 uncultured Verrucomicrobiota bacterium | reverse complement strand
GATAATGTTGACGGAATTGGGGCTATGGGGGACAGATATGGTTAGCGCCTACACTCTACCTTCAGGGCGTCTCGTCGTTGAATGGCGTCGGTCAGTGAATTGCGTAGCTCTCGAAAAGGCTGCTTCCCCAGCTTTATCCTAACCCAGTAGCGCCCCTTTGGGTCCGTGGCGATACCCGGATGACCCTTCACGGCCTTCAGTTTTGGTAATGGCATGACTTCTCCTCACGAAAGGGGACCTCATGCCAATGCGAGAACAAAAGAATATTCGACTCTCGGTTTCAGGCTTCGGCTTGAGGCCTTTTTTTATTTTATGGGGAAACCAAGAAGCACGGGACGGTGGTGGTGGATTTTTCCCCGAATCGGGAACCCTGTTCTACGCTTCAACGGACTTACCCGCGAGCCCAAGGGAAAAAGCAGGACGAGGGCTAGAGGCGACACATGCTTTCCTGTAGGATAGAGATGTGACATCGACCACCCAAGATATGCTACAAAATCAGCCCCTCTATGAGCGCACGACTCTAGCTCGCATGCTTCACATGGACACGCGAACGATCAAAAGGTGGTTTGAGGGGTATGATAAGACGGTCAAGGGTGTGCAGATTCACTATCCAGCCTGGATGCATCAACCAGAAGGGAAGCTTCTTTCCTTCACTGACCTCATTGAACTCTGGTTTGTGCAACAGTTTCAAAAACATCGTGTTCCGCTCTCGACAATTCGCTCCACTTATCGAACGATGTCTGAGCGCCTCAAGTGTGACCATCCCTTTCTTCGCAAAAATCTCTGGCTGGTCGTCAGCAAGAAGATACTCGTTGTTGATATTGCACGAGACTTGGAGGCAACCATTTCGGAGCCTGAATCAAATCAGCTCTACCTTGACCAGATTGTTCTTAATGTCGGAAACATGATTGAATTCGATGACCAAGACTTCGCGAGGCAGTGGTACCCGCTCGGTAGACAGCAACCGGTGGTGGTTGACCCGATGATGGGATACGGGGAGCCTACAATCAAGGGGCGCCGCCTCCGCACGAGAGATGTCTTCAATCTCTGGAAGGCCGAGGGGGAGAATACTGAATTAGTTAGTGAGGCCTACGAGATAACTCCAGAGGAAGTGAAAGCTGCGGTAGCGTGGGAGACCTACAAGAACTAACATTTCTTCTAGATGAGAGCATTCCCAAACCCGTGGCAACCTCCCTCAAGGCTCTGAAGATTGGAAGGGTTGCCCATTTTCTTGACTTGGAACTTGGGGGCGTGGACGACAGTGAATGGCTTTGCCAGCTGTCTGGCCACCGATTGGTTGTATTGACCAATAACTACCGAATACTTTACGTCCCGCGTGAAAAACAAGCGCTCTTAGCATCAGACCTAGGGCTCATTACCACGAAGTCCGGACAGAAGAAGATCTGGGAGCAAGCCAGAGATATATTACAGCACTGGGATAAGATTTCTGCGTGCGCCGAAGAAGCGCGGCCATTCGCTTACAAACTCACGAAAACGACCTTCGAGCCACATGACTTGTGAGTAAAGCGGTCCAGATAAATCCGATTACCCTATCTGGAATATCTGGCATCTAAGAGTTTCAGAAGCCCGGAGTATGAACGCGAGTCAAAAACTCCAAAGTTTACTTCATCTATTCCATCGGTATCACTAAACATAAGAGCTACCCATGGCCCGTTGTCGACACTCCGCTGTGATGAAAACTCAATGTAGCCGCCTGCCAAATTTATTCTGCCCATTCTTTTGGATTGGCCAACCTCCAACCCGTTGGCCGTGTCGACACACTCCTTGAGTTTGGATTTCATTCTTGAAAGATCCCTTGAGCTGCAAATCATCAGAATAAAATTGACTCCATGCTTACCACGGGCAGTTAGTTGATATTTTCGTCCTTTGCTGGCATAGGAAAGCTCAAGCTCTTTTCCCAGATAAGACCATCTCTCAAGCTTAGTGGTAACGCCTCCTGGTCTAGAGCTGTTCTTGGACGAAGCTCTGGGGTAAGACTTAGCCTTTGGATAGTCCTGGGCTGTAGCGTGTTGACTTGAAAAAAGAAGGGTTACCATAGTGACACCCATCACAACTAGGCTCCGATTCATTCTCATTCTAATCCTCGCGTTTCCGCCCGTGGTCGTGCAGCCCCCACAGCTGCAGTGCTCCTGACCTTATGGTCATCAAAATTGACTACGTGGGCAACCCTTTTGGAGGGGGGAGCAATATCCCCAACTCCTCAGAAAATCGCACCGTATGTTAAAGGCAGATATTTAACCAACTTTTTTCCTTTGCCTTCAACCCGCCTCGCTGCTAGAGTGAACCTCATGAGTTCAATTGCGTGTGATTGCAATCCGAAAGAATGTCCTACTTGTCAAAAGTTTGTTGAACTGGGGAGCGCTCTATCTCGTCAGCTTGACGACCTTCAATGCCGGATGTGGGCCAAAGGCCTCTGCACCAGGTGTCTTGATGATGCCGCCAAGTGTGGCCGATGCGATCTAAATCCTGGGCCGGAACTTAAATAACTCCGAGGTTTATCGCTTCTTCGAGAATAGCTTCGCATCGCTGAAGATCGCTCTTCAGTGCTTCGTTGCGCTCGTGAGCCGGCACTTCTAGCAGCAGGTTTCGAAGGTTTGCTACCCCTCGTATTTCACTAGCGGGAAAACTTGACCCCATCGCTTCGAGTCCTTGTTCGCAAAAGGATATCTTGTTCTCATTCGCCGATTTCACCTTATTCTCGTCAGCCACTCTTCTCCTCCGCTTTCTTCCCTCGAAGCTCTCTTGCAGTCTCGAAGGCTT
>CAYFGX010000127.1:0-2789 GCA_964342405.1 uncultured Verrucomicrobiota bacterium | reverse complement strand
CACCAGCGATTCAACGTAACGCGAGTCTTCGCCTCAAGTTACCAAGCGGTTTCCGGATCTGGGGCCCAAGCGATTCAAGAGCTCGAATCTCAAGTCGAGCAAATCACCAAAGGAGAGCCGGTCACCAAAGAAGTCTACCCCCATCAGATCGCTTTCAATGTTCTCCCTCATGTCGATGTCTTTCTGGACAACGACTACACCAAAGAAGAGATGAAGCTCGAGAACGAAGGCCGTCGAATCATGCATCACCCGGACTTCAAAGCGAGCGTCACATGCGTGCGGGTCCCGGTCTACCGAGCTCACTCCATCGCCGTGTCGGCGGAGTTTGAAAAGCCTGTCGATGTTCAGGCAGCCCGAGCAGCACTGGCCGATGCCCCCGGTATTGATGTGGTTGATGAACCGACCAAGAACGCCTATCCGCTACCCCTCAATGTCTCGGGAAAAGACAACTGCGAGGTCGGGAGAATCCGGAAAGATTGCGCTCTCGATAACGGGCTATGCTTCTGGGTTTCCGGAGATCAACTTCTCAAGGGAGCCGCGTTGAATGCCGTTCAGATTGCCGAGGAGTTGCTCAAGCACTAAGGCAGCATCTGCTCTCTAAGGCCCAGGCTGAACAGCCGGGGCAATCGCTTCAAGAATCACGTCTACTGGCGGTGGCCCGCCCATTATCACTTCTGTCTCGAGTCTCACCGTCGCTCCGTCTGCAGGGATGAGAGAGTTTGCGATGCTATTCGCGATACCGGCCGCCGAGTCTTCCGGTGATCCCAGCATCATGACCGAGGCATTGGAGCCCGTTTGAAAGACCCGCAGAGCTTGACTGGGTGCCTGAAGATCTCCCAGCTCCTCGAACGCTGAATCGCCCGCAAGTGTGACGATTTCCCGCTGATACTGAGAGCGTGCAGCCGCTAGCAGCGCGCCCCGTTCTTCCTCCGTCAGATTCGGGTCGGCCATACTTTGACGCAGCACCTGGCTGGCTTCCTTTTGCAGGTCGTACACCTGCCCCATGACGTCCCGACTGATCCCTTCCTTCTCCTCCAGGCGCCGCAGAGCCTGCCAGGTCGCATCTCGAGACCGACTGAGATCCGTGTAACGCTCTTCGCCAAGTGTCGTTCGATAGCCTGCCTCCAATTCCCCGCGAGCTTGAGCGCGGGCCGCTATCTTCTCCTCGCTTGAGTAGTCCGGGCGCTCCCCCTGCTCTGCTTCGTATGCTCGCCGGAGAGCGAACATTTCTCGAAACTCAGCCTCACTAACATCAAACCCTCTCAATTTATTTCGAAGGGAAGTTGCCGCATGAGAATCGCGAAGATCGAACTCGAAGAGCTCCTCCTCGCTCATGATTTCGCTGAGCGCTTCCCGACGAGCCAGTTTACTCTCCGCGAGAGCAGATTCTAACTCGTCGCGATTCTCCGCCCCCGTCAACACCACTCGGAAATCTCGATCAAGGGCGTCAAACTTGGCTTGAATCGTTTCAACCGCTCGCTGTCGCTCCCCATCAAGAAAACCGTATTTGGACCGAGACAAGAGTTCTCGATCAGACAGGCTGGCCACAGCCTTACCCGGAACATAGTCCTCCCCCAATACTGCCCGCAGGGCTCCAAGACGTTCTTCGTCCACTTCAGCAAGGGCATCCCGGATCTTTTCCTGAGCCTTCAGACTGTTCATCCCATCCCGCCAGTAGTCGTATCCTTGAACCTGAGCAAGTGCTTCGAGATAGCGAGGCTCAAACAACTGGTTGAGATCAGCCTCGACAATGTCGCGAATAGTCGATTCTGGGCACCCGACAGATCGAAGGTTTTTGACATACTTTGAATAGTCTTCAGATTCGATCTGACTCCAACGAAAGGTGGGGAGTGTGGCCTGCTCGGGCACTTGCTCCGAGTTGTCAACGGAGACTCCCGGTTGAGAGCCCACCTCATTCGATGGCTCGCCAGAGGGCGTCCACCTCCCCCCGTCCGACTCGTGTTTCCCTTTTTGAAACGAACCCGAAATGAGGAGAATCACCAGCAAGAGGTTCAAACCGCCAGAAAGGAAGATTACAGGTTTAAGCTTCATAGTTTTACCATCGAACACTTATCTCTACCCCGTGACCGACGGTTTCACCCATCTAGGCCACATGGAACCGTTGTTCTCCATCAGAAGCGGGCGGCACAAAAACTCTCTCGCCCAAATGCTCCGTCAGCGGATCGTCGTCTGCGTCGCAAAAGCCGAAATGCAGATGACGGCGCCAACCCTCTGCATGAAGGAATCGACCAGACATCGCTCCCAAGGCCTTCGACATCCGGAGCATGCTTCGAACATAAGAATCCATTCCTTGGCTTTCATCAAGCCAATCCTTCTGGCTCGCGTGACACTCGAGAGCTGCCTGTTTGCGCTCGATCAGCATCGCCACATCGACAAAGAGTTCCGGGCGGATAGGGCGGGCCAAGGGGTCGCACAACCCGTGCGGCATCGCGTGATACACCGTGACTTTCCCCTCCGTTGGGGCCCGCTGAGGTTCCGTCCGATAGTTTCCCATTCCCCGAGAAAATGCTGCCGTCACCGCTAGTCGACACGTGTTGGTGTGATCCTCCATGTAGTCCTGCGGCGAATGCGTCAGCACGATCGTCGGCGAAATCTCTCTCACGATACCGGCAAGGCGGCGAAGCGTTCCGTCGGTATAAAAGATCTCCAAATCGTCCACCAAAGGCGGATACCACGTGGCCCCAATAAGAGCTGCAGCCGACTGTGCTTCGGCCGCCCGAATCTTGCGAACCTCATCAGCCGACTTCGTCATACTACCGCACGAGCCA
>CAYFGX010000126.1:0-3248 GCA_964342405.1 uncultured Verrucomicrobiota bacterium | reverse complement strand
GTTTGAACGTAGTGGCATGAGCGCAACGGCGTTCGCCCGGAAACATAAGATCAACTACACGACGTTCTGCTCATGGCGAAAGCGGAGGCTTCAAGCTGAGAAGAAGAATCAACCAACGCTTGTTGAGCTAAAGCTCGATCGCCCGAGTGAGGTCATTCTAGAAGTCTTCCTGGGTAGTCAATGCCGAATGACGCTTACCTCTGCCTCTCAAGCAAGGATTGTGGCGACGATCATTCGGGAGTTGGAGGCGACAGGATGTTGAGTTTCCATTCTGGTCTGAAAATATTCGTTGCCGTTGAGGCTGTAGACCTTCGCAAGAGCTTCGCTGGCTTGTGGGCCGTTGCCCAGGAAAAGCTTAAGGAGGATCCCAACACTGGCTCGATGTTCGTATTCGGCAATCGCCGTCGCAATCGGGTTAAGATTTTATACGCCGATCGATCAGGTCTCTGGGTGATGATCAAACGGCTCGATGCCGGGACTTTCAGCTGGCCGGTGAGTGCGAGCGGTGAGGAGTCAAAGATTCGGCTTGCCCCCGAGGCGCTACAGCTACTCTTGGACGGAGTTGACTTACGAGACGGAGCAAAGCGAGCCTGGTATGAACAACCAGTGACTTGAGTTGTTCACAAGTATTCAGAGATCTTTTCTTTGCTCGAAGGCTCTCCTGTGTTAGTCTCTTGCCGCAATGGGTAAGGAAAAGAAGCTTCGAGAAGAGGTTAAGTCCTTGCGTCATCAACTGAAGCAGTCTCAAGCAGAGGTTGCGATCCTCCGCCTCAAGCTCGATGCCTTAGCCCGCCAGATGTTCGGCAAGCGCAGTGAGCAACTCAATCCAGATCAACTAGAGATGCTTCTCAGTGGAATGCAGGGTGAGGAGCAAAAGCCCGCTGAGGACTCTGAAGCAGATGAAGAACCTGCTCCCAACCCCAAGCGTAGCCGTAATGGTCGGCATGCTATTCGAACTCCCGAAGATCTAGAAGTGGTTGAGGAAATCGTTCTTCCTGATTGCGTTAAAGCCGATCCAGATCAGTGGAAAGAAATCTCTAGAGAAGAGAACAAGCGTCTGGATTATCAACCGGGTAAATTTTTCTGGCGTAAGACCATTCGGCCCAAATTTGTTCGTCGCGACAATCGTGCTCTGCCCCCGGTGGTCGCGCCGGCGGCGAACGAGCTCTCGCTGGGAGGGAAAGACAGCGCCGGTCTCCTGGCCCATCTGCTAGTGAGTCGATGCTGCGACCATCTTCCTTACTATCGCCAACAGCAGCTCTATTGGCGCCAAAACAGCGTTTGGATCTCTCGACAACAAATGGTCGAATGGACCGAACAAAGCGTGACTCAACTCAGCCGAGTCGTTGGAGTCATGAGGAAGGCATTGAGACAGCAGCCTTACCTTCAAGTTGATGAAACGAAGGTTCGCTACCAAGATCGGGAACGGGCTGGCCCATGTCCGCACGGATGGTTGTGGGTGGGATTAGACCCTGGTCGTTCGGTAGTCTTTCACTGGGATCAAAGTCGAGGCTCTGGGGCTTTAGAAAAGTTAATTGGAAAAGATTATCGCGGACTATTGGGCGTTGATGGGTACGGCGTTTACCGTACGTATGCCCGGCCGCGTGAGGAAGTCGAACTCATCGGCTGCTGGGCTCATGCCCGACGAAAGTTCGTCGGGGCCAAGGAAGAGGCTCCGCGCGTAGCGGGTTGGGTCTTGAATCAAATCGCGTGGCTCTATCGTTGGGAAAAATCGCGAGACGGCGAGCCCTTGCCCGAAGCAGCCAGGGAGTGGGTGCGAGCCAGTCAAAGCCGAATGATCGTGGAACGACTCGGTAAGGCATTACGGTTATTGCTGAACCGGTATCGCCCCAAGAGCCTGATGGCCCAGGCAATCGAGTATGCCATCAACCAGTGGGAATCCCTAAGAGGCTTTCTAAACCACAGCAACGCGGAACTCTCGAATAACCTCGTTGAGAACGCCATCCGTCCATCGGCCCTTGGCCGAAAGAACTGGCTATTCTTTGGCCACCACGAAGCAGGGCATCGAAGCGCGATCCTCTACAGCCTCACCGAAACCTGCCGAATGGTAGGCATCAATCCCTATGATTACCTCAAAGACATCCTGACTCGGTTGCCGTCCACAGCCGACTCAGAGCTCGAAGCACTCACGCCGATCAAATGGCATGAAGCGCGAACAGCGCTTGTCCGCCAGGCAGCCTAACTGTCGGACGATCGTGATCAAACTCTCCATTGTACCCCAAATCCCGTTTCCGGCAATGGGGACGTTCTTTTGACGGATACGACGAAAAAATGATGCCTGTTGCAATTGTGCACGGCGGATTCTGCGAGAATGCTAATGTTGAACGATTGGAATCTTCGGTGGATTCCGAGCTGATCAAGAATCATCCGGCCCAGACAAAATTGACGTGGCGCCAAAGGAGCCAGTACTGAATTGCCAGCATCAAGGCTACCACTCCAAACAAAAGCAATTTCGTTTGGTAGAAGGTGTGTACTCTCGCAAGAGCTATGAAAAACGGAAATACAACTGCCACATACCTAGTGAAAGATGCAAATCTGGAGAGAATAGCAGGCAAAATACCCAGCATTACGGTCCAAAAAAACCACCGCCTATCGAGTTTCCATAGGATTGGAAGAGTACCCACCACGGCTACCCACCAAATGCGATCTAACAGTGAGCCATAATATCGGTGCAAGGCTATCGGATTGACCAGATACTCAATAAATTCTAGTGGTCTAAAAACGTTTTGTATCGAGTTTACGGGCCAGTGTTTTTGCGCAACAAAGCCCTCGAAAGGGTTACCAGTTAACATGTACATCCACGCGAAATAGGTAAACCAACCTCCGATTGGAGCGAGCACTAACGCGAGTCTACGGCCATTCTGTCCTTGCTGAAGGCAGTGTGCCGCAATCGGCACTACTGAAAAAACCCCAACCGGGCGCGTAAGAGGAAGCAGGAAAGAACTAGCCATAATCAATTTTGAGGATCGATTTTCTAGTCCCAGGAATAGAAGGCCTGAAAGGCTGAGAAAGATGGATTCCGTGTAGCTGAACATAAAGAATAGAGACCCCGGGAAACTGTTAAGAAGTATGATCGTTATAACGGCGCATTTGCGGTCCAGTCTCTTTCGTGTTAAGGAGTAGATGCACGTAATGCCCAAGATAGATAGTAGATTAGAGAGCACTGTCCCAATAAAGAGATGACTGCAGGGAAACAGTCGAGCCAGCAGGGACACTGTCTTGGGCCA
>CAYFGX010000125.1:0-3472 GCA_964342405.1 uncultured Verrucomicrobiota bacterium | reverse complement strand
TTCGGCATCAATCACTCGACGCTCGAATTCGAGCACCCCGACCACGCACACAGGAACGCGGCAATCTACGGTCACGAGTGAAGGCGACCGGCCCGAGCAGCCCTTTGTCCGACAGAACGGCCAAGGTGACGACCGGACGCGGCAACATCCGCTTGGTCAGCCTTCCAGGCGGTTCGGGTTTCGTGACGCGCGAAGCGTTGAAATTGGCGGGATAATGACATCGACTACCACTGCACCACTGGACAGGATGAAGGCTGGCCAGTGGCGGCCGCAGTCGCAAAGAATTCGGAATATCGTCCGTTGTGCTAGACGCACAATGACCAACGATCCGTTTATCGGAGCATCCATTCTCCATCCGGGAAAAAAGCATGGAAAGCGAATGCGAACATGACATCGTGCGGCACGTCCTTTCCGTCCTTGCGGACCCGGATCGTTCCGACATCCTTTCCGCGTCCGATCCGCGCCGTATCCAGCGCCGACGCTTGCCCGGACGCCCACGAGATGGTGAGCCCAGCCTCGGTAATCTCTCCCTCCGCCGCCAGCCGTGGTACCGGCCAGGCACGGTTACCGACGCGAACCACGCGCGCCAGGGGTTGAATGCCGTGCGGCGGCAACTCACCATTGTAGAGAAACGGCCGGCTTGAACTGTCGTAGCTGACGTAGGGGTTCCGTCCATATGTTCTGGGGAAGGCGGGCTCGGCCATGACGAGCCCCTCAGGGTTGCGCGTCCTGAATTCGGACCAGCTCTCCATCCAGCTTGGCAGGGGGGTCAGGTACTCCCCGGTATATTCGCCGACGATCCCTTCGCCCACCGCCTGCTGCCACCAGCTTTCGGTTTCGCGGTCGTACATGATCAGGTTCGACCCTCGCAGCTTGCCGGTGACGCCGAAGGTCAGAACCCGCCCGTTCACGCGCCGGTCAAACGTCGGAGCGGAGTTGCAAAGCGGGCAGTAGGTGACCGCATAAGGGACACCGCCGGCCTTGTCGTTTATGATCTCGTGCCAGGTCAGGTATCGGATCGGGTAGGCGCGCGGAGTTTCGCCTTCAATCTCGACGGTTACGACAGGCTCGCGGTTTTCGATTTTTGTTTCACTTCCGGCGCGAATGAACTGCGGATCGCTAAGCGCGGGAATCCCGTCCCTGGGCGGCCCGCCCGAAAGAATCTCGGTCCAGCTTTCGACATTGGTCATCTCGAAGTTCGTTTTCGGCCATTCGTACTGCCAGAACTCCGGGTTCGCCGACGCCTGAGCCGCCATCAAAGCCACCGATAAGGTCGCGGCGGTCAGAAGATTAGTACGCATTTTCCAACCTCCCTGGGACAATCAACAATCTGCCAGAGCGGGTTTCACCGATATAGACCGGATCACGAGGTATTGAGCAATTGTTTGGGCCGGAAACGCGGATTATTCGGCGATGGGGGCGCGTCTTCCTGGCCTCCAATCATTGCGCCGTCACGCGGCGGAAAACGCATTTCAGTCAGGAAACCCTGCGGCGGAGAAGCACATTGAGCGCCTCGATGGCGACCACCATTACCACCACCGCGATCGTGACGCTGGCGGCCTTGTCGTACTGGAAGGATCGCACGTAGGTCTGGATGTAAAAGCCGATGCCCCCCGCGCCGACGATCCCGAGGATAAGCGATTCGCGCAGGTTGAGCTCGAAGCGGAAAATCGTGTCGCGGGCCACCACCGGCGCCATCTGCGGCCAGATCGCATATCGCAGGCGCAGGATCGGCCCCGCGCCGGCGCTTTCCAGCGCCGCGATCGGGGGCCGGGCAACGCCGTCGATCGCCTCGGCATAGAACTTGGCCAGCATGCCCGTGGCGTGAAAGGCGACCGCAATGATGCCGGGCAGGGGGCCAAGCCCGACCGCGCCCACCATCAGCATGGCGACCAGGATCAGCGGCACCGCACGGATGACCGCCAGCAGGCTTCGAAGCGGCCTATGGATCGCGGCCGGCGACATGGTTTCGGAGGCGAGGACGCCAAGCGGCACCGACAGAACCACCGAGCCGAGCGTACCGAGAATGGCGATGCGTAGTGTCTCGGCGCTGCCCTTCACGATCTCGGCGGTAACGGTCGGGTCTGGCGGGATCATCCGGCCGATGAAATCGGCGATCCGGGGGCCGGCGGAAAGGAGCCTGCCGAACTCGACCTCGGTGGTGACGAACGACCACAGGACTGCGGCGCCGATCAGCGCCCCGGCCAGAAATCCCGAAAAGCCCCGCCCGGCCATCAGCGCACGACCTGAAGCCGCGCGGCGACAGAGGCGTCGTCGTCGCGGTAAAGGGCGGCCTCGTCACCCTCGGTCAGGGCATCCGCCGGCAGGTCGAAAAGAACGCGCCCGTTGCGCATTCCCACGACGCGGTCGGCGAAGCGGCGCGCAAGTTCGGGCTGATGCGAGGAAAAGACCGTTGTCGCGCCGCGCGACCGCCCGGCCTCGGTCAGAAGGCCAAGGATGTCGGCCGCCCGCGCCGGGTCGAGGTTCGAGACCGGCTCGTCTGCAAGGATCAGCCTCGGCTCCTGCGCCAGACAGCGGGCGATGGCCACCCGCTGGCGCTGGCCGCCGCTCAGCGAATCGACCCGGCGCTCGTTCAGATCGGCAATGCCGCAATCCTCCGTCGCCCGCCGCGCGACCTCGGTGTCGCGGGCCGCCGGCCGGCCAATCAGGGCGCGTGCCGCGCCCATCCTCCCCAGCCGGCCGTTCAGCACGTTGCGCTCAACGCTCGACCGTTCCACCAGCGCGAATTCCTGGAAGACGAAGCCGGTGTCGGCGCGCCGCCGCCGGGCCGGCGGCCGGTCGGGCGCGAAGGGCTCGCCCAGCACCGCGACCTGTCCCCGCCAGCCGCGAAGTCGCCCGTCGAGAAGCGTCAGGAGCGTGGTCTTGCCTGCCCCCGAGGGGCCAAGAAGCGCGACCGTTTCGCCCGCGCCGACGCCGAGGCTGACCCCGCTCAGCGCCGGCATCGTGCCGGTGCTGTGGGTAAAGCCCAGATCGCCGATGTCGATCGCGGCGGTCATTCAAGCAGCCCGTACCCGCGCGCCATCGCCCGCACCCCGTCATAGGCCGAGGTGTCGGCGGGCACGAAGCCGTCCGGCCCGTAGAGGTATTGCAGCAGCCCCCGGTTTTCGGGCGCGTTGAGCCGCAGCATCGCTGCGACGAAGCGGGCCGAAAGGTCGGGGTCGAGGCCAGCGCGCGCAATCACCACGTGGCTTGGGATCGCCGGGCTTTCGGCGATCCAGGTCACCTCGGCCTGCTGCGCGGGCGTCAGCAGCAGATCGGCGTATTGGCTGGCCCCGGCGGCATCGACCAGCCCCGCCGCCATCGCCTGCATCGCCTGCTGATAGCCGCCGGCGAAATAGATGCGGCCGAAAAAATCTCCCGCCGCCTCCGGTCCTTGGATCAGCCCGGCGCTCTGAAACTCGGCCAGCGGGTAAAGATAGCCCGATTCTGAAATAGGATCGGCAAAGGCGAT
>CAYFGX010000124.1:0-3583 GCA_964342405.1 uncultured Verrucomicrobiota bacterium | reverse complement strand
CAAAACTCGTTTTCTGCGGTTCCCTCTCGTCCTTGACCACTTATGATAAAATCAGCTCTGAAGCAATAGTCCCCCAAAAGGGCAGGCAAGGGGAGGGGGCCACCGGAGTTGAGAATTCCCCCCAGGCTCAGCACGGGACGACCCCAATCAATATTTGATAATGAAGTTCACCGCCACGTTGACAGGGCGGGTTTCTTCGCCAGTCCGTAGTTCTTGTGTCCCAGCTTGGATAAGTTTGCCGGCTCTATAGACCTTTTGGTTGTTCGTTGAATCGTGATGGACCACGAAAGCTGCCGTGTTCACTCCGTCATCGGGAAATTTTTTCCTAACCTGAGCTTCGAGGAAGGTCGAACGGCCGTTGTCTGCGGCTGGGGCGTAGACTTCATGGTGGTGAATCTGAAACTGATCGTCCTGCCTATTTCCTAAAGATCGGGATTTCCCATCGGGGTCTATGTCGCCATCGGGGTCTAAGCCTCGGAGAAACATCCCCCGAAGATCTGGAACTTTGACCAAGTCGTCTCCAATCTTAAGTTTTGGATTTGCAACAACCAGGAAATCACATAGATCTCGGTATTTTCCGCCTTCTTCCGTTCTGCTTAAGCTTCTGTCGTCGCATAGGACAAACCCATCGGGAACCTGATCTTCCTTTCCGTAAAATGGTAGAATCATGCCGATTGGCCTCATCCTTAAAGCATCCGCTTTTACACTTTCTTTAAAACGATCACGCAGAGTCCCCACAAATTCTTCGCTCTCGAGAGAACGGACCCTGGCGGTTAAGTCTGTGACATAGTGAATGCCGCTAAAGGCAAGACCAAGAACTGGGACTAATCCGGTTGCGATTGTTGCGATTAGGGCGGCGAGGGCTATTTTGTTTTCTCGTGTCATCTTGATTTGTCCTTCTTTTACAATCTGAATCGTATCCGTCGGCCGTTCCGGAACAATTACAAACAGCCTCTTGCTTTAGCATGATAAAATACATTTTCATATGCCAACCGGAGCAGGGATTCGCAGGGCGCTATCGACCACTCATGAAATCGGGGCAGGGTAGACCACTGAAGCTAATCCACCTTGTGCGAAAATCTATTGCTGAAGAGTTTTCTTGAGGGATTCGTAAATCGCTCCAAAAAACTTCTCATCAAGGTGGCAATACCAATTGCGCTCGGAATGCAGATCACGACTCGTTTCTCCGTCTGCAATAACATGATCTCTAAGAGCCGAGTGGGCTGCTCCTGCGTTATCCCCTATATACTCGAGCATTCGACATCTTTCGACGCCCAGCTCTGAGAGAAACTTCTCAAGTCGTCTAGCGGCATGATCCCACGGTTCGTTTCCAGATTCGGTATTCATTGCAAAGCGTCCGGATTCTAACCATGGAAGCGAAGATTTCGACACCATAGGAATACCAAAATTTCTAGACGGCGCATTTTTGAGTGCATATGACGCAAGTTATAAGCGCATTCTAAGAGCACTTGCGAATCCTTTAAGCACTCTGCCAAGAGTGCTAATCGGAGCCATGGCCGAAGAGCATATGAACTCGTCACCTTAGGGAGCGGAACGAAACCCAACTCAGGTTGTGCGAAATTGCATCTCACTTACCCCAGAGATCTGGATAGACGCCTAGCAATCCGGTAAATCATCCAGATTGTTGCGAGTTGAGCTATCCCGATCAGTTCGCAGATGCTTACCATGGGAGCCTTTGACGACGTGGATCTCAGTGCGCATTCCATCCGTCCACGAGACATAATAGCTGTGCATTCTACTCTCAATATCTGAGATCGCATCTTGTTTCGCCCTTGGGGACCAAGCAGCCAGTGTGCCTCCACATAGAGCTAGAATATCTCCATCTCGGTCCTTACGAGTTGCCGTAACTTGTCTTGCCGCCATAGTTCAAAAAGGATTTCAATTAAAGTTGTTCTCTTGCCAAGGTGCTAGGCACCTCCCACAAGAGTATTCGTAGAAGAAACGGAAATCCTTCATCTCTCCGAAGGTTTTATTCAGCAGACGCTCTTTCTTTAGGTTCGGACGGAAGGATAGAATTTTGATGAACCGCTGAATCCGCAACCTTTTGGCCCTGTACAGCCAAAAAACGATACCCAAAAAACATCAGCACCACCGTAACCGATAACAGCGATGCTCCGATCCAATGCCAAAGAGAGGAGATGGCTATGGCTGATCCAATACCGTAGACAAAGACTCCCGCAAACATTGAAGCGATTAACGCAACTCCGACCATCAGATAGGTATGGACACTGAATGGTTTGATGGCGACGACTCTTGTCGTCGTGTAAAGTTGATTACTTGTAAATTCAGAAGCTTCTTCCAGTAGAAGATGGTTTCGAAGGGCGTTGATCTGTCGAGCCGTAAAAACGAAGTAAAGGCGATTTTGGAGCATTGACAAAAACGTTAATACCGATGCGATGAATACGACCATCGCAAGGAATGCCAGGCAGATATGAAATTCCGGGGTCACGGAGTCGAAGAGCTGATAGATAGCCAGTAGGCCTCCGGACACTGCCGATGTTAATGTGAAAATGAATTTTAGAAGGTTGACCTGTCGCTCGTCGTAGAAACGCAGTTGTGCCATACAGAGCCCGTACTCATGATGAAGAAAATCGTTCTTATTCACTTAAAACCTGAACTTTAGGTTCCCATCCACATCAGTACGGTAGACCTTGCAGGCTGTATTCTCTCGGTACCGTTTGAGGGCTGTCGGATGGGGAACGTTGCTGTGCACTCCAGATCTCGTCGAAATCACGGTATACTGAGCTTTTGCCTTTTTGATGAACTCAAGGTCTGCTCCGTTTATACTCCCGTGGTGACTGCCATGAAGAATATCGTCACAGAAGCGTGTGGTATTCTGCGCAATCCACGCTAAGTTGGTATCAGATGCATCACCCGTAAAAACGCATTTTCGCTTCCCAAGAAATGCTGTGATGACAAGGCATGCATCATGAAGTTCCCGGGTTTCGGCACTCGCAATGCTTGAATGTGGCCCAATAATTGTGAACGCCAGCTCATCGAGCTCCCACCATGGTTTGCTAACATCAGCCTGCCTGTAAGGTTTAATGAGTTTGGTACCTCGGGATGAGAACCTTTGAGCCAGACCATTGAATTCATTCCATTCATCCAGAGTCACGCTATTGTCCCCGACACGCCGGTCATAAGGGCTGTATATCAAGTTGTTAATCCTGAAGCCCGCATTCCACAGGTATTCAAGCCCCGAGTAGTGATCACGATGCTGATGTGTGACAAAAACACCGCTTAATATCCCATTGGAAGGAAGAAGCCCTGAATGGTCAGAAATGTTGTGTGTGTCGACAAGAATGGTGTGGATGCCAGTCCTGATCACAGTGGCATCGCCGAATTCTACGTTAAGACAGTGCAATTCTCCCATTGGCTTACTTTTCTAACGGAGACCTTAGGCTCCATTTAAGAATACGGACTCTGGCAGGCTAATCTTTCAAAGAATCTCAACTTTTTTGATCGGGTGTTCGAATCCCTTTACGCGTCCCCTCTTGTGTGTTATTGAGTAACATAACGTCCTTTATGTTACTTAACAGGGGGGCCCAAAAACTGGAGAATT
>CAYFGX010000123.1:0-3859 GCA_964342405.1 uncultured Verrucomicrobiota bacterium | reverse complement strand
TCAGGTTTCGCGCAATCTGCTGCATCCACTCCCCGTTTGGATTGGGAGTGCTTCCACAAATACGGACCAAACGAGTCCTCAGCTCGATCACGAATAGCGTGTAGTAAGTCACCAATCCTGATCGACATAACACTTCTGTCGTGAAAAAGTCCGCTGCCAGCAACCCATCCCAGTGCGCTGACAGGAACTTGCTCCAATTCACTTTCTTTTCCCGCTCCGGAGCAGGCGGGATTCCATGGCGCTTTCGCACATTGTCGATTGTCGTGTCACTCACCTTGATCCCAAGGTTCTTGAGTGCTCCCACCAATCGGTCACTTCCCCACGACGGATTCTCCTTCAACAACTTGATGATCAGTTCCTCCGTTTCCAGATCTATCGGAGGACGCCTGTGGGTGCCGAAAACCTCATATCAGGCATTTCCCACAGTTTTCGAAGGCCGTCGTACATCTAGGTATCCTCCCTATCTTCGAGATACTCGATCAATTCCCCTTCGAACCAGACCGAATACATCGTAAACATATAGCCTACGAGTCGTCCCCACATGAACGCAGCAAGGATTCCGACCGGAATCAAGACGTAGAGTTTCGACACGTAAAGTCGCAAGACAACGGCTGTGGTTACACCCATCACCCAGCCAATGATCGAAAATGCCGCACAAAGAATCTCGGCTTCTTCTTGCGACATTTGCCCTACGCCCTCAGGTGCATCGATCGGATCTTCTTCATCGTTCAGTGGCAACACTGGTCCAACATATGCCTCACTCACTATCTGTTCCTGGAGCCACTTCCACTGCAAGGTAAAGACTCCAGCCATGGCCATTAGCCAACCGCCCAGACCCCATCTCCCCATCAAGAAGCATATGCATCCAGCCCCGATGCAAGCGATCCTCAGTGGGCGCAGAACCACCTGATACAACAAGATTAATCGGAATGGATTTCGGTGCTCATTTTCCACTTCCCGCTTTTCGTCCCGCTCCATGGCTCCCCGCTCGCTAGGCTGCCGTTCGAAGGTATTGATGATGAAGCCCTCCCAGTATCGGCTTCCTGACTACTTTACCTTCTTCCTCTACGGGTCTTCCAGCTGGAGAATCATCTTCCAATGACTTGTGCGGGCGGATTCGATTATAGTATTCGAAGTAGCGAGCCAGAATTCGGTAAAGCTGCCCTTCATTGAAAATCATGAAATGATCCAGACATTCTCGCCGGATCGTTCCGATCAATCTCTCCACGTAAGGCGATTGCCACGGCGAGCGAATCGCCGTTCTTTTTTCTTCCATGCCCAAGGCGGCAACTCGTCTTGAGAACTGTTCTCCGTAAATGCAATCGTTGTCTCTCAGAAGATATTTTGGCGGAGAGACAAACGGAAATGCCTCCACCATCTGCTGCCCTGTCCAAAACGCACCCGGCGAATCCGTAACATTGAAATGAAGCACACGTCTTCTGTCATGATGCAGAACCACAAAAACGTAGAGCATCCGACATGTCACTGTCGGAACCGTAAAGAAATCTACAGCAGCTACTGAATCCAGGTGGTTCCGCAAGAATGTCGTCCACTTTTGATCTCGCGGTCCCTTCCAGCGCGGTCGGTATTTCTGAACGGTTGATTGAGATACCTGAATCCCCAACTTTAACAGTTCCCTTCGAATCCGTGGGGCACCCCAAGTCGGATTCTCAATCCACATCTGCCGAATCAATTCAACCGTTTCCCTCTCGATTTTGGGACGTCCGCCCTTCGCCCTCGAGATCCAAGCCCACCATCTTGAAAACACTTTTCGACTCCATCCGACGACAGTTCTGGGCTGAAACACATCCAACGCCTCCTGCCATCGCCCCCACACTTTAGATAGAACTATCCAAATGAGCCGATCGATCTCCGTCGCTCGGGGCTTCTTGCAGCCCCTCTCAAGAATCAAAACCTGGTGCCGTAGCGCCAAGTTCTCCAAAGCCAGATCCGCTCTCCCTTTCCACAAAGCAAGGATCCAGTTTAGGAGCAATTTCCCAATTTCAACCACACCACCCCCCTCGCAGCTATCGCTTTCATAATCAATGCTTTAGACTCGCTACGAGGTTTTCGGCACCCACAAGTATCTTTTATTGAAAAATCGATCATCGCGGTGATACGGTATCTCGCACCGCCACACGCCGACAATGAGGATGCTGCAGACTACCTTCGGACTGAAATCGGTCACGGGCACAATGACCTACAATGGGTCGTAGTAAGACCAGATAGACTTACAGACGAAGATGGAGCTTCAGAATACGAGACACATCAATCCCCGATTCGAAGTGCCATCTTCAATCCTGGCACGACAAGCCGAATAAATGTGGCCTGCTTCATGGCCAAACTACTTACCAATCAAGAAACCTGGCAGAAGTGGAAGGGCCAGATGCCCGTAATATACAATAGTGTGTAGGTGGTCTGACAAACACCATTGCACTACTGAAATGAGTGGTTGGGAAAGACTGATCGAACATGTCAACCCTGTCTTGGTGAAAAATCTAATCGCAGCCAGGATGACCCTTTTCCCGGTTTCTCTTTGGATCTAGAACAACAACGTTGATCTGATTTCAAATCGGACTCCTCCTAAAGTAATTCGCAAAGAGCGTTCTGACTTTCTCCACGCCCCACTTTCCTCAAGCGGCCATTCGCTTGTATCGATGATGCAGGCCACCTAGAACTGGAATACTCACTATCTTCCCGTCCCTGACTGAATCAGCTTTCCCTTCAATTTCGTTCGGAGCGGATCCCCCGAGTCCCTGATGCAACCTGTGGTTTTCGTACCAGTCCACGTATTCAGTCAGAAGGTTTTCCAGGTGTCCCGCGTTCCACACAATGACGTGATCGAGCAGCTCTCTTCGTAGACTTCCAAAGAATCTTTCGACGTAAGGATTTTGCCATGGCGACTGAAATGAGTTTGGAACATCCTCGATCAGTCCCTTCAAGAAATTTGGAACTTCGTTACCATAGATTCCGTCATTATCTCGGTGAATGTATCGCGGATATTCTCCAAATGGTGTGGCTTCTCGAAGTTGCTGAATTACCCAAGCAGCACTCGGGCTCTCAGTCACTGCCAGATGGCGAATCCTACGCCTGCCGTGCTCGATGATCACAAAGACATACAATGCCTTGAAGCCAACGCTTCGAATAACACAGAAGTCCATTCCCCAGGCTACATTCAGATGGTTGTGGAGGAATGCTTTCCATGTTCCTGAACGATCCTCAGGAGAAATCCGCTTTTTCATGTATTTGCGGATCGTTCCCACATCCAATCGTTCCAATCCAAGATCTACCAAAGCGTCGCGGATCTTTGCTGCTCCCCACAATGGGTTCTCCGAACTCATTCGCCGGATCAGGCGTCTCAATTCAATCGACACTTTCTTCCGTCCGGCCTTTCCTTGCGAAATTCGATGCCAATAGTAACGGAATCCCCGACGCCACCAACCGATAACTGTCTTTGGTTTCATCGCGTGACAAAACCTTTCCCAATCGTCCCACCAGGAGGCCAAAACGATCCAAAGAATCCGGAAGGAATCTGAAAAGCGCGGTCGCTTTCCGCAACGCCTTAGACTCGCATCTAACTGACTCTCAAGAGCAATGATTCGCGCAGCCAATCTCGCCCGACTCAGAAAGAGCAACCGCACAAAACGAATTCCATATCGGACCAGCCCTAACGTCGTCCCCAGACAATCCCAAATCCCTGTCACCATCCCACTCACGGTGACCTAGAATCGGCGATTCTTTGCATTCGAGCAAGAATTCGTAAGTCGTTGCCGATCAACAGCCACGACATTTTTCACCAGGACAGCCGGGATTCCCTACAATCGTCAACGAACCCGCAACTGCTTCGAAAGCAACTCCG
>CAYFGX010000122.1:0-4202 GCA_964342405.1 uncultured Verrucomicrobiota bacterium | reverse complement strand
GGCAAGAAAGATCTCGCGTTCTGAGGGGTCTGATGAAGGCTCACTCATAGTTGGCAAAACGTTCCACCTTCAAGAGACGGTAAACCGAGGGGAAACCCGCCACGTTTTCGAAAAAATGATGCACGCACCCTAGGGCTCCCCGAAGACCAGTGATGTGTCCTGAGAAAAGTGGACACGGGATTCTCTTAACGAGAGGATCCAGAAATGATACGACGACGGTATACGGTAGAGTTCATTTGTGCTAAGTGGTGGGTCACAAATCACGTTCATCGATTGCCGCAATTCGCATGAGGGATTTGAGGAGTCCGATCTTGAGAGGCTTGTTACCGTGAAGAGGGACGGAGATGCGTTCAGTACGCCCATCCTTGATAAAGATGTGATGACTTCCTCTAGTTCGAGCGTGATTCCATCCGTGTTTCAGTAAGACGCGACAGAAATCTTTGCCGGTGATCTGTTTCACACAGCAATCTCAAAAACCTCTGATACGTCTGCGCCTAGCTCGGAGTCGAATTCTACGGACAGACAGCCTTCGATGGCTTCGAGAATATTCTGCCGCAGCTCCTCCCGCGAATCCCCCTGAGATACGCATCCAGGGATCGCGGGTACTTCTGCCCAAAAGCCACCTTCTTCAGCTTGGTGGACGACAACCTTCAATTTCATGCTTTCAGGGTATGGTTTTCTTTTGGTCTTTCAACTTTTTCCTCGAATCGTATCGTTCGGATTACTCTTCAGAAACTATGGCGGGAAGCCCAGAACGAATGCGTTTATGTGATAGAATAACTCTTAGCCGACGAACGAGCACGTGGGGACAAAATTCGGAAAATCAATATACTATTTTTTTCGGCCACGCAGATTCTGGGGCATTTCCGTCCTCCGCCTTTCATCCTGTCTAAGAATGAACGAAACATCGTCCATACAACACCACGAATTCTCTACCGGAAACAACGACAGTCAGACGATTTAAAAACCGCTCACGGCGCTTGCGCTATCCGTCCCGCAGTGGCACTGTAGCCTCATGACGATTAGCCTGCCTCAAGAAGTCGAGCAGAGACTAGACGAGACCGCGGTCGCTCTCCACCTGGCTATCGGAATGTACGTTTCTGACGAGGCAACCTTGGGGCAAGCAGCGACGATCGCAGGGCTCTCGCAGAGTCATTTTCTTCATGAACTCGGTGAACGACGCATCCCAATCCACTATGATGAAGCCGATCTTGCCGATGATCTGTTGCAGCTTGAATAGAATCCCGCCGGCTGATCGTCGTTTCCGATACGTCACCACTGACAGCGTTACTTCAGATCGATCAAGGTGACTTGTTAACAAAGCTCTTTCACCGAGTCTGTATCCCGGTAGCTGTCCAGGAGGAGTTACTCAAATTCCACGACGAACTTCCCGAATGGCTGGAAGTGATCCCCGTTGAAGATCACACTCTAGTTTCGGCCTTTGCCAAAAAGTTGGACCGAGGAGAGTCCGAGGCAATCGCCCTGGCACTACAGACGAATCCGGACCGATTGCTGATTGATGAGCGAAAAGGTCGATTGATTGCCTCGTCACAAGGGATCCCAATCATTGGACTGGTGGGGCTGGTAATACTTGCGCGAAGGAAAGGAGTCATCGATTCAGTCACTCGCATACTAGGGGATCTTGAGACTGTTGCCGGCTTCTATCTTCACCCTGAAGTCAAGAGACAAGCGCTCGATGCCGCAGGAGAACTGAACTGAAGCTGGAATTGCTTGAGCCGCGAAAGTTCTTACCCGAGAACGGACTCCATCTCAGAAATCGGCCGTAGGAGTCCCCGCTTCCATAGCCTCAATCTCTTCCCAAGTCGGCGCCCGCCAGAGATGAAGCATCCCTCCGCTGTCCACACAACCAAAGGTCCCTCCATCCGGGGAGAAAATCGGCGTAATCCAAAACATCCCGTCCGCAGCCAAGCGAATCACCTGTAACGCGCGCCCCTCGTGGACATCCCACATCTTGAAAGCATCATACCCCGAGACCCCGGACAAGAGCCGGGTCTCATCCGGGCTCACCGCAAAGGTTTTGGCCCCATTCATGTGACCGTGGAACTCTTGCACGATTTCACCGGTTTCAACTGAGTAAAGCTGCACGGAATGATACGGTCCGCCCCCA
Source organism: uncultured Verrucomicrobiota bacterium (assembly GCA_964342405.1). Classification (GTDB taxonomy): domain Bacteria; phylum Verrucomicrobiota; class Verrucomicrobiia; order Limisphaerales; family AAA164-E04; genus UBA2970. The sequence goes on along the minus strand of CAYFGX010000122.1, from coordinate 2,074 downwards.
GCCAAAAGCTCCCTGCCCTTCCAAAAAGCCCCGCCATGAAGTCTTCCTCTGCCCGGGCCATCCAACTTTTTGATATCAATCTCAGACTCTGAGAGGTGCGCGACAAACCCTCCCCATCCTGGCCTTGGACCGCCATAGGCCCAACGCCCATCATCCGAGACTCGGCGAACTGAAAGTTCTGGATCCAATTCCCACCTCCGAACAACCACGCCCTCCGAGGGATCCACCCACAGGAGTTCGACCTTGTCATCAAGCCTGCGTTGCAGAACTAGGGAATCATTCCCAGACAGCCATTGCACCAGCCTAGCCTTCTCGAACTGGGCCACAACCCGCTGCTGTACCGACTCCTTCTGAAAGTCCCAAACGATCAACTCCCCGACCTCGTTTAGACCCGCGGCCTTCCGTCCCGTGGGGGAGATCACGATATTCTTACGAGCATCGCTGACATCAGCCAACGTTTCTTCAAGCCCAAAACGGCTTCCAGAATGACGTCGGATGAAACCATCTTCGTGCAGCAGAATCACCGACCGTCCATTTTCAGAGAAGGCCCAAGGATGATCGAGTTTCTCCGTTTCGATCGTTTTCGCCAGCTTGATCCGAACATAGCCTTGATCGCGATTCCGTTCGAAAGGCTTCCACACGAGTATCTCTCCATCGAAGCTCCCACTCAAAAAGGTCTCGCCATCCGGATGGACCCAGCCACTCCTTACCTCTTCTCGATGCCCGCGCAGCATGTCGATCTGCTCACCAGATTCGAGATCCCAAAGACGAATCGTATGATCTGCCGCCGTACTAATAAGAACGCTTCCTTCTCGAAGAAAGTTGATACTAGTGACGTGCGCTCGATGGCCCTTCAAGCTGACTATCGGCTGGCCCGTCCGGGCATCCCATGCTCTCATCAGTCCACTATGTTCCGAAGGCGTCGTCACCAAGGCGGCTCCGTCCGGCGTGAATTGAGCGAATCCTAGAGGCCCTTCATCAACCGCCCTCTCCCAGAGCATCTCTCCTGTTTCTAGGCTGATCACTTGGATCGAAGTCACGTCGCTGGGGCTCCTTTGGGCAAACAAGCTCCCGTCAGCAGACAGTACATTCAAACCTTCGGTATGGAGAGCCAGCCCGTCCTCAATCACGTTTCGTTGTGTGAGATCATCTACATTCCAGACGATACCCCGAGGGTTTCGGATCACGCCGTCTTCACTTCTGGCATCACTATCGAGCGTCACCAGAGTCCTTCCGTTCGGAGTCAGCTGCGCCCAACGAATCCTGAGCTTCCCAGGCAAGGGAACTTCATCGACTCCTGCTCCATAGTGGATCACCTGGAAGAGAGACTGATCATCCTGACGGTTCACAGTGAGCGCGACTGGTGCCCTTGCGGCCAGACTGCAGACCCTGTGCTGTTCTGGAAGCCAATCAGGACGTCCTTCGCGCCGCGAACGCAGATCAAAACTTTGGACCGCGACGGACAAACCGGGCCGGTAGTGATGCGGCGTAACAAAGACCCAGCGACCGTCGTGCGAAGTTTGAACTGAGAAAAACCAACGATCGATAGCCGCGAGTCGATACTGATACTCCGGCTCACACAGCTGTCTGAGGTAGCGCCACTCCCATCCTCGAATATCAGACTGCCCCGCCTCAGGACGGTGTTGGTTCAGCGTATCTAACGCCATCTTGAGATTCCCCACCTCCAAATGCTGCTGTGCGCGGTTCATATCCGCGGCATAGGCAGAACGTCGAAACGCCTCGGCCTGGCGTTTGGCAAGATCTTCCGCATCGCGGGCTCGATCGGCTTCGGCGTTGGCCCGCTCGGCCTCCTGGTTGGCTAGACTCGCGTTGGTCTCAGCTCGCTCCCGCTGCTCGGACTCACTGGCTCGCGCGGCCTTCGCTTCGGCGGTTCGCTGCAGACTGACAGACAGCCCGATCACCAACGAAGCCGCAACCGCCACGCCCGCACTCACCACAATCCGGTTGCGATGCCAGGCTTTGTGCAGCCGATAAAAGGCGCTCGGCGGACACGCCAAGACCGGCTCGTGATTGAGATGGCGATTGAGATCCAACGCTAACCCATTCGCTGTTT
>CAYFGX010000121.1:0-4540 GCA_964342405.1 uncultured Verrucomicrobiota bacterium | reverse complement strand
CCGCCCTAGCTTAACTTACCCCCGTCGGTGGCCGAACAACGGGGTCCACCTCAGAACGGTGCCTGCAATAGCTTGTCTCAATGAACGAAAAAACGATTGCGTGTTCGTCGACACTCTGGAAGAAGGCCTACACGCAAACTTTTTCGAGGTCAGGATGCAGCTAAAGAATCTACAATGACCACCAAGAAAAAATGGATCGCTTCAATTGCGATACTCGGTTCTGTCTTCATTGGGATAGTCGCAATATCGTTAGCACCAAGAAGCACGATAGAAGGAGCGGACTTATTCGATCCTGCTGTCCTTATGGATGTTCGAGAGGTCGTTCGCAAGAAGCGAGTGGACAGAATCATCAATGCCGTTCGTCAATCGGAATTTGGAAATGCTAGGACTCATCTTCACGAGCTCCTTGCGGCACGGCATTTGTTAATTCGCTCGAACTCCCAAGCTCAAGTGGTTCTTGTTTTCAGCAAAGACTCGTCGAGTAACTCCCCTGAATGGAGCTACGATCTCGTCAAGAAGGCAACTGGTTGGGAGGTAATTGGATATGGTTACAAAGGCCCAACACTGAAATAACGGCCTCAAACTATTGAGACAGTTTGGCATTTTTTTCGCACCAGCTCACCAATATTTCTTCGCGAAAAAAAGCACCATACTAAATCGGCGAATTCCTTCAGACTATGAACCGACCTGGATATTCCCTCGAGCTCACTCAATTCAATTCCGTTGTTCCGACGCCCTGTCTGAGCGTTGCACCGAAGCGAAGGAAATGGTTCCACACAGCGACTGATGTTCCTACTGCAAGGTAAAGAAGCCTCCAAAGCCATTGTCGGTTGAGACTTCTACTGCTACGCTGCTCAAGATGAGGAGAGCGTTTGAAACCGGTTATTCTCTCGAGTCGGCTGCAGAAGGATGCGATTTCAAGCTTGGCGTTTTTCTTTCCATACCGAAACAAACTAAAAATGTTTTGAATCCGCCCACTAACTCGAAAGTTCCGCGAACTACCGAATCGCTTTCAGCCACCTCACTTGCCCATTTCCGGTATGTTGTTTCGGCTTTACGACCGCAACCACAGACCTTGATTAACCACCCTAGTATCGCCCGATTCTCGCCAAGGTAAGAAGACTCAAATCGTCATGCGTTTTCCAATTAGAGGGTATCAAGACCAGAACGACGCGGAGCGAGATCTGCAGTTTCTAGCAACCCGCAACATCATAGCGATCATCAAGGAGCAACAGGAAACAGGGACTCCATATCTGCTTAGTGTCGAAGAAAATGACATTGAAATGGCTCGCCAGCTCCTCCAAGGGCAGGCCGAAATCAACAGTTCTGGGATCGTCTGTGAGCAATGTGAATCGCGGCCTGCAACAATTCACGTGACCCGGTTCATCGAAGGGAACCAAACCGAATCACATTACTGTCAGCAATGTGAACCAAATACTCGATAGTTCAACAGGCTGCTGAAAACCATCGCGCTCAGGCATCGCGTCGCGACACAACGACTTAAATGCCTGTTGCGCACAGTAGACCCGATTTCGTTTCGATCACTAGTGTTGTCATAGGTGACCAAAATTGGGAGTGGAGCGGGAAAGTCGGCTCAGCACTTTCCCATTCATCGTTGACACCAAATTGGCCTCCATAATCTTTATTTTTTTCTGGCCTGGCTCTTTCATCTAAGAAACCCTAGAAGCTGATGAAAAAGCAGGGCGCTTTCACCCTTATTGAACTTTTGGTTACGATCAGCGTCATTGCAATACTAGGAAGCCTTCTTCTGTCGGGGCTCAGTAACGCGATGAAGCTCGCCAAGCGAGTCAGGTGCCAGTCGCAGATGAAGCAGTGGGGTATCGGAACGTTGTTGTATCTGGATGACTGGGATAATCAGCTCCCAGATGCAATGGGGAGAATAACTCCAAACGTCATAGACTTGCGCAGCGGATACCCAAATGCTACCTACCAGAAGCTTAAGCTCTGCCCATCAGCCCGAAAAGGTGCCCCCCCCTTCTCCAATAAACCAGAAAGATTCGAAGAATTATCAGCATTGAATTGCCAAATTGCGGAGATCTACGGTGAGAACTTATCAAAGGAGATCACTGCTCCTTTCACGCTTTCGTCCAAGAAACGAGATTTTGTGCCCGTCAAGGCTGATCGTTTTCGAAGGCCAAGTGAAGCCATGATATATATGGATGGATTCACTTCCGTTGCAAGCCCACGTGAACATCGTTGGAGATTCGTGAGAGACATGGATTCCGATAGCATAGCCGACACATCCCTAAATCACTTCAACATCGGCGTGCCATTCAATAGTGCTAGGCCTACTGTTCACAATGGGGGAGCCAACGCAGCACTCCTTGACGGCCACGTTGAGTGGGAGACTTACAAGAAACTTTGGCATCTTAACCCTGACCGCACGCTATCCCATCGATTCTGGGGATATAAGTGATTGGCCGAACCTGGATTTGAAGGCTTGGAGACTCCCTGCTTTTGCAAAACCTTCAGTTGGGTCTCGTTCCTTCAACCTTCCCCGGCTGCCTACAGATGTGGATCATGCATTGAAAATCCGTCGCGCTCAGGCATCGCCTCGCGAGACAACGACGTCAATGCCCGTAGTGTAGAAAAACTAGATTCGTTCGCAATCTCTTGAATCACAGCGAGTTCGGATTCCTCCCCCGTCCCCCATTTGCCTTCGTTTCAATCGTCAAAGACCTTAGGATTCGTCTCAGTGAATCCGTTGTCCTTCATCCTCCTCTGCCTTGCTGGCTGGATCAACCGAGAGCAGCAAGACACAATTGACTATTTGCAGGAGGAAATCAAAGTCCTGAAAGAAATCCTCGGCAAAAAGCCCAGATTCACCGACCGCCAACGTCGGCGCCTGGCTGTCAAAGCCAAAAAGATCCGGTTCAGCAGTCTCAAAGAAATCGCTAACCTTGCTACACCACACACTCTCCGAGTTTGGTTTCGTAAACTTGCAGGCAGCAAATACGATTCTGCCAATCGTCGGTCCAGCGGAAGACCCTCAACAAAAGAAAAGATTGCTGAACTCACTGTCCTTATGGCCAAAGAGAACGAAACGTGGGGCTACACTCGCATCCGCGATGCAATCAACAACCTCGGTCACGAAATCAGCAGGGATACAGTCGCTAACATTCTCAAAGACCATGGAATAGAACCAGCACCGGAACGTGAGAAGCGAACTACATGGGCCTCGTTCCTCAAACAGCATTGGAATGTTCTCGCCGCCACAGACTTCTTCACCGTCGAAGCGTTTACCCCTCATGGAATCATTCGTTATCAGATTCTCTTTGTCATTCGCCTGGCTACCCGAGAAGTTCACGTCGCTGGCATATACGAGAGTGGAAAAGGCCCTTGGATGGAACAGATCGCCCGCAATCTCACCGATGCATGTGATGGATTTCTGAACGATTACCGACTCCTCATCCACGATCGTGATCCCCTCTTCACTCAAAAATTCCGAGCCATCCTCTCAGCGAGCGAAGTTGAATCAGTACGCCTACCACGGCGCTCTCCCAACCTTAACGCATTCGCTGAAAGATTCGTCAAATCAATCAAACACGAATGCCTTAATCGACTTGTGATTTTCTCCGAGGATATGCTCCGGTTCGTCATCAACGAGTATCTTGAGCACTATCACTCGGAACGAAATCACCAAGGAATTCAGAGCAAGATCATCAATCCCAGTTTCCAGAATTCCGAGAACCGTGCGTCGGCCCCGAATTCGAGACTCGGCGGCTTGCTCAACTACTACGGATCCAAAGCGGCGTAGGTATCAGCGATTCCACTTTCAATGAACATCAGGTCGAACTGTGCCGATCCAACCCCGCCACATCGGCGAATCGATCAATGAATCTTCTACAATCAACCTGAAAACTCTTAAGTGCGACGCGAATCCAGTTTTTCTACACCACGCCTCTGAACACCAACGACCTAGTATGCAGGGCTCTACACTTAATGGCGGAAGCACCTCTCTACGCCCCTGCAGCCTCGAATGTGAATACGATTCCAACCGCCGTCCCATCTCATCGATCGCATCACGAACCGAGATCTGAACCTTATCGGGCAAAGAGTCGAATGATTTTGAAAACGTATTCGACCAAACTTGAAGAGCTGCAGCCACCTCAGTCAGCTTGGCGCGTAGTGAATTGACCAGAACTGATTTCAGAACGGGCCTCGTCAAGCTTAGCTGCGACATCATCGGTCAGCTCTAGATCATTCTCGAGATAGTCGTCAATCCAATCCCGAATCTCGAGAACTTCCAGCTTCGACAATTTCGGAATCGCCTTCTCGATTTCTTCTACCGTACTCACGAAGATAGCCTACCACAGCACAACCGAAAAGAGAAGCTGCTTCATGCTGGGTTTATCACGGTCCATGTAAGCAAGACTTTCTTCTTCTCACAGCCCTCTGGAAACACGAATCTACACTGACATAGCCGATCAGGTCGCGCTTCTAACTCGTTTCCGATAAGAGCCTGCCGCTCCAAACAAGGTCTCTCTCGGTTGGCGAAGGACAGCACTGGATGTGGGTG
>CAYFGX010000120.1:0-4598 GCA_964342405.1 uncultured Verrucomicrobiota bacterium | reverse complement strand
ATCATTCTGCGAATCGTGGGAATCGCTATCTTTGCGTTCGGCTTTTCATTGCTCGGCCAAGAAGGGTCAGCGCCCCGCCCGGAAAAGGTCGCAAACACTAAGATCTCGATCGCCGATATTACCGAGAACTCGCTCCAGCCGTTTCACCTGGAGAGCAGCCGCGCGACCGTTCTTTTCTTTGTCACCCACGATTGTCCGATCTCAAACGCATACTCTCCCGAACTGGCGAGAATCCATGGTGAATTCAGTAAAAAAGAAATCAAACTACTGCTCGTCTACGTCGATCCCGACGTGACGCCCAAACAGATCAAAGAGCACATGAGGGATTATGGACTGCAAAACTACACCGCAATCCAAGACAGTCAACACACCCTCGTCTCACATACGGGAGCCGATGTCACTCCTGAGGCGGTCGTCGTGCTACCCGATGCGACCATTGCTTACCGAGGACGCATCGACAATATGTATCCGGCGCTCGGAAAACGCCGTCGAACCATCACAAAACACGAATTGAGAGATGCGCTTAATGCCATTCTAGAGAACCGCCCCGTTACAACCGCTCGAACCAAAGCGATCGGGTGCTTCATTCCCAACCTTTGAGCTCGGGTTCCCAACGATACGATCATGAAACACAATTTCAGCGCTTACACCTCTACTCTGGGGCTCTTGCTGGTCTCCATGCTCAGTCAGAGCGACGCGAAAGCGGCATCCGATGCGGTCACGTTCAGCGGACAGATCGCTTCCATCGTTTTCAACAACTGCACCTCTTGTCACCGTCCCGATGAAGCCGCCCCTTTTTCGCTGATGAATTACCGGGACGTTCGGAAACGCGGGAGACTCATTCTGTCCGTGGTAGAAGACCGATACATGCCACCTTGGCACGTCCAGTCCGAACACTACGAATTCCAAGATCACCGTCGCCTAAGTGATGATCAGATTTCCGCCATCCGCCAGTGGGTCGAGGGCGGAATGCCCGAAGGGGATCCTTCAGCACTCCCCGCACTGCCTGAATTCACCGAGGGTTGGCAGCTTGGGGAACCGGATATGATCGTGAGCATGCAGGATGCCTATACGCTTTACGCGGAGGGTCCTGACATCTATCGAAACTTCGTCATCCGGCTCGATCTAGAGGAAGACAAGTATGTTCAAGCAATCGAGTTTCGTCCCGGAAAACGTTCGATTGTTCACCACTCACTCTTCTACTACGACACCTCGGGCAAAGCTCGAAAGCAGGACGAGGCAGATCCAGTACCGGGCTTCAAACGAATGGGACGAAGCATCCGCGACGGAGCGCTCGGAGGCTGGGCCGTTGGGGGCATTCCTAAGAGACTACCTGAAGGTCTTGCCTATCGCCTCCCCAAAGGAGCAGACCTGATTCTGTCGACTCACTTCCATCCCTCGGGCAAGGAAGAAACCGAGCTCTCTACCGTGGGGCTCTATTTCTCGAAAGAGCCTCCCACGGAGCAATTCACAGCCGTTCAGTTACCCCCAGTCTTTGGCGCCCTTGCTGGTGTTCGAATTCCAGCCGGAGACAGTCACTACACCAAGACTGATTCCTTTGTCCTTCCGGTGGATGTAAAGGCATTCTCCGTGAGCTCGCACGCGCACTATCTGGGCAAGAGCATGCGAATGTCAGCCACTCTACCGGACGGCACCGTAAAGGAACTGATGTCGATTCCTGAGTGGAACTTTTCCTGGCAGGAACAATACCGCTACGCGGACGATGTCTTCCTCCCTGCTGGAACCCGGCTCGATGGAGAAATCGTGTGGGACAATTCAAGTGACAATATCCACAACCCGAGTAACCCACCAAAAGTCGTTCGTTGGGGACGAGAGTCCACTGATGAAATGGGGAGCGTGACGCTGAGAATGGTCGCTGCAAACCCGAATGAGTTCAACCAACTTCGCGACGACTACAAAGCGCATGTCGCCAATGCTTCACGAGCGGCCCCACGAAATCGATTCTCTAGGAATCGCGGCAATCTCGGTAAGAATCTGTTGAAGGGAGCGATCAGCCGCTTCGATCGGAATGGAGACGGCAAGCTCGATGCAGCGGAGCGCGAAGCTGCCAAGAGGGCCTTTCGAAAAGAGTAACTGTCGATCAGAAACTCCATGACAATGACAAAGACGATTCCCTTCCTGGCGATCCTTTGCTCGCTGGCTGGCCTTGAGTCTCCGCTCTCAGCTCAATCAACAATAAAGCTCGAGCGTTTGCACAAACGATTTCCCTCGGCTGACCTCGACGGCAACGGAATATTAACCGAGGCCGAAGCCGAGGGTTTCCGCAGAGCAAACCAGCAGGGCAATCGAAACGAGCGCTCTTCCCGAGGAAACGCTCCGCGGATCTTTCCTGTAAACCCAGGTTGGAATCAGGAGCGCTTTCCTGAGCATGCCGTTTCCCATAGGTCGCCAGAAGAGATTCGATCGATTTACGCCAAACAAGTCGGTGAGAGGAAGGCGGTGGTTTCATACGAGAAACCGACAGATGGGGCTCTTCGAATCGTCGGTACGGGGCATAGTTTCATGGGACCAGGCTATCGAACCTTTCCTTTGATGTGTCAGGCTGCCGGATTCACTCAGCCTCTCTACACGCATACAGGAGGAGGCATGACCGGGAGCACTCGCTACAAATGGGAACAGGAAAATGGCATTTTCGATTTTGATGGCAGCCCCGAACCCAAACTGCTCGCCTCGATCGCCAACGCAGAATGGGAAGCCATGATGTGGGGCCCCTACTTTCACGACCGCCCTGAGTATTATTCTTGCTGGATCGAGTTCTGCCAGAAATACAACCCAGAGATGAAATTCTATCTCTCAGACGCCTGGCCACAACTGTACCAACTGGGATTCATTCCTGAGTCCGAGGATTTCTTCACCGAGGCCATCATCGAAAAATTGGGGCAGGACCGAACCGCGGAATACAATGCTCTGGTCGAAGAACTCCGAGCCAAGCATACTCCGGAGGTCTACATTCTGCCCACCTCAGACGCCATGGTTCTGGCGGCGAAGTATTACCTCCGGGGAGAACTTCCCGGTATCGAAGGATTCCACCGCTTCATTGGCGGCAAAGACCGCTCTCTGTGGCGAGATAAGCTTGGTCATTTGGGCCCCGGATTCGATCGCCTTGAAGGATACGTCTTTTACGCGACCCTCTACGGACGTTCACCAGAACTCATCAACCAAACAATCGAATTCAAGGATCAGGGAGATTTCCCCAGTCCTGCACTCGACCGACAGTTCAGAAAGATCGCTTGGCAAGCGGTGATCGGAAACCCGCTATCGGGTGTTCAAGACGACAACGGTGATGGAGTTGCTGACTAGTCGAAGTCAACCCGTGCTGAGAAGGCCAAACCAGTAGATTACTGCCGCTCCTTCGCTCACCGCGGGACCGGTTCGGCATTCACGGATTCCAAGAAACCCAACAAAGAGGACTTCAACTCCTCTGTCTTATTGCTCAGTCCAGCCGCAAGGTTCCTCTGCTCCGTCGGATCCGCCAAAGTATTGTACAACGCGGCTCCGGAAACCTGCCCCGCGCGATCCCACTTCAGCATGAGTTTGAACTCATCCCGTATCAAGACTGAGCTCAACCTCTTGGGGCGATGAAACACGAGGCCATCCATGCCTCTTTGAATACCCCGTTCAGCCGATCCGTGTAAAATCGCAACGAGACTCCCACCGTCCACTTCGGCAGGAAGCGGTTTGGAACCTCCCGCTAGCTCGTAAAAGGTGGGAAGCAAATCATAGCCGGCCACGGGTGTATGATTAACCGTCTTGGGCTCGATGCCCGGTCCGCGAACGTAGAACGGAACGCGAATACCTCCTTCATCCAAGGAATGCTTGGCTCCTTTCAGCGGATGATTCGGCGGCAAGCTCTTCTTGTTTCCGCCAGGCACCACACCGCGTCCGCCGTTGTCGGTCGTAAAGACAACATAAGTTTCGCCGGCAAGGCCTAGCTCGTCTAGGGTGTCGAGCATTCGGCCAACGGCGGTATCGAGCTCTTCGAGCATCCCAGCAAAACCCGGTGTGTAAGCCCGATCCGGCTCACCTTTCGATTGGTATTTCTTTAGGGTATCCTCGTTTAACTCCACTCTGAGGTGAGTGGCATAGTAACTCACCTGAGCATAAAATGGGTTTCCGGACTCCGCTTGTCTTCGAATGAATTCTATCGCTCGATCGGTCACCGACTCCGTTCTCTTCGGATCCCTGGTCAGATGATACGGTTTGAGCTTATCTGCCATTCCCCCCGTCACGTTCCCGGTCATGCCGTCACTGACATCATAGCCACACTCCTCCGGGGTAGAGATCATCTTCTCACCCCATTTTCCAAAATGGGCAGCCATATAGTTTGGATCAGCTCGCTTCAAAGCTCGCGGTATCGTGAGATGATCGGCGGGAACATAATTGCTCGCGAACTCAGTCCCACTACGAGCTGCAGACGCGCCGCAAAGGATACTCCTCCGCGTCGGCGTGCATAGAGGCGCAGGAGAGTATCCACGGGTGAACATCATCCCCTCACGGGCGATCCGACTCATGTTGGGGGTCTCCAAATAGTTCGACTTCGAAGCGGGAATTCCCGGATGAGCCTGATGACTGACCTG
>CAYFGX010000119.1:0-4788 GCA_964342405.1 uncultured Verrucomicrobiota bacterium | reverse complement strand
AACCCGTGCGCCGCCGCGTGGCGTTGAAGATCATCAAGCTGGGGATGGATACCAAGCAGGTGGTCGGTCGCTTTGAAGCCGAGCGTCAGGCCTTGGCCCTGATGGATCATCCCAACATAGCCAAAGTGCTCGATGCGGGTTCGATGGAGAATGGGCGGCCGTTCTTCGTGATGGAATTGGTAAGGGGGATTCCGATCACGCAGTATTGTGATCAAGAATCGGTGGGAACCAAAGACCGGATCGATCTCTTCATCAAGGTGTGTCACGCACTTCAGCACGCGCATCAGAAGGGGATCATTCACCGTGACATCAAGCCGTCGAATATTCTCGTCACGCTCCACGATGGCGTGCCGGTCCCCAAGGTCATCGACTTCGGCATTGCCAAAGCCACGCAACAGGATCTCACCGACAAAACAATCTACACCCAATTCCAGCAGTTCATCGGGACGCCGGCCTACATGAGCCCCGAGCAGGCAGAGATGAGCGGTTTGGATATCGATACGCGCTCCGATGTCTACAGTCTCGGCGTAATGCTCTACGAGTTGCTGACGGGAACCACGCCCTTCGACGCTAAAGAACTCGCACAGTCGGGCGTCGATGCGATGCGCAAGATCATCCGCGAGCAAGAGCCGGTTCGACCCAGCACCAAGCTCAGTCAATCGCTTCAAACGGGCAGCATTCGAGCATCCCATTCCGGCGCTCAAGAAAGAGATACGATCGCTGCCCTGCGGGGGGATTTGGATTGGATCGTAATGAAGTGTCTGGAGAAGGACCGATCCCGTCGCTACGAAACGGCGAATGGTCTCGCTCTAGATCTGAACCGGCACCTCAAAAATGAGCCCGTCCTGGCTTGCCCACCGAGCGCTCTGTATCGGTTTCAAAAAGCGTGGCGACGCAACAAAGTCGTCTACTCAGCGGTTGCTGCAGTTGCAGCTTCGTTGATCATTGGGCTGTCCGTCAGTGTGCAACGAACGGCCGAGGCGAAGATCGCACGGGAACGCGAAGCGGAGCAACGGGAGGCCGCGGAATCCAATGCGAGTCTGGCAACGCAAGAGGCTGAGCGAGCCAAGGCGGCCGAAGCCCACGCCGAAAAACAGGCGGGAGAATTCCGGCACATGGCTTACGCGGCCGACATGAATCAGGCACAACGTGCACAAGAACTCGGCAACCTCGGTGAAGCGCTCGCCTATCTGAATCGGCATCGGCCTGAGCCCGGCCAGAAAGACATTCGCGGATGGGAATGGCGGTACCTTCGGGGGCTCTGTCAGAGTGAAAGCCTTTACCGATTGGCATCCTTGGATACGCGCACTCATCTGGGCTTTTTTACCCTGGCTGTTACGGTCGACGGCCACTGGCTTTTTAGATATCCTTTTGGGTATTATCGAGGGTGGGGGACGGCTGGTAGAGATCCAGTTGCATTTGACCTACGGTCTCGGAAGATAGGGCGCCCGGACTGGCTGCCCGTGGGGCATATGGTTCTCAGACTCGCTCCGAATCTTCCACTGGCCGTTACGGCATCCGATGAGACCCCTTCGCTGATTCGAATCATGAACTATCATACCGGGCGGGTCCGGACCCTTGCGACCCCCAATCTGCCGCTGGTAGCTCAATTCTCAGGGGACGGTGGGACCCTAGCCACGGTTCATCAGATTCAGGAGAATACGAATCAGAGTCGATTTGAACTCTTCTCCTGGAACACCGAGACCGGGGCTTTGAAAGAGGAATTAACGGTTGGCTATACGTCACCGGGAGAGATTCCAGAACTATCCTGGGCCTTTGCGCTTTCGCCCGATGGTGCCCGCTACACTCGAATGAAGGTGGAAGATCCCACGACCTTGCAACTGAGAGCGATCGCGACGGGTGAGGTGCTTTGGGAGACTCCGACTGAGGACGGAATCATCGGAATCGCCGCCTTTACGCCGGACGGGAGTCGGGTCATTTCGACGCCGGATGAACGTAGTGGCCAGATGAAAGTCTGGAACGCGAACACAGGCGAGCTTCTGACCACATTGAGAGGGCACCGAGCTCACGTCACGAGCATGGATTTCATGGATGATGGGCGTATTCTCATAAGCACTAGCGCCGACCACACTATCCGTCTCTGGGATCTAGAAACCGGCGAGCCCCTTGGAATGCTCCGAGGGCATAATGAAGAGGTGCGATCGGGAGTCATGCATCCCGATAGCAAAACCTTTTTCAGTGGTAGTTATGATGGAGAGATCTTGGCTTGGCGGCCGTCGCTCGCTGGTCGTAGCTCTCAGCATCAAACCATCCAACGATTGGGAGCCCGGGGTATTAAAACCTCATGGGGGTGGGCGTATGCTGCCGACGGTCAATCCATCGTCGCCATCCACAATGATCGGCATCTTTATCGCCATAGCGGGCGTTCGTTTCAACTCCATCAGAGGATCACGGATTCTCCGTTGGAGTTTTCTCACATCTGCTTCGGGCCGGCCGGTAGTGTGGCTGTGGCGAACGATTCCAATGATAACCTTGTTAGGCTGGATTTTCCTGACAATTCGCTGCAACGACGTGTTCTCGGCAACTTCAACGGGCGGCACCCGATTCTGGTGGATCTCAAGAACGACTTGGTTGTGCTCGCGAATGACGACGATGAAGGAACCGCACTATTGATTGATCTGGAAGACGGATCCATCAAAAGCAGAATCACCGTCCCCGAAAGTCGGCTTTCGCGGAGCGTTTTCACTGACGGGGCATGGCTCATAACGAGAAGCGAAGATCTGTCAGTGCCGGTTCAACTGTTGAATACAAGCGATCCTGCGGGGGGCTCTGTCACACTGGGATCAGAGGTTCGATACTTAATAGACGCTTCATTCAGTTCGACTCAAGAGCTTGTTGCGGTGGCACGCGAACCGCACCTCACCGAGTTATACTCAACCCGAACTGGAAACCGTCTGCACCAATTCAACGGACATCTCAACGGGGCCAAGCTCGTAGGATTCACCCCCGATGGCTCTCGATTATTGACAGGCGTCGCTGGCGACGACGCCTTCAAGTTTTGGGAACTTCGGGAGGATCGGCCCCTGCAGCTCCTTACCCTAAAAGTCGATGCCATGTTCCGCTTCGACATCCAATTCTCTCCCGACGGAAACTCCATGAGCAGCGTCGATCAACTCGGAACCATTCACATCTGGCGAGCGCCTTCGTGGGAAGAGATTGAGGCGATGGAAGCGGCGATCGAGCGCTGAACTCGGTCAAGAGGGCTCACTCTGTTGCTGTAAAACGAGCGTGCGGTCGGTGGGGGCGTGGCATGGCTGGGTTGCGGCGCTGCTAGGAATTGACACGAATCTAGTGGAACACTAAGTTCGTGATCATGAAAAACATCACCGTCTCGATTGACGAAGAGGTGGCCCGTTGGGCCAGAGTCTGGGCGGCCGAGAACGATACGAGTGTTTCTCGAATGCTGGGCAATTATCTTGAGGAGCGCATGTTGGCGGAGAAGGGGTATCAGAGCGCAATGCAAAGCTTTCTTTCCAAGAAGCCGAAACCTTTGAGGGAGAAGCGGACTCGGTACCCGAAACGAAGCGCGCTTCATGAAAGGTAGCGTTTTCGTTGACACGAATGTGCTCGTCTACGCCCGCGATTCGGGGGAGGCGACCAAGCAACGACAGGCGCAAGGTTGGCTTCAAGCACTCTGGGAAAGCCGGCGGGGCGTATTGAGTTATCAGATCCTTCACGAGTACTACGTCACGGTGACGAGGAAGTTGAAGCCGGGAATGACCAAGGAAGAAGCGAGGCAGGACGTGCGCGCTCTGCTGGCATGGACGCCTGTCGTCGTGGATCGGCCCGTGCTGGATGCTGCCTGGCGGATTGAGGATCGATATGGTCTTTCTTGGTGGGATAGTCTGGTGGTCGGCGCGGCGCAAAAGGCAGGGGCACGCTATCTATTGTCTGAGGATCTTCAGTCGGGCATGGATCTTGATGGAATCCGTGTCGTTCATCCGTTCGCGCAGGAGTTTGGTGAGCTTGATTAGATTCGGGATTAATATTGAAATCACCTCGTCCAAGCAGGGATGATATCGCCATGAAAATCTCTGACGACTATCGCGCCAAAATTCGGTTTTGGGCGGCGAATCCAGTTGTTGCTGCTCTTCCACCTTTTCAAGAGCTGCCTAAGTTCTCGGTGGTGAAATTTTCCAGCCATGCAGAGATGAATCAATGGAAATCTGAGTATCTCCCACGAATCCCCAAACGATGGACGAATTGGTAAAGAAGCTGAATGACAGCGACGTCAGGTTCATACTGATCGGTGGGCAAGCGATGCGCCTTACAGGAATCTAGGAAGACTATGATCGGCAGTCGACTCAACCACTACCAGATCACCGGCAAGCTGGGGCAAGGCGGGATGGGGGAAGTGTATCGAGCGACGGACACGAAGCTCGACCGAGAAGTGGCCATCAAGGTGTTGCCTCCGAGCCTTGCTCAGGACACAGAGCGCCTCGCTCGTTTCGAGCGTGAAGCCAAGGTGCTTGCCCAATTGAGTCATGCGAACATCTCGACGGTCCACGGGTTCGATCGTCACGAGGGAACGGCTTTCCTCGTCATGGAATATGTCGCGGGCGAAGACTTGTCTGAGCGATTGCGCCGAGGCCCTTTGCCGATCGATGACGCTGTCGACATCTGTCGACAAGTGGCGGCAGGAATCGAGGCGGCGCACGGGGAAGGAATCATCCATCGCGATCTCAAACCAGCCAACATTAAGGTGTCATCCGAAGGGCAGGTCAAGGTGCTCGATTTCGGATTAGCGAAAGCGCTGGCCGATGACGA
>CAYFGX010000118.1:0-4932 GCA_964342405.1 uncultured Verrucomicrobiota bacterium | reverse complement strand
TTCATCACATGATACCATGCCCCAGGATAGTCCATTCGCAGTGGTCGTGCCATGGACGAAGAATATGCTCTATTCCTCGCCCACCACAAGCCTTATATGTCGAATGTCGAGACGTGACCCCTATTTCACATGGTACTGTGTTTGGTCAGTAAAATCGCGTTGCGCATGACGCAATCATTCCATCCTGTGTCATGCGGCTCCCTGTATTTGCTTAGTTCTGGTTCGCCCTCTTCACGTAGAGTGGTATCACTGAAGAACCCAATGTTGGCGGGTTCTCCGCCGTCCTCAAAGAAGAGTTGTTCATGCCCGATTACTGTATTGAGATTGTCATCCGCGGGCTCATCGCCGCCAAATACTCCAAGAAAACCGAGAAAGCCACCGAGAGGTCGATATGCAAAGTAAGCTAGACCTATAGGGTCAAGCTTTCTGATCGGGTCATTCCCAACGAACCCATAAAGATTGAGCCCCCCACGTTCCCCAATCGGATCCCTAGTGTAGTGGCCATGGGGCCACGTCTCGACATTCAACATTTTGTTTCTTGACCAGCGATTCGCACTTTTTCAGGAAGCTTCGCGAGAGGATAGTCTCCTGTAAAGAAGTATTCATTTGTCGAATGTCGAGACGTGACCCCTATTCCCATGCTCTCCTTTCTGAAACGAAACTTAGCTGCAGCCATTTACTTCCACTACTTGATTTTCCTCATCGTGTAGGCACCTTCGTTCCAATGAAGTATGCCTCGGGCTGCTTTGCAGTGCCCTACCTGGTATCTCTTAGGTTCTCTAATTGGCTCAAGTTTCTTAGTGTCAAAGGCACCTAGCCAACCATCCATTTCTATTACCCTATGCTGGATTCGCCATGTGCCGCTGTTAGTCGTCACGGTACCAACCAAACTTTCGAACCGTTGCTGGTAGGTTCCATCTCCTCTTAGGACTAGCTCCTCTGTCATGTATTGAGTCTTTCCAGCGTAAGTGCCAACTAGCAAATCAACCGTCGGAAGGTCGTTGCATCCTATCACGAAGCATGACAACAGCATCGGGTAGAGCACCTTAAAGAGTCGGATCATTCGAACCCCCATCTTATTTGTCGCAGATATTGATAGATTCCGTCCACTCGAAGCGCTGAGTGATCGTTCCCAAGGGCCCATCTGGGCCAAAGGGATTGTCTGGTAGAAGTGATTTCGTTGGTGGAAACTCTCCCCCTCCTAGCCCCGGTGCAGCAATGCCGCTCCAAATTAATCCCAGTTTTTCCAGCAGGCTAAGACCGTCTGGGTTATAGCCGTTCGGCGGAGGGAAACGGGTCCCAGATTCTGCTCCGGCGATATTAACTGCAGAGAACGTTAAGTCCGCAGAACAACGACAGCAGTCGATATTGCTGAGGGTCACTTCACCACCTGTATAACTCCCCAAGGCAAAGGCTTCTGGATTCGAGAGAAAGTCGCTAGGTGCACGGACCAAAAGATAACGCCAAGCAGGAATTCTACCGAGATCATTGCCCATCGGAATCGGACCAGGTTTCGTTCCTTTCAAGCAATAGTCCTTAGCAGCCTTCTTCGCGATGTCGCGATAGTAGTCGTTTATGAACGCGTTCTTAACATTCTCGAAGTAGCGATCTCCAGGAGCATAGCTGCGGTCTCGGTCTCCTCGACCGAGTAACCAATCGAGAAAGAAGCTGAATCCCCCTGGGCCAGTTCCAGATGGATTCGTCGGACGGAATCCTGGAGCCTTCAACCCTAACATGTCCCAACGATTCGCAGGATCATTCCCGACGAACCCATACAGATTCAGGCCTCCGCTCTCTGCAATCGGATCCCTCGATATCCACCTCCCCGTGGTAGTAAGGGAATAAGGGTCACGTCTCGACATTCAACATTTTGTCCCTTGACTAGCGATTCGCACTTTTCCGGAAGCTTCGCGAGAGGATAGTGTCCTCTAAAGAAGTATTCATTTGTTGAATGTCGAGACGTGACCCCTATTCCCTACGACTGCCTTTTACGACCTCAATTCGGCCCGTAACAACGAATTCTAGAAAAGTAGTCTTGTCTGGAGCTCCTAGTTCGTACCAATCAGAGAGTATTTGAGTTAGAGATGAAAGTTCTAACCCGCGATGATGAGTCTCCTGTGATGTTCCTAAATCGTACATTAAGATTAGAACTCTGGTTTGTTTTGATTCAGCTCCCGTGATCATTTGACCTAGCTTTCCTTCTCTAATCGATTTGGGTATCTCATGTGCGATGTCGAGATCACTAGACGAATCTGCATTTACGGCCACCAACCATAGAGGACTGGGATCCAGCTCTGTTGCTTTAGAGAGCGCTTCTTTTCCTATGTCATCTAAAGGGCGTTTTGAAAACCCAGTGATCGAAGATTTATATTCATTACCCTCAACGGCGATGCAAAATA
This sequence comes from uncultured Verrucomicrobiota bacterium, assembly GCA_964342405.1. Classification (GTDB taxonomy): domain Bacteria; phylum Verrucomicrobiota; class Verrucomicrobiia; order Limisphaerales; family AAA164-E04; genus UBA2970. Next base: position 2,533 of record CAYFGX010000118.1, on the reverse strand, counting down.
CGCAGCTCATACTACGATCCCAATGACGTCACTTTTTACGACCTCAATTCGGCCCGTAACACTTGAAGAATCGCACAATGTGATCCTTTACTATGAAAAATCGATCGACTTTAGACAACCTCGCTCGTCAAACTGGAGAACCCCCGAGCCAAAATATGCCTCAAATGGCAGCACCTTTTCGACCATTTCGTTATCAATAACGAATTGCTCCCGATTTTCCCGATCGTCGAATCGAATCTCTAGAAACTCAATTCTTGGTTCGCCATTCTCGTCGACCCCATCGGCTCTACCGTTTTCAAGTAACCAATGTCGAATCTCGTCTATATGAATTGAAGCCATGCTAAGGTAGAGGTCTGTACCCGCCGTTCTTGATCAGATTGCGAATATTTCGCTCCTTTATCGGGCCGACCGAAATGATTTTGAAAGCATCTCCGGGAGTCGTCAACCGTATCAATTTTCCTTCGACCTCCCGAATTATCTGAATGTTCCCAAGATTGTTCGGCCGAGTATCTTGAAATCGACGGGCTGAAGGAGAATTGATAAGTTTCTGCAAGTCTCCAGGAGTGAGCTTTCCTGCAAGAGCCCCTAGCCGAGGATCATCCAATTGCCTAGGCACTCTTGGATGGATACCAAATTCAATTGCCTTTGCCGACCCCGGCCCCGACCGCCCTTTGAACCATGCCACCACCTCACCAGCCTTTGTTCCTACAACTTTCTTGGCCTTACCTCCCACGACCTTTACAAATCCTATCAATCTTCCAGCCCATCTGAGTGGAATCAGCTCGATGGCAATCTTCACCCCAACGTCTTCGAGATCATCAATGGCTTGCTCATCAATCGGATCGTAGGTTTCTCGAGTTTCCTTGTCATAGAAGTAGCTTCCGAACGCATTTCCTGACTCAAGGCGTTTGTGCAATTCCTCATAATTCTCATCATCAGCCAATCCAAGGATATCGTAGCCGTTGATGGGGTTGTTGAGCACGAACCCGTACAAGTTCAGCCCACCATCTTCCTCAATGGGATCCTTCGAGAGCCACCTCCCGGTCGTCGGATTGTACAGCCGTCTACCGTAGTTTAAGAACCCGGACTCTTGATCCGTGTATTTGGTCGAGAACCTAAACGGATTCTCGAACGCAATGGGATCACCGGTTGTACGAATCAATTCCCCAAAGGGACCGTATTCATATTGAGCAGACCATTTCCCCGAGCTGGGGTCGTTGAGGCTAACAATGTTCCCATTCCCATCGTAAGAAACGTAGTGTGTTTCAATGGGGTTCTCTGTCTCGTCAATGACTGCTATCAGGCCGCCCACGCCCCCTGCCCCTTGGTAGGTTCCGCTGAGGTCCATTCCCCACAAGTAGCGCCGGATGAGTGTGCCAGCCGAATCCGTTTCAGCCATCAGGTTCCAGCCGTCGTAAAGATAGTGGATTACAACTAGGAGTGTTCCCCCGCTCGCTTGGTCGTAGACTTTCTTGGCAATCCGACGCCCTTGATAGTCATACTCAAACTCTAGACGACCAGCAGCGTTGCTCGGCACACCCGCAATGGTGTGCATCTGAATCAATCGATTCTCCGCATCCCAGGTGTAGTGCCAGCGACCGTCCTTGATCAGGTTGCCGTCATCATCGTGATCGAACACTTCCTCATCCTCGGGCACATAAATCTCACCACTGACGTTCTGCCCTCCATTGGAAGTGGTCGTGATATCAATGGTGGGATAAACCGGGTTGGCACTGTTCGAAACACTGACTTCGGAATGAAAATATTCGCCTGAACGGGTGGCTGTCTGGCCCTCAACGGTCACCGTGGAGCTCGGATCATCGATGCCGATGATATCGACTTTGTCGGCCACGCTTCGGTCTTCGTATTCATTTCGGTAATTGCTGTCATAGGTCGAGTGTGAAGAGACTCGCCCTCCCGAGCTCGTGCGATTCCCAATCTCATCGAAGGCGTAGTCAAAATCCTGTCCCCCAAGCACGGTTCCATCGGCAAGCCGATGATTGCCCTGTGTCAGTTGCCCTAGAGGGTCATACTGATAGTCCCAGTATTTTCCATCGCCTTCATCCGTCCGAGTGCGCTGACTGGCCAGGTTGTAGGTGTAGGCATAGCTCAGCGGAAACATCTCACCTGTGGCGACGCTCGAGATAGATGTCAGTCGTTCAAGATTGTCATAGGCTCGAGTGCTCACCAGGCTGCCACTACCGAAAGTGGTCGACGCGATCCGGCTGGATTGAGCGAGATAGGCGTAGGTCGCCTGCGCCCCACCGGTGACCACACTGTCTAATCGGCCAGTGAGGTTGTGGTAAGCGTTCGTCACCGTGCCGACAGCACTGGCCCCCAGTGTTAGAGCAGTTTGAGTGGGACGAAGTGAAGTATCGTAGCTCCGATCCACAACAAATCCCGATATCGGCCCACCAGTAACAGATTCTTGAGTGAGATTTCCGGCATTATCATAGACAAAGCTGGTGACTTTGGTGCCTTGGGTCGTGGCCGTCACCTGCCCCTGCCGGTTGTAGCTGTGACTGAGGGTTGC
>CAYFGX010000117.1:0-5021 GCA_964342405.1 uncultured Verrucomicrobiota bacterium | reverse complement strand
AAAAATAAAATAAAAAAGAAAAAAAAAAATAAACTTTAATATAGATTTTAAATTTTTATATATTTTCTTAGACTTTTATTTTAGGTTTTATAATTACTTAGCATCTTATCACTTTATCTGTTTTGTTTGTCGTTTGTTTTCTATTTTGTCTTGAATATGACGGCGTTAAGTTGGCAAGAACCGTTTGGGAGACTGACAGGCCCCCAAACAGGTGGAGTTGGCATTGCCTGTTCCAAACTGACACTTTATCATGAGCGACTCAACCGGCAAGAGGGGCTTGGTGGAACCCCATTCTAAAAGCACTCAGACCCGCCGAGTAACTGATTGCAGCGTTGACCCTTCCTCCACGTGGGGTGGGTCAGGGTGTTTTGTGCCGCTTACTGTTCTAGTGACTGGAGTCTGTAAACGTATGAGCCGCGTGGGACTTTACGATTTGCAGTCAGCGGGTTTGGGGGAGAAACCTGTTGTTAATGGCAAGGCTCAACAGTCTCCTCGACTAAAAAAGTCTGCCCGCGGTGACGCAGCTAACCGTGCACAGAAAGCTTCCAATGCTGCAGCTGGGATGATGCCCTCTTCGGACGCCCAGTCTAAATATACTGTCCGAAAACCAAGTAACCGTGGTCGCCCGTGTGACCACTTCAGTAGCCGACAGACAGCAGAAAATCCCAGAACACAGCCGAACATTAGACGAGCTGGTCTCGTTGCCTCTAGTCAAGGACCAGAGAAGGCCGCTCCTTCGCCTCGTCATTGTTCATCTGTGGGTTCACTTGGTAAAACTCATCGAGTAGCTGACGACTCAATTGTTAATGACGGTAGGGATTGGCACCCTAAGCGACGTAGGCTAGTGCTTCGCGAAGGGAAAAACCGGGACCGAGTATGTAGGGGGAGAGGGCCTCCGCTTGGTTCTGTGATTCGTACGGACAACACGTTGCGGATCTATTGGCATACATGTGAAAGAAGGACAGCAGATTGGTTACACTCAGTCGTATCTGAAAAACTGGGACTTGCCGGCTTCGGCATGGATATTATCAGAAAAGTGGCAGTCCGGGAGCGTGACTTCAAACCCATTGGGTATGTTGTCCTTTCCGAGGCTGGACTTAAAGTTGGTATTGGTAGAATTGCGAACATTTTGGCTGGGCGATCTGAGACCGGTCGTCCTGAAATCAGCTCGGTGAGACCGTGCACCAGGCTGGAAAAGAGGGATGGTCGGAAGGAACGGGGAGTGGGGGGAGCGGCGGTGAAACTGAATATTGGCTCGATAAATATAAACGGTCTAAAGAGAAAGTTATCCCCTCTTCTCCTCTGTGCCGGCGGACAGTCGCTGCATATTATTGCAGTACAGGAAACCCACCTTAACAAGGGGGAAAACGTTACAGGAGCGGCTCATAGACAAGGCTACAAGTTTGTTAATGGGTTGTATAGCCATAAAAGACACGGTGTTGGTTTTCTTGTGCGTCATGATGTGAACTTTTCGGTGGTTGATACCTCTCTTGTAGAGAGGGAGTTAAAACCTTACATTCTTGTTATACGTGTTCGTAAGTTCCAAAGAACCTACACACTTATCACCTATTATATGCCACCTTCGTGGACGGCTAGCAAACGAAGGCTGTGTATTCTCACACTGGGCAACCTTGTAGAGAGCATTCCGAAAAATCAAGGGATCATCCTCATGGGTGATGCTAATTGTAAATCTGTAGCGAACCGGGTGGCGGACAATCGCACACTTTTGAGTTCGAAGGGATTAGGGAAAGAATCAAAGGCAGGCGTCTTTGATCGTTTTGTAATCGACAAAGGACTTTTCACGTTGGAAAAATCTGGTCCAGGAGGGTGTACCTACTTTATTCGCGGAAGACCGGTCTCAAAGCCGGATCACGTACACTTTAATGGCCTAGTGCTTGAAAACTTGGACATGAAGGCAAAGCCTTTTGCTTTCACGGGTGAGTCTGACCATTGTCTTTTGATGCTCTCAATGGTTAGTAACCCAAAGGGACCCAATCTGTTTAAGGGCAACGGCCCCACCAACACAAAACCCCGTTTTGTAAGCTTTGAACGCGTGCCACTTATCTGTCGACGGTTTGAGGACACCAGACTCAACCCGAGGGGACGCAACAGATTTGAGGGACTGGAGGTTTACGAACCTGGAGAGTTGATAGAGACCTGGGAAGACAAACTAAACTCCATTGTCGAGGAGGAACGTCGGGACACACCACCGGCGGTTCGGACCTTCATCTCCAAGAGCTTGAAAGTGAAGTTTGAGAAGCTCAGAAAGGAGGTTAAGGAATTCGCTACCACTCCTGATACGGGCGCTAGTTCTGTGACCTGGCAACAGGTGGTTGAGACTCGCAAGAGTCTCCACAAGCTAGTTCGGAAGGAGAAGCGATTTGATGCTAAAAAATTCGAGAAGCGATTGGCTCACCTGCGGGGCTCTGATCCTGCGAGATTTTGGAATTTAATAAAAAGGAAAACCCGCAAAAAATCATCTTGGCCAGATCAGATGTTTGATGCGGATGGTAATCCGGTACCTCGTGGTCCGGCTTACGTGAGAGTTTTCAAATCACATTTCGAGACATTGGGGAATGAACCCTTCAAAGGGGAAATTCCAAGGGACAGCATTGATTTGATAAACAAAATACACGCTTACTATAAAGACCCGGTTTTCGGGGCTGAAGATCTCAACGTCGGTACGCTCTCTGAACTACATGAGGAGATCAAGGCTTCGGAGCTTGAAAAAGCTCTTGGGGAACTTCCTAACAGAAAGGCTGGTGGTCCAGACGGCCTTGTCAACGAGATCCTGAAAGGGATCGGCCCCAAGAAACGTAGGGTGTTGCTGGACGCCTTCAACGATGTGCTAGAGTCCGGGAAGGTTCCTGCTAGCTGGGGAAAAGGACGCATAATACCTATCCCAAAAAAAGGTGATTTGAGGTACCCTGGGAATTGGAGAGGCATTACGCTTATCCCTGTAGTGGCAAAGTTGTTTGCCCGCATCCTAGCCAACCGGATGCAAAGAGTTTTTGAGACCAAGGGCGTTCTGGTTGATGAACAGTTCGGCTTTCGCCCAGATCGTGATTGTTCCAAAGCCCAATTTGTTTTAAACGAGACAATTAGGCGGAGGAGGCTGAGGAACAAAGAAACGATCGCAGGGTTTCTTGATCTTCGGAAAGCTTTTGACCGAGTGAGCCGACCTATTCTCATGTATAGATTGGCGAAGTTGGGATTTAGCCGGAAGATCATCACGGTGCTTGCGGCTCTTTACCGCCATAACACGGTGGATGTTTACACCAGAGCAGGGGTTTCAGAAACTTTTAACATTAGATGGGGAGTCAGACAGGGATGTCCGCTCTCCCCTATTTTGTTCATCCTGTACATAAATGACATTTTAGTGAATACCAGAGGAGTTGAGGTTCCGGGTAATCCCTGCCGGATCCGAGGCTTGCTCTTCGCTGATGATCTCGTCGTATTGGCAGACGATGACCGCTCTTTGCTGGGCGCACTTGAGGTTGTGGACAATGTCGCGGCAACTTCAATGTTAACCTTTAGTGGTAGCAAGAGTGAGGTGGTCCGTTTCGTCCCCCACTATCGGGTCAAGAATAAGCCTGTCAAGTTTCGGCTTGGCAGTCTTCTCCTGAATGAGGTAGATAGCTACAACTACCTGGGAATAGACCACGACACTTTTTTGTCATTTAATGATCTACGGGCGGATATTGTGAACAAGATTAGTAAGGCCATATACGCTAACTACCCGGTACTAATGGATAAGTCCATTCCTCCGATTGCAAAATTGGACGTTGTTCGATCGGTTATTATTTCGACGGCGCTGTACGGGGCTGTTCTCCTTAACTGCAAAAAACCGCTAACAAGAGCTCAAACGTTAGTAAATCGAGTCTTACGTGCAGTTTTGGGGTTCAGGAACTTCGTTCCAAATGTTGCACTGAGGAATTATGTTAATATCAAAGCCTTGTGGATACAAGCACTGAGGAGACAGGCGGCATTTTATAATGACCTTTTCCACTCGCCACTGAACGTGTTGAGGTCTCTTGCACGTTCAGCCCCGGGGTTTGGGAGGAAAGGCTCTTTGTACATCGAACGGAGAGCGCATTTGAGAAGGTTGGGTGTTGACGTCGAGTGTAGCGAACTCGACAGATCCCCGATTTTCGACAATGTGTCTCTCCGGGAGAGGTCGAAGAAGTCCTGCCTCACAACTCTAGCAGCATACGCAAAGGATTTCTGGTGCCTCCCTGGGCATTCAGACCAGGATCTTTTGTCAAATGGTGTAGTGGAAAGAGCACGGATTAGAGCACGCTTCGGTGTGTTTCGTATGGGGCCCCTCTGGGCGAGGCTGGGCTGCATTGAGTCCACTTATCTGGAAACATGCATTATGTGTGGTTCAGCCTTGCCTGAGAGCTGGGAGCACATGCTCTCTGATTGTTCTTCTTTTGCTAGATTCCATGCTAAGTGCAAGGAGTGGGAGCGCGACTTACTCCGGGTGCGTGGGATCGTGTCAGGAACTTTTTGGACCAGGATTGGGCTGGTCCCAAAAAGCTCAAACCTCAGCGCTGAGGACTCTCTTTTTCTGAGGAAGCGCTGGGAAGAGGTTCTTGGACCTTCCTTTCGGAGGGTTCTTGGACTGAGGGAAAGGAGAATTCGGGACCTGGTCAGGCGATTTTCTCCTCCCAAAGAGAAGCTACCCATTGCAGGCAAGGTGCGACAGCATAGGCCGTTTCTAGAGGGACCGGAGGATCCTGGAGGCGGTCTAGCCTGCCCGCGGAGGCGAACAGAGGAACTTGCGAATGAGGCCACCCTGCCTCAGGGGCATTTGAGGAATCTGTTCGCTGATGCGAGTACCCTTGGTGCGAGAAGAATACGCGAGAACAACAGCTGTCTGGGTGTACGTCAGTCACGACCCCATAAAGAAAACGCATCAAGGCTAGATGGTCACTAGTATTCTCCCTGGTCTTTTTCAGGCCAGGTATACTAAAGTTGTTGCTGTTAAAACGCTCGTAGTTGGATATCTGCCTCGTCAG
>CAYFGX010000116.1:0-5243 GCA_964342405.1 uncultured Verrucomicrobiota bacterium | reverse complement strand
GATATCGATATTAAAACCAGCTCCCGATTTCAAAGGCCGTTTTCGAATTGCGGGAGCAAAACCCGTTTGGAATACAAACCAATGAGTTTTCGAGTTCTCAGAACCGATCACCTTCTGAAGCAGGTATCAGAGTCTGAGAAGAAGCCAGATGCTCCAGCAAAGAGAATCACTCAAGCTGCGAGACTATCAGCCCGTGTAACCACAGCAAGGGCGCTGTTGTCCTCTTGATTTGTCCTGAGAAACGTGGACACATCAGATCGTGGAGGCGGAAATACAACGAAGTGAGAATACCTAAAGAGCTCACGAGAGAGAACAAGCCGAGACCGATCGATTTTGAGGCTCTTGACTTCAGTTCTCGTCGGGTCCTAACCTCTAGGACATGTGGTTTTTCAGGGAGGGAACCGCCACTTTACTCCAACATGTCGCGGTTCCGATCGAGTTTCTTGGGCTAGCACTCGCGATAATCGAAGGGGCTCGCCCGGATTGGGCTCGGGCTATCGAAGAGTGGTTCAATCACGTCCAGAATTCGGATATTTCGAAGAGATACCTCCATCGGGCCACAATAATTAGTGTCGTCGCTGGAATCTTTGCGACCCTCATCTGCCTCCTGTTCTGGTTGGCCTTAATGTTCTACCTATGGAATGGGCCACTCAAATACCACCCCTCGATCTCAGCGGTCTTTGGAGCGATCACGCTTTTGTGTATTCTCGTCACTGGCTGCTACTTCGGCGGAATGGCGCCCCAGCTTCTGTGGGGCGAGTTCCTGACGCTGAGAAAATTGTCCAATGGTCGAGCCCTTGGCGCAATTGGCTTATGTCTGGCGAGTGTCGGATTTTCGACCGAGATCTACCAAGTCCTGACAATGTATCTCGCAGAAGGAGCAACGAGGCCAGATTGGTCCTGGTTGCCTGGGTTCTAGCGAGCAAGGTGGAGAATGGTCAGAGACTGAACGGCGGCCCTTCCCCATGATACCCTTATCATTCGCAAAAATCTCATGAAAACCAGCCTGTGTTCCGAACCGGTAAGCGAATATTATTCCTCAAGTCAATTTACCCTGAGAAGTTCTCTCGTGCCCCCCCTTAAAGCGTGGTCACAATTGCATAGATCACCAGGTTAACCACCGCGAGGAGAAGAGAGAATATCATAATTCTTCGACTCCTTATGAAGAAGGGAGCAGGATTCGCAACAACCGGGTTCATTTCTTTTCCACTCTTGATGCTCTTTTCAAATTCTGATTTGTAAGCGTCTTTCAAGGCTTGAGCCCCACTTACATCCAGGTATAGGGTGCTCGCCCCAGACACAATTCCCGACCCTAAGAACAACCAGGTTGCAGCAAGAAACCATTTCGCAATTCCTTCGGACTGAGTCTCTGGATTTAGACCAACAAGAACGGCTAATCCACCGGAAGCCAGTGTCACCATCTGTCGGCACCAACTCGCCTTTAAATCATTCAGTTTATCCTGTAGCCCTAAAAGCTGCTCCAGATTTGCGGTCATCTCCTGTTTCGTAGCCATTACCCTAACTGCTTGATGTGATTCAAAATGACGATTTAAAAGGTCCAGTGACTTTGGATTTCGTCAATTAAGTTTTAAGGGCTTCTTTGCGTTTCTCAATGGCCCTATCCCATCGAGCATCTGGTGAACGAGCGCACATCGTCGCTTTTTGGATTCCACTTGGACGAACTTGCCGTTCAAATAATGCCAAACAAATCCCAGATCCTCCTCATAGGCAACCAACGGATCAGCATTACGTTTTCTGATGGGTAGAGTCTGAAGGAACCTCAAGGCTTCATACTCGTGATGGAATACCGGAAGTATATAGCCAATATCTTTATCCCGAACGTGCTCAACAAGCTCCTCAAGCGAACTAAAATATGGCTCCTCCTGCATGCCTTGAGGTTACTAAAATGGTTCAATTATCCAAGTGAACAGATTTTAGGAAAATCGTTGCGACTAAGAAAACGCAGCTCAGGCCTCTACAATTTTAAGAAATAAAGAGCCCAGGAGGAGCCAACCCCTGGACCCTTTTGTTGTTTACAAGCGACCGCTCTTGTCTACGGTCTAGCTTGGACGTTTTCGATTATCCAATCCTCTACGTCATGGTCATTGACTGCGCTCAGAAGCATCGGAAGTGCTGCACAGTCAATGACCTTTTGTATTGGCTCGCCAGTTTTCTCAGCGATCGTTCTCGCCAAGCTGTCTACGGATTCTGCTAATGTTTTCATATGATCGGCGAAGATCTCTTCGCCAACCTCTAAGAATGCACAATGAAATTAGATTTAAAGGAATTTCTTCACTCCTCAATATCGCTATATAAGTTTAAACCACTTCCTAACTAATTCACCCTGAAAGACTTACAAATCTAAAATGAATGGTCCTCATTGTTTTAATGAACAACTTTTATCTTAGCGCACCTGAAACTCCGACCAAATGTGGAATATTTATCGGCCTGATATGATGAATGCGCTTAGAGTTTGATGGCCAGTTGTTCGTTATTTTAGCTCAAGATCCCTTAGGTTTCGGTTCTTGACCTCCCCTGCTCTGCCACTCCCTTGTGATCAGGAGTGAAGTGCCCTGAGTTTCAGAAACATAGGCACGGGACTTTCTCAGAAATAAACCTTTGAATGTGCTCCGCCGCTGCCGCGATCGGGGCGTCTGAAGGCCCATTTGGTTAACACTTCACTATCAAAGTGTTAACCATTCGATGAGAAAGCACCAAGTCGAAGGTGATTAAGTGTGGAAATCCTATTCCAATTCGGGTAGACGATTATATCGTCCAGGGCTCGTTTTGGATGTTCCAATCTGAACTCACTTCTACTCAATACAAACTAATTGCCATGCCTAACGAATCAGCAACTGATCACAATGAACTGGATGTCATCGTCAAGAATAAGGACGCGATTTCCGTCAGCCTCGAACTATCCAAAACTCATGCGGATTGGATCAAAGACAATCCTTCACAAGTCTTCTCCAAATCTCCACTCAATGTTGAGCAAACCTACACATTCCATCTCTCCAACGGAGATAGAATCAAAGCTACAGTAAGCGACATCCGGGGAAACTTTGTCCGTCTGAAAGCTGGTGAAATTTCGATTAACTCTAACGTCGTTAATATTTATGATACTGGAAGCAGAGCCCCAGAGCCAGAGACCAAAGCCACGCTACGTGATGCTTGGATAAATCTGACTCAGGTTGTTTACTTCCACCATTAGGTTCTCATAAGGGCGTGGTTCAATAAAGGGTGCGTGCTTGGATTTTGAACCGATCCCCAGCAATTCTTGGCGGTTAACACTTTCATAGGAAAGTGTTAACCAGCATCGTGGTATGCCCCCCTGTCCAGAGCGCATACCACGATGCTTTCGCTATCACCACTTCAGATATCTCAACCTGACTGGCATTGGCCGTGCTATTGGTTGGTCCGTATAGTTTTCACTAGAGACAACGGGCTTTCAGTTTCGAATACATCTCTAGGAGCTGATGGAAATTGCTGTCAAACGCCTTTAGGTAGATTTCTAGTTCAACTGCAACGAGTTCTCGTGCCATCTGTTTCTGATAACCAAGTGTGTGTTTTTCTCCTTTCCATACCCAAACACTTGATGAGTCGAACGAGTGATGCTCAGAATCCCAAACTCTAGAGACACCACGAAGGATACGCCAAGATGTGTCAAAGAAGCTTTCCCACCCCCACGCCGCTAACCTACCTGAATTCCGGGCGGCGTCAGAATACGGCTCGTCTGGCATATCTACGACCGAACCGTCAACAATGCCCTGCATGCAAGATTCATGGTAGTCCCCGATTTTCCACCCTGTAATTTCTGTATACCTAGGTGGGCAGAATAAATCCTCAACAGCGCACAAAAACTTCAATACGATCTCGTGGATTCCCTTTTCCACTTTCACTTCTTTTAAAGCATTGGACGTGTATCGCAGCTCCCATCGGGGGTAGTGGCTCTCCCCAAGGTGCTTTACCACGATCCCTCTCAGTTCTTCTACACTCGGTGGTTCAGAATCAAAGGGACCAATTGCTGCCAAGATTTCCCGATAGGAATCTCTTAGTTCGACAGCCCTATCTTTAGCTTGAGCAAACAGCGGCTCAATATGTTCGGCGAAAAGATTGCGCCTGCGATCAGTGGAAACATCGTTTAACTTCCCTACAAGTTTGACTAATTCCGATATCGCATCAATCACAGTCTTGACAATGCCACAACATTCTCTGCCCCCCCAGTAGTATTCAAAACAATATCGTAGCCGAATTCGACACCCAAGGAGAACCGCCACAGGCTTAACTCTCTGGCGAGATACCGTAATACCACCTTTCGACGAGATCATAGGCGAGCTGCAAGAGGCTTCACGTGCCGGGGTTGACTTAGTTTTCTTCAGAACATTGGACCCGAAGAGATTCTGGCACTCTCATCATCCGGATCGCCATCGGTGATGAATACGACTGTCGTAACGGATGAGAGTCCCCTGCCCTGCTCCCCACAACTAAACCTAACCGGTCTTGTGCGAAGACGTTGATGCCCACTGATAGACCCGGTGAGTTCTCTTCGGTCTCTTAATTCGTAACGTTACCTTTTTCACTTGCCGTAATGTAACGTTACGTTAACTTCTCCCTATGGAGGAGAAAGTATGCGAATGCGGTGAACGATTCATCCCATCGGGTCGCGGCAAGGAACAGATCTTTTGTTCGGTCAAATGCAGAATGCGAGCCTATCGCCGCCGAACTGCCAAAAAACGTAACGTTACGATACCTGTCGACTTACAGAAGACGGTTGATTCATTGCGCAAGGAGAACAGGCGATTGCACCAAGGAATTGAGACCCTTCAGAAGCTTCTTGCCGATAAGGAGCAAAAGAAGACGCTCGAACGTCCTGTGCGATGTAAAACGCAGAAAAGGCAAACTCCCTGTCCAATCTGCGGTAGACCCGTGAGACTCATAATCGATGACTCAGGCTTTACCGTGCCAAGGCATAGAGAGCAGTCTGGAAGAAGAATTTGCAAAGGCTCCAACCTGTTGGTAACTGAGTCTGGCGATTTCAGCAGCTAGAACGGTTTGACGCAGACCGACACGATGACAATCACACAGGAGCAATCCACGGCGAGAAGGTGTCGATCGCCTTCTGTGATCGGGCACGCGAACCGTGGCGGCCGTAACAAGAGAAAAGGGTATCACCGAAAGTCCTAGAAGACGGACCAGCGAAGGGGAGACTACTTCTTGACAATTAGGAAATTTCCTAATATCAT
>CAYFGX010000115.1:0-5331 GCA_964342405.1 uncultured Verrucomicrobiota bacterium | reverse complement strand
CCAGCCATCTAAGCCATAAGCGGCACTCTGGAGCGTGACTTCTGTGGTATCCGTCCCTTTACGCCGGACACTCAATAGGTTGTCGGCTGCATCGAAATCCCAGTGCGTTTCAATTCCAAGTCGGCTCTGGCTTGTCCGTCGTTTTAAATCATCGTGGGTGTAGGTAGTGACAACACCATCTCGATCTGTCATGGAATCAATCCCGCAGCAGCCGTAGCTGATCAGATTTGTCGTGTTGTCATAGAATGTGATCAGTTGGGGACGGTGTAGGTCATCGAAGTTTCCGTATACTGTTTCGTCCATGACGATGGATGAAAGCTTGTCCGTGACCGTTTGCTTGAGCAGCTCCCCTGCCTCACCGTTAATGATTGTGGTAATCGCTCCTTCGCCGGAATAATGCGGGTTCTGACTCATGGTCGTCGTTCTCTCTTTCTTGACGGTGTCAAGAGAGTAAGACCAGGTGGTGAACAATTGATTGTCGTTCTTCGAAATCGGAAAGCCTTGAAACGGGCCTACGGCTCCTTCAAATCGCGTGACAACTCTGGGATGCCGCCAGTTCATCCAATCATCCCAGAGATTCAGTCCTTCATCCATGAACATGACTTCTGTGCGTTCAAGATTGTTGACGTCCAGAATGAGGTAACTCTGCCTCACAAGATCCCCGTCGATGTATTCACGCACAAGTCGAGGTTCGTTAGGTTTCCATGTCCCGTTGTCAGGAGAGACGGGAATTGGATCATACAAGTATTCTCTGGTGCGTCCCTGATCCCAGGTCTCATTGGCCGCCTGATCCTTCCAGCCCCAGTATTCTCGATAGATTAAGTGGTCGACGTTGTAGTCAAAATAGACCTTCGGACCGAAGGACGAAGCTATGGAATCCAATTGACGATATCCATTAGCGGGCGTGCTCGTTTCGTAAGTGCAGGTGATCAGCTCGCCTCCGTTGTCAGGGTCGTCTTGACGAGAGATCAAGACCTCACCCCAGCCTAGATCTTCGTAACGTTTGGTTTTCTTTCCAACGACTAAATTCCCATTCAGTGGTTCGATGATTTCGTAAACATCCTCGCGAATGCCGCTGTTGTACGAACGCGTCATCACGTCCCGGCGAATGCTACCTGGATAATCAAGGGTTCGGACTCCAGTGCTGCTGTCCCACTGAAGCTGAGAACTCAGCGTGGTTCCCCCAATGACTTCGTCGATATCAAGAGTCGTGACCGTTCCGGTCGTCGATCGATCGAATAGGTAGGAACGATCAGGGCTTCCGGTAGGAGGAGTCGATGCTTGGTCTTGAGAATACCAATCGATCCGGAAGACATCGTCACTCGTATAGGTGATGTGAGCCAAGCCATTGGCTCCGGTGATGTACTCGATTCGATCGGTCACAGAATCCCGTGCTACGGGGCTCACCCAACCCTGAGTTTGGTCATAATAGAAGAGAGAATCCCTTACGGCGCTTGTCGGATTCAGGAGATAGCCCTCGTCCAGAATCAGCCGACCGACCAAGCCCATTAAAGGCGTGTCGTATTCAGCCGTTCCAACGTTCATTTCGAACAAGCTGCTCCCAATGGAAGCCGCCCCACATCCCTCAAAACGGCAGCTATCACATCTCGATCGAGGGTCCATCTCAACGTCGGTGATGGTCACATCGGTCACTTGCATACCCACCGAACTGCCGTACTGGACATTATTGCCCCCGTAGTTGACGGCGCCGGGCTGATGATCAATCCGCAGCTCAACCTCCTCACCAGGCGCTAGCACCAAGGGCACCTGGAATGAGCCTCCCCCCGACGGCGCGTCACAAGGACTCCCGATTCCATCCCAAGTTGCCGCATCCTCTGAGGTGCTCCATATCAAGCGGTCGTTGAGGAAGAACTTCGCCCCTACAGAGGGTTGCCCGGCGAGCTTTAGGGGCCCGGCGACCGACACCGTTAGCAACAGGTGAAAGCGTTTGCCAACCGAGCTGCTTCTGCCTGGCAATCGACGCGATTCGCGCAGCATCAAGAGCGAGGTATAGGGGGGCGTGCAATTGAGGGCAAAGCTTTTGCTGAGACCTATCAGCTCACGATAGTCTACATCGTGAAACGCTTGACGTAGCCCTTCCTGTAGGTCCAACGCTGACACTTGATTCCGTGTTTCGATCTGCGACGCCCTAAAGTACGCTGACCTAAGGGCTGGCCCACTGAAATTGACGTCATCGTCTAGCGGAGGGAGGCAGCTGTTGGCGTGAGCCTTTTCGTTCTTAGAAAGGAATACGAGAAGCAACAAGAGCCAGCCTGCCCAATGCGAAGTCGTGAAGTGAGTTTTCATGAGTACTTAAGGGTGATTGGCTTCCTTTAGTCAAGTGGCGTGAATACTTGGAAAGTGTAAACAACTGGTGGCGGAGGCGGTGGTCCCGGAGCCCACGGCGTCTCGCCTGGATCCACACCTCCATTGCCGTTAAGATCTTCGTATATATTCGGTGATCCATCCGTGTCGGCGTCAATCAAACCTCCGTTCGCATCCACCGCGGGGTAGTGCAATCCGATGTCCACGGTAGTCGTGCCTGCCGCGTCTCCCTCAGGGCTCCCTCCAACCAAGACAGTGTAGTGCAACAACCCAGCTGCTTCGGCCATTCGGCTCCCCGCATCGATAAAGGCACTACCTGAGGGTTGATAGAATCCCCCAAAGGCTCCGCTTTCAAAGGCCAAGCTGGTCAAAACAACATCGCTTGACTGGGTACCACCCCAGAGTCGAAAGGATGTATCGATATAGCCATTGTAACCGCGGATGCTATTCGGAAGTGTTGACGAACTAGCCACATCGGTTCTGTCGAACACATTGTCCCTAAGAGTCCAAAGATCAGGAATCGAGTCCTGAGTGAGCCATACAGTCGATTCGACGAACAAGTTATTGTAGGCCTCCAAACTTTGTTCACCTTCGATCCAAAACTTGCCTCCATCGAAGAGGTTGTTGACGAAAGAATGATTTCTCCCTGAGATATCTTTCAGGCTCACTGTCTCTCCAAAAAACCGAGAATTACTGACTTCAATCAAGTCACAACCGTGAGCACCGAGACTAAATGCACGTACCGCATACTGTTCTCCCGACCAAAAACTTCCCCGATAGAAATTCACATACGATGAGACGAGTTCATTCTGATTGGATCCAGAAATGTCATCACGCGGCTCGATAAGTGTATGAGAATTTACATTCACTCGCGCAGGATCGGTTCCATCCTGGAGGTCCCCGTACCAAGCGAAATGAATCGGATCTGTCTCGTTTCCCAGCAGATGGGCTTTGGCATTGTCACCAATCTTAAGAGCTTTGGGTCCGTACGCGGCTAGCACTGTTCCGGGATCTACTGTCAACACGGCATTCTGATCCAAGGTGAGCTCACGCACTAAATAATCAAGTGCCGGATAGTGATAGCCGAGGTCTGGAGATCCATCATCATCGCGAGCAACGTGAGGAGTCCAATTGAGGTTATTTGAATGGGTCACCGGACCATCGTGAACCGCTGGCGGGAACGTCGTCCTTTCCGCCAGATTGGCGATGGCTCCAGGATCCATTTGATTGGTTCCAATGTTCCGATAAGGACTAGAGCCAGCGAGGTAGTAGTGCCCCTCACCCACCGATTGAAACACCCCAGAGGCCGACGCGAGCTCCACATTATGACTCGAACCTTGGCCATTGTAGGCACTCACGTTGGTCACATCGACCAATAGAGAGTTTGATACAGTCGGCGTCACCCCGAAATAGAGATAATCAATGTCATCCAACGTCACGTTCGATACTTCATAAGAACCGTACCATTTCGCGAAAGCGGCCACAGCATTCCGAATCAGCACGTTCTCAACCTTCACCCCCGTGCCCCAGTTCCCTGAAATCCCATAGGTCGAATCGTGAATCTGAACATTTCGAATTAAGAGTCCATGACATGCGTGGGATTTGATAGCGTATTGAGCATAGCTGAACCGCGCATTTTCGATCACAAGATTAGCCCAATTAGGCCACCCGATATCGAGAGCGTAAGAATAATAGGTTGCTGCAAGCGGGTTTCCGGTACTTCCGGCGATGGCCTCTCCAACAGAATCGTCATGTAGTGAAGTGAAAATAACCGGAGAGTATGGCGTGGTCTTGAAAACCAACGGCCCCTTAATACTCAGCGAACCGAACTCGTTCTTGATCACGGATCCGCCTTCAAAGATCGTTTGCCCGTATGCGTAGACCGTTCCTGAAATCTCATAGGTTTCTCCGCGTTCAAACGTGTAGTCGAGGGTAGATCCTACCAACGTTGTGTAGTCGATAACGAATCCTGGTCTACTTTGGGGCGAACTTTGCGCCAGCAGAACTCTCTCATCTCGCGAGTGTGCTTTTGAGTTCAATTGCTTTGGAACTGTTCTAACCCGGGGCATCCGGACCTCAGATTCCGCGACGAGTTGCAGACCCTCCTTCCACTCGGAATTCATCGCCTGATCTCGTTTCGATTTCGGGAGTTTTCGCAACTCATTTTCAATGGCATCATACTCGACTGACTCGAAGAGAAATTGACGTTCCTCAACCGTCTCCCATTTCTTGGCGACCGGAACCTCTCTACTCCCGTCTCCCTGCCTGTTGTTCTCACCAAAAGCCGTTCCGTGAATCATTCTCATGGATCCAAATCGCAGATTCTCATCGCGAAAGTCGGGTTCCACCATTAGGCCGCGAAGGGCTGGGTCACCTACGCGATTGATGTGAAATGAATCCTCCTTTTCGGGTTCCAAGACATCAAACATCTCTGTTATCACTTCGAGCCGAGCCGTCAGGTTGGGCAATCCGAACGCGTCAGGTTCAGGCGGAGACTCTCGGAGAATCACGTCCTGGACGATTCCCGTCAGTCGATAGGTGTAGAGCACATCCGCCTCGACACCCTCGAACGCATCGCGGTAGATGATTTGATTCGGGGGAACGATCTCGCCCCGACTCGCTTTCACCTCGGCAATGATCACATCGTTGCCCGTGAGAGTATCAAAATAAGCCAGCCCCAAGACACTGGACCGAATTCTCACGCCATCTGGATTCAGAATATCAATGGCTCCCTCCGTCTTGATATTGGGAGCGAAAATGACTTTCTGTTGCCCACCTTGGGCCACTGCTCCGCCGCGAAACTGCTCGATGAGCTCGTCTGCTTCCACCCATTCCGCTTTATCCTCGTCCCAGCGATTCAGGCCAGTGCCGAGTTCGGTGTAGTGGTGGATGATCTCTTCTTCTTCACCAGCCTCGTTGATGCGGGTTTCGACGCGTTCCCATTTGCGATGATGGGGGCCGTTCTCGGTGATCTGGTAGGCGTCCGTGCTGCGATCGAGGGGGATC
>CAYFGX010000114.1:0-5441 GCA_964342405.1 uncultured Verrucomicrobiota bacterium | reverse complement strand
ACGGACCCTATCTTGACAGAAAACGCCGGCGTTGCGGATGTCAGGCTAGCCTATAGTTAGCTTAACAAACTGTATCTACGGGGCTAACGAGTGGTCAAATTCGATGCTCTCCCCAAACCGATCTCGAAAAGTTGGCAATAGGGTTTTTCTAGAGGTACCCGGAACTGATCCATCGTGAGCAGAGTATCAGCAATCTTGTTCGTGCTGCTCTTAGCACTGACAGCAAACTTCTTGCAATTCGACTGTGCCGTTGCAGACACAAATACCGTGTGCCAGGCGCAGGAGTTTGACAACGATTACTCTGTTCAACCTTCTGTAGCGAAATTGCCGGAGCCACTTCTCCGCTGGGAGAATCTGCTTCAAGACGCTCAAATAGAAAGGCCGGAAGACCATCTCGGCTATCCGGTCGTCAAGGTAATCCCGCCCCACGACGACGAGACTCATAAAACCTCGACGCTATCTCGTCGCGGGCCACCCGCAAAGCTTCTGAATTCCTGATATTTCCTAAAGATTGAAACTATAATTTCCGACGTAACTCCAGCTTCAAGGCCGCGAAGCGTCAAAAGGCCCGAAAAAATCAGACCCTTGCGAGCCTCTCACGTATATGAACCATGAAGCCTGAGTTACACCAGCCAAAAACGAGCTTTTTCGAAGGTGGCAAAAAAACGTCATCTTAGGGCCGTTTCAAGATCTCAAAAAAACCGCACCTTTGAAAAAGCCGCAGCTAAAGTGGCCTTCAAGCTTGAGTTGAGTCCGACAGTTCCCAGCAAAGTGAACCCTACCGTAACGAACATAACAATGCTTCCTTCTTCTCTAAGAAAACAAAATTAAGATTGACCACTTGGTCATAGGAGATATAGATACACCTAGAAGGTAGAGAGATGGGAGAGGTATCAAAGGGTGCTCGGTCACCACGGTTCTTAATCATTGCATTTATTGTCTTACTGGTTTTCGCTGGCTGCGGTGAAGGGGTTCAGCTGGAGAACGTCAGGTCGTCGTCCTCATCGGGAACCCCGGCTCTAACAACCAATCATTTTTCGCGCGAAGTCCGTCTTTCGTTCTTGGACCCAATTCTAGCGCGGTCAACCTCGCAGGGAATTGTCATCCTTGACGAGGAGGAAGCTCAAAAGTACCAACAGAGCCAACGGGTACGCCCTCAGACTTCCGCATTCCCATTTGTCCAGTACCTCACAAGAGAAGGAGAAACAGAGGCTATCGAGCTGATCCAGGGTGACCCCAGCGGCCACCAGATAGCCTTTGCCCCGCGCTCTCTAGACGACCCTGTATGGGGAGGCGTGACCGATAGTATCCTAGGCCAAATGCGGGCTGGTTCCAGCACTGGGAGCGCAACAATTACCTACACCCTTCCCGAGCCGGAAGGAAACTCCACTCAACCGACTCTCGTTTCCGTTGGAAGTGAGACCGCTCCGGTCGACTTTGTTCCCATTAGTGGGAATCAACTTGTCGTCAGCTACAACTGGACGTACACCCAGGTGTCCTCAGACCCTGAGAGTGTAAGTATTACCTGGGAGATCCTTCTTAACGGAGAGCCTATCGAGTCAAGAGAAGTTGTCACCGGGGGTGCTGGTTCACTTCTTTTTCTCAGGCCTCCTCTTGTTAAGTCTACTACGCCAGGTCTCTATACAGTACACCAAGTGGCGCAAGATGATCAGGGTCTTGATATCGAGCGAACTGACTCCTATCTCCAGCGAAAATTGAAATTTCGTGACCCTCTGCCGGAATATACTCCGGGCACAAGTGACCCGGTAGAGATCGTTAACCAAATCCTCTGGAGCGACGGTTCACCTGTTCTTGGCGCTGTTTGGAAAATTGAAGAGAAAGATGACGTCGCTCTGCAACCAGCAGAAAAAAGGGGTACAGGGCCGGACATTCAGGCGACCTGGTCACCGGCGGCAAGCATTCTTACCCGAACTGGTGACCCGCCCGAAGACGAGGAGGAACGCTATGAAGCCGTTCCCTTTTCCCTTGAGGCCTCTGCGGACTCCTATACTATCGCGGGAAACGGGATTCCCTATGAAATATCAAGTGACTTCGAGCTACACAGAGAAGTCGTTCTGAAGATTATCAACGAGAAAGTCTCTCCTGATTTTCCCTTTGAAGACGGTAATTCGGAAGCTAGTGTGACAGCAGATGTTATCATCTTTGACCCTGAAATTGCTGAAGAAGACATTTCTTGGACTGTAACTCTTGAGGACCCCGACGGTTTCGCCGTAGAAGACTTGGCGACTGGCACTGGGTGTGAGATTTCAGCAATCTGGAACGGCAGGGTAGATGGAGCCATTGTTCCCAACCCCACCAGTTACACGTTTTCTTTGACAGCAACTTCCTGTCCACACGGCGATCCCCCCATAGGCACTGCTAGAGCGATTAGTTCTCAGATTGTTGTTGAGCCGCCGCCTGAAGATAGTTGCCCTGTTGCCGAAAAGAGAGTTTCGATGTTGCCAGCATTGTCGCTTACACTTTCCAAGCAAGAAATTGAACCATCGTATTTATTCAGCGTACGTCAACTTGTGGAGAGAATAGACGCGGCTGTCGGCGCCGAACCAGGCACGACACCACAGGAGGTTGCCAAAACAAGTGGGCCCAGTGAGATCGAGTTCACTGTCCGGCTTTTTCGAAAGATTGGATCAGGGAGCGAGACTAACCTGACATTTAAGGTTACAGCGGTTGAGAATTCTGGTGGACACCAACACACGAACAACCGGCCTGTAGGTGCCTTTGAAGAGGACGAGGACGAGATCGTTAAGCCCGTTGCTGAAGTTTTTAAGCAAATCTCCGTTCCCAACGTCATTGGGACAGAGGAACGAGTTTCATTTTTCGCTTCAAATGTCTCTGGGGAATACAGTGTCGTGCTTGAGTATACAGAAGATAATAAGTTAAAAACAATTCAAAAAAAAATTCAAGGTCGAAGTTGAAGGCTCTTCCGATTGGCAAGATTTGCAATCGTCTTTATCCCAGGCCCTCGACGTAAGCACAGATATTAACGATCGCAATGATGGAGATGTTTTAGTTTTTGGAAGACAATCGGAGCATCCTGACTATCTGAGAGGGACTCCTGAACTTGTATTCTTTCTCAAACGAGTTGCCGTGTCCTATAATGCAGAGCTTTTGCTTTACAAGAGGCGAGGTATCGTTCCTGAGGAACTTAAAGCTCTCAACCAAACAGCGGAAGAGCTAGATCCGAGAATGGGCTTCACCGATCTCAGTCTTCCGCAAGGCGGCCTTTTTAATGTCGAAGCGTCTTTTAAGCCTGAGTTGCCCGGTCATTTCGAGCATCGCTTAGGAGAGAACGCAGATATCTCTAGTGACTTCATCTTTCGCGTTAAGGCTCGTGATAAGATACTAGAGAGAATTGTTGAAAAGTTTCCAGATTGGACTATCTACAACGAAACCAAGAGGCTGCCAAACAATCCTCATTATCATATTCGCCGTGTTGCTAACCAGGGAGGGAACTAGCTGTGCAATTTATTTCAAAACCAAGGCTTCTGTTAGTTTTTCTCTTCCTTCTTAGTCAACTGTCCTGGGCGGATACAGACCCTGGTCAAGACATTGAATTCTTAGAACCTGTTCCCGCAACAGGGGTGGATATTCTAATTCACCCTAATGTCACTTACAATCCACAGACAGCACATTTTACTTATCGGTTTCGACTCGAGAGCTTGCCTACCAGTCAACAACCCGTCGCTAGTTTCGATTTCGATATAAATCGGAACCTAGACCTTGCTGGGCCATTAGGAGAACCATCAGCCCAGGAACTCGTAGATGCCATTGAAGAACTTATAGAATGGCCCACGGAAAAAGTTTGGTCAGGGATGCCTAGCGTTGACTTACCAGGAGGATACAACATCCTCAGTTATGGACCCTGGGGCCTCTCCGGTTTACTTCAGCCGGGAGAAAGTCTTTCTGGTTTCGTTGTGCACTCCACAGGTTATCCCGGTATTACTACAAGTCGCGTAACTGGAGACGTTCCCCCGCCGGAGGGCCAGCAAGTCATTCTTGGAGAGGCTGATCTTTCATGGCCCAATAACGCAGTGCAGAAGAAAATAGTCGGTCCTACTCTTCCGTTCGGTCCGTCAAATTCACCCACACTAATCCAACAATCTGAGTATTTAGAGTCGGTCGCCGCAGAGGCGCTGACTCTTTCCTGGCTGGATAGTGATATCATCTCCGCGTTATCCAATGTGCGGAGTCGATTATCAGGTAGCCAGAACGAAGTTGCTATTCAAGAGATCTTGAACACCTTAAATGTCCTTGACCAAAAACGTGGAGAATCTGTTTCTGAGGAGGGGTATTTCTTAATCAAGCCCGCCTTAACAAAGCTACTACACGATCTCGGTTATGTGCCTCCATCACAGGACACGTGGTTTGCGACCAAAGATAACATTCTCAGTCAGCGCAACGATGACGACAATGATGGTGCGAACCGATTCCTAACACTTGAGAAAATCCAAGGGAAAGCCAGTCGTTCTGCCATCGGTTTCGACCTTTCGGGACTGGACACTTCCACTTTATCACAAGCGACTTTGGTATTAACTGTAGACCCAAGCAATCAAGTTACTGGGTGGGGCAATGGTGAAAATGTGCTCGTCCGACCCATTGTCTCCGACTGGGTCGAAGGTAATGGCATTAATTTTGACACGAAAAAGAAAGACCAGGTTCCTGGTGATGGTGGCGGCGCCACCTGGTCCGTTCCGCAATCCGGGGGTAGCAACTGGGATGGGGCTTTCCTCCAAACCGTAAATTCAACTTCTTTTTCAGTGGTTGTCACCAATCATTATAGCGGGACGCTAGAGTTCGACGTAACGCAAGATATAGTCAACGGGAACGGGAACGTCAACGGTTGGCTTCTTCTCAAAGAGCGCGAAAACAAAGGTTCAAAGATTAGTTTTTACTCCAAGGAGGGCGCTTTGCTGGCCGGAGATGAGAACTTAGCCCCTAAACTCGTTCTTAGTTTTGGGCAACAGGCGTCCTCAACAGAAACCCCATTTTTGCATTTGGCACAAGAGAAGCTCAGGACGTTCTTCATTTCAATACTAGGCGTTACTCCTACCACCGCCTCCCAGTCGCTTCACAGATCTGGCTGATGGGCTGAAAGGTCAGAGCAACCCCTGCGAGGACTCGCAAGTCCATCGCAGGGGATAGCGGAGGGTTCACGGTAGGATCTAAGACCAGCAAGCTTCCGAGAAAGACAGGCTGTACCAGAAGGTGCAGCCTGTTGTCTTGCCAGGGGCTGTCAAGCCAAGAATAAAGGGTGTAGGTGAATACAAAGGATCGGTCGCTTCGCTCCCTCAGACGGTGTTTTGACTCCGAAGGCGGCAAGAAGGTTCACCATCAAGCGTATCATTTGGCCCCGAGAGCGCATCAAGGGGCTTCCATTTCCTCGAAACGTTCTATCCTCTAGTCCCATGATCGCTAAACTC
>CAYFGX010000113.1:0-5712 GCA_964342405.1 uncultured Verrucomicrobiota bacterium | reverse complement strand
GCGAAGCTTCCCGAAAAAGTGCGAATCGCTGGTCAAGAAACAAAATGTTGAATGTTGAGACGTGACCCCATGGCCCCTTACAGCACTCCTCTATGAATCTGTGGCGGATCGGGTCGAAGAATTCGACCTTTCCGAAGGACTCGGGGACGCAGCGCTGGTCCTTGTCCAAGAGGCAAGAGACGCTACGGACGTATCGCGAGAGCCGAATCTGAGAAGGCTCGTTCTCTTGGGATGCATGATCGGCGCCTCCGGTTTCTTTCTCATCGACTTGATGGGGCGCCTGTTCCGCTAGTCAGGTCGAATCTTAAGATTGAAGTTTGATGGTTCGTCTCTTGATCGAGAATCGAAGATCGGACCTGCGTCTGAAAGCGAGAAAAGAAGTGGCGGACTGAGTGTGACTCTCTACGTAGCGATTCTCCAATTTGAATGTACCACAAGCTCCTTTGGGCCGGTCGTAACTGCCTGACTCAGAGACAGTTCAGCTGAAGAGTTGGGAAATGTTCAGTAGTTCACTGCCGGCTTGCCGAGTGTCACGGTTTTGTGGGGCCTCGACTCTATTCTGTGTCTCGATAGGAACCGCTCCGGGACGATGTCTCTTCTGTCTCTAATTGAATACCCAAGGGCTTAGCCCCTAGATTGGCCCTTGGATCAAAGGATTGTCGGTAATTACTCGACCATTGACTCCTTGGCTGTTTCACTAAGTAGCCGGTAGAATGCCGACTCTGTGGTTGTCGCGTCTCGTTGTGTTCGGAAGATGGGGGAATCGAGGATTGAAAACTCCCCATCTAATGCCAAGAGACGTCCCAAAACCGTCCAGTTCTTGAGATCACGTGTGCCTTCCACTGTATAGCGTTGTCCGGGCTCTCCTCGGCCCTTAACAAAGAACTTTGTCTCTTCCCGCAGCTCGGTACCAGTGACTATCGGTCGACTGTCATCGAAGTCAATCGCCGTCCTTTGCAGCGTGGTTGTAGGACCGCTCACCGTGACGTCGATCATTGGTAATTCGCGCTTGCCCCGTAGTCTGAGATTCTCTGAACTCAAATGGATCTGCCAGTTTCCGTCGATGACCGGCAAATAGGCAAGGCCTTCTTCATCCGTTCGAGCAAATGCATGTTGCCCGGAGTCACTGGCACCGTGCATTTTTACTCCAGATACTGGTTGTCCCTCGGTATCGATAAGCATCAGTTCAACGATGCCGGTCTGCGCTATGATGTGAATGTCCTCGACCGAAGTGTTCGCTGTAAACGGATCGCCTTCCGCGGGGACTTCCATGGTGGGAAGTGAGTCGAAAAGCAGCTGCTGTGATGCGGCCTGGTCTGAATCCGGATAGACCGCCCAGGAGCCTGGGCTCAGGTAGAAGCTATAGTAGCCGTCACTGGCATAGGTGCTTTGAATCACGGTGTCGCGGTAATCTCTGTCCTGGTTAAACGCCACCAATCGTAGCTTTCCAACCGGATCTGAATTGGGCATCAAGACCCGACCTTCTAAGATCCCTCCCATAGGACGTGCGACGAAAGTGACTTCGATGGACTGATCTTCAGCGGGTAAATAGACATCGGTTTCATAGGAGCCGGGTTGTTCAACCACCTCAAGGTCATAAGAGAACGGAAAGACACTCCAATGGCCTGGGGTAACAGCTAGAAAGAAGGTGCCATCTTCGTAGGTGACGCCGCTCGCACAGGTTCCCTCTTCCTCGTTATAGGCAAAGACTTCGACCCCTTCTATCGTAGTGCCGTTCGGGGCAATGAGTGTTCCCCAGATTAGACTGTTTCCCTTCGTGAGCGCGACTTGTAGGTCCGTCTGGTCGGTCTCTGTCGTATTAACGACCTTGCTGACTTTTTCCCATCCAGCGAGATAGCTGCGGGAGCTCACGTCGCTTGCCTTGAAGGTGATTCCCCAGAGTTCCGGTGTCACTGAGACGGAGAACTGCCCTGAAGCGTTTGTCCAGGTGTGAGTGCAACGTTCGCCGGTGGGCCTCCCATCGTTGTCGACTGTGACGAATGTGACAGGCAGGCCTGCAACCGGTTTGCCGGAGGCCGAGTCGATCACTGTGCCCGACATCGTGCGATTGCCCGGCGTGAGGTGGAGATTGCGGTTGACGGTTTCCCCCTCGGTTATGATCTGACCCGTTCCGACCGTCAAAGGGCCAACGAATCCGGGGGCAATCGCGACGAGATCGAACTCGTCCTCAAACGGGGCATGGATGCGGTAGTTCCCATTCTGGTCCGCCCGGGTGACTTGGCGTACATGTGAGGAAGCCCCCAGTGACTCAAGAATTCCGACAAGCGCGCCTGGAACAGGCGTGGTTCCATTCATAACCCTACCCTCAAAGGCTTGGTCACTGGAGGTCTCGTCGATGGTTAGCTGTACTCCAACCGGGGCAAAAGAGCCGAGCGGGCTGGAAACTCGGTAAACATATTCACCCGGTATTGATTCCAATCCACCTCGAATAGGAAAATAGGTAATGATGACTCCGTCGCGCTCGGTCACAGCCTCGAACTCGATTTCGACGTAATCCAGCGTCTCGTTATAGTTTGGCTCGTCACCAAGGTAAGGCAGGTAGCCATCCGTAATCAGTCGGCTGTCTATTAGGATGGCTTCTGGGTTTATCGTGCCGTTGGGATTGTCCACCAGGAAGCGTTCCAGCAGAATTGTTTGACCGAGAGAGAGATTCTCAACGGTTAAGTCTACAAAACCACGATAAGTATCGCTCAAGTTTCGGTCTGACAAAGCGACTGTGATGGCGCCGGTGGCTTCTGGAGCTGCGTCGGGGAGTGGGTCGGCGACGCCTTGGATCGGAGTGTTCCAGTCAGGGCGAAGCTGTTGCCGCGCAACGGCCCCAAACCAGATTCTTTTATTCGCGCAATCGACAAAGACCGCCATTGCGCTGTTCGCGGAGACGAACAGCGTCAAAGCAATAAGTATCACCCGCACCGTTAGAGTGTGCGGTCTGTGGATCCAGAAATTGGCGGCATATGTTCTCATGGAATTGTTGTTCGGCATCGCTCACATCAGCATTTCTCCGGCTTGTAATTGTCTCCTGTGTTGTCGGCACAAGAAGGAGCGTTTGGGTTTTGAGCGGGATCATTCGGAACCAGTGCAACGAGTGGAATTGGGGGAAATGACGGAGGTGCCAGAGATCTAGTGTTGCTGGAGTTTTAAATGACAGTTGGTGAACGTCGCTCTGGGAAAGAACGTTCCCATGTCGGTATAGGGCTAGCAAGGAAATTGTTTGTAGTGCGACCTTCGTTCCTGGAGTGAGGGCTTCTTATGCGGTGAAGCGCGGTAACGCGGTCTTGATATTGAGTGGCTGTCGTTCAAGCGATGCTGCCTAGCGGTAGACGTTTGGTGACTTCACTGCCATCCGATACCGTGGGCCGCTGAAATCGCAAATGAAAGTTGCTTTCGTTTTGGTAAGTGCAACAATTCGTCCCAGACGATTGGCTGGGGCGGCCTACCAGAAGAGGGTTACCGGCGAACGCTAGGTGTCAGTCGACTTATTACTGCCCAATGTTCGCAAAGAGTGACAACAATCGTAAGGACGCTCCCAAAGGGGGTGGGTGTCCAGGGAGGTTCGGAAAGCTTTGGGTGGCAGTGGGCCTTTCGGCAGCGTTCGGCTTCTTGTTTTATTTGGCCTATTACCATTTTTGGCCTCTTGTCTTCGTTGCTATCACGCCGCTGGCTTTACTAGCCGTTGGTGGCCGAAATCCATGGGTTTTCCCCTCTGTCGCCTTAAGTGCTGCAGTCACCTGGAGGACAGTTTACTACTTCTTCGAGACGGTCAGTCCCACTGGACTCATGTTGGTGTGCTTGTATCACGGGCTGGTCGTGGCTGTTGTGGTTGAGTCAGGCAAATGGTGCCGGCGGAAGACGGGAATCGGGATGTGCTTTGTTTTTCCTGTTCTCTGGACGGGGGGCGAGTTTCTTCGAATGAGTGGTGCGGTCGGCCTGCCCCTCGGACTCTTGGCGCCGCCGGCTGCGGGACAGCTCTGGATGATTCAGATTTGCGATATTACCGGCCTCTATGGACTCAGTTTTGCCTTTGCCATGACGGGCGGGCTACTCGCGGACCTTCTTCGTTGTCAGACCAACCTCTTATCGGGGCTCCGGTGGACGGCAATGGGTAAGAGCGAAAATCTGGGGCTTGCTGCCACGGTTGCCGTCTGGGGGGGGATCGGGGTTTATGGGGGCATTCGGCTGGCAGAGAGTCGGAACACGATTTCCGTAGGTCCGGCAATCTCGGTGGTTCAATCTGATGTGCCGACCCGCCCGGGCTCGTCGAATGGTTTTGATCCTGAGTTGCTGTTGCAGGAAATGCTCGCGTTTAGCGGGGACGCCGTCGCCGGTGATCTCAAGCCGGACTTAGTTGTATGGCCAGAGGCGCCGACGGGTATGCCTGCGTTAAACGGAGACTGGTTACGCTTTATCTCGCAGGCGGGGACGGAGGTAAGCCGTCTACCTGGAATGACGAATGAGTTCTCCCGCAGCGAGAGGTTTGCGCGTAGCATTCGGTCTTGGATTGAACGCGAGCGGACGCCGATTCTGCTGGGAACGACAGGGCCGGTGCCCGCTGAAACCGTCGGGGTAGAGCTTTGGGAGACATACAATTTCGCAACCTGTTTCGAGCCTGGCGGCCAGACTCCGTCCGACGAGCAGGCGAAAACACGCCTTTTTCCCGTGGGCGAGTACATTCCGTGGGAGGGGAGTTTTGTTCACGAGCTGCTCGAGGCTGTCATACTGCGCGAGGCTGACATGGCAAGAAGGGGGTGGTTGTCACCGGGTAAGCGCCGTCGAACATTCAAACTGTCAGCTGATCGGGCGCTGAACATGAGTGAGGATTGGCACTATGCCGTTTCGATATGCAATGAAATCATGTACCCTGACGAGTCGGCTGTATTTCTCTCCGGAGAAAACGGAATCAAGTCGATCGATTTCGTGGTGAATATTTCTAATGACGGTGTCTTTTTGCGCAATCACGCGATGATCTATCATTCCATTCTGCTTCCATTTCGTGCGGTGGAGGCGCGCGTTGGGATCGCTCGTAGTTCCAACACGGGCATCTCTGGATTCGTGAAACCTACTGGAGAAGTTTACGGAGAAGTGCTCAATGCTAACGGGGACCGGCGAACCGGGATGGGCGCACCAGAGATGGACCTTATAGAAGAGGTTGTACGTTTGCGGATAGAGAGAGGCGCCGAGCTAGTGACGAACCCAGAATTGCGAGGGGAGTTTAACTCGAAGGTATCGGAGATCAAGCGACTGCGGGCGGCGGCGGGCGTTTCGGGGGTGCAAACTCAAATCGTTTGGATCGATTCTCGAAAGACCTTCTACAGTCGATACGGCGATCTACTGGGACCGGCTTGCATGATCGCGCTATTGGTCGTTCTTGTTTGTGGTTTGGGGAGCTGCTGCCGGGAATTGCTCTGCAAGAGATTCGAGCGGCGCTGTACACTCTAGATGGGGGTCGTGTCTCGACATTCGATTCCGCTGCAAAACCCTTTGCCGAATAAAGAAGTATTAAGTATTATTCTTGGTGTCGGATGAGTTTGCCTGAATTCACGCCCCAACGTTCACTCTTCGAGCCAGATCATCAGTTCTCTGAGCT
The DNA here is from genome assembly GCA_964342405.1 of uncultured Verrucomicrobiota bacterium. GTDB lineage: Bacteria > Verrucomicrobiota > Verrucomicrobiia > Limisphaerales > AAA164-E04 > UBA2970. The sequence continues at coordinate 107 of CAYFGX010000113.1, read as the reverse complement.
CTTTGAGAATGGGGCGTAGGGGTCGGGTCTCGACATTCGACATATGAGACTTGTGCCCAGAGAAGGATAGACGCTATTCTTCGCCCATGGCACGACCACTGCGAATG
>CAYFGX010000112.1:0-5840 GCA_964342405.1 uncultured Verrucomicrobiota bacterium | reverse complement strand
CAGGTTCAAATCCTGCCCCCGCAACCAATTTCAAGAAAAAGCCCCGACGATGAGTCGGGGCTTTTTCGTTTCTAGACCGCAAGAGGGTCTACACGCGGGTCTACACCAAAGAATGGGGATTTCTATTTTTCGTTGGTTTCTAGTTTTCCGAATTAACCGCATAGAGTAATGACTCTGAGGCGGTAATTGTCAAAGTTTCTAAAGCCGTAGGCAATGCGTTGGATGAGCTTCATCTTGCGATGAAAGCCTTCAGTGATCCCATTGCTCCGGGTGAATCGCCACATTAGAACGATCTCCTCCATCCAATCGTCGAGCGTTCTGGAGAGCGTTTTCATGGCCTCGAGTCCACAGTCTGTGAGCTCAGCCGGAATCCCCAATCTTTGATCAAGAACCCTACACGGGGGGCCCCATCAAAACCCAGGCATGAATCATTCAAACGATCCGCTCCCACACTTCGCCTAAACTCTTTAGCCAAACCTTCCTCTGGCCATCCTTCGCTAGTATCATCTCCCCTCGATTGGAACAGGACATCACATGACACACTGCGCCCGGATACTCAGCTCGCAATTGCCTCGACACCTTCTGGGTTTACTCACGCAATTCATTCCAATCGACCATAAAGATCACGAATCACGCACTGACCCTTTTAACTTTCCCATTCTCAAACGTTGGTGGGTCCCGGTAGCCCAATGTTGTGTGTTTCCAGAACCCGATTTAATTAAGAGGCGATGCTACGTACCACGAGTCTCGTCCATGGCCACCGATGAAGAGCTACGCTCCCATTGCAAGTGTCTATCTCATAGAAACGCCGTCAAACGAAGCACACTACACGAACGTATTTCCCTCGTTCAGCAGGGTCTCACACTTATGTCTAGTCCTATCACCTGTGCTTGACATATACAGCCATCTAGGTAAAAAGTCCGCTTATGAGACCCCCGATTAAAGCTATCCTAACGCTTTCCGTGCTGGCTCTCGCTCTATTCATGGGCGGTTGCGCCATCAACAGGTCCGTTTCTGACAGTTCGATTGAGATCGAAGAGAGTGAATTCTTGGAGTGGTGGAATTCCTTGTCAGAAGAGCAGCAGAAAGATCTATCTCGCAATAAGATTATTGAAAAGCGAGGACTTTACGATTCCGGAAAAGCCGAGGAGGAAGAAGAGCGTGCTGAGAAGCACGAAGAGAAATTCTTCGAAGGCAAGATGTCCCAAGAAGAGCAACGGGAGATGGATAACGAAGTAGGACGCGAAAAAGTTGCGGACAGGATTGCTGAGAAGATCAAAGGCAAAGGCGAGCGCGCTGCGGAAGAGGCCGAAGTTGAAGCAGAATACGGCCGCAACGGCGCAGCTGGGGAACGGGCCAAAGCGGTTCTCAAATCCTTGGATTACTAACACCACATCGAGCGATCATTCACGCTCTCTAAGAAGACTTACAATTGCCGGGTAATCTTGATGATTGCTCGGCAATTGCTTTTATAGCACAAGGCGGTTCCACCAAGCCCCTCTCGAAACATTCTATGGTACTTTCCAGATTATGGCCCACTCAGTTCTCTGCTTCTAATGTCCGCTTCCGTCTTGATCTGATTGAGCGCTTCTTGGCTACAAAAATAGGGATATTCTATATCTTTCGACTCGGAGACTTCTCCCTCAACTGGCTTATCATCTGTCTCCTCATTCCGGCTGTCGGCCTCGTCTTGTCAAAGCATCCGTTTCGTATCTGGGCCCTACTTGGAATCAGTCTCCTGATCACCTACAGGATCGTTTCCAACCTTCCGTACACGATCAATCATCGGGTTTTCGAATCGCTGGTCATTTGGATGATCACTATTCGGGCTTTTGCCCGCCAAGGAAATCCGTCATCCGTTCTTCGCGCTCGACTCGATCGCGAGACTTTTGGATTCCTTATTTTTGCTTTCCTCTCCGTTTACTTTTATTCAGGCATTCAAAAACTCGTCCACGGTTACTACCTCAACGGCGAATTCTTCGCGCTCTACTTGGCGCTGGATCCGGGTGAAATAGGCTCCATCCTCCGCTGGACCAGCCAGACCATCGGAACCACCGCCAAAGTTGTGGATTTCCCTTTTCACAGTCCGTTTCATTCTCAAGACTATGAACTGGGCCCAACTCTCCCTTTCTTGCTCCCCTTCCTAGGCACATCAGTGATTCTTCTGGAGTGCCTGGTTCCTTTTTTAGCCTGGCTCCGTCCTAAAGCAGGAGTTTATTGCCTTCTTTGCCTGCAACTCCTCATCGCGGGTGCCTCGGGTGAGTGGGATTTTGGTCTCACTGGACTAGGTATTATCTTCCTCCTCCTCCCACGTTCGCCAAACTGGAAGCTCTACGCTTTGCTCCTCGGCATCCACACCTTCAACGCCATAGTTGACTGAGAAAACACTGTATGACCGACCGGCAAACCAGGCACAGTCAACAGAGCTCAGATCGAAACCGAACCCGATTTGCAGCAATAGCCCTCCGGATCATTCTCGGCTACTTTGTTGTTTGGCCCCTACTCCATATACTGATAACGCGAACTACCGGCATATCACCATGGCGATTTGCGGGCTGGGGCATGTACGCCGTGCCCCAGCCCACTCGCACCGATACCATTTACGTGTTTGTCAAACCTTCAGCCCAAACGAACAACACAGCTTCTTCCAGCGATACTGAACTTGGATGGCAGCCACACCAGCCCTACGAAACCCCACACTTCGTCATCTTCCAGTTAGGTCCCAACCCTAGTGAAGGCCAACCGCCTAAACCGGCAACTAAAACACCACGTTTTGTGCGCCATGCCATTAGAAATGCTCTGACGTTCTTCTCGCATGACCCACTCGCCATGCTGGGCCTTCTCCCCGATGCGCTCACTGATACTGACACCCTCGAATCCAAGCGGCTCATCGTCAGGACTCGCGTCCGCTACGACCTCAATGAGCAACGCCTGTATCAAGAAGGGACTGCAACGACAATGGAAACAAACCGGTTTCAAAAACCCGTTGAGTTTCGGAGTGATAATACCGATTCTCGGTGGCTCAAGACCCTATTTTCAAACACCAACGACGACCAGTGAAGAAATTTCGGCAATCACTCATCGCACTGCTCGTAGTGGGCCTGGGAATGTTCCACGTCCTCATGATTGCGTTGTATCTTCTGCCCAACAACCTTCTGACGATTCATCTCGGAACCTTCAACAGGGAGTACATGCACCCATTCCTCTACCAGAACTGGCATCTTTTTTCCCCGAACCCAGGGTTCTCGCAGAACCGGCTCTGGTTTCGTTATCAACTTGAAACTGGTGATTGGACACCCTGGTCTGATCCACTGGACCGCTTCCAACGCGCGCACGAACGAAACCGTTTGGGCGGAATAGGACGACGGAACCGAATCTATCGAACCCTTGTCGACGAGGTCCGGCGGGCCTACTACGAGGATCCAGAAGCACCAACCACCGAGATCAAAGATAACCCTGACGACTCTGAAGAGGCAGAAGCAACTGAGAGCGAAGAGCAAGAGCATCAGCGCCGAGTTAAACAAGTCCGGGACAATCCCGTCTCAGAAGTCATACAACGTTTCGCTCTCGACTGGGCAAAGCTTGAGGACATTTCTAGCTCTCCCGCAGCTTTTCAGTATCAAGTCATGCGCTTCTATCCCCGTCGATTCTCCAACACGAACAAGCTCCAGCGGTTTGAGAAAGTTCGGAAAATCGAATTTCCCATTATTGAGCTGAATTCAGAAACCACGTTGCCGTCAAACGCTTTTATCTCAGAGGAACTTCCTCACTAAGTTCGATCGTCGAGCAGATGGGAACTTTCATAAAAACATGGATCGATCGCTTGGCCCACCTGGTCAGCAAAGAGCCTCACTTGCAAACAGCCCGTCTGCTCCGATGGAGTGTCATCGGATGGAACCTCTTCAATATCGCCTTGATGTCCCCCTACTCGCAAGAGTTCTACGGCCTCGGGGCTTACACCGTACAACGCCCCTTTGCCCCCAGCCAGTGGCACGATTGGATACTCGAGTTTCTTCGCCACGAGGCGATTCGCCCCTACTATTACCTCATCCAAGGAATTCAAGTCCTCGCGCTCCTGGGCGCTCTCGCCGCTTTTCTCCCGCGCGTCATGATTCTAATCGCCTTTATTTGCGCAGAAAATCTGCAGGCCATAACGCAGGGAACACTCGATGGTGGCGACAATATAATGTCTCTTCTACTCATCTATCTGCTGTTCATCAATACGACTGGTAATCCCATAAGCATCAAATGGGAGCCGTTACGTGAACTTTTCACCGGCTTGTCAAACGTAGCGTTCCTGCTCGCAAGAATCCAGATTGCCGTTGTCTACGCTGCGTCTGGACTCTACAAAACTCAAGGTGACCTCTGGCAAAGCGGAATGGCCATTTACTATATTCTCCAAGGGGACTATTCTCATCCGCTTCTTAGGGAACTCGTCGTCGCTTATCCGATGATCCCAATGCTGGCTACGTACGCCACGTTACTCTTTCAGCTCGCTTTCCCTTTTTGTGTTTGGCTACGTAGCACTCGATTATGGATTCTGATAATCGGAGTCTTCTTTCACATTGGGATCGCATTTGGAATGGGGCTTGTGGAGTTTGGCATAGCGATGTGCTGTACATACACCGCTTTCTTCTTTGAGTCATGGAGCGTTTCAATCGGACAGAGAGTCGACCACGCGCTGGCGAGGTTGCCATTCTGCAGCAATCAGGCCACGAAGTCAGATTCTCTCTAGAGCTTTAGCCGATCACAACACATCTTCTCAGAAGGTGAGAAGTGTGCCATTCGGAGACTGAAAACTCAGCGGGATTCCGTGAGCTAGGCTCTGGCAAACGACGCACACCCCATCGAGCTTGAAGCCCCTGACTCTCATATTCATGAACCGACGCCATTAACTCCCTCATTCGTGGAGAACTATGCAAGTCTCCACCTGCTCACTCAGAGCCCCTAACCGACGCAATGCGGAAGCCCAAGATCTTCCCCTTGTATCCAGGTTGATTCGAAACCCGTTCTGCGGACCTAGAAAACTGCGCGAAATCGAATACGCTGCCCGCACGAATAACCCGGCCAGAACCCTGAATGGGACCTGAGGGATCTAGAATACTTCCGCCAGTATAGTTGACTGAGTGCCAATCCAAACACCACTCCCCTACGTTACCATGCATGTCGTAAAAGCCCCATGGATTCGGCAGTTTCTTGGCCACTTCCTGTATCTCGCGCCCACTGTTTGAAATGGCCCAACCATAGTTTTCAAACTGCTCATACCCCTCGTCATCACCATAGGAAATGAAGACTCTGGGGTCACATGAAGACTCTGGGGTCATGAAGACTCTGGGGTCACGTCTCGACATTCAACATTTTGGCTGTTCGCTTGTAAATTCGCCGAGCTTGTGGCTTATTCTTCAGCTTCTTCTCATACCGTCTGATACCAACACTAACAGCTGAATAATCCAGCCCCCCCAAGCGCATCTCCTAGCTCTCTCAGTGTTTGGCCCGTCCTATGTCGAGCCAACAACAGCACCAACCATTTGCCTTCGTCTCCGTGCCGTCGAAGCCAGTTCTCTCTAGGCTCCTTCTTCACCTCTTCGACTGCCGATAGGATTGTTTCCAAACTCAAGTTTTGAGCTAACTTTCTACCCCCGACGTTCTCACGGTGCTTCCTTTTCCTGAATCGCCGTTTTAGCCCATCCAGAAACGCCGCGTTGCCAAGTGCAATCTCCTCTCGAGCTTATTCTATCGCAGACTCATCAGTTCCTCGCTTCAGTCTCTCTCGGACCCGCTTCCGTAGCCGCTCTGCTGCTCTTGCTTCGTATGCCCGAAACTGCCTAGAATCTCACTGG
>CAYFGX010000111.1:0-6336 GCA_964342405.1 uncultured Verrucomicrobiota bacterium | reverse complement strand
GGAAGCACTCCCAATCCAAACGGGGAGTGGATGCAGCAGATTGCGCGAAACCTGACTGATTACGAAGTCGGATTCGCGACCGGAAAGAGCCATCTGATCATTGATCGAGATACGAAATACACGGATAAATTCAAGACGTTGTTGGATGACTCCGGGGTTGAGATCGTGCTCTGTCCTCCGCGGGCGCCCCGTTGCAACGCCTATGCCGAGAGGTTCGTGAAATCGATTAAGTTCGAGTGTTTGAATGAATTGATCTTGCTGGGGCGAAGACACCTGGAAGTCAGCATCGAGAAATACACGAAATTCTACAATGAGTTCCGGAACCATCAGGGAGTCGGAAACGAGCTGCTGACGGCCAGAGAGTTTGCTGAGGACGGGCCGATTGAATGTCAGAGCGAATTGGGCGGAACGCTTAACTTTTACTATCGGAAAGCAGCCTGAATAGGGAGCGGATGATTAAATTGGCCCCACACGATTTAGAACGCGGATTGGCCGCTGGCAAATCTGCTGGCAGTCTCTAGTTTTGGCGAGCTGCGTGCGTCTGTCTTTTGCGATCCCTGTTTTTCTTTTGCCAATGATTAGAAATCGCTCGTGTAGCCCTATTGAGCCATTCCTGATCGTTGGAGAGAATTACCATCTCGCGAGCAGCATAGTACTTCGGAGCGTTTGGTGCCGGAGTGCCGAGAGGCTTAAGTAATTGTAAACGTTGCAAGATTTGAATGTCCGTTTCGTTGAATCCAAGAATTGTGGATGCTTGGTTTGCATTCAGTCGCGCAGGGAGGCGAACAAGGTTTAGCAAGTCTTCCTTAGTCATATTCTTGTTCGAGACTGGAGGCATGGGCACAGGTTCAGTATTCTACCGAGAGAGAATAAGGGTCGAAGGCCCGCCTAATGCAGATTCTCGAGAAATGCACAACTTGGGAGATTCCCTACGGATTCCGACTGCAATTTCCGATTCTCCCATTGTATTCAGTTTGACGGTAGTTGATCTCCAGTCGGAGATATTCGCGAACTCCGCTGCATAAGATATCCTGACGAGTAAATCATGAGTCACAGTCGGCGACAGGTCGGTACAGTTTTGTACCACAAGGCACTGGAGAAAACGGCTGTTTTGGAGAATTTTGACCCTCAGACGGGATCAGACCATGAACACGGAAGGATTCTAGGAGTTAGCTGGAGAATATCAAGAAACGGGAAATGTCCGTAAAGCCTTGGGGCCAAGGACTTATGGATATCTCCATAGAAAGTGGGATTTGTACCACGGGTTCGTGGGGAGTCACGAGTGGCGGAAGGGGAGGGATTCGAACCCTCGGTACGGTTACCCGCACGCCTGATTTCGAGTCAGGTACCTTAAACCAACTCAGCCACCCTTCCTTTTTGCCTTTGGTCTCCCGCAGGAGCGGTGTATTTGAGGGGTTAGATCCGGGGATGGCAAGGTTTTTTGGTCGGAAGCTTGCAGTTGTCCAGTGACCGCTACTCTTCCCAGGAGTAACGCCAGACGACGTCCGCTTTAAGTTCGTTGGAGACTCCTCTTTCGTTGGCTTGGTTGGCGCGAACACGAACCCAAACGAGAAGCTGATCTCTGAGTCCACCGTTTCCGAAAAGGTCGTCAATGATTGTCGATGGTCGTGGGCCGCCGATTGTCCTGAAGATTCGATCGCTGGTATTTGTTCGTTCGAGGACTTGGCAGCGGAGCGGGCTGCCTTCCGTGCAAGGGCCTTCCTGGTAGCCAATGAATGCCCGGGCTGTGCCATCTCTCTCGTCATCGGGGATCTCGGCGTCGGCTAAGCTCTGGGAGACCGTGTAGGTAACCTTTAGCCACCCTGGAAACGGTTGTTTCTGGTCTAAAGGTAAGGTGAGTGGTGGGGCGGATGGCGCTATGACGAGGCCTGGTTCGGGTTTGTCGTTTGGGGAAAGGATGCTGGGCGGCGTGGCCCAGGTGATGGTGAAGTCGTAGCCGTTGAGATCGACGGTAGCGCTGTTGGAGCTCACTTTGAGTCTGTCGATTGTTGTTGGGTTACCACTGGCGAACACGGGACCGTGAATTTCAGGGCCGCTCCTTAACACCCATCTGCCTGCCTGTGTCGGGGGCCCGGTTTTAATAGGTGCGGTTTTCGTACTCACGAGTCCGCTGGAAGGATGGATAGCCATGACGCGAAACTCTGCGTCAGTGGGAGCGCCAATGACTCGAAAGGTAGGGGTGCCGCTGGTGCCCCATTCCGAATCATTGACGAAGATTTGATATTCGATGTCAGCTACGGTGCTTTCAGGAATTTCGGTCCAGCTGAGAGCCACGGCCTCGCCATCCGAAACGGCCCTGAGATCTCGCGGTGCTGAAGGCCCCGTAGGCATCGTGACGGGAATCCAGTCAGTGACCTGATTATCGGTCGTGAGAGAGAAAAGAAGTTTCTGATTTCCCGGTAAGAGGACGCGCTCGGGAGATGATTGAATCGGGAGAGATTGATTCGGTGCGATGAGATCGAAAACATAGAAAGATCGAAATGGCGGAATCTTCAAGGTCCCAGGCATCCGATAGAACGGCTGACCATTGAGCGTGGCGTTGATGGCGAATTCTTTCGGCTCAGAGGACATGTTGTTGACGGTAAAGGCCAGCGCGAGTTCGTCATCGTTGACAGGATATGGGGGGGAAGTTTGATCGCTTCTGGCCGGGAAATAGTAGCCGGGATCGACGAGTCCCTGCCAAAGTAACGAGAGGCGTACTTGGTTGTCTTCACTTGGTCGGATGATTCGGAGGTGTTCTTGGTTGGGTTTCTTCAGGCCAAAGAGTGAAAAGGTGACGGGCTCCACGGGTGGAGCTGGTTCATCGTCCAGGGTGAGTGTCCAGACGGGCAAGGGGATGTTGTAGCGGAAGTCGAGTGCTTCTCTCCCGAATAAGGCATCGAAGAACTCGTCCCAGGTAAAGTGGAATTGTCCGAGGTTGGCGAATGTTTCGGCTGTGTCTGGGGCTCCGGTCGCTCGTTTGATCGAGAACCCGCTCGGATCGTGGAGGTAGATCCCATCTTCGTCATAACCGACCACCACCACGGCGTGGGCGGCGTAACGAACCCAGAGCATGATGGGCCTCCCAGCGTCTATTTCTTGACGAAGATATTGGATTAAGTGCGGAATAAAGATCCAGCTAGACCAGTCGCGGACGGAGAGTCCGTAGGCCTCAAAAAGGTCGGTGTAAGAGCCGGAATAGAGACCTAGGATGGTTGGGCCATCGACGGGATCCATCTTGAAGTAGCGGCCAATATCCCAGATTTCGACGTCCCGACCGTAGTATTTGAACATCATCTGCGAGCTTGCAGCGAAGCACCAATAGGCGTCCGCTTGGGGATAGAAAGGAACGCTTAGAATTCGACTAGCGGATTCGGGGGGCACTTCCCTCTGATGGCGTTCGATCACGATCGTCGAAAATCGATCACTGGTAAAGTTCACGAGGCCGGATGTGGGATCGAAGGTGTGATTCAGCTCGGTAACACCTTGCTCAGAGTCGTAGCGGTAGACGGTAAACTGATCGAGGTCTCCGTCCGCTTTTTCGGGGGCGGGGAGGTGGAGAGAAACGGGCGGAGAGAATCGGTCTGCATCGGTTTCGACTCGATAAACTCGTCGACTCACTTTGCTGTTCCGCGACAGGTCCAGTTCACTGATTCGAAGTGTGTGCTCGTGGGGTACCGATCCGACAGGAACTCTCAGACTGCCTCCGGTGGCGAGCGATAATTCGAGCGGGGCGGTCGGCAGAACAATCCCTTCCGAGGAAGCGAGCTCCTGGAACGAGGGCTCCCAATCCGCCGGTAAGCTTGTCGTTGGGATCGACAGGCTTCCAATGTCGGGGGCAAGGGAGTCGTTCTCCACAAGTCGGAAGAACTGTGAACCCGCTTGAGTCGAGACTCGGACCTGTCTGAGCTGTTGCATTTGTTCGACCGGCTCGGTGACGTCGTTCCACTCTTCATCGAAGATCGTTTCTTTCGATTGAAGCGTGAACACTCCGGCCGGATCCAACCAGGTCAGAAGAATACTTTGATTGTCAGTTTGGGTGATTTCCAGGTGAGGTGGAGTGACCGGAACGGGGCGTTGTAGTAAGAGGCTTACCGCGTTGCTCAGCCGGTCTCCCACGCTCACGGTGACTGGTAAGGTGCCGCTCGGTGTCTCGTTAGGAATTTGAAAGTGCAGTTCGGTGGTATTGATGGTCGTCGTGGGAACGGCTTGAGTCCCGACAAATACTTGGTTCTCGCCAGGGTTGTTGCTGAAGTGCGCGCCCCGCAGGACTACGAGTTCGCCCAGGGAGGCGGCGTTAGGGCTCAAGGACTCGATTCGGGGTGTGGGGACGATCAGTTCGATTCCGGTGCCCGATAGCGTGATCTCGACTTCCGGGTTGGATGGATCATTAGTGCTGAGTATCTGAGTGCCCGTTACTTCGCCGAAGCTCGTCGGTGTGAAAACCACTGTGAGTTCTGCCGTTTGATCTGGTGAGATGTTCAAAGGGAAGCTGGGGAGCAAGGCTTCGAAGGGGGCGCTGGCCTGGACTCCGTCAATCGTGAGCGTGGTGCTTCCTGTGTTGCTTATCGTGATGATGCGGCTGTCTTGTGAACCAAGCTCGGTGGGTTCGAATTTCACACTGACTGTACTGAGTTGAATTTCTGGTAGCGGGAGTGGTGGCTCCACAGGGGGATCGACTGGAGGATCTACCGGCTCATTCGGGTTAGTTGGGATTGAGCCATCGAGGGCAATCACGTAGAGATTCCAGTTGCCGAGTTCTCCTTCGCGAAGGGCTCCGGATTCGACGGTATCGGCTCGTTGGTAGACTAAGCGCGTCCCGTCGGGGGACCAACTGGGGTGTGATTCATTGAGGTTGGGGGTTTGGGTGACGTTGGCGATGGCGCCTGCTTCTAGGTCGAGGGTGTAGATTTCCGTTTGCGCTTCTGCAGATGTTGGGTCGCGGAAGGCGAATGCGACCGTGGAGTCGTCGGGAGAGACTTGCGGGAGGTTGTGCCAAGCTCCGTTGGTTTCACCTCTGGTTGTCAGTTGAATCGGAGAGAACGCTCCCGTGGTGGAGTAACGAAAGAGATCGTAGCCTTCTCCACTGCGGAGCGAGACGATGAATTGGGATCCATCCGAGAACAGACTGGCTCCTCGAATGTGGGGAGGCGAGAAATCGGGTAAACTTTCGGTAATGTGGACGGTTCCGATCGCTTGAGCCGATTGTCCCGTTAAGGTGATAAAGGGTGCGGAACGAAGCGAGACGTCACCCCGTCCGCCTCGGGTGCTGAATCGCCAAAGGGCGGTGGAGCCGTCGCGCGAGACGGTAAAGAGTTCTCCGCCACCGCCTGGATCGATCAAGAGGCGCCTTCGAAAGCCCCCGTCATCTCCGTCCCGGTCGGACCGAGTGTAGGGTGCTACCGTTGTGTCGAAGCTGAGATACTCGTGTAAAAAGACAGATTCGGTGGTCATGAGAAAATCGGTGTCGCCGACCCAACTAATCCCGAAGGGAGCAATGCCGAAGGGAGACTGTGGCCCGGAAGCGATCAGACGCTCGTCGGTGCCATCGGCGTTGACCATTCCGAGGTCGTTGTAGTCCCCAGCTGTGCGGTTGGTAGCGAAGGCAATTCGGTTGTCCGCTGGGTGCCAGACCGGAGTTTGCTCGTCATTTGAATCAAAGGTGATGCGCACTGGTGTGCCTGGCTCAAGCGGTTGGTTTGGATCGATCGGGCCGGCAGGATCGTTGGGATTGATACCGACGCCGGTCAGGGCGACGCTGAGGCTCGGTTCGCTGGAATCGGTCGATACGATGGCGATCGATCCCATCACCTCACCGGCGACTTGTGGGTGAAAGCTGACGCCGAGGTCGATGGTCTCAGTGGGAGCAATCGTGACCGGCGTTTCGAATGATGTTCGGAACGAATCTGGTCCAATCGATACGCTCGTGATCGTTAGCTCTCCGTTGCCTTGATTGGTGATGCGAATGAGCTGTGTATTCGTTTGGTTGATGGCGGTCTCCCCGAAATCGACCCTCAGAGTATTGAGGGCAATTCTCGGAAGCTGGGGGCGGGCAGCGTTCGGGGGCTCGGAGAGGAACGGTCGCCAGCGGACGTACTCGCTCACGGCGTCGCCCTCTGAATTTTCGTTGATTTGTGCCAGTTCGTCGTCGTCGCGGGTGTCTTTCGGGCCCGAGGCATCTCCCCAGTAGTTGTTCGTCGCGTCGACGATGAGGGACCGTTCGGAGTTGGTCACGCCCGCTTGGCCGTTATCGAAAAAGGAGTTGTTTCGAATTGCGGGGGTGGCGCCGCTGCTGGTGTGGATTCCCGAGCCAAGATTGTCGTGGAACACGAGGTG
>CAYFGX010000110.1:0-6402 GCA_964342405.1 uncultured Verrucomicrobiota bacterium | reverse complement strand
GAGCGCTACCCGCGCCTTGAACTCTGAGTCGTATCGTTTTCGTTTCGCTTTCACTATAGGTCAATCTGATTTGGTGTTCTTACCATTCAGACCGCCCATTTCATATCTTACCCTCTGGCCCTATTTTTGGGGTCCTCCTCATTCAATGGCTATTTATAAAGAGAACACTGTTCGGAAGGGTAGCGTTCTGAACAGTGTCTTTGCCCCCAAAGACAATGCGTGATTATCCGTGGAGGAGGAATGAAAGCCAATCCACCTTGTGCGAAAAATGGGACTCCCGTGTCCCCCAATCTCAGGGCACATCCAATTTCGTTCCGTTGCTACGAAAATCCCTGCTAACGCCCGATAATCCAACCATCTTTGGATCTGAGAGCCGCCCGTTTCCTGAATCTCTGAAAGGTAGATATATATCCGCTATCTAGCGTCCGATCGCCTTTAGCCGAATGCATCTCCTGAATGCGGGTCCTCGCTTCGGGAGATGCATCCTGTAGTTTGAGCAAGAAGTCGATAGCTGTTCGACGAACGAGTGTCGATTTGTCGTCGGTAGCCTTGATTAAGAGCGCCAATGTCGACTTGTTGTAATTTGCCGAAGCAGCTAACAATATCACTCCTTGCTGCCGTATTTTCTCATCGTCTGATTTTGTATCCTCGATACCAATTTGAGCGAGCTCGAATGAGCGTGGTCCCATCTTTGAAACACAATTTACAAGCATTTGCCTGTGTTCCAGGTTTCTGTCATCTAAAAGGGCTCGAATCCGCGGAATTGCTGATGCTCCTTCCTCCTCAAGTGCGAGCATGCCGAGCATTGCTTTGTAGCGTAGTTCCTCGCGCTCATTTGGACTGAGTTGGCCTAAGTATGAGTTTGGACGTGCCTGTTCAAAGCAATCTATCAACGGTGGCACAATCTCTTCGCTAAAGCGCTTGATCTCCCCAGGAAAGTAACTTGTGCTGAACCAGTTCTGGGCTTCGTCTAGCCAGAGTTCCAAAGCATGTCCGCCGATCTGGGTCTTCTTCGGATCTTTTGAATCCAACGAGTGTTCTGCGGAATGAGTGATGGAAGCAGAGAAACCGAACGCGACGACCGAAAGAATAAGGGTCCTATGGATATGCCTTTTCATCGTTTGTAACGTAGCAAAGAAATAGGTCTAACACCGAAAGTTCGAACGACAATTTTTATTTCCGAGGGCCAACTAAGCGCTTTCACCGTTTATCGCCAAGCGGACATGAAAAAAACGAGGAGAGGAGGGGAACGAAACCTAACTGTAGGTTGTGCGAAAGCAGGGAGTCCCTGCAGCTTACTGAAAGAATTCCCACTTTTCGTGAAAGATCTCCTCGCTTGCCTCCGTATACTCTCATGAAGCCTGGTTTGGCTTAAGACGCCGAGGATTACAATTCGAAGGAGCGATCGTTGTTTCAGCGGTCGCTCCTTTCGTGTCATGGGACGGCTTTTGAATACTGAAAGCAAAGCGTTGAGTAAGGTCCAACATTCTGTTCGCACGTTAAGAAATTTGAGAAAGTTTGTAAGATACCAAGACCACATCCGAATGCTCATAGAAACGGGCACCATGCCTTTCTGTGCATCAGAACCAATAGCGGGGGCCTATCAATCCAAATGCGCTGCCGCTATTACGAATGATGGGATGCCCTAACAGAGCAACCACGAGTTAAATACATAACTGTTTGATCGCTCATTTACGCACACAAAACAGTAAGGGTAAAACCAGAAGATGGCGCATAGAAGGCAATTTGGAAAAATCCTATTCCCGGCCAAAAAATACTTGCGCATTCACTCTCTGGTAATGTTCTATTTCTCTTAATGCCCGTTCCTAGCAGTCTGGGCGGTTAAACAATAACAAAGGAGACGGTTATCATGAAAAACAATAGTGCTGATTCAAATATCATTATGAGTGAAAACTCGCTCAAAGCTGCGGCTATGTTATTCACAGCTGGAACAGTTCTTGTGTCTGCGAACAATGGTTCTGGTTCCTCCTCGGTGTCGTGTAGTCACGAAGCTGCAAATGGGTATGTAGTGGAATGGCAGTGTAAGACATTTCTAATCGGGCCGAATGAAAGCTGTTGCTATGAAGAAACAGGAAACGCACAAAGTGGCAAAGTGGAGGGATTTTGTTGCGGTTTTGATGCGGATGATGGTGACTGCAATTGGTGGTGGTCTGGTTGCAATGAAGTGCGAGAGCACAGTTGGTAATCTAGAAGTTACTGGAACATAGTTATCAAAGCTGCTGCAGAAGTTGCGGCAGCTTAATACTTTGTAGGAATTTTCGGTAAATGCTATGAAGAAACTTATCATCACGACAGTTGCTGTAGCTGTTATTGCGTTGATTTACCTGGTATCTAATCGAATACCTAGCAGAGCGGATGGTCCCTCAGTTTATGACCAGGAGGAGGATATTCAAACGATATGGCGGCAATCGGAGTCCGTACCTTTAGCCAATGGGGGAGCGTCACAGCTTGTTGAGGAAATTGTAAAAACTCACAAAGACACTCTCTCAGACAAGCAGATGTCACGACTACTGGCTAAGATTGACCAGTGGCATGAATACTTACACAGTGGTTCCTTCGAAAGTCTTGTGACTTTCCGAAATCCGGCAAAATACAAGGTAAACCCGAAGACCCGAGAATTCGTTTCCTACAAACTACACGGTAATCCAGACGGGTTGGATCACCTATCGCCAGAAGACCAAGTCCGAGCGATTCAGGGATTTGCCATGCAGTTACGATTTGTTGCCATACGACAAGGCACTGTGAAATTAGGTGTTAGGGAGTTTAAGACTTCAGCAGAGAAGAAACTGGACCCTTTTAAGTTTTATCCTGGGGGTGGAATTCGTTACGGAAAGTCTAGCAGTCTGATCACGGAAGAGTCTCCAGATAACGCATTCAAGCAGGGCGATGGGATCATCAGAGCGTGGTTGCAGGCCGGTTACGACTCCACCAAGTTTGGGGAATTTATCTTTCCAGTTCAAGTTTCGTTGTTCTGGTCCCCAAAACGCCAAGACTGGATTGCGGAAGACTGTTTTATGTCAATCATTCCAAGAGGAGAATTGGGTGAAAACGAAAATGATCCGACTATTTACTTCTGACGACTAGGAATTTTATTCGGATAGTAGAAGATGAAAGGTTCGAGGTTTTTGGCAAGAAAAGGGTGGAGGCATCTGGCAATTCTGGGACCTTACATCGTGGGCACAATATTGCTAGTTGCTGCAGCCAGCAAGGTACCACATTTTAAGGGATGGGCCCCATATTTGGTTTCGGGAGATGCTTTAATGGAATGGTATCTGCAGGTTGGAGCAGCCATTATGGAATCAGCCATAGGTCTTCAGTTGGTATTCGCAAAAGATAAAAGCCCCAGTTGCAAGGCGGGCCTGGGTCTTCTGGCTCTCTTCACTGGTTACTTGTTCTATCTGCATTTCTGGACGGATGCCAAGAGTTGTGGATGTGGAGCAGGTGAAGATTTGGTAGCTTCTACAAAGCATGGGATTTTTCTGGTGTCGATAATCCGAAACATAGGTATGGCAGCTATGTTGCTCCTCAATCTGGAGCTAGTCACAGGGTGTGTGTCTCATGCTATAACCAGATGGCGGCACTCCTTCAAGATGGGTGCTGCATGAGCGGATCTGGATGAAGCCGGTGTTCGAAATGGAAGGGAACAAGTAGAGGAGTAAAGACAGGTCGTGAGTGAGTTCTGCTATTGGACTGTTGGCCTTGGGCAAGATGCAGAACCATTGGCACGGTGCGTGAGAACTGCGCGGAGCGTGGGTGTTAAGGAGGAGTTCCATGTATTCACCGACGCACCGATTGAGGGGGCGTTCTGCCATTCTGCACCAGAGGTAGAGGCACCGGCGGATCGTCGGTTGCTTGTTTACCTTCTGGTCGGAGGGGAACAATTAGCTGCTAAGTATCTTATTTGGATCGCACCTACTTCGAAATTTCGGAGTAATCCGTCAGACCCCCTTAAAGTGCTTGAGGGAGCCCCATTCCATATGCCTCTTGGAAACATAATATCTCCTGATAGGGCGTCACTGGAAGAGCAGAGAATTCACGAGATTTACAAACGCGGGGGACTTTTCAATCCGCCACGGAGTGTTAAGTATGGTTTTTGGTGTATCAAGCGTAGCGCAATTACCAGAGTATGTGAATTGGCGGGACACGTAATTGGACTAGCCAGAGAGCAGAACCAGGAAATTAGCGCAACAGATGCGCTGGGTTTTGCATGCCAGATGCTGTGTGGAAATCCCAAGTTGCACAGAGTGGAAATGCATCAAGATGTCTGGCGGCAACTGGAATCGAGCAATGTAAAGACAGGAGCCAACCTTCCATCTATCGTGTGTGGATAAGAATTGTGAAGTCGAGAGGAGTTAAATGAAGACTCGGACTATGCAGAGGCGCGCCTCCCGAAAGGGCTTAGGGTTCACTCTCATTGAATTGCTAGTGGTTATCGCAATCGTCGGGATACTCACAAGTCTCTTACTGCCCGCGCTCTCAAAGGCAAAAGAACGGACACGAAGAGTTGGGTGCGTTAACAACCTGCGTCAGTTGACTATTGCTAGTCTCGCTTACGCTCAAGATGATATGCGCGGTAGTCTTTCTGCTAAACTGCATTCCGAGGATCAAGATCTTAATTGGCTAAACAAAGGCTACCTAGATTCGTTGCCGCTATTCGTTTGTCCGAGCACAAAGAATATTGTGTCTGAGAAGAAAGATCTTCATCCATTGTCAGGGGAGGTCGGGTTCCAAGATCTGAGAGTCCTTTCGGGATCAAGGCAAAAAGCGAATGGCTCTAGCTACCAAGGATTTGGTTTTACGGGAGAAGACGTAGACACCTGGGAAACGATTCCATTTTTCGGAAAATTAAAGCGAATAAATGGCATTAGGAAGAATCTCTCAAACATTCAAACCTATCAGCATTATCACAATAGCTTTAACTTACGAGGGACTAGACCGGGACCTTCTCGACTTTGGATTCTCACGGATCAAGGACTTTCTGGAACCCTGTATTATCCTGATAGAGCTGACAATCATGGTGAGCGTGGAGTCAATGTCGGGCACTGCGACGGGCACGTCGAATGGATTACGCGTGAAGATTACGTTTTCCGCTACGAGCTTTCCCAAGACGAAGGGCGAACAGGCATTCAGCTTCCATGGCTCTAGCGATGGTGGCTTTTCCGGCAGCGATCAATGATAACGAAAAGGATGTAATGTTGGCGGCCAATCAAAACCTCTGAATCGTAGCTCATGCCGAAGGTATATTTTTTTGGTATTCCGGGAAGAATTGGGGGGGCTGCGACAAAGATTCGGGATCTGTTGATGCTGCTCAAAGATTCGTTGGATATCTGTGTGGTGTTGAACTCAAGAGCGGAACTTGATCTGCCAGATGCTAGGTCTTCGATAGATGCGGCAGGAGTCGAACTAGCCTTTGAGGAGGATCTACCGAATAAGATGGATGGCGTCGCGTTGGTCATTTGCCAGACAGATCTTTTCACCAGCGGTCGGGCTCAACGAATAAAAGAGCGAGGCTTGAAGCTATTTTTATCCAACGAGATGATGTGGCCGTTCACTGGAGAGGAGGAAGCCGTCAAGGCTGGTTTAATAGATCGTGTGCTCTTCGTTTCCAAACTTCAATCAGGAGCATTTTCGGAGCTCTATCATGATATCCCTTCATTTGAGACAGGAAACTATGTAGATGCTCGTAGATTCAAATTTGTCGAGAGACAGCGCGAGGATATTGTGGTGGGAAGACTATCACGTCCGGATCCGGATAAATACTCAGAAGACTTTCCAACATTCTATGAAGCACTAAAACTCCCTAGGGCTAAGTACCATGTGATGGCATGGAGTGATGCCCTTCACAAGAAGTATTGTTGGCATGAGTTTGGTGACCAATGGGCACTATTTGGAGCAGGGGTTATTCCTACCGACGTGTTTCTGCAACGATTGGATCTTTTCGTTTACACTCTTGGCCCTTTAGTTAAGGAGTCATGGGGGCGCTCGGTTGTCGAAGCCATGCTGACAGGAGCTATTCCATTGGTACCAACGGGTCACAACTTTGATGCCTTGATGGAGTCGGGCTCTACTGGCTATATCTGCAATTCGTTTGATGCCTTTTTTGAAGCAGCAAACAGGCTCTATTCGGATATCCGATTCCGACGTAAGGTGAGTGTTGATTGTGCTGACTACGCTCGGAAGAAAATCTGTAATCCAGATACCCACCGAAAGCTCTGGATGAAGTGCCTCACTAGCTAGTTGCAAGTGGATTGTCCGCTCGAATCAATCACGATGAAACATTGGTCCAATTCAATTTTCAACTACTTTACGCGTCCTCTCTTGTGTGTTATTAAGTAACATAACGTCCTTTATGTTACTCCTTATTGCCGCTTGCCAGCGACA
>CAYFGX010000109.1:0-6667 GCA_964342405.1 uncultured Verrucomicrobiota bacterium | reverse complement strand
CGCGTTCTTTCGATTGCGTCAAACCCCCTAAAGTTTAGCGTCCTCTAGCAGAATAGCGGGCTTCGCTGGTCCGTAAGCAACCCGCCTCGCAGTGTTCATGTGAGGCGGGCATTTCCTTTTAAGAAGAGATGCTTATTTGGAGGTGCTTTGTGGGTGTCGAACTCGCACAATCCGTCGGATTCCCCGCATCGTCAGTCCCACTATTGGAAACTCACCGTAGATCGGAAAGGAGGCGTCCCAGAAATCGGTTTGATGGGTGATCAATCCGCGCTCGTCGAACTTCGCGTGTGTCACGCCGTCGATCGAGCGATTGTGGCGGCGAAAGCGATAGTCCATTGTCCATCGGATGAACCCAGACGTCGAATCTCCTCCGCGATCCGTGACTTTGATCGTGATGTCTTGCAACTGAGTGAAGAGGTCCTTGAACACATGATCTAGCTGGGCAAGGCCCGAGGCTTCATTGATCGGATCCTTGAATTGAACATCTGGATGGTAAATCAGGTTTAGTTCTTTGAGGCTCTCTTGTGTGAGGGAGTCGAAAAACGAGGCAAGCCGATGGATGGGGTAGTCTTGATGTTCCATTGAATAGAGCGTGCCGGCTATGAAGAGGAAATCAAACTCGACGGGCGAGGCCTGAATTACAAGCCTCCGGGACACAAATGGTTCGCCGGATTCCGATCTTCCGGACCGAAATTCGATGCACTGCTGGCCTATCCTTCTGCAGGAGTCTCGATCGAATAAATTCTTCCGTCGAAGGAAAGGACGTAGATTTCACCTCGAGCATCGATGCCGAAACCGGAAATGCTGCGTCTGGGCTTAGTGTCTTTTGGCATTTCGCAGACCACACCTTGGTGGGTGACTTTCCCGTTCTCAAATCTGAGCCCCCAGAGCGTCCCCATTGCGAAGTCGCCGTAGAAATAGACGCCTTGAAAATCAGACAATTTTTGACCGCGGTAAACGTGGCCCCCGGTGATGCTCAGTCCGGGAGCATGAGGGAACGTTGCCTGGTTGGCGTATTGAGGCGAGTGTGGGTATTCCATTACCGGAAAGATCGTGTTTACAGCCTTCGATGCGGGCTCCTTGAAGAGATGGAATCCTTCGTAAGTGTTCCATCCATAGTTGCCTCCCCGGATGATGATGTTGATTTCTTCCCACTTGTTTTGTCCCACATCGGCGGCCCAGAGATTTTCCGTTTTCGGGTCAAAACTGAGGCCCCAGGGATTTCGCAATCCGAAGGCCCAGATCTCGGGGCGAATCCCACTCCCGGCATCAATAAACGGATTGTCCCTTGGAATCCCGTATTCCATGCCCTGACTTCGAGAGTTAACGTCGACACGGAGGATTTTGCCCAGCAAGGAACGGAGATTCTGTCCGTTGTCGTGAGGGTCGTTGGCGGATCCACCATCCCCGAGGGCGATGTAGAGGTGTTCGTCTGGCCCGAATTCAATCGTCCCCGAGTTGTGGTTCCCGTATGGCTGCGGGATTTCGAGAAGAATCCGTTCGCTGGCTAAGTCGGCTTGACCACTCGTCGCATCGGTGACCAGTTCGCTGAGGACGCTTCTGCGCGGTTGGTGTTGTGTGTAGTAGATATACAGTTTGCCGTTGGATTCGAACTGCGGGTGAAACGCCATCCCGAGAAGCCCTTCCTCGTTAGCCACATAGGTCTTTCGATCCGCGATATCAAGGACCACATCGATATGATCCGTTTCGCGGTCGAGTGGTAGTTTGAGGATCCGGCCTTTCTGTTCCACAAGGTAGAGATGCTCGCTACCAGAAGGGGGGCTCTTGGCAATGATCGGGCGATCGAAGCTCAGTCTAGGATAGGCAATTTCCAGCTCAAGCTTCGGGAGCGGGTCAATTGCTAAAAGGCGACTGCAGGCTGAACAAGTTACTAAAATCAGCATGAACAGTCGAAAAGCAGCCAAATTCATGCACCGTACGTTATCGTAGGCGTGCGGGCATGCAAGCCTTTCATTGTTTCGGATGGCGCACCTCTCCCTTTGGTATGAGAGCTTCCTGAGACTTGTTAGATGGTGACGCGGTCTGGCCTAGTTGGTGGGGGCGAGATTTTATTGCTCCCAGGTTTGAGTTGCGTAGGCTTGAGCTCTTACCACCATGGATGACCTGGATTCTCAATCGTCGGGACTTCGATCTCGCTTGGCGCAGTATGGCGACCAGGAATTCGCGACCTTTTTGCGCCGTACGTTCGTTCACTCCGTGGGAATGAGCCCCGAGAATCTTGAGAAACCGGTTGTTGGAATCGTCAACACATTTAGCGAATTGAACCATTGCCACCATGGGATGAGGGACTTGGTGGAGGCTGTGAAGCGTGGGGTGTGGGCAGGAGGGGGACTCCCATTGGAGTTTCCTGTCATTTCCTTGGGGGAACAGTTTCTCCATCCAACGGCCATGATGTTTCGCAACTTGATGGCGATGGACGTGGAATCGATGCTCAAAGCTCAACCGCTTGACGGAGCGGTCCTGCTAGGGGGCTGTGATAAGACGATTCCTGCACTACTCATGGGCGCTGCGAGTGTGGATTTACCCAGTATCGTCGTGGCTGCGGGCCCGATGTTGTCGAGTCAGTATCAGGGAAAGAGAATTGGCGCTTGCACCGATTGTCGGCGTTTTTGGGCCTCCTATCGACGGGGTGAGATTGACGGAAATGAAATCGATGAAGTGGAACAGCGCTTGGCTCCAACTTATGGTACGTGCGGTGTGATGGGGACTGCGAGCACGATGGCATGCCTGACTGAGGCGATCGGCATGATGCTGCCAGGGACCGCTGCCATTCCGGCCGTCTACTCGGACCGTCAGCGAGCTGCCGAGCAGAGTGGGCAGGAAATTTTGAGAATGATCCGAAGCGGCCTGAACCCTTCGGCGATCATGACTGAGAAGGCCTTCAAGAACGCGCTAACAGTTCTTCTGGCACTGGGCGGTTCTACCAACGCCATCATTCATCTCACAGCCATCGCAGGACGCTTGGGTATTCGGCTGGACTTGAACCAGCTTGACGTTCTGGGGCGACAGACGCCGGTGCTTGCGGCGGTGAAACCGAGTGGGGACTACTTCTTAGAAGATTTTCATCAAGCCGGGGGGATGCCTGTGCTGATGAACGAGTTGAGAAGTTTGCTTGATCTGAAAGCCTCAACCGTGACCGGGGGCAGTTGGGAGGGGCACCTTGAGGGGATCGAATATCCCGAATGGCAGAAGGTGATTCACCGCTTTGAGGATCCGTTTCAGGCGAAGGGATCACTGGTCGTTCTACGGGGGAACCTCGCTCCGAGAGGGGCCTTAATTAAACGTTCTGCTGCTTCGCCTGGGCTCTTGAAAAAGCGGGGGCGAGCGGTTGTTTTTGATTCTCTGAAGGATCTATCTGAACGAATTGACTCTGACAATTTGGCGGTCACTGCAGAGGATTTCTTGGTTCTCAAGAATGCTGGGCTACTGGGGGCTCCTGGAATGCCGGAAGCGGGATATTTACCGATCCCCAAGAAGCTCCAAGGTGTCAAAGATATGGTTAGAATCTCGGATGCTCGGATGAGCGGAACAGCCTTTGGGACCGTCGTCTTGCATGTGGCTCCGGAGGCCGCCTTAGGTGGCCCATTGTCTTGGGTTGAAGACGGTGATTGGATCGAACTGGATGTGGATGCTGGCCGTCTTCACCTTGATGTTCCGGAGTCGATTTTGATTGAGCGCCAGAATGCTGTGAAAAATCCACGCATGCGACCACCTGTCAGAGGGTATGAACGTCTCTTCTTCGACCATGTTCAGCAGGCAGATCTTGGAGCTGATTTTGATTTTCTGAGACATCCTTCTTTGATGGATGAAGATCGAGAAATTGAGAGAAAGGAATGAGGGAACTATGGATCCGTTGATCATTTTGGTGGCTGGAATGGTGGTCGTCGTGGGAGGGATACTCCTGCTGAAACAGCATGCCTTCTTGGCGCTTGTTGCTGGCGCTTTGGTGGTGGGAGCCCTGACGCCCAATTCTGCCTTGGTGGCGTATGGCCAATCGAAAGGCATGAACGAAGCGGATGCCTCAACGTTTGCCGAAACGCCGGTGATCAGCAGGCTTTCGACGAAATTTGGAGAGACGTGTGGGAAGATTGGAATACTGATTGCGATGGCTGCAATCATTGGCAAGTGTCTGCTCGAGAGCGGTGCCGCTGATCGAATCGTTCGCTCTATCGTGGGGCTCTTCGGTGAGCGACGAGCCCCAGCCGCCTTTACTGCGAGTGGTTTCTTTCTGGGTATACCGGTCTTTTTCGACACTGTTTTCTACCTGCTCTTTCCGATCGCAAAAGCAATGGGGCTGCGACGGCCCAACAACTATCTTCTCTACATTCTGACCATTTCAGCTGGCGCAACGATGGCGCACTCCTTGGTCCCTCCGACCCCGGGTCCCTTACTTGTCGCCAGCGAGACTGGAGTGGGAATCGGGACAATGATGGTAGGAGGGATCCTAGTCGGGGCGGTCTCGTGTTCCGCGGGCTTGCTGTTTGCCGCTTGGGCGAATCGGAAATGGCCTGTGCCGTTGAGGGAGACAGCTGAGTCTTCGTTGTCGGAATTGAAATCGCTAGCGGAACGCGACATCAAGACC
This sequence comes from uncultured Verrucomicrobiota bacterium, assembly GCA_964342405.1. Taxonomy (GTDB): domain Bacteria; phylum Verrucomicrobiota; class Verrucomicrobiia; order Limisphaerales; family AAA164-E04; genus UBA2970. The sequence continues at coordinate 2,064 of CAYFGX010000109.1, read as the reverse complement.
TTGCCCCCTTTGTGGATCTCAGCGCTGCCAATCGCACTACCTGTTCTTCTCATTGCGGGGAGTGCTGTGTTGCAAAACACGCTTGCAGGGGGAGGCGACGAGGGCGGTGCAGCGGCAGCCTTGCTGGCCACCTTTGCGGTGTTGGGAAACAAAAACGTGGCTCTGATTTTGGCTGCGGTCATTGCATTAGGGACGCTGATCTGGGCCAAGCGTGGGGCGAAGTATTCGATGGTGGACTCTGTGCAATCTGCTTTATCAAGCGGTGGTGTGATCATATTGATCACGGCTGCAGGGGGCGCCTTCGGTGGCTTGCTCCAACAGACGGGCATTGGGCCTCGAATTGAGACCATGGCGTCCTCTTATCAGATGGCCGTCTTGCCCCTGGCCTTTGCCGTTACCACTTTAGTACGCATCGCGCAGGGTTCGGCTACGGTCGCCATGATCACCTCGGTAGGCATTTTTGCGGGCATGGCAACACCAGAGCAATTAGGCTTTCATCCGGTTTATTTGGCGCTTGCGATCGGCTGCGGATCGAAGCCTTATCCTTGGATGAATGACAGTGGTTTTTGGGTGGTTTGTAAAATGAGTGCCATGAGGGAGGGGGAAATCCTCCGGACCTATTCGGTGATGCTTGCTTTGATGGGGTTTGTTGGATTGGGCGTTGTCATGCTGTTTTCCAAATTGATGCCCTTGATTTAGGGAGGAAATCTATGTCCTCTGTTGCGGCGACGGGTTTTTGTAACCCCCGGAATCGCAGTTGAGTCTTCAGGGCGAATAGTACATTGTTGAAATCCATGAAAAGTCTTTGCTGTCTCGTCCTAGGAACGATCGGAGCCCTTGCGTCACTTGTGGCGGAAGATATCGTTTCGGGACCTCCCGCTGGCACGCCGATATCAACCGTTTCCTGCTACGCGAATTCAGGCCAGTATGCGGGGCGCGAATCTTTCGATGCCGCGGCGGAGATTGGAGAGGGCCCGGGGGCATTGCTTTTTGTCCACGTGTTGAATCGCAATACAGCTCCCGTGATCCGTGGCGTTGACCGTTTGGCACGCGAGTACGGACTGTTTGGATTTAAGTCATTTGTCGTCACGCTTTCCGATGACCGAACGGCTGCCGAGGAGCAGCTGAGTCGGGTTAATCGTTCGCTCAAACTTGTCGAACCGATGGTGCTGAGCCTCGACGGGCTGGATGGTCCTGGAAGTCTGGCTTTGAATCGTCGATGCACGTTGTCCCTGATTGCTTTGCGGGATGGAAAGGTTACGGGCTCGATTGGTTTCACCGATACGGGCTTGTATGATATTGAGCGGATTCGAGCGCTGGCCGAAGGTGCGATTGGTGAAGTCCCCGAAGCGCGGGGTGAATTGATCGCGCTTGCAGAGCAGAACCTTCCCGAGGATCCGTCCGCCCTGAGAGCCTTGGCGGCCCGGCAATCTGTGGAGCTCTATCGCTTCTATCAAAAGGAAACGAACGATTACGCGAATTCCAGACGCTATGGGGCAGAGGGAAACCGGATGCAGCGAGCCAGACCTTCGGCTCAAGGTAACGCTCGCATGCGGCGTGGCGGCAATGAAGCGGCTGAAAAACCGCGAAGTATCAAACGCGATCAGCAGTCCCCGAAGCGTGGAGAGCGGGAGGCCGGAAAAGTTGAGCGTCGAGGAGGCCCTCCGAAGGATACGGTCCTGAACTCTCTCCTGCGATCGTTCATTCGCAAGACGAACGACAATGCCCGAATCGATGTGATTTATGCGGACATCCTCAAAAGGACTGAAGAATCGGAGGACTTGCTTCAGGAAGGCGTCGCGATGTTTCAATTGATGTTAAGTTTTCCTGATCGTTACGGGAGTGAGCATGCTCAAAAGCTCGCCCGGGAATTCTTGAAAGCGAACAACGCTGAATAAGGATCCAGTTCCGGATGTTGAAGACCCTCCAATGGCTAGCCTTCTGCCTGCTCGCGTGCGGAGTCAGTGTGTGCGGGCATGCCTCGGACAAGGCGTCATTTCACTTCGCCTACGAGATCTCCCCAATATTGGCCAAAGTCGGTTGCTCTGCGGCAGAATGTCACGG
>CAYFGX010000108.1:0-7250 GCA_964342405.1 uncultured Verrucomicrobiota bacterium | reverse complement strand
AGATTCGTGAAATCGATCAAGTTTGAGTGCTTGAATGAACTGATCTTGCTCGGGAGAAGGCACCTGGAAGTCAGCATCGAGAAGTACACGAAGTTCTACAATGAATTCCGGAACCATCAGGGAGTCGGAAACGAGTTGCTGACAGCCAGAGAATTTGCTGAGGACGGGCCGATTGAACGTCAGAGTGAATTGGGAGGGATGCTCACTTTTACTATCGGAAAGCCGCTTGAAATGGACGCGGACGATTAAATTGGCCCCACAGGCGTTTCCTTGGGAGACAGCGCCGAAGTACCTATTGAGAGACAACGATGGAATCTATGGGAAGGAGTTCAGCAAAAGGGTCAAAGGGATGGGAGTCAAGGAGGTCCGGACAGCGTGTAGGAGTCCGTGGCAGAATCCGTACACAGAACGCCTAATCGGTTCGATACGTCGTGACTGTCTCAACCATGTGATTGTCTTTGGTGAAGAGCATCTGCGAAAGGTGCTGCGGTCGTATTTCGATTATTATCATCGGAGCAGAACACACCTGGGACTATTCGGTGATTGCCCGGAAACGAGAAAAGTTGATCCACCCGAGAACGGAAAAATCGTCGAGATTCCGAAGGTTGGAGGGCTGCATAATCACTATGCCAGGAAAGCCGCTTAGTCGTCTGACATGGATATTCAGGAACGACAGGCGGTTCCATCGCATGGTTGGGGCCCGCTGTTCATTTCACCCTACTTCGCGGGGGCTGGCACCAAGCGCGGATGCCCCTTCTGACGTCGCTGTAGATCTTCGGCCAGAGAGCGAACATTGAATTCGTGCTTTGCGGCGATGTCCAGCTTGTGCTGTCGAATTTCGGCCAGCACTTCGTCTTTGATCTTCTCGGGTTGCTCAATTGTCTTCATCGTAATCAAGTAGCTCTTCAGGGCTGCACATGGTGGGCATTTGAAATCCTCTCTTGGTGATTAAATCCCGGATGCGTTTACGCAGGAAGGGATTGGCGATATGCTTGAAATTCCATGTCACAAGAAACTCCACCCGGTGAACGGACGTAACCGCAATATGAATCGCATCGGAAGCCGCCTTGTCCGGAACGATTCCGGATTGAACCAGATCATTCGCAATATCGGCTACATCATCGTTTATTTCCAAGAGAGGCAAATCCGCTACCAATTTTACGCGCTCCTTCGCTTTCTCCGATTCACCCCTCGCGATTTCGTCGAGGGTTTCAAGCGACGTGACGATTTCCAATCCTGAACAACCGGCATCCCACCAATCTTTGGTCGCCTGCTGCTTTGCCAAGAGCGCGAGTTGGCGGGACGGACGCGCTGCGTAGAAACTAGGGACTGATGATTCGATGTAGGCCCGTGGCATATGCTGCTGTTAGTTCAAAAACATTACCGGTTCGTTGTTGCTGACCATAGGAAATGTACCAGCGGTTCGCGCTTAACAACCTGCCCGGTGGGGCACGAATTGTTAATCATTTTCTTAATTTGATTAGGGTGGAATAGCTGTACTCTCCACTTTGTTGTTCTCGAAATCGGTGCTTCCGCCATCCAGTGTAGAGCCCCGCATCCTACGTTGTTGATCTCGAGGAATTTAGCTTCGATTCTGGGGTTCCTCAACGTTTTCAGTGGGTAACCCTATCGTCTGTCGATGATTTCCCTCGGCACCAGTCCGGTTTTTTGGTGCTTTTGGCGATAATTGCCTTAAAAAGCCTCTGAATTGGGCTTTTCAGACAAGTCAAATCTCGAAGGCTTGGATCAAAACTGATGGCATTCCACTGGTTTCGTTGAGGAACCGATTCTGGAGCTGAATAGATCTATTCTCTGGATCCAATGAAGAATCTGAAATGTCCGAACGCCGATTGTACATGTCGTCGAGATGGGCGAGAAGCGAGGATTGCGACACACGGATTCTACAAAACTCGATCTGCGAGACGACGTCGATATCGCTGCCTAGCTTGCAATACGACGTTCAGTTCGACGAAAGGAACCGCCTACTATCGGTTGCAGCACGGGCGAAGTCTTTTTGACGACGTAGCGAATCTGAGTGTTGAGGGCGTGAACAAATCAGCGATTTCACGAGTGAAAGGGATCGCTTGGAATACGGTTCATCGTTGGTTGGAACGAGCAGGGGAGCTATGTCGAAAATTCAACGATAAACATATCAGGGGCTTTGAGCTCTCTGAGCTACAAGTAGACGAAATCCGAACGATTTCGGGCGGCAGAAAGCAACCGATTTGGATCTTTGCCGCGATCGAAGTTGGATCAAGGTTGTGGCCGACGACAGTGGTCGGTCGGCGAAGCTATCAGAACACGGCAACCCTACTTGAAGATGTAAGGATGCGATCCGAATCCGCGAATAAACCGATGATCATGGCCGATGGCTTTGAATTCTATGAGCGTGCTGTAGATCAAGTGTTTGGTATTCGGTGTCTATTCGGGCGGGTGATGAAGACACGAAGGGAGAATAGGGTTGTCCGAGTTGAACGGCGGGTTAGTTGTGGGACTTCTGAGGAGCTTGAGGAAGCATTAGAAAACTCGGAGGATTCCGAGACAATCAACACATCATTTGTGGAGCGGTTGAATCTGATGCTGAGACAAATGACAGCATACTTGACGAGGCGAGCTGCGTGTCATTCTCGGAGAAAGGAGCAACTTGAGAATCAGTTGGAGATTGCACGAAGCTTTTACAATTTCATGCGTCCGCATAGGGCTCTGAAATTCGGGAGGCTGGTGAAGACTCCGGCGATGCAAGCAGATTTGACAAACCGAAGGTTGTCATTTTGGGAGATCTTCCTTTTGTTTGCATCAGTGATTCAAAACACTCTGAGATCGGCATTGATGATGACTCGAATGGTTGCTCCAGCCGAGGTTAGTCTATGGTCTCTACACTTGATTGCGGAAGCACCAAACATCGCCATTCTGGCTGCGATGGGATTTTTCACCAGGACAAGAAGACACCTGGAAGTCAGTATCGAGAAATACACGAAATTCTACAATGAGTTCCGGAACCATCAGGGAGTCGGAAACGAGCTGCTGACGGCCAGAGAATTTGCTGAGGACGGGCCGATTGAATGTCAGAGTGAACTGGGAGGAATGTTAAATTTTTATTGCCGGAAAGCTGCATGAAGTCCGGCCGGATGATTAAATTGGCCCCACACGGATGAAGTTTTTAGGCGCGTCGGAACGCCCCCGACTTCCACTCGTTGAGTGCTTCGCTATCGATGAGTCTGAAACCCAGCTTTTGGTAGCAAGAGGATACCGCCTCGAATTGTTCTCGTAGGATTCCAGCGAGGCAGAGCAAGCCGTTCTTTTCGACCTGATTTGTGATTCGCTTGGCATGAGCTTTGAGCAGATCGTGGGTCAGGTTGGCGCAGACGACGGAGTACTTTTTCGTGGATCGCTTTGGTAAATCCTCTAACGAGCCTTGATAGAGATTGAGCGATTGTGAAACGTCGTTTCGGGCGGCGTTTTCTATCGAGGAACTCACCGCGTCCGCATCGTTGTCAAAGGCGTCGATGGGGGAGAATCCAAGCTTTGCTGCCGCGATGGCCAGAATTCCCGAACCGGTTCCGATATCGAGCAGTGATGCCGTGCCCTCAGAAGCTTCAAAGGCCGCCACCTGTTTTAAGCAAAACAAGGTCGTGGGATGGTTGCCGGTTCCGAAGCTCATGCCTGGATCAAGGATCACAGTTTGTTGATTTGCCTTGGCTTTTTTACGGCTCCACGGTGGTTTGATTAGGAGCCGGTGATTGATTTCGATGCTGCGAAAATGGCGTTTCCAACTCTCGCGCCAATCTTGCGGGCGAATTTTTCGCACTCGAATGGACACTTGCCCAACGCCAACTCCGTATCGGTCCAGATCGTCGAGTTGTTCCTTGATGCGGCGCTTGATGGAGGGAGCTGAGTCAGGATGGTTGGGAATGAAGACCGACGTGACCGCTTCACTTGCTCCTTCCTTGATTGCAGTGGAAGGCGTCGTCTCAAACAAGGTTTCGAGGAGGGCCGAGATCGTCTCTTCGGCCTCCAAGCCGGACGTGACGGCGATCTGCCGAACGGAGTCTTTCGGCTCTAGCTGTTGTGTTGCCATGGGCAATAGTTGGTAAGCTGGACTTCGGGCCGCGAGGCTTTGAGGTGAATCACCGAAACGCTGGCGTAGTTGAATTCAAAGGAGGCCATCTGAGAGACGGGAAGTCGCAGGATCAGTGCGAGGAGCATGCGGATGACGCCGCCATGGCAGAAAACTCCAATGTTCTCTCCCGATTCAGGCGCGAGAATCTTGTTAAGGGCGGCCTGGGCTCGATCGCGAAAAGCCTCGATCGGTTCGGCGTTTTTGATCCCGTTGACTTCAAGCAGATGCAGCCAATCGAAAGCACTTTGGTTATGCTTTTCGCTTACTTCCTCCCACTTCAATCCTGTCCAATCACCGAAATCCACTTCGCGAAGCCCGTCCAAGTAGGTGGGATTCTTTTCAGTCCACTCCGTGTGAGGATCCGTGGTCTGAATCACTCGTTTCATCGGACTCGAGAAGCAGGAATCAAACGGATGTTTGCGCAAGTGATCCGCCAACGCTTTCGCTTGCCCGGTGCCGTGCTCCGAGAGGTTCATGTCAATGCGTCCGCCAAATGTTCGGTGATAGGCGGTATCTACTTCGGCATGACGCATCAAGTAGAGAGAGCGGGTGGTTTGGCTCATAGCGAGGCAACGATCATTCCTGGGCGATAGCGTCTGCCTGAAGTCGAGTTAACTCTGTAACCCCGGTGCGTGCCAGCTCCAGCATGCTATCAAGCGAGCCTTGACCAAAGGTGATTTGTTCTCCCGTGCCTTGAAGTTCGACGTACTCATGCTCAGCCGTCATGACGACGTTGAGATCGACCTCTGCAGCGGCATCCTCCTCGTAACATAGATCCAGAAGAGGGGTGCCTTCAACGATGCCAACACTCACGGCTGCGATTGGTTTGATGATTGGAGATTCTGAGAGTTTTTCCTCTGAAATAAGCTTTTGAACCGCTAGGGAAAGGGCGACGTAGCTTCCGGTGATCGCAGCAGTGCGGGTTCCTCCGTCCGCTTGCAAGACGTCGCAATCGATCCAAATGGTTCTGGACCCCAGTTTTTCCAAATCGACAGCCGCTCGCATCGAACGGCCGATGAGGCGCTGGATCTCTTGGGAACGGCCATCAATTTTTCCGCGCGTACTGTCCCGCTGTTTTCGGCTCAGGGTCGAATACGGCAACATGGAATACTCTGCGGTAATCCATCCTCCGGCAACTCCTTGTTCTTTCATCCAACGGGGCACGCGATCTTCAATCGTGGCGGCGCAGATGACTCGTGTGACGCCCCACTCGATCAGGGTGGAACCGGTAGCGTGGGGAGCGATGTGATTTTGAAATCGTATCGGGCGAAGATCCGAAGCTTTTCGTTCATCGCTTCGGTTGTATTTGGAGGGCGACTCGTTGTCGGTGGATGATGCTATTGTCATGCTCGTTTCGGGGATCTTACTGAGATGTTGCAGATCTCTGCAATGAGATCCCGGTGACAATCTTCTTTCGCTCGATGCGAGCGGCTTCGCCAACTTGGGCTAACGGTAGTCGTCTCCTCGGTCTGATCGGACGCAGGATTCAATCCAACTCGCGAGTTGTGTTTGGAGCTCTTGGACTAGCTGAGGATGCGTCGTCGCTAGATTGTTTGATTCTGCCGGGTCTTTTTCGAGGTTGTAGAGTTCAACCTTAGCGCCCGAGATCTTGTCTTTCTGTGTGCCGATGGATACGAGTTTGAACTGATTACGGTGCACCGTGGCCACGTTTTTCGATTGGAAAAAGATGGGTTCGGCTCGTTCTCGCGTCTCACCCCGAATCAGAGGCATCAGGCTGATGCCATCGTAGGATCGGTTGGGCATCGGGAGATTGAGGGCGTCCAAAATGGTAGGGAAATAGTCGGACGTTACGCAGGGAATGGTATTGACCGATGCTGTTTTGATCTGAGCCGGCCAGACGAGAAGCCCTGGAACCCGAACGCCCCCCTCGTAGAGACTCCGCTTTCGGCCACGAAAATGTCCTGCGCTGCCAGCGCCAGTGGTGGCCTGGCTTTCGGGACCGTTGTCTGAACAATACCAGAGCATCGTATCGTTGCTTTGACCCAGGGCTGAAAGTTGAGAACGAAGTCTACCGACCTGATCATCGAGCGCCGAAATGCAGCCATGATAGTGTTGTCCATAGAGCCCATTCGGGTGGTCAGGATAGAGCGCTCGCTGCTGCTCACTGGCGACGACGGGAGTATGAGGTGCGTGGAACCAAATGACGGCGAAGAAGGGCTTGTGGTTCTCGACCGCGCTTTCGATGAAGCGTGTGGCTCGATCCATAATCAGCTTTGAATCGTCTCCTCGTAACTGGTCGTCCGGGACTCGTTCATCGGGACCCGTCCAATAAGCAGTTCCGTAGGAGCCCCCTTCGGGAACATTTCGTTTGGCTTCGCGGCTCACTTTGGCCGGATTGCGCATTGGGTCATACGTGGGAACTTTGGATTCGGTAGAAAAGCACTCATCGAATCCGTTTTCCCAGGGTGGGGAATAGTGTGGTAGGCCTTTCTCTGTGCCTCCGCGATTGGCGTCTCGGACGGTTTTGGTCAGCGTGCCTAAGTGCCACTTTCCGAAATGTCCGGTCGTGTAGCCTTGTTTCTTGAGGACTTCCGCTAAGGTGATTTCTTCCGGCTTCATGTGCCCGGCATTGGCGGTGTAGATCCCGTAGCGATAAGGGTGTCTTCCGGTAAGGCAGCTTCCTCGCGTGGGACTGCAAACGGGGGCTGCGGCGTACCATCGATCGAAACGAATTCCCTCCTTGGCCATTTGATCGAGGTGAGGCGTCTTGGCGAACGGATGATCGTGATAACCGACGTCCGCCCAACCATGATCATCTGCCATGCAGAGAATGATGTTCGGTTTCCTTGTCTCGGCGTGTGCGTTCAAAGACAGGCTCAAGAGAAGGGAAACTGCCAAGACGGCGCGAATGATGGAAGGTCCAACGAGCAAGGAATGAGGGAGTTGCTTCATAAGGCCAGTTTAAACACGAACCAGTTTGGTGACGCGCCCGGAAACCACCCATTCTGCAACGAAGATATTTCCGTCTGCGTCGAAACAGGCGTCATGGGGATGAATGAAACGACCTGCTTGCCACTCTGGACGCTGGGATCGAAGGGCAAAATTGTTACTCAATACTCTGCTCCGCCACGCTTCGTTATCTCCCAGGTGAGCAATCACTTGGTTGTCG
>CAYFGX010000107.1:0-8375 GCA_964342405.1 uncultured Verrucomicrobiota bacterium | reverse complement strand
AATCGCTGGTCAAGAAACAAAATGTTGAATGTCGAGACGTGACCCCAGGGCCTCATGATGCCACAAGAAGCTGCAGCAACACGAAATCTCAAAAGCAGCAATTCACAGGTTCGAATCCTGTTCCCACCACCACTTTTTCGATCTCCTCTTAGATTCCTTCTGCTTCGAGCATCCATTGCCAGGCTGGCAGGATTTCGATCGGGACACGGGGACCACTACGATCTTTACCCTTCCATGTTGTCCAATCGGATGAAGTCCTTCTCAACCGCTTGTTCGACAATAAGATAAATCCGGGTACACGGAGCCTCAGGGAACCAATCCTCGGGAGCCACATCGAGTCTCATTGCCCGCTTGACCGCTTCCACAATTGACGACGCAGTGTAATGGGTCGGATCCAACCTTCTTTTATTGAACTCATTCCTCGCCTCCCTGAATCGCTGCGCCACGTCGGCTGCGGAGGCCAGAGCCTCTTCTTGGCCAATATCCGTCTGGTGCAACAACAACCAGAGGTCAAAGCACGGATTGCTCATCGCAACTCTGATTCCCTGTTGCTGGCATACTTTCAAGACATTAGCCAGCGTCTTCTTGTGGTTGCCGCTGGCCCAGTGATCGGTATCAAGCGCAAGCCATAATTGATCAAACTCATGTAAATCGAACTCATCCTTGTAGGCAGTCAATCGATCGAAGATAGCTTGCGGATTCGATCGCCCGTCCTCTGTTGCCAAAGTCTTAACTTTTATCCGTTGATTTGGGAGCAAATCGAAGTACTGAGCGGGCGCATAACGGTCTTCGCAGGCAACGATTATCAAGCGATCGTCTGCGTAGGTTTTTTCCTCACGGCTCAGTGGCCGCTTCTTTTTACGAAAAGAAGTCAATCTCTCTCTTTGTGCTCTGGCCCCTTGTGCTCAATGCCTTCTGAGATGTCAGGCATGAGTCCAAAGAGCTGTCCAAGTTGCGGCACCCCGCCAAATCGCCCATTCAAATACCCCTTATCAATCTTCAAATCTCGACGGATCTTGAACTCGGACAGGGATCTAAGGCTGGAGGCACCGTCGGAATCTTTCTCAACAAACCAAATCTCATCTCGACGCAAAAGCTCAAGATCAAGCAAACGATCTTCGTGGGTCGTTACAACCATCTGGCGGCATTGGCCTCGGCAAGATTGGAGGAAGAACTTCAAAAACTCCCGCGAAAGATTGGGATGCAGACTTCGGTCGAGCTCGTCGATTACAAACACCCGACTCGTGTCCTTCATCAAGTAGAGAGCCGGGATGAGGTGAAGCAACCTCAAAGTTCCATCTGACGCCTCGGACAATGGAAGATTGGTCTTTCCCTCACTGCCCGACTGATGCTCCGTGTTGATTCGACGGACCGTAACTTTCGCCCCTTCGCCCTTCTCGACTGACATAACGCTCCCGTCAAAGTTTGTGATTTTTGAATCAGCCTCATTCCCCGCTCTCGCCATCATGACGTCGATGTCACCGGGATCGAAACCAAGCGACTTCAACTGACCATCATCAAGGGTAAACGTCTCAACATCCAGTCCGTTAACACCTGTTCCAGCCCGCTTCAAAAACTCTCCGGCGAATTCGGCAAATGCCCGATCACTGGCTAAGAACTCAGCCAATCCATGAAAACGATCACCCACACCGACAAAGGTGAGTTGGTTCTCAAACCAATCAATGACGGGACTAACCAACGCTCCATACTCTCCGACGGGAATGCTATCTCGAATAGCTGCGAGAAACAATTGGTTGGCTCTCACTCCGACTTTGCCCAAAGCCACAATCCTGGGGTAAACCCGTTCGGAGAGTATCCGACCAATCTGTAGATGATCGTCCCCTCCTGCCAATTCTCTCTCAAAAAGAACCTTCTCAGCGTTGCCCGACTGCAGCATTAACCACTCCTCATGGACACGCTCTGAGTCGGCTGAGAAACCGTAACGGTACACGCTGCCCTCTGCAACGAAGCGAAACTCGAACGATGTCGGGGCGTTTCGGTATTGCTCGGAAAAAGCAAAGGGCTCCACCGGAATCGCACGCCCCTTCTCATTACCGCTTAGAACTAGACTTGCGGCTAGTCGCATCGCTTTGAACAAATTCGACTTGCCTGCTCCGTTACTGCCCCAGACGACCCCGGCTCTCAAGAGACGCTCCTCGGTATTGGGAATCTTGAATGCGTGCTCGCAGAAATCATCACCAAGCCGCCGGCTGGCGACTAAACTGAAGTTCTGCTCTTTTGCGAAAGAACGAAAATTTCGCAATTGAAAATCAATCAACATCCCTCAAACTGTGATATATTCTCGATTAATTGCAAATCAAATACCAAAGCCTCACCAGAATCTAGGGATATGCGAGATTCTTTCACAGTTAAAGCTCATCGTAGGGTTAGCTGAGATGCCGAACCCAACACGACCCGGTTTAAGAACACAGGTAATGCTTTACTCCACTAACCTCAGGAACAGCCTCCCCGACAAATCGTTCGATACAGGGAATTCCAGAAACGACTCCATTCCAAGATCGACTGTTGCCTCATCTTCCCAGGTCAAGAGATCACGCGAACGCTGCAGGACAGCGACCCCCTTGGATCCCTCGTCCCAGAAAATCTGAACGCGATCGACACCGACTCTTCGAATCCCAAATCCTTCTACCACGACTGAATCACCACCCGGCAACGGAGGCAACGGAGGTTCGACGGCGATACCACGTCGAAGATCTCCCCGAGAGAACTCTCCGGAGGAATCCCCCGATCGGGTCGCCCCACCAAGTTCATAATAGGAGTTCAGGGGGCGCTGGAGTCAGTCCTCAAATCTAAAATTTTAGGTACCCTTCCTACTTTTCTTTGGGTCGCCAGATTCGATCTTGCGTCGCTCATCCCAAAGCTTGGGCTCAAGCCTTTTGAGCTGGCGCGTTAGCAGCCAATCCTAGGCCTCTGCCCGTTTTGTCTCCTAAGTGTTCGGCAACCTCTCGCTGGCTCAATCCCACGTGTCAAATTCAATACAGTAAATTTGACTTTTGAGGGCTGGAATCGGCGTTCTCTCGGACTTGAGCAAGAACTCGTAAGTCGTTGATAATTAACCGCCACGACATTTTTCGCAGGATAGATTGTTCCAGCGCCCTTCCGCAGCTAGTCTCCCCCATGCTTGCTCTGATTGACTGAGAACTTAACTCAAGCGGAATTGCCATGCCGTTACTTGAAACGTTTGTTACCGGAATCGCTGCTGCGGTGGCCAAAGGAGTGCTGAAGATGTGGATGAAGGACGATCCGCTCGTATTGACGGCATCGACCACCACAGCCGATCTGTTGAAGTCCAAGCTTACCAGCGTCTTGGATCAACGGGCAGCCAATCGCCAACTGGAAAAAATCACCGAACGCTCCGCCACCAGTTTTGAGCAGATGATGGAAAAGGATGACACGAAGCTCTCTGAGTCCGATGTCCAGTTCATCGCAAACGCCGCCGCCGCCGTCATCAACAACACCGATCTCACTCCGGAACTCTTGGCCGAGAACGACCTCGACCCCGAAGATCTGGCGAAATACTTCCTTTCTCGAACGGGAGCACAAGGCGGTAATCCGGAGCTGGCCAACAGCGAAGACTCGGAACGGCGTGACTTGTACGGCCGCTTCCTGCTCAGCGCCTCCCAACAAATTGTGGACATCAGTTCCCGTCTGCCTCTTTTCACCGAACGGATCTTCCGGGAGATGTTACAGCGGGAGAACCGGATCTACGACGTGGCGGAAAAGGTCTTGAATGGCGTGGATCAACTGTTGGCCCGACAGAAAGGCGAGGACCCGGCGGCAGAGCGTTATGAAACGAATTATCGACTCGCTTGTGTTCGCAAATATGACCATCTACAGCTCTTCGGCGTCGATCTGGATCAAAGCAATCAGCGCTACAAACTCAATGTAGCTTACGTGACCCTGGAGGTTGAAAAGACCACGATTGAGGATGTTGATGAAGACGCGTCATCGAAGAACTTGGACGAAGAAGGCGATGCGGATTTCCGGGAGGCGATGCCGGTGGATCAGGCGCTTTCGAAGGCGAACCGGCTCTTGGTTCGAGGGCTGGCCGGCGCCGGCAAGACCACGCTCGTCCAATGGGCAGCGGTGTACTGTGCCGCCAAACAGCACACCGGCGATCTGGAATCCTGCAACGACCTCGTACCCTTCGTTATCAAACTGCGCGATCTGGAGAATGGTAAGCTTCCCAAGCCTAAAGAGTTCGCCGAAGTCGTGGCGCCACACACCGGCGGTGAACCCGTTGGCTGGTCCCATCGCATGTTGGAACACGGAAAGGCGATTGTACTGATCGATGGTTTGGACGAAGCGGCAGAAGAACAGCGGAAAGAAGTCAGGGATTGGCTCAAAGCGCTGATCACCCAGTACCCGGAATCCCGCTATATCGTGACCACGCGCCCGTTCGCCGTGGACGAAGGTTGGCTCGACGACGACGGATTCGTCGATGCGACCTTGCAAGATATGACTCCACGGGATGTGACCCGCTTCGTAGAGCATTGGCACCGAGCGGTGGCCAGCGGCTTGGACAAGGAAGAGGACAAGGCGGCCCTGCCCAAACTCGCGTCCTCGCTCACGGATCAGTTGAAGCGGAATTCCGACCTGGCGAATCTGGCCACAAGTCCGTTGCTCTGTGCGATGATCTGTGCCCTCCACCGAGACCGAAATCAGGTGTTGCCGAAGAACCGCATCGGCCTGTATCGAGCCTGCATTGACATGTTCTTCCGTCGTGACAACGAACGGAACGTGAGGATGGACGATTACGTCGAAATCGCCGACGATGACAAACTGCTGTTACTCCGCTCCCTGGCCTGGTGGCTGATCCGTAACGGCAAGTCATCTGCTACCGTCGACGAAACCCACCAACGACTGGAACATGCGCTCAGCGAACTCAATCCTCCACCGCCGGATGTGAATGGGGAAATGGTGACGCGTTTATTCATTCACCGCGTCGCGATGCTCCAGCAGTTCGCGACGGGAAAAATCAATTTCCCGCACCGCACCTTTCAGGAATTCCTCGCCGCCCAGGAAGCCTTGGCAGAGGGCGATCAGCAGCTGTTGATCGACAACGCCGAGAAGGAACAATGGCGGGAAGTGGCGATTGTCGCAGCGGGTCTGATCGAAAACAAAGAGGCCGCAGAAAAGTTTGTACATGGACTTCTGGTTCGCGGAGACAACGAAAAAGAACACCAACAACCCTTGTACTTGATCGGTGCAGCCGCTCGACAAAACGTCAGCCGGCTGACCGAAGAGTCAAAATTGGAAACAGAAGCACGCAGAAGGCTGGGAAAGATCTTACCTCCGAAGTCAATGAAATCCGCTCAGGCCCTCGCGAAAGCGGGTAACCTAGTCATACCGCTGTTGGCCTACAATCGAAAGCAGGCGGCGCCAGCGACATCGGCATCGGCGAGAACGTTGGCGCTGATCAACACAGGTGAATCGGTTCAAATGTTGATCGACTATCTGGCGGACGACCGCTTTACCGTATGGAAGTCGTTACATGTATCCGCGCAATATTTGTCGGATGAGTTTCGCGAACAGTTCGGAACACAAGCGGCACCACTTGAGTTCAAGCGGCTATTACCCAAGGGCCAACCGTCGAAAGTAACACTGTCTGGCCTCAGGTTCAGCACGAAGTGTCCGCCACTTCACGCTTCCCTGCAAACGCTCGACCTGAGTTACTGCGGTTCGTTGAGCGACGTGAGCGCCTTGGGCACTGTCAATCCCTGCAATCGCTCGACCTGGATTCCTGCGGTTCGTTGAGCGACGTAAGCGCCTTGGGCAGCTGCCAATCCCTGCAAACGCTCGACCTGAGTTACTGCGGTTCGTTGAGCGACGTGAGAGGGTTGGGCAACTGTCAATCCCTGCAATCGCTCGACCTGAATTTCTGCGGTTCGTTGAACGACGTGAGCTCCTTGGGCAACTGCCAATCCCTGCAAACGCTCGACCTGAGTTACTGCGATTCGTTGAGCGACGTAAGCGCCTTGGGCAACTGCCAATCCCTGCAAACGCTCGACCTGAGTTCCTGCGGTTCGTTGAGCGACGTGAGCGCCTTGGGCAACTGCCAAGCCCTGCAATCGCTCAACCTGAGTTACTGCGATTCGTTGAGCGACGTGAGCGCTTTGGGCAACTGTCAATCCCTGCAAACGCTCGACCTGAGTTTCTGCGGTTCGTTGAGCGACGTGAGCGCCTTGGGCAACTGTCAATCCCTGCAATCGCTCTACCTGAGGAACTGCGGTTCGCTGAGTAGCGCGAGCTTGGCAAATCTGAAGAAGCGACTTCCGAAACTGACGATCTATCACATTAAGTGACCTAGTGGGATCTGCCCTGGTGAAGAATCCAATCTCAGTCAAAAGGGAGCATTTCCTTTCTCAGTTTGGATCCACTCCAACAACGTCAGTGTGGGCGCCGAAGTCAGCCCTCTAATAGTTGATTTCAACCTAAACAATCCCAAGCCTCCCGCTCAGATAAAACTCGGATACATGGATCTCGGAATCACATTTTTTTGGATTGCTGTGCTGGCACCACAGGCAAATGCGTTCAACGGGTAATACTCGCTAGTTGAGACCCTCATGGGATCGCTTCCAAGTAATTCACTTCCTGGGCTTTCCTTTTTCCACCGAGATCCATTTCGAGGATCGGGAACACAAACTCTCAATCATTATTTCTCCTCAGGAGCCGCCGAGACGTTGAGTTTCTTCTTTTCGGCTCTGCGCCTGGGCGGCTCTCTGCCGGAGTTGTTCTGTGGAGATCCTCAAACTTCGGGACAGCTGTATTGGGATTCGACTTGGCGAGGCCGCGCGTTCGGAGGAATCAACATTGAAACCTTGCATTGGAAAAACCGCCTACGGCGGGGTCAAACTGGCGCTTGCCCGGCTCGCGAGGACGCTCTCCCTACCCTGCGTGATCGGTCGCTCGGTTCGAGCTGAATCTCGGCTTTACTTTGGTTGGGGTTTGGTCTTTGTTTGGGGGCGAGCCTATGCTCTAGCTTTTTGCAGGACAGTCAGTCGAATCGGCCTTACGACGCAGATCTCTCTTCTGTTGCCGAACGGCTTGTTCTGCCTTTCTCCCAATTTCGAATGGATCCCGGAATGAGATGTTTTCTTGTACTGCCCGGAATCTCTCTCACTTCAATTATGACTCTTTCAAGACTTACGCATTATTGTGATACTCGAAAATCTTGGCTGGAACGATCAGCTACAAAATTCTTGGGAAGCGAATCCGCTCTACCCCAATGGCCGACTCGGCCGCATTTACCGTCTTAACAGAAACCATGCCTGGGTGGTCACGAGTGATCAGACCACGCAGGCCATCATTCCGTCCCAAAGTACTTCGCTGGAATGTTATCCGTGCGTCGGCGATTAGTGTGTTCTCGCTGATCAACCGGGGAACGCTTCGGCAGGACGAATGGTCTCGATCCTCACACGCCGGAATCAACTGCGGCGGAAACGGGCCGGAAGAAAGGCCGAGGCGCAGGTGCTGGCCGCAAGCGTTGATGAAGTGCTCGTGCTCACTTCCCGTATCAAGGAGTTCAGTTGGAACCGTCTCGAACGATATCTGACGATGATTCGAAACGAACAAATCACTCCCGTCATTTGCCTGACCAAAACGGATCTCGATCCTGATCCCCAAGCAACCGAACGCCAACTCGCCTCCCGGTTCGACGGGATTCAGGTGGTTTCGATCAGCAATGTCAGCGGTTTCGGCATGGAATCCCTCAAGCAGCAGTTGGCCAGTCCCGGTACACGCATCTTGGTCGGATCCAGTGGTGTAGGTAAATCCACGTTGACCAATCAACTCCTGAATATGGATTGCCGCGCTACTCGAAGCGTAAGGGAGGAAGACGCCCGTGGCCGGCACACCACTTCGGGCAGCGAGATGTTTCAACTCAGCCCATCAGGTTGGTTGATTGACTCCCCCGGCCTTCGCGAACTCGAACCTTGGGATGCCGGCAGCGGTCTCTCAGAAACCTTCACGGAAATTGTCGCCCTGACAAAGCAGTGCCGCTTTCGGAATTGTCATCATGGTTCGGAACCGGGTTGTGCGGTACAAGCCGCTCTGCAAGAGGGAAAAATCGAAGCCGGCACGCTGGCGAACCTTCAAAAAATGCAGCGCGAGCAAACT
Organism: uncultured Verrucomicrobiota bacterium; assembly: GCA_964342405.1. Lineage (GTDB taxonomy): Bacteria > Verrucomicrobiota > Verrucomicrobiia > Limisphaerales > AAA164-E04 > UBA2970. The sequence goes on along the minus strand of CAYFGX010000107.1, from coordinate 236 downwards.
CGTCAGGAGACCAAAGCCAGTCGTGATGCCGAAGCTCGACGGCGTCAACGCGACAAGTTTCACGCCAAACTCCTTCGACGAACCCTGAAGGACAAAGGACGCTAATTCCTTTTCCAGAGGGAGGGGACGAAGAGGACGAGTAACGCGTAAAACTCGAGTCGCCCCAACAACATCAATGGAGGGGGAATAGGGGTCACGTCTCGACATTCGACAAATGAATACTTCTTTACAGGAGA
>CAYFGX010000106.1:0-8661 GCA_964342405.1 uncultured Verrucomicrobiota bacterium | reverse complement strand
AGTAACATAACGTCCTTTATGTTACTTAACAGGGGGGCCCAAAAACTGGAGAATTCAATGCAGGATCAGTATGAGCTCTTTAACGAAAACACCCCCGAACTGGATCTCATCGTCGAACCCATTAAGCTGGAGCTCGTAGACGTCATGCCCGTCCCCGTCATCCAACGCCGCGGCAAGCTGCCGACGCATTTCCTTGGACAGCCAGTCCCGGAGATCATTGTCGCCGCAGGCGAACCCGGGATGATGCGCTTCCTCGAATTCTTCACGGCCAAAATCCGGAACAAGAACACTCGCATGGCCTACGCCCAGGCAATCGGCCGCTTCCTGCGTTGGTGCGACGAACGTCGCCTTCAACTCGAGGACCTCAACCCAATCATCGTCGCTGGCTACATTGAGGTGCATCCGGATGCGCCTCCAACCGTGAAGCAGCATCTGGCAGCGATCCGGAGGTTCTTCGACTACCTGGTGCTCGGTCACATCATCGTGAGCAACCCGGCTGATGCCGTCCAAGGACCCAAGCACGTCGTCAAACGTGGCAAGACCCCGGTCCTGAGCCAGAAACAAGCTCGGAAGCTCCTAGACAGCATTGAAACTGATACGATCGCTGGACTCCGCGATCGCGCTATTTTGGGTGTGATGGTCTACAGCTTCGCTCGTGTGAGTGCCGTCGTCGGAATGAATGCTCGGGATTACTACCAGAACGGTAAAAAATGGTGGTTCCGGCTCCATGAGAAAGGCGGAAAATTCCATGAGGTTCCGGCGCATCACAATGCAGAGGCCTATATGGATGCCTACCTCCAGGCGGCCGGAATCGACCGAACAGACAAGGCGTCTCCCCTCTTCCGAACATTTCGAGGGAAACGGACCGACCGACTAACCGAGAACCGAATGAACCGGGTAGATGTCTTCCGAATGATCCGGAAGCGAGCCCTCAAGGCTGGCCTCAATGCGGAAGCGTCCTGCCACACGTTTCGGGCAACCGGTATTACTGCCTATCTAAAGTCCGGAGGGACTCTGGAAAATGCTCAGGCAATTGCTGCTCACGAGTCTCCCAGGACAACCAAACTTTACGATCGGACTCGAGACGAGATTACGCTCGATGAGGTGGAAAAGATTCAGATATGAAGCGAAATTCCCTGGAATCCATGGCCTGTTCTCTGAGCTCGAAATAGGCTATATGGGGATAACTATTGCACCCGGTAGCGCGCTCTGTCCGTTGTAAGCCTCCGCGCAATCAAAAGAGCACTAGCGCCAAGGAGTAACAATAATATGCCCTCAGGCTCTGGGATCGGGTTAACCTCGAAGCTCTCCAACCCTCCTTGGGACAATGCTAGAGGAAAATCTGCCCCAAACTCCACAGTCTGGAGCATAAATATGTTCGATTCACCTACCTGAGCCTCTGGCTGTAAACTCGCTTCTTCAAATGTCCTTCCAAACTCAGTTTCCCAGACCTTCACTTGAAACCAATAGTTTCCAGGAGTAGCTGGAATGCGCCCAGAACCCGGTGAGATAAAAATTCCAGGAGCAGCAAAAATGGACGTTATGTTGTCCGTAGGCACTAGATCACTGACAACCACAGGCTCTGTCGAAGACCAGTAAAGCTGCACGGTGAATGGCGTCATGGCACCAACTACAGCCAGAGGCTCACCAGTTGCCCCATCGATAATTGGCCTATTTGGGATTCCTCCACCTGTCCCATTCCTAAAAAGAAGAGCGCTCGAGTCGAGCATTCCCTGACCAACGACTTGCAAACGCATGCAGTCAGCGGCCAACAGCATTATCGCCGCTTTAGACACAATCAATAAACGATTCGAGGTGAACATGATATGCTTTGCAAGAATGCTGAGCCCCAACGTTGATGAGGCTCAGCTATTTGGTTCGTCAGAGCTTTAGATTATGGACAGTTAGCTGAACAGGGCGTCGGAAGAGTAGCCTTAGGTGGACAAACGCTACATGACGAAAAGCCACTTACAATTGGAAAGGTCGTTTGCAAAGTCGCTGCTGCATTTGCTGGTCGTTGAGCAGGCGTTGTCCCCCACCTTCCCATTACGTAGTTTTGCCCTTGGAACTGCACTGTCGTTGCCGGGTTGGTGAACTGAGGAACCGTGTAGTTGGCAAGCCCATAACCAACATCGGCGAATGTCACCGGCCAAGGGAACACAAGAATCCCATCTTCAGTTGAATCATACCCCAAAGCTCCGAGATCCCATCTTAACAAGTCCATCGGGTTACTCGGATTGATATTATTCTCATCAATCCACAGATGATTGAGTCCCAGGCTATGTCCGATCTCATGCATTGCGGCGTAACGTCCGCTTGAACCTAGAGCAATAGCAGAATCTATTACGGAGAATTTGCTTCTTAAATCTGGAGTTGAACCATTGCTTGATGTTAACCAATCAGCCCCTCCTTGGGGCGCTGTTTGTTGATAATCGTGGTACCATAATTGAATGTGGTCTGCCCCAATACTGTCACCATAAGCTTCAGTTCCTTCTAACCCATCACACTGGCAGTGTAGTTTTGCCCAAACAATACTTCCTGAGATTGGTTGCTCAGAATAAGGCACGTTAAGAATCCCCTTTAGTCTAATTTGGTAGCTGTCAGTAGTTGAAATCTGAGTGTTGTGCAAGATGCCGTTCATCTCACTAACTCCTGAAGCAATGGCTGCCTCTGCAGCAGCATTACTTCCAAAAAAATAGGACGTATTGGTCGTATACAGGACGACAAGGTCAAGATAGTGCGTTTGCCCACCTCCAGACATCATCGCCAATGGGGGGGCTTGAGATTCAGTTGACGATATTGCTGTTTCGAGTGATTGCACTCTCTCATTCACTACGCTATGAAACTCTGGATCGTTGTTCATGCATTCAAATTGGACTCTCGAAGAATCGATTTCATCTATTCGATAGAGTCCTTTTTGACCAAATCGTTCAACTGAGCGTATCCGCAATGAATTCTCACCAGGAGATGTGTATTGGGCGTAGTAGCTATCCTCAACTTGGCCTACATACACTGCTGACATAGGTTCTCCTTTCACCTTACCAACATATACGAGAGCATGAGCTACTACTTCAACACGATCAATTTCAACAACAATCTTCCGATCATTGAACGCATTTAGTATTAGTTCGCTGCCAGCCAATCCTAAAGCATCGGGACGCCATTCAACAAACCGGGTTCGAATTATTGAATCCTTCTGAACGTCTTTCGTGAACACCTGATCCAAATTCAAGTGGCTCTCAGGGGAAACATCAGCGAACAGTTCTTGTGGGGCTTGTTGGGCCACGAGTCCTACTATTCCAGCGGTCGCGACCATGGCCCCGATAGACAAGATCTTTAACAGTGATATGCTAAGATTTCTCTTCATAAAGTGATTCTCTGAATATTTTTAATTTTTTGTTTGAGACGGCTTATTGGTGAATTCATCCATATTCGGTCAAATTCATCACTCCGATAGCAAGTTAGAGTCCAGAACCTAAATAACGTTCAATAAATAGAAGAGAGAGTAACGGCGGCTTTTAGGTGTGTGCCGACGCCGTACAGATAGAAAATCCGCCAAGAAATTAAGGACGAGGCATTAAGAGCGGAATTTGAATCTGTTTCCAATAGCTCAATACCGACCTCCCCCCGTCCTTGACCACTTATGATAAAATCAGCTATCTGAAGCAGTAGGTGCCCTGGAATCTTCAGCGAGTATGCAGCCCAACCAGAACCACCACATTTGGAATAGGTCTGAACATTATGATGGTAAGTTCAGAAGATGGTGGCAAATAACCATCCTCTGAACCCCATACGATTAGCTAGCTTGATGTTCCCGCATCATGTGCATCCGAATTTTTCCAGTTGTGACGGTAGCCGCATGATCGGCGCCGTAGCCATGGTCGTGGGACTCGTCTTTGTGCCCACAGACAGGGCAGTATGCCACTGCGTAAATCCCATCTCTCTCTTGTTCGATCACGATGCTAATCTCGTATCCTGCTATTTCTGCTTTCCTTATCATCTCCAATTCACCTCCTTTAAAAGGAAATACACGTGGAATGTGAAAATGGGAACCGAAACAGTATGAAGATTCAGCGGTATTTTCCGTCCTCGCCACCAAAAGCTGCAATTAGTGAACAGAGGTAAACGTTCCTTTGCTGGGATACGCCGGTGTTGAGAATTCCCCCCTCGCGCTAGCGAGGGCCGCAGACCATCAGTATTTGATGATGAAGTTCACCGCCACGTTGACTGGGCGGCTTTCTTCGGGCCCGCCATTCATTGCTGACACCCCGAAGTGAGGCTCATTCGTTGTTGCTCCCATTTGGTAGGAATATCGAGTAGTTGGATCGCCCTCTCGGTGGACACTCCGAGCTACAAAAGAATTAGCCTCAATGTTCCCCATGTCTACAACGGAGATGTCTGCTGCACTGAATAGGTGATGATTGTGGCTACCAACTGCCATTTCTTGCCGTCCGCCAATTGATCGATTCGCTCCTTCAGGATCTACGTCCCTATTTGCATCTAGCCCTCTGAGAAACATCCCCCTCAGGTCAGGGAGTTTGAAATTGTCTTCCCCCGGTGATTGACCATTGCTCCACAGCTTTCCAATCGTTTTAAAAAGTTCTGGGTAAGCAGAGATCTTATTTGTAGAGCCATCACAGAGAAGCCACCCAGATCGCTGAAGATTCTCAATCTCAGTGGGCGTTGAAACCGGACCACCATAGGCGTGAATTGTCCCAACTGGAACGGACGTGCTCACTGGAGGAAGAGGAAGACTGTTAGTGTGTGAATGTGCCTTCAGAGCTTTGATGTCATTCTTCATCGTTGCAAAGGAGCCGAAAAACGGGCCTGCGAATGCCAAGATTGCAACGATGAGAGATAGCCAAGCGATAACGTTGGAGTTCTTTTGAGTTTGGTCTGCCGATTCAGTCATTAGTCTTTAATTCTTTTCCTTGAGGAACAAATCGTATCCGTCGGCCGCTCCGGATCAACGCGAAAAAGCGGGTTGCGATAGCATATGATAAAATATATTATCATATGTGAAACGGACCTGAACGGAGAATGAGCCGATGACTGAAAATTCACTGACTAAGACTGATCCCGAAGAACGGCTGCTGACTCGTTCCGAGTTCCAGGACCTCGCCGACGTGCCTCCGGAGGTCGAATGGTTTGCCAACCTCGAGAACGCCAACACGCGGCGAGCCTATCAAAAGGACATTCGGGATTTTATGGAGTTCGTCGGCATTGCCCGTCCGGAGGATTTCCGGATCGTCAGGCGCGCCCATGTCATCGCCTGGCGCAATGAAATCAAACGCCGTGACCTGGGAGCGTCCACGGCCCGGCGCAAACTCTCGGCCCTGTCTTCGCTGATGGACTATCTGTGTGACCAGAACGCCATCAATGAGAATCCCGTTTCCGGCGTCCGGAGGCCGTCCGAAGGCAGCAACATGAGCAAGACGCCGACGCTCAGCGCCGACCAGGCTCGGTTGCTCCTAGATGCACCTGATCCGGACACACTCAAAGGCAAGCGCGATCGGGCCATCTTGGCCTGCCTGCTCTATCACGCCCTGCGGCGATCGGAGCTGTGTGGTCTGAAGGTTAAGGACTTTGCCCCACGACAAGGCGTGCCCCAGCTCTCGGTTCTAGGCAAAGGCAGCAAAACTCGCTTCATCCCTATTGCCCCCGCTGCGGTAGCACCGATTGAGGACTACTTGGATGCAGCCGATCTGCGGGAGGATTTGGATGGGCCGTTGTTTCGGCCGATGGCGGGAAAGTCCGGATTGCTTGGAGTGCGGAAACATTTGGACCCGTGCAATCTGTATGAGGATGTGGTGCTGCGCTATGCCAGGGATGCCGGGATCATGGCTCCCGGGGTGCGTCCTCACGCGCTTCGTAAGACGGCCGCCACTGAGGCGCTCGAGCACGAAGCGGATTTGAAACGGGTGCAGACTTGGCTTGGCCATGCCAGCTTGGCGACCACTCAGCTTTATGACGGGCGTGGTGAACGTCTTGAGGAAAGTCCAAGCTTTAAAGTGGCGTATTGAAGCATAGACTAATTTAGAGCACCACAGCGGAATCACGCACTTCTCAGGAAAACTGCGACCCCTTATCGATTTCTAAGAATTGAACCCCAAATACGATTCTCATGAACACTGAAACCATGCTTGAGACATTTGGAAAAGTAGCCGGAATAGGCGGCATTGCTCTTGGTGTTTTCCTACTGCTTTTCCGAGACCTTATTCGCAAGTCCATTTTTTCAAAACTCACAAAGGAGCAGTCTTTTCGATTGCTTCGATTGATCGCATTTTTCGTTTGGACAATTGCGATCCTCGGTCTCATCGCATGGGTCGCAGACTCTTTCTTATTGAGAAGCGCCAATTCAAAAGTGCCTACAGAGGCAATTGCTTCTTCGTCTGCCGCCAAACGCATTGACCATCACACTCTAATCACCGGAACAGGCGTAAGCACAAATGAGGCTCCTGTTCATGCACATTCTCCAAGACTTGACACCAGACTTCGATCTCTTGATCTGCTGACAGGAATTTCGAAAGTGGAAAAATCTTCCCTACTTGGCACCCATGCGTATTCGCCTGATCTACACTCTGAGTTCAAGATGATGCGAGGGATCACTCTATCATTTCTTAATTCTCCCAACTCCTCAGATGCCGCAGAAATCTGCCTATCATCACGTGATGTATGGAGATACTTCGACATTAAGTCGAATCCGGATCTCATCAGAACCGATCTAGATGGAAGTTCGCTCGCTGTTTACAACAATGTCTCAACACTTTTTGGCCTTTCAGTCGCAGCTCTAGATCAGCATAGCAATATTGCGGGAGCATCAGAGTTTGCGCAAAGCATTCAACGCCGACTGGATCTCATTGAGCTTATCAAAACAAATGGCCTTCACTCTCTCACAGAAAGACAGCGCTTCATGGCTAATGAGTTATGAATTCTCCACCTCTATGATGCGCAAGGACATGACTGACCGCAACTCAGCCACAATCTGAGATGGCTCTCAGATTGTCTGGCGATATCGCAAAGTAGTGTGAGACAGTGCATGATAATTACCTTTATCATACTCAAAAATGAGCGGAAATCAAACCGCTAACGATTTGAACTTTCGTCCGAGATCACCAACCCATAGTATGAATGCAATCGTAGAATATATGCCTACTCCTCTTGTCCTCCGTCTCCAGGAACTCGCCACTGACAATTCTTCAGATATCACTGAGCTTTTGAGAAAAGCTCTCATGGTAGCAGTAAAGCTTGGTTTGAACGACTTTCGTGACTGGGTTAATTCTGAGCTTCACGGTTATGAAGCTCTTAAAGTTCCCGAATACCGGAAAGTTCGTGCAGAATTGAAGGTGCGAAATCCGTATCACGGTCTAGTTCCATTCCTGATCACCGATCAACGAATTGTGGACCTTGTCTGTAACGTTCCTTTGCAGGTTCCCGTCGGTTCAATCGTTGATTTGCTGAACAATGAACGAGAGAACGGCAGCTCTCTACTGATTCCGTTTCCGAATGAGCAAAAAACCATTCTTATGGACATCCAAGACAGCAACTTTCCATTAGAACCAGTCCGAACCATAGCTCACAATCAAATAGCAGCGATACTTGATAGTATCAGAACAACAATTCTCGATTGGGCGTTGAAGCTTGAGTCAGATGGGATTATTGGTGATGGCATGGCTTTCTCAGAAGAAGAAAAAGATCGGGCAAAATCGAGTATAACAATCGAGAACTTTCAAGGCGTCCTCGGAAATGTTTCCAACAGTTCCGTGAATCAGGATCTTGATATGTCAATCCAGACAAATGACTTTGACAGCCTTCGCCAGTTTCTCTCCTCTAATGGTGTAGAGGACGGGGATATCAGTGAATTGCAGACAGCGATACAGTCTGACCCCCGACCTACAGAAGCCAACGGGTTCGGAGACAAAGTGAGTAACTGGATTGGAAATATGATGACGAAAGCAGCATCAGGGTCCTGGCAAGTCGGAATTGGAGCAGCAGGGGGACTGCTTTCCAGCGCCATCAGCAAGTTTTATGGCTTGTGATTTCACTTGGAAAAGGCGGTTCTCCCGATTAATGATTTCACCATACCCTAGCAACAAGCTCACGGTCCTCACTCCCAACTGCCTTCGAAAGAAAGCCCCCCATGTCGCCACGCTCATCATCTTAATTCTAAGTGTGGCAGCGACTGTTTTACTCAGTGGATGCTCTCTCAGGCAGCCAAATCGACACGGAGATTTGGTCCTCGTAAAGAAAAAGAGAACATTCGCGCTCAAGGCGACGCCCAGTTCCACTTGGTTGCTTAAGACAGATTGGATTCCGTTGAACGAATGTGGAACGGTCATACTTCAAACCAAAGATCTTCCGCCGAACATTGTAATCGGAGAGTTCCAGCTTCAATTCCGAAGTAGAGATTTTCTCAAGGCAATGGAACGGGCCAGATCTGCAGAGATTTCCATTGTGGTCACAGATGAGAAAGGCAAGAAGCTCTATTCGAAAAATCTCCCTATGGCTTCGCTCAACTGGATGCATAAGAGAAGTCAGAATATTGCTTTCGCCGCTGTTGAAGAACTGGAGAAAGCGCTTACCGGATACAGCAGCTACAAAATTCAGATATCGATATTAAAACCAGCTCCCGATTTCAAAGGCCGTTTTCGAATTGCGGGA
>CAYFGX010000105.1:0-9057 GCA_964342405.1 uncultured Verrucomicrobiota bacterium | reverse complement strand
TAGGGGTCGTCATCTCTGATGGCCTGCTCAATGGAGCGAACTCGAGAGCAGAAACCGGGCAAGCCCAGAATGCCGTGACGATTCTCTGTCTTTTCACGGCCTTGCCAAAGCCGTAATGCTGGCCTTGTGGCTAACTCGATTTCGATATCCTGTGTTGGAGCAATCGATGCCATTTTGCTTTTTGCGTCTTTCGTCATTGTTCTATCCTCAAGCGCAGATTCGGGAGGCATTGCTGTGGGCTGTTGCAGCAACTTGTTCGATGATTTGGACTTCACGGTAAATCTGCGAAAGCGGGATTCCCGTGCTTTTAGCAACGACAAGCATGCGCTGACGATTATCGGCAATCGTTATATTGGCTAACCATGCATCATAAACTCTGCGCTGTTCATCGAGAGTCGTAGCTGGAAGGCGCCCTTTCACAGTCGGAACATTCAGGAATCGTTTTCGGCTTGCAACCTGGGTGCTTCGAAGTCCAAACAGCTCAGCCATCATCTCTTTGCATGCGCCTCGACGAAGAAATTCATCGATCATGACATAGCGCTGTGCTTCCCTAGCTTCTATCTCAATGATTCGCGTCAGCTTAGACACATCAACGGGAAACCATTTGAGATTAGGCACGTCCCGGACGTAATTTTCTGAGATCGACTGGATCTGATCAGCCTTCAACTGATCCAAAGCCTGCATCGCTTCAAGCGATAGGCCCAGATCTTCTTGTAACCCGAAATCCCCTTCACGGCAGGATTCGAGTGCGCTAACCAAAATAGTGGAAAGAAACCTTGAAGATTCAGTTTTGAGTTTTACATTGGTGGCCACGACGTTTTCCCCTGTGTCGGCTAACCATGGGTCATGGCTGTTAGAAAAGCTAAGCCCGGGCGCAGTTATTCGCCACGGAACCCTTCTTTTCGAACACTAGAGGAGACCTCGGAACTCGAGAGCAGCATCCGTACTTCAGAACAAACTCTATGCCATGTTTTTCCGACATAATTAGCCCGAAGTGGCTTTCTGTCAATTTTTTTCGACTTATTTAGAGTTTAAAAGTTTATTGAGACGATTTTTTTAGACATTGATCACGGTTGTGAGGCAATGCAGGGGCCTGGCAAAGTAGACGTAACACCAGCCTTCAGATTGGCCAGCTCGATGTTCGCGAAACATACGCCAAGGCGCATGATGGCTTTCCATGGCGTCCTCGGCGAAATTTGTATGGCGACCCGCCCTACCCTCACCAGCCGCACTCTACAAATGACAGCGATCATGGTCCGACCTAACCAATAATATTAGTCATATGACTAAACGCTGATGATTAGGCCTTCCCACAACGTGACGTTTTATTTTTTAGTCACGTGACTATAATAATAGGCAAGGATACTACCCCACTCGGTTGCAACCCATACCTACACGCAAAGGTCGGTCAGGATGGCACATTTACCGCTTTTAACGGACGCCGAAGAGGCAATCGACTACTACAAGTCCCAACCACACTTCTCTTCTGACCCTATCACAGCCCACGTCATTCGGATTCTGGTCCAGGATGGATACAAGAACAGAGACATCCGTGAAGCCCTGGGTATTGAGAAGGTTTATACAGTTACTCATTTCATCAGAGTCAGCCAGGCTTTAACCGATGGGGAAATGGATCTGTGGTTTAACAATCCTGATCGAATTACCCTTGGTCACCTTCGTGCCATCGCAAAGCTCGATTTCCCAACACGTGAGAAGCTGTTGAGAAAACTCTTAGTAGCCCGCTCCCCTGTCCATGAATTTGAATCAATAGCTCGTGGGGATACGCAGGAAAAGGATGTCGATATTGCTCGGTTTGCTAGCACAATGAGTGAAGTGACCGGCCGCCCCACAGACATTCGATTCAACAAGAAGAGAAAGAACGGAACCATCACTCTGAACTTTTATGACCTAGATGACCTGGATGATCTGTGTCGAAAACTGGGTTTTAATCCATCGGAGTACTTTTGATCTCTCATCTCAGATCCCGAATTCCTCACGCTTTATTCCCGGGATTTAACGGAAATTCTTCCCCCGTTTTCTCTCCGGTTCCGCCGTTAAAGGAGGAAAAAGTTTCCCTGATTTCTCAGCTATGTTGCCCAAAAAGCCGGAAACTTTTTCCGCACTTTTAAAGGCGATCCATAAACATACCCTTTTCATTTCAAGTGGTTAGGGGTAAAGAAAAGCCGGATTCCCGCGGCGGGAATCCGGCTTTTTGCTAAAGATTCCCGCAACGGGAATCTCCGGGATTTCCTAGCAATTCCCGTCGCGGGAATTGCCAGAACCTCAATTACTCTCGTTAAGTTCAACCCCTAACGTCTTTGTCAGAAACTCCACAATCTTCGAGAGAGATTCTTCGTCCGCACCATCAATCTCAAACTTTGTGGTCCCCTTGTTAGTAATGCCATGCTTCAGAAAACGATCACCTTCAGGCGACTTGTACAGCACAGGAGCTTTAGCTTTAGGCTGGGCTTGCCTAACTCGAACAGAGCTTTTAAGCGCTTTGATAACCTCCTCAACACCCAGCGACTCCCCACCCTCTTTCATCGATTCTTTGCGAAGCTCTAACAGCTCATCCACTTTGGCTAAAAGGGATCTTTCATTCTTCTTTCTCAGCTTCGATATCATCTCTCCATAAGAAAGAGGCATATCAGAGGGTGATGGCAGAATGCGCACAAACTTTTCATCAAGCTCAACACACGCCTTGTATCTGTTGATATTTGACGAACTAATACCCTTAGCGGCCCCCAACTGTGTCCAGTTGGCAAACTCGCCATCATTAATTTGCCGCTCCCAGGCTTTCGCTTTTTCGAAATAACTAACATCCTGGTGCTTGTTCTCAATAACACTCAATTCACGTACGTCGGCGTCTGGAACGTCCCCGACGAGAGCCAGGTACGGCTTCTTGGCAAGCACAGCCGCCTTTAACCGTCGAGAACCTTCAATGAGCTCAAAGCGACCATCTTTTTTAGGCCTTACAGTGCCGGGGAACTGCTGCCCTTGTTTTCTGATAGATGGAAGAATGTCTCTCAGTGAAATCTCATCAAGAAACTCCTGAATGCGCTCATTTTCCGGAGAAACATCGATTTTGGATGGGTCAATTCTCTGAAGCTCGAAAACCACTTCCTGCTGAGTAACAGGCATTGTCAATACAATAGGCTTGCCCTTCTCCTCAGACTCTTTGCTCTCAAGAAGGCGGAGAAGCTCTTGTTTCTCTTCCTCAAACTTTGATGTAGCTTCTTCAAGCGCCCGCTCGGCTTTAGCCTTCTCCTCTTTCAGCGATTCTGTAACAGAAATTGGGCGTCTTTCCCCCTGCATCGCACCAAGAGCTGGCGATGGACGCCTCCTCTTACGAGTACTGGATGACGAATCCGTTTCTTCACCCCCACCTGGGAGAAGCTCATCGATATTTCCATACTTGTTAGGCTTAACCATCTTTAGGCCTCCTTATCTGACAAGCGGTTGGCTCTCTTAAGGTCATCACGAGCAAGATCCGCACTAGACATAATTTCGTCGATTTTATCCAAGTGTGATGAGCGCAAGGCATCCTCGAAACAAGTTTCCCAGACCGCATCATGCATTTCTTCAAAGAGCCGATCGAACATCTCTATCGTTTTCTTCAGTCGTTTTCGGTTATCTGACTCAGCGGGGTTCTTCTCATAGATGGAGTAAGTGCTGGTATTGGCCTTCCCTATTTCATCCGAGGCGTGAGCCTCCGTAGATAGGACATCACCTCTCTCAACAGTAAAAACGCGACGGATTATTTGCCCCATAAAGTGGGCGTAGCTTGATCCGCTGTATTTTGTGATGAAATAACGCATATCCGGAATGTTCGGATACATTTTTTCTTGCTTGTACATCTCAGCAGTCTCCGCAACCAGGCCGGCAAACTGAAGCGTAGAAGCAAAATCCAACATCGCAGCCGGTGTTGGGACGAAACAGACATCACAAGCGCTTACAACATTCAGCGTTGACAGGTTTAGTGAGGGGGTGCCATCAATGATAATGAAATCGTAGTTTTCACCCACTTCCAACAGGCCGTTTCGTAATTTCATGATGCGATCCAACATTGGTACGTTGGCTTCATTCATTACGGAAGGCATCAAAAGATCAATATTGAGGTTTTGAAGGCAGGCAGGAATGATATCGATGTTATCCCAGTAGGTTTTCTGAATTGCATAGTGCAAAGACCTCGAAGCTCCTTCCGGATGGCCTGCCTCGACTAGAGCTTCATCGTCTTCCAGAAAAAAAGGTGCGACAGTGTTTTCGTAATGAACATTGTCATCAGGGCGTTTGCCAAAATAGAAGCTCAAAGAACCTTGGGGATCGGTATCCAGAAGCAAGCAGCGATACCCGCGAATTGCGAGGTACTGTGAGAATAGGTGGCAGGTCGTTGTTTTCTGAGACCCGCCCTTCAAATTCAAAATTCCAGCAATCGCAGCAGACGAACCCTCTGGTTTCCTGGGGGCGGTATTGAAGACACGTTGCATATGGTTGATATGGTTTATGGTGTAACCGGCTCGTACCTTCCTCGCCGTATCGCTGCGATATTCTGGTTCAGGCAGGCGACCATCTTGCTCAGCAGCATAGAGAAGGCCTACACTAATTCCTGCTAACTCAGCAGCTTGCGTGGTTCCATATCGACGCTGTTGAACCCTATCATCAACCTCACTCTCCTCAAGCCAGGTCAAGTCGTGCTTATCAATCTGAGCTTTCTTTACAAGGCCAGGGATCTCCTTCATGATTTTTTCACCGCGCGAGACGACCGTATTGATCTTTTTCAGCGCAGCTTCGAGGTAACTTTTTTCCGAATCATTGTCAGCCATATTGATACCCTTCCTGATTATTTGACATCCAGAATACATGTAGGATAATCATAGTCTAATGTTACCGAATGCCTTTGAAAATGCCTTTTTGGTGACATACACAAAACCAAGCGATTCATTGATAATTTTGGCTCGTAAAATCCGACGTTCGATATCGGAATACCGGACACTTAGCTTGACGCGGAAGGGCACATGGACAGGAAGGTTCTCAAACAAAAAGAAAAGTCTCAGCTGAAGCTTGATCTTTTCGGGCTGGATCCCTTAATAGATCAGAATTACAGCCATTCCTTCGAGATCTATGACACCGTAGGAAAATTCGAGTACGACAAAAAGAAGAAATATCGGCTCTCAGCTGCTGCGGATGACACTGAGTTCGTGCGGCAAACGGAGTACAACGGCTTAATCATTAATGTTTCGGTCACCGATGCAAACATTGAACGCATTATGCCCGATGGCACAAAGAAAAGAGTCTTTGTGCGACCTGGAGCCAGAGAAGAGATCATTGAAGACGTACTTCGAAAGCTCGCCACAGAGAGAAGGGCAGAAGCCTATGAAATTACCTCGGGTGACAGCAAGGGACAGCAGTTAGTTGGAATTGAGTTCAGCCTTTATGAGGTCTATGAAGAGCTCAAACGGATCAATAACGGTAAGGTTCAATATTCTTACTCCGAAATCCGTGAAGCAATCACCGTACTAAACCGGGCCCATCTCCAATTCGATGCCGAAGATGGCTCCATCAGTTTTTCGGCACCGTTCCTCCCATTTCTAGCCTTCGCAGAAAAGGCCACGAAAGGTGAGACCAAATCCTTTGTTTGCTTTCATCCGATGGTGACCAGCATCATCATGACTGCAAACTACCGTCGCTATAACTACAAAAAGGCTCTTTCTTTTAAGGGACAGTACACACGTTTGATTTATAAGCGGCTGTGTAATCGCTGGATCCAAGCCGGGCCGGGGAACCCGTATCGCGTCAAACTTTCAACCCTGGTTGCCGCCATGAAAGCTCCCTACAAAAACCTCTACCAGGATAAAGCGCTCCTGCAGGACATCCTTGAAGAGCTTATCGCTGAGCGGGTGATTGAAAGCTATGAAGCCACACCAAAGAAGATAAAAGCCAAGATCGTCGACTGGCTGTTTGAGTTAAGAGCTACGAATGAGTTTGCAAAGCAGCAAGCGGCCAGTAACAAAACAGCAAATCGCATTGCTGGAAAAGCACAGGCCCAGATCTCAGACAAGCGAGATCATCAACAGGCTGACGAAAAAGGTTGGTGGTCAGAAGCGAGGGCAGGGCAGGGCGACGACTCAGTCCAAGATATCGATCAGATTCCTTTCGATGAGTAAAGCCTAAGACTCCATCAAGTAAGCCCCTTACGAAACCACCAGCACAAAAGCCTCTCCTTGCCTTTTCTATCTCAAACCATAGTTTTTTGGCTTTAAATCTTGTCTATCCCAGCCTGCAGTATTTCCTGAAGAACCCACTTCTATCTCAAACCCAAGCAAACGGCTAACTACCACACGCCTCCTTTCTCAAACCCTAGTACTCTGACCCACCTAATTTAAACTCCTATCTCAAACCTGAGTAACCTTTAGGCCAAAAATCGAGCAATTCAGGAATTTTTTAATACGAAAAACACAATACTAGGGTTTGCCATAGAGTTTGTTCCTCAGGGCTTGTCCCTTGTCGCACAAGGGATTGGAGGCATGCCTGTCTTAGAGTCACCATAGCTTGCTCGCTAGGCTCAGATCCCAGGAACACTAAGGGCATACGTTTACTATCGCTTGATTTAAAAAAGCATTGAAGTGTCCGAGAAGAGTTTGCTGAAGCAAAAAAAATAACTGGGGGGATTGATCACTAAATAGCAGGGAAAAATACTTTAGATTTTCAAGAAAATCTCTATCCTATTGTTTTATATTGTTTTTTTGTATTTTTAAGGAGGCTGTCGAACCATAGCTAAAGAAAACGCTCGAACTGTTACTAGGGTTAGAGATAGAGAATTACTAGGGTTTGAGATAGAGGTCAAAAATATTACTGCGGTTTGAGATAGAAGTTGATAGATTGACGGTGCTCAGGCAACTACTAAGTAGATTTTTGTGGACAAAGCTGTGTATATCATGTTTATAACCTGTGGACAGGAATGTATAAATTTGAGTGTTTAGGGTTTGAGATAGAAAAACACTAAGGTTTGCCCGAGCAATTCACTCTGTTTAAAGAGAGCGGTTTACTCTGGTTACACGCAGCAAACTACTAAGGTTTGTCATAGCAGTTTCTACGCTAAACCGTTATCCCACAAGGCCTACAGGCCCGATCGCAACAAGGTCTTCCGTAGCACTACCGTTGTTAACCCGTTATTAATCCGTTTTTGTCTTTAATAATCAGAGAAAAAAACTTATCAGCTTTTTTCTTTAACCCGATCTACGATCCAGAATACGACGCAACAAGCTGCAACATTTTCTGACATGATCAATTAAAGAATTTTCTCAGCAGGGCAGGGGAGCAGCAACTAGCTCACCAGAACCCAAAACACCTGAATACGCAGTAGCCCTTTCAGGTAAGGATCTATTAAAACAGCCAAAAAGGACTGAGCTTATCTCGAGGGTCAAGAGATTGTTCAGTGTCACGGAGCAAGTGTGGAACAAACACTATCTTTACGCTATTGAGCAATTCGCCGAGCTAGTCCAGGAAGTCCCAGCCTCCGAGATCCATCACCATTCAGAGTCAGGCGGATTAATCGATCACACTCTGGAAGCACTCTACGCAGGCGTCCGCATATCCCAGGGATACATCCTGCCACCCAACGCGGAACCAGAATCTATTGCGGAGTCCGCGGACCGTTGGCGATTCGCAGCCATGATCGCAATACTCTCTCACGATTTAGGCAAAATCGTTACTGATATCGAAGTGGTCTACCGGTTACCTGAAAAACAATTTCAGATTTGGCACCCTTGGTATGGAAACATCCCACCAGGTGCTGCGTACCGTTACCGGTTCAAAAGAAAAATCGAGAACACTGCATATTCCGGCCCATCGTGAACACCCATTCCGGACGAACATGAACACCTATTCTGGTTCAACGTGAACAGTCATTCCGGTCGAAGATGAACACTTTCTGGTGATTTTCCGGAATCGGTGTTCACGTTCAACCAGAATCTTTCTTAACGCATTGTTTATTCAACCGTTTGCTACTCTGGTTCCTTTTTTTGGGGATCAGGGTCATGGCAGCAAAGAGAATTCCAATGCGCAAAATCAGAGAATTGCTTCGCCTGAGGCTGGACGCCGGGCTCTCGATCCGGCAGATCAGCGCCAGCACCAAGACCAGTGTCGGAGCCATCCAGAAGCTCCTGGCCCGGGCCGATACCCTGGAAATCACCTGGCCATTGCCAAAGGACTTGGACGACGGCCGCCTGGCGGCCATGTTCTATCCCGGCTCCGATCCCACCTCGTCCGTCCGCTATCAGCAGCCGGACTGGGCGACAGTCCATCAGGAACTCAAACGCAAAGGCGTGACCAAGCAGTTGCTGTGGGAGGAATACACGGCCCAATATCCCAATCGATGCTATAGCTACTCACAGTACTGTGACCGCTTCCGGCACTGGCAGAAGCAGCAAAAGCGCTCCATGCGCCAGATCCACAAGGCCGGTGAGGTGAGGAGGAGTCCATCCCATTGCTTACTTGTGTGTTGTCCGATGGGTTGACCCACCCGTATTGTCTCGCCAAAATACTGTATATTTAAACAGTATTTGGTGTAAAGCATGTCCAGCATTCTGCTTGGTGACTACGAATCCGTCTCACACCTGAACATCCCGATGTTTCTTGAACGGGTCTCGGCTGGCTTCCCATCGCCGGCAGAAGACTATGTTGAGAAAACCATCGATCTGAACGAGCTGTGTATTCAACACCCGGCTGCCACGTTCTTTGTGCGGGTTCAGGGAGAATCCATGATCGAGGCGGGTATCTATCCCGGCGATGTCCTGGTGGTGGACCGGTCGCTGAGGGCCAAGCACGGAGACATCATCATCGCCAGCCTGGAAAGCGAGATGACGGTGAAGCAATTGCATTTGACGCCACCGCCCGTTCGGCTCCTTCCACGGAATTCAGCGTACCGGCCTATTACCGTCGAGGGCGACATGGTGATGGAAGTGTTTGGGGTGGTCACCAACGTTATCCGGTCGCTCAAGCGGGGAGGGCAGGGATGACACCTGAGTCGGCAGTCTCCTTTGTCACCGTAAGACGACG
>CAYFGX010000104.1:0-9445 GCA_964342405.1 uncultured Verrucomicrobiota bacterium | reverse complement strand
GGAGGTTCAACATTACAACCGCAGTAACTTACACACTCAGAGCAAAGTGCCCTGCATCATGACAAATAAGCATTGGCGGAATCCTGACGTCGCTGTACTGATTTTTATACAAATGCCAGCCTCTCAAAGAATCATCGCGTTTCTCATCACCTTGATGTCGTGCATTTCGTCTTTCGGGGCCGCGACCAATGCTGATGATACCAAACCTCTTGCTGCCTTCGTTCTGGGCACGCTTCATTATTCTCCGGAGCTGACGATGCCGGTGTTTGCCAAGGAGGTAGAACGGTTCGGGTTTCGTACAACTCTCATTCGGGGGGACGGGAATCCAGAGAAAAAGACGGAGAACGTGTTGCCGAATTTGAAGGAACTTGAGCACGCGGATGTCGCCATCTTCTTTTCTCGGTTTATGCAGTTGCCAGATGATGAGTGGCAAATCGTTGAAAACTACTTGAAGTCCGGAAAACCAGTGCTTGGATTGCGAACGGCCAATCACTCGTTCCGATACGGAAAGAATCACCCACGCTATGATTGGAATGTCGACTTTGGCCGTCGGGCATTGGGAACGCCCTACATCGTGCATCAGTCCAGTGCTACGAATATCAAGGTTGTGACAGAGAATCTTGATCATCCGATAATGAGTAACATTTCGAAGCGGGAATGGGTCTCGCCGGGAACGCTCTATCTCGCTCGGCTTGAGCCGGGATGCGTGCCATTAATTGTCGGCACGGGGAAGGGCAAAGCTCGTTATTTGAAACGCCAATTTGGGGAGATGGATGTGAAAGAGATTGAGACAGCCCCGGTTGCTTGGGCTTGGAAGAATGAATGGGGCGGTAAATCATTCTATACTTCTTTCGGCCATCCTGGTGATTTTGCAGAGGAATCGTTCAATCGACTCCTACTTAACGCAATCTGTTGGTCTGTTGATCACCCGATGCCTCCAAAGGATGCCAGAATCAACACCTGGCAAATCGAGCGAGTAGATAAGAAGAAGAGGCCGGCAAAGGCACGTTGATGAAGTCCCTCCTATGTTTTTGTTCGGTCCTGGTATGGGCCGTGTCAGCTGTTGCGGAATCGCCGATTCGGCCTGGCGATCGTATCGCCTTCGTTGGGAATACTTTTGCAGATCAGCTGCGAATCTACGGTTACTTGGAGACCTTGCTGCTTCAACGAACGATTGAGAGACCCGTTTCTATCCGCAATCTCGGTTGGGCTGGGGATATGCTGAGAGCGCGTGACCGGCCGACCAATTTTCCGACGGAGGAATCGACCCTGAGGGACCATAAGACAGATGTGATCATTGCCTGCTTTGGGATGGGCGAATCCTTCGCGGGTGCCAATCAGGTGACGGCATTCAAAGAAGATCTCCGGGACTTCATCGCTTCCCATCAAGGTAAGCGATACAATGGCGAAACCGAGGTGCGCCTCATTTTGATCTCGCCGATTGCTTACGAAAACCTTGGGGTTCGCACTCCCAATTGGGAGCGACGTAACAGCGAGCTCAGGACGTACACCCAAGCGATGAGCCAAGTGGCGTCCGACACGGGCTTGCCCTTTGTGGATCTCTATCAACTGACGGCTCGCCTCATGGAGGATTACAAGGCGCCGAAGATGACTGGTAACGGCGTTAACTTGAACGAGTATGGCTATTGGAGTGTTAGTCGGGCTTTGGCTGACCATTTGATCTCGGGGCCGATACCTTGGCGCTTGGAGGTAGACGCCGGGACGTCGAAATTCAAGAGTGTAGGTGTCAAAATCCGTGGGCTGCGTGGGGTGGGAGGGGGCGTTCGTTTTGAAGTCACAGAGAATACTTGGCCGAGCCTCGGGGCGCCTACTTCAGGCCAGGTCCACGATCTACTGGAGAACCAGCGTGACCGATTGGTGGTGCGTAATCTGGCAGAAGGCTCCTATCTCTTGACCATCGACGGGGAGGCGATCACGACTGCGAGCCATGTGGCGTGGTCCGATGGAATACCGCTTACATCAACGCCCGCGCACCGGGCGCTGGAGGCTTATCGAGAAGCGATCTATGACAAGAACATCAATTTTGTATACAGCTGGAAAGCCTTAAACCAGGTCCACATTGTTGGTGAACGACGCAAGTCCAACAGTGGGCGAGCACTCCCGGCTGAGATCATTGAATTCAACAATATCGCCAAGGCAAAAGACGAGGCTCTTGGCAAAGGTATCGAACTTAAGACCCGCGAATGGCGTTTGACCCCTGTCAGTTTGCTCCGATGAAACGGTTTCTCATTGCTCTATCTCTAGGCCTATTTTGTGCCGAAGCTTTCGCTCAAAAGGGGGCGGAAGGAATCAAAACGGCGAATCTCAAGAACGCTGATCTAGACCTAATTGATAATCACGACCCGGCTGCGGAGCTCGCGAACTTCGAGTTGATGGACGGGTATCAGGTGAATTTGTTTGCCTCAGAGCCGATGTTCGCGAATCCGGTGCATATGATGTGGGATTCACGGGGACGGCTGTGGGTTGCTTGTTCGTGGGCGTATCCGCAACTCAAGCCCGGAGAAAAGGCCGATGACAAGATAATCATTCTCGAGGACACTGATAGCGATGGAAGAGCGGATAAGTCGACCGTCTTCGCCGACGGGCTTTATCTCCCGACGGGGATTGAACTGGCCAATGGAGGGTGCTTCGTCGCGCAATCTCCAGATGTCTTCTTCTTGAAGGACACGGATGGGGATGATGTTGCCGATGTGAAGGAGGTAGCGCTGACCGGGTTTGGTATCGAGGATAGCCACCACTCGATCAGCGCATGGCGTCGTGGCCCGGGAGGGTGGATCTATTTTCAGGAGGGCATCTTTCTACATACTCAAGTGGAAACGCAGTATGGAGTTGTGCGCAACTTCAACGGTGGGGTCTATCAGTTCAACCCGCGTAATCAGGAACTGCGGATGTTCGTGCGAGGGACGGGCGGAAACCCTTGGGGGCACGTCTTTGATCGATGGGGGCAGTCGTTCATGGTGAACAATCCACGGATCATGTATCTGTCACCTGCCTCCGGGGCAAGTAGTGTCCCAACTCGAGTTTCGCCACTCATCAGCACTGAGAAACAGTGTGGTGGGGATCTGGTCACAGGGATGCACTTTCCCGAGGAGATTCGTGGTCAACTTTTGACCTGCCGTTTCAAGAGCCGAGCCGTGATCCGCTACGAGTTCATCGAGGATGGGGCTGGATTCAGCGCGAATGTCTTACCTCCTCTGATCGCTGCGAAACACCCGAACTTTCGGCCGGTGGATTGTAAGGTCGGGCCTGACGGAGCTGTCTATGTGGCAGACTGGTATAATTCGATCATCAATCATGCCCAACATGATTTTCGCGATCCCCGTCGAGATCATGAACATGGTCGGATTTGGCGGATTACCCACAAGGATCGTCCCTTGATTGAAAAGCCAAAGCTCGTGGGAGGATCAATCGATTTCCTGCTTGATCATTTGAAGAGCCCGAACGCTTGGACGCGGCATCAGGCACGCAAGGAGTTGAGTGAGCGGGATTCGACAGAGGTTCTCAAAGCAACAGAGGCTTGGGTAGCAGGCTTGATCCCGAACGAGCCTGGTTACGACGGGCATCTTGTGGAAGCCATGTGGGCATGCCAAAACGTAGAGAGTCCAAGTGAGTTTATCTTAAAGAAAGTGCTCGCCACCCAGGATGGACATGCCCGTTCGTGTGGTGCTCGAGTGATTCGATATTGGCATGAGTCACTTTCGGACCCGGTTGGGATGATCGCTCAGTTGGCGGCCGATCCCTTTCCGCGGACGCGGATGGAGGCGGTCCTATCTGCGGGTTTTGTGCCGAAAGCCGAGGCGTTTGCTGCCTCATTGAACGCCTTGGATTACGAGCAGGATAAATTTATCGGGGCCGCCTTGCCGCAAACCGCCAGGGCGCTGGAACCTTACTGGCAGCCTAGGTTGAAGAGGGGGGAACTGGCTTTCGATAAGGATGAGCATCGGGCCTACGCCGAGCGTTTTGGGGCCGTAGGATTCGATAAACGGTTAGCTGCGTTTCTAAAACAGAGACGTCCGTCCGCGGAGGAACTAAGTGCAATCAAGGATCTGTTCGTCTCCGAGGCCAAAGCTGATCATGTACAGTCTGTTTTTCGAGCGGTGACACATCGACGATCTCGACTCCCTCAATCGTCCAAAGTGGCACTGCTGGATGCCTTGGCGATCGTAGGGGAAAAAGGGACTGTGTCGCTTTCGAAAAGGTTGCCCAACCTAGGAACCCAGTTAGCGAGCCGTGACGGTGAATACGTTGCTGCGATTGCGGCCAATATTGGTGCCTGGAAACTGGTGGGGAGTGGGAGTGAGCTTCTGGGCGTCATTCGAGATGACGGACGTTCCGAGGCGGTGCGGATCGCGGCTGCAGAGTCTCTGGGGGCTCTAGGGCAGACTCAGTTTCTTGAGGTCTTGAGGAAGATGGCTCATTCCACAGACCTTCGGGCACGGCACATTGCCACTTATGGATTGGCGAGAGCTGATTTGTTGGATGCGGTTGCGTCGACTGCCGAGATTCTCAAAGAAGCACCCGGCGACACCGATCCAGCGAAACTGATCGCCGCATTCTTGCGGTATCGCACCGGGCCGAGTTTGCTTCTCAAGGCAATTGAACGGGAGCAATTGCATCCTGAAGCGGTGTCCAAAGTCGCGGCCTTCCATCGGCGCACGGGGCAGTTGCCAAGACAGTTGGCGCGGCTCTTTGTTCCGACTCGGCCACAGTCCCTCACGCAACGACTGAAACGGGAGAACCGAGAGCAACTCACCGCCGATGTTATTCAGCATGGGAACCCCGAGCGCGGTGAGTTGGTTTTCCGTCGACAATCCTCGGCTTGTGCTGTTTGCCATGGCATCGGCGCTGTCGGACCAGCCATCGGTCCTAACCTCGTTGCCGTCGGCGCGGCTGCCGATCCGAGTTATATGGTGGAATCGATTCTGGAACCGAACAAGTCGATTGCCGAGCACTATGAGAATGTACAGCTGACGCTCAATGATGGGACGGTCCAGTCTGGTGTTATTACACATAAGAGTGATAAAGAGATCGTTCTTCGGGACTCCGTTAATGTGGGGAGGGAGATTCACGTGTCCCTGAGCACGGTGAGCCGACAACGCACCATGGCATCCCTGATGCCGGAGGGGCTTGCTGATCAATTGGAGAGCCGTCAGGAATTTCTCGATCTCGCCAAGTTTCTTTCTGTGCTCGGTCGACCTGGAAAGTTCGCGAACAATGAGGCTCCGTTCATACGAAAGTGGCAGTTTGCATCCGGTGAGCCTGGTTTAGTTCCGGATGAGACAGCCTTTTGGATGCCCGTCTATAGCAAGGTCAATGGAGTCTTGCCTTTGGAAGACCTTGGTTCCGAAGACACGATCTATGTTCGTGGATTTGTGAATGTTCTTGCCGCCGGTAGATTTAAACTGGAGTTGAATGATTTGGAGGGGCTTCGGCTTTGGGTTGATGGGAACGAGATTGAAGATCTGACCGCTCCGATCCCGGCGACTCGTGGACGAAAGATCCTGACCTTTGCCATCGATCGGAAAGTACGCGACAAGGCTGGTTTAAGTGCTTTACTGACCGCCGCAGACAGGTCGGCAAGATTCAAACCCGAAGGCGGAATCTGAACCTGGAACGAGCGGTGCGCGTCTTGTAGGCGTCACCTGGTTCGTCCTAGCTCTTAGCGCCAGTCCGGAGCGGTGAAGACATGGATGGGTGACTGGATCCTGGCCGTCCTTGATGGAAAAGTGGCCTAGTTGCGAAACCTCGGTCCGAGAAAGCCCCCTCGTGCCCCTCCGCGACCGCCCCGTCGTCCGCCTCTTTGGGCATTATTGGGGCGTCCTGCGTCTCGGTCGGCCATGAATTGAATCGTGTAGTTTTGGGTCACGGAGATGCAGAAGCCTTTTTCATCGTTGCATCCGAAATAGCGTACAACGAGTTCGAGAGGTCCTGTCGTTTCGCAACGATCGACTTCCACCAAAAACTCCCTCGGGTCCACATCTGATTCGACTTCGACTTTGGGGGCGCTCCCTTGGCTTGGGGCAACCAGTATTCCATCTGGTGTTCGAATCTCCCACTTGAGAGGTTCGACCAGGTTGTTCCAGTGAACGCCGTAGATGGGATCCAGATGAAAACCTAGTTTCATTTGTCCTTTGCCTGCTTGGAAGAGAGATTGGTCTGCTTCCACCCGTAATTTTGCATAGTGGGGTTGGGCTGGATTTACCTCAGGAGTAACCTGGATCGCTTGCAAACCAGCAGGGGAATCCAACCTGGGGACGACGCCAGATGCTGCCGGTCGTGCCCCTCTACGAATACCATTCGGAAGGTCCAGGTCGCTCACTTGGGTTACGACATCCACCTTGCCGACGAGGGCTTCCAGATCCCAGCGGAGGGCCTGTGGGTCACTCCAGTCGCGAGCGACCACCAGTTTTCCCTCGCTGTCGAACAAGAACTCTGAGTTGTTGCGGTCACCGAAAGCATGCTTGATTTCGTTGGCAATGGAGTCAGCAATCCATGGAATCCCTGTTCCCAGGCGGACTTTAGCCTCTTTCACATGAGCCAAGCGTTCCCCTATGGTGAACGGCTGGATAAATCCGTTCATCTCTGGATGGGCTAAGGCCTTGTAGACGTAATAGAAACGGACGCCTTTCGGTGAGTAATCGCGGTAGACTGTCTCCAAACTGGGGACATTTCTCATGAAAGGCGGTCAAGTCAGGCAACCGAAGGCAATCACGGTGGGATGCCCTTTGAGGTTCTCCAACTCAAAGGGACTGCCGTCTTCAGCAAAACCAGCGACGTTTGGAATGACGTCTCCAGGACTCAATGGTAGAGGCCCTCTATTTCGGCCTTGTGCAGCTAGATTGGTCGTCAGCACCGCGGCGGTGATTAGGAGGAGCGTACGCGTCAAGGCAATCATGAGAGCACAGACGGAGTTCGAATAGGTCTGGTTACTAGGATGTCGAGAATTCCTCTGTGAACAGTGAGTTCCCTGAGAGCTTGTCTGCTTCGGAAGGCTACGGACGGCGCGTCGCCCGTTCTTGCATCCAGGCTACATCAGAATTGTTTGGGGATGGAAAGTCAAAGGGAGTGGCGACTCCTTTGCTAAATGATTTCACGGTTCTGGGATCATTCCATTTTTTAGTCTCTGAGTGCCCGTCGGCGAATGAAAATCCTCCGGAGCCATTGTGGTAGCTGGCAGGGATATCGACGATTCGGTAACTGTTTGGTTCATTTGGAAAGCCGCCCATGTCCACAACGAACATGGCGTCGTTGATCGTGTCCTCACGTTCATCCAGAAAAACAAAAGATTGTGATGGTCCAGGAGCGACGAAATCAGAGGTTTTCCGGTAGATTCGCCATGGCCCAGAGGATTCCGACCAGCCCATTGACAGGCCCTCGCCCCGACCTCCGACCCAATTGAGCATGGACATGCTTCGAATCCTAGGTTTGATGTCACCTCCAACCCGAACCGAACTCTTGTCCCCGGGACACTTAAAGATACCGACACTTCCTCCGAGGTAGGGCCAAAGAATGCTCTTAGTGAGGTTGGCCTCTGGATCCCAGTTTTCTGGGTTTGAACCGCTGAAATCGAGCCATCCACCCATCCATTCGTAGGGACCGTGTTTTACAAACGGAAGATTACCCTCGCTATCATCCGCATAGATCGTCCATCCAAGGAGCAGCTGCTTGTGGTTGTTCATGCAGAAGATTCCCTGAGCCTTCCCTTTGGCTTTGGAAAGTGCCGGCAGCAACATGCTCGCAAGAATCGCAATGATAGCGATGACGACGAGAAGTTCGATCAATGTGAAAGCTTGCCTCTTTGCTATTTTCATGAGTTGTGATCTGAGAATTCCGTTTGGCTCTGGCTGTTGAGTGGTTGGGGCAATTTTGCTAACCGTCACTTTATTATCTCAGTTCGAAAAATTATGTGAATTCAAACCTTCATCCTTTTTGGTGCTGATAGCGAGCCGCTTATTTCGGTTCCTCTGGATATTCGTGCTCTTCAGTACAGCCAAGTTGCGTGAGAAGGGGAGCTCGGAGGCCTGGCCTTCGGACCGAAGCTAGGGAAAGGGCTTGATCCGTTTTCCCCGTATCATTGTCGTATTGATTCCCATGGTTACTTTTGCCGACATGATTCTTACCGTCGAACCGCAAATCGCTGCCCCTGGCGATGAAGGATGTGTTCATGAGCGAAATTGATAGGATGTTCAGGAGTTTACGGGGAGGATGGATCGAGTATTACGGTTTCTTTTTCAATCGGACTGATATTGCTTTGAGAGCTTGGCGCAAGGATCGAAGATTGCCATTCTGGCTGGGAGGATGGGCCGGATTCCGCTACCTTTGAGGAGAATTCGAGTCGAACGAGGAATCAAGAGTGAAGAACCTTCTGTCCACACTAACTTGGCTTGGGCTAACGGTGTGTTCGGCTATTTCTGTCGCCGATAGCCGTCCGAATGTTATCCTCATCCTGGCGGATGATTTGGGCTATGGCGACGTGGCTTGTCATGGGAACCCGTGGCTCAAGACGCCGCATCTTGATCGGATGCGAGCTGAAAGTGTTCGCTTGGAGGACTTTCATGTGGATCCCGTCTGCACGCCCACGCGAGCCGCTCTCCTGACGGGGCGGCATTCCATCCGCGTTGGGGCTTGGTCGGTCACGGAAGGAAGGCAGTTGTTGAACGCAGGTGAAACGACCATGGCCCAAGTCTTTGCTGCATCTGGGTATCGGACAGGGATGTTTGGAAAGTGGCACTTGGGAGACAACTATCCCTATGCTCCTAGATTTCGAGGGTTTCATGAAGTGGTGAAACACATGGCGGGTGGTATCGACGAGATTGGGAATCCCATCGGGAATGATTACTTTGATCCCATTCTGTATCGGAATGGTAAACCAGAAGAATTCGAGGGTTACTGTAATGATATCCTGTTCTCGGAGACGATCCGGTTTGCTCGCCGGAACAAAACGCATCCTTTTTTCGTGTGCCTCCCGCTCAACGCGATGCACAGCCCATTCAAAGTAGCAGAAAAGTATTGGAAACGATTTGCCGCCCAGCATCCGGAGGACCGATCGAAATTCTATGGCATGATTGAGAATTTTGACGAGAACCTGGGGCGACTGTTTCATGCCTTGAGGAAGGAAGGGCTCGAAGAGAATACAATCGTGATCTTTATGGGCGACAATGGCACAGCGGCCGGTACGGATCGTAGCGGTCGGCTTGGCTTCAATGCGGGAATGCGAGGAAAGAAGGGGAGCGTCTATGAGGGAGGGCACCGGGTCGCCTGCTTCATTCGATGGCGTGCTGGCTTAACTGCGGGAACCGAGGTCCGTCATTTGACCTCTCATCATGATTTGCTTCCGACACTCATCGACCTGTGTGATTTAAAGAAGCCAGCGCAGGTGGAGTTTGATGGAAGGAATCTTTCATCGAGGCTGCGGAATGAAGAG
>CAYFGX010000103.1:0-9726 GCA_964342405.1 uncultured Verrucomicrobiota bacterium | reverse complement strand
CCACATTCCGTTACTCTTCCGCCCATCACCGAAACGACCACCAAAAAGCACCGTCTCCGCACACATAAAAATGGCATTGCTCAAGGCTCACAACAACCTCATTATTACGCCTTTCCGGCCGATTTATCGGAAATACTGACGGAACCGAGCCAAACGTGAAGACATCCACTGAGTTTAGCCTGATCATGACCTTGGGTGGCATGATTATCGTGACGGGGGCCATCAAGCTCTTGGCACGCTACGCTGGACTCGATTTCACTTGGTTGCTCCGAAACAAATATTACTGGGCAGGACTCTTTGTTTTTTCTCTCGGATTTGCAATCTGCGCCCACTTTTGGCATCGGTTCTACCCCAAATTCATCAAGAGAATCGATGATGCCGACACGATCCGACGCGCACGAGGCAATTGTTATTACTACGTGGATGCCGCGACTGGGCATGAAGAAGGCCCGGTAGAAATATCCAAAGTCAAGGATCTGATTCAGTCTGGGGCCATCACTCCCCGAACACTCGTTCGAAAGGCAAGATCGCCGAAATCCGATCTTCGGCCCGCCAAGCAATTTCGTGAAATCACCGACCTTGGGCGTCAATATGGAGAAAAGAGCGATTCCTCTCGCTAGTCTCTCACCGGATGAATCGGATGGCTAAGCATTCCGGCTGTAAAAGAGGAGGCCTCGACCGTTCACGCCGAATGACTCGTAGAAGTGCCTAGACCTACCCCAACTCGAGAACGCGTGCTTCAAGTTTCAAGCCACTTGAAACACTTTCTCGCATCCCGACAAGTCTGGACTCTCGTCTTTCTTCTGTCGATTTTTCATGGGGATCGGACCAGTCTCGGAGCGGATTCTCAATCCCGCGTGATGGTCCAAGAACTCTACGGACTGGACCAAATCACCTCACTCGCGAATTCCCCCACTGATGCACCGTTCCAACACACCTGGTGGATTTCGAAAGACAACATCAATCCCTCGGACTTTCAAACTGCCAAACCGATCGACACTCTCGCCTCCCACTGGAAGCCCATCAACGTGCCATCCGCCGTTGAACGCCACCGCGACTTTAGTCCCAAAGATCAAAGCTACTGGTATCTCAAACAAATCAGAATTCCAGATTCAACTCAGGTCGACCTCATCGTCGAGCTTGGTGAAGTGTCTGACCGAGATCGCACTTACTTCAACGGTCAACTAGTCGGAGAAACCGGCCAATGGGATAGCCCGCAGGCCCAAGCCTATGACCAGGTCCGGCGCTATCCAATTCCCGGGCATCTCATCCAACCCGGAAAAATCAACACCCTACTGGTCCACGTCCAGCGATACTTGGACGACACATCAGGAATCGTCCACGGTGCTCCCTCGATTGGACCCGTCGAAATGATGACCAAGCGCTTCTACACGCGCAGCTTCCTCAACGGAGCCGTCCTTCCCTTTTACCTTGCCGTGTCGCTCTACTTCTTCCTGCTCTTTGTCCGCCAACGGGATCAGACTCCAAACCTCTACTTCAGCGTGGTGGTTGCACTCCTGATTTTATGGCTCTTCCTCCGGAATCCGCTCAAGTTTGAGCTCGGGCTTTCGTTCCTCTTCATGAAGCGGCTAGAATATTTAGCGGTTTTCATTCTCCCGGTGTTTCTCCACCGTTTTGTTAGAGACTATTTCCGCCCGAGCGAGCAGGCCCCCTTTCCTCTCTTGGATATTTTCGTTCGACTCGCCTACACGGCGGCTGGGTTGGCTGTCATGGCGGTCTTCCTGAGTAGCGAGCCAACAACGTGGTTCGCCTGGTTTAAGTACTGTATCGCCTATACTTGGATCATCCTCGCCTTTTCAGGTACCTGGACGCTCTTGGTCGCCTCACGCTTCGGGAGCCGTGATGCGCGAGTTGTGTTGGCAGGATTCACTCTCTTCCTTATCGGCGTCGTCTTTGACATTCTCCATATTCTGGACCTTCATGCCTATCCGCTCGTGACGGATCACGGCTTTCTTTTGATCGTCGTCGTCCTCGCCTCCGTCCTAGCCAACAAATTCGTGCGCCTTCATAAAGACGTTCGTTACCTCAATCAAAACCTTGAGGCGGAAGTACAACACCAAACGCAAGCACTTCTTGAATCCAAAGAAGCCGCAGAAGCTGCCAATCAGGCAAAGAGCAATTTCTTGGCAAACATGAGCCATGAGATTCGCACCCCAATGAATGGTGTGATGGGGATGACGAGCCTTCTTCTGGAATCCGACCTCAATCAAGAACAGAGAGAATACGCCGAGTTGATTCAACAAAGCTCGGAATCACTTCTCGAGCTCATTAATGAGATCTTGGATCTTTCCAAGATCGAAGCCGGCAAGATGACCATTGAATCTGTCCCATTCCGGCTTGCCGAAACGGCGGAACAAATCATCCGAATTCTTCAGCCACGGGCAAAAACAAAGAAGCTCTCCTTCAAGCAAGAGATCGATTCTCGACTCCCCAAGACATTCAATGGGGATCCCGCTCGGCTGCGACAGATCCTTTTCAATCTCTTGGGCAACGCGTTCAAATTCACCGAAAAAGGTTCGGTTACACTCCGGATGGGATTCGCAACTGCTACCCCGGACAGCGAGCTCCTGCCCGGCAATACCATCCGGCTCTTAATTCAAGTCGAAGATACCGGGATCGGTATCGCGAAGGATCAACTCACGAAAATCTTCGACAACTTCGTCCAAGCGGACGCGTCCGCCACGCGTCAATTCGGCGGCACCGGGCTCGGGCTGGCTATTTCACGGCAACTCGTCGAACTGATGGGGGGCGAAATCAGAGCCGCGAGCGAGCTCGGACGAGGGACAACATTTTCGGTTGAGCTTCCCTTGGTGATTACCCCACAGTAACAGCAAGGTGACAATAACGATGGACTTGATTCTCGGCAGTCTAGCTATACTACTCGCATGTCTCGGCCTGATTTGGGCGGCTCTCCAAATTCAAACTACCAACCGGACCATTGCTCAAGCGTGGCCTGATTGGGAAGGAATCAAGAGTCCGCTCCCTTTCTGGCTGCTGCTCGGTGGGGCTCTCTTGTTAGCGGCTGGAGCCGGAGTGCTGGCTTTTCAAGCGCCAAAAGGAGGAGAGCCCAAGTCTCAAGCTCCCGCGGGCGACGCAGATCAGATTCTTGCTCTTGAGACTGAGATCGTTGAATTGAAAGAGCTCCTCTCCGAAGCCACCAAGCCATCGATCATCAAAACGCCCGCGGAAGCCCCAACAGTGGTCCCCCCCACCGAAAAAGAACCCAGTCCCTCTGAGTCACCAGAAACGGTTCGAACTGTCGAAACGAGTCCCCCAGAAACGCAGAAGAGTGCCCTACCGACCACGACTTCGGCACCACCCCAGATCGAGGCCTTAAGCGAGGCCGTCATCGAATCTCTGGTCTCCGGATCCGTGAAACCCCTGGAGCCCATCGCTCACCAATCCCTTCTCGACCAGTTCACCATTAACCCCTTCAACTTTTCACAACTACAATACGGCCTGAAATTCCGTCTCGAAGAAGGCTACACCCCCATTTACTTGACCTCTCTACGATCGGCTACCGGGGTGACCTACGTCTGGAAGCTGCAAACGGTCAAATCAGGCCCGGATATCTTGGAGCGCCTGGCAACTGCAGGGGGAAAAGTCACCGGCTTCCGTTTCGACGGTTTACAATAGCGTTTTTCGCCTCGGAACCCGCTCCGGGAGCGAGCCGTGTGCACCCAAAAACACATTCCAACCCCCCGACAAAGGGATTGACCTAGGGTCGCTATTACCCTTTCATACCCGTGACTCAGCCTATACCAACCACTTACGGTTTTTTAGAATAATGAACAAAATGATTCCAACCAAGAAGCGCCAGAACAAGCTGGCGTTCACGCTCATTGAGTTGCTGGTGGTGATCGCCATTATCGCGATTTTGGCCGGCATGTTGCTCCCAGCCCTGTCGAAGGCTAAAGACAAAGCTCAAAACACCATCGATTTCAACAACACCAAGCAGATCATGCTCGCCATGACCATGTATACGGGTGACAATGAAGAGCACATGCCGCATCCCAGTTGGGGCGGAAACGGCGGTGGACCAGATAATTGGGCCTACGATACCGAACTCATGCCTCAGTTCGCTCGCCCCGTGGCCTTCAACGCGCTCGAAGAGCAGCTCCTCGGACAACGACAAGCCTTTGAGGCCGGCCAATTGGCGACCTACCTTGGAAATGCTTGGAAAGTGATGATTTGCCCTAAAGACGCCACTGAATCACGCGGCGTGAAGCGCTCGAAATACCTCGCACGACCGATCAAGGTAACAAGCTACACCTGGAACGGCAGTTTTTCAGGTCTGACGAGCCAGCTCCCAAATGGAGCGACTTACAAAGTCACCGACTTCCAACCTAGCGTGATCGTTCAGTGGGAAACGGATGAGAACGATCCCTTCTACTTCAACGATGCCGGCAATCAACCCCACGAGGGAATCTCGCAGCGCCACGGTGGTGCTCCTTCCTCCGCGAACAACGTCGATGTGGGTGGACGCTCCGGTGTCGGCACTGTCATGGGCAGCGCTCAGAATCTGACCTTCCAACGTTTCTACGAGATGGTAGGCCCACGCGGTGGTAAGAATGTTCCTTTGCGCATTCCTCCTCCAAACGATCTCTACGCTGTTCCTGGTAAGCCAAACGGTGGTTACTAAGAATCGATTAGACTTGGATTCGAAGATGAAGATCAATCGTCATTGGAGTTCGGCCCTCGCCCTCGCAGTCGCGACCTTCATGGTAGGCTGTGGAGGTGGAGAGGAAGAAATCGTGGTCCAACCGATCGACACCAGCACCGTCGAAGCCACCGCTCCGGTCCAGGAGAAGAAGAAAAAGAGGGGCAGCTACTCTTTGGTGGGTAAGATTGACGCAGCACTCGATAAGGGCGATTATGTGTCAGCCACCGACGCAGTACTATCGGGAAATTCCGAAGATCCAGTCGAGGCCCGCGCAAACATGCTTCGAGTCCAGGACGCAATCGCCGACGGCATGGCCAACGGAGACCCAGCTGCGATGAAAGCATGGGAGACGATGAACCGAGTCCGTCTCATGCGCCAACAGGGCGGCCGCTAAAGCTCCATTCAATTCGATCACGGG
Organism: uncultured Verrucomicrobiota bacterium; assembly: GCA_964342405.1. Taxonomy (GTDB): domain Bacteria; phylum Verrucomicrobiota; class Verrucomicrobiia; order Limisphaerales; family AAA164-E04; genus UBA2970. The sequence goes on along the minus strand of CAYFGX010000103.1, from coordinate 4,624 downwards.
ACACTCCTCCGGGAGTGTCCTTTTTTTGTGCCACACCTTCTTTACTCGCGGCAGCCTCGAAGTTGCACACAGCTTCGAAACGACTGTCGCTCTCGAGTCCCACCAAGCTACAGAAATATCCACCACTTGCTACGACTGACTCCGGAAAACAGCAGTGGCTTGAATGTTGACCAATTTAAGACGAAATCGGAGGAGCTGATCTTTGACAAAACTCTGACATTCAAAGCAGTGACATCTGATCTGATGAGTTGCAGAGACGGGCTCTCGCTTCGTATTCTGATTTTATTCCGACAGACATGGTGACGAGCTATCAACAGTCAGGGACACCATCCTTCCTGGACTGGCGGAACTGGTCGATGATCGCGCCCGTTGTGGTATTGATCGGTTTCGGTCTCTGGTTTGTCTTACAGGAGCGGCAGCTGGCTCGCCAAGATGCCGTCACAGCGCTCCAGCTCGAGGGCCGAAAGCTCATCACACAGCTAGAGGACGAGATCCCCCTTCTCCAATGGATACAAAATCCAAGCACGCTCGCTGAAATGGGGCCCAATGAACTTCCGAAAGATGCTCTGCTAATTTCGCTCTCTGCCACAGGCGAATGCCTCAATCCCGAGATCCCCATACAGCCAAGACTCCCAACTCCAACGCGTCTCCCCTGGCATCGGCTCAGCGAATCGTTGATCCTGGCATGGGAGGAGGTCCATCGCACCACCAACGCCTTCCGACGCATTAAGCTTGCTCATGATTTTCTTGTCCGAGAACCGCCGCTCCCGTTCTCAACACTCATGACCTTGACCAAGATCAGCGCCCTAGTCGAAGTATCTAGGTTCAGCACCGCAAGAGATGCAATCCAGCAGCTATGGGAGAAGCTCCCCGAGAATATTCACTCCGAAGCCGGCATTGCAGTCCCGGTGCTTCTCGATCTGCTTGAAGCCCGCATGATCAATCAACACATTCTCGACGGCGACGACCCTCATAAGGCCCTTCTCCGTTTCGGAGAACGCCAACTGGCGAAGCCAAGCGATTGGTCCAACCGATTGCTAAGCGAACGCATCATCCCTTCCAGCTCCTCGCCACGGTGCACTCAACTGCAATCTCTTTTCGTCGCGACGCTTGCCCGGCACCGCGAAGCCCGATCCATTCACCAATCGCTTCCTGCCAGCGAATGGCAACGTTGGATCCAGTCAAAATCTCAGGAGCCAAAGTGGGTCCAGAAAGAGCAGGATCATTTCTTGATTCAACAAGTGACAGACAAGGGCTCCGAGCATCAATTCGTGGCCGTCTCTGAAACCTATCTGAAAGAGACTTGCCAAAAAACCGTCGATGCCCGAGCAAAGGAAACCCCCGTTCTATTCAGCCTTTCAATGAGCGGACGCCTATTGGCTTCCTCAAAGCTCCTCCAAGAAGAAGCTCCGAATCGCGATCGGAAAGAGCCGTTTGATTCGCTCCAAAGCTCAAGCCCCTATCCTTGGCTGCAGACTCGGGCAACTATGGCAGATCCTGATCGCTATTTCGAACGTTCTCGCCGACGGACACGATCTGTCCTGTTCATCATTGCCCTTGCGAGCATGACCGGAATCGCAGGCTGGGCGCTGCACCTAGTCGCTCTTCGAAGGCAAATCGCTCTCGGAAAAATGAAGAGTAACTTCGTCGCTAGCGTCTCTCACGAACTCAGGGCACCGGTCGCATCCATTCAACTGATGAGTGAAAACCTCCAGTCACAAGAGCAAATGGATTCACAGAAGCAACACAACTACCTTGACTGGATCAAACTCGAATGTGCCCGCCTCTCGGCACTCGTAGACAATGTCCTTCAGTTTTCCCACCTCGAAACCGGCAAATCCACCCTGACACTCGAACCCGTCGACATTCAAAATCTCTACGAGGGAACGATGCGACTTATGAATCCGATCGCAATCAACGCCCATCGAATCCTGGAGCCCAGCCCGCCCAATACGGATCTGCCCAACACGACTTCATGGCCTAGTGGCCTTTGGGATGGGCAGGCTGTCCATCAAGCACTCGTCAATCTGATCGACAACGCGATCAAACACACCCCGCAAGGCGGAACGATCCGCGTGGGAGTCAAGGTGTTTGCCAAGCAGCGACTGGCTGAATTCACCGTCCGTGATGAGGGCTCTGGAATTCCGGAAACCGAAAGAGAACGAATTTTTCTTCCTTTCGAACGGCTCGGATCCGAGGAGACAAGACGCACCAAAGGTGTTGGCATCGGCCTTAGTCTTGTCAAACACACCGCAGAAGCACACGGAGGGAGCATCACGCTGGAAAGCCCTCAAAGCGGCGGCTCTTGCTTCGTTCTCTCGCTCCCTCTCGAACCTGCGCCATCATGAAGGACATCCAAACTTCAACATCCAAAGCCAGAATTCTAGTAGTGGAGGATGAACATCCCATGCGACAGGCGCTCCACGACTGTCTCACAGACAACGGCTACCGAGTGATTGCGGCAACAGACGGCTCGTCTGGGCTCACGCTAGCCTTGAAGGAAAAGCCAGATCTCGTGCTCTTGGATATCATGATGCCTCAGCTCAGCGGCATCACGGTCTGCGAGTCACTGCGCCAGGCTGGCGCAAGCATGCCTATACTCATGTTAACAGCCAAAAGCCAGATTGAGGACCGAGTGACTGGTCTGGACGCGGGTAGCGATGACTACTTGACGAAACCGTTTAGCACAGCAGAGCTACTCGCGCGTGTGCGCGCGCTCCTCCGACGAAAGAAAAACTCTGAGAAACCCACTCTGCTCGAATGGGACAATATTCTTATCGACCTTGCCCGACACCAGTCGACTCGCAACGGTCGCCCACTCGAACTCACAACTCGCGAATACGCAATGCTGTCCCTGCTTGCGCAAGCAGAGGGCGCCCCCGTCAGCAGAGACGAATTCTTGGATCGAGTTTGGGGAGTCACCGCCTTCCCTTCAACCCGCACGGTGGACACCCACATCCTGCAGCTTCGCAAAAAGATAGAGCGGGACCCCGCCAAGCCCCAATGGATACTAACCGTCCACGGAATCGGCTACCGACTTGCTCGGTGGTGTTAGTTTAACAAAAGCCTGACAATTCGTTTTTCAAAGACTGCTTAGATCAGCACTCAGGCTCGAAGGTAGAGCTCAAAAAAGGAATCTTCATGTATCGACGATCAAACGCAATTCGACTCACGGCAATCCTATTCACCCTGATCCTCACTAGGCTTTCCGCTTCGGAAATTACCTGGCGCGAGCAATTCGATGCCGGACTTCTTCAGGAAGAGCTTCATCAAGATCTCAAACGAGCGATCGAGCACTACCAAGTCAACGTCCACGCGTTCGACCAACAAAGAAACATCATCGCCCTGAGTTTGTATCGCCTTGCAGAGTGCTATCGTAAGCTCGGCCAAGTCGACCGAGCACTTCCGCTCTATCACCGACTCGTCCGGAATTTCTCAGATCTAGAAAGCCTCAGCCTGATGGCACAACGCTTTGTTCCGGACTCAAACCCTGCTCCCTCAGTTCCAAACACCACCCCAAAAAAAGATCCCTCTTTATTACTTCAAAACTTGGTCAATGCGTCGCCCTTACAAATCATGGTGACACTGTCCCAGGAGGCCAGTGACATGGCGGCCACCAAACTTCTTGAGAGGTTCTACGAGTCCGAATCAAAACTGGCGACCATGAAAATCGATTTCGGCAGCTCCCATCCGGCCATTCAATCTGAGCAAGCCAATCATGAGTCGATCCTACGACAAATGGCGCGACACGCCGAGTTCGCCATGAAATCGATCGCCGAACAAGCCCGCCAGAGCCTATCCGCCTCACCGGCATTGCCGAGGCAGACAGCAACTAGGCTAGACGATCACCCAGAAACACTTCGGGCACTGATTCACGAGCTGGAACAAATGCATCCGGAAGATGCATTCAGCACCCTCATTGGAGAGACCAATGTCAGAATCGACCGTAGTTTAGCCGACGAAATTGCATCTGACCGAACCGAACTCACGCGAGCAAAGAGTCGATACAAATCAACTCATCCTAGAGTCTTAGCAACACAGGAGCATCTCGCGGCAAACCTCGGGGCCGTGCAGTCTGAAGTGAACAAGGGTCTGGCCCTGCTCAAAGCCAAACTCAGAATCCTGGAAAAAGCAATTACACCGCCGACATCCAAACTAGGCTCGACCAACGATACAACAAAAGCAAGCCAGCCCAACAGGAAGCAGAACTCATCTGTAGCCGTGCCAGTCGAATGACATCATTCGGCTACGGCCCCCAATCACTTTCCGTCGTTTTTATCTTACAAAACAGACGTAACGTATCGTGAACTCAGATTCTCGATTCAATGAGTCACCACTCGATAGAATCGAAATGGCACGCTGGCTGCCCCCTCGTCGATAAATGTTGTTGAACCATCATCTTTGACGATTTCCTCAACAGTTTCCCAAACAAGACCATCCGTCGAACTTTCAATCGTCATGCGTCTTCCTGGAGAACCTCCAATCCGAAACTGAAATTTCCCATCGACAAACTGCGGCAAGAACAGAATCGCCGGCACCGCAGGCAAAACCGGTTCTGAAGTGACCTCTGATTCTGATTCTGATTCTGATTCAGGTTCAGGTTCAGGTTCAGGCTCAGGCTCAG
>CAYFGX010000102.1:0-9992 GCA_964342405.1 uncultured Verrucomicrobiota bacterium | reverse complement strand
AGCCGGGCCAAGTTCAAGAAGCTTGAATCGGAGATCAATCGTTCGTTTGCCACGCTGGCACACCACCTGCGATTGGTTACCACTAACACGCCTGCCACGATTGCTGTCCCGTCACTACCTACCTATTCGATAGAATCGTTCCCCTTCTACTGGTCGAATCTCGATCGTTTTTCTACGTTGGTTAGCAGAGAAAGTGACAGTGCGCAGTTGTCGCCAGCCGGCCAAAGCGCCCAACGACGCAGACCACTCAAGTTTCACGACCGAGAAAGGACTTCCTACGACAACTAAGTTGACCAGTCCCTCTGGCGACCGTTCGATCCCCAACGACACTTCTCCCTCAAGCGCTTCCCTTTCGGCGGTAATCTCGAGAATCTCAGTCTGCCCGTCAAAATTGTTACCCGTCGATTGAATCTCTACTCGATGAGAACCAGACTGAGTAGCAACGAGCTTGAAACTCAGCGAAACGTCTTCCTTCTCCCGGCTTTGTTCCTCAACAATCCCCACAGCCAAAAAGGCCGTTCGCGTGTTCTCTACGGGATTCTCTTCCCACCGCACCGGAACGCCCTTGGAGCTCTCAATATCGACCATCAAAAGTCCCGGCGGCAAAGTCACAGATATCTGGCCACCTCGCGCTGAGCAGCGTCCATTATTGATGAGGGCCGTATCGATGCTGAATTCCTCTCCGACGTCAAAACTCAAATCTGATCCCAGTTGGCTGATTACAGGCGAAATCACAGCACTCTCACATTCGCACTCAGAAATGACATCCTTCGCGAGGAGAAAACACAGGGCATTCTCGAACAACGCTCTGCGAGCAAAGGAGGCATCATCCCCTCCTCGAGCGCGCAAGGGAAAACCCTGCACAAACCGTCGCGGAACAGGAATCTCATCCTTATCAACCGGAGGATACCGATGAACAAGCACCGATTCCTCGTTGCCAGCGACTGCCAAAACTTCGACTCCGGGTTGTACAAGGTAGGCATCCGTATCGCCGTCGAGCAAAAAGGACTCCGCCAACGCCCAGTAATCTCCCACAGCGCCTCGATTAGGATCACCTTCTTCACCGAACACGACGGGATTCAAAAGCACTCGCCCCAGACTCTCACCGATCTTGGCCATCTCAATCCATCGTCGCCGAGCCTCATTCGTCACGTTGGCCGCGGCACTCCTCAACTGCGTACCAATGAAGTAGATTGGCATCGGCATTAGGCCACCAATTCCTTGTCGATCCTGCAAAGCAGCCAACACCTCAACAGTATGATCCCGCAACACTGTCGAACCCAAGTCATGCCAAATCACCGCCCGATAGTCAGCCAACGCCTCCACCGAAATCTCTTCCTGCAAGAACACCTTCGGTTGATGTCCCAAATCGACCAAGTAATCCCAAACCGTAAAGACCTCCTCACGCCCACTTACCAAAGGGTGAACGATGGCAATTTCTCCTTTTCCACCCGCGACAACCTTGAACGGAGTGATCTCCGAATAGGCAACCTCACCCGTTGCTCTATCCTTCGCCCACGCTCGCAGCGAATACTCGCCTATCGCCAAGGATGGCAACGCTCCAGAAAAACGGCCAACCATTCCCTCGACCACACCAATATCCCCTTCAAACTCGCCCCCATTCACTTCTAGCCCCATCTCATCCACCGACTGATCATCAATGACTCCCACAGTAAATGGAAGATCGACTGCCTCAACACCATCCGGAATCTCGATGATCGCTTCGTCGATAGGCTCAATAATCTCCACCACCGGAAAATCATTCAACACCGTCACATTGAACTCAGTCGACGCCGTCGCACCTGCCCCGTCGGTTACCGTTACCCGAATGCCAATACCATTTCCACCAGGTGGGACACCCAAACTACTAATCTCTAGTTGATGTGCTCCCTGGACATTTCTACTCACCGTCACATTGCTAGTTTGCAACCAACGTTCATCAAGCGATTCGGCTTCAACTACCAAGTTCGCCAAAGCCGTTTCCTTATCTCGTACTGAGATCTCGATGGCCGGGGGTGTCTGGCCAACCCTCACGATTTGGTCAGCTATGGGCTCAATCTGAGGGAACGTGTTTCGCTCCACTGGAGGCGGCACTGAAACGCTAAAAGATCGAACAATCCTTGAATTCTCCGAACCTCCATCATCGACGCTCACATCGACTAGAACCTGACCGACTCCGAGTCCGCCCAAAGTAATAGAACCCACTGTTTCACCTTGGACATAGGACATCCTGGGGTCGCTAATAACACCAGATCCGTCAACAGAAACAGCGAAATCAAGGAAATCGCTTTCGTTCTCTGCTCCACTGCTGATCCCAGTCAAGCCAATCAGAATTGACTTACCCAGCCCCACTTCCTGGTCAGGAATATCATCCAAAGTCGGCGAATCATTGACCGGAAGAACGCTTAATTCAAATATCTGTTTCACAACCAAGCCCTCCTCATCAATCGCAGTCACCGTAATTTCAGTGACTCCGTTTTGGTTGCTTAGCGGATTTGCAATCAAAGAATACTCCACCCCATTGTCTCCGACCGATAGATTGGCATTCGGGATAACTTCCTCGTTCGAAGATGTGACGTTCACAGCAATTCGCTCGAAAGGGGTCGAATCATCTGAAACAAGAATATTGATAGCACGAGAAGGGCGATCCTCTGGAGTAGTTAAATTTGAAATCGGTTCTATGACGGGAGGCAAATTCTCGGCAATCAGAGGAAAACGGTCATATTCAATTACGTAAGCTTTCGGAAGCGCACCAGCTCGATTGAAGTCATTCCAGTCCGCAACTCGTTTGTCGGAATAGGCATTATAGAAGAAAATTCCATCCTCGTTTCCTCCAGCATTATTGGGTTCGTTGGTGCGCTTCAGCCAGCTCTGAAACGAAAATGGTTCACCTGTGACCCACTGCCAGTTGCCATTTGGTTCTCGAGACCCAGATGGTTGATATCCTCCAATCCATGGACCAATGTGATCGGGGCCAGTTTTGAACCAGTAAGCGGAATTGTTTACTAGAGAGAACACAAAATCGTTCTCCTCCCGTGAGACAATTGTTGCAAGGTACCCACCACTCTCAATCGCTCGAGCTGACGCTTCAAACCAATTTATTCTTTCGGCCGTAGCAACGACTTCGTAGGAGTGACCGTTACCAGACCATTCCTTAGGACCGGAGAGTACGCGAACAGCAGGCAATGAGACTAGAATCGCGACAACAAAAAAGATGAAGTGCTTTTTCGAATTGATTATTGGCACTCTTGAAAAATGTTTCATTCGATTAATAAACTCCTCCATCATTTTGTAGTTGGTTCTCAAGTGGCCCATTTGTGAATTCGAAGGTTTGAAATGCTGCATAATCGCTAACGCGTCGGAGTTAACCAGATATTCCATCCCTGCTGACTAAACGGAGCCACCGTAAAGACACGGGAGTAACGTTCAAACCCTGGCGCCTCAACTACCAGTTCGCGTAGATTGGGCAGAAGATCGCCAAATTCGAAGTCGCCGTTCCGGTCAGTCTTGGCATCAGAGTTTTCCAGCGAAACGTTGATGCCAACGAGTGGTTGATCCGTATCGGCATGTAACAAGGTCCCAAATAATAGCCCGGGCATGTCGCTGCCTCCGCTGACTTCCAGGACGTAGCCAGGTACGGGATATTTTTCAAACTCAAGATTTCCTCGAAAAGCCGGCGGCAAGCTAACGGAGGCCATCGGATCCTGTAATCGGTGACTCATTGGATTCAAGCAAGTGTTCGTAGGTGGTCGCCAATCAGCAGTCACGTCATTTTTCACCAGAACACCTCTTTCTACGGAGCATCGCGATGACAAGCCCCATCAATCCGAATATCATCGCAAATGCAGATTGCTCAGGGACCGGATGCAGCGACGTGAGGACTCCATACCCCACCAACTCGCCCGTACCTGGCTGCACCAGATAATCGACCCCTTCGACGAGGTCTTGGTAAGGCCTATATCTTGAACCATTCCAAACCAAGAGTTCAATTGTGCCTCTGTTGACCGCCATGAATTCAGAAACCCCTTCTGTTCCATTACTATTTTCTAGGGCAAGGGCCCCCCCCGAACCAAGGCTGATACTAAGGCTGTTGCCATTCTGATTGCTTAAAAAATCCACCGCAAGAGATCCGTCAACAATATCGATCACACCACTGTCACCGTTACCCATACCAAAATAGTAACCCACAGATACTCGACCTCCGTTGACAATCCTCAAGGAACAGCCGGCCCGATTCATGCTAAGACCGCCAACAGTGCTAAACGTGGCATTATCGACGACAACAGAACCAACTCCAAATGCACCGATCAGGGCGTGCTCCCCTGAATGAACATGTGCGCCGTCACTCACGTTCAACCTCCCCCCCGCGTTGCCATAACCGATGTACATCGAATCAATCGTGGCAAAATAGGAATTTTCTCCGACGACGTCCAAGTTCCCCTGATAGCTACCGCTACGGCCTACATAGGCTCTAAATACTGTCTTTGACGAGCCTCCACTCACAGTAACACCTGAGGGTTCGACAGCATCAAAAGGAGCGATGTAAAGCCGATCACCTCTACCAACAGCATCCCAATCACTTACGGGCATATCGCCTTGCCCATTGAGGGAGACTAGCCCATAGCTCAAGACAGCGCCATGGCACGCTAAAGGCAATATCAAGAACAACAAGAGGAGGCGATCTAGAGCATTCATAGTGATGTATTCTTTCTTACTTTTTTCCGAGCCGTGTTTCGGCATGATCGTCGACGCGGTTTTCCCTCCAAAGCCCGAAAGCTTGACCAAATCGAGTAAGAAACATTCTCAAAAAGGCAGCATTGGCATAGGTTTCGCCGCTCAGGCAGAGAACCCGCCTCGGTGGGGGCTGACTCGCCATTGCAACCCCTCGTCGAAAACGTTTTCGGCCTCAGCGAGGCCACGGCTTCCCCATTTTCAGGGGCAATCTTGCGCCATTGACCGAGCAGATCAGAATCACTTGCTCATCTCACTGACTTCAACTGGAGTCCGTTGCTCGCGTTCAGCCTTGTTACGAAATGAAATGCTACGCGGGGTGCCGCCATTGAGATTAAAAACTGAAGAACACCCAGACGAACGGAGGAAGGCAATAAAACGGGGATTACCTTGCAGTTGTCAGTTTCGGCTTGGGACGTTCTCTGCTACCCTCTCGTTGAAAACTGAATCGCAATTGACTCGAAGGGAGAAAAGACCATGAAGGCGACCAATTTTACCGAATCAGATGAAGAGGAACGCATCTGCAACCTACTGTTATTCTCCCCTCTCGACATCGAGGACCCTCTTGAGATCCGGAGCAGCCTCAGCCGCGCGAAGAAAGGCCAAGGCCGGACTATTGATATTTGGCTGTTTCAGTCAATTCCCAGACATAAGCTCGAAGAGCTTCTGCGCCCGATTCTAGATTCTGCGCCAATTACCCTTCAAAACCTGGTCAGCGAGGCACTCAACAAACTAATCACAGGCAATCCAATCTACGAGGAGAGCCGTTTCAGAGAGGTTCACCTAAGGAAAAACTCTCTGGAGTTGCTAGGCAGAGCCTCAGAAGAGATTAGTTCGACAAGGCTGAATCGAATGCTACTTGAGGATGCATTCCCGAATGCAATACGCCAATTGAACCAGATATTCCCCCTGACTGACTGGCTAGGCATCGTAAACCCGGCCCAAAAGATGTGGCAGATCTCCCCCTACGATATCCGTGATCTCCGCGGAATCGGACGAAAACTTGAAGATCCCGATGAATTTATCCTTAGCACGCTAATGAATGAAGTTCCCACGGAGGAACGAGAATGGTTTCGCAGGTTCACGAACGCTCCTGAGCTGTGCATGGATCAGGAAGGTGAGAAATGGCTAGCAATGCTCAACACTGCACTTGATGACAAACTGTTGGTCAGAAACGGTGATATCGACCGGTTGCCTGTGCAGGTCAGTAGCGACCTGGTTGCCACACTTAAGAGAATCTCACTAAAGCGGACTTCAAGAGGGAAGAATCGTCATTTTAACCGACTGTTGCTGGGAGAGTGTTATCCAGATCTATTTCTGCCGTTCGCCAAGACGGATAAGTGGTTGGCACTTAAGGCAGTACTACACGAAAACTACTACAAACTTGTACTAGCTATCGTCAAGAATACCCCGAAAATCGAAGATCCCGAAAACGTCTGTTCTGACTTTTTTGACAAGAAGTTCTATTTAAACATACTCATGACAGCCGACCAGAAAAAGGGGAAGTTCCGGTCTCTCCTCAAAACCGCGCTTGCTAACTTTCTCAGGGATATCCTGAAGAAACAATACGGGAAGGATGCGACATGTCAGGCCAAGGATACTCAATCCCGGTCACAAGCCGAAGGAGATTGCGAAGACTTCGATGAGCCCTCTCCGGGGTATAGTCTGCGCTTTGAAGAGGAGTGGGCTCAACACTGCTTCCGTGGGGCCGCAAAGAAGTTCTTGAAGTGCTACAAAGGATCAGACAAAGCCCGAGCACGTAGCGCTATGAGCCCGAGCAAAGGTTTCCGCGAAACGATCCACGACGACAGTGGCAGATTTCTCGCACACTTTCGAGCGCGTCTCATAAATGAGGTCAGACAGACACTACCGCTGGGGTTGCGCACCACGGCAGATGTAAAAGAGGAATGCATACATCTGTTTTCTGTCTTGGCAGCTTCCCACAAGTCGTTCGATCCGTTCGAATAAAGCCAGCCTGAATACCGGTCATTCGAAATTGGTCTGTAGATCGCAACGATCCAAGAGCAATGTCTTCACCTAAACAACAGCCAGCCCCGAACGCGGAAAAGCAACCGAGATGTCGACAATGTTCTGCAGAGCTCAGCCCGGGAATTCAACTAGGCTATTGCAAAGCGTGTCTGCTAAAAGTTTTTGAGCTTTCCACCCCTATCCCCCAAAACCCTTCATTGGCAAAGACTTGGCTTGCTCAAGTATTGGCAGAGATCAAGGAACGCCCGCTATTCGAAGCTCGCTACGACAGACACAAGCAGTTGAAAATAGGAGGTCAGGGCGAGATCTGGCGGGTCAGAGACCGATGGCTCGGACGGGATCTTGCAATGAAACGGATTCAATCCGCCAACAAGGACTCCTCAAATCATCAACTCTTGTTCCTCCAAGAGGCCCAGATTGGAAGTCAACTCCCCGTTGGAATCGGAGCTCTCCCAGTATTCGACATCGGACTTGATCGGCATGGCCACCTATTTTTCACAACCGCAGTTCTTTCAGGATCGACTTTCGGGGATGTCATTCGCCATACACACTCAGCAAGTCACCCCGATTGGACACTCGTTCGGGCACTCCAGTCTTTCATCCAGATCTGCGACACATTGAGAATCTCCCATGATCGAGGACTCGCCCACCGAGACCTAAAGCCAAGCAACGTCCTAATCGGAGAGCTGGGGAATCTCTATGTCATCGATTGGGGGTCGGCAGGGATCATCAGAAGCTCCCATCGGCTGGCGACCAGCAATGAGGACCAAGTCTTGACCTCCGAAGGCGATGAATCCACGACTCAGTTTATATTACTCAGGCAGCAGATCATTCGCAACGATCCGAATACGAGTGTCGCAACCGAAAGATCCGGACTTGCAATCACGATCGACTACACCCCCCCCCAGTTTTTCTTCGAGAGCGAGAGACCCTCCGGCCACGAGATGGACATCTACGCTTCTGGGGTCATCCTCTACCAGCTTCTTACCGGTGAGCTTCCCTACGCTGGCCGTTTTGAACCAAACATGAGCCTGAAACAAGTTCGGAATGTCTTCAAGACAACACCGCATCCAACGCTCTCCAAGATCAGACGTAATGTTCCTCCCGACCTGGCAGCGATATGTGACAAAGCGATGGCATATGAACCTAAATCGAGATACAACTCAATGCATGAATTCGCTGAAGACATTAGAGCGTTCCTTGAAGTCCGCGTCGTCAAAGCCTACAAAGCGGGTTGGTGTCAGGAACTAATAAAATGGACCAAGAGAAACCGACTAGCCTCCGGAGCACTCGCACTTTCCTTCGTGACATTATTCGCGTTGCTCCTGGCTCTCGTTGGCAAACAAGCAGCTGACAAGAGGGAGGCGATTGCGAAAGCAGAACAAGCTAGAATTGAGAACGAGCGTAAACTCGCGGCCCTCACATCAGCATTAACACAAGCGACGCTTCACCGACGCAATGGCGAGTGGGAAGCTTGTCTAGAGGAACTAAATCAGGCAGAGATCAACGGCTATAACGCTCCAGTTGAACTGGCTCTATATCGGCTAGAGATCGCTTACGCCAGCGCTGACACTCAACTTCGTGACCAGCAGATTCGTGTTCTTCGAGGTATTGACCTGACGACAGCCCCGAAGAAAGGGGTGGTTCTGCTCCGACTCGGCGAATTCGAGCTCTTCGACGACTCTACGTGGCAACAAGGAGTCGAGACCGTTCGCCGGTCACTCGCCGAACAGCTACTCCCCTCAGAGAAACTCTTCGCTGAGGGCCTCATCGCAGAATCTACCACAGAGTCACTAGCTTTCTTCAAGGAGGCAATCGAGCTAGATCCGATGAATGTTAGTGCCCATCGACATGCGTTTATGTTAGAGATCCTATTGGGGCGTCAGGCCCGCGTTCGGTCGCACGTCGAGATCTACGAGAAACTATTCTCTCAAGATCCAACCGTTGCAGTTACTAAGGCCTTACTCGCATTCACGAATGGCGAAAATGAAAAAGCACTCCGATTGATGGAAGAGATTGAATCATCGGAGGTATCCGAGCAGTTCTCAAGCTTGCGGGTGGTATTTATGCTCGTGGATAAAATTGCCGCCCAGAGCAGCATTGACGACTATCTAGGCTCCAAAGAAACCGATTGGTGGACAGCAGCCTTCAACTTCGTCTCGATAGTGTGGTTGGTCGCAAATGAGACGGCTGGCAACTCCAAAATCAGGCCACCGCATCTTCCGTCAATCAGAAATGCCGCTCGTCCCTTCCTCAATCTATTTCTGAGCGACAACGGGAATGTAAACTTAATGAAACTCAGGTCAATGTTGTGGAATGGAAGCCTTATTGCTGATTTGCGAGCAAGCATTGAAAGATCCCTAAGCTTCCATCCTGAAGCTCTTCTCCACTACTTTTTAGGGCTGCTTCATGAGGCGACGACCTTGAACAGGCGCGAAGTCGAGGTTCTAACAGCAATAGAGATCTCGGACCACTATCAAAAGGCAACGGAAGTCGATTGCATGTACCCCGCCATAAAACCGATAATAAGAATCAAGGCCTGCGAATGGGCCTCAAAAGTCTATCAACGCAACCCAGCTCAGGGATACGAATACCAAGTTAGATGCATAGAGCACATCCATGATCGGCTATCCTCTGATGGGGCTACTCGTTTGGAACTGATCTGGTATTCGAACTTGGCGATGCAGCTCAATGCTCCCTCGTTGTCAATACGCCTCCTGAACTTTGCAATTGAACAATACGGCGAGAGTGTGGACCTACTCACGGCCCTAAGACGATCGTACGAAGCTGACGGACACACATTGAGAGCGGACGAAATCAGCAATCGCCTACTCAATCTAGGGCAGACCGACAAGAAGTAACCTCCACACAGTCGTTCCCGTAGTGTAGAAAAACTCGAATCGGTGCGACTAAGCAGCCTTTCGAAAGCAATAGTTCATTAATCCTGTGGGTGTCGGGCCAATTTAGTCATCCGTGCTCTTTCTCACAGCCTGTGGGGCCAATTTAATCGTGTGGGGCCAATTTAATCGTCCGCCCCCTATTCAGGCTGCTTTCCGATAGTAAAAGTTAAGCGTTCCACCCAATTCGCTCTGACATTCAATCGGCCCGTCCTCTGCAAATTCTCTGGCCGTCAGCAGCTCGTTTCCGACTCCCTGATGGTTCCGGAATTCATTGTAGAATCTCGTGTATTTCTCGATGCTGACTTCCAGGTGCCTTTTCCCGAGCAAGATCAGTTCATTCAAGCACTCAAACTTGATCGATTTCACGAATCT
>CAYFGX010000101.1:2715-10051 GCA_964342405.1 uncultured Verrucomicrobiota bacterium | reverse complement strand
GTGTCGATTCGGAAATCACGGGCCTCGGGGTTTGTCGCGGACCAAACCTTAACCTCTTTCGGCTGATCCTTAGTCAACACCTTGATCATGTTGCCTCGGATCTTCCAGTCAAAGACCGGGCGTTTCGCCTTCGTGAGAATCGAATGATAGTAAGCCACTAGACTCTCTACCGCATCGGATTCCTTCAAACTGTGCCCCGCGTTGGGCACATAGCGCACATATTTTTCGCCCACAAGATCGCTCCAATAGAACTGGCCAGAGTCTGGAACGAAAAACTGGTCCCCAGAGGCATTGATCAAGAACTTGGGCATCGTCAATCGATCGCGGTACTCATAGGGCTCCGTGACCTTGATGAGTCGCTGATACTCTGGCGTGTTCTGCCAATCCATGATGCCAATCGATTCGTAGTCTCCCACAGCTGGAGCAAAGAAACCGTAAACCCGGTAATGGTGATTGAACGAAGGAACGACGTTCAGCATATCAATGACGATCGGAATGATCGCTTCCACACGATCATCGACCGCTCCGGTTGTCCAGGTCGTCCACCCCCGCTTCGAACCACCAGCGATGACAAAACGATCCACAGCAACACCACCTTGCCCCGGCTTTTTCATCACATCCGTGATCGTATCCATTGCCCGAACCGCACTCTTGGTCATCGGCAATCGAGCCAGCCATTCGTCCCGTCCTCCTCGCAAATGTTTATCCCATCCAAAGGCAATCAAGGCGTCTTCTTTTCGATCAACCTCGTCCCCAACGAATCGTAGAGCCTGGTTCGGCACCATGCTCAGTTCTGCCACCACGGATTTGGTTTCTAGAGCAATTCCAGCCAGTCGAGCATCTACCTCACCCGGAGCCTCCCCTCCATTGCTTCCGCCGCCAATGAGCAACAATCCTGTCTTGTGCTCTACTTTGTCGGGCTTGACGATTCGGACCCAGTGTTGCCATACCGTTCGATCAACTTCCTTCGGCGTGAGCCAGGTCTGGGACGTCATATCGATCACATATTGAGTGAAACCTCGGCCAGGGATCGTCCCCACGAGTTCGTAATGATAGGCGGGGTCCGGAGCCGCAACGTAACGGTCCAGAGCCGTTTCTTCAGCCTTCACTCGATCTCCTACAAAGACTGTGAACATCACTGCCGAGAGCAGTGCCATACTGACTTTTTTTCCATTCATTGATCTCGAGAACATACCGGAGCTGAATTTCACTGTCATTACTATAGTCGTCTTCTAATCGTCCCAAAGGAATCAGCGCATAAGGGTTCGAATCGATTCCGCCATCAATCGTTACTCTGCCGATGCAAATCCAGGACGAAAGCGATCAGAGGAATCCGGCTTGATCCCCCGAAAATGCCAGTCGGCAAAATCGAGGATTGCGTTCCAATCCTCAGCCCGCAGATCGTGCCTTCCGTCTCTAAAATGAAGCCCATTCCGCTCGCTAACTCCAAACCTTTCAAATGCCTTATTCGCTGCGAGGCTCGAGACCAGCGTTCCCCGTGGATTGGCCCACAAATCTTCCCTTGCCTCCGTGCATAGCAAGGCTCTGGGAGCGACCAGTGCCTTGAGAAAATGTTGATCAAAAGGGAGGGACTCTCGTCGATCCACAAACCAACGCAGTCGACCGTGAAACCAATATCCAAAGCGACTGGGCCGCGTGATCATTTCCAAACTCTCACATTTACCGTCCTCGACCACATAACTCCCAGCCCCCCCCGCTCCAGAACCGTTGGCCACGACCAGCCCGAAACGATCATCCAAGGCCCCAGCTAGGAGCGCCATTTTACCGCCGCGTGAATGGCCGATAATCCCCAACTGATCCATGCGAATATCATCCCGCGTTTCCAAGTAATCCACCACCCGCATGCCCCCCCAAGCCCAGACCGCCAGTGTTGCCCAATCATACTCTGGATACGCTGCTTGGGCCGGACCGATAACGTTCGGCCTATCTGGATCCAGGTCCTCGCGGGCGTATTCGAGAAAGCCGTAGCCGCGCTCGAGCACGGATGGCACTTCTTCGATGTGCCCGAGAGCGTGCTCCTCTCGAATCAGAATTGAAAAGGGCCCTTCCCCTGGTGGCAGATACAGGGCAACCCTCATCGGAAGACGCGTGTAGGTCCCGATGAGCAACGTCATTCGCTGCTCTGAAATGCCGCCCAAAGGGAGCTCCCGCTCGACAGTTTCGGTCGCCCACACCCTATCCGGTTTCGGAGGCATATGACCGTACTCAAAGTATTGTAATGTTGAAGCCCAAGCTTCCCGCAAAGCTTCCCATTCACTCACACTCAACTGAGCACTCGAGACTTCCTCAGGAAAGAGTGGCGGGAGCCGGTCGACGAGTTTTTCGAGGGCTTGATCATCCGCATTCGCGCAGACACCAACCAGAATACCGAATATGAAAAGGCCGGCAGTGACTCTGCCCCCGCCTAGCCAAGCTGTCCCTACCATTGGTAGCTCTTCTGTCTGCGATGCCCCGTTAAGCTGACTCTTCCGTCTGCGTGCAGGTTGAGCACCGAGTAACCACTATTGGTAGGCCCCGCACCTTCCACCATCGCAACCAAGGTCACATAAGAAATCCCCTGAATGACCTGATGATCGTTCTTGTGGCTATGCCCTTGGAAGACTGATGCCACCTTTCCAGATTTCTCCAGAACTGCCCTCACAGTTGCCGCATTCTTGATCCCATACGGAGCACCAACGTCGAGTCGCTGATGAACGAAAACCACGACCGGCAATCTTGTGCTCGCAAGATCCCGCTCCAACCAGTGAACTTGATCGTCTGGAATATTTGGGTCCGTCCAGTCAAAGTTCCGACGTCCGTAAGGTTGCCCATCAGATCGGAAACAGGCGTCCAAGATAACAAAGTGAAACCCTGCTTCATCGAAGGATTCGAAAGATTTGGACGCCCCAACACCGGTGAGGAATTCCTCCTTTGTTAAAGTATCAACGCAGTGATTGCCCAGCACATAGTGCTTGTGACCAGGTATCTTGCCCAACTCCCGGTGAATCGTAGACAAATAACTCTGTTCAACGGCAACCGAATCCGCTGCATCCACCAGGTCCCCTAGTTCCACAACGTGAGACACACCAAGCTCACGATACAAGGCTCCCGCCTCTCGAAGTTTCAAGAGCGACTCGCGATAGAAGCGGCTCCCGGCAGGTGACTTGTCGGCAAAGTGAAGATCGGTGATCAGACCGATGCGCGATAACGGTGTCGGCAAGTCCTCGGCAGTCATTCGACTCGGCAATGTTAAAGGCGCCATCATCAGGGCACTCTGCAACAGGAAGCCCCGTCGACTGAGTCGCCCCCTCGTCTCTGGCATTCGAAAATCACTCATACTTCCTTGTACATGCTAGCGAGATATCGACCCGACTTGAGGTTTCTCTCCCCACTAGGATCGGGTTTGCTTGGCGTTCTGAATTGCTTTGAGCTCTCTCTTCAATCGGGAAACCACATCGGGCCGCTCCTGATAGAGATTCTGCGTCTCTCCGATATCATTCCCCAAGTGATAAAGCTGCCCAACTGGCCCATCTGCTTCAGGAGACACCTTGCGTGGCTTCGAGAAACCACCAGAGCCGAGCCCTTCAATCAATTTCCAGGGACCAGACCGAATCGTCGGCACACCCCCACCCGAATAGACCACTAAGGACTCTCGCACAGGATCATCATCCGTTTGCTCGCCCAAGAGAACCCGCGAAAAATCAAAACTATCCGGCCCTTCCCCCGGCGCTAGAGGCGCACCGATCACCCCCGCAAAAGTGGCGAGCAAATCTGTGAACCCAATCAACTGCTGACTCACACTTCCCCGTTTCACCTTCCCCGGCCAACGCACGATGAAGGGCATTCGATGCCCACATTCCCACGCATCCGCCTTCATTCCCCGCAGCCCGCCAGAAGAATCGTGGTCAAACCGCTCCACATCTTCTTCATACCAGACAGGACCATTGTCCGAGCTAAAAACCACCAAGGTTTCTTGTGCCATTCCGGCATCGTCTAAAGCTGACAACACACGTCCGATATGGTCATCAACCATCATGAGAAAATCTCCATACATTCCAGCCCCGCTTTTGCCTTCGTACCGTGAGAACGGAAGCCAAGGTGTGTGGGGAGCCGGATATGCGAGGTAGAGAAACAGCGGTTGCTCTGAGTGATCTCGTTTATGATTCCAAATCACGTCAATGGCTTCATTCGTGAATCGTGGCAACACATACTTGAGCTCGAGTCCTGGAGCAATTCCCCCTTCACGCCAGAAGGCTCCCTGAATCGGAGACCATCCTTCACTATCGTTCGCCGAAATTCGATTCGTAGGGGGAGCCACCGCTTGATTCCCGCGAATGTAGAAATAAGGAGGGATATCCGTCGAAGCCCGAATCCCAAAGTAGCTGTGGAATCCACGATCGACGGGGCCCCCTGGCAGAGGATTCTCATACCCGTTCTCGTGAAAGCCCAAATGCCATTTCCCCACCATCGCGGTGCGATACCCCTGTCCTTGCAACAAACCACCCACTGTGAGTTGATCGGGCTCAATCGTTGCCTTTCGCCGCCAAGCCTCAGGTTGACCGCGGAACGGATATTGCCCAGTCATCAATCCATACCGAGAAATATGACAGAGAGGCCCGGCCGCATGAGCATCCGTGAATCGCATCCCTTCAGCAGCCAGTCGATCGATATGAGGAGTAGCGATTTTTGAATTGGCATTATAGCAACCCGCATCGCCGTATCCCATATCGTCAACGAGTATCATCACAATGTGCGGTGACTTGGCGGCAACCAAATTCAGATCCATCCCTGCGGCGGTCAGGACGGCTAGACAAAGAATCAAAGAACGTTTCAAAGCATTCATCGAGATTTTTAAGGGGAACATTGCTGCCCAGCATACGGTTTCCGAGCGAACGGGCAAGGCCTTCATGAATGTTCGGAACGAAAAGCGAGAAAACAGGAATTGCGCGCAAGAGTGGGCTCGACATTGCTCGGGGATTGTCTGACACTCTCTTCATGCCCAAGAAGAAGACAACACACAAACTTTCTCGCCGGCAGTTTGCCTCAACCACGGCAAAATCAGCTGCGGCAGCATTCGCCTTTCAATTTATCCCCAGCCGCGCCTGGGGCCAACTGACAAAGCCAACGCTCGCAGGTATCGGAGCGGGCGGTAAAGGTTCCGCCGATACATCTGGAGCGAGTCGAGCGGGCTTTCAAGTTACCGCGCTAGTCGATGTTGTCGATGCAAGCAAACTGCAGAGCAGCGCCGGCAGGCGGTATCAATCCATGATTCGCGTGCGCGAGAATTTTCCCAAGGCCAAGTTCTTCACGGACTATCGAGAGATGTTCGACAAGCTCGGAGACAAAGTGGATGCCGTCACGATCTCCACCCCTGACCATCACCACTTCCACGCCGCCGCCGCCGCCATGCAATCTGGAAAGCATGTCTACTGTCAAAAACCGCTCACACATGGCATCTGGGAAGCTCGCATGATGGCCCAGATGGCTCGCCAATCGGGAGTCAAAACCCAGATGGGCAATCAGGCCCACGCAAACGATCACATGCGCCGCTGCGTCGAGCTCATTCGATCTGGTATCATCGGCAAAGTTAAAGAAGTCCATGCCTGGACAAACCGCCCGATTTGGCCTCAGGGCTTCCAGAAAGCACCCGCGAAAGAAGCGGTTCCCGAATGGCTTGACTGGGAACAATGGATCGGCCCCGCACCATGGCACGACTACAGCGCTCAAATCGCTCCATTCGCCTGGCGAGGATGGTGGGACTTTGGCACGGGAGCTCTCGGAGACATGGCGTGCCACATCATGGACATGCCCTACTGGGCACTGAAACCGGGCGCCCCAAAATCCGTCCGCGCCGAACAACAAGGGGCAACGGATCTTTCGCCTCCAATCAATTCAAAGATCACATGGGATTTCGGTCAGAGCGAACACACCGCCGAAGACGGATTTAGATTCCACTGGTATGACGGCTATCTTGATGCGCATTTTGATCGCGACCGATGGCAACTGGTGAAAAACAGCCAAGAATACAACCACCCAGACAACGATGTCTTGGAAGGACTGAGCTTCAAAGAATTCGGCAGTATCGTCGTTGGCGAGAAAGGAAAACTATTCTTCAATCGGAGCCGAAACAACTGGGTCGTCAAACCCAGCAGTCACCTCGATGGCTTCCAATGGCCTGCTCAGTCCGTTCCTCGCGCAAGCCGACAGGACAACTACCAAGAGTGGATGGACGCAGTAAACGGAGCCATCCCAGCTTGCCAGTCAAACTTCATTCACGCGGGACCTTTCACCGAACAGATCCTACTCGGCGTTCTAGCCCAGCGCGTACCCGATACCACGCTCGAATGGGATGCACCTAGCATGTCCATCAAGGGACGACCGGAATTGAAGAAGTATATTCAACGTCCCTACCGAAAGGGTTGGGAAATGGTCGTCTAAGCTGACTCCACTCCGCATCTCTCAGCGACCTCTTTCGCGAAGTGGTTTTTCTTCGCGGAAGAGGTCTGTTTTTATGTCCTTCGCCTGAAGGTAGGCAGCGTGTCCATCCAAGTAGAGAATATTTGAACCCTGGTTGTGACGGTCGGCAGCCACTCGCCGCTGAGAGTTTAAACTCCAAAGTCGATTGAATGGAAGGTGATCTGCCCTCCAGACGTCGTTCACCCAGGTATCAGTGTGAGGATCGCCAAAACCATCAATGATCGGGCGCCAGGGACCATCCTCACTATCAAGCAAGTAGGCTGAGTTACTCGGTTCTTGAAAGGCTGTGATCTTGCTGGGACCAATCTGTTGAAAACCCACATCGTCATTCGGTCCATCAAATCGCCACGCATTGACGACAAAAGAGACAACCTGCCTTTCAAGCCGTTTCGTAATGGGATAGCTCGGACACTTGTAGATCTGGATATCCCGAAAATCATCCACCGTTCCCCCTTCGGGCATATAAGGCATGAAAACAAAAAACCACCGTTCAGCATCTCCACGAGGAATGTGATCCTCGTGTTCATCAGCATACATCATCATTGCTAAACCGATCTGCCGAAGGTTGTTAATACACTTGATAGATTTCGCTTTAGCCTTGGCCTTCCCCAATGCAGGCAGAAGCATCCCTGCCAGAATCGCAATAATGGCGACCACAACCAAGAGTTCGATCAAGGTAAAACCACGATTTGCCCATGCTCGGACCCCGGCCGCTCCGCTCAATCTCGTTCTCTTCAAAACAAACACCTGTAACCTAAAGCATCCCACTCCTCTGACACTTGAGCAGTCTACACAGCCGGCTACGAAGCATCAACACCGGAACCCAAAGTCGCGTCACTCGGCTCCCCGCAAGATCCAT
>CAYFGX010000101.1:0-2615 GCA_964342405.1 uncultured Verrucomicrobiota bacterium | reverse complement strand
ACCGCTCTCCCTCAAAATTCGATCCAGCCTGGCCCGATTGAGTCGCTGCACCATGATGGGATAGATATTCAAAAGTATGTTCAAAGAGAGCAGTTGCACAACGAGATCCCACCAACCCATGACACCTGCGTAGCCAGCGGCCAGAGCAACAATCAAAAAGACCAAAAGGTGAGCGGCCTCTGCATCACGCATCGGCCCAAGCAGCTGTTTAAGCGAGGAGCGATCACCGGAATAGTGAATCTTTGAATTTAACCCAGAGAAGGGACCGCGAACCAACAGACGTTTGAAGAGTCGGACTCCTAGCAGGCTATAAAAACGACCCGACGATTCCCATCCCCTAATCACGAAGTAGCCATCCGGGATCGGAATCGAGACCTTAAGCGCCCCACCGAGAAACGCCACCCAGCTCATCACCATCCAATTGAGGAGGAAGGCAAAGCCTCCGCTACGAAAGCCAAACTCAGAGCCGATGAACAGCAGAAGGCCACCCACGATTGCTCCAGAAAGAACACTCAACACAAGCTTTGGCAAACCAAACATAGATCAGTATCTCCACAATCCGTCATCTGAGAGCTTTCGCGTTGGCACCGGGGATGAAAGCGACCTATCTTTCCATGGGCCCTTTTCCTTGCAGAATCTTCTCCCTGAACTTGGAGATTCGAGCCATTCGTGTAGCAGGCCTCTTCGCGCCTTGGAGATTGATGATATAGCCCTTTCTCCTTCCGGGGGTCAAAGACTGAAATGCCGCTGCAAGTTCAGGATCGCAATTCATCGCTTCAACCAACTCTTCCGGCAACTCAAGCTCCACCTTTGATTTCGGAGCCTTCATTCCGGAGGCAGCATATCCCATCGCTTCCTCGATGTAGGCGACAACCAAAGACTCCTTTTCCCCAACCTGAGAGCATGCCGTGAAACGGAACATATCAGGGTATTGAGTATTGGGCCCCTGCTTCTCCAATACGCGATCGCGATCCTTCATCAACGCGGCATCAAAGAAGCTCAGCCGAAAATCACCCTTCAGAGCACCGATAATCACGATATTCCGATCAGCGTACATGTAACAGGGGTGGCCCCATTTCAGTGTCTCGATCAGCTTTGCCTGCAGGCAAAGTCGACGCAGCGCAAGAAGTCCTTGATGCCATTTTCGAGTGGAACAGTCCGGGGTAGAAAACCGTTCACAACGCCCACAGCCATCAGTAAAGTAATCTTCAATTCTCGTGATCATCGTTCCAAAGGCGAACGCAACCTACCCTTCAGTCCAATCAACAAACCACGCCCCCACCACCGTTTCTTCATCCCGAAGAGTGCCGCTCCGCTATTAGATTCCATCCTATCGGTCACCGGAAAACGTTCCGAGCTAATAAGGGAGATCTGAACTCACGGATCTTCTGGCCGAACTAAAAGACTGTGAGCTGGAAGCCATGAGAACGCCTCCCCGAACACTCGACGACTGGATGACGAAGACGGTTCATATGCGAAGTTTTGCCCGGAGCAATGGAATAACCGAAGGTCTCCATCGGAAGATGAAGCTCATCCAAACAGCAGCCTAATGCTTTTGTTCCTTTGATAAGTACCGCCCCAGAGTCATCGCTCCATCCGGTCAATTCGGAAAGTGATTTCGGAAAACAAAAAACCAATAATTACCCCGTTCACTCATAAATAAAAGTTGGATTCCGTCCGTATCTTGCTGGAAACTCTTGAGCAGGCTCTTTGATCTAGAGAATGGGATGAGCGATGATCGAGATAGACACCAATTGAACAGCCCTAGGAAAGCTCCAAACCTATGAATGTAGTCGAATTGCCAATTGAGATAGATCAGGAACGAATTGATGATTTTTGTCGAACTCGGGGAATCCGGAAACTCAGTGTGTTTGGCTCTGTGCTTCGCGATGATTTCGATCCGGCCAACAGCGATGTGGACGTCCTAGCAGAGTTTGAATCGGGAGCACTCGATGGAATTGGATTGCAATACTTCGGCTACGGCTCCGAGCTCGGCATGATTTTAGGTCGCAAAGTCGATTTTTGTTCCCGCTTAAACGAGCACATCAAAGAGTCTGTTCTAGAGCAGGCGATTCCGATCTATGAGCGCTCGTAGTCCAAAAGTTACACTGCGCCAAATAAAAGACGCGGCAGAACGGGCTCAATTGATCTGTGAAAACAAGACACTTGACGCACTTCTAACGGATTGGCAGGCGACCGCTGCGCTAGAAAGATATCTTGAGATCATGGGCGAGGCCGTCAAACGCCTACCCGAGCAACTACACATCAGCTACCCGGACATCCCTTGGAAAGAGATTGCCGGCATGAGAAACCACCTCAGTCACGGCTACGATTCCGTTGACTACCAGGTCCTATGGAATACGGTAAAACAAGATATCCCGGTCTTCGTGGAAAGTGTCGAAAAAATGTTGAATGAGTTGACTGATTGAACCATGCCGAACTTATTTACAGATCACACCCACCGGATTGGTTGCATTCATTGCAGAAGTTGAGACCCGGTTTAAACCGCGTCGCTCTACTTGAAGAATTCGGTTTGGTGGAGCCGAGGGGAGTCGAACCCCTGACCCCCACAATGCCATTGTGGTGCTCTACCAACTGAGCTACGACCCCAAACC
>CAYFGX010000100.1:0-10057 GCA_964342405.1 uncultured Verrucomicrobiota bacterium | reverse complement strand
TTGAAAAAAATTAACAATTTTTGAAAGATTCGCGATTTCTAAACGAATACTCTATTAGAGAGGTAGAATAATGTTCAGCGATCAACGCCCTGCCCCTGGGAGCCGAAGGCGGCAAGGAGGAGCGAAAGTGTATGCTGCAATCAATGCGCGCTCTCGTCAGGGCGTGATTGGACTCAAGCGCAATGGAGTCGAACGATTCTTTACTGAGTTTGTCACTCGAACTGTGTCCGACTCTGACGTAGACCCCGTGAATGCGCTCGCGGAACAGTTTGGTGCGTGGAAGGAACAGTGTGCCTAACAAATCGCTCAACCGGAGCGGCGGTTGGGCGCGTGTTCTGTTTGTCGGAAGTCGCTGGCCGCCTCCCGGTTAGCTCAGGCGTTATGGCAAATAATCTATGACCGACAGCAAGCTTAAACACCTAGAGTTCATCCAGAACGTGATTTCACGGATGAACTCTAATTCATTCCTCCTCAAGGGATGGACGATTACCTTGGTGTCTGCGCTTTTTGCCTTAGCTGCGAAGGATGCCAACACTCGCTACGTGATGATTACCTACGTGGTGATTCCAACGTTTTGGATGCTCGACGGCTTCTTCCTGGCGACCGAACGACGCTATCGTGATTTGTACGACAGCGTGCGGAAGCAAGACTCTGAAGAAGCTGATTTTGCCATGGATGCCAGCGAGTTTACCAAAGGTAATCGATGTTGGCCTAACGCCTCTTTATCCAGGACCCTCTGGCCATTTTACGGTGTTGCTCTCCTCGCAACTGTTTTGGTGATGTTTTTCATGAAGTAACGACTATGGGACACAAGATTTTCATATCCTACAAGTACGGCGATTCGAACGTGGAGGCCTTTCCGGGAAAGCTATTAACGACAGCTCGCCACTACGTAGACGAGTTTCAGGACCTTCTCGAAGACACGGACGAGATCAATAAGGGAGAAGCGGATGGGGAAGATCTCAGCGACTTCACAGACGACACAATTGCGTCCAAGCTCCGTGACAAGATTTACGATAGCAGCATCACCGTCGTTTTCGTTTCACGCAATATGGACGACGGAACGCCTGAAAAGGATCAATGGATTCCTTGGGAAGTCTCATACTCTCTTAAGGAACACTCGCGAGGCGGGCGCACAAGCCTGAGCAACGCGGTATTGGCTGTTGTTGTGCCTGATTCCGGCGGAAGCTATGAGTATTTCATCAAGGAGAAGACCTGCACGGAATGCAATTGTCGAACTTTGATGACTGACTTCCTCTTCAAGATTCTGGGGCGCAATATGTTTAATCAGAAGAACCCTAAACGGAGTGATTGCCCGAACCACAGCGAGTCCAGCAAACCCTATGTTGGCCATTCGTCATACATCTCCTCGGTAAAGTGGAGCGATTTCAAGGCCAACATTGGTAAATACTTGGATATTGCGAGTGAGATCAACGACAATATCCATGACTACGATCTCACCAAGGCAATCCCCTAAACCAACAAGCAGTGGCACATCAACGCGCTACGCGCGTGAGTGCAGTAAAACGTTATCCACTCGAATAAGGATCGGTTGGTTGCCTCGCAATGGAGTTGAGGTTAACACTTTCCGATGAAACTGTTAACTCAGGATCCCAAGCTGAGAGTTTGAAGGATGGTTGCAGCCCCGACTGGCAATCCAAATGCGGCATTTTCCGAGTTGTCGCGAGTACGGAATATCTCGGATCGCCGGCCTCTTTGAGATTAGCCAACTACCATCTTGAGACACCGTGAAATAGATTGAAAAACGAGCCCGTTCCTCGAAACTGTAGGGAATTAGACCGTAATCAGTCTCGTTCAAATTAATAGTTATGCCACAACCTCGTTGCTAGAAGAACCGCAATGGACTTTGAACGCACGTACAAAGAGTTCCGCGGCGCAAATGACAAGCGGCTCTATTCGCAGCAACTGATCGTTGACACAGTAGATGTAGGCCTTTTCGGACAAGTTGCTCCGGACTTGCTGCAAACGTCCGGAGCAGCGCGATTCCACAGCAACGAGGAACTCTGGGCGAAGATTCTTAAAGGGTCTCTCGGCCATGGAGACGCAATCGTCCTTGATAACTTTCAGTTGCTTGAATGGCTCCCCACCAGTCCCGGACGATACTTTACGGACGACGCGGCGCGCGGACGCAGCTCCGCCAAGGAGTATTGGGATTGGACCGCTGGCGAGTATCTCCCTCTTGGGAAGTCTGAAATGGTCCTAGGCGGCGTTGGGTCGGTCAGACTCGCACCACGTTTTGTTCGAGGTGGCGAAGTATGCTTCTTCGGGGCGACATCAAACGGGATCAGCCACCAAGGACTTCCAGTCATAACACCGATTGATGAAGCACGACACGTACTTGAGGCCATAAGGTCAGATGGTGCGTGGGCCGGATCAGTTTCCGGCACTTTATGGCCGCTGCCCGTCGATTACTCACCACTCTCCTTCGACCGGCGAATTCCCAAATACTATCTATTCGCGGATCGTCTACAATGCGACGGAACAACCAACTCAGAGCCGCTTGTCACGGTGGCAATCACGTATGGATCGACCTACGGAGAGGGAACGCCAGAGTCAGTCGGTGGTATCGCAATTAATCCGGTGAAGAACTGGTCTTTTGCCTCATTCAATCCGTCCGAAGGAGAAGCAGCGTTGGATGAGGCTGTGGATTGGTTGGGCAAGTATGCAGTCCGGCACACCAAAAGCTACGTGAACAATGAATGGAAGCAGTTTCCGGTTTCGATCGTTGGAGATTTCGATGAGACGCAGTCTCACTTCGATAACCCAATCGAATTTCCGCTCACGTCTATTCTGGGCGGGCAATATGACAATCGTGTCCTAGACTTTTACGGGCGAGTCCTAAATATCACAATCAACAAGGAGGTCGTTATGGGCGACAAGCTTGAGAATATTCACAACGCCACAATTATCAATCGGTCTGACAAAGCCACAATTATCAATCAGTCTGTCGTGCAAGATGCAATCAAAACTGTTCATGCATCCTCAGGCAAAGAACTCTCGGAAGCACTTGCCAGCATCGCTTCCGCCGTTGAAGAATCTCAGAACGCGGCTGCAGGGTCATTGTTCAACAGTTTCTCTGAGGAACTAAGCAAGCCCGCGCCGGACAAGTCCGTACTCAAACAATGCTGGGAAGGGCTCACAGCGGTCCTGCCGGACGTGGCGACGATCGCTACTGCGGGTGCAAAGATTGCGAACCTTTTTTCGTAGCATGTGGCATAACAATGCGTTCAACCGGAGCGGCGGGCCACGTCGACTCCGTATTCCTCGTCAAACTCCGCCGCCCGGTTAACGCGGGCGTTATCCGATCTCAGTCCCAATCGTCTGTATTGGCACCTTCTCGTGGATCTGAGGTTAACACTTTGCTAGTGAAGTGTTTACTCGAGGTTTTGAATGCTCAGGGTCCGAGCTCAACCACCTTTTCCACGAAGGAAGCAACCGATGATCGCCTCTAGTGAAACATAGAGAACTCCAACTCCTCCGATAAGGATAGGAATCTTGTGTTCAGCTAAATCTCCAAGCTGAATAGGATCATAGACAACGGCGCTGTAGCTTAAAAAAGCACCGGTTGCAAGCCCCACACAGGAAAGGATTATTACAAAAATTGTTGAGAGATCTGGCTTACTCTTTGAATGATGAAATGACCAAGCTGAATAGGCTATTGCAGTCGTTATTCCGATCGCTCCACCGATTTCATTAATTGTGAGATTCATCGCGTCGGCTACCAATGAATCGTGAACCGGCTCGATATCCACATATACCGCCGATTGCTGCACCTGCTGCTACTCCAACACCTCCAAGTAGGCTCCCAACCATCATTCCTCCTAAAACGCCAGAAGCTGCCATTGGCGTTACTGCGGAGAAAAAAGATGATTTAGGCGCGAACGGGTGTTCCTGAGTTGGCCCTTTCCTAGATTCGTTATCTAGTACGGTAGACTTCATAAGTATTCTCCAGTTTTAAATACCAATTGGCTTCAACCGATCTCTTGTGCCGTCAGAGTTTTCACAAATGACGTTTCCTCCAGTGGTAATAGTTTGGAGAACCTCGTGTGCAAGGTCGATGGATGCACTGATGAGCTGAGTTTGATTTGTCAAACCCGTAAGCTTCTCGAGTCCATGCAGATTATCCAGACTACGTGGAGTTAACCTAACCTGAACTAACTTCCTCGAATCCTTCATTGTTTGTGCAGTCATAAAGCATGATATTTGAATGAACAAATCATACTTAAAGTAAGCAAAAACCATGCATTGTCAATGAATTCTCATCATAGAATCTGTTTCCTTGGTTGAACAGTTTGCGTGTGAAGTGTTAACCAAAACCGCCTCCAGATGCCCCGATCGCAGCTGCGCCGGCGCACACTCAAAGGGTTTATTTTACTGATCGAAACGGCTACGGTTAACAGATGTCCAGGGAACTGTTAACTAATGAGGGAAAACGGAAATACCTGACACCAGACGAACGCGCAGCGTTCCTTAAGGCAGCGGCAGAGCATCCAAGGCGTGAAGTCCGTTCATTCTGTGAAATTTTGGCCTTCACCGGGTGCCGGATTTCTGAAGCACTAGCGCTTACGCCATCGGCGGTGGATTTATCAGCAAAGACCATCACATTCAAGACGCTCAAGCAGCGTGGTCGCCTCACTTTCCGGTCGGTTCCGGTTCCCGATGAATTGATCAATACGTTAGATCTGGCTCACGGAATCCGGAAGGCGTCCCGCCGGAAGGGGAGGGGAGTAGAACAGCCGATTTGGAACTGGTCACGAGTCTATGGCTTTCGACAAGTCAAAGCAGTCCTGGATCAAGCGAGTATCGAAGGTCCTCACGCATCGCCCAAGGGGCTACGGCATGCCTTTGGAATTTTGGCGGCCGCAAAGACACGCAATCCCCGTCTGGTTCAAAAATGGCTTGGCCATCGCTCTCTCGAAACAACCACGATTTACATGGATGCAGTGGGCGCAGAAGAGCGTGAAGCGGCATCCGCCATGTGGTGATAGTTTATGCGGATAGGATTATTATCAAATCGATAGCGTTTCGATGGACAACGGTCTTGTTTTTCGAGCGTAATAGTCGTCGACATCCCGAATATACTGCCTCATGAAGAGAGAGAGATGAACTTTAAATGGCTTTTTCCGACGGCCCTCATAGTGTGTGCTCTAGTTGAAGGATTGGGTTACGTTCAGTTTAGCAACGCAGCGATTGTGCTGATACTGATAGGGGTGTCTCCGTGGATTCTGGCGACGCTTGAGAGAAATCTGCTTGTGAAGCAATGCGCGACGTCTGTCAGAGGAATTCGAGTAGGGATCGATGTTGTGTTTCCGGTTTTGTTGATCGGGATAGCTCTCGGCGGAGCCTTGGGGTATTTGGTGATCAACGCAAGTATTGTAGTGCTACTTGGGGTTGCATCGGTGGGGTGGATTCTTCCCAAAGTATCGGACTACATCGAGGTGTTTGTGTGGGGGAAAGAAATCCGTTTTCGGGCGTCAACACGCGAAGGAGGTTCACCGATCACTTCTGAAACGGAGGAGAAGGCGTCGGAGAATCAGCACCGAGAGTTGACCCTTGACGTGGTAAGATCTGAATTTCGGAAAATTCCGGTGTTCAAGGATCTCGACGATGAGCACATCAATGATCACGTTCTTCGAGATCTCAAGCGAGCGAATGTGCATACTCTGGAGCAGCTCCAGGAGCTCGTAAGTTGTGAACCTGTTATGGAGGTGTTGAGAAATATCTACCTTGAGGTCTTAGGAAGGATGCCTGATCCGGTCGGATTCGCGTTTCACGGAGGAGTGCTTTTCGAAGCGCAGCTGAACCGAAATGCCGTTAGGGCTGTTCGGAAAGCAATCCAGAATAGCAAAGAAGCTCAGGCGATGAGAGAGTGAGCGGTTTCTAGTGTCAAGCTGTTCACTTGCGCGTCAGATCAACAGTATTCGATGTGGATTCTGAGAGTGCCCATGTTGGTGAATTCTTCAAAATACTCGAGAAGGATTTCAAAGGGCCGGTATTTTTCCGGATTGTCGACCGCCAATGCCGCGATTGCGATTGACCGATGGCAGCCTCCGCCAAAACCACGCAGAGATCCGAATTCTAGGGCACCTTCGTGGATCTTTGCAGTTATGGGATCGGGATCGCCTTTTTCCAATAGCTCCCAATCCATTTTAGTTCGGATGTCTTGAACAGGGCGCCACCACTGGGGCGGTTTCTTGGGATCGCGATTGGCGACACACCAATCAAATCCGCGATCTTCCACGATACGTCCTAGCTCCCCTAAATTACGGATATCTCTTCCTTCATGGACTGCGGGACTCAAGACAGTAGTAGCCACCGAACACCGAAGGAAATCGCGCAGTTCCGGAATCCGAATCTTCTTAAAGCTCATGAATAGCAATCAGATACTATCACAGAAAATCTTTCCATGCGTTTCTTGAGTTTGAACCCAATCCAGCCGTAGAAACCGGTTTGATTTCTCGTAATTTTTGCGTATGATAAAGGTAATTATCATACGCTGAATGCGGTGTTTGATTCTTCTGCGAAGGCATGATGCTTTTAAAGAATCTCGTTTGGGATTAAGCCATCGCGCCGTGCCAGTTCTTCAAATTGGCCAGCTAACTTAGGGTCGTGCTTCTTGGCATTTCCCAAAAACCTCTTCCAACGCGGTTTTCTTCTGTTGAGCTCACCGGCGAAAGCGACTGCGGCTACTATGAGCCAAATCAATCCACTGGTTACAAACCTTTGCAACGTTGACCAGACACCGAGCCACCCAGAATCCAGTTGAGTCGCACGGCCTACGAAGAATGAACAGATCGCTATTGCAAGCAACAGGACGAGCGCCTGTATCAGTATGCTTAGGGCTGGATGGGTGATTTGCCACCATTGGAATCGAACCGAGCTCGGGATCAGAGATTTTGTAGCCGTCATTAGTTACGGAAGTTTGGTTGGTATGGGCATGTTGTGCTGGGATCTCTGAGGTGGCCCGAGTTATGGGATCCACTTCAGAGCATGCTGACGGTGGTTGTGAGATTGAGGGGCGCAGAGTCAGCTCCATGAGCAAAGAATATGCAGAAATGTCCGTGGGTTCGATGAAATACCGTTGCTTCACCCACTGTGAGAATGAGCTTTTTCCACGAAATCGGCCGTTCATCTCGCGGTCTTCCTGGTGAAAGGGCTGTATTGGCAGCTACGCACTCGATGAAGTCGAAACTGGGTCTCAGCGACCTCGCGGCCCAATATGTTGTGACGATTGAAGGCATATTCGAAGTAATTCTGCGGAAACACCTAAATCCCGCCGTAGAAAATATCGGAGATTTGTTGAACGCATGGCCTTATTTGGCTTCTAACATGCTAACGGATTAGTGATCCGACCGAAAAAAGGTGTTGCTGGAATTGCTCAACACACATCAACAACGACGCATTTAACAGATGCATCGCTGATTCAATTAATTGGCTCAGCAAAAAGGCGGCAAAACAAGAAAATCCAAAAAACCACAGCATGAAGAATAGCTTCAACCCCTCACTGAAAAAGACCTTATTTACGGGAGCCATCGCTGCTACTATGGGATTAGTAGTAAGCATGGCTCAACAAGCATCCAAAGAACTCTTGGTAGATGTCTCACCCGAAGCGCGTTTGGGGCTGGACCAAGCGTTTGCTGTGGACGTTCAACGTGATTCGATAGTGCGAACCAGATTTGTTGAATGGCGTCCAGATGCTCTAGGGCTGGCTGGTAGCGAGCTCATACTAAACGCGTTTAGTGATCGGAAAGTCCGTGTAGAAATTGAGCGTGTCGATGTCGTAGCTCATGCTCTTGTGTATGTCGGAAAGGCAAAAGGAGAACCGATGTCAGCAGTGCACATTGGACAAGTTGATGACACCTACTACGCTCAATACACGTCGCCTGGAAAAAATTCATTCCGGATACGTTCGGCTGAGAGCGTCGGTTACAAAGGCCTCTATCGAGTGGATGAGATCGACTCTTCGAAAGTGAAATTTGAATGCATGAACAACGATCCAGCGCTGGGTGATTTGGCTACCGAAAGATCACAATCGTTTGCCCTGGCGAGACCTTCTGAAGAAGTTCAGAACCCACCTTTGGCGATGATGTCTGGAGGGGGACAAACCCACTACCTTGATCTCTTGGTTTTGTATACGGACAACACGTCATACTTTTTTGGAAGCAATGCTGCTGCGGAAGCAGCCATTGCATCTGGGGTTAGTGAAATGAACGGGGTTTTGAGCAACACCCAGATCTCACCGACTGACACCTACCGAATACGATTAAAGGGGATTCTTCACGTAAACTATAGCGAACAATCGATCTCTGGGGGCATTGTTTGGGCCAAACTACATTGCCAATGTGATGGACTTGAGGGAACTGAAGCTTATGGGGATAGCCTCGGAGCAGACCATATTCAACTGTGGTATCACGATTATCTGCAAACGGCACCACAAGGAGGGGCGGACTGGCTAACCACAAGCAATGGAACGACTCCAAATGTTATGAGTAAGTTTTCGGTGATTGATTCAGCGATTGCTTTGGGTTCTAGTGGAAGATACGCAGCAATGCATGAAATTGGGCATAGTCTGGGATTGCATCATAAGTGGCAGGATGAAAACAACAATGACCCAAGTAATCCGATGAATGATCCGAGGTGGGAGCTTGGGGCAATGGGGTTTGATTCACCTGAGGACCATCCATTTATTTTCCCCTGGCCAATCTCATTTGCTGATGTGGGATATGGACTTGCAAACTACACAGTGCCTCAGTTCACCAATCCAGCAACCACTGTTCAGTTTCAGGGGCAAACCTATTTGATGGGAAGATGGGGAACAACTGCGGCTGAAAGACCCGCGAATGCAGCCGCAACATTGCAAACGACTTTTCCAATCGTGAGTGGCTTTTCATCGTGTAGCGTATGTCCTCCAAAAGCGACTCTTCCAGCACCCTGTTCTGCCAACTGTCCTTAATTTAAGGATCGGATAAACTAGATGGTTGAGTCTCATTGCCGATGAGGCTCAACCCCCTTTGAAAGGGTATGATGTTCAAAGCTAATCGTTTGTTGATTGTGTCGAAAGTGGCCATAATGCTGTTGGTCGCTGCTTGCGTGCCCTTTTGGGCGGTTGCTCAGGGAATGATCGACTCGAGCACTCTGCTATTTCGTAATGGTATTGGGGGAGGGATTCCGCAAACCCCAGTTTTGGATGGTGCTACGGGAGAACCTCTGGCGGCAGTCGGGAACGTAACACCCTTCACGGTGCAGCTATACTGGTCATCCACAGAACCAAGGCTTCCCAGTGACTTAATTCCAACCGACAACAGAACTTCTAGCTTTGCGGCTCCGGGAATATTCTTAGCAACTGACACAGGAATAATTCCGGCCGAGCCGGGCAATTACTGGTTTCAGGTGAAAATTTGGGAAACTGATTTCGGAGGCACGTTCGAAGAGGCTAGTTTACAACCAGATGCAAGGGTAGGTGAATCGAACATCTTCATGCTCCAAACCGTAGCGTTTGGCGCCGATTTTCCTCTGGCGTTATCGCAAGGGGGATTGGAGAGTTTTACGGTTGATGCTATTCCGGAGCCAAAGAGCATGATACTGTTGCTTATCGGTGTGGGGGTTCTTTGGAAGGGCAGGTTACTCTCTGTGAGAGCATGAAAGTTCAAGAGTTTTCCTGAGCGTTTAGTGAGAAATTGTGTTTGGGAGGTCCATAGACTCAAGGGGCTATCTTCTGACCCGGTTATTGGCTGTGATTAGATTGGCACTTCGTGTGAAGCACTTTCCTTGGCAGTAACCCGGCGTTTGTCGTAGATCTGTGTCGTTGTGACATGCCGATGTCCAAGGAGCTTTTGAACCTTTCGGATGTCGACTCCGGCGTCGAGTAGTAGCGTTGCGGTCGTGGCTCGGAGAGAGTGGGGGGAATACATGCAGCCCATCTTCACATCTCCATCGGCTGTCTCGTATTCCTTCATCGCCCCCGGAATCCTTTCCAGGTAACTCATCAGAATCAAATACATGGCCGTCGGCGTCATGTGCCGATTGGCGAGCGCTT
>CAYFGX010000099.1:0-10433 GCA_964342405.1 uncultured Verrucomicrobiota bacterium | reverse complement strand
ATGGTGACGACAGTAAGGCCCTGGCACATCCGGCGCGAGTGGGTGTGGGGCGTGGAGTTCGTCATGGTGTTCGGTTTAGCCCATTGGTAACCCAGAGTGCATTAGAAGGAGCGCTCGGACTCAGGAGTTGCCGCGGGCTCTTCACCAGGAAGCGGCGGACGGTCTGCCTCGGCCTGCACGAGCTCGCCCCCAATGCTTCGGAGGAGACGGTAGGCATCCCGAAACCTTGGAGCTTCCTCCAGCGCCTTGATCACGTGAACTTTCGCTTCGGGGTGCTGGGAATCACCATGAAGCAATCTCGCGAGCTGGTAGTGCACGTCGGCTGGATCGGGTGGGTTCAGCCTGAGCAGCGTGCGGTAGGCCCCCATAGCTTGCTGTGGATCGCCAAGTGCTTCGCTCGTCGTTGCGAGGTGCCGGTAGGGTTGAGGGATGAGAGGATTTACGGAAAGATAGCGTTGAACGTTCTCCATCACGAGGTCCCAGCGCTCTTCTGCGGAATCGAGATAGATTAGGCGAAGGTAGACATCGGGAGCTTCGTGATCGTGCTTGGCGAGCTCTCGAAGAATTCGAATCTCATTCTCGAGGTCGCCGCTTCCCCGGTAGGCTTGGGCGAGGAGTCGGGGGGCTTCGTCGTTTCCAGGTTGGATGGGATAACGAATGAGTACCTTGCTGATCGCCTCGATGGCCTCGTCCCATTTCTGTTCCTTCAACAGTTGCCTCGAGTGATCAAGAAGCAGGTAGTAGTTGTCTGGATTTGTTGACAGGGCCATTTCTGTGCTCACAGCTCGGATCGTGTCCTCCGGTATATCCCAGTTGAGTCCGTCTCCCAGCTGTGTCGCTAGATCGGTTGCGTAAGTCTCAAATTCCTTGTCCAAGTCAGAAATTCTCGTGGTGTTCTTCGCGAGTGCGTCGTTTATGAAGATTCCTGCGCCCAAATCATGCAGCACGTTGATGACACTTTCGATACCGTAATTCGCCACGAGGAAGTCGACGACCAGGCAAGATTCGTAGTAGGCGAATTGCATCGCTTCATTTGAAGTGGCTCGAATGAAGGCCGCGCTGAGCTCTGAGACAGGGGTGAGTCGTCCGCTGAGGATGAACTCGCGGTATTCGGGGGTCATGCTTTGGCCCCATGAAGGATCCTTTTGCAGTTCCTCATAAACGGAAATGCCTTCACTCAACCAGCGAGGCATCTTGTTCTTCGTCATTGTCAGCGTGATCACGTGACAGAACTCATGCCACAGGACGGCCCGCCAGTTTGAAGGATTGTTTCCTTGAGTCGATGGGCTGTTGGCGGTGATGACGTTGCCAAAGCAAACGCCGAGAAAGCCGGGGTTGTGGGGCATGCCGAAGGTTCGTACGCCGAAGTCTTTTTGGTTTCCGAATAGCTCAACGATGATCCGGCGTTCTAGAGTCGTCTGATACTTTTCGGACATCGCGGTTTTGGCTTCCTCGAGCAGTTCCATGACTTGCTGTCCAAAAACCGGGGCTTCTTCGGCCGGCATTCGAAGGATGAACGAATCGGACTCAAGAGTCGTATAGTCATCGAGGGTGGACTTAAGCGTGACGAGATTGTAGGCCGTGATGTTGTAGCCGTCTTTGTCATGTGCTTTTTCTGCCCATTGCCAACCCTCTGCCTCGTCTCCAAGCCGGAGTAAGTCTTGTGCTAGCTGGACTTGTGCTTTGCTGAATTCCGGATTGGCACTCAAAGCGCGCCGTTGATACGCAGCTCCTTCTTTGAACCGGTATTTTTGTGAGAGTTTTTTGCCTATGAGGTGCTCGACGTGGGGGTTTGTTTTCCAATGCTTTAGACTTGTCTCGTAGGCGCTTGTTTCGTCCTCATTCCGCGATTCAAGATGAGCGATGATGGTGCGATAGGCCCATGCCTGTGGATTGTCTTCATTGATCGCGAGGACTTTCTCCAAACTGTCTTCTGCGAGTTCATATTCCTCGGCGTCGATGTAGTGGTCCGCGAGTTTGAGTAGAGAAGGGATATGACGAGGATTGACGTCGAGGGCTCTCTCCAGCAGGGATCCCATTTCCTCTTGGTCGCTGCTAGCGAGGGCCATCGCTAAGCCATAGAGCAGGTCTGGATCCTCCTCATAGGTTTTGAGTCCGGCACGATAAGTCTCGCCTGCAACCTTATAGTCTTCCTTGTCGAGGGCCAGTTGTCCGGCTGCTAAGATGGATTCGCGAAGGGGAGGATCGGCTTTGCGTCCTGGGTCGTAAAAGAACTCGAGAACCCATCGTGGTTCCTCGCCTAAAACAAGGGCGGTTCTGCCGAGGGCGATGAGGTTTTCCGGATCGCGGTAGGCCCAACCTCGTGTGCCGGCTAGTTCGTTGATTTTTTCAACGTACTTCGCAGCCTCCTCGGGGCGGTTCTGGAATTGGACGACTTCTCTTCCCTGGTAAAGTAAGCGAATGCTTCGTTCTCGAGTCTCATCGAGTCCGGCCTTCAGGGTGTCAAAGGCGTCGGCGTAATCTCCGAGGACAAGTTGGGATTGAATCAGAAGGAGGAACCAGTCCTCGTCTGGGCGATTGGACTCCTTAATCGCTTCTCGGCAGTGCTTGATACAGAGTTCGTAGTTCCCCTCAACAAGTGCCGCTTTCGCTTCTTCTAAGGTGGCACCGCGGAGGACAGAGAAAGAGAGGCCGAGGGAAAGCGTGCAAAGCCCGAGCAGGATTCTGTGCCACCCCGAACCTGCCTGTCTTTGGGCGGCGGTTCTCATACACGAGGAGCTTAGCGCGGCTGAGTAGGAATGCAATGACTAGGAATGAGTTTTCTGTGAGAAGAGGGGCTGCTGCGTGGGACTTTCGGAGGGTCAAACAGGGGGGTGAAGAAGAATCGGTGGATCCGTGGGATTCTTCTCGGATGAAACGAATACGCCCCTTGATTCAGAAAGAATTCAAGGGGCGCGTCGTTGTGATTTTTAGGTGGCCTTCGCCGATGATCAGGCCTTACCGAGGAGTTCCTTGGCCGCTTGAACCATGGAGTCTGCGGTCAAGCCGTGTTTCTCGTAGAGATGCTCGGCAAGGTAAGCTGATTGTCCGAATTCACCATCGATACCCAAGGTCTTGATTTGATGTGCGATCCCGCTGTTGGAGAGAGCGTGAGAAACCTGAGCTCCCATGCCGCCAATCGTTTGGTGATCTTCCACGGTCACGAGTTTGCCTCCGGTCTTCGAGACGGCAGCGCCGATCGTGTCGATGTCGACTTGGTTCACGAATGGATTGTTGATCACCGTGGCACTGATTCCTTGTTCCTTGAGCAATTCGCCCGCTTGCTGGGCCTTGCTGAAGAGGGGGCCGGAGCCGATCAAGGTCACGTCTGTGCCCTCGCTGATGACTTGGGCTTTGCCCCAAGCATAGTCGTTATTCTCAACCCAGTAGACGGGATAATTCTCTCGTCCAACGAAGAACAGAACGGATTCGCCGTCCTTACCCGCTTTACGATCCGTGGAGTAGCGTTCGATTGCCTGGTGCATCAGTGCTTCGGCCTCGTCCGCGCATGACGGTGCCACGACGCAGGTGTGAGGGATCGCGCTGGTTGCTGCAAAGTAGGTGGTCGCTTGGTGAGAGGCTCCGTCGGCTGCGTCCTGGAATCCCACGTGGGAGAAGATCGCGATGACCGGAGCTTGGGATAGAGCTGCCATGGTGAGTGGCAAATTTCCTTTCGTCACACCGAATTGACCGAAGGTGTCGACGATAGGAACGAATCCGGTTTTGGCAAGACCGGCCCCGACACTCACCATGTTTGATTCGGCAATCCCGACTTCAATGAATCGATCGGGGAAACTCTTCTGGAACGCGGAAATTCCGGTTGAGCCTTGGACATCGCAGGAAACGGAGTAGACGGGGTGACCTTCTTGCGCTGCCTTGATTGCTCCGGCTGCAAGACCGGCTTGGATCTTGTTCTTTTTGACAGCTGGAGCCGATGCTGGGGCGTCGGCCTTGGCTGCTTGATCTGCTTCCCACTTCTGCCGCAACTCTTGAGCCCAGGCTTGCAGTGCTTCTGGGACCTCTCCATTCCAGATCTCCGAGACGAAAT
Source organism: uncultured Verrucomicrobiota bacterium (assembly GCA_964342405.1). Lineage (GTDB taxonomy): Bacteria > Verrucomicrobiota > Verrucomicrobiia > Limisphaerales > AAA164-E04 > UBA2970. The sequence goes on along the minus strand of CAYFGX010000099.1, from coordinate 6,385 downwards.
CGACGATCTTTTCACCCCCCTTGAGTGGGAAACCATGGCCGCCAGAGGCCGATTCCTCTGTTGCCTTGACGCCGAATCCTTTGATGGTTTTGACCCAGAGACAGACTGGCTTTTCGGGAGCAGATTTGGCGGCGGCGATGCCTTGCTCGAGCGCTGTGTAGACGCCTTGCAGATCGTGGCCGTTCTCCACTTTGATCACGTTCCATCCGAGATCATCCATAGCCTCGAAGCTGGGCGTCATGTCGAAGGAATCATCCGTGATGCGTCCGGAAAGTTTGGTGTTATTGTCAGAAAGGATTAGCACGAAGGGATTGACGGCTCCCTTTGCAGCGAGGCCAGGGATGGCGGCAAAGGCTTCTTTAGCTTCACCCTCCATTGAGGCCCCGTCGGAGACGGTCAGGATCGTGACCCGATCGCGGTTGGCAATTTTGTCGCCGATGGCCAATCCTTGAGCCTGAGCAACCGATGAGCTGAGGGGGCCGTTGCTGAGGAGGACACCTTCAGGGTTTAGATGAGACTCGCCATGCCCGGTGAGTTTGCTCGCGATGGAGCGAAAGCCACGCAGGTCTTCGAGCGTCATGTTATCGAAACCGAGATTGGCTCGAAGGGCATAGATTCCGTTTTCGGTGTGTCCAGCGTCATTGACGAAATTATAGGCTTCGTGCCAGGCGCGATCTGTGGTTCTGAACATCAGTCCGTGAACAGCAGACATGATTTCTGCAAAGGCTGCGGGTCCACCCCAGTGACAAGCGGCACCGCCGTTAACAGCGTGAACGTTCATGAGCGCGACGAGCGCCCGAGTCGCACGGGGATCGCCGACAGTGACGTCGGCGCCGTCCTGACTTTTGACCGTTGAAGCATACTTGGGAGCTTCAGAAGGCCTGCCTGACAATCGGTTCGGGATTGCAAGTGCGCTTAGGGGTGGTGCATCGACTGGTTTCGCTGTTGAGGTATCGGCTCCCATAGTTTGGTCTATTCTGTAATCTGAATGATAAAGGGAGCGAATTTAGAGGAGCAGGGCCAAAAAGGAAGCAAAGATTTGTGAGATTTCGGCAACGATTGATGCAATTCATTCCTGGAAAAGCCTCGTTTCGGCACTGATTTGACCTGAAGAACGGGCAATTCTAGCAGAATGGGGCCTGCCGCTTCGTTCCGCTCAGGCTGAGGGACGCCTTCTGACGCGACGGATAGACGCCATTAGGAGAGTGGCGATTCCGGTGAACAGTGCAGCGATTCTGGGTTCTGGAACCGCGGTCACGGAGAGGATCTCGTCTCGATAAAACGCGAGGTCGGCGGCAAAGGCTCGGTTTCCAAACACCGCCGTATCGCTGGGTTGCCCGGAAAAGGTCCCCGTCGCTTGATTGATTCCCGCTAGTTCCCACGAAGACCCATTCTTGTAAAAGAGCCCTCCACCAGAATCCCCGTTCGCGTAGGTTGCCTCATTGGCAATTCCGGCTTGATCAAAGCTCAGGTTGATCGATTTGGCGTCTCCAAACCCGGCGTTGACAACCTCATTGGACCCCGGATCGATGATGACATTTTCGCCCCAGCGCATTGTTCGGCTAGAGAGGGACTTGTAACCCGTGGCATTGGGTGGAATCCCACCTTCATCCCAGGTGTGTGGAATCACTTCGGTGTTGACCTTCCAGGTCGTTTGAGTGGCTTCTCGATCGAATCCGTCTCCGATAATGGTCACGGTCGATCCAATAGCAGGGGTGGTTGAGCTAATGCTCAGATCGGGAAGGTTAGGATCCGCATCAATCCGGAACATCAAAAGATCGGTAAACTCTGACAGCGACATTCCGCTTGGATTCTTGATGCGAGTTGATGTGCCCGCGACCGCTCCGAAGGTCGACCCGTTGAGCGTGATGGAACCGGCTCCGACATGGAATGCCGTGAGCACCCAATGATTGCCGGAGAAATCCCCGAGATAAACGCCACGGTCTCCCACGTTGGCAAATCCAGGGTCATCGGGTGGTGCCGTGGTATTCCCTGTGCCGTCTCCGAAGGCAAGGACCACAGCCTGGGTGGGGACTGTTGACATCAGAACGCCTACGATGAGCCCTCCCCAGAATCTGAGTGAGTTGCAATTCATCCTCGGCTTCTTTAGGGAGAACTTGAATTGGGCATCGAATACCATAGGAAACAACGGTGAGGTTGGATATCAAAGTTCGGCAGGCTTGACAAGGGGCTTTGGGCGAAATGAGGATTCAGGCAAGTCAGCTCATGAGAGCAAACTGTCGGGTCATATTTCACGTAGACATGGATGCATTTTATGCCTCTGTGGAGCAGCGAGACGTGCCGGCCTACTTAGGGAAACCGGTCATCGTTGGTGCCTCGCCATCCCAGCGTGGTGTTGTCTGTGCAGCGAGTTATGAAGCGCGGGCGTTTGGGGTGAGATCGGCAATGCCCAGCGTAACCGCTGGAAAGTTGTGTCCGGAGGGAATCTTCGTTCGCCCGAGGATGGAACTGTATCGACAGGAATCAAAGCAGGTGATGGGGATCCTCCGGGATTTAGGGGTGGGGATGGAGCAGGTCTCGGTCGACGAAGCGTATTTGGATCTCAGTCGACTCATCTCGGAGCCCGAGCTCGATCCTGCGATGTTGCGGATCGTTAATGTGGCTCGAGACATAAAGCGGCGGATTCGAAAGGAACGCCGGCTCGCGGCAAGTATCGGGATTGGAAGTAATAAGATGTTGGCAAAGCTAGCGAGCGATTTCGGAAAACCGGATGGATTGATGTTGATTCCGGAACGAGACAAGGTTTGCTTTCTTCGGGAATTGCCGGTTGGCCGGATTCACGGTGTAGGTCAAGTCACGGCAGCCACTCTCAAGCAGGCCGGTTTACATACGATCGGCGACATCCAAGATCACCAAGGAAACCTTCGCGATATCGTGGGAGCTTGGGGAGAGAGTCTGAAACGTTTTGCTGTCGGAGAGGACAATCGCCCGGTCTCTGAAGATGACACGGTTAAGTCGATGAGCAGTGAGACCACCTTCTCGACCGATACCGAGGATAGGGTGGTTCTTCGAAAAATCTTGCGCGACCAAGCTCTGGAACTAAGTCAAGGACTCCGGAAAAAACAACTCCGGGCCCGCACGGTTCAAGTGAAGGTGCGCTATGCGAATTTTGAGACTTTGACGCGTCAGCTGTCGGTTCCCGTACCCTTGGATGAAGAGGCAGCCATCTATCGATCAGCCTGCCATCTCTTGGCTAGGGACCGTCTCGTGAATCGTCCCCTCAGATTGCTCGGATTGGGTGTGTCCGGTCTCGTCTCCGCCGACTGGTCTCAGCTGGAATTCGAGTTTAAGCCGCAGCGCGCTACAGTTTGACTTTGGCGGCCTTGATGGCTTTCTTGAGCAGGGCTTCGTTCTCCTTGCTCAGTGGCGTGAGCGGGAGGCGAAGTCCGCGCTCGGTCTTTCCAGCCAGTGCCATGGCTGCTTTTATTGGGACCGGATTCGTATCCACAAAGAGAGCCTTGAAGAGCGGGTAGAGTCGTTCGTGAATGGCGAGAGCGGCGGCATGCTTGCCACTCGCATAGTTGGAAACAAGGCGGCTGATATCTTTGGGGATCAGGTTCGAGGCGACGCTGATGACGCCTTTGGCTCCGACTGCCATGAAGGGGAGCGTTAGCGCATCGTCCCCGCTCAAAACCGTGATGTTCTTACCGAGAGCGTGCCGAATCTGTGAAACTCTGTCCGCGTCGCCGCCAGCTTCTTTGATGGCGACAATATTCTTACAGGCTTTCTGCAGTCGTACGAGGGTTTCTATGCCGATGCTGACATTGCAACGTCCGGGAATACTGTAAAGAATGATGGGAAGTTTGGTGGCCCGAGCGATCGATCGAAAGTGTTGGAACAGGCCCTCCTGGGAAGGTTTGTTGTAGTAAGGAGTGACCTGTAACGAAGCACTCGCGCCGAGTCGTTCTGCTCCCTGAGTCAGGTGAATAGCTTCCCGTGTTGAGTTGGCTCCCGTGCCAGCGATCACTTTCACTTTGCCGTTCGCATGTTTGACAGCAGCTTCGATAATAGCCAGGTGCTCGTCCGTGCTGAGGGTAGGGGATTCACCGGTTGTACCGGCTGGAACAATGCCGTCCACGCCCCCTTTGACCTGTTCACGAATCAGTTTCTCGAAACTCGTGAAATCAAGTTTGCCTCTGGTGAATGGGGTGACGAGGGCGGTGTAGGTGCCTTCAAACATGGATAGGTTTCTGTTGCTGTTGTGCCGTAAGGTTCTGCCTTTAAATCTCAATGACACCGTCGAAAACGAAGTCAGCAGGTCCGGTCAGTTTGACATCTGTGAAGCCTTTGTCGGAGCTCCGGAAGTCGACCGTAAGGGTGTCGCCTCCTTGGACCTGGACTGATATGGGAGGTGCGGCGTTCTCGATCTGAGATGTGATCATTGCCGCAGCAGAAACGCCTGTTCCGCAGGCCAAGGTCTCTGCTTCAACTCCTCTCTCGTAGGTGCGGACTCGAATCAGACCCGGTTCCAGGATTTGCACGAAATTCACGTTGGTCCCCGAGGGGCCGAATAGGGGGTGCTGGCGAATGGCCCGTCCTTGCTCGATCACCTGGGCTTGATCTGCATCATCGACGAAAACGACGGCATGGGGCACGCCTGTATTCAGTGAGTGAGAGGTCAAATTGCCGCCGTTGAGGTCGATCTGTTGGTCCAATTGGAGGTGCTCTGGCGGGGTAAGGGTGACCGTTATGAGCTGATCTGAAAAATGGGCCTGAATCACACCTGCTTGGGTCTCAAAGCTCAGTGGGTCCGTGCTACCGAGGTTTCGGCTGATGAAAGCCGCGAAGCAGCGTGCACCGTTGCCGCACATCTCGGCACTTCCTCCATCATTGTTGTAGAACTTCCAGGACCAATCTGCTGCACCGGTCTTGTTCGTCTCCCAAAGCATCAGGCCATCGGCCCCGATACCCTTCTGTCGATGGCACAGCTGTTCGATTTGAGTCGCGTTGAGTTGAACGGACTCATCTCGATTATCGATGAGAATGAAGTCGTTCCCGGCTCCATTCATTTTAGTGAATGCGAGTTGCATCAAGAAAAAGTTAGCCGTGGCGAAGGAATCTTCAAAGCGGAAAGTTTAATTGGAAGAGTGGGCTTCGCGTCGACGAGGTTCGGTCTACCAAAGGAAACTCTCGTCTGTGGCAAGCGTCTCGTCTCCGTCCATCAGACTTACCCTCCAGGCAATAATCTCACCCAAATCTCGAAAATCCTTTTTCTCAATGAGGAGCTTTCCCCATTGGGATCTGCGACGTTTTTTCGGTTCGAAAGGAGTCTCAAAGGTTGCATTGAGGATATCCGTCCCTTTGCCATGGCGAATTTCGACGCGGATCGTGACGGGAGCAGGTGTTCGCGAGGCGTAACGGATCTGCAAATCGAAGCGAAGTCCATTGACCTCAGCAGGGTTTTCTTTCAAATGAGCCTGGTAGGCATCACGGTCGAGTAGGCTGGGGGATTTGGTGTGGCGTCCGTCCGAGTCTAGCAAATGTCGGAGTGTCTTCTTGATCTCGACAACGGGTTCCGCTGCCGAGATAGAACTCCCCACGAGCCAGAGGGAGATGAGGAAAGAGACTATTTTACGCATGCCGCTAGCCAGCGTAGAGACTGGAGCATTGTGACTCAAATGATTATTTGTGGATGCATGGCCTGGCCGAGGCGGGCTTCTTTGTGTTGGTCGAGCCCAAAACTTTCTTGTTCGAAAACGTGCGATTCCGTGATTGTGTGGCATGCTGTCGCCTTATGAGGCAGATAAACCAGTTGTTTCGTTCCAGTGTCCGCAGGGTGTTCCCAGCGGGCGTAGTCGTAGCCTTGCTGGCTTTCCCAGACCTTCGCGCGGCTGAAGAGGGGCCCTCAGGCGCCGATCTATCGGGTGAATGGAAAATCGTCTCAATCGAATCAGGCGGTGAGACTAAGACCGGTAGCGCGATTACTTTGGGAAAGGTGAAGTTTGACAAGACAAAGCTCTATCTTGGTGAAGGGGAGTTTTCTTTTGTGATGAACTACAAGGTCGACACGACCAAGAAGCCTCATCCGGTCGTCCTGTCTATCGCAAGTAGTCCTTTCGGGGCTGATGAAACTCCCCACGACGGTCTAGTCGAACTGATTGGGGATCAGTTAAGGCTGATCTATGCGAAGCCGGGCGAGGCGGCGCCAAAAAACTTTGAGGCACCTGCCGGTAAGCAATATCGAAGCATGGTGTTGAAACGCGTCAAGGAGTCTTGAAGCCTTGATCGATGACCTGAGGATCTAGACTTTTCTACGAAAGTCGCCTTCAAAACGATCTCAAGCTCCCCGTCAAAGGGGGGCTTTTTTTGTGCCCGATTGGTGAACAAACCCGGTTCAGAAGGATGTTTTGTCTAAGTTTTTGAG
>CAYFGX010000098.1:0-10635 GCA_964342405.1 uncultured Verrucomicrobiota bacterium | reverse complement strand
ATGCACCACGGAACAAGCCGATCGTGCCGTTGTTGGTCTTACCAGCTTCAACACCAGTGTCAGGTCGGTAGACGGCCTGAGCGTTGGCGTTGTTAGACTCGAAGTAATCCACACCGTAGTCGGTGCCAGAATCCACTTCGGTCTCGTCTAGGCCATCACCAAGATCTTGGTATGTTCCACCAGCATAGGCGCCATTCATACCGATCTCGTTGTCTTTGTCCCAATCACCTTGGCCGTAGTTGAAGTCCTCAGATTCGATGAACAAGAGACCCTCACCAGCCAAAACGGTGGTGCGGAAGCTAGCACTTGCAGAGCGGGCAACACCACCTGCGGTGAAGCTGATTTCCCAGCTGTACTCGGTGTTACCAGCGAGTTCACCGGTGTCAGCACTCACGGTGACAACACCGTCAGAGCTTGACTCAGAAACAGAGATCTCGCTGCCGTTCAGGGTAGCCGTAGCAGAACCAGAATCGAAGGAGGTTGAACCGTTTCGAACGGAGATGCTGACCGTGGTTCCTTCAGCAGGAATTTCGCCCGTTCCGTCACCAGGGGTCACAGCGATGATAGCTGCAGGATCTTCGGGGATATCTCGGTAGGTTTTCAAACCACCAGCATCGTCGTCGTTCAACAATGCGATCGGATTGCCGTCAGGGTCAGCGGTCCACCATTCCAGGTTAGCACCGCCGCCACCTTCGTACCAGAGACTGCGCATCTTGTAGAAGCCAGCTTCTTCGAAGAGAACCGTTCCGAAGGACGTAGAAGCACCACGACCACCGCTGAATTCAGAAACTACGATGGCCTCTTGAGCATCGCTCACAGAACCAGCGGTCGTTTTGAAACCGTCATCAGAGTTGAAGGCGAAGTTGTAGAGACCAGCAGAAGGAATCTCAACAACGGTCAAGATTTCTGCAGTGATTTGATCCGTGCTACCTTCGAGACCAGGGATACCAGGAATGAAGTCGTCAAAGACGTCCGTGACAGATCCGTCACCTCGGTCTTGGAAAACACCAGCGGTGCCACCGTCTTGCTCGAAGTTGATCACTCCAGAGATTTCGAAGAGACCGTCGTTGAACTCAGCGCCAATTGGCAAAGAGAAGTCGTCGATCAAGTTCTCAACAGGATTGCCATCAGCATCCAGAACACCACCAGCAAGATGATTTTCACGCTCTGCGGTGTTGTTACCAATGCCAACAGGAGACTGAAGGACTCGCATCAAGAAACCTCGGTTGCTTGAGCTGTAGTCGCCCAACTTGGCAGAAGCCGGGATGGTTGCAAAGCTCGATACGGTGAAGCTCTTGGTGACACTTTGGCCATTGAAGCTGATTTCAACGGTGTGCTCCGAACCTGAAGCGAAAAAGCCGCTCGTCAAGTCGTGGGACACAGTGGTCAACTCTCCATCTTTGGAAACTTCAACATCAACTGCTGCACCATCCAAAACTGCCGATACGGTACTCGCGTCAACCGTAACAGCGCCGGCACCTTGACCATCATTGATGACCGCAGTGAATCCAGCTGCTGAGCCCGACAGAGAGCGGAAGAAAGGTTGGCCGAAATCGGTTCGATCGAAGGTGGAAAGAAACTCGCCAGAGATAGGCTCTTGTCCGTCTTCGAAGAACTCAGGACCGTCAGTATTCCAAGCAACGGCGAGGTTGTCACCGCCGCCGCCTTCAACGGCACGCGCCATGATTGCGTAGGCTTGACCACCTTGAAGGCGGAAACCTTCGGATTGATTCTCAAGAGAACCTCGATCCTCATCAAAGGTTCGTCGTGCTTCACCTGCAAAGGCTCGCACTGGGTTCCAATCAGGCTCGGTCGCGATCAACTCAAGATTCGCGAAGTCAGAGTCCGTGCTCAACCAAAGCTCACCTGGATCGTCAGATGCGATGGCGAAGTAGTAGGTTCCCGTGCTGGGCGGGTGAATGTAACCACGAATCTCCGTGGCGTACTGGTCTCGAACATTCCCAGGAGGCGGAAGTGAGGGATCATCAACATCTTCCGTCATTCCGTCCGGTCCAGCCGGCCATTCGAAGATATTAGGATACGAAGTTCGATCCGGAGAATCCGGATATCCTTCGTAGTCCGTGAGTCGTGATATTTCATTCGGCCCCGATACGTCGTACTCGCGCGCCGTGATACGCCCTTGGGCGGAATCTGGGACCTGAGCCTCCAGATGCGAACCAGCCAAGCTCACGCCGAGGGCGAGGAGCAAAGCGGCTTTAATCCGATTTTGGTACATATTTACTTAGTTCTTTACGTTGTGAGTTTATGCACAGGCAGAACATTCTCGAATATCCAATCCGACAAGCACCATCCGTTACAGAGGACAGAAATGATCGAAATCCTAGAACACAATCGTCCTGCCCGTGCAAATTTGGAACGCAACATTTCTGTAATATTCCTCCAGCAATTGCAACGATATTGTGCCATGCGACACCTCAAATGTACCTTCATACTGGAAATCGCCTCATACTCACCGAGATATTTCACACCGCTTCAAAGGTTAAAGGAAGATATCCACAAAGACCCGGAAACATCATATTATTAATGACTTACATGATTCACCCTCATCAAAAATGAGCTATTCTTTGGAGGGGAGGAAGTGAGCTGAACTTGATCACAGATGGAAGATCCTTCTCCCTGCTTTCTGCCAGCGTGTGTCCCCAAAGTGGCCTCAGCACACCGAGCCACTGAAGGGACACGGCCCCGACCATTCGGCAAATCACCCACTTCCACCCCGTGAGCAACCGGAAATCGCGTCAAAACACCCCAAAATCAAAGAATTCGAACATCCATCCGTCTCTCGCAGGATTCTTCGCCAAGCCAGCAACGCGGGATTGGAGGAAGGGGCGTGACAGAAAGAGGAATCACAAAAGATGAAATCGGCGAGCCATTCGGAACCTCAAACCCTGCCGGAATCGAAGGAAACGCGTCTGTCAGTCGTATAATGGAATCTGCACAATCTTGTCGCGGGTCGCTTCGATCCGACGACGAATTCGCAGTCCATCGGGGCAGAGAATATCAAGCATGAGTGAGCTCTTGTTCTCCATCGTAATCGTCTGAATGTGCGAATTCTGTGACCAATACCCCATTCCAGCCTGAATTTCGCGGAGAGGCCCCAATTCCCCTTCGTAGACCACTCGATATGACGTCCCGATCGCGTCAGGATTGTTCTCAGACCCGATAAACCGAACTCGGACACCAGGTTGACTCCTCTGGTTCATAAAAAGAAGGGTTCGGCCACCATTCTGGGTCAGCAGCAAATCGACGCGCCCATCTTGATTGTAGTCGGCCACGGCGGCGCTGCGCTGCTCTCCGTAGACTTTGATGCCGCTTTCTGCCCCACTGACCGCTGCCAACCCGCTCTCCGATCCTTGGAGTAATTGGCCCCTTCCCGCGTCTTGGCGAGGAATCTTGTTGTGCAGTGCAAAAAAGTTCTGACTGAGGAAAACATCCTCAAAGCCGTCACCATTGAAGTCTGATATCACGGGCGCAAATGAAGGAGCCAGTTGAGCCTCCAGCGGCATTTCTTTCCGTTGGAACGCCCCTCCTTGATTTTGGAACAAGGCCGCGCTGAGGGTATTGACTCCCTTCACACGAGTGTTTTGTTCCTGCCCTTTGAGAATCGATTCAAGATCGGCCCGCCCATACTCAACGTGGGTTGGAAAGCGGCTAGCAATATTCGGAAACAACTCTTTTATCCAGATGCGATCCCGTACGGGCACTCGACTACCGGTTTCAGAGTCGAAGTAGGATTCGATGAGCCCCACCGAGCCGGTCGAACCAAATTCACCATAGCTTAATTGCAGATCCTGGGTCTCTAAGTAGTCGGAGTATCTGTCATTTAAGCCCCAGTTCGAAGCAACAATATCCGGCAAACCATCCCGGTTGAAATCTCCGGTCGAAACTCCATGCCACCAGCCCCGCACTTCTCCCAAATTCCACTGTTCCGTGAGTTCCTTCGGGACCTGACTCTTGAATCCATAAACACGAACGGGGCCCCATTCACACGCCAGTATCAGCTCGGGTGTTCCGTCCTGGTCGAGATCACTGAAGACGGCACCATGCACGAGTCCGGCGTTTTCCAAGTTGGTAACCCTCGTATCGTTCCCCTGAATCCAGTCGTCTAGATTATAAATCAAGCGTGAGGGCGTGCTTTCCGGATAACGACGCATGATGGGGCGTCCTCCTAAGAACAAATCCAATTGGCCGTCCAGATCCACGTCGGCGACCGCAAGAGCTCCCACCCCTTCTTGGATTCCTTCTTGAACCAACTCAAAACGTCCATCGGGATGACACCTCAGAACAGTGAGATGATGCTCAGATTTGGACTCATAGCCTGACCTTGCTAGCAGGAGGTACTTTCCGCTTTGAACCGACACTCCGAGAACCATTGAATAGTCACTAGTCGCAGGCTTTAGGGGAATTTCAGACTCCACGAAACGATCGTTTTCCCAACGAAAAACCACCGGCTTCCCGCCACGAGCAGCCCCCACCACCAGCTCATCTCGCTGATCTCCATCCGTGTCAAACCAAGCCGCGGATGGACCGTATCGACTCAGTGATTTCCAGAGCAAAGGCTGAGTCTCCATACTCGGGACCGCAAGCTCATGATGCTGATGAGAGAGGGATTGTGAATCCTCGGCAAACCAAGATTCTTTCGCCGGCTCACTTGCCAATTCGCCCACCGCGTCTTCAGCCGAGCTTTCGCTGATTTCGTAATACCGATTGGCCCTCACATCCGGGATCCTCGACACTTTCCCAGATCTCCAAGTGACTTGTATTGAACCAGGATCTCGCTTTGGGTCTGCCGCAAAAACCCGGATTGGATCATCCCCACCGACGTATCGCCCTCCCCCAACAATCTCCTGCTCCTGGGCGACCGGTCCTCCTAAGAACCGGACTCGTGCACCAATGCCCTGCGTATTTCCCCCCGCCCCCCGGAGCCTTACGGCCACTCTTCCTGCTGCGGTTTTGTTTCGATAAACCAGCGCTTCACTGTTGAAGGCATTGATCACCACGTCCTGATCTCCGTCGTTGTCCAGGTCGGCCAAAGCCATTCCATTGCTGACCCGCTTGTCATTGAATCCCCACGCATCGCCCATGTCCTGAAAAGGCCCATTGCCTGGGTTTTTCATGGCGACGTTGGGTGTGTTCAAGGGAGGATACTTCGAAATCGTCCTCCGTGACTGACTGACTGACAAACGCCCCATCGCAGCGATGGCTTCTCGGGTGTCCTGATCATCCACATTGAACGGAAAGCCATTGGTCACCAAGACGTCTTCCCAACCGTCAAGATCCACATCCATAAAGGCCACACTCCACGTCCATTCGGTAGCCGCCAAGCCAAGGTAATTGGCCATTTCTACGTAAGTCCCATCGCCTCGAGCTTTATAGAACGTATTGCGGCGAATTTGATCTCGCTTGGTATGAGATCCGATTCTGCGAGGCGATCGCACAATACTGCTTTGTTGAGTCATGACGTACTCGTGCTTCCGACTGAGCATATCCACAACAAAAAAGTCATCCAGTCCGTCACGGTCATAATCAGCAAAGTCGACCCCCATCGAAAAGTAGCAAGTTTGGCGCAGTGCCATCGACGAAATTTCCTGGAACTTACCCGTTCCGTCGTTGAGATAAAATCGATCCGGCGTGAAAGCATCATTGCAAACGTAAATATCAGGATGCCCATCCTGATTCATGTCTCGCATCATGACCGACAACCCTTGATCCAAGGGCGCCTCTTTGAATGGGTTTCCATCCTGATCTCGAAACAGCCCTCCAGTCCACGACTGCTTTTCGAAGGTTCCATCCCCCCTATTTAAATAAAAGTAATCTGGCTCCCCAAACTCATACATCACTCCATCGATAATCTTAATGCGCTTGGCGTATCTTCCTCGGACCACCTGCTTACCATTGCGAACCCCCACGGCGACCCTGCCCCCGGTTCGAAGAATACTGGTGGCGCCAAAGTTGGCGATATACAGATCAAGGTCCCCATCCCCGTCCGTGTCAGAAACGGCAATTGAACTGCTGCCGAACCGGGAACTCAGACCAGCTTTTTCCGTTTCGTTCGCGAAACGCCCATTGCCTTGGTTGACGAAGAACGCGTTCGGCCCGCCCATGGAGGTCACAATCAGCTCAGACCATCCGTCCCCGTTGAGATCAGCAAAGACGGCCCCAGTAGAAAGCATGTTCCCACACGCAACGCCGGCCGATTCAGTCACATCCTTGAATCGAAATCCTCCAAGATTTCGATACAACTTATTGGGCCCTTCAAGATTGCAGAGGTAGATATCACAAAGTCCATCGTTGTCAAAATCGCCCAGCCCGACACCACTCCCATTCATCAAATTCACATTCGTGCTCAGCCGAGGCAAAGAGAGATCGTTGGTAAACGTCACGCCGGAATGATTCGAGGGAATGCTATCGAAGCCATGATCGGTGGCACTGCCGACAGGTGAAAGCTCCGCGACCCGATAGCCCGGGCGCTCCTCCCATTGCAGAGATTGGGCGGCCCTAGCCAACAGTCCCAGAAAAAGATACGCGCACAGAGCGGCCACGCAACCTGACAGAGCGGATCGATTCAAAACCGAGAAGGCCCCCGTTTTCAGATTCCCAGATTTATGGATAAGAATTTGCATTTTCACCGCACCCAATAACGTAGCTCCACGTTGCCGCGTGCTTGCACCAATGGGTCTTGAGATCGTAGGAAAACGAAAGTCGAGACACCATTCAAATCATTACGCCTCCGATCTGAGGGCACGGATCCGGAAAGATCACGCACACTATCTCCGCAAACCCGAACCGGCCGAAACTAGGCTGAAAGCGCTCCCAATAATCCTGGTGCCGTGAGTTTACGCTCGATATCCCCTTCGTTTCGCCTATTCTCCCCTCGTTACTCACTCCCGAATGGATTTCCTCGACCAGTATCATCAGAATCTCCAAGTCCTGCTGTGCGGCTGTCTGGCCGCAGTCCTCGTTGCGTGTGAACCACCAAAAGAAAGCAGGACCGATGCAGCGCAACCGCAATCGGTCGACACCGACGTTGCCCAGCGTGCGAATCCGGAGCTCCCGTCCACCGAGCCAGAAGACACACTCCCGGCTATCGACCCTTTTGAGGCGGCGGAGGTGGCATTCGAGAACGCGGTTAACCTCATGGCCGAAGATAAATTCAGAGAAGCGATCCCCCAGTTGAAGAAGTCGCTCGAGTTTGACGACCAAAACGAAGAGGCCCACTATCGACTCGCCTTCGCTTTCGCTCGCATCCAACAACCGGAAGAGGCGATCAAGCACTACCGGAGCACCCTTGAGCTGACACCCGACTACGCCGAGGCCCACAACAATCTAGGAAATCTCCTGATGCGCCAAGGCGATCTGCCGGCGGCGACGACTCATTTCAATAGAGCGATCGAGATTGCCCCGGACATTGCCTCCGTTCACAACAACCTTGGAACTGTCCTCAGTCGTCAGACTCGCATCAACAAGGCGATCCCGCACTTTGTAAAGGCCCTTGAGCTCGATCCAGGCTACGTCGAGGCCCACTGCAACTTGGGAAATGCCTATCTGTTCCAGAAAAGGGCTCAGGAAGCGGCAGAGACATTTCAACGGGCTCTCCAAATCAGGCCCGGTTTTCCGCACGCCATCAAGGGTTTACAAAGAGCCCAAGCGCAGCTGACAACATCTCCTCGGTAGCACACTCACAACGTCCTTCCCTGCGGATGAGCTCAGGCTTGGCAGTTCACTCACCGAGTGCTAGGGCGAAATGAGTTGGTAGCCGATGCTTACGAGCACAAGATCAACGATAATGTGCGAAAGCCACGCTCCCCAGAAATGTCCGTGACGGACGTAAAGAAGGCTCCAAATCATCCCCCCTAGCCCCACAAAGGCCCCTAAGACCACCCCCCAGAAAAGGGAAAAATAGTGGCTGCAGATCACAATGTGATGAAGCGAGAAGGCAATCCCCGCAAGAATGTGGGCAGGAACTCTCGGGATGCATAGCCGCAATCGTCCAAAAACGAAGCCGCGCCAATAGTATTCTTCTATGAGAGAATGGCCGATCGATAGGGCTAAGGCAAAAGTCCAATAGAAAGAACGAATTCCCATATCGTCCACTTTGGCAGACACGGCATCTGAACCTCCCCTCACCACCTCCCCCAGAGGGGTCCAGAGCGAGACGAAAATGAAACCACCCAGCCCAAGTCCGAGCACAGCCCCCTCAATGAGCGAGCGTTTGAGGGGCATACCGCCAGGTAGACGAAATCTGAGAGGCTGCTCCAGAACAAAACGGAACACCAGGACCGGCCACAGCAGCGTAAACACCTTAACCGCGGCATAAGCGATCCGGGCGGCGGGATGGTTCCCTGCAGCCACAAAGTAACCCCAAGCTCCAATCGCCGGAAGAAACATGGCAAGCACCAGGGGCCATTCAAGTCGCTGGCAAAACTGCTTTTCCGAACCCATTACACTCAATACCCGAAAAGCTCACATTCGTTTCAGATCTTACGAAGCCCTGCACGCCGAGGAAATCACTGCCAATCCACCCATCGCGCTCATTACCGATAGAATTTAGGAGTGTTCGAGAGCGTTTTCGACGGTCCTAGGAGGCAATAGAATCGTGCCTTTCTCTAAGACACCAATCACCGTGCTCGTGAGGGAAACAGCCACATCGAACCAGCTGTAACCTTTGCCTGCACACGGCCGTCTTTCATGTCAGTTCGCAGAATGAAAACGCCTTGTGAAACACTGGTCTCCCAGCACGCTCACCTGGCAAATCCACCGCGAACCAAGATTCACTTGAGCAACTTTTGCGCACACCTCGGTATGGGCGGGCAAATTTTACTCAACTTAAGATCAGAGGCCCTTCCACAAGGGCTTCACCAAGGCTGGCCTATCCGCTCCTTGTCTCGCAATTAACTCAACAAAAACAATCGATAGAAATGAAATTAATTACAAAAGCCGGATTCCTTCCGCTCCTCGTTGGCGCATTCCTGATCACTGTTTCAGCCCAAGCTCAGCGTGGCGGCGGTGGTTTCGATCGAAACTCCATCATGGACCGCATGGCCGAACGCTACCAAGAAGCATTGGAGGTATCCGATGATGAGTGGTCCGTCCTTAAACCCATGGTTATGGGCATCGTTGAAAAACAATTCTCGGGCAGAGGCAGTCGCTTTGGCGGATTCCTAGGTCGGGGCGGCGGCCGCGGCGGTCGCGGCGGCGAGGGAGATCGTGGCGGACGAGGCGGTGACCGCGGAAACCGCGGAGACCGGGGTGATCGAGGCGACAGAGGAGATCGGGGTGATCGAGGAAGCCGAGGATCGTCGACTTCCGACGGTTTGGCCAAGGCCGTCGAGAGCGGTAGTGATGCCAAGATCAAATCTGAGCTGTCCAAACTCCGCGCCGAGCGGAAGAAAAACGCCAAAGAGCTCGAGCAGGCACGCAACGAACTGAGACAGCTTCTGACCCTGAAGCAAGAAGCGAACATGGTCCTCATGGGCCTCCTCGACTAAGAACACCGGCCTCAACATAGAATTCCGGAATTTCCACTCGCTTCGCTTGCCAAGATGACAGAGTTGTTAGAACAGATGGTCGCTGCTAAGCAGCTTTCCTCCACGGATGCCTCATCACTCCAAGATGCCGCAACGAATGGAAACGCGCAGCTGACCGAAAGTGAGGACTCCGTTCTGCAATGGCTGGCCGACGAGTACGGCATTAAATTCACGGATCTTGAATCCATCGAACCGGACCGGGAATTGTTGTCACAGTTCCCGGCCCGGGTTCTGCTCAAAGAAGAGCTCCTCCCTCTTCGTCAAGTGAACGGAACCGTCGAAGTCGCTACGAGCCGCCTCTTTGCCACCCGCGGTCTCGACACCTTGAAGACCATGACGGGCCTCAAGCTTACCCCCGTCCTGGCTCCTTCTGAAGTCATTCAGAAGGAAATCAAAAAACGCCTAGGAATCGGCGCCGATACGATCGACACCCTCAAAGAGGACGAAGCCTTTCAGGTTGTTGACGAGGGCACCGCCGACGATACCGATCTCGACAGCGCCGCCGAGGATGCCTCCATCATCCGCTTTGTGAACCAAGTGCTCGGCGATGCCATTGAACTCCGCGCAACGGATATCCACCTAGAACCCTTCGAGAACGAACTTCAGATCCGTTACCGGATCGACGGTGTGCTGCAAGACGTGCCTGTCCCCGCGGAGATCAAACGCTTCCAACCTGCCATCGTTTCTCGTGTTAAGATTTTAAGTCACCTCAATATTGCTGAGAAACGCGTTCCGCAGGACGGTCGTATCAAGATTCGAGTGAACGAGTCTGATGTAGACGTCCGCGTGTCCATCATTCCCATGTTGCACGGGGAAGCAGTCGTGATGCGTCTTCTCCGCCAAGACGGCTCGGTCATCGGACTCAAGCAGCTGGGCATGGCACCGAGAGAATTGGGCCTCTTTGAACGGGTCTTGGGCCTTCCCCACGGAATCGTTCTGGTTACCGGACCAACCGGTAGCGGAAAGACCACAACCCTTTACACCGCCCTTAACGAGATCAATGACATGGTGCGGAAGATCATCACGATCGAAGACCCGATCGAGTACCAGATTCGAGGCATCAACCAAATTCAAGTCTCCGAGAAGGCCG
>CAYFGX010000097.1:0-11433 GCA_964342405.1 uncultured Verrucomicrobiota bacterium | reverse complement strand
GTTTGCGCCGCTGTTAGCAGCCGATCGCAGGCTTAGAGGCCCGATTGATCGATGCGGGTCCATTTCTGGTGCTTGTAGCGATTGTACACCCAAACGAAATCAACGTTTTGAGCATTGCCACCTGACCAACCAAAACTGGATTTTCCAAACGAGGAATCTCTTGCTGCTTGTTTCACACCAGGTGTGACCCAGGTGTGAGACTCTGCATGCCCATCCGCAAATGAAAGCGTGCTGGTGCTCCCATGGAAAATCGCAAATGGATCCACCCAGCGAGGAGAGGGCGCAACGTCGATCACCCAAGTGCCAAGATTACGACCGCGAGGATCCGCTTCTTCGATGAAGACCAAGGCCTCTGCCGCCCCTTGAATCGAGGTTGACTTAACATAAGTGGGTTGAGGTCCTGTGGTGGCTCCGTTCGAGCCAGATCCCTGCCATCCGCCGCCGTTCATGCCGTTGGCTTTCGAGTAGCTGTCCCAAGCCCAACCGCTTCCTGGACGTAGATTGCGGCTGCGAAGGTCGCCAGGGCAGTGATAGGCTCCAGCGGCGCTGACATAGTTCCACAGGGCACCGAGGCGCAATCCATTCTCAACATTCTGTTGTGCTTCAAGCTTGTTCATGCGGCTGTTGACCTCGGTAAAGCGTCCAGCATCGTTGTGAGGGCCTGGCCAAAACCCGCCGGCCGGGTTGCCGATCTGTCCGGCCCCAGGGGTGGTGTAGAGCATCTTCTCGTCGTTGTCGTCCGCATACATGACCCAGCCAAGGATCAGTTGCTTCTGGTTGCTGAGACAGGCAGCACCCGTGGCTTTTTGTTTTGCCTTTGAGAGGGCGGGTAGCAGCATGCCCGCTAGAATGGCAATGATGGCGATAACGACTAGGAGTTCGATGAGTGTGAACCCTAGGCCTTGATGTTTTCGATTAGAGATACGCATGCGTTCAAATCCTTAACGTGGCAATTTAATCTGATTTGATGGTATGACTGCAATGAATATGTGCGTCGAAAACAGGAAAGGTATCAAGCACCGTGATCAGTTAGCGGGCCTTAAATGGCGCTGATGGAATAGCACGCAGCTCCGCTGGAGAGCTTGTTTCAGGACTCAGAGGTGCTTGGTCTTGGATCGTGCCACGTGTGGTGGTGATCTTGGCAATGTTGTCTGTGGAGTGAACGTTTTCGCGGTCCTGCTCTGCGGGGGGAGACGGAGCGGAACGGAGGCTGGAAATTCTGCCTGGAGCAAAACCGTGTGCTTCGGAGTCGGTAATCTCCAACGGAACTTCACGGCCGACATCACGTGGCTGCTGCTTGGCTGGGGGTTCCTTCTCGAGAGTTGAATATTGATCTGCGGAAGGCAGCGTTGCGTTTAGGTCGAGGTCTGTGTTTTTTGGGGACGCCGTTGGCGATTGGACGGGTTGTTCGCTCATTCGAGACTCTGTCGTCTGATTAGTGGCAATCACAAACCCTGTCGCGATCGCGAGGACGATTCCTGTCATCGTGAGTACGGTCCTTCCCATCCCGCTTTGTTTTTCTTTCATTTCCTTTGCTGGATTAGTCTGTCGATTCGGCTGTCAGTCGATAGAAGGTTATGGCCTCGTGGGCAGCCTCGACGTCAATGTACTCGAGATCTCGTGTCGTCATCGTGATGAGGTCGAGGATTTCCCAGTCCTCGAGATCTTCTGATATTTCCAATCGGACGGTGACTCCTTCGGGACCTTGGATTCGGAACCTAAATCCTCCTTCCATCGTGAAGCTCAAGGGGACTAGTCTGAATGGATTCTCGAACGGCGGTTCCGTGGGATCAACGGGTGGGTTGGCAGGCGCAGGTTCGTTTGGTGTCGCGTCGTTGAATGGCGGCTTGCTGGTCTGGACCGTGCCCTCATTCTCGAAGGCAGCCACCTGGTGAAGGGGTTCGTCGATGCCTGATTGGAAGGTGATTATCCCGCCCCCAACGGAGCCCAGGAGAACCGCTGAATCGTGACTTGCTACGGAACGGGCATAGCCTCTTTCAGGTTGTTGGTTCTGGAGATGGATGGGGGCCTTCGGTTGCGAGATATCGATCACCTGAAGCCCGGCTCCACCGTTGGCGATGTAGGCGCGCTGATCTTGAATCTCAATTCCGAATGCGAAATCCGGTAGATTCAAAGAGGCAACGAGTTTGGGTTTTGTCGCTACTTTGAGATCGAACACAAGGAGCCCCGTGTCTTCGTCCGTGACAAATGCGTGTGAGTCCGACACCGCGATTGAATTGGGGAAGAACTCCTCGTCCTGTGGCCCGGTAAGGGGTGTTAGTTTCTCGGGATTGGAAATGTCGATGATCTGGAGTTGGGTCACCTGGTCTGTGACGTAGAGCAGAGACCCATTGATGACGAGATCTCGTGGCGTGTCCAACACATGGATGTCGTCGATCTCGGACAGGAGTTGCGGATCGTTTGGTTCCGAGATGTCGACCGACATGAGCAGTGGAGGATCATCGGCGAGCACGTAAAGAATGGAGTCTGCCGCCGCAGTTGCTGCGATCGATAGGCCATCTGCTGCTCCGAACTCGCCTCTTTCGACCGGATTATTCGGGGCCGAAATGTCGAATGCTCGAACGCCGGCCCCAGCTGTGCCAACAAATGCGAACGGGCCTGATACTTCGATGCTGGTCGCGGGCTCATCTGTTTCGATGGCAGCAACGACGTGTGGCTGCTCTGGGACTGAAAGATCGAGGACGCGGAGTCCAAGATAGCCGTCGGCTAGGAAAGCAAATCCTGCTTCCATCTTCAGGTCCCGAACTCCGCTCATCCACGCACCTTCAAACGTGTTACATGAGTTGCTGACGACTTCTGATCTTGGATCATGGACTGGGGACGGGAGTTTGAGAACCCGGAATGCGGAGGCAGGAATGGCTCTGAGTGATGGGAAGGGGGATTCTGGATCTGGTAGGAGTCCTTTGTAGGGATTTGACGGGATGCTCACGGGGTTCAGCGCGTAGAGATCGACGGATCCACCCGTGGTATCCCCGCAATACATCCCGTAGGTTTGGAGGGCGCGAGCGATCGTCTGGAGAAAGGGATGGGGTAGTGTTGTAATGTCGAACTTGGGATCCAGCTGGAGATGGGCTCCGATCGGGATGGCGCGAGAACCTGCGGTGACTCCATCAGAAGCAGTGGCTGGCGGGACGGGGTTGCCTGCTCTCGTGGCTCCGGTGGCAAACACGAGCGCATGATTGATTTCTCCTTTTTCGAGTTCCTCCGGCCAAATCAGGCCAGCAAGCAGGCCGAAGCCGGCTGCGCGGGCCCCCAGTCCTTGTTCGTAGATTCCGCTGCCGGATAGACTCAGCGCGTTTCCCCAGCTAGCGATCCATCGTTCTCCGACTTTCCGAGCTTGCCAGAGATCGAAGTGACAACGGCTATCCGCGCTGATGATGACCATGTGTCCGTCGTTCAACGGGTCGGGCCGTGCGTACGACGGAATGGGAACATTCTGAAGCACGTTGTGAGGAGTCCACTCGGCGGCCAGAGTGACGTCACTCCGGGGGGTATCCACCGAAGCCTGATACACCGGAATGGACCACTCGTTGAGATTCATGACGAAGCCGTTGCTTTCAACTGAGTTGATCAGGCCCTCGATCATGGCCGGTGAGTTTTCATCGATCGCTGGATTCGTTGGAATGGGTTGGTTCCATACACTTTCCCGTGAGTAGAGAGAGGCAGGCTTTGAAATTGCCTCCGGCTGTTGGCCAACGACGATTTCGACTCCGATCGGGAGCCAACTTGCCGCCAGTGCCATGGCCAGCTTGGGAATCGCTTCCTCTGTGAAAAGTGGGAGGGAGCCGATTGACTTGTGTGCTGGGAGCTTATCGAGGCGTTCAGAATTTCCTGTCGTCATGTCCTTAGGTCGATGCTGATTGGAAGGGGAAAGTCTGGATGAATTGCTTATTCTCGGGTCTATGGGATAGCAGAATTTGGCCCGTTAGAGCAAGGGGCTTTAACCGCTAGCGCTGGGAGCTTCCTCATCGTTTCTATCCTTTGCGTGATAGCTGGTTTTCTGTAGGAATATGGAATGTCAGTTCTGAAGAATAGCATCGCGCTTTTGGCGCTCGGAGTAGGCTCGCTTTCAGGGGCGGAGTTGTTGCTCCCGGATAGTTGGGGCGGCGGTTGGCAAGCGGACCCGGTCTTAGTGAAGGAGACCAGCGAAAGAAGGTCTGAGTTCAACTATCGCGAGGCCTTAGTTGCGGATTACCAGCTTCCACCCTTACTGCGGGATGCGGCTGGAGGAACGATTGAATCTAAAGCGGACTGGAACGCTTACCGCTCGGAATTAGTCTCTCAGATCGGTGAAGAAGTCTATGGGCATGTCCCGGAGCGGGCGTTTCGGCAGTCGATACATCTGCATTCGATTGATCACGCGGCGCTGGATGGGCGGGCGACGGCAAAGGTCGTGCATATTCATCTCGGGGTCGATGGGCGAGACCTCAAGATGGAGTTGAAGATGTTCTTACCGAATCGGGTTTCTGGTCCGGTACCTGTCTTCCTATTGATTAATCATCGGGGCCCCGAGAATCTCGATATGACTCGGGAAGTGCGCAATGGATATTGGCCTGCGGAGGAAGTGATTGAGCGTGGTTATGGAATCGCCGGTTTTCAAGTCTCAGACTTGGACCCAGACCAACACGATGGCTTTTTGAATGGCGTTCACGGACTCTTTGCTGAGCCGATTCAGGGAACCACATGGGGCGCATTGGCTGCGTGGGGCTGGGGGGCGAGCCGTGCAATGGACTACTTTGAGGCGGACCCTGAAATTGAAGCGAAAAAGATCGCCGTAATCGGCCATTCTAGAAGCGGCAAGGCGGCCTTATGGGCGGGGGCTAGGGACACTCGCTTTGCTCTGGTGATTAGTAATAACTCGGGCTGTGGCGGTGCCGCGCTTAGTCGGCGCCGTTTTGGTGAAACCGTGGCCCGAATCAACGACCGCTTTCCGCACTGGTTCTGTGGCAACTTTAACCGGTATAACGATCGAGAACATGAGCTGCCCATCGATCAACACGCCTTGATTGCCTCGATCGCGCCCCGAGCAGTTTACGTCGCTAGTGCGAGTCGAGATTTATGGGCGGATCCGGTCGGCGAGTATCTGTCGCTGTATCATGCCGGTGTGGTATTCGAATTGTTTGGTGAGGAAGGATTGCCGGTGCCGGTTCCCCCGGCCGCCGGAAATTCAGTGAGATCGGGCCGGATGGGCTATCACATTCGTGAAGGTGGCCACGGCCTTGAGACCTACGACTGGCATCGTTACATGGACTTTGCCGACGAGATTTGGCGCTAATGAGGGGGCTTTTGATTCTGAGGCCAGTATTGGGTTCAACGGATCCTTCGTCTCGGGTTTTTGTGACATTTTTGTGTCGATGCGAGCGCCGTTTCCGCCTTTAGATAGCGGGGAGTCATGAAAACAGAAGCCTTACGGAAACTTGCGTTCTGGGTGCTGGCTAGTTGTGTCGTTGCACAGACGCTTTCTGCCCAGCCTACGAATCCACCGCGGAATCCCAATCCGTTCCTCGCTGTCTTGGATGAGGATAAGGACGGTGAGTTGTCTGCGGGCGAGATTGCGGCAGCACCTTCCGCTTTGGTCAAGCTAGACAAGAATCGAGATGGGGAGGTTCAAGGAGAAGAGCTCAGCGGCCTTCTTCGATCGCAGGTGCCGAGAGGAAGAGGTGGCCGAGGTGGAGGTCCCGGTGGGGGCAGCGAGCTCGAGTTGGTTTCCAAGTTTGACACGAACAACGATGGCCGTTTGCTCGGTGCCGAACGAGCTAAAGCACGTGAGGAGGCGCAGCGTCTTCGTGCAGGTGGGCGTCGAAATGCCGGAGGGGGCGATCCGGTTGAGCCGGGGCGCAAGATCTCACCTTATGACGTCGATGAGTTTCCAGGAGTTCCGCTTTACGATCCATCTACCATTCGAACCTTTTTTCTCGAGTTGCCTCTTGAGGCCTGGGAATCTGAACTGGAAGACTTTTATCGCACGGACGTCCTTGTGCCTGCGACCCTTCAAGTGGATGGGGATACCTACCCGGATGTTGGCGTGAGTTTCCGGGGGAACTCTTCGTTCTTTACGGTTCGTCGAGGGCAGAAAAGGTCCATTAACCTGGTGATGGATTTTGCTAATAAGAAACAGAACCTTGCCGGGTATCGGACACTCAATTTACTGAATGCTCACACGGATCCTTCATTTCTTCGAGAGGTCACGTTTAACCTTGTCGCTCGGCACTACATTCCGGCTCCTAAGGCTAATTTCGTTCGGCTGGTGATCAACGGCGAGGATTGGGGAATCTACGTGAACAGCCAACAAATGAATAAAGAGTTCACCGAAGAGTGGTTTGGATCTCGTGGAGGGGTGCGTTGGAAGATCCGTGCGGGCGGAGGGGCTCGGGCGATGAACTACAATGGGGATGATCCGAAGGATTATAAGGAGCTTTATGAGGCAAAATCCAACGAGAGTGAGCGAGCTTGGGCCGATCTGATTCGTGCTTGCCGTGATCTTGGGACGATTCCCGTAGAGCAGTTAGATAGTCGTCTGGACCGAATTCTCGATGTGGATCGGGCACTCTGGTTTCTCGCAATGGACAACGTGCTGATCGATTCTGATGGTTACTATTCTCGCGGAAGCGACTACATGGTGTATCAGGAACCGAAGTTTGGTCGCTTCCATCTGCTTCCTTATGATTCGAATGAAACCTTTCGCTATCCAGGCGGCGGGGGGCCAGGTGGGGGATCAAATATCCGGGTCGAGGGTGTAAAATTGAGTCCCTTTGCGGGAGAAGAGAATGAAGCTCGTCCGCTTCTCAATCGCTTGATGGCGAACCAAAACATTCGCGCTCGGTATCTAGCTCACGTGAGGACGATTGTGGATGAGTGGTTTGAATCAGGGCGCCTAGAGGAAACCCTGGAGGCGTTACACCACCAAATCTCCGATTACGTTGCAGAAGATTCTCGAAAACTCTACGGTACCGATCAGTTTTTATCTAGTTTGACGGAGGATAGTGGATCGGGGCGTCGACCGACACCTGGTCTTAAGAGCTTCGTCTCGGCGCGTCGGGAATACTTTAGGGAGTTTCCAGATTTCGAATGGAAGGCTCCGCAGTTCGTATCTGTTGAGCTAGAGGAATATGAAAAAGCACCCGAGGCCGGCCAGCCGGTAGGGATTCTGGCAAAAGTATCTCCTGATATTCCGGTCGACGAAGTATTGCTGTATTATGCGTCGCATCCCAATGACCGCTTCCGGCACGTGGTCATGAGTTCAACGAAGACTGAGGGAGTGTTTCGAGGCGAGGTGCCAGGAATGCCTGCTGGGTCGCGAATTCACTACTATGTTGAGGGGCGGCGTCATGTGAGCAGTCATCAGAGAACCGTCAGTCAGTTTTGGCCGAGGAACACTGTCTTGGGTGCGGAAAGTTATCGAATCGTTTCGGCATCTGACCGAAACATCCCGGTTGTTATCAGTGAAGTGATGCCATCCAACGTCAGTGCTGCACGCGATCCTCAAGGCGATTTCGACGATTGGATCGAGCTCCACAATCTGTCGGACGGAGAAGTCGATCTGAGTGGTATGTTTTTGACCGACGATCTGAATGATCTTCGTCAGTGGTCGTTTCCGACTGGAACGAAGCTTTCGCCGAATGGCTATGTGTTAGTCTGGGCAGACGGAGATACAAAGAAGGCTCGGGGTCTGCATGCAGACTTTAAGTTGTCCGCCAATGGCGAAACGATCTTCCTCGTCGATACGGATGCCAATGGGAACGGAATAGTGGATCAACTAACCTTCCCGGCAATCGAGAAAAATGAAGCCTATGGTCGACTCGACTCGGGACAGCAGGCAGTGATGCCCCCGACGCCTGGGCGAGCCAATCGATAGCCTGGGCAGCAGCCAAAGCTCGCTCCTCATATTAGTTTACGGTTGCTCGCTTTCGTCCTGATGCTCGCTTTCCGGCGATGCCTCGGGTGCGTTTGAGTCCAGCTGCGTCACGCCGTCGTAAATATATTGAGCTCCGGAACAAAGTGTCAGGAGTCCGGCTGTAGCAATCAGGAGAGTCAGCCCTGTCTCTGGGCCTTTGAAGAGGGCGTAGAGAATCAGGCTCATTTGAGCGACAGTCGCCCATTTCCCGAGCAGCTTGGGTTGGACCCTAGGGCGAACCCCAGTGTAGCTAATCAGCATGGTGCCGATGGGTAGAATTGCGTCCCGACTGATAATCAGGGTTGTAAGCCAGATGGGGAGAGAGGGTAGGATGGGGCTGTGATCTTGGCTCAGAACGACCACGCCAGCCAACATGAGAAGCTTGTCAGCTAAGGGGTCGAGCACGGCTCCGAGGCGGCTCGCTTGGTTGAGCCGGCGTGCGAGATAGCCATCTACGGCATCCGACAAGGATGCCAGACCGAACACGGCAATTGCCAGATGACGAAAGATCTCTTCTTCGCGATCCACGTAGTAACCGACAGCTGCGACAAAGACTGGCACAAGAAGGATCCGGAGGATGGAAATATAGTTCGGGATGGTCACGAATGCTTGATCTGCCAGATAAGGGCCTCGCCGTTTGGGGGCGCTCGCGGGGATACTAACGCAAGGAGAGCAGAAAATATAGTCACTTTTGTGACGGCCTGCTTGCGGAGCTGAATTCAGTAGGGTAAGTCAGGGGTGTGTCAACACAAGCATTTGACGATGCCGCACTCGTATTGGTGGGCCATGGATCGACTTTGAATGGCGATTCGAGCGCTCCCATCACGCTCCATGCCGACGCAATACGGGGCGAAGGGCAGTTTGCCGAGGTTCAGGAGTGCTATTGGAAACTAGAACCGGCTATTTCCAGCGTGCGAGATCAGGTTTTCTCACCTCGAGTCTTTGTGGTCCCTCTTTTTATCAGTGAGGGCTATTTTACCCAACAGGTGATTCCTCGGGAATTGGGGTTTTGTTCCAATCAAGATGAGTCGTACCGTCGCGTGCGGGATTTTGAAGGTCAGCGGTTTTACTACTGTGATCCAGTTGGGACACACGACAGCATGACAGATGCTTTGGCTCACCGGGCAACGGAGGTTTTGGACGCTTACCCGTTTCCATCACGTCCGAAGGAGCAGAACGTCTCCCTTTTTATCGCCGGTCACGGTACGGGGAATAATAAGAACTCCCGGAGAATTATCGAAGCCCAGGCTGAACTCTTGGAATCGAGTGGTCGGTTTTCTGATGTTCATGCGGTTTTCATGGAAGAAGACCCGCGAATTGAGGCGTGCTACGATATAGCAAAGACTCGCAATGTGGTGATGGTGCCTTTCTTTATCAGTGATGGACTTCATTCTTTCGAAGATATCCCCATGATGCTGGGCGAATCGGAATCCACGGTGATGAAGCGTCTACGGGATGGGGTGCCGACATGGCGAAATCCGACGGAACGCCGTGAGAAACGAGTGTGGTATACGCGAAGCATCGGCCTGGACCCAGGGATTAAGGACGTGATTCTGCAGCGTGTGTCTGAAGCTGCAGATTGGTCTCTCGAAGAGCGGATCACACTTCAGAGTGGCGACTGAAGACCCGGGATCCTCGTCCCAAGGGCGTCAAGTCGTCGTGATACGAAGAGTTTTTCGGTTTTTTCTTCCGCCGTTTCCGGATTTGGTCCTTAATCCGGCCGGATGTCCTGGGAAAAAGTAACCCTAATTGGTGTTGGGCTTTTGGGTGGATCCCTCGGACAGGCCCTCCGCAAGCGTTCGCTAGCGAATTCGGTCGTTGGACTGGTTCGTCGCGAAGAGTCGATCACAGAGGCGGTGGCCTGTCAGGCGGTGGACCACGCCACACTCAACCCTGCAGAAGCGGTGCAAGACGCGGATCTCGTGGTCTTGTGCACACCGCTTGGGCGCATGGCCTCGCTCACAGCTACCTGCGTGCCCTTCCTTCGTAAAGACGTGATTCTCACGGATGTTGGGAGTGCCAAACGTAGAGTCACGGATGAGATGACCGCCGCGCTTCGCGACCACTCTGGGGTTTACCTTGGGAGTCATCCGATGGCGGGAAAAGAGAAGAGCGGCGTTGCCGCTGCCTGTCCTGATTTGTTTGACGGCGCGGCCTGTGTTGTGACTCCGGAAACGTCAACTCCAGATCACGTCTTGGAGCGCCTTTGCCAACTCTGGGAAGCGGTTGGTTGTCAGGTCCACAAGATGGCACCAAGCGATCACGATAAACTGGTGAGTCGTGTGAGCCATCTTCCTCATGTTCTTTCTTCGCTGCTTGCTTCGTATGTTTTGGACCCGAGAGAGGATTCTCGCCAAAGGCTCCTTTGTGCGAGTGGGTTTCGCGACACAACGCGAATTGCAGCGGGGGATGTGACGATGTGGCGAGATATATTGGAGCAGAATCCCGAGGCGGTAACGTCTGCGATTGACGATTTTGTCGAGCTATTGAGTACTTTTCGTAACCAAATAAGGCAGGGAGATTTCCAGGCGATCAGCGAGACACTCGAAGTCGCTGCGAAGCGAAGAATCGAATGGGGCAAAGGCGCGGCTGTCATTGGTGGAGAAGCGTGAAACCATGGGCCTGCCAGAACTGATTTCGATCGATCCACTTGACCGATTGCCGCACGCCAAAGTTGTGGTTCCCGGTTCCAAGAGTATCACAAACCGGGCGCTGATACTTGCCGTCCTGCGGGATGGCGAAACTTGCCTGCGGGGAGCTCTTTGGAGTGATGACACTCGTGTGATGGTCGAGTGCTTGCAAGAACTGGGCTACGAGATCGATGTCCGCCCAGATCAGAACGAACCGAGTAATCGAGTCTTGGTCGTTCAAGGTCGTGGAGGAGAAGTTCCGTCGGGAGGAACCGAAACGAACCCCTTGGAACTGTTTGTTGGGAACGCAGGCACGGCGGCTCGATTTCTCTTGGCGTTTCTATGCTTGGGTAAGGGAGTGTATCGGTTACACGGTGTTCCTCGAATGCACGAAAGGCCCCAGGCAGGTCTCATTAAGTCGCTCCGGGAGCTGGGATATCGACTGGAGACGACGAGTGACCGTTTGCCGGTTATGATCCATGGAGGTGGTGTTCGCAAGGCAAGTTGCGATGTGGATATTTCGGCCAGCTCTCAGTTTGCCTCGGCGCTGCTCCTGTCGGCGACTCGCGGGGCGTGGCAGGTACGTTTCCATGGGAAACCCCTGAGTCAGTCTCCCTACGTTCGGATGACGCAAGAATTGATTCGCGACTTTGATTCCATCGGGAGGGAATTCCAAATCGAGCCGGATGCATCGAGTGGAAGCTATTTTTGGGCCTTGAATGCCCTGGGGATTCAAGGGGCGGATACGAGATCAGATCCCATCGTATCGGTAATGAACTGGCCAAACACAGGGTGGCAGATCGATGCCGAGTTTCCCCGCTTCTTGAATTTCTCTGACGATGTGTCGCGAGACCATGATTTGGGGGACAGCATCATGACCTCGATTGT
>CAYFGX010000096.1:0-12693 GCA_964342405.1 uncultured Verrucomicrobiota bacterium | reverse complement strand
GTCGTCACGGCAACGATCGTGGATGAGCAGCTCAAGAAGAAATCAGCGGCTTAAGAACGGTCGATCCTCGTTTCGACTCAACAACCCTCTAGTCATTGATGGCTTTTCTCACTGAGCTAGGCTCGGTCTATCTGAACGCACTGCTCCCGCTGTTCATGTACTGCGGCGTCGGCGTCGTTGTTCAAAAAACCCTGGAACTGGATCGGGCAACGCTCAGCCGGCTCGCCGTCTACGTTCTGCTGCCTCCCTTGTTCTTTTCCAACCTCATGCAAGTCCAAGTTCCAACGCAGGACATTCTGAAGGTTGCCGCCTTTTGTGTCTTGCTCCTGGGTAGTATGGCCTTGGTAGGACGAGGCTACTCGGCACTCGTTAAGTTTGATTCAGCGTCGACCAGCAGCGCCGTCCTTTCGGTCACGTTCTTCAACGCCGTGAATCTGGGTTTCCCTGTCGCTCTCTTCGCGTTCGGAGACGAAGGCCTCCTTCTGGCCGGACTCCTGGTCGCGGTTAACTCGATTCCGCACAACGGATTCAGTATGTACGTCGCGGCAAGAGGGCTCATGTCACGGCAGGAATCCCTTCGCAGTTTGGCAAAGATGCCGATCTTCTACGTGATCGGCCTCGCAATAATACTCAGGGTTGCCGGGATTTCGATTCCAGATGCGGTCATGAGTCCCATCACCGCAATGGGCCAAGCAGCAATCCCCTTAATCCTGATCAGCGTGGGGATGGAGCTCGCAAGTATTCAAATCCGTTCACTGAATCCCAAGCTCCTCGGAATCGTTGCCTTGCGACTGTGTTTAGGCCCGGCGATGGCCTTGCTTGTCAGCTCGATACTCGGGATTGACGGACTCCTCCAATCAGTACTCATCCTCCTCGCGAGCATGCCCAGCGCGATGGCTCCAATCGTCTATGCAAGAGTGTTTGGAGGCAATGTAGAGTCGCTCACACAGGCGGTGTTTTATTCAACGATCGGCTGCTTCGTCACCCTGCCGATTCTCCTGATGTTGCTTCAAAAATATCTCCCGCTCTAGCAGCGATCAGGGCAGTGTCTTACCACGAGCGACAATTCGGTCTCGCAAATTCACCATCGCCTCATCGTAAACCTCAAGGAGCTCGTTCAGTTGCTGGGCAGATTCGAATTTGCCTTTCTCTCTGATGAGCGACTGCGCGAGTTCCATCTCAGCAATCAACTCCTCCGCGACCTCGGGTTCAAATCTCAGGCGGCCATTCATACTGACATACACGGGGCTTGTATGGGCGAACAAGGCTTCTCTCATCTCATTGACGTTCGCTCCGGATCCCCGACGAGGCGTGCTCGCCGGGACGACAAGATTTCCGTCGGCCACAGTTCCGCCTCCAGAGACTCGCGCCGCTAACCAGGATCCCTCCGTAATCATGACTTCGCTTTCAATTGTGGTCTCAAAAATCCTGCCAACCGACTTCGCGGGACCCGCTTCGACTTTTCGACCATTCAGAATGATTTCAAGCTCGCCAAAATCATGCCGCCCTATTGCCCGAGCTTTTACAGCCAACACTTGGTCTTCGGTGAGATCCAATCGACCCCCAATGGCCGTACCTTCAACCTCAAATTCAAGCAGGGGGCCGTTCGAGATAAAGCTCCTCCCCGCACCGAGACCACTCAGCCAAGAATTCATGGTCAGGGAGTCCGGCACCTGGACATAGACGCGGGAAAAATCATCCATAAACCAATCGGTCCCAGTAGAAAAGGGAACCGATAGGCCAACATTCAAGTAGCGATAGAAAGTATCGAGAAATAGTCCCCGAGAACCACCATCAAAGATATTCTGTGCATCAATTCCCCCGGAAAGCCAATTCGGTATGTCCTCAATCCCATATTGATTATGGCACCAGATGACAAAGCCCCCCATCCCTCGCGCCGCATCGATTCCTTGTTGCAAGGACGGATAATCGTAACCTCCACCCGAAATCCCAGGGCCAATACTCACTGGCTCGACTCGGCGTGGAAGGCCGAGGAACATCACATGCCCATACCCCTCGCCCCAGGCCCCAAAATTGTGTCGATGTTCCTGACCGTCGCCGATGAGAAGCTTCCTCGCCCTGAGGGCCTTGAGTTCCGTCCTTGAGTATTCGTTGCTCACGTAAGTGCGATCCTCAACCGCTCGTTCGAGCCGAGAGACAAATACCAAATCAAGACGGTCCAAACTCGGCACGGTTGCTAGATAGTAATCGGCATCCTCACGCTCGATTCCCTTCAGATGCAAGTGAGTGTTCCCCGAAAACCAACCGCGAGACCGCAAGGGCCAAAGTTCCCGAATGGGCAACTTGATACTGAGTCGATCAAAAAAACGGAGATCTAGCTTCTGCCGAGCCAGCTCGGAGTTCAGACCGGAAAACGCTTCAACATAAATCTCTGCCTTCGGAAGCATGACCTGCTCCTTGGTTCGAACGGCGTACCACCGATGTGCCGGATGCCCTGCACGCAAGCCAAGTCCTCTCGAATACTGATCGGGAAGTTCAATCGGCTGCCCATCAGCATCCAATATCCGAAACCAGCCGGGCACGGCCTCCTTGGACTGAACATCTATCAATTCGACCGAAAGCCGAGCAGCTGCGAGACCGATCCCCTCACTCTGTAGCAACAAGACCAAGCCGAACCAGCAATGCAGAAAAAGCCCTCTCGCGCTCCAAACAGAAAATTGAACCCTAGACATTCTGCCCCGATTGAACTGTCTGAGCACGTGAAGCACAAGCTATTGACTGACCCTGATTGCCTTTCCGGCATCTCCACTGACGAACTGTTGCTTCGAAGTCTTTTCCACGGCTGCTTGGCCTGCAACCGATTCTTCAGGGCTTAGATAGTCAAGAGCACCTCCTTGATAGTAGGTCTCAATCCGCCGAATCACTTCCGCTGCTGAGATCATATCCATACAACGAGGCAGGCACCCAACAACATCCTCGCATAAACGATCTGGAGCATCCCTTTCGTCACCATCATCGAGCGGATACGTTCGATCCTTCCAACATCCCCCTTGAAGAGCACACTTCAGCGCGCCAACGTTCTGAATATACTGATGATTTGGGTACGCCTCCCAGTGGGCGGGTTCCCGAGCACCTGCAACCACGACACAAGCTCGGAACAGACGGTCTTGTTTTTTCAGCGGCACGGCAGCCGCCAAGTGCATCAAAGCCGTCACACCGCACAAGGCTCCATCGGAGTGATAGAGCAATCGAATCAGTTGTCGAATGGTTGTTTCCCCCCGAAGGTCAATGACTCCATCGAGCTTGGGATGGTGATGGCCTTTGCTCCCGACCTGAACAAATTGAATTCGCCCCCTGAAATGATCAACAACCGCCTGAAAGCGGGCTGTGTCCCACCACTTGATTGTGACATCGTATTTTCCACCCGCATCGACAACCCAGAACGGAATGTCTCGATCTGTCAGCTCGTAGACCTGAGAAAACCAAGCCTTCTCCTGATCAGAAAGATCAATGTGACCTCGAAACGCAGAAGCCCGAATTCGAAGATCCAGCTTCTCATTGAGAAACTGAACAAACCCGTGAAGACAATGGTGAGGTGTCGTGTTTGCCTGATCAATCAACGGATAGCGACACTCGATCAACTCAACATCAGGCGCCTCCGCATCCAATGATGTGACATACTCATTGTGCTCCCATAAATCCGGAAATGGCGTTCGCACATCCGTCAAGAACTGCCCAGGGTAAGACAAATGAAGATCCCGGACTGCCGCGGTCAACATCACAATGTCACCCGGTGAAAGCGAATTGCTCAGGATCAGCTTGCGTGGGCTTCTCTCTACTCCGTTCTTGGGATCCTTCATGAGGTCACTGCTTCAATCTCTCCTGAAGGCGACGGTTCTCGACGATTTCATGTATCAGTTTCATGTAGCCCGCCTCGGCGCTGTGAGATTGACCAGTAAGCTGACGCAAGCGCTGCAAATGAAACTTCTCTACCTTCTCCCAGAACTCGAAGTCTTCGTCTTCGTACAGGTCCGGCAATTGAAAAAGCCGAAGAGTAGCCTCGAGTAGCTGGTGCCGATGCCACGCCAGCAATTCTTCAAGATCGGTTTCAACTAGGTCAGGAGCTTCTTCTTTAATCGCGCTCCAGCCCGAAAGAACACTCTCTTTCGAGCGAGACCAATCAAGCTGGTCGCCGTTCAAAACGCGCGCATAGGCCTCCAGCAACCGGGGAGGGGGAACGTCGCCATCAAGGCTCCATCTCCAGGTCAAGGACCCTCCCGGATTCTGACAGATCAGTTGCAATCCTCTCTCTTCAAAGCCAATAAACCCAACATCATGAGAAAACTCAATAGGAGGAGAAACCGGAATACCCGTCGACGCGTTCCAAATTCTCACAGTCCTATCCTGGCAGGCAGTGAGAACGTATTCACCGTCGGGACTGAAAACTGCATCCGTCATCCCACCACGATGCGGAATGGGATCAAACATCCGGCGTCCGGTATCCGTCGCCCAGACTTTAGCCGTAGCGTCCTCACTCGCTGTCATCACTCGAGCCCCCGTATTATCAAATATTGATAGATTGACCCCATCACGATGCCTTAGCTCAGCATAGTAGGCCTTCGAAGAGCGATACTTGAACAAGAAACTACTGCGCTCCTCAAGGCCCCCATCAGAATTGGAGACTGCAAGAATCTCGTTACTGGGATCGATAGCCGTTTGCACGATCGGAAACCCTGTCCTATAGGGTCCACCGATGTCTGAGAGATCCAGGCAACTCAGGACACGTACCTCTTTCTCATGTTGAACAACAAGCTCGTCACTCGAAGGCGAGAAAAACAATGCAGCAATCTCTAGATCCAACGAACGAGCAGCCCATATAGGCTCACCGGAGTCACGATCAAACAACTGAAAATGCCGCTGCCCTCCTAAGGCAATGAGTCGTTGGTCTGGACTCACATCAAAAAACTCGATTGGTTCACTTACTTGCCATAGTAGCGCCACCTGTTTCGTTTCCGGATGCATGGAGCCCACAACGACAACCTTATCCGGTCTATCAGCTCCAGCATCAAAAACGGCAAACTGATCCCCGCTCTCTGACAAGACCAGTTTGGCTTCTTCAAGACTACCTTCGATATCTAAATCGTGCCTCTGTTCTTGCCCTCCGCTCCGCACCACGACTTCCCGTGATTTCCTTCGCAACTTTGCCATCCCCCCCTGACGAGACACCTGCCACGGGCCCGACAACCGTTCCGTCACCCTACGCCCCGCCAGGTCCCAGATCCGAATCGTTCCATCAGACGCGCCGGCAGCTAGGCGATGACCATGAGGACCGAAACGAACAGTGTTCACTCTACCCGAATGAAAGAGTCTAGGATTCAGCGCCTTCTTATCAAATCTCGTCACAACCTGAACGGTTGAATCCCACCCAGCGGTTGCAATATATCGATTATCAGGACTTTCATGAATCCCGCGTATGCCAAACTGTGCAGGAGGGGATTCGTAGTCAGCCTCGTCCTTTCCAAGCTCAAAAACACGGTAGCTCCCGTCTTCAGCCGCTGTAGCAAGCCGCGTAGCACCATCCAAAAAACGAACATCAAACACCTGGCTCGCATGACCAAACTGCCCAAACGGTTTTCCGGCGGCCAAGTGGTCCATATGAAAAAGATGCGCTGCGTGTCCTGAGGCGACAGCGAGCAATTGCCCGTCAGGTGAAAAATCAAAACCACGAACCCCCCCTCTGATCGGGATAGATAGCCGAGGCTCCTCCGCCGAATCAACATCCCAAACATAGAAGTAGCATACATCACCCGTTGAGTCCCCGCCCGAGACGATTGTTTTACCATCCGGACTAATCCTCACGGCCCAGAGTCCCACTGGATGCCGAAATTCCGCTACATTCTCCCCCGAACTCAAATCCCACAATTTGACCACCCGATCATCTCCAGCTGAAACAAGCAGGCCCTCTTTTTCATGAAGGTCTATGCTCCTCACATCTTTGATATGACCAGGCAAGCGAAGCACATCTCCACCGGCTAGACGATACCGAGCAACCAGCCCCTGATCTCCCCCCACATAAAGATATTCTCCAGACTGAGAGAACCTCATGGAGGTGATGGCTGAATCGGCCAGCCAATAGTGCGTCAGCGGGGGAATTTGAGCTAGAATTTGAGAGGCCCTAAACTTTTGAAGCATGACATTCTGACCGTCATCTGGAGCCAGAGCCCAAGCCTCGCTGACTTTGCGCAGGGCCGCGGCATAGTGCCCAAAATCCATGTCCCTCGCTGCGTCGACTTCAAGCGCACCGATTTCGCGATTCGTTTCACGGAGTCGCGCCTCACGATCTTGGTGATACATGAAACCAACTATCACAAGTGGCAGGAGAACCAGAACCGCAACCTTAATAAACCGACTGAACGCGGACATTCTTCGCTCTAACAAACGAAGCCTTCGAATGGAGCGTCCGTTTGCTAAGGCCGTGATTTCAGCATGCATTGCCCTGGCAGATCGGTAACGCACAGAGCGATCGTGATGACAAGCTTGATTAATGATCTCGATGAGTTCGAGCAGGCCGTCGTCAGGTCCCTCCTCCACAATGGAAGCCGGCAATTCAGGAAACTGATTACGATCTTGGCCCGTTGCAATCTCGTAAAGAGTCTTGCCGAGACTGTAGACGTCGGCCTGTTCAGAATTCGGGCCTTCCGGAGGGATAAAACCTTCAGTCCCAACAAAGGTATTCGCTGCACTTGCCTCGGCTACTAAACCAATATCAGCAAGCTTGGGATAGCCAGCGACGAAAATAATATTGGCAGGCTTAACATCTCGATGAATTAGATCCTGCTCGTGCAAGTAACCGAGCGCATCACTCAGCGATAGCCCGAGCTCGATGCAGCGATCCACAGGCAGGCGCCCATTATCCCAAACAGCGCTAGCAAGCGACTTTACCTGGTAATTATGAGGATCGAAATCTTCCGTGGAATTGACGTCATCACCCAATTCCATGACATAGTAGAAACAATTGCCATCGGGCGACTGACCGACATGAAGAATAGCCACCAATCCCGTGTGCGTTCGAGATACAGGCTCAAATCTTCGAATTCCTTCGATTTCTCTTTCGAATGGGCGCTCGTGACGGAATGAGTCCCTAAGAACAATTTTGACGGCCCGATAGGTCCCAATCGTGTTCCGAGCAATCCAGACCTGGCCATAGCTCCCCTCTCCGATCAGAGAAATCAATTCATGATCAGGAATCTCAATAGGAGGAATATCTTTTTTCCTGCCCATGGCATCAAGTCGGGACTCCATATCTGATGAGGCGGACACGGTAGACTGAATGAATGCAGGCTTCAACACTACCCAATTGATCGAGACCCCCGCCCGGGGAGCTCAAGACGAACTCTAACCCGAGCAGGTAATCTATGCTAAATGCGGAAGAGAGACTCAATCCTGTAACACAGCGGGTCGCGGACTGTAGCTGGACACCATGGAATTCTCTACCCCTACACGATTCAGACTACTCCCAGGGTCATTGCCCGGCGGCTGAGAATTTCCCGAGCTCGAGCTTGAGCTCGACCCACCATTCAGACGAGTCTGGTCCGGTGCTGGTCTCGGACTATACCCTCCGACTTCTTCGAATTCTTTCCGTTCTAAACGTGTTTCCATCTCCACCTTTCTTTTTGGCTATGGCCCTAAATCCAAACAAAGAAACCTCTACGCACCACCGTCTTCCCGCATCATGCGCGTTCGGATTCCCGATAGAATCTTGGACCTTATGATTTGTTTTCTCCGCTCTGAACGGAACGGATCCGGAATTCGCATGGCTCCCAACTCTTGCCGTAGAGCGGTTTCCGAGTCCTGTTTCGTCAGACGACACAATAATCGATAGCAGCCGAACATGGCTATATGACCTCCTCTTGAATTCGTTTCAGTTCGCTGACAATGGCTTTGCTGACACGATGCCGTATGATGTAGGCACTCGCTCGCGATACCTTCAGCTTCTTGCTGACTTCCACAACCGGAAGCTCCTTGAAATGCAGAAGGTCAAACACCTGATAGTGCTTTGGCGCAACGGTGCGCTTCACATTATCAATCGCCGCCTCAAGCAAATTAGAGTCCCATTCGCGATCCCAGATTTCCTCCAGCTCAGACCGAGACAACAACTCCGGCAGACCGAAGCTGGAGTAATCATCCCCATTTTTCATGACGGCTTCCATCGAGACATGATTCGCCTCCCCTCGTCGCTTGCGGAAACGATCCGCAATTCGACAATGCGTCACCGTCAGCAGCCAACTGCGAAAGGACCCTTTCTCCTTGTCGTAGTCGAACTTGGGCATCTGTTTGGAAA
The DNA here is from genome assembly GCA_964342405.1 of uncultured Verrucomicrobiota bacterium. Lineage (GTDB taxonomy): Bacteria > Verrucomicrobiota > Verrucomicrobiia > Limisphaerales > AAA164-E04 > UBA2970. The sequence goes on along the minus strand of CAYFGX010000096.1, from coordinate 4,391 downwards.
CACTCAGAACCGTTTCCTGAACCACATCTTCACTTTCTTCCGCCGATAGTCCCGCCTGGATCCCCGTGCTGTAGATCAATCGCCAATAATTGTTAAAAAACGCCTGCCACGACTCCACATCTTCCCAATTCTTAAGACGAATCAGCAAGGATTGTCGTGTTTGCGCCATTTCTGGCCGTTTTTGACGGTCAATCATGAACCCACGCCAGCATTCACTATAGTATACGTCGTGTTAGTGTGGATTCTTACACACAACTTTACATTTCTTTAAATTGACACCAGCGACCTACAAGACCGGCCCAATCATCCAGGGTGAAAACTCCTCGTCGCCCATCCCAGCGAGTTCGCTCTTGGTCTTCTCCCCGCCCGCAACCGAGAGTATTTTGTCGAATATTCGCTGCCCGACCTCTTCGACGGTTTCCGATCCATCCAGTATGGTGCCCGCGTTGATGTCCATGTCTTCCTCCATCCAGTTGTAGAGTGGAGAATTGGTCGCTATCTTGATGCAGGGTGACGGTTTGCAGCCATAGACACTGCCCCTCCCGGTCGTGAAGGTCGCGATGTTGCAGCCCCCGCTGACAAGACCTGTCATGCTAACAGGGTCATTTCCGGGAGTATCCATGAAGCAAAGGCCGCGAGCTTCGATCGGTTCGGCATATCGATAGACTTCCGACAGAGGCGATTGCCCCGCCTTCGCGATGGCTCCAAGACTCTTCTCGTAGATGGTCGTCAACCCACCCTCTTTGTTGCCGTAGGAGGGATTGTTATCAATCGAGGCATCGTGAACCTTGACGTGTTCTTCCCACCACCGGATCAACTCAATCAGCTTCTGCCCAACTGGCTCGGACTTCGCTCTCCGCGTCAGAAGATGCTCGGCACCGTAAACTTCCGTCGTTTCAGCCAGAACTGAAGTGGCTCCTTGCTGGACCAAAAGATCCGAGGCGTATCCGAGGGCTGGATTCGCTGTAATCCCGCTGTTTCCGTCAGATCCCCCACAATTCATCGCCAAGACGATCTTGTCTGCGGACTGAGCGCTTCGCTTGTGAGCATTCACCTCTGACACCACATTCTGGACGGCTTGAATGCCAGCTTCCGTTGTCTTCCTAACCCCGCCTTGGGCTTGAATGTTCAGATAGACAGGTGCCGCAGTCGCGCCATCGGAATCTAGCTTCTGGTCCCGGATAAGATGGCTGATCTGATTCACTTCACAGCCTAAACCAATCATCACATAGCCCCCCACGTTCGCATGGCGAGCCATTCCAGCCAAAACCCGTTGCAACATCCTTAGTGGCTCGCTTGGTAGCAAGCTACAGCCGCTTTTGTGCGTGACTGCGATCACGCCATCCACATTCGGATAGTCACGTCGAAACTCATCCGTCCGAAAATGCTCTGCGACGTACTTTGAAACGGATGCCGAACAGTTCACGCTTGAAATGACAGCAATGTAGTTCCTGGTCCCAACTTTTCCCCCACTTCGTTCAAAACCTTGAAAATGACGCCGCTGATCCTCAGCCACATAATCAACCGGCTGGTAGTCCGCACAGAACTGATAATCGCGCCCAAAATCGCCCATCACTAGGTTCTGCGTATGAACGTGTTCACCGGGACGAATTCCGCCTTTAGCAAAGCCGATTGTCTGCCCGTACTTAACCAGGGCGTCCCCATCCCGTAAGTCCGTCAACGCGACCTTGTGGCCAGCGGGGATGGTCTGTCGGCAGTCTAAAGCCACTCCCTCACAGATGACTGTCGCCCCTCCTTTGACGGTCGTCTTCAAAACAGCAACGTTGTCATTTTCACGCAATCGGATTGCGTTGTCCTGCACTTCACTCATGATCACTCTTATCAATCTCGACGCTTACCTAGGAAACGGATGAAGCCTACTGGCTATCCGAGAATGCGTCGATAGCAGATCTAAATAGGATCCAGACTTTCACGCTCCAAGCCTGGAAGCTCATCAAAGTCACCCACAACGAGTCTGTTCGATCCATGCACCCTTTGCTCGACATCTCCCCGCATGCTTGCTTTGCTACCGTCAAGTTCTCGCCGAGCCACAGAAGCGAGCGATCATGAAAAACGACGCATTGAGACTTTTTCGCAAACTCCTCTGCCGCTGGCGACCTGGCCTCGCGGGCTTGGCGTTGATTGCCGCCTCACTCGACACGTCGCGCGCGAGCACACCGACGACCGTGAACGAGTTGCAAGCCAGCAAGATGGCAGGACGCGCAAACTCCAGCTATCTAAACCAAGCTTCTCGGCCGATCCAATCTCCTCAAATCGAATCTCCCCGAGTCGACTTCCAACACCAAATTAAGCCCCTCTTTGAATCCAATTGTATTCGTTGCCATGGACCAGACAAACAAAAGGGATCCTTCCGTATCGACACCTTGGATCCCGACCTAGTTCACGGCGAAGATGTCAACTGGTGGCTGGATATCGTGAGTGCCGTTAGCAACGGAGAGATGCCTCCCGAAGACGAGCCTCCCATGCCAAGTGACCAGAGAGCGAAGCTGATTGATTGGCTGACGACAGAAATCCATCTCGCCTCCCTACAACGTCGCAGCGAAGAAAAGCACACTTCATTTCGCCGCATGACGCGCTATGAGTTTAACTACGCCCTGCAAGATCTGCTCGAACTCCCTTACAACTTCGCTGGAGACCTTCCCCCTGAGGCCAATTCTGAAGACGGCTTCCAAAATAGCTCTGAGCTCCTCCACCTCACCTCCGTGCAATTCGCCACTTATCACGAGCTCAGCCGGCAAGCACTCCTCGCCGCTACGGTCAACGGAGATCAACCTCGCCCAATCTACTGGGGCGTGACAATGAAAGGTGCATCGGAGAAAGAATTCCGCAGACAAGAGCGTCAACTGGACGACGTACGCAAACGATTTAAGGACGACCCGGACAGAGTGGCCCGCGAGGTCGCCCGCCGCAAAGCCCGCTTTCGCAGTCATCCAAAAAACTCACACTACAAAAACCTCACTACCGGCCAGACCGCCCGCGCTTCTTGGGGTTATGGTGGCGCGCGATACGCCTGGGACTTTTCGCGTGAACGCCCCGAGGTGCCTGAGACCTATGATCATGTCGCGATCATTCCTCCCCAAGACCGATTGATCGTCGAACTCGGTGATCAGGTCCCCGAGGAAGGATGGCTGCGAGTCCGCGTGCGAGCCTCACAGGTCACGCCCTCAACCACTCACGTCCCCAGCCTGCGATTGGAGTTCGGCTGGCAAGCAAGTAACAACTCCGCGGCATCCATGCCGATCGAGCAAGAAGATCGAGTGATCACAGCAAGGCCCGACGCTCCAGCGTTCTACCAATGGGATGTACCACTGCGAGACGTCTATCCACGCAACTCCTTTCGGGGTATCAACAAGATGGGCGTCACACCCAGTCCATCGGAGTTCATCAAATTCGTGAACAATTCGGTCTCTGAAGGCGCCATCCAAATCGACTACGTCGAAGTCACTGCCCCTGCCTTCGACGAATGGCCTCCGGCATCGCACCGAAAGATCTTTTTCGATGACTCCCGCGAAAGCGATGAAGTCGGCTATGCCACCGACATTCTCAATCGATTCATGCCTAAAGCATGGCGACGTTCGGTTAGTCAGAACGAGATCCAAGCCAAACTCAAACTCTTCGCCCGCATGCGCCCTCTGTGTGACGATTTTCAAGACACGATGGTGGAAGTATTGGCAACCGTCCTCGCCTCACCTCATTTCCTTTATCTGACCCGAGCCGATGCCGCCGAAGATGGCTTCGCTCAACTTTCTGAAGAGGAACTCGCCACGCGACTCGCCATGTTCCTTTGGTCCAGCAACCCCGACGACGAACTCCGCATGCTCGCGGCCTCGAATCGCTTGAGCGATCCGCATGTCCTGATCCAGCAGACAAAACGCATGCTCGCCGATCCGCGCAGCCAGCGACTCAGCAAACACTTCGTGCGACAATGGCTCGGCCTGCAGCTTCTGGATTACCTGAAGGTGGATCGAAAGTTCTTTAATCGCTTTGATCGATCCCTGCAGCAAGCCATGCAGGACGAACCCATCGCGTTCTTTCAACATGCGCTTCAAGAAAATCAAAGCATTCTCGATTTTCTCCATGCCGACTACGCTCTGCTAAACGAGCGACTGGCGGATCACTACGGCATCGACAATGTCTATGGAAATCAATTCCAACGCGTGGCACTCAATTCAGAAACCCAGCGCGGTGGCTTGCTAACTCAGGCCGGACTCCTCGCGATGAATTCTGATGGCAAAGACTCACACCCTCTCAAACGAGGTATTTGGATTCTCGAACGCCTCCTCAACGATCCACCACCGCCACCGCCCGCTGCCGTTCCCGAGATCGATCTGACGGATCCGGAAATCGCCAAGCTCACCCTGAAAGAACGG
>CAYFGX010000095.1:0-12745 GCA_964342405.1 uncultured Verrucomicrobiota bacterium | reverse complement strand
TTCTTTGTGTTCCTGGTCTTGAAAAAACGCCCTCCTCTCGGCAGGGTGTGGCCTGTTCCCTTTCAAGTGCCGTTGTGGCAGCTATCCGCTTTTTCGAATCAAGATGAACAGCCTATCCTTAATCAAGAGCATCGCGGCTCTGCTCGTATTGTGCTCGCCGAATCTACTCAGTGTCCAAGCCGCGCGGCCCAACATCATTTATCTGATGACGGATGACCAACGGGCGGATGCTTTGGGGTGTGCCGGAAATCCGATTATCCGGACACCGCATATCGATCGCTTGGCGGCAGAAGGAGTTCGATTCCGAAATGCGTTCGTGACGACTGCCATTTGTATGACCAATCGGGCCTGCGTGTTCACGGGGCAGTATGCGGCGCGACACGGAATCTGGAACTTCAACATTGATTTTACTCCGGAACAATTGAGTGAGACCTATCTGGCTCAACTAAAAGCGGCCGGATATCGAACCGGATTCATCGGTAAGTGGGGCGTTGGCCACCCTAAGCAAGCCGACGCCATTCTTGATTTTAATCGAGGCTTCCCCGGCCAAAGCCGCTATTTCGAGGGCGATGTGAAACTGAAACAGGGGCAACACTTGACGGCCAAAATGGGGGATCAAGCCTTGGAGTTCCTGAAGGGGTGTAGTTCGAAGACGCCTTTTCATTTATCGATTAGCTTCAAAGCTCCTCATGTCCAGGATTCGAGCGATATCTACTCTGATCAGTTTCCTTCTGATCCGGCCTTTGCCGATTTCTTTGAAGGAGTGACGATACCACGACCCCCAACTGCATCGCCGGATTACCATGATCGAATGCCTGATTTTTTGAAGAACAGCATGAATCGCGATCGATGGGCCATTCGTTTTCGTTCCCCGGAGCGCTTTCAGCAATCTGTGAAGGATTATTACCGGCTCATCTCCGGAGTTGACGCGGTTGTGGGAAGAATTCGGGAGCAACTAGAGCGGCAGGGACTGGCTGACAATACCGTGATCATCTTTACTTCGGATCATGGTTTCTTTTTGGGAGAGTATGGTTTTGCGGGTAAATGGACTCCACACGAACTCTCGATCCGAGTTCCGCTAGTCGTGTTTGATCCCAGACTCAAGGCCGCTGACCGAGGCGTCGAACGGGATGAGATGACCCTCTCAATCGACATGGCTCCGACGATACTCCGCTATGCGAATGTTGAGGCGCCAAAGGCGATGCAGGGACGAGAGCTGAAGCAACTCGTTGATGGAGGGCAGCCGGCCGACTGGCGAGACGCATTCTTCTATGAACATTGGTTCACCGCGAATGGACTGATTGTCCCCAGTGAAGGGTATCGAGACCAACGCTGGAAATACTGTCGTTACCTCGTGCCAGGGGAAGAAGCGGAGGGGAGCAGCCGCGGGGAAGAGGTTTACGATCTCCACGTAGATCCGCATGAGACAGTGAATCTCGCGAATGATCCTCGCTACCAGGGGGAGCTAGATCGGTTGCGATCCGAGTGGGCGGCTTGGCGATCCGCAGTCCGCTAGGCTTGGAGGCAGTTCTTTAGCGCGAACACGTGGCCTGCGGACTGGTTTCGCTGTTCACATCGATTAGTGTGTGCTGAGTTCGAATTGTTTCAGACTTGGGCTGCCTGTTTTCGAGAGAAGCCGTTGCTTCCCTTTTTTTGCCCCAAATTGCGGGGATCAGATTTTTTCGGAATAAACTGCAAGCTTGTGCGTAGTAAAGGGGACGTGATGAGCTGTATGACAGATGGAGTCATCGGAATGGATGGCCAAGAGATCACAGCGATGAGTGAATCGAAAGCCCCCAGTCTTCCGCCAGATTTTGATCTCTTGATGGAAAAGGGCTTTGCTCTCGCGGTTCAAATCCTTGGCTGTGAGCAAGATGCCAACGATGTCTTGCAGGATTCCTTGCGAAAACTCATTCACTCCAAACGCTACGATTCGCTGCGGGGGAGCCGTCAGGCTTTTTTTCTCAAAGTGGTGCGGAACGCCGCTCTGGATGTTCGGCGACGTCGAAAGCCGCATGACGAGGAAAAGGTAGCGACTTTAGTGGATCATGAGAGGTCTCCCGATCGAATCGCCGAACAGCGGGAACTGGACCAGATCCTGACGCGGGAACTCGAGCAGTTGTCCTTTGAACAACGCGAGATCCTCTTGTTGCGTGATTTTCACGATTTGAGTTACGCGGAAATTGCCGAGGTCATGAATATTCGCAAGGGGACGGTGATGAGTCGGTTGCACCGTGCCCGGGCCGAGCTTCGGCAAAGGATGAGGCAATGTCTATGATACGACATCAGTGTGACGAAACGGAAACCCTGATTTCGGGTTACTTGGATGGAGAGTTGACCCAGGGCGATCGGCAGAAGGTCGAACTCATTCTGGATGAGTGTGCGACCTGCCAGAAAAGCTTGGAGGAAATGAAGAGACTTCGCCAACACGTTGGCGGCTTGAAATATAGAAAGATGACCATGACGGAGAAGAACCAGTTAAGTGACGAGGTCTCGGGGGCAACCAGCTCGACCATCGGTCAGATCCTTCTGTTGGGAGGATTTGTTGTGCTCTATGGCAGTGCGATTTTCTTGCTCTTGCGAGAGTTGATCGGGGATGACGAAGCGCCGATTTTTGTTCGCATCGGCCTACCGGCATTGTTGCTAGGGATCGGGGTGCTCTTTTTGACTGTGTTGGTCCAACGAATCAAAGCATCCAAGACAGACCCGTATAAGAACGTAAGGATCTAAAGATGACGAATCGAATCATTGTTGTGACGGCACCGGAAATTCCCGGTAGACGAATCATTAAGACCCTGGGACTGGTCCGAGGGAATACGATCCGAGCCCGGCATGTTGGAAAAGATATTTTGGCTGGCCTTCGCAATCTTGTGGGGGGAGAAGTGACGGAGTACGCTAAACTCCTGGCCGAGAGTCGGGAACAAGCTTTGGATCGAATGATCGAGCACGCTGACGAACTGGGGGCCAACGCCATCATTAGTCTCCAGTTCCAAACTTCCGTCATTATGAACGGTGCAGCGGAGATGATGGCGTATGGTACTGCCGTCGTGATCGAGTGAGTATGGAGCGTCTCTTTCTGGCCATTCAATTTGGCGATGCCGTTTGATTTTGCCGTGCTCTCAGGAGAGATCTAACGATTCTGTCCAGGCTTGGAAGCAGGATAACTTATAAACGAAGAAAGCCCCGGATTCGCTGAGCGAATCCGGGGCTTTTTGAGTTGAGTGACTATTGAACGACGCTCCTATCGAACTCGATAAAAGGCCGCCGAATCGGTTGCCGGAATAGACACGCCGGTGGCGGCTCCCTCAACCACGGACCAAGGACCTTCCACGGAACTGGCTGACTCCAAGGAACCCGGACCTTCCCATTCCAAAGTCACTTGTCCGTTTGAGATTTGGATCGCGACATTTGCAGGGCTTGGGCCCGTTGGTGTCGATGGCTCGGCAGCTCCGCCGAGTGTCAGCGTGCCGTATGAGAACTCTTGATGCGGCGCACCAGCCCAGTTGAGCTGGGATTTGCGGCCCGATCCATCGTCGTCATTCATGGCAATGTTGAAGCCTACCGTGTCGCCATCGCCGATCCCGAGGAGAGCTGATTTGTTCACTTTGAACTCCATCTGATAGCCCTTGTCCGTTTCGCTAACGCCCCCGAACCAATCGCCATCGGCGGCAAATTTAGGGTTGTTTGCTTCATTATCGCGGAAGGCCCCGTTTGCGGTGAGGACGAACTGTCCCTCGAACATGGCTTCTTGGTCGCGTCCTTGGATGTTGCTTTCATCCGCATCGAAAAAGATCTCGATGCTGTCATCGACCCAGGTCTGTCCATCTTCGGAACCCGCTTCAGCCGAATCGGTGGAGATCGTGTCGTCGATGGCGTCGATCGCGACGTAAATGGCTTCATCATCATGGATCACCCAAGCAGATAGGCTGTGGTCGCCTTCTTCCCATTCGTCGTTGCCGACGTTGATATGATAAGACCCTGTGTGCATGTTGAGGATGATCTCTTCAGCATCGGCATATTCTTCTGCATTCACCGTGCCATCGACCGTTGGCGTGGCGCTCTTTGGCGCGGTGTAGTTGCGGTGTCCGATGATCAGATTTCCGTAGGTGGCCTCGGTGTGCGTAGAGCCAACCCAGAGCACCTGGCGTTCGGCATTGCCCCCGAAGTCGTCGTCATTCACGCCGACGGTGAAACCGATCACATCGCCCGGGGAGGGATTGCCGATCGTGTCGAGCGAGATCCGGAATTCTGCAACCCAACCGTCATCTGTTAAGTCGGCTTGGGCGTACCAGGCGTCGTTGGGACCGTAACCAGGATTGCCCGCTTCGGCGTGTCGGTAGGCATTGTTTGCTGTGATGACGAATTGCCCGCCGGTGTTGATTACTTCGGGATTGCCGTCGGTGCTGCGTTCTTCGAAGTTGCTGTTGTCGCCATCAATAAAGATTTCGACGCTGTCATCATTCCAGGTCTGACCATTCTCTGAGCCTGCTTCAACGGTGTCGGACTCGACAAAATCATCCGTGACTTGAACGGCGACGTAGAGATTTTCATCGTCCACGCCAGCGTAGATATTGTATTGAAGGTCGTTGGCATCGAAAGGCAGCTCCGCACTGTCACCGGGAACCCCCCCGCGAAAGAGATCTTCAAGGGCTTCGTCATAGCTCACTTTCCAGAAGTTCTGGGCCGCACCGCCAGCCAAGGCCCAGGACTCGTCAGCATCGATGACACCATCAATGGTGGGTGGCTCTGCTAGGGGAAGTGCCATCTGGGTCTTCGTGGGGTCAAACGTAGTCACGACCGATGGAGCCCCACCGCCCGGTGTTGGCTCTGGTTCGGGTTCCGGCTCACTGGGGCCTGGATCGACCGGCGCGGGAGTGCTTGCCATCTCCGAGCTGAAGATGATCTCACCGGTTCCGCCATGGGAAAGGCGCCCTGCGGAATTGATGCCCAAGTCGTAGAACAGTTCGTGGACCCCGTCGGCGATTTCTTGCTCTGAGAAATCTAGCGCCTCATCGGCCGTCCAGCCGAGAAGGCGAAGTCGATTGGCCCAGAAGTACTGCAGCTCAAGATCCTGGGAGCGATCGCCGCTTCCATTGGTGCCGGGACCAAACTTATCATCATCATCCAGGGCGATATTGAATCCCATTTTATAGCCGTCTTGGAGTTTGTTGCCTGCATCTGGATCTTCGAAAAGGCTTTTGCTAAAGCGGACTTCCAGTTGCCACCCCCCTTCGACTTCCCCGCCAACACCCCAGACATCTCCATCTTCAGCATAGGTAAAATCGACGGCTGTGCTCCAACGTCCATCCGTTCGTGCTCCCGCGTCGTCATCCCACACGGAAAATCGTCCCTCGTAGTTGAAGTAGCAGTGACCGCCATAGGGGTCGTTTGAATTGTCCGTGTTGTTGTCGTAGCGATCATTCAGCGCGTCGACCACAATTTCGATAGAATCGTCCTTCCAAAACGCAGCGTTCGGGTCGTCGGAATTGACAATGTCATCCTTTACATCGACTCCGATGTAGAAGTTGTCCTCATCGTGAGCCAGCCAATACGTGAAACTAGAGTCCTCGGCATTGTCCCAGGCACGGTCGCCGGGAAAATCTAGAATCCAAGCGTTTTCTCCCGGTGTTACATTTACCCCTTCAAATCCCCCATACTCGCTGGGGTTGGGCGTTCCATCTACGCTGACAGAGCCGTTGGCGACGAGCGGCACAGTCAGGGTGGTTTTCTCGATATCGGACCAGGGCCCCTCAGAAGTCGGATCGAAGTCCAAGACTTGTGCGGTCAGAATACTGGGGGAGGCCAATAGAGTACACAATATGCCCTTGAGGGCGTGCTTAACACGTATTGGGTTCATACGGCGTCAAGAGTATAGGGTATGCTTGAAAAGCCAATAGTTTTCTTGGGGGCGAGTGATTCTGCGGTTTGTCGCATTTTTGATTGGCCGACGCAGGATCCAAGGGCGTGATCTTTATCGACTTTTGTGGTGCGTCCCTTAGAGTTTAGAGGATCCCGCCGACGACGTTTGGGGGAGGATTCTTGTCACGGTTTGATTATGATATCACGTATTCTGATTTTCTTTTGGCTCGCGGCTTGCCTTTCCGTCCAGGCTGCCAAGCCCAATATCGTTTTGGTGTTTATTGATGACATGGGGTGGGGCGATTTTTCGTGTTTCGGGAACGAGGCCGCTGCAACGCCTGAGATCGATGCAATGGCTGAGGAAGGGATTCGTTTTGAACAGTTTTATGTGAACTCACCGATTTGTTCTCCGTCGCGAACGGCCATCTCAACGGGGCAGTATCCGCAACGATGGCGGATTACTTCCTATCTGGCTCGGCGGCAACTGAACGAGCGCCGCGGAATGGCGCAATGGTTGGATCCACGTGCGCCCATGCTAGCGAAATCTCTTCAGCAAGCAGGCTATGCGACGGGGCATTTTGGGAAATGGCACATGGGAGGTCAGCGAGATGTTGATGACGCTCCGTCGATTCTCGAATATGGATTTGACGCCTCGCTCACAAATTTCGAGGGAATGGGGCCGAAGCTCTTGCCGCTCACGTTGAAACCCGGCCAGGAGAAACCAGGCAAGATCTGGGGGGATGCCGAGCGTTTGGGGGACGGCGTTCGTTGGATGCTACGATCGAAAATAACCGGAGGTTTTGTCGACGAGGCGATTCCGTTCATGGCAAAGGCTGCGAGCGATGGGAAACCGTTCTACGTCAATCTCTGGCCTGACGATGTCCACAGTCCATTCTGGCCGCCCGTAGATCGTTGGGGGGATGGAAAACGGGCGCTCTATCTGTCTGTCTTGGAGGAGATGGATCGTCAGTTAGGAAAGCTTTTCCGTTTCATTCGCGAATCGAAGGATTTGCGCGAGAACACGATCGTCCTGATCTGCTCTGACAACGGTCCGGAGAAAGGTGCAGGCGTTGCGGGGCCGTTTCGGGGATTCAAGACTCATCTCTATGAGGGGGGCATTCGATCTTCTCTTGTGGTGTGGGGCCCAGGCTGGTTGGCGGGCCGAGGAAAGGTGAATCGCAGGTCCGTGTTCTCGGCTATCGATCTGGTGCCATCGCTCCTGAAGATCGCTGGAGTGGAGCCTGCGAGTGAGATTCAATACGATGGGGAAGTGCTGGCAGATACGCTGTTGGGACGGGGAATGGGCTCCCGACAGGCGCCTCTTTACTTTCGGCGTCCGCCCGATCGTGATTCGTTCTATGGCGTATCGGATCTCCCTGACTTAGCGGTCCGTGACGGGAGGTGGAAGCTGCTGTGTGAGTATGATGGTTCTCAGGCGGAGCTGTACGATTTGGAGCGTGATCGTGGGGAGACGCGAAATCAAGCGGCGCGTCATCCCGAAATCGTTGAGAAGCTGCGAGCACAGCTGCTTGCGTGGCACGAGGCGATGCCGCCCGATCATGGGGCGACCTACAAGAAGAAGTAGCTGTTGCGCTGGTCAAACATTAGATTGTGGCATTTCGCACAATCCGTGAGGCAGGCCCTACGGTTGAAACGTCCGTCGGTAGACCGAGGGAGGCGTCCCGACACGTGCCTTGAATCGGAGGCGGAGCGTTTGTGCATCGGCAAAGCCGCAGGCCTCGGCGATTTCATCCATTGAGAGATCGGTTGTTTCCAACAAGGATTGCGCGCGCCGAATCCGTTCGTTCGAGAGCCAAACGTAGGGAGTCGTGCCATTCGTTTGACCAAAGTGCCGGGCGAAGGTGCGAGGTGAGAGACCCGCAAGTCGAGCCATGCTAGCGACTGTGTGAGGTTCGGCTAGACGGCTTCGGATGAGGTCGAGCGTTTGAGCTAAGCTTTCGCTGGGAGACTCGGTTATGGGACTCATAATGAACTGCTTCTGGCCTCCTGAACGGTGAGGCGGGACGACGAGGCGACGGGCAATTGTGTTGGCGACTTCCATACCACAGTCCTCTCGAACGATGTGCAGGCAGAGATCGATTCCTGCTGCGCTCCCTGCAGACGTGAGTATTTGCCCTTCATCGACATAGAGAACATCGGGTGCGACCTCTACGGCCGGGTAACGCTTGGCGAGGAGGGGCGCGCATCGCCAATGGGTGGTCGCTTTCTTTCCGTCGAGGAGCCCGGCTTCGGCAAGCAGGAACGCCGCGTTACAGATCGACCCAATGCGGGCTCCTTCTTGGTGGGCTTTCCTGAGGTGGCGAATCAGTCTGGGCGGGGCCTTCTCTTCCGAGTCTCTCCAGCCGGGCAGGAGAATGGTGCCCGCTTGATCGAGGGTGCTGAGTTCGCCATCGGCATACATCGTCGGTCCTGAGTTTGTTCTCAGCTTCCCGGTCTCGAGTGCGGCGGTGTTGAACGTATACCAAGGTTGGAGTTCGGGGCGAGAGAGACCAAAGATTTCGCCCACGATCGAGAGTTCGAAAAGTGACAGTCCTTCGTAGACAAGAGCCGTCACTCTCCAAGGATCCCGCTTCGATCTAGGCTTAGTTCTCTTTTTCATTCTTGATGGCAGTTTTTTATCGTTGATTGTCATTTGTGCCACTGGCAGGGGATGGGTTCAAGTGGTTAGAGTGTCGTCAATGAGCGAAAAAGTGACGATTTACGAAATGGAGCATAGCCCTTACTGCATTCCTATCACTCAAACACTGAGGGCTTTGGAGGTAGCTTTTGATACGGTGGCTATTCCCAACTGGGACCGTAGCAAGTTGATCCAGCTCACCGAAGGTGCCTACTACCAGGTACCCATTCTCCAACATGGGGAACGATTGATTTTTGAGTCCAGTGATCAGAGTCTGGATGTGGCGAAATATGTAGATGAGCAGTTTGGCGACGGAAGGCTTTTTCCTGAAGAAACAGCTGGAATCCAGGAAGTCTTGGTGCAGCACATTGAGGATGAGGTCGAGGGGCTGACATTTAAACTCTGTGATATCCATTATTTGCCAGCAATCGAGGACTTAGTGGGCCGTGTGGTTTCAGTCAGACACAAAGAGCGTCGCTTTGGCCGTGGCTGTGTGGATTCTTGGCGAGAGAATGCTGAATCGTTGCGGGGAGAGCTCGAGGCGAAGTTGGAGCTCTATGATCGGACGCTGCGATACCGCGACTACTTGATGGGCGAAGAGCCACAATACGTGGATTTCGCTTTGTTTGGCGTCATTGGAAACTATACCTATCGGGGCTATAATGAATTGGCTGAAGCGCATCAAGGGTTACGGAACTGGTACGAGCGCATGCGGGTGTTTCGATATCGGAATGAAGAGTAGCTAAGGTATTGCTGCGAGTATTCCCTTTTGGCGTTAATTGGACGGTCTCTGGACCTGTCGACACACGCGTTTCAGTTGATTTGTCGAGGAGGGCGCTTAAATTGTCCTTGTCTTCCTCTTGGCCGATGTCTTGCTAGGGGAAGGGGAAGGGGAATGGCAATGACGATGAGACAGACTATAGTTCTGATGCTGCTCGTTTTGGGGGGTGAGGCGCTGGCGCAGCAGGCGCGAATTGACGTGATTTCGACCTACGAGAATCTTGGGGTTTCAGTCACGCTTCCCCGGTCGGTGACTGAGGTCCAGGATTTGTCATTGGCCATTCGTGAAGCCGACTCAGGAGAGCCCTTTTCTGCAACGCATCCACTCTCCGAAATCGCTGACGGCGAGTTTGCGGGAAGTGTTGTCGGGCTGCGACCGGATGTTCTCTATGAGTTGAGATTGCGTTCATCCTCTCTGGCGGAGGACCAATTTAAACAGGTTCGAACACGGTCTGAGGCTATTGCTGAGCCTCGCGGTCGCACTTACTACGTTTCGGTCGAAGACGGGTTGGACGCGAATTCTGGGATCCGTCCTGACCGGCCTTTCAGAACGATTGGTCGAGCCCTGAATGCAGCACAAGCTGGAACCCGGATTGTGGTGGCGTCTGGAATCTACTACGAAGGCGAGTTCACGATCGCGCAATCCGGCACGGCTGACGCACCCATCGTGCTGGAGAGTGCTCCCGGGGCTGAGGTGATCCTGGATGGGAGAGATCCAGATTTCAGTACGTCGTGGGGCACCTTTGATCGTGGAGCCAGTATTTATCGAACGCCGCTCAAATCCCAACCCAACAAGGTTTATCTGGATAACGAGCATTTTTTTCGACATGGATCCATCGCGGACCTTCGATCTTTGCGCTGGTCGATGCCTGGTTTTCTGACGGATGGTCAATTCCTCTACGCCCGCTTTCCGAATGATGCGTCACCCGATCATTACTCCGTATCGATTCCTCGTTATTCGACGGCACTTACTTTCGTTCGCCGGTCCCACTGGCAGATTCGCGGAATCACTTTTCAGAATTTTGGACATTCGCCCTTCCATCGTGGAATCTATTTGGACGACAGCGATTTCATCCTGATAGAGGACTGCCGCTTTCGCAACAATGTCGTAGGCGTTGGGATGAAGCGAGGTGCCGACTTCAACACCATCCAGCGTTGTGAGTTTGAAGATCTGGCTTTGGCTGAATGGAATTGGAGTGCCGTGAAATCCGGCGTGGCGGGCTACGAAGGCGGAGGGATCTACGTTTATGGAAGCGATCAACCGAATCGAGGCAACGTGATCCGGAATAATCGGTTCGTGAACACCTTTGACGGTGCGCATCTATACTCCGACAACCTAAGCGGCCCCACCACCAATATGGATTTCTATGATAACACCATTCTCAATTGCCGAGACGATGGAGTGGAGACGGATGGGGCGGGTTCGAACAATCGAATCTATGGTAACCGGATCGAGGGATTCCTGACTGGGATCTCCGTGGCTCCTGCCGCTATTGGTCCAACGTATATTTTTCGTAATGTCTTGAGTCAGTGGCGAACGGTGGGCGAGTTCACAGGGTATCCCATTAAGTTTAACTCCGGCTCGTCTTTCGATACACGGTATGTTTACTTGTATCACAATACATGTCACACGGATGTGCCTGGACAGAACGGTTTCCTCTTCAAGCGCTACAGTCGCTGGTCCGACATTTTCTCGCGGAATAATATCTACGCAGGAACGACGACGGCCCTAGAGAGCCAGAGTTCGCGTAACCCTGTCGATTTTGACTATGATAATCTCTGGACCACTCGCGCGGGGCGTTTAGTACGATGGGCAGGTGCGAACCATGCGACGATCGCCAGCTTTGCAGCTTCCTCTGGGCAACTGCAGAACGGCTTGGCCTCTCCTCCGGAATTTGGCGATCAAGACTCTGGAGATTTCACCTTGCAGGCTACCAGTCCGTTAATCGATCGCGGTGTGCTGATCCCGGGTTTCAATGATGCCTTTCTCGGTGAGGCTCCGGATATGGGGGCGTTCGAATTTGAACCGCCACCGCCTGCCGCGCCCCTGCCGGCTCTTGTCGAGAGGGTGAGAGTGGAAGAGGGGAATCTGCGACTCCGTTTTCATGGTGGTCCGGGACAGCAGTATCTAATTCGTTCGGCCCGTTCATTGAGTCACCCAATTGCCTGGTCGCGATCGCACGGTGTTTTCGAGGCGGGGAACGACGGTGCATTCGAAGTCGTTGACTTTATTTCGGGTGAAGCTCGCTTCTACCGAGCATTCGATGTCGAGTGATCGGCTTTGCTTTCAAGCTTTCGACGGTCGTCCTCAATCGCACGGGTCACAGCACCGGAACTGACACCTTCCACTTCGATGCCGAGCACGCGCTTTGCTTTGCCCCATGAGAAAAGACTGACCGTTGCTCCGGTGATATTTCCGACCAAGTGGCCATCCTCGTTGACCACAGATCCACCGCTGTCCCCGAAAATCGCGAGTCCCTCACAGTCCATTTTCCAATGAGGCTCCGTGTGATTCACCTTACTCACGACGCCCTCGAGTCCGGGCAACTCTGGATGGATGACGGGATTGAATCCATAGGCTAGACGGTCTCCCTCCTTCGGAGGCTCGGGCACCATTTCGAAATGGGCGGGAGCGGGAGTGGTCGTTCGAATGAGAGCGAGGTCGGTGCCGTCGAATTTTTTCACGACACGAACGGGTCGGAGCTGCGCCTTGTCGAGCAACTCCTCCTGTCCATCGAGCTGAAAATGATGCAGCCCCTCTGAATCAATACTTGTCACGCGGAGAATCTCATAGGGGGGCACTTTACGATGGAAGGTGAATCCTGGTTTTGGTTCCACCGCATGGGCCGCTGTGAGGGCGTAGCCATCTGGACTCACGAAGGCTGCTTGTGAAACCAGAGTGGTCGTTTTTCCTTTCTCGGGATGATCCGGTTGCCACAACTGAAAGGACCGCTCCCGAACAAACGCAACCTGTTCCGCATCGAGCGCTTGCACGGGCGCCGACGGCAGATCCGAGAGAGGTGTCTTTAGGTTCCCCTTCGAATCAAACGTCGCCCGGCATCCCGTTCCGAAGATGACAGTCGCTAACGCGAGAATGATGAATCGGTCCACGACATTGAGGGTGCACAAAACTCGATGTTCTGGTCCAGCAATAAGGCAATCCACCTTGGTTCGTGTCCTCTCGTTGTTTTTTAACCACGGATCACGATGATTCCTCGGATGACGGAGAGTGAGGATTGTATAGGGACTTGTCACCCCCCCAGTTTCTGCCTGTTTCCCCATAGCGGATGACACGTCAAGAGAAAGGGATGCCGATGAGTCAGAGGGGCCGGGATGAGCTGCCGCGGCGATTGTGGCAACAGTATGTGCGTGACCTCAGATTTTGGTGGTATGTGTTACGTCTTGGGGGACCCTAGTCGGCGATTTTTTTTTGGGGGAGGAGCGGTCGTTACAAGAGTACTTAAATGC
>CAYFGX010000094.1:0-12853 GCA_964342405.1 uncultured Verrucomicrobiota bacterium | reverse complement strand
AACGGTCTAAAGTTTTCTCCGATTGTTCCGTTTACCTTCCCATCGGCACACGTATCTCGTAGTGGAGGAGTATTTTTTGGTGGAGGCGGCGGGAGTTGAACCACACTGCGCCGTGCATCTATTTGCATCTCCCTGCATTTATCGTTCTCTATCAGCATCTAATGACATTTCCAAAATCGGAGGAAATGCAAATAGATGCAGCTAAATGCAGGGAGTTTGGCAAATAATTGGCAAATCGAGCGCTTACAGGCATTCGACTAGCGGGCTGCTGGATCGCCCTCGCTCCATTTGAATTGCCCGATTGAATGGGTCGTGATTGGCTTCCGGTCTCATTGCAGTGTCGGTCGCATTCATTACCCAAGTTGAGAGAAGGTGACGAATCCGGAATGGATTCTGATTCTTTGGTTGTCGGGGACACCGCCACGAGGTGGGCAAGGCGTTTGAATGTTGAGTAAGAGTAGAGAGAATTTTCCTCGCTAGAGGATCTCCGATGAGGCTGCCTGGACTCGGAAAGGAAAATCTGCAGCCAGGTGGTTGGCAGTTGAAGTTGTCCGATGAAGAGGGTTCTCGTCTCGCGTTAGGATTTGATCATTGAAAAGGCCTCTACTATGTATTACAATGTAGTAGATTCAATTGCGTTTAACCTATGAAAAGCACTTCTCCACTCTGGTTGACTTCCATCACTAGGATTTCCGGGTTTTCGTTTCGTCGGGTCTCTGGAGACGGCTGCGACACGACTCGATGGAAAGGATTTGTTGTAAACCTTCGAGAATCACTTTCTCGAAAAGGTATGGGATACTCAGTTTCCTTGCCATTACTCTGGTTGGGATTGTACTTCAGTTTGGCGATCCATCTGCGACTTGGGCTTGGCCATTGGCCGACCGCGATTGGACAAGGTCCAGAAACTTTGTTGTTTTCAATACATCAGGAAGTTACTTGGGAATTAATGGTGTTCATAGCTAGATCAGTTTTTGCAATATCTGCGTTTGGGCTCATTTGCGCATTCTTCGGTAATTGGCGTCACTATTCTGTTTATGCATTGAGTTATTGCATCGCGGCTTTTGCTGCTTACTTACTGATGAATATGGCCCCATCCTCTTTTGTGTATTGGTGGTGGGATTGATTTGTAAAGTTGATCTGGGAAACACGCATCGTTGGGCTACGGAAGCCATGTTCGAATTCGAGGCAAACCTACAGCAATCCTGACAGCTTGCTCAGACAATCCCTAAAAGACACGCTAACAAGATAAGAGGATCCCCCATCCAGCGACCTGATCGGTAATGAGAAATACGGACACGGGATTCTCAGGCCGTGTCTAGATGGTGAGAGCTTTTACGGATACGGTCTGGGCCCGATACAAGACGAGCAAACGTTGGGGATAGACAGGTCGGAATCGGGCGATGCAGAGGGTTCATAATCGAGAAGCTGATCATTGCTCCATTTCTGCCCTTTGGCACCTTGGTTGCGAATGGTTGGCTTGTAGGGTTCCGATGAACGAGCCCAGAGGATCGGCCAGCACCGATTGGTGCTCTGTCTGCCACCTCCTCTGGACTCTACGGGACGACGTAAAGATCTGGAGGCTACTGAAGGAGCAAGAGAGTCGTGTTTCGATTGCTATTGGTTTTTGTTTCTAGAATCTCGATTCCTAGGTCGGTCAACGTATCCTGGATCCATGTTTTGCCGAGTGCTCTTCCCCAATTAATCTTGCCGAATTCGATTGTTGCAGTGAGCCGATTTTGGGAGGCTTCCAGTATTCGTCTGATCTCTTCGCCGAGGGTTTCCTTCGGTCCATTTCTTCGTTGCATCACGGCGCCGTCTGCTAGTCCCGTAATGCAGGTTCCGGGTTCGGCCACACCGGAAACTAGCGTTACCGTGGGGGCCTGCTGTCTCATCTTTGTTCGGGTTTTGTCAGGCATTCGAACAAAGAGGATAGCATTTTGACCGGTGAGTTGCTGATATTTGGTTTCGCCGCCAAGCGAGGAAGCGACATCGTAAAGGTGCAGGGGATGGGCGCCTTGGTGCTCCGCTTCGTAGATCTTGAGGCCGAGTCCGATCGACCTGAGTTTGTCGATGAGTTGTCGGTCACCCGGCTCAGAAGAGCGCTTCTCGTTTGATGTCAGTATTAGGGACGGGAATTTTCGTTCGGTGGTTTGGTTCAAGAGTTGCTGGAGTTGCTGATCGAGGATCTCGCGTTGCGCAATTCGTCGCTGATTGAGGCCTTCTTCTAGTGTTCTGAGTCGTTGTTTGATGTTCTCGACTTTACGCTCGCGCTTTTCAATGTCGCGATCCATCTGTGCTTGGAGGACAAGTCTCAATTCGTTTATTGCTTCGGTTTGAGCTTGTGGATTTTCTGTGCTTCTGATCCTGTCGACGAGTTGTTGAACCTGTCGAGAATTGTCGCTTGCAGCTGCCCGCTCAAGCTGATCGGATGAATCTGCGTTAAGCGGAGATTGGATTCGGACGATGGTGAGGGTCACGATGGTGATGGCAACCAGAAGTAGGAGCCCTTTCTGAATGGGAGTGTCTTTGATTTTCATTCGGCACGATTCTGTAAGTATTGTTTAAGTTTGATGCTTGCGATGTTGTGTCGCGTCTATACACACACAGAACCATTGAAAGTCTTTCTGTTATTCTTCATAATTTAGATAAACGTTTGAAAGCTTTCTCCTCGCGAAGCGGTTTACGGGGTTTCCGACGTCACTTTTTGTCGTGCGACGGCTTCTAGTTCGGACAACTCGGTCTCTAACTCGCCTATGGAGTTCCAGAATTCAGTCGGTGGGCTAATGCCTAAATCCAAAGCCGACTGAATCTTCCAAAACTGACTGTCGATCGGCTCGATTGAGTTTGGTTGGGGGCTCGTCGATTCTTTGGTGGATGGTTCGGTATGCCAAGGTAGGCGATTGACACCTAGATGGCTGATTGCGACGCCCAGTGCCCCAACCATGGCCACTCCCACAATGGTTCTGCTTCTTTTCCGAACCAGACGTTGACATTGTTGCCAGAGAGTTAGTCTAGGGAGCTGAATGGCTTCTAGCATGTGGCTGAAGGTGTCGCACACTTTTTCTGCGCTGGCATAGCGGTTGCCTGGTTGCTTTTCAAGGAGGTGATCGATGGCGTCCGAGAGTTCAACCGGGATCTCGGAGTTGAGTTGCCAAGCCGGTTGAGGGTTGTGGTGAATGATTTGATTTAGCACGGCCATGGTGCCCGTTGCCCGAAAGGGTAGTCTCCCTGTTGCGGCGTAGTAGAGAGTCGCGCCGACGCTAAAGAGGTCGGACCGTTGATCTACTGCTGTGCCATTGACTTGCTCCGGTGACATAAAGTGGGGCGTGCCCGCGATCAAGGCTGTTCGCGTGGCATTGAGCTCGTCCATCGCCCAAGCGAGACCGAAGTCGGTTAGCAGAATTCGTTCAAGACCGTTTTCGAGTAGGAGATTGGCCGGTTTGAGATCGCGATGCACGACCCCCTGCGCGTGCGCTGCCGATAATCCGGCGGCGATTTGAATGCCGATACGGAGGAGTTCCCTGGCACTCAGCACGCCCTGTTCATCAATCCGGTTTTGCAATGACTGTCCTGGCACGTACTGCATGACCAAATAGGGCGTTTGCCCTTGGAATTCCACATTGTGTATGGCGACCACATTTGGGTGCTGAATCGCGGCCGCCGCGCGGCCTTCTCGAGCGAAACGCTGTCTGGCCGTACCTAGATAGGACCAATGTGGGGCAAGAAGTTTGATCGCTACTGGGCGATTGAGCTCCGTGTCATGGGCTTTGACTACCACGCCCATCCCCCCTTTGCCCAAAACCTCTTCGACTTCGTAGCGCCCTAGTCGGCCGAGCGTCTCAGGCTGGCACGGTGGGCCGAGCAGTGAAGTAAGCTGGGGGGGCAATTCATTATCTGTTTCATTGGCTGGATCAGAGGAAGGCGGCAGGTTGCGCGAGTCAAGCAGGTACGGCAGGTTGGACCAATCGGACGGGTTCGCTGCTAAATTATTCAGTTTCTTTTGGCAGATAGAGCAAGTCTCAATGTGCTCGGTCGCAAGCTTGTTTTCGGCTGAACTTGCATTGCCATGAATCAAGCGGAGGAGTAAGGATTGTTCGATACAATTTCCTTCGAGCAAACTCATGGTAGTGTGGTCGTCGTGTCGGCGTGAGGCGCTGTGTTCCGTGTGTCGAGTTCGGATGAATGGGTTCCTTCGTCAAATCGAGCAACCTGTTCTTTGATCTTTACTATGATCCGACTTCTCGCGATGTATATCGCTCCAACCGATATTCCTAGTTTCGTCGCAAGCTCTGCAATGGGAAGTCCCTCGACACTACTTAGCCAGAACGCATTCCAGTGATTCTGGGATACCGACTGCTTAACCCGACTTGCTGCCCAGCGAAATACCTCTTTGCGGTATTCGTGTTCGAATGCTTCTGTTTCTTCGAGTGAGCAATCCGGTTGCTCTTCGATCCACTTCATGACCCGTGTATCCCCGCTTCCTTTGAGTTGATATTTAGGTCGAACCAGGAAGTTAATCATGAGATTGCGAGCGATGCGGAAAAGCCAAGTGCGGAAACGACCACGGCGTGGATTGGGTTCCCAGGAGTCGACCGCTTTTCCGACCGCGACCATGACATCTTGAACGATGTTCTCGGCGTCCGCGTGTTGAAATCCCTTTCTGCGAGCGAAGCGATACACTAGGGGACCGTAGATCGCGAAAAACTCCTCCCAGGCATTTGCGTCCTCGGTATCTCCCAGCCGGCGAATTAAACTTGGCCTCGTTTCAGGGGGACTCGACATTCAATATTCTCAGCGACTTTTCACCATTCTCCCTATACCCACACGGCTGGGTCCATCTTCTTTCAAACTTTTTGCTGCGAGTTTTGTTGATCGCAGGCAGTAATGAAAGAAATTGAGAGGGTAGATGTAGACACGGAGTGGGAGTGGAATGAGCCTGAATCCAATCTATTTTGATTGACTGGAATGCTTATCGTAGGGGTTTGGATGATTCTAGTATACTGATGATCGGCACTGAGAAAAGTGTGCACGGAACTCCCTTAGCGCGACGTGGCTCTGGAAAAAGGGGACGCGTTGAAGATGGAGTGCTAGGCCAATGCGGGACACGAGGCTGGCATTCCAGCGAGGAAGAGAACTTTTTTCAGATTGTTCCGTTTAACCCTGTTGCGGGAAGCGTATCTCGTAGTGGAGGAGTGTATGGTGGAGGCGGCGGGAGTTGAACCACACTGCACCGTTCATCTATTTGCATCTCCCTGCATTTATCGTTCTCTATCAGCATCTAATGACGTTTCCAAAATCGGAGGAAATGCAAATAGATGCAGGTAAATGCAGGGAGTTTGGTAGATAATTGGCAAATCAACCCTGCCCGGCAATTGGCACGGATGGTGGCAATAGCGCTCTTGCCCATTTGAATTGCACCATGAAAGAAGCCGTGACTTGCTCCTAGAGTTTCTTAGGGAGAGTCGGGTGAAGGGGTTTGATCGTGGGGGACATTGATTTCTACCCAATCACTGGTCACCACACTCAAGGAAGCTCTTCGAATGCCTTCGGGAATGAATCTTCTCGCCCAGGATCGATTCACCTTCTTGACTAGTTCATGCCACGAGCCGCTCGAGTAGACGGCAACGGATGCTCGCCATGGCCCAGGTTCACCAGGGAGTGAGACGGTGAATACCTCAGCTTGACCAGGTGATATCAGTGTGTTGGAAAAGTCGAGTCTTACTGGAGGATGGGTATGCGTCACTGGCACGCGCTTGAACTGCTGCATCGTGGTGTGCGATTTGGGCCGCCTAATGTCGCTCATACCCTGATTCGTTATTGCAAACGCCGCTCGAAGGCCGTTTCCGATCTTGTTAGTGAGCCCCAGATAGGTTACTGAAACGTTGGGTTTATGTGGCTCCTTAGAGAATTCGAAAACCAAATAGGCGCTAAACAGTAGAACCAAAAGTCCTCCGATCAGCGTTTTCTTCTTATCAAGCTTCATCTAATCCCTCTACTTTGCACATGTTGAAAGATCCCTTGAGTGGCAATGCTCCGAAGCAGGTTTCGACGCGGTCGGTCATAATGGGCTCAAAGTGGACGGATTATGTCCAATTTGCGGGGGCGACTCCAAGCACGAAGGGAAGGAAACTTAGCTAAGGGATTGGCTTCCCGTCACATGGCAGTGAGGGTTGCATCCATTACCCAAGATGAGAAAAGGTGAGGAGTCCGGTTGGGTTCCGATTCTCAGGATGACGAGGAAAGCGCCACAGCGTGGGCAAGCCGTTTGGGTGTTTGGTCAGAGTATAGAGCCGTCCTCGCACGAGATACCGCCGGCCATGCTGTCTGGACTCGAAACGGAAATCCCCAGCCAGGAGCTTGGCAGCCAATGTTGCGAGGTCTGGTGCGTCTGTCGTCGAGAAGCTCTCACGGGCTCCAGTTCAAGACAATCGGCATTGGCAGTGCCGGTGGTTAGCCTGTATGTTTCGTCTTATAGTGAAAAACTCGATGAGATTTCTAAAGGTGCTCTTGTTCGCATTTGTGATTGTTCCCAACACCTTATTGCCTGCTGAACAGAATCTGTTTGCTGGTGAACGGTTTGTTGGTGAACGTATTCATGACAACGTGAGAGTTGTCTTGATGTCAGTTGGCTTTGTAACGGTCTTCCCGCAACTATCTGATTTTGAAGATCCGCAATTCAGTCATTTGAAGAAGGATGGCATCGTTCAATGTGTTGCCTTCACGATGTTGGTTGAACACCTAGGGAATCAGCCGACCGGCAGAATAGTCGTCAAGGACATTGAATTGGTCGTGCGGCAGGGGGACGCGAAGCCATCAATTAACCGATCGGGTAACTACTACCAGCTTTTTGACTATGACGTGTTTCAACCGTTTCTTGAATTCTCCAAGCCAAAGGTTTCGAGCTCGGACCGAGCAGCGATCCTAAGGTATGTAGAATTCGTTGACGTCAAGAGTCCCCGGAAAGCAGAGCTCAGTCTGAAGGCTGGCTTTGGGGAATATACAAGAGATTTCAAGTTTGATAAACTCTTGTTACAGTGAGTCTTTCATAGAATTCTCAGGGACTTTTGTTCGACCGTTGGTGATTGGATTACGGCGATTGCTTGGTTGGTTGAAAAAAGGGGTGAGGAACGTGAGCCGAATTGATCGGTTTCTTCGAGCTCGGTGCCGAACAAAGTGGAACGAGGAGAATGGCAGGGCGAAATGGTCCGGTGAGATGAATTCAGAATTGAGGTGCGCACTACCGGAGAATTTTTGACCTGATTGAATTTGTGGAGCGATCCATCCCATGTGGTGATGTGTCATGAGAGAAGTGAACACGGCATTCTCGTCATACGATGTATCGGTTTGAGATCGGAGAAGAAAGGCTTCTGCAGCAATTTCAAAACGATTGGCATTTCCAACGCACGCGATCGCTTGTAATGTTCACGTTATGATGAAGACTACACAACTATTTGGAGTGATCGTAAGAACGGTCGGGCTGGTTGTCTTAGTGGTATCAGTCGGTTTCTTAATCCCGGGAGTTCTCAGCCTAATTTTGGGAGGACCTTTTGGTGGTCTGGTTTTCTATGGTCTTCCAGCATTCGTCCTCGGTCTGTGGCTTCTCCGTGGCGCGCGAAGTCTTGTTGCATTTGCGTATCCAGAGGAACCGGAAGGTCGAGCGTCTGAAGCCGAACCAGTCAGTGCAGTGAATGTGGCTTCCCCGCATCGCTGACCTTCTCGATTCCCAGACAAATCAGCCCGGGTTTGGATAGAGTAGAAAGAGTATCCCCAATCAGATTGCCCAGACTCGGAACCGAAAATTCTGTAGACAAGAGGTCGGCTGTCGAAGTTGAGCCGATTCAGTGGGTTTGAAATCGAGAAACCGACTCATGCTCCGGCTCAATCGATTGGCAACTGGTTTGCTAATGGTTGGCACGTAGAATCCACTACCAATGTCAAATGTCGAACTTCATTTGTGAACTGTCTCCTGCCTGAGTTCAGGTCAATGCTGTGGTTGGTTTGTAGGGGCACTTTATTCAATCTTCTTTAAGCGGACGTTCCCAACTGTGTATGGTTTGCGCCTGAGATCAAGGGCTTCTCCCAAGTTCTCACAGAAGAACAATCCGGGTTCCTGTTCAAATAGCCTTTCTTCAATTCCATCGATTTCTAAAACTAGATGACCGTCCTTCTTTGATACGAACCCATCTGGCTCCGGCTCCGCAGTTGGTGAACGCTCGAAGCCGCCACCGTATACCCTCCGATAGCGTCCAATATACTGTTCCCAATCTGATTGAAAGGGTTGCGGAATTAGCCGTGGCGTTGGTGGCTTGTCCGAAACGAATGAACGAGGTGTGGCGCTTGTGAATGCGGCCCGGGAGACGGCTCCTCGCTTCTTTTTGACGATTCTTCGTTCTACCATCTCTCGCAACACGTTGCGAGTGGCTTCCCAATCGACGAATGCCACATCGAACCCGTTGGCCATCATCACGACTCCGATACCATACTCGGGATACCACTTCATAACGCAGCGAAAACCAAAACCGGCGCCATGATGCGCCACAGCATAGGTGCCGGCTTCGATCCACGAGTTGACTCCTAGTCCATACCATACGGAGTCTCCACCGGATGTAACACGAATGGATCGTCGGTACATTGTGTCAAACAGCGTGGGATTCATTAGCGGCTTTCCGTCCACCCGCCCGCGATTAAGGTGGAACTGGACGAATCGGACTGCATCTTCAATGCTCATCCGAACTCCTCCGGATGCGCTCATTGGAATGTAATGCGGCAGTTTTGAATAGGTAGGGCTGTGTCCTTGAGCAACATGAGGGGACAGTCCGTTCGATTCTGCAGTGTCAACAAAGCTCTTCGACATCCCAAGGGGTTGAAATAGTTTCTGCGCAATCACTTTCGCAAAGGGGCGACTATACACGCGCTGTAGAATCTCACCTGCCAAGTCGAAACTAATATTGGAATACAGATGCTTTGTGCCCACAGGGGCTACCAGCCATGTTTGCCGGATTGTCTTTGCGTATTCGCTAAAAGGCAGATTGCCGGCATTGGAATTGTTGCCTCCTGTGGTTTCGCCTGTTAGTCCAGCTGTATGATTTAAAAGGTGTCGCAAGGTGATTTTCCGTTCGGGGACACGCTCGAAGACACTGTTGAGAGCGAGATCCGGAAGGTAATTTGTGATCGGTGCGTCGATTCGAACGCGATCATCATCGACGGCCATCATGATTGCGGTCGCCGTGACGGTTTTTGAGACAGATTGAATGCTGAAAACTGTCCCTGGTGTGATTGCCCTCTTTTCAGAGAGGTCTTCTATGCCAAAACATTCTAACCAGAGTGTGCGGTCTTGATTGAAAACAGCGGCAGCAACGCCTGGGATTTGATATTGTTCCATCCTGGCTTGAACCAGCTGCCTCGTTTCGTCGACTAGGGAATTAAACTGTTGGGTTGCCCGAGTCTGAGCGCAGCAAAGGTTCAAAGCAATGGTCCCGAAAATTGGCACGAGCAGGAATATTGAATGAGGGCGAATCATAAACCTTGGGAAGACTATGATCGGGTTGTATAGGTTGGCAAGAGGATGACCTGACTCCGATAAATAAGATGCGTTAAAGCTGGGGCTGACAGAGTACTGAATTGTTGGTCTGTCAGACCGGCGACGATGGTTTGAAGTTCAAGGGCATCTGCACGTCCGATCGCGGTAAGGGAGTCGAAATGCTGCAAAAGAAGTGCGGCATTCGCCTGCCCGACCAGATTGGTGAGAATTACCAAAGACCCAGCGTCTTCGGATCGAGATTCTAATGATGCAGCCCTACTCGGCTTTGTTAGCCCAGAATCCTCCAAACGTTTCTCCCGACCATTTCACCAGGGAAGAGCAACATAATTTGGCGAAGCTGTACAGACCGCCTATCCGGACTTTGTCGCCTAGTGGCTCTGAATACTCCCCAAGAAACTCGCCGATCTGGGAAAAAAATCTCTTTTGAATTATTTCTGATGTCGCCGTTTATCTTTCGAGCCGTAGACGTATATCGTAGTGGTGGAGTGTGTATGGTGGAGGCGGCGGGAGTTGAACCACACTGTGCCGTGCATCTATTTGTATTTATCGTTCTCTATCAGCATCTAATGACATTTCCAAAATCGGAGGAAATGCAGATAGATGCAGCTAAATGCAGCTAAATGCAGGGAGTTTGGCAAATAATTGGCAAATCGAACGGGCTGAGGCGTTTGACTGGCGGGCTGCTGAATAGCCCTCGCTCCATTTGAATTGCCCGACAGAACGTGTCGTGATTGGCTTCCGATCACATTGCAGTGTCGGTCGCATTCATCACCCAAGTTGAGGGAAAGTAACGAGCTCAGACGGGTTCCTATTCTCTGGTTTCCGGGGGCATCGCCACGAGGTGTGGGCAAGGTGTCTGGGTGTTTGGTTAAAGTAGAGATCTTATCCTCGCTAAGAGTATGCTCAATCAGACTGCCAAGACTCGGAACAGGCATTGCTGCAACCAGGAGATCGGCAGTCAAAGGTAGTGGTGCAAAACTCCTGGTGATCGCGGTGCTATCGTTCGCTGGTATACTGTTTGTATCACGATTTATTCTCCGGCTGTAATGGGGTAATCGAGGGGGAATACTTTTCTCTCGGCCAGAAAACCGGCGATGGTGGCGAGAGCGGCTTCAGCAGTTTCCCACGGAACATCGGCGAGACTGGTATCACTCCGGTACGTCTGCTCGGTCTGATACCAATTGTCATGAAATGTATTTAGTCCGGCAGTCCACGAAGCGACTTTCGCACGCCATAATGAACTCTTTCTCGGCTTCTCTCCAGAATTCTTGCATGGTTATGGGCTTGTGTTCCAGTATGCGCGTCAAATCGAATAGATCTTTGGCGCGTGCGGGCCTGTTTTGGCTGTTTATCTTGTTTCGGTAGGTTGGCAGTGAAGTCAAGAATGCGCGAAGTTTTTCGCCAGCAATTCGATGAAGTGAATATGCCTGGATCTTAGCTTCATCCAGCGTGAGATTGCAGATTGCGTTCTTACCCAAGGTTTCTGGTGCGGCAATATCAAGCTCCAACTTGGGTAAAGATCGCGTGCCATGAAAGCGCGAGTCAGTCACTCGAATTTCTGCAACGAGACCATCCCACCCATGGCGATGCGGTTCTCTCGGTGGCTTATTCCTAACGTTGATACTGCTCAGGGTGTAGCGAACCGGATCTTGATTTTCAAAGTAGTTTCCCAGGGCACAGCCAACTGTGATTTGAACCATTTAGCCTGATCCTGACGGCTTGGTAGGTTCCGTTGGAAGTCGACAGTGAGATTTGTATCGATGTCTAGTGATTGCCTCCGCGTTTGGAGGTGAAGGTTTAAGATCCGTGCCCCTTTGAATATGAGGGCTTCCCTGAGCAACTCGTCAGACACCACTCCGGCTAGAATCTTAGCGAGTGCTGTATCTTGCCACTCTTTTTGACTGCTGGGGTTCACCTAGGGAATCGAAACGCGCCAGTCTGAGAGTGTTCGATCGTATCTGAATCCGTTTAGCAACGGTAATGAATCGGCTGCGTCATTTTTCGATATGGTTTTTCGCCGCGACTCAAGCCGCCGCTTGAGTCTACCGTTTGGAAGCTTGAACTTCATCAGGTCTATCATTGCTCCAGTTCGGCGTTCAAAGTCTTCTCGACCGATCTTTTCGAGATGCCTCTCCAGACGATCAGGATTTAACCGATCCAGCGCATTCTGCCACGCCTCAAACACCACCGACTCCCCCCCGCATCGCAATGGATGCAACAGCGTGTCCAGTAGGGTTTGTTCGAGCGTAGTCATTCGCAGACGCGTGTGAGGCCCCATCTCGCGAGTCTGAATGCCAGGAACGAGAGTTCGATCTCGCCGTGTGGTGTAGCAGGCAATTCCTTGATATGAAAACGCTAGACTCCCAAGTAAGTTTCTCTGACGGCTTGTCGGACTGGATGACTTAGTTGCCTTTTTTTTAGTGGGAGGGTGGCTTGCCTTCTTTGATGACGTTGATTGGAGAATTCCGATATGAGCGTAGCTAGGCACTTGAGTGGTGAGTTCGTAAAACCCCAAAATGCTGAAATAGCTTAAGACGCCATTTGGTTGAAACCCTTGAAGTAGCTCGAGGGGATCCGGCATGCCCTCTGGAGTCGCCTCCATATCGAGTAGGTACATCTTCGGGGCAATCTTGCGATCTGAGGATGAGACTAACTCTAGAGGTGTTAGCCAAGCGATCTTCTCCATACGCTCAACGACATCTTGAGCGGACGGAAACGTAGTTCGGAGTTCTCCGATATTCTCTTCGCGAACCTGTGAGATGATTCGAATCAGATCAACCCGCCTCCAAACTTTAGAAGCTGGATGTTCTGCAGTCGGCTGAATAAGTCGCTGCTTGAGGGATCGAAATAAGGTGTCCCACCGTTCTAGCAGTGCATTATCGTTTGAGATAGTCCTCTTGGTGTCCAGTTCAATGAGCACATACCATGCATGTCTCGCTCGCGAGACATGCATGGTATGTGCTCAACTATCACTTGTCAATTCAATCTTCAAGAATGTTAGGGCAACCGACGATGCTGCTGTGATTCGGTGGGCGGCAATTTCCCTTATTCCTTTATCGTACTAGTTGGTTGTGGTTCGGGCAAGCCTTGCCCGAACCACGGGGCTCCTTTCCTCCAGTTTGGACCGCGATAGTTGACCTGACGCCGTAAAAGAGGTGTTTTGAAGATGGCGTGCTAGGCGAGTCAGGTGCCCTTAGGAATCTCCCAGAATTGTGGAAGAAAAACTCTTTCAGATTCTTCCGTTTTTCTCGCGTGCGAGAAACGTATTTCGTAATGGAGGAGTGTGTTTGGTGGAGGCGGCGGGAGTTGAAC
>CAYFGX010000093.1:0-12975 GCA_964342405.1 uncultured Verrucomicrobiota bacterium | reverse complement strand
TGAAGACCAGTGAGATTCTAGGCAGTTTCGGGCATACGAAGCAAGAGCAGCAGAGTGGCTATCGGAAGCGGGTCCGAGAGAGGCTGAAGCGAGGAACTGATGAGTCTGCGATAGAAAGAGCTCGGGAGGAGATTGCACTTGGCAATGCGGCGTTTCTGGAAGGGCTAAAACGGCGATTCGGAAAAAGGAAGCACCGTGAGAACGTCGGGCGGAGAAAGCTAGCTCAGAAGCTGAGTTTGGAAACAATCCTATCGGCAGTCGAAGTGGTGAAAAAGGAGCCCAGAGAGAAGTGGCTTCGACGCTACGGAGACGCAGGCAAATGGTTAGTGCTGTTGTTGGCCCGACATAGAACGGGACAGACACTGAGTGAGTTAGGAGATGCGCTTGGGGGGCTGGATTATTCAGCTGTTAGTGTTGGTATTAGACGGTATGAGAAGAAGGTGAAAGACCAACTGCAAGCTCGGCGAATTTACAAGCGAGCAGCCAAAATGTTGAATGTCGAGACGTGACCCCGGATCGGTCAATTTTGCGACTGATGCAGCAAATCGAGATCCGTTGAGAGCGCGGCAGCGATTGGCACTTGGACACACACCTGAAATCCGTGTGGAGCTCGAAGTGCCCAGAGGAGTCTTCTCCCCTCCAAGAAGGGTAGCTCCTCTCATTCAGAAGGGACGGGTCACAATGCCGGGAGGAGGCAAGGAGCGAACTGCGGTTGGAAGAGTGCCAACAAGAATTGTCAGAATATTAAGGTGAGGAGAATGTACGCATTGAAGAAAGGAACAGTCCTAGAAATTGAAGTGAGTGATCCCTGGGAATTTGGGAAGGTTCATGGAACAGGCCCATTCTCAGCAGTTTTCCTCAGAACCTTTTCGAGCAAGGCGTATACTGTCGCTGAGCTTGGAATAGCGCAGTTGTTGGAACCTCTAGAGTTCGATGGAATGGTATACGAATATCTCTTGTTGCAGCCGCGCCACTTGGAGTCCTCACTTGAACAAATGGAGAAGGAGCACGAAGTTCCATGTAATTTATCTCGAATCTCCGATAAGTCTGCTAGCTCTCCCGATCCTCTCTTGGTTAGCAGGCAGGAACCTGAGTCGACTTCACTAGTTGGGACTGTCAGAACACAAGGCGACTGAATGGCAAAGCTGACGGTAATCGTTGGAGTGGGAGGCTCTGGAAAGACTTACTTCGCTAGGCAGCAATCACGAGAGCGGACTGAGCCCTACTTTTCGGATGTCACATTGGTGAACATCAAAGACCGGAGGCAACGGGCCGGGTATGGAAAAATTACTGAGGTTGTCGCTCGGTTGCTTGGACGTGATGAAAGCTGCATCATTGACGAGTCATACTTAACCAACACGGGTTTTCGAGATGATTTCGTTCAGTTGTTACGGGCCGAATTGAGGTCGTAAAAAGTGACGTCATTGGGATCGTAGGAAAAAAGTGAAAAAGGCCGAGCTGAGGTCGTAATTTGTGACCGAATAGCCACGCTCTGGTCGTAGATGGTAGAAGCAAGAACGCCCCCGGCGATCGTAATGGGATCAGCGGGGGCGTTTTGTTGTGGTGTTGTCTAGGCTTGGGTGATTTCTAGGGGGGGGGTAGGGGTCACGTCTCGACATTCGACAAATGAATACTTCTTTACAGGAGACTATCCTCTCGCGAAGCTTCCTGAAAAAGTGCGAGTCGCTGGTCAAGAAACAAAATGTTGAATGTCGAGACGTGACCCCATGGCCCGCTTAACGTTCATGGCGTTTTTCTTTTGAATGCTTTCGAGAAGGTGAGTATTCCTGCCTTCCAGGATGTGACTACTCATAAGCTAAAAAGATTCGTAATTGCTTCGACTCTTGTCCTGATTCTTGTGGTGGGTCAGAGAATACGCCGAGCTTCTTTAGTTCCAGAATCACACGGCCGTCCGCTTACCTATTGGCTCAGTGTTGTGGACACGCAACCACATACAAATCTTTATGAGAAGAGGAAGGCGAAGAGAGCGATCAGAGAAATTGGGGCGGCAGCAAAACCTTTTCTTGATCACGAATTGGCACGCAAGGATCTCACATTAATACTCAAGCTTGAGACACTTCTTTACGAGCGTATTGGGCTCGATGTTGGTCGTAAAAGAAACGAAGACCGTAGAAGAATGGCGGTTTGGGGGTTCTTTATTTTAGGGGATGTCATTCAGCCGAATGAACGGCTGGGTGAGGATAGATTTTTTCGAATCTGGTGGGAGTATTTGGTTGAATTGAGAAAACGTTACAAGTCGGAGTGGCCCCAAGTAAGAGAGTATGTAAGAAGGGCTGGTAGGGCTAATCCATCGTAAAAGCTAATTTAAGTGAAATCCTGAGGGGTCACGTTTTCAGGGCGCGCGCTGGGCTGGACTCGGCGCCAAAGGCGCCTCAGGCGGGAGCGATCGCTGCCGCTACTTGCAGACTCCCAAAAAGTGACTATGGTAGGGATATGACGATGGTTGAGGCAATTACTCGAGATCTACACCGCATTCCCGATGCGAAGTTAGTAGAAGTGGCCCGCTTAGTTCGCGAACTCGTGCCTGAGTCCATCCAACGGCAACGCGAGGGACTTAAGGCGGTGCATGGTTGTCTGGATGAAGAGACTGGCAAAGTCTTTGAGGAGGCTTTGGCCGGTGCCCGCGAACTTCCCGAGGAGCCCTCGGATGGTTGAATCCCTTCTGCTTGATACTAGCCCGATCATTGCCCACCTCCGAGGTCGGATTGATATCGTCCAACTGATTCCAGGTCAAAGCTGGGTATTTACCTCTTACGTGACCGTAGGCGAATTACTCAAAGGGGTGCACAAAGCCCAAGACCCAGTGAGGGAACGAGTGAAAGTCGATGCTTTCTTGACCTCGGTGAGCGTGCTGATGCCGGACAACGAAACGACTGAGATCTACGGTAGGATCGCGGCGGACCTTGAGCTTCGAGGTCAAAAAATCCCAGCCAACGATACCTGGATCGCCGCGATGGCCGTACAAGCGGGAATAACGTTGGCTACGGGCGACGATCACTTCTCCCGAGTCCCCGACCTGAAACTGGTCCAGTGGACCTGTTAACACTTAGGCCTTGAAGGGGGCGGTCCGGTCTTACGGCCAGGGCTTGCTCTACGAGGAAGTATGTGGCATCCAATGGGGTCAGTGCGTGATTCATGTGCTTTGTCCGGGCAGGCGGGCGGAATGTTGACATCGACTTCTTTTCGATACACGAATCACGCCCTGACCCCTTGGCTCCTCAAGATTAGTGCGGCTTAGAGACTCAAGTGGTTGATCAGGTCCTCTTGGGTTATTTGAAGATGGGCGGCTATGCTCTTGAGAATACTCGAAAGCGTTTTGGGTTTGATCGGATTGTGTAATGGAATGACCTCGTGATGTTCGCCGTTGCGTTGTTACACGAGCGTGGGATCCGCGTTGTCTCGTTTTTTCGTAGTCCAAGGCTGCTAGGGCTTTGATGAGCTGACTCCCTGAAAGATCGCGTGGGAGCTTCATCGGACCAATACTTCGTCGCGGACGAAGTGCAATCGGATCATCTGCGGGCCGTCCTCATCTCGGTCGAAATAACAATCGACCGCCTCCTTCACGTTGACTCGCAATTTCTCTATTGTTTCGGCTTCTGTGTGAATACCGAAGCCCAGAGCCGAACCGGAAAAACCGTCAGCGCTTTCCTCTTCTTGGACTTCGAAAATGATTTCGGTCATCGGCATTTTCTAGGGCTAGCTCTCGCCGTTCGCAAGCGTTGGGCTGGATTTATCAGCTATCTCTGACAGCCTGATGCCACATTCATGGTTTGGAACACAATGGTGTCAGTGCGTGTGTGGGCATCGGGGGCGGGTCTCGAAATTCGATAAAGTAATACTTCTGGTTCGATCTAATATTGGGAGCAACCCTTGCGTGTGTGGTCTCTCGTTAGCGGACGTCATGTGTGATTCAGTTGAACGTCGAGATTGGGCGGGCTTCTAGTCTTTCTGGGTCCACAGTGACGTGCCGGACGCGATCTCGATTCCAGGTATAGGTCATGTGGACGAGACCGTCCTTGGTCTGGATCATGGATGGATAGGAGAACTCGCCTTTGGGGGCTTGATCGACGATGGCTGCTGCTTTCCAGTGCTCGCCGTCTTCGCTGATTGCCAGGTGCAAGATATTGCGCCTTCCCCAGCCGTCTTTGTTTCGGCCGCCATCGACATGATTGTAGAGGAGAAGGTGGCGTCCGTCCCGCAGCGTGAGCGCTTCAATCCCAGAGTTGTTGTTCGGAAGGTCAGTGGCTTGGAGCGGACTCCATGTCTTGCCGTTGTCATGCGAGATGGTTTGGATGATTTTTTCGTTCTTGGATCGGCACAGCGCTCGAATGGACCCATCTGGGTGATGGAGAAGGGAGGGTTGAATGACCTGGAATGGTTGTTCGCCAGGTTCGACCCGTTTCCACGAGGTGCCCAGTTCGGGATGGTCGAAGTTCGTCAGTGTTTCAAAGTGAAGTCGCCAGTCATGGTTGTGTTCGGTTGACGAGGGGCAGAGTAGGTGACCGTTCGAGAGTAATAGCGGTTTTGATCGGACCGGCCCGTCAATTCCTTCGGGGAGGCGACGGCGGTCTCGAAACGAACGCCCTCCATCATAGCTTACGATCACTTCTCCCCACCATTCCCTAGGATTCGGGCCAACTTTGAAGAAGAGCATCAACGGTGCATCTCCGGGTGCCTGGAAAAGCACGGGGTTCCAAGTGGGATATCTGAGTGTCTCGTGCTGAATCCCGTTGGCCCACTCTTTGGGTGTTGTCCAACCGTTGCCATCGTTGTAGCTCGACCAGATGCCCACGTCCGGATTTTTCTCTTTGGTTCCTCCAAACCAGGCGGCAACGAGACCGCGGCTCGTCTCCACGAGGGTCGAGGCGTGGCACTCAGGGAACGATGCGTCGTCGTAGACAAAGTCCTCACTGACGAAGCCGGGGAAACGAGGGGCTGGCTTGGAGCGTGCCGGGCGGGCTTTCAGGGCTTCGGCCGGATACGAGATGCAGTCTTCGTGTTTGATGAAGTAGATGCGGCCGTTTTCGGCTCCGACGAGCAGGTCGGGTTTGCCGTTGCGGTCAAAATCACAGGTGGACGGGCTCGAGGTGTGCCCCGCGACATTGCGGCGGGCGAGGTTGCCGATTTTCTTGAGAACGATTTTCCCGTTTCGATCTTCGCAGTTTCGATACCACGTTGCGTTCTCTGAATTGACGAGGATGTCGGTTCTGCCGTCGAGGTCCCAGTCCACGACATCTAGCTTATAGCGGCCACTTCGTCCGGCGGTTTGTTTGCTGAGTCGAATGGGCTGACCGTCTTCGTCAATGAAGATGCGAGTCTCTGTCTGCGCTCGGCTTTGGCAGGTGAGATAGCCTTCCTGGTCCAGGATGACGAGATCGAGTTTGCCATCACGGTCAAAGTCGGTTGCAAAGGGAGTCGTACGCCATTGGCTCTGCAGGTTCTCAGCTTTGTTTTGCCACCAATAGAACGCAGGAGGAGATTCTTGGCTCCAAAAGGGAAGCGGTCTTTCTGTGAACCCATGCGGGGTGTTTTGAAGCAAGGTGAGACGAGGCCAGATGCCGTTTACGATTAAGTCGTCTCGACCGTCTTCATCCCAGTCGGCAATTGAGAGCGTGGTGTAGCCCCACTTGGCTTCGGCGGGACCTTGGATAGAACCATTTGGGCCGGCTTGGATTCTGAAGTCTTTACCGTCGGCCTTGACGAGTGTGGGAGGGCTCCACTGGGTGCCCTTGCCGTCGAGGTTGAGAAAGACTCCGATGTTGCCTGCTGTATTGCCGCAGACAATATCTTCGTCTCCATCATGATCCCAGTCGTAGGCGAAGGGGGTCGCCAAGGCGCCAAATTTCAGGGTCTCCGCCTCTTGTTGGAAATAGACGGGTTGACTGAATACTGGGATGTGCCCTTTTCCTGATGTGACGTTTTCGATGAACGCTACTCGGCCATCTTCATCCCCGACGATGAGATCTTGATCGCCGTCTCCATCCCAGTCGATAGCGGTCGGGGTGATCATTTGGAGGTGCATCACGAGTGGGTTTCCATCACTTCCTTTGAGTCGAATCCCGCTGGCGTATTCGGGCTCCGAGCGAGAGCCGATGTTCTCAAAATAGGTGAAGCCATCTAGGAACTCTCCGCAGAGGAGATCCAGATCGCCGTCCAAGTCAAAGTCTGCGAAGTTGGGGCTCGGCCAGCCATAGACGTCGACAGGGGAACCGCCAGCATGAATTTTTTGCGGCGTGTTCGAGTAGGAGCCGGATTGGTTTTCGATGAGATAAACCCAACCGTGAAGCGGCCCGTTTCTCCAACGGCCCTGGGAGTCGTAAGCCTGATCCCATTGGTAGTCGCTCCAATCTCCAATTCCAACGACAAGGTCCTGATCGCCGTCTCCTTCCCAGTCGACATAACGCCACATGCGGGCCCGTGTTTTGCCGGGATGGATTGTCGACGTGGGATAGATTTTCTTTCCGTCACTAAACCCTCTGGTCTTGAAATCGGTGAATTCGATATTCTCTCTGAGAATTCTCGGTTGTCCGTCAACGTAGCTGATTTGCATGTTGTGCCCCGTGGGGCCGACTCGCTTGCCGGCTTTGAAGATCGGTAGTTTTTGGTCTGGGCTCGTTCCTAGATTTTCGAAGAAATAGACTCCATTGGAAGGTTTGTCAGGGCAGGATACGAGGAGATCGAGGTCTCCATCGTCGTCGAAATCGACAGGCATCGGCCAGGCCCAGAGTCCGACACCCAGATCAACTGCGAGTCCCGGTTTATTGTAGGCTAGGGCCTTTAACTTCCAGTCTTGTGCCTGCGATGTGTCGAGGAGTCCGCAAGTTGCCAGTAGAGTCCAAAGGAAGCGTCTCATGGTGATAAGGAATCGGTGCTTTGTGTGTGTGATTTAAAGACTAGGGCAGGCTCGACAACTCGGCAAGTGCCGGGTCGAATTCTTAAACCCAATGAGGGTTCTGATGGGCGTGAGTCTTCATGCTGGAACTACTCGCGGATGGGGAATTCGAGTTCAGCCCATACCGGACGGTGATCTGAGAGGGGCTTGCCGTAAGCCTGCCATTCTCTTTGGTAGCGCTCTCCTGGCGGCTTGGCGTATGGCGGGTTGTAGGCATTGTAGATGACCCCTCCGTTGGTAGCCTGTGCCTTAGAAGCCTTAGTGTAGAAGATATGATCGATGACGCCAGATTCGCGTCCTGACTCAATATGCTGGTGACTGCTCAGCGATTGAAGGTTGATGGGGAGGTTTAGCCATGTCGCGATCATCCCGGCGTCTTCAAGTGCGGTGAGAGGGGGATCCCCAATGTGATTATTGAGATCCCCGAGGAGAACCAGATTGGGGGAAGTGTCCGACGCTCTTGGAAGGACAGAATTCGCGATCGTCTGAGCAGCGGAACCCTTGAGAGCCGCTTGTCCTGGGATGTGAGTCGAGTAGACCAGGACCTCTGTGCCCCGAATCAGCGTGCGAGCGCCAACGACCGAAGCCGGAGACCAGCCGCTCGCATCGAGTTGAATTTCATGGGCTTCAGTCAAAGGTGTGCGACTGAGGATCGATTTGTATTTGTCCTTGTGATTGGCTGAGGAGATTTCACCGACGTAGGCGTAGGGCATGCCGAGCTGTTTGCCCACTCGGAGGGTCCAGTCGCCTGAAGGCACCTCACTGAATCCGATGACATCCAAGTGGTAAGGTTTGAACATAGTCCCGATAGCTTCCGGTTCTGCCCAAATCCCGAACAGAACGTTGTAGGCAGCGAAGCGGATTCGATTGGGGCTTGGGTTCGTTTCCGGCGCTGATGTCTTGAGCAACTGGATCTTTCCTCTGCGGTTGTTCTCGAAGCAGTCGCCTCGAAAGACCGTTGAGGGATTGAGTAGACCGATTCCATAGCTGAAATCGGTTTTGGCCTGACCTACCAGAGCGAAGTTCTGGTCCGCTTTCAAGAGTCCTGGATTTTTTGGGCTTCCGTAGCAGCCAAACCACCAATACCCGTCCATGAAGCTTGCCGTTTGAATTCCCAAGCGAGTTTGTCCACTGAAAAGAACGTGTCGCTTTATGAAGTTGAACTGAGTGTCATACTCGAAGGCGTAGTTTTGCTCGTGGGTTGCGGGAAGTCCCCCGACGAGAATGAAGCGTTCATCGTGAAAGGCGATCCCTCCAGCACCATGAACCAGCTCCGGAACAGGGTGTTTGGTTAACAGTTTCAATGTCCCCGTGTCGTAGACATAGACCCACGAGTCTGTTGCGCCCGGAGCTTGATTGAAGCTGCCCAGCTCGACCGCAACGTACAGACGTTGATTGTGGAGGGTCAGATCACCGTGATGGGATGGAACATCAATGCGTTTGATGAGCCTGCCCTGGAGATCCGTCTTCGCGATCTGGACGGTGTGTGACCAGTAGATGGATTCCTCGTCGCTGACCACTCCTTGCAGGTGTCCGCCGTAGCGTCCCTCACACTCGATCCATGCGGATTGCGATTGAGCTTTCAACAGCAGGGTACTTGTGAGCGAGACCGCGATTAAAAGTCGCCTGATCCAGAATGACATGCTTCCGTCCATAATGAGGTCATGGATTTTAACGATGACCTGTCCGAGCGCCATTTAAATCAGTTTTGATTGGGTGTTTCTTGCCAATTCTGAGGTCTTGTCAGAGCATGGGTTGCAATGATCTCAAAGCGTTTTCCAGTGGGTATCAAGCGATGGTTTGTCGGAGTATGTTCTCTGTTGTGCATCGCGAGTGGGGGGCTGAAGGGGAAGGAGGCTGAAACTCGTCCGAACATCGTTCTCTTTCTGGTCGATGACATGGGGTGGCAGGACACTTCAGTGCCTTTTGGTGAAAATGAAACTCCGTTGAATCGCCGATATCGCACGCCCAATATGGAACGGCTCGCTGCGAAAGGCATGCTCTTCACCCAAGCCTATGCGTGCAGCGTGTGCTCTCCGACTCGGGTCAGTTTGATGACGGGATTGAATGCGGCTCGGCATCGAGTCACGAATTGGACGCTCCGTAAGAATGCTACCAACGATGCCAAGCACCCTTCGCTGATTTTTCCGGATTGGAATGTGAATGGCCTAAGCCCGGTCGCTGGCGTTGAGCGAACAGTTCATGCCAAGGCCTTGCCAGCCTTCCTGCAGGAGGCGGGGTATCGAACGATCCATGTCGGCAAAGCGCATTTTGGCGCTGTCGGAACGCCGGGGGCCGATCCGCGGGCGATTGGTTTTGATGTCAACATCGCGGGGCATGCTGCCGGAGGCCCTGGGAGTTTTCTTGGGACCCAGAACTTCAGTGCTGTCTGGCGAAATGGGGACGCCATCTGGGATGTTCCGGGGCTTGAGTCTTATCACGGTAAAGAGATCTTCTTGACCGAGGCCCTGACTCGAGAGGCCACAAAGGCGGTGGATCAAGCGATTGACGAATCACGTCCCTTCTTCCTCTACCTCTCCCATTATGCCGTACACGTGCCGTTTGCGAGAGATGCTCGTTTCATGGATCCGTATCTGGCTGCTGGGCTCGACGAAACAGAAGCCATGTACGCCGCCATGGTGGAGGGGATGGATAAGTCCTTGGGTGACATTCTGGATCATGTCGAGAAACGCGGTTTGAGCGACGAAACGATTGTGTTGTTCATGTCAGACAATGGTGGCTTGAGCGCTCATGGGCGGGGAGGGAAACGCCACACTCACAATCTTCCGTTATCTAGTGGAAAGGGTTCCGCTCATGAGGGTGGGGTGCGAGTTCCGATGATTGCCTATTGGCCAGGCGTCACCCCTCATGGTGAACGATCATCGGTGCCTGTGATCATTGAAGATTTTTTCCCTTCTATCCTCGAGATGGCGGGCATCAAATCGCCGAAACAAATCGGAGGTGTCATCGATGGTCGGAGCTTTGTCTCTCTTCTGCAGGGTGAAACGGATCCGCATCGGGATGAGCGTCCGCTTTTCTGGCATTTCCCGAACAACTGGGGGCCGCGAGGTCCGGGGATTGGACCGTCTAGCAGCATTCGTTGGAGGAATTGGAAGTTTATTCGTTACTATGCCGACGAACGAGAGGAGTTGTTCAACCTCGCTAGTGACCTTGGTGAGCAGACGAATCTTGTCGAATCTCAGCCCGAGATCCGAGAGCGTTTGAGTCAGCGATTGGCGCAGTTTCTCGAGGGAGTGAATGCACAGATTCCCCGACGGCGCTGAGGGGGGCTGTTTTGCTGTGTGGATTTACTGAAGGTCGGCGAGCGGAACCGAGTGCCGCAGTTGAACGTCACCATGGAGGTCGATGATTTCTAACTGGATACTGGGACTGTTTGCGTCCCAATCGATTGCTATCCGGCCGTAGTTTTCTCGGTGATACGTTGAGGGATTGGCTCTTTTGCTATTGGGGGTTGGGGTGCCACGCCCGTGTGCCTGATTAAGGCTGCTAGATGTGAGGTCGAAGATGGGATAAGCGGCTGCTTGATCCTCGACAGAGAGCTCTGCCCAATGTCGGTCGCCACTCACGACGACAATGCCCTTTGCGCCTGTTTCTTTTACAAGTTGAAAGAATCGGTTGCGTTCGTGAGGTAGATTTGCCCAACACTCCTGCCCGGCGTCATCGGCAACGAGCTGAATACTCGAAACGATGATTCGAATCTCTGCATCGCGCTTGAGCTGCTCCTCGAGCCAGGTCCATTGTGCTTGCCCGAGCATGGTCTTGGTGGTGTCTTTTGAGGGAACGTAGGGCCCTCCGATCCGCTTCTCGCTTTTTTCGAGATCGCTTCGAAAGAATCGGGTGTCGAGAAGAATGACTTGGACGCGTTTCCCTTTTGGCCCAAAGACCTGGGTGGCGTGGATTCCTGGACGCTGTCGGCGAACGGAATCGGGTGAGTCTTGCCAGAAGTCGAGGAACGCCCTTTGCGAGGCTTCCTTCTGTTCGTAGCTTGTTCCGGCGTCGTTCATCCCAAAGTCATGATCATCCCAAGTCGCCAGTATCGGGATCGAGGACACCAGGCGTGAGAAGTCAGCATTGTCGGCGAGTCGCTGGTATTTTTGGCGCATTACCCGGATGTCCGTAGTGTCTGCGTAGATGTTGTCACCCAGGAATAGAAAGAGGTCTGGTGAGGGGCTATGACCGGCGATGGATTGAAGGATCGGCATCGGCTGGTCTTCTTTGATGCAGGAACCAAAGAGGATTTCGGTAAGTACTTTTTCCTGCGGCTTCATCTGATATTTTTGCTTCGGGGCCAAGAGCCGAAAGGGGGCCTTGGGGGTGTTGATTGAATTCTGTTCATACACAGCAACGTAACTCTTGCCGATGACTTCAAAGGTGTCGCCTTGTACTACGATGGCCGTTCCTTCATCAATCCCGATTCCAAGAAGTTCAGGGTGTTTTCGGAGGACGGGAATGAGATCGAATTGACGGTTTCGTCGCAGGAGATGTTGGTCGACGCCGACATTGTTCAGGAATCCTAGTCCCTCCGTATGATCGCCCATGACGATCGCGCTTGTTTTGGTGTCCCCTCGAACGAGGTAGGAACCTTGAATGGTGGCTCCGGCCGAACTGCCGCCGATGACACCGCCTCGCTCGAGCAGGGCCTGCAGCTCGGCGTGTACGCGAGTGTTGAGGTAGGCATCGGCGAGTCGCCATTGGCGTCCTCCCGAGAACCAAACGCCCGTCGCCCGTCGGAGAGGTTCAACGAAATTCTCGCTATCGGCGATTTGACGATCCCGCGTGTGGAGAACGCTTAGTTCGGTGAGGCCGTATGGTTCTAGACGCTGTAGTCCGCTCCAGGTGTGGTCGTAGTCTGCCT
This sequence comes from uncultured Verrucomicrobiota bacterium, assembly GCA_964342405.1. Classification (GTDB taxonomy): domain Bacteria; phylum Verrucomicrobiota; class Verrucomicrobiia; order Limisphaerales; family AAA164-E04; genus UBA2970. Next base: position 1,186 of record CAYFGX010000093.1, on the reverse strand, counting down.
CGGTTCCGGCGGTGGGAATCATCACGATCCGGGCCGCTGCGCCGCCTGCAAGATCGACAAAACGTTGGTAGATTCCCTGATCGAGTCTTCCTCCTCCGGCGAGAATAAGCGATCCATTCTTCGGGCCGATTTGTTGGGCCCGTCCCTGGTGGGAGAGTCCAAGGAGGCAAATAAGGCAGAGAATCCATTTTTGTGAAGGCATGCAGCATTTAGGCACATTCCCGAGTTTTGGCAAAGATCGCTGATCGAAGATTCTCTTTTTTATTGGGGCTGGGACCTTCATTCGGGCATGCTCCGCCCCGTTTTTGAGTCGAGATTGAGTCGATCTCGAACTCGAACGGTCTATGGGAGGAAACTCTTGTTCGTTTGCATTTTATGAAAACATCTGTCGTCGCTTTTTCTTCGATCTTAGGAATGATTCTGGCCGCCGTCATTATCTCCAAACCTTGGGTTACGATCCATCACACCAAACCGATTGTCGTTAAAGGCTATGCAGAGCGAGGCGTGACTTCGGACTCAGGCAGTCTGACGGCTTCAGTGGTGCAGACGGGGCCCTCGAGTTCGGACGCCTATGCCGAGGCGGGACGGTCACTTGATCGGGTTAAGGAGCTTTTAGTCGGGGAATTGGGAGAGGCTGCCGAACTCGTTGAGCTCAAGTCGCAGATCTCTGAAATTCAAAAAGTGGATGCCAACGGAAGGAGAACCAATGAGGTCGATTTCTATCGGGTCTCGCGTCAGGTGAGAGTGTCAACCGCGGACGTGGAGGGCTTGGCCCGCGTTGGTCGATTGCTGTTTGATCTAAACGGGGAAGGCCTTCGAGTCAATGTGTCTGGTCCAGAATTCTTCGTGTCGTCGCTTGAAGATGTCAAGCTGGCCCTGCTCTCTGAAGCAACAGACAATGGGAAAAAGCGTGCCGAAGCGCTCGCCTCGAATTCGGGGGAACGTCTCGGGGCCTTGGTGTCCGCTCGGCAGGGTGTGATTCAAATTACCAAAAAGAATTCCGGGCAAACTTCTAGCTACGGAATCTACGATACTGAAACGATCGATAAAGTTGTGAAGTTGGTGGTCACACTCGAGTTTGAGATTAAGGAGTAAGAAGTGAGAAGTGAGAAGTGAAAAGTGAGAAGGGTGAAGTGAGAAGGGTGAAGTGAGAAGGGTGAAGTGAGAAGGGTGAAGTGAGAGGCGC
>CAYFGX010000092.1:11668-13177 GCA_964342405.1 uncultured Verrucomicrobiota bacterium | reverse complement strand
GCCTCACCGATCTCCTCAAGCTTGACCTCCATGAGCAGCTTGAGGGTTTCCGAATCCATGGACTTGAGTTCCCCTTCGGCAAGTCCCAGATAGGATTCGAGTCGTTCTGGCGAGATGGTGTCCCATTGATCGACTGGGATGGGTGTTTCGACACTTGGCTTTGAAGAGGCGCCGAAAAGCACGGGAAGCCCCTCTCGAGTGACAAAGAGAAAGATAAGGAAGACCATCAGGATCGCGCTCAGAGAAACGAGAAAGATCCCTTTCTCCACTAGCCAGGCGAGTTTGAGTCTGCCAGGCTTCTGCTGGATCGAATCCCAGATAGGTCTATCTGTTCCCTGGCTCATGCCTGCTCATTCCGACGGATAGCTAACAGTGAATCAGGTCGGTGTGTCAAATCGGAGAATTGTGAAGGCGTTGCCTTGGGGGCGAGGACGGGCGGAGATCCGCTGTTTTATTCCCGTCGTTGGACGAGCCGCTTCGTGTGAGGTTCGGTCCATTTATCAGCTGACGCGAGAGGGAAGTAGCCAACTTGGCCGACGACCGATTGCCCCTCGTCGCTTTGTATCCACTCGAGAAACTCGGCGACCTGGCCGCGATATTGGTTTGGGTCGACGTAGATGTAGAGATAGCGCCAAATGGGGTAGTCACGGCTCCGCACGTGCTCCTCATTGGGAGCGAATGCTGGCTCGTTCGAGTGGCGTTTGATTCTCAGGGACTTCGCTCCGAGTCCATAAGCAGCACCCCCGTAGCCGATCCCGTTTCGATCCTGGGAAACCGCCTGGAGGACGGCTGCTGTGCCGGGCATGCTCTGCGCACTGGCTGTGAAATCTCGTCCACCGATCACGTTCTCTTTGAAAAACTCGTAAGTGCCGGAGCTGTTTTCTCGACTGTAGATTGTGATCGGTGCATTCGGCCCTCCGAGGGTCTTCCAGTTTTTCGTTTTTCCTGTGAAGATATCGGCGAGTTGCTTGAGAGAGAGTTCGGTGATTGGGTTTGCCTTGTGGACATAGACAGACAGACCGTCCAGACAAACACGAATCTCCTTGGGCCGACGCTTGAAGATCTTGATACAAGCCGCACTCTCTCGAGCTCGGATTCGGCGCGACGCGGTCGCAAGATCGGTGGTTTGGTTCTGGAGGGCGGCAAAGCCGGTTCCAGATCCCCCGCCCGTTACTTGGATTTCAACTTCCGGGTGGCTGGTCATGTAGACCTCTGCCCATTTTTGGGCTAGAATGACCATGGTGTCGGAGCCCTTGATTGTGACGGTGCTTGCGGCGCTCAGTGAGCCGATCCAAGTTGAGATGAACGTGGTCACGAGGACCCAGAGAGAGATTCGACAGCGAATTCTCTCGAGTTCAGCGAGGTGTGGATGCGGCCGGTGGGGCGCGATCCTCTTTGCTTCTCGTGACGTCACGTGGTTAATAAATTAGCACAGTAGAAGGCGACTTGCGCTACCACAGTGTGACAAATGCGTTACGATCGACGGTTTTCTACTGGCCTGAGCATTGA
>CAYFGX010000092.1:0-11568 GCA_964342405.1 uncultured Verrucomicrobiota bacterium | reverse complement strand
CTGAGCATTGAATTTGGATGACCGGTCCCAATCAGGTCACTGGGGCGATACCTCGCTTCGCTTCCATTCAACACGTGTTCAACTGCAAGAACACTCTGCCCTGACCGAGGTGTCACTCAAGCGTTGTAGAAACGTCACTTTGCTGAAACGATTGCCGGATAACGTGTCGCAATGTTGTCGGTCGGGAACTTGGGTATACACGCGGTCAGTCTTGCTCCTGGGGAGGAGCGGCGACTTGCGGGCGATGGATACTACTTCCTAATGCTTCTGCAGGGGCAAGCCTATTGGCTCGAAGATGATTCCAACGCGATCCTGGAGCCTGGGAATCTGTTCGTCGTTCCACGCGGGGGAGCTGGATGCCTTCGGTCAGGCCGCTTTGACGAAACGAGATTGGCTGGTTTTGTATTGTGCTCTTCCTGGCTTGAAGGTCTCTTGACACTTAAGGAGAAGATGAGCCTCGAGAACTGGTTTGAGACTTTAAGCTTCCCCTACATGATCGCCAAAAATCATCCTGCCGCTGAATTCGTTCACGAGTTGGGGGCGAAGCTTTCTCCTGGTCATTCCAACGACTTGTCCGCTCGCATCAAATCTCTCGAGGTCTTGGCTTTGCTTCTCAAGGAGATTGATGGGAGTCGTGAAACGGCGCCTCCAGCAGTGGGGGTCTTGACGTCTTGCGAGGCTCGAATGAGGCGATACTTTGATGCCATCACGGCTGTCGAATTGCGCGTTCTGACCCTCGACAGCGTCGCTGTGTCCTGTGGTTGTAGTCCGCGTCATGCGGGTCGGGTGTTTCGTCGCTGCTTTGGTGCGTCTTTTCGTTCGAAGCAGGCAGAGATTCGAATGGAGAAAGCCGCCGCCATGTTGGCGGGAGGTGGGATGCCAATAGAAGCGGTTGCAGAAACCTGCGGCTTTGTGGATGGCCAGAGCTTGGGGCTGGCGTTTCGCCGCCGCTATGGATTGTCTTTGCGCGAGTTCGTCCGTTCGAAGGCCTCGGAATCAGATTCTCCTCAGCAAGTCCAAAGCTAAGGCCAGATGGGGTTGGCGGCTGCTTGGCCTGCCCAAGGAAGATATGCCGGCTGTTTGCGCTTCGTGTCGGGCCCATGTTCCTCGGTGAGAAACTGGAGAATGCTCGCCTTGATGGCTGGGGGTAAGGGTTGCATGCCTTGCTGTTCCATTTTGGCGAGGGTTTTTACCCAGCCCTTCTCATCTTTTCGGGCCGATTCGATGACCATTGCTGAGTGACAGACCGTACAGGCGGTTTGCACGAAAATGGATCCTTTCTTGCCGATGGAATTATCGACGGATCCGCGATCGGTCGGGTTGTCAGTCTTTTGGTTCCCTGGCGTGGCCCGAAGACTGAGCGAGGATAAGAAAATCAATCCGAGGGTGAAGCTTCCCAGGGTAAGGCGCAGGAACATGTTCATTCGACTCCTTGCTAGATTGCGCGCACAGCGATTCGATGCATCGCGTTATTGAGGTATCCTTTGGGGTTCCAACCGGGAACAATCATGGGCTGCATTCGGCCTTTGTCATCGGTCGCTCTTGCCCAGACTTCATAGTAGCCTCTCTTGGGTAGCTCGAACTCCGCGGTCCATCGCTGCCAAGCATAGCGGTTTGGAGCAGGGCGAAGCTGCGCCTCGACCCAGGTCGCGCCAAAATCGTGGGTTACGTCCACTCGCTGCACTTTGCCCGTACCGCTCCAGGCGTGCCCTCGCAGTTCGAGGCGGTCTCCCAGTCCTATCTTGATTCCGGTCTGAGGACGTGTGATGAGTGATTTCACGGGCATCTCTTCGATAATCTCCATCGACTCTGATGGCACTGTTTCTCCAGCCGCCACGGGTTCTCGGGGAACTCGATAGGACGATCCGGTCATTTTGGTTCCATCATGAACTTGATCCCGCACCCAGATGCGCTTGAGCCATTTGCCACAGGTTGAGCCAGGCCAGCCCGGACAAATCAGGCGCAACGGAAAGCCGTGTTCAGGCGGCAGCGGAGCACCGTTCATTTCCCAGACCAGTAGGGTGTGTGGATCGAGTGCTTTCTCAATCGGAACGCCGCGGGAAATGGCGTTCCTCTTTGGATCACGGCTCAGGTGCGGATCTTCTCCATAGTAACCGATGTAGAGAGCTGAATCCTTCACGCCGCACGCGTTCAACACGTCACGGAGGCGAACGCCTCGATACCGTGAACAGGCGACGGCTCCGAGTGTCCACTGATTTCCACTCGCGCTGGGGCTGTAGGCAGCCCGCCCATTTCCAGCGCACTCGATCGTGATGTTAGCCGTGTGGTGTTCAAACCCTTCCTGTAGCTCTTGAAGGCTGAATTGTTTCGCGGTGCCGACTTCCCCATCGATACTCAAGTGCCAGCCAGAGAGATTCTGATCGAGGGCTCGCTGTGGGATGTGACCATTGTTGCGAACAAAGTGCAGAGGATAGGGCGTGATGTCATCATCGAGTAGGTGAGCCGGCGTCTCGGCGTTGAGCGGGCGATCACTGAGAATGGTGAGTTGTCTCTTTGAATCGGGAATTGTGGGTTCTGTGGCCAGCTGCTGGGCGATCGCTTCAGGAATCTGATCGAATGGAAGTTGGTTGAAGAACACGATTGGAGACCCCACCGAGAGCGCCAGGTCTCGAAGGAATCGCCGGCGCGTTGCGGTGCTCTCAGATTTCGGAGTCGGCGAGGGTCTTGGGGCGGAATTGAGTTCGCTGCTCATGGCGTAATCAGTTGGTGGAACGGTCTTTAGCCGATAACTCTGGGGAATATCACCCGTGACGGGGGCCTCGGTCAACCTCTGATCGCACCGGTGACGGATGGTCAAATCGGTCACCCAAGCCCAAAAGGAACCATCGGAACCATCTCCGTAACACAATCGTAACATTGGCGTGTCGGTATCGTGACTCTGACACCTAAGAGTTGGAGACGAATGAAGGTGCTTTGGCTAACTGGTTTGAGTCTGCTGAGTGGGATATCGATCTCTGCTCAGTCTTCTCTGGAATCTACCCGCTCGCTTTTAGAGAAGTGGGTAGAGACGCGAAAATCGATTGCGGAGATCCGCAGCGATTGGACGGTCGAGAAGGAAGTGATCGAGCAGTCGGTGGGCGCCTTTGAGCGGGAGCTGAAGACACTGGGTGAGCAGCTTGATCAGGTGGATACGGGCAGCGATCAGACCGCCAAAGAGCTGACCGAAGTTGAAGAAGAGAAGACAGCCTTACGGCTCGCGAGCGACGAGCTTAAAGTCTCCGTAGCCAAGCTCGAAGCTCGCTTACGGGGGATGGCGCCAGGATTTCCTGCTCCAGTCGTCGAGAAAATTGAGCCGCTTTTCAATCGAATTCCGGAAAACCCTGACGATACGAAACTGGGGCTTTCGGCTCGACTCCAGAACGTGGTTGGGATCCTGAACGAACTCGACAAGTTTAACGGTGGTCTCACCGTGGTCTCAGAGCTTCGAAAAACGGATTCGGGTGCCGAGGTGCAAACGCGCGTGATGTACGTGGGATTGGGACAGGCCTATTTCGTGGATAAGACGGGTGAATTTTGTGGCTTTGGTCTTTCTTCCCCGCAGGGTTGGACCTGGACGCCGCAGCCCGAATTGGGGCCGGCCATTTTGAAGGCGATTGGTGTTTACGAGAGTTCGGAGCCGGCGACGTTCGTCGGTCTTCCGGTGTCGGTGAAGTAGTGTTTCTGAGGGACGATAGTCATGTCATTGTTTTCTAAATCATTGCTTGTCGCCGGATTGGTGAGCTTGAACGGTGCGGCACTTGTCGGCGCCAGTATGGATGAGATCGGTCGAGATATCTCGAAGGAGTTGGAGACCGCTCTCGCCGAGCTGTCTGAGCTTCGTGACTCGATTGCGGAGGAGAAGATTCCGATGTCGGAGAAGCTCAATGGGCTCGAAGACGAAGTCGTCGCTAAGCGACAAGAGCTGGCCCGAGCTCAGCGGTCGGCCGATAACAAGCTGGTCGAGCTCAATGCCTTGAAGACCGAGGTGAAGGGGTTGCGAGATGAGCACAATTACATTTCGGGTTTGCTGAGTGAATATGTTCGAGTTTTTGAGACGCGTATTCATATCAGCGAAGTTCAGGAATACTCCGAGCTGATTGACGCGACCAAAGCCGTTACCGCGAACCCGGATCTTGAATTTATCGATAAGTCACGTCAGCAGGTTGCCTTGCTAGATGGGTCGCTTGGTCGGATGGAACGTCTCATGGGAGGTGATTCATTTGGTGGACAGGCCCTTTCACCTAGCGGTGTTCTGGAAAAAGGCAAGTTTGTGGTCGTCGGGCCTGTAGCAGTTTTTTCGAGTGATGAATCTGAGACTGGAGGTCTGGTTCAGTTGCAGTTGGGTTCGCCTGAGCCGACTGTCGTTGATCTCGGCGCAGCAACCACCACATCGGTGCGGGGGCTGGTGAGTTCTGGAAATGGTTCGTTGCCCGTCGATGCGAGTCTTGGGAACGCCCTGAAAATCTCGGCGACCGAGGACACCTTGATTGAACATTTGAAGAAAGGCGGCCCCGTGATGGTGCCCATCATTGGTTTGGGCATCGCCGCCGTGTTGATTGCCTTGTTCAAGTGGATTCGCTTGTCTCAGAACCGATTGGTGGCTCCCGCTGATTTGCAGCTTGTTCTCAGCTATATCAAGACCGGCAAGTTGGACAAGGCGAAGGAACATGCCGGAAAGATCAAAGGCTGTGTGGGAGATGTACTGGACACAGCGGTCGACAATTACAAAGAGAAGAAAGAGTACATCGAAGAGATTCTCTACGAGCGCATGCTGGCTGCGAAACCGGCCCTGGAGAGCATGCTTCCGGTCATTGCACTGACCGCTGCGACTGCGCCACTCCTGGGGCTGCTCGGAACAGTGACCGGTATGATCAACACCTTCAATATGATTACGGTGTTCGGGACGGGAGACCCGCGGATGTTGTCTGCTGGTATTTCCGAAGCCTTGATCACCACCAAGTTTGGGCTGGTAACAGCCGTCCCCGCACTCATTTGCCACGCCATCGTTTCCCGGAAAGCAAAGGGCATTCTAGGGAGCATGGAACAAGTAACTGTTGGTTTCATCAACGGCGTACCTGAAGCAGAACAATTAGAAAGTGACCCATCATGAGCGAGTTTTTTGTAGACCGCGTTTGGAGCATTTGGACAGCCGGTGGCTGGACCATGATTCCGCTGTGTTTCTTGAGCATCCTGATTTATTGCTCGGCGATCCGGCTCTTTCTTTACTTCTCCAAGCGTGACTTTCATCGGATTCCAGAAAGCCAATGGAGTGAGTGGGTCATCGACCCGAAACGGGGAGAAGGGGAGATCGGAGAGATCGTGCGTTACACTCAAGATGAAGTGACTTCCTTAGATGAGATTCAAAGTCGCTTTGCCGAGGTTACGGCCTCGAAGATCCCCTATATCGATCGCAACATTGCCTTCACTAATATCCTGGTGACGACGGCTCCTCTGATCGGTTTGCTCGGGACAGTGATGGGGATGTTGTTGACCTTCCAATCAATTGGCGCTGGATCCGGGGAGATGGCCGGAATGATGGCCGAAGGGATTTCTGCTGCCCTTTTTCCGCCGGAAGTAGGACTCTGCGTCGCTCTCCCGGGCTTGATGATGGTTCAAATGTTGAAGCGGAAGCGAGATGAGTATCAGGCATTCTTGGCTCATCTGGAAACCCGCACTGTGCAACAGTTCAAGCGACCCGGCACGCCTTCTGGTCCTTCAAGCTCTGCTCAGCCTGCTTCTGAATCCGAAGCGTTGACTGACTTTGGTCTCTCTCCAGTCGCAGGATGAAATATCGTCGCTCCATCAACGAGTCTGAGGAAATCTCTGAGATCAACGTGTCTCCGTTGATCGATATGGTTTTCATTCTTCTGATCTTCTTCATTGTGACCACGGTCTTTGTGGAGGAAACGGGAGTCGAGGTGGATAAGCCCCAGGCCGCTTCCGCTGTAAGTCTTGAAAAAAATAGCATTCTGCTCGCTGTGACCAGCAAGGGTCAGGTGGTGTATGGAGGGCGAGAGATTGGTGTCTCCGGAGTCCGGCCCTTGGTGAAGCGGATGACTCAGGCTGAAGATATGCCAGTGATCGTTCAAGGGGACGAGAACGCCAACTATGGTGTTGTCCTTCAAGTGGTCGATGAGGCGAAGCTAGGTGGCGCCAACTCGGTGAGCCTGGCTTCAGAACGATCTGGCGCGTAGGCGGTTTGTCGATCAGACTTCATTAGACACTCAGCTTCCTGCCTAAGCTAGCCACGATTCATGCGCAAAGTATACACACCGCCCTCGACCCGAGTTAGTTGGCCGTTGACGGTCCTCGGTGCTCTCGTGGGAACATTGTGTGTCTTCCTGGTGCTTCCTTTGACCCAAGTCATTTCTAGTGGCGCGAAGCGTCAGCTTGAAATATCCAAGATCGATACAGCGGCACCTCCGCCTCCTCCACCTCCTTCAGAAGTGGAACCTCCTCCTCCACCGGAACCGGAGGAATCGGAACCTCCACCTGAGTTGACGGAACAATCGATGCCACTTTCCCTGAGTGATCTTGATCTCGATGTGAGCGCGGGGACGGGTGGGGCGTTTGGCCGAGGACTGGATTTCGGGGGAGAACAAGCGCTTCAAGACGTCGCAATTTTTGATATCGCCGATCTCGATCAACGACCTCAGGCCGTTGCTCAAGTTGCGCCCCGTCATCCCCCAGAATTGCTCAAGGCGAAGATCGAAGGTTCAGTGGTTCTGCTGTTCGTGCTCGACGAGAATGGTCGGGTACAAGATCCACGTGTTGAGTCTTCGAGCCGTCCTGAATTTGAAAAACCCGCGTTGGCGGCCGTCAAAAGATGGCGCTTTAAGCCGGGGACTCGAGACGGCAAAGCGGTTCGATCCTACATTCGGCAACAGATTGCCTTTCGCTTGACTCGTTAACGAATTAATGACGCTATGATTAGGTTCTCTCAACTAGAACGAACGGTTCTCCTAGCCTTTGCCGTGATTGTGTCGATCCCAGCCTGGGCGCAATCCGATAAGCTAAGTGAAGAGGAGCGACTGAAGTTTTGGAGTAATCCTGAATTCGTGAAACGCTTCATGGGAAGCTATGGGTTCAACACTCAGATCGAGCCTCGCTTCGAGACGCCGGAAGAGCAGCTGACTTTCAAGGAGCTAGGCGAGGTCATTCGCGACAATCCTGCCGAGGCTATGGATCGCTTGAAGAAACTGATCACGCCGACCTCGAGTGCCATCCTTCCGTTCACTCTAGGATCTCTTTACTTCCAAGAGGGAGAGGCAGTGAAAGCAATTGAACAATTTGAGCTTGCTCTGACTAAGTTTCCGGACTACCGGCGGGCGCATCGCAATATGGGCTTTGCCCTCGCTCAAGAGGGGCGGTACGACGAGGCGACGAAATCTCTGACCAAGGCGCTAAACCTGGGAGCGGTAGATGCCAGTATCTACGGTCTGCTTGGATATTCTTATCTCAATGATGGCAAAACACTGTCAGCCGAAGCCGCCTACATGAATGCGCTTTTGATGGACCCTGAAAACCAGGATTGGAAGTTGGGCTTGATCAAGAGCTATATTGCACGATCCAGCTACTCTGAGGCAATTGCTCTGTTGGATGAGGTGCTCGCTAAGAATCCAGAGAGTGCCAACCTTTGGTCCTTGCAAGCGAACGTCTACCTGCAAATGGAGGACAACGCCAAAGCGGCCATTAATTTTGAGATGTTGCGCAAGCTCGGAAAGGCCTCGCTGGCTAACCTGATGTTGCTCGGGGATATCTACATGCTAGACGAGGCCCTCGAGATGGCACTGCCAGTTTATATGGACGCGATCGACAAGGATGGTGTCAATGACATCAGCCGGTCGCTGCGGGCATCGGAGATTCTGGTGAGTCGCGGAGCTTGGTCTGAGTCGGAAGCTCTCTTTGCCAAGATTAAGCAGGTCCATCAAGGAGTGATGAGTGACGAAGAAGAAGCGAAGCTCCTACGATTGGAATCAAAAGTAGCGATTGCCAATGGCGAGGGTGAAAGGGCTTTGGCAGTTCTTGAGCAGATCATCTCTAAGAATCCTCTCGACGGTGAAGCGCTTCTGCTTGCTGGGGAATTCTACTCTCAGGAAGGTCAGAAGGAGAAGGCAATTTTCCGTTACGAGATGGCTGCGAAGATCAGCGGCTTTGAAGCGGATGCGTGGCTCAAACACGCTCAATTGCTGGTGCGCCAGCAGGATTACAACGAGGCACTAGAACTGTTGCGTAAGGCACAGAAGGTCAATCCCCGGGACAATGTTCAGAAGTATTTAGATGCGGTCGAGCGAGTGGCCAGAGCCTCCGCAGGCTAATGTGGCGATAGAGGGGAAACTTCGGGACCAGAAATTCCTACTGATATGATCCGCGACAGACAAGAGGGCCTACTCCATCCGGGCGTCCGGTGCCAGCGTGGTTATGCGGCCTCCATTTTCCAGCTGCTCGTCATCGCGGGGTTCCTGTCTTTTCAGAACCTAGATGCCCTTGCGCAGGGTGGAACCATTTCAGGAACCATTATGGATTCGTGGGAAGGGACGCCTGTTCCGGGAGTGGCGGTCGTGCTTCGCGGGTCGACGTTGGGAACGACGACCGACATGTCAGGGCGTTACAATTTGCCTGAGGTGCCGGGTGGAAATCATATTCTCATCTTTTCCAAGTCGGGATACACCCGGGCTACGGTGAGTGATATTCGTGTGATTGCCGGGCAAACCTCAAAGGCGGATCTCAAGATGAAGCCGTCGTTCTATGAGATGGAACCGTTTGAGGTGATCTCTGAACCCTTTGTTGACCAGAGTGTCGCGCTTCTTAGTGATCGTCAGGGTGCTGCTGCGATGACGGACTCTATTGGCGCTGATTTCTTTTCCCGAGCAGGCGCTAGCAATGCGGCCGACATCATGACGAAAGTAACCGGTGCGTCGGTTGTGGGCGGGAAGTATGTATTCATTCGTGGCCTAGGCGATCGTTACAGCAACACCACGCTGAATGGGGCCGAAGTGCCGAGCCCGGATCCGGATCGTCGAGCTGTTCAAATGGATATTTTTCCAGCGAGCGCGATTGAAAGCATCGTGACCACGAAGACTTTTACGCCGGATAAACCGGGGAGTTTCTCAGGAGGGTCCGTCGATGTGGTGACAAAGTCGTTTCCTCCTGAGTTTACGAGTCAGCTCTCAATCGGTGCCACCTACAATCCCCAAGCGTCGTTCAATGACGACTTCCTTAGCTATGACGGAGGGAACACGGACTTCCTTGGCTTCGACGACGGAACCCGGGAGATCCCGACGGAGTGGGGGGAAGCAGGTGATATTGACACGCAGTCTCTGGTCAATGATACGCGCTCGGGCGGTGGGCGAACGACCGAATCTCGAACGGCGGCGGCAGACCAGATCATCGCGCTCAGCTCAGTCTTCAGTCCTGTCATGGCCCCATCGAGAGACACGAGTCTCATGAAGCATAATTTCTCGGGTTCCGTTGGCGATACGATCCAGTTCATGAAGCGAGACCTAGGGCTTTTCGCCGGCGTGAGTTATTCGCGGAATTTCTCATTTTATGACGATGGCTTTGTGGGGCGCTATGAACGGAGCGGGGACACGCTCCAGGCCTTCATGGAGCTGAACGATGTGAAGGCAGTGGACACGGTATCTTGGGGTAGCGTGGTGAATGCTGCTTACCGTTTGGGTGAGACACATGAGATTGGTTTTAATTTTCTCTACAATCGAAATAGCGAAGACCAGGTGATTTTTCAGGACGGATTTCTTTTCGGACTTGAGCCGGATACATTCGAACGACGAGTCCTCCAATTTACCCAGCGTGAGTTGCAGACCTATCAGTTTCGGGGAAACCACGAGTTTGCGAAGATCGCGGATTGGAAATTGGATTGGATCGCTTCCTTATCATCGACCCTGCAGGATCAGCCCGACCTTCGTCTTCTCCAGTTTCAGCGCCGTCCTAGCGGAACGGTCGACGTGAACCTTTCCGGCTACCAGGCGCCGACCCGTTACTTTCGGTCCGTCAATGAAGACAACCAGAACTTTAAGATCGATAACACGATTCCCTTTGATGTTTGGGGTGAGAGGGAAGCACAGTTGAAGTTCGGTGCCTATTATTCCGGATCCCAGCGTCTTTATGAGGAACGGCGGTTTGAGTATGTGAGTAACTCTTCCCCCCGCTTTGCGGACTTGAATCAAACGGGTGACCCGAATGCCTTTCTGGCAGACGAGAATCTCGTGTATGTCAATCCGGGAAGAGGGTCCTTTCGTTTTAACAAGTACGTCGAGGAACGTCCGTTTAATAATTATGACGGAGAACAAGACGTGTATGCGGGATACGTGATGACGGAGTTGCCGCTGGTCGACAAACTGAAAGCGATTGGTGGCGCAAGGTATGAAACGACTGAGTTGTTTGTGCAAAGCTCCGGTGAACGTGCTGGCACTGCTGCCTTGAGTGAAACCTCATTGCTGCCCGCTGGTGGATTGGTCTACGAGATCGTTCCAGATATGAATCTGCGTTTGGCCTATGGGAAAACGCTGGCTCGCCCAACCTATCGTGAGATCACTCCGATTTCTGTGTTTGACGTAGCGAATCGTGAAGTCCTGGTGGGGAATCCTGATCTGACTCTCACTTCAATCGACAATTACGACATTCGCTGGGAATGGTTCCCGAACCCTGGAGAGGTTCTCGCCTTCAGTCTCTTCTACAAGACTCTACAAGATCCAATTCAAAAGACGACCGCGACTGCCAATCGGCAGGTCCAATACCAGAACCGTGAAGAAGGCATTGTCTACGGGTTGGAATTTGAAGCTAGAAAGAATCTCTCGTTTATTCGGTCAGGGTTGGAGGATTTCACCCTTGGCGGCAATCTGACTTTAGTGGAGTCCGAAGTGGACAAAGGGCCGTTTGACTTTGGCGATGGCGATGTGCAGCTCGCTGGTCAGTCGCCCTATATCGTGAACATCGATCTGTCCTATCACAATCCGCGTTCAGAAACCACCGCTAGCTTGTTCTATAATGTGTTCGGGCCCCGTCTCTTTTCAGTGGGACAGCGAGAAACACCGCATATCTTCGAAGAACCCGTTGATTCGCTTGATTTCACTCTGAGTCAACAACTCAGTGAAAACTGGCAGATCAAGCTCTCGATCAAGAACATCCTCGATCCGTTGGTCAAGACGAGCTACGACTTCAATGGTGGAGGCGAGGAATACCTCTTTGCTGCTTTCCGCCGAGGACGCTCGTTCGGTCTTTCTTTGACCTACGACTTCTAGGTAGTTGATAGAGATCTATTTACGTCGCTTCCTTTGGACGGGATCCAGGTCCTCCTTTCGGCTGTTCACACAACCGTAACTTTACTGCTCTTTTTGTGTAACTCGCATCGGTTTCTTTGATCACTGAACGGTTTATTGGTGATAACGAGAAAGACCGGCACAAAAGATGAAATCATTCCTAGCGAGGGCTCTTGGCGGAATATGCGCAATGACGGCGTCCGTCTCAATGTGGGGGGCGACTATTCAAATAGACGACGCCTCGATCGATGGCGACACCACATGGACAGCAGACAACACCTACATCCTC
>CAYFGX010000091.1:0-13770 GCA_964342405.1 uncultured Verrucomicrobiota bacterium | reverse complement strand
TCTCACTTCTCACTTCTCACTTCTCACTTCTCACTTCTCACTTCTCACTTCTCACCTCTCACTTTCATTGCCTCCCCCACCACTTCAGGGTAGGATCCCCTCAAACCCCCGGTTCGAGGCACGAATCATGAAGTCGTCCAACCTTATACTACTCGTCACCACCCTGCTCATCTCCGCGTCATCGACACCTTTAGACGCCGCCGCCCGAGCTCCCTGGACCACGTCAAACATCCATGGCACACCTTTTCCACCCTCGCCCTTCACAATCCGCCCCTTCTTTCCCAAGCTCAAACTCAATCGCCCCACGAGTATTGAAGAAATCCCCGGCGCCAACCGCCTGATCCTCACCGAGATCGGCGGCAAGATCTACAGCACCCCAAAGAACGCCGCAGCAACCGAAGCTGACCTCGTCATCGACCTAGCGACGCTCACCGGTAGCGGCGCGAGTGCTCTGGACACCGAGTTCCACCCGCGATTCGAAGAGAATCGATTTATCTTCGTAAGCTACCGACTTTCGGGCAGAGGCGGCCGAAACCAAGTCTCCCGCTTCGTGCTCGCTGATTCCAATCCACCCAGAATTCTCGCTGACACCGAGAAAGCCATCATCTCCTGGCCAAGCGGCGGTCATAGCGGCGGCTGCGTTGAGTTTGGGGAGAAGGAGTATCTTTACATTTCCACGGGTGACGGCTCGGGCCCTAATCCGCCCGACAGGCGTACAACCGGACAGGACGTCTCAGATCTACTCGGTTCAATCCTTCGCCTAGATATCAACAACCCTCTCCCCGGAAAGCCCTATGGTATTCCAACCGACAATCCATTCATTGAGATGGAAAACGCCCGTCCCGAAATCTGGGCCTACGGCTACCGAAACCCTTGGAAGATCGGCGTCGATCCCAGCACCGGCAATGTCTACGCCGCCGACAACGGCTGGGAAACCTGGGAACTCATTCACCGCGCCGGACGCGGCAGCAATGGCGGCTGGCCAATCATGGAAGGACCTGACTTAGTGCGCAGTGAAGTAACGCCAGGCCCCACTCCCATTGACCCGCCATTCAAAGCACATCCTCACACCGAGGCCAACTCCGTCATCGGCGGCCCCGTCTATCAAGGCGGTCGCTATCCCGAACTCAAAGGCTGGTTCATCTACGGTGACTACATCACCGGCACCATCTGGGGTGTAAAACCCAAAGAGGACGGCTCAACCGACTTCCAAACCTTGACCGACACCGATCTACGACTTTCATCGCTAACCGAAGGAGCAGACGGAAGGATCTATCTCGTCGACTACGATTCAACCGAACAGATCTACGAACTCATTCCCAATGATGAAAAAATAAGCAACCAACGCCCCTTCCCGACACGTCTGAGCGATACTGGACTCTTCAGTTCCCTCACGACACTGGAACCTTCCCCCGGCGTCATCCCCTACCAAGTCACCGTCGAACGCTGGATGGACGGAGCCGAAGCTCAACGTTGGATCGCGATTCCCGACCACGGCACCGTAGAGCTGGGATCGATCACGACACCGTCTCAGTTTCCCGATGGGACCGTCTTGGTAAAGCACCTCGAGCTCCCATCCCTCAATAATTCCAAACGAACTCGTCTAGAGACTCAACTCCTTCATCTCGAAGACGATCGCTGGCGTCCGTATTCCTATCTCTGGAACGCAGCCGGCAACGAGGCATCCCTCGCAGCCCCCACCGGCGTCGACCATCCACTTGATGTATCGGATCCAAACTCAGCCAAACTCCCTCAAACCTGGCACGTCAGCGCCCAAAACGAATGCCGCCTCTGCCACAACTCAGATGCGGGTTTCGTCTTAGGATTCACTGCCAACCAGATACAGGACCAACTGGACACACTGGCAGCAAAGAAGGTCATCAATACAGCACCCGCAGTCGCCTCGTCAGAGCAACTCGTCGACCCACACGATACCTCCCAACATCTCGATGATCGCGCCCGTTCATACCTACACGCCAATTGTGCCATGTGCCATCGCCCGGGTGGCAGCCAGATCGCATCCTTCTATCTTCGGCGCGATCTATCCTTCGAGGAACTGCGCACCAACAAAGGCACCGGCATTGGCACCTTTGGCATACGCGACGCCAAAGTCATCGCCAACGGCGATCCTTTTCGATCTGTCCTCATGTATCGCATGTCCAAACTGGGCTATTCCCGCATGCCCTACATTGGCACTCGCTCAGTCGATAGTGCTGGAGTCAGTCTCATCGCCGACTGGATCCGGTCGCTCCCAGCCGGGACAGACGACACCCCCGTGATTTCATCTCCCCAAACCGCAAACTCCGCCGAAGCCAAAGCGCTCTCTCAACTCAAACAACCACAAGAAACCAGCGCTTACACCGAAGCCGCACAAACACTCATTGCCAGCACCGAAGGTTCCTTGGCTCTGGTCAGCGCCCTTCACCGTGGACAACTCTCGACCGAAAGCGCCGCCCAAGCCATTGCCGCCGGTAGTGATGCATCCGATCCCAACATCCGCGGCCTCTTCGAAACCTTCGTCCCAGAAAACGCACGCAAAAGTCGGCTTGGTTCACAAATCAACCCCAGCAACATCCTGCGCCTGACCGGCAACGCGGAGAAAGGGAAAACCATTTTCTATTCCGCTGGTGCCCTCTGTAAGAACTGCCATCACCCCACAGACCAAACCCAGTCCCTCGGCACCACCCTCGTCGAAATCAGCCAGAAATACACCCGCCGATCGGACCTCCTACGCCATATCCTCGAGCCCTCCCTTACCATCGACGAGCCCTATCGCAACTACACGATCGAACTCACCGACGGCACGGCCCTCAGCGGCATGATTACGAGTCAAAGCGACACCAGCTACCGAATCAAAACCGCCGAACTCGAAGAATACGACATCCCCAAAGCAGAAGTTCGCGCTCGTCGCCGCAGCAAAATCTCCCCCATGCCCACCGGGGTCCTAAGCGACCTCAGCGCCCAAGACGCCGCCGACTTGCTTGCATACCTGCTGTCCTTTCGGACAGAGAAGTGAGAAATTAGAAATTAGAAGTGAGAGGACGAAGGCGCGGTCAGAACATAGGTAACACTTCTCACTTCTCACTTCTCACCTCTCCCCTCTCACCGCCCGAACCATGGCATGATAAAGATAATTCTGCTCACGGGTCCCACGAAACATATGCGCTCCCGGCCCGGTCGCGTACACCGCTACATCCTCAGCCGAGTGCGTTTCCAAAGTCAACGGCCCCTCTCGGCGCTAGCTCGTTGCGGCCGTATTGACGCTCGTTAAGCCAGGCCGCACGGCACGTGGCAACTTAGCAAACTTCCAGGCACTGACGATCGGCTGTGGACCATGCGCATGCTCCAAGGTGTTCGCCTGCACCCTCATCCAAGTAACCCAAAGTCATGCAAGGCAACCCGCCTGCATCCAACGCGTGACGTCTACCCCCAATGACCACATTCTTCGCACACACAACGTATACGGCAACACATCGGCTGCAGGATCATCCGAATGCGAAGCCCAACAAGAGTAACAAAAAAGTAGTAAAGGCGTCCCGCCTCTGCCTGCCTAGGGCAGCCTTTTGAGTCGAAGATTGCGGAAAGCAACCACACAGCCTTTCCCGTGATCCTGGAGCGCAATGAACCCCCTTTCCCGGCTCATCTCAGTGTCTTCATCGACAACGGTCGCAAAGTGCACCCCATTGATTCTTTGCACGAGGGTCGACCCTTTCACAATGAGCTCCATCGTGTTCCACTCATGCTCGCTAAAGTGAGCTTGGATCGTCGCCGGCTCACCTTTCTGCTCGACGGTCTTCGATCCGTCGGGAGCGATGCGGGCAACCTGTCCGACCGTAGCCATCAGATGTCGGGCTTTCCTCTTGGGATGTTCGGCCGGCAAAAGGGAATGATGCCACAGTCCCATCTTATTGCGGGGCGCAACTTCAACTTGATAACCGAAGATCTTCCAATCTCCCAAATCATCGCTTCGCACCTGAACGCCCGAATTGCCACTGTCCCAACGAAAGTCTAGACGAAGAATGAAGTCGGCCGGCTGTTCCTTCCGCCAAATGAGCCAATTCTTATCCTTAGATTTTCCGGTGCACCAGATCGCGCCATCGCGCACCTCCCAAGCTCCCGGTTTGCCATCCCAGTTCGAGAGGTTTTCCCCGTTGAAGAGAGAGACAAACCCTTCCTCGGAATCGGCGGAGAGAGACACGATCGACGCAGCCGCGATCAAAGCGAGTAGAGCAATTGATTTTGTTCTCATTGTGGTGAGATTCTGAGCTTACCCAAGATTCGGGCGGGGATCCATCCCAACGATCCTCAGGCGTATTCCGGCGCCATTATCCCGTATCCCGGCAGGGGCAGTGTAGTAGCCACCGGTCCCGATTCTCTCGAGTAGCTCGTCAGATCCGCCAGCGAGCCCTCGGCTCCTATCGTGCAAACCACCCCCCGCCAATCTCGTCGCTTCAACATTTGGGAAAGTACTCGGAGCCACCTAGGCCACTTTGTGTTCCGGGCCGGCCGGGGAGGCAGAGGCAGGATGCTTCTGCTACCTTGAATTGCCTTTACCGCAGGTTGTTTCCTGGTCAAGAATTGTCTTCCGCGAATGAACTTGTTGCTGCCATCGTCGTCCGTTGTTGCACGTCTGTTCGTGGGGTTGGCTTCTGGGGTCGCGGGGCTCTTCGCGACCGCCGAGTCTCGGGTCGATTTCCAAAGGGATATTCAACCGATTCTCGCGGAGAATTGTCTATCGTGTCACGGGTTTGACGCGGCGAGGCGTAAGAGCGGAGTCCGCTTCGACATTCGCGAAGGCTTTCAAACACCTTCTGAATCCGGCAAGTCCCCGGTCATTCCCAAACAGCTTTCGCAAAGCGAGCTCTGGAATCGGATCTCACACTCCGATTCAACAGAACGCATGCCGCCTCCGAAATCTGGAAAGTCTCTCACTCCTAACGAGATCAATTCAATCCGACAGTGGATCCTCCAAGGTGCTGAAACAGATCGGCACTGGGCATTTGTGTCACCCCAGCGCCCTCCGTTGCCCCCCGTAAACGATCCGGATTGGATCGCCAACCCGATCGATCATTTTGTCCTCCATCAACTCGATGCCGTCGGAGTGGCTCCATCTGCCGAAGCACAGCCACATACTTTGATGCGTCGTTTGAGTTTCGACCTTCGCGGAATTCCTCCCTCCCCATCAGAAGTCGCCAACTATAAGAAGACCTCTCAGTTCGACGCCTATTCGCGCCTGGTTGACCGGTGGATGGCATCCCCCCACTACGGCGAACGCATGGCGCAGGACTGGTTGGATGCAGCGAGATATGCCGATACAGCCGGCCACGCCGCAGATGTTCCTCGAACAATGTGGCTGTATCGCGACTGGGTGATCGACTCGATTAATCGCAACCAACCATTCGATCAATTCACCATTGAACAACTCGCGGGAGACTTAATCCCCAATGCAACTCTAGCACAACGAATCGCAACTGGGTTTCATCGAAACTCCATGCAAGCGTTGGGGAACAACCCCCGCAAGGAAGAATTCCGTGTTAAAGGCATCGTCGATCGACTCGAAACAACCGGCCGCGTTTGGATGGGTGTCACCGTGGGTTGCGCTGAGTGTCATGACCACAAATACGATCCCCTCAGCACCAAGGAATACTATCAGCTCTACGCGATCTTCAACAACGTCCCCCACTACGGCGAAAGGTTCAAAATCCACGGTCCAAGGATCGACATCTACAACGCGACCGACCAACAGCAATGGGATCAAACGCTCACTCAAATCGCAGCAGCGGAGGAAAAACTCAAACGCAACAAGAACAATGCTGAACGACTGCAAGAACGCATCGCCGAACTGAAGCACCACCAACAGGAACTCAAAGCGCGAGCCGTCACGGCACAGGTCATGGATGAACTGAAGGAACCTCGAAAAACGTTTGTCCATATCCGAGGGAATTTCGAGAATCGAGGCGACGAGGTTTTCGCTGGAACACCTCAATTCTTACCGCCGTTTCCAGACGGGCAACCGGTAAATCGCCTCACCTTTGCTCAGTGGCTGGTCGCCCCCCAGAATCCCTTAACCGCAAGAGTCATCGTGAATCGTATTTGGGCTCACTACTTTGGACGGGGCCTCGTCGCCACCACCGATGACTTCGGCGTGCGGAGCGCTCCTCCGTCCCACCCTCAGTTACTTGATTGGCTCGCGGTCGAATTCATGGAATCGGGTTGGAACACAAAGGCACTGCACCGACTCATCGTCACCTCCGCAACCTACCGGCAGTCCTCCATCCATCGCCCGGAGTTACGTAAACAAGACCCCGACAATCGTTGGTTAGCGAGAGGACCACGCCTTCGCTTAGCAGCCGAGCAACTACGAGATAGCGCTCTAGCGGTGAGCGGATTGCTGACCGAAGAAATCGGGGGCCCGAGTGTCTACCCGGTTCAGCCGCATGGCGTCGGCGAGTATCGCGATGCCACCGCGGGCAAATGGGAAACCAGCAAGGGAGCAGGACGCCATCGCCGCAGCCTCTACACCTTTTGGCAACGCACCTCGCCCTACCCCAGCATGCTCCTCTTTGATGCCCCATCACGTGAACGATCCTGCGTCCGTCGATCTACCACCAATACCCCACTCCAAGCCCTCACCTTGCTGAACGATCCCATCTACGTCGAAATGGCCGAGACACTTGCCCAAAGGATCATCCAACATGCACCTGACTTGGATCAGCGAATCGACTTCGCCTTCCAGACCGTGCTCAGTCGACCGCCCAACACAGTCGAACGCGATCGATTTCAGAATTTCATTCAGACAACAAGTAATCCAACCGAAGATGACCAGACTCGATGGAAACGCTTGTCCCAAGTTCTGCTAAACTTGGACGAAACGATCACGAAGGAATAGAGCATCCCAATGAAAGCCCAGGCCCAACAGCCCAAGCAACGATTGACTCGTCGGCACTTCTTGCAACGAAGTGCAGGCGGCATCGGCATGGCTGCCTTGGGGACGCTACTCAACCCGTCGCTTCTCGCAAAAACACACTTCGCCCCAACCGCGAAACGCGTCATCTACCTCTTCATGTCAGGCGGCCCGTCGCACGTCGACACCTTCGATCCCAAGCCAGAACTCAATCGACGTGATGGGCAAGCGATCCCGCCATCGCTGATCAAGGATGTTCACTTCGCCATGATCAACCAGGTCAATGAACCACTGATCAAAGGCTCTCCATTCCCTTTCCAGCAATACGGTCAAAGCGGTGCAGCGATCTCTAGCCTATTCCCCAACACCGCACAAGTCGCTGACGAGCTCGCCATCGTCCGATCGATGCACAGCGAAGTATTCAATCACGATCCGGCCGTCAGCCTGCTGAACTCCGGCGACTCCCGGGTGGGGCGTCCCACGATGGGGGCCTGGGTCAGCTACGGCTTGGGTAACGAAACACAGAATCTTCCGGCCTACGTCGTCCTCACCTCGGGTGTTAAAAGGCAACCCCTACTAGACAGCTACTGGACCAATGGATTTCTCCCCAGCAAACATCAAGGCGTGCGATTTCGCAGCAAGGGCGATCCGATCCTTTTCCTCTCCAGCCCCGAAGGACTCAACCGCCGGCAAAGACGAGCTCAAATCGATCTCATTCGGCAAATGAACCAAGATCGATTCGACCTGTTCCAAGATCCAGAAACCCTTGCTCGCATCCAACAATACGAAACCGCCTTTCGGATGCAGACCGCCGCACCAGAGCTGATGGATCTCAAAGCAGAATCAACCGCGACGCTCAATCTCTACGGCGCCGAACCAGGCAAAGCTTCCTACGCCAACAACTGCCTCCTCGCCCGTCGACTGGTGGAGCGAGGCGTCCGCTTCGTTCAGCTCTACGACATGGGTTGGGATTCCCACAACAACATGGCGACCGAACACAATCGTCAATGCCAGGCTATCGACCGTGGCACGGCGGCCCTCATTCGAGACCTCAAACAGCGAGGACTACTCGACGAAACGCTCGTGATCTGGGGCGGTGAATTTGGCCGCACGC
Source organism: uncultured Verrucomicrobiota bacterium (assembly GCA_964342405.1). Lineage (GTDB taxonomy): Bacteria > Verrucomicrobiota > Verrucomicrobiia > Limisphaerales > AAA164-E04 > UBA2970. The sequence goes on along the minus strand of CAYFGX010000091.1, from coordinate 5,752 downwards.
CAGTCATTCAAGGCTCCGGAAAGAACTGGGGACGCGACCATCACCCGCACGGATTCACCCTCTGGATGGCGGGCGGTGGCATTCGCGGCGGCGTTACCCACGGCGCCACCGACCCCTTTGGGTTCCACGCCATCGAAAACAAAGTCTCCATTCACGACTTCCACGCGACAGCCCTCCACTGCCTTGGCATCGATCACGAACGACTCACCTACCGCCACCAAGGCCGCGACTTCCGCCTCACCGATGTCGCCGGCACCGTGCAACAAAGCCTCCTAGAGTAGCAGCGGCGTCTCGCCTCTGCCCTTCTCACCCGGAGAATTGAAGCGAGATACTGCAGATGCTTTGCTTTGAGGGACAGAGGCGGAACGCCACTGCTACCTTGCTGCAGGCCGCTAAGCTACTTCAAAGGATTGACCCATGTCAGACTTGGAAAGCGATCGAAGTCACGATCATTCGAATACACTCGGCCACCGTATTCCAGCGCTGAAGCGGCAATCCAAGTGTCGGTGGTAAGATTGCCGCCGACGCCCGACTGTTTTAGCAAGTCAAAGAAGAGCGCGACCGTCGTCGCGGAGCTTGGGAGAACGCGGCAATGTGATTGAGCCAACCAAGACTGAACAAACTTTGTCGCCTCATCTGTCGCTAGTGGATTTCCGCTCAAAGTTGGATGTGTCATCAGACGAATGAAGGCCAGGATCACCACATTCGGCACTCCCACCGGCTCTGGTCCGGAAAGAGTCTTTTCCCACCAACGTCTCGCTTCGGCGTGAGGACCACTCCCTTTGTCATAGGCATAAATCAGCAGATTCGCATCCGGAACGATCATCGGGCGCTATCCTCGGCTTCAAGCTGATCATAGAGCTGGTTTAAACTCTGATTCCGAAAACCTGCCTTAAGCTGAAGATCGTGCGGCTGGACACGAAAGCGTCTCTGTCGTTTCGCCTCCCCCTGTTTCGCGAGCCCGACTTTTATCGTTTCCTCCAGCGTTTGCCGAAAAGTACGACCGGTCAATTCTGCCCGAGCACGAATCTCATTCAACAACGCATCATTGATGTTTACTGTCGTCCTCATAGACGCATCATGATGCTTCCTCAAAGAAACGTCAACGCAGAGTAGCAGAGAGATCGGGTCGAAATGATGGGTGTCCTCACTACTAGGGCTGCCGTTGACTCCTCACTCACTCTCATGACTGAGGTCTCCCCGGGTAAGGTGAATGAACTTTCGACCCGCACCGCCAGGCTCTACTTGGTGTGACTTTCGGTGGCTCTTAGATTTCGCATTCACTAGCATGCTCATCGCCCGCACCCTGCCTCGCTGCCTGTTCGTGTTCCTACGGCCGTGTCTTTGTTCCAGACTGCTTTCAGCTCGCTCCCTCGCGGTCACGGCCTTGTCCTTCCCTGCGGTCGCTGTCACGGCTTCCGATCATCCCCTCTCAGATGATTAGTTCATACCCATGCCGGGCACACTAGCAGAGGTGTCCCGCCTCTGCTACTCTTCCTAACGCTCTATCTGGAAATGTATTCTGAGGCGATCCAGCTCCGTCTTCATGGCGGTGACGCGCGAGGCGTAGGCTTTATCGGTATATCGACTGGTCAGCTCCATCGGATCGTTCTCTAGGTCAAAGAATTCCCAAGCATCGAGGTCAGCGTCCGGAAAGCGGATCAGTTTGTAGCGTCCGTCGGTCACTCCGTAGTGAACCGGAACGCCATGCCCTTTCGCCTCATAGTAATGATAGTAGTGTGTCTTGCGCCAATCGCTCGGTGTCTCACCTCGGAAAATAGGAACCAAGGATCTACCCTGCATTTCACTCGGCACCTTAAGCCCTGCAATGTCCAAAAACGTTTCAGCAAAATCTAGATTGGAGACTAGGTCTCCATTGGTCCTTCCAGCCGCCGCCACCTTCGGCCACCTCACCAACAGTGGGGTATGCAGGCTTTCTTCGTACATCCACCGCTTGTCAAACCATCCATGCTCGCCTAAGTAGAAGCCTTGGTCGGAGCTATAGATGACGACGGTATTCTCCGCCAACCCCGTTTCATCCAAATACCGAAGCATGCGTCCGATGTTTTCATCGACGGCTTTCACACAGCGGAGGTAGTTCTTGATGTACCGTTGATAGTTCCAACGCGTTCGTTCTGTACCCGTCAGGTTCGCTTTCTGGATGGCCTCGTTCCGTGGACGAAAGTAACCGTCAAATTCCTTGAACTGCTCTTCAGTAAATTGGCTGGAGTATTGAAACATCAGCCGATGCGGTCCCATATGATCAGCAATCCCCATGGCATGTCCCGACGCCGCAGCGCTCCGCCCCGAATAGTCATCAAATAGCGTTGGCGGTTCCGGCACACTCACGCCTTCGAACGCATTAAGATGACGCAACGCAGGCTCCCAGCGTCCATGCGGCGCCTTGTGCTGACACATCAGGAAGAACGGCTGGTCCTCATCGCGTTCTTCCAACCACTTCAAGGCCTGGTCGGTAATGATATCGGTGGTGTAGCCCCTATGCTTCACGGTCTCGCCATTGGTAAGGAGCACTGGATTGTAGTACTGCCCCTGGCCTTTGAGCACTTCAAAGTGATTGAATCCGGTCGGCTCCGTCTTGAGGTGCCATTTACCAACTACAGCGGTTTGATAGCCACTCTTCTGCAATAGTTTGGATACGGTTTGTTGGGAGCCATCAAAACGATCGCGATTGGTCCGGAATCCATTCAGATGAGAATACTTCCCCGTCAACACGACCGCCCGCGAGGGCCCACAGATGGAGTTCGTCACCAAGCATCGCTCAAAAAGCATCCCCTCTCGAGCCAGCCGATCTAGATGAGGCGTTGGCGCGATCTCGGCAAGGGGCCCACCATAGGCAGAGATCGCGTTGAGTGCATGGTCATCGGTGAAAAGGAAGAGGATGTTGGGACGTTTCGTTTCGGCGCGCATCCATTCTCCAAAAAGGATCAAGAGCACGGCAACCGCGATCCGTAGCATGCTTCGACAATTCATTGTTCTCATTTGGATTGGGTTCCATCCGCGTAGGCCCATCCATGGCCTTTCGGAATGATTGGCTGACTAGCTTGCACGTTGGGAATCGTTCCCAGAGGCACCAAGGTCTCCACCCACTCGCCGTGCTTCTCTGCCATCCGTTTGGCAATGTCAGGATGATTCGAGATCACGTTCTTCTCTTCCCGGGGGTCCTGCCGAAGGTTGAATAGCTGCCAAGGGTCTTTGTTATATTTCCGGTAAAGCCGCCAATCGCCCCATCGCACCGCAATCAAATGACGCCGAACGGCATCGTCGGGCTGGTTGTTCAACCAATAAAGATACTCATGTGCGTCCCCCTTCGCTTTACGCTGAAGGAAAGGCAGGAGATCCTCTCCATCACAATGGGCCGGAATCTCATCGGCGACCAACGAAGCAATCGTCGAATAGAAGTCGAAATTAGCGATCAATCCGTGATAGGTTTCTCCTTTGGGCACGACACCAGGCATCGAGAAAATGGTCGGCACGCGCACCCACCCTTCCTTTTGAGTTCCTTGCCCTTTTCCTCCCGTGTAGGGAGCAGATGAGCCGCCTTCGCCTGAATTAGCTCCATTGTCACTGGAGAAGATCACCAAGGTCTTCTCGCGTAAACCGTGCTGCTCCAGTGCATCGAGGAGTTTGCCAATCTGATCATCAACCGAAACAATCGCTCCTGCTAATTTGCGTCGTTTTCCTTCTGCCCGAGTACGATTCATGAGTCGATCTGGGACTTCAGAGTTAAACGAATGCACCGCTTCCGGCGACCAATAGAGAAAGAACGGATTCTTCTGATGACGATCGATGAAATTGACCATCGAGTCTCCGTCATAATCCGTTAACCAAACGGTTTCCCCCGCTTGATTAAGACAAAAATACTTAGACACCCCATTCTTCTTACTGAGCTGTTTATGCAAACCTTTCGGCACCTGGGATAACTCCGCTTCGGTGTAACGTTTCTTCGGCGGAATCTTCGCCACCTCGGTAAAACCCACCTGCAAGGGCCCCTGTCGTTTTGTCCCGATATCCCACTTTCCAATCTGCCCAGTCACATAGCCCTGATCTTTCAGAAACCGCGCCAGCGTGGGGCGATCGTTAGGAATCGGAAGACCACGGGACATACCGTATTTCCCAAATCGTTGGGCGTATTGCCCCATCATCAAGCTGCAGCGACTGGGGCAACAAGGTGGGTTGGTAATATAAGACGCCGTACACCGAACACCCTCGGCTGCCAATCGATCTAGATTCGGCGTGGGAATATCCTTCGATCCGTAGACACCCAACTCCCCGTAACCCAGATCGTCAATGTAGATTAGAATGACGTTCGGCCGATTCGTTTGGGCAATGATCAGGCTCGGCACAGAGAGGAGCGCTCCAGTCGCAATCAGGATTGGGATCAGAATGCGTTTCATCTACCCTTCTTATGACGGCAAGAATGAAGACTTGTCAACAAAGGCGCGATTCATCAGATCGACCTTGAGCCGGAACTCTGAATACTACACGCTCAAAGGAACCGAATACTTCTACCGTAGCTCCCTCCGTTTGCCAAGGGCTACCCCTGACGCAACGCCTCGAAAAGAGCTTTCAGTTCATCTTCAACCTGTTCCGGATCTTCGACGGTCCCAGCGATTTCCTCGCGAATCGCGCCACCGTAACGCTTACGCATGCGAGAGACTGCCATCTTGACCGCCGACTCGGTCATGTCGAAATCTTCTGCAATCTGGGTATAGGATTCGTTCTCGGTCGATGTCGACAGAAAAGGCTCCATGGCACTATACAAGTCTGCCTTGCCCTTTTTCGCGTATTGCTCACGCAACCTTGAGATGGCTCGATTCAACAATGCCAGCGCCCAACTTCGATCGTAACTGCGTTCCGCCGATTCCGACGCAACTTCCTTTGCATACTTTGCCTCTGCCGTTTCCGCGTCGAACGATAACACCTCGCAGCCCCCACCACGCTTCTGTCGATTCTGGCGTTTCCAATCGTTGGCAACATAGTGCTTCAAGGCCGCCAACAGGTAGCTGCGAAATCGGCCTCGGCGAGCATCGACGCCGCGGATGTCCTGACGTCTCAGAAGTTGCGCGAAAAAGCCTTGAGTCAGGTCCTCGGCATCATGGCCCGAATATCCCCGCCGGCGAACGAAAACATAGAGAGGATACCAGTAAAGGTCGCAAAGCGTCGAGAGCGCCTGATCGCGCGCCTCAGAAGTGACCTCGCCTGCACGCAATACCATACTCCAATGAGTCGTCGCAAACACTGGTGAAGCACCAGCCGGGGCCGAATTTCCTACCGATTGAGTCATGACTTTTCGGAAACGATTAAATCTAGCTTTCTGACCGTCATTGACAAGCCCGTCTAGGCATCAAAGCCCTCCGAGCGACAATCACCGCAAACCGATGAGCTGTCCTGAAACCGACCACAAACGGGACAATTCCCCTCCCACCTCCGAACCTTCGCGTCGTTCGAGCGAAAACTCATCCTTCGCTCATTGAACAGCAAGCTCAATCGCCGCCGTAGCGTTCGGACGCTACTCGAGACCGCTCCGAACAGCGAACGCGTTGGAAGCGGACAGGGAACAAAACTCTTCTCCACCGAAGCTTGGTAACGAGGATAACAGACATTCATACACCCTCATACAGCAACGGAATCTGGCTCTGGTAACAGAAAAGAGGAGATTTATTCCAAACAAACGGTTTCCATTTCGCCTGAATCAGATTGCCTTTCCCCGGGAATATCCCACCTAAAACCG
>CAYFGX010000090.1:12420-14141 GCA_964342405.1 uncultured Verrucomicrobiota bacterium | reverse complement strand
CTGACGATGTGTCGCGAGACCATGATTTGGGGGACAGCATCATGACCTCGATTGTCCTAGGAGCTGTCGCCTCGGGTAGGAGACGATTCGTAGATCTAGGGCGCTTGCGAGTGCAAGAGTGTGAGCGAGTTGAAGCGCTTCGAACAGAATTGGGGCGCTGTGGGATTGATGTCGTCGAAGAAGGAGATACGTTGACCGTGACTCCGGGATCTCTTCAGCCTGCGGTAATTGAAACTTATGATGACCATCGGATGGCCATGTGTTTTGCCATTCTCGGATTGAAGGCGCCGGGAATCACCCTCAGAGACCCAAGTTGCGTTAAGAAGACGTTTCCCAATTTTTTTGAGAAACTTGCCGCTCCCGCTCCTCATGGAATCGGAGCCGTTATTCGAGATGGATCCAGCGGGAAAGTGCTGAGGGGGAATGAATTGCTGGCAAGTTAGAAGAACGAGGAGAATGGATTGAAGACTGATAAGAAAATCGTCATTGCAATTGATGGGACAAGTGCCAGCGGGAAAAGTACGAACGCTCGCCTGGTGGCAAAGGCACTGGATTTCGCCTACGTCGACACCGGAGCGATGTACCGAACCTTGGCCTGGTATGCCGGGAAGAGTCGGATCGACGTGCACGATGAGAAGGCTGTAGGCCAGTTGTGTCGGCAGTGGAAGACGAAACTTATGTGTGTCGATGGCGCCGTACGCTTGTTGGTGGACAACTATTTTCCAGAGAAGGAAATTCGAACAGAGGAAACCAGCGCTCTCGTTCCTCATGTTGCCGCGGTGCCAAAGGTGCGAGATTGGATGAAGCAGAAACAGCGAGACTGCATCGAATTCGGTTCCTTGGTAATGGAGGGGAGAGATATTGGGAGCAATGTGTTTCCCGAGACAAATTACAAATTCTACATCGATGCAGCCCTCAAGGCTCGTTCTGAGCGGCGAGAAGCAGAAGGGGTGAATGAGGATTTGGCGGCTCGAGACAAACGGGATAGCCAACGCGCCGCGGCTCCCTTGATGGTTCCTTTGGGTGCGATCGTGATCGATACATCTTCTCAAACTCCAGACGAATCCAGTCAAATGATTCTCGAGAAGATCAAAGACCGTATGAAGGAAGAGGGGCAGTTAGAGAGGTAAGCTGCGTAACCGTAGGGGGGATGACGTTCGGTTTCTCATACATACTTGTAGAATTCAAAGCATGAAACTCCACTATCGGCTTTGTTGGTATTTCCTGAGGGCGATCTTTTCTCTGTACTTTAGATGGCGAGTTGTCGGTGTGGAGCGCATCCCCATGAAGGGCGCTGTGGTGCTTGCCTCTAATCATGCTTCTTTCCTGGATCCTCCGCTGATTGGTGCGGCTGTGCCGCGGGAGGCATCCTTTCTGGCTCGCGAATCTCTTTTCCGTTTTCCCCCTCTGGGAGCGCTGATTCGATCAATCAATGCCTTGCCGGTCGATCGCGAGGGGAAGAGCCCTCGCGGTTTGAAAACGATTTTGAATCGACTCAAACAACAGGCTCCGGTTGTACTTTTCCCGGAAGGGACGCGGTCTTCAGACGGCAAGCTGTTGCCCGCTCGATCGGGGGTTGGCCTCGCGGTTGTCAAGTCCGGGGCTCCGGTGGTGCCAATTCGCATATTTGGCTCTTTTGAGGCCTACAATCGCAGGATGCTCTTCCCTCGCCCGTTTCGGATAACGGTCGTATTCGGTGAACCAATCCATTTTTCATCTCC
>CAYFGX010000090.1:0-12320 GCA_964342405.1 uncultured Verrucomicrobiota bacterium | reverse complement strand
TTGATCCTTTATTTGACTGAATGCCATTTTGATTGAGAAGGAACAGATGGGTGAGTCCTGTCCGTTGGAATCTATCGAGGATTCGCACGGCTGCATTCGTCAGATCAGCTCCAAGGAAGTGCAGGATGCCTTGGATCGGGTTGCCTTGGCGAGTTTGTCTCCGGTCAGTCTCGCGCTTGGCGTTTTGTATGTCTTGTTTGGGGTTGGGCACGTTTTCATGCTATCCCCGGATGCGGCGATGGTGATGGTGCCCACTGCAGGATTGTCGGCCGTCATTTTCTTCTGTCTGTACGCTGTCATCAAATTGGACCTCGTTGCCTGCAAATGGTCTACTGCACTTTCTGCGGTGGTTACCGGGTTGGTTTTTATTAACACAGAGCTCAACTTTTTCCTCGCTCCTAACCCGCGTGAAACAACAAATTTCGTGCTCCTGATTTTGGGCTCCTCAATGTTACTGGTCTGTTCCTGGTGGCTCTACACGCTGATTGGACTGTCCGTAGCGGGATGGTTGGCGGTCGTGACGATGAGCCCACCTTCGCCTGACTGGGCGCATTTCGGTTTTGCTCTCGTAAGTAGTATTGTTCTAGGTGTGGTTGTTCATCTCGTGAGGCTGAGAATGCTCCGAAGATTGGAGTCTCTCCACATATCGGATCAGCACCAGAAGGAAACCTTACAAGCCGCGCTGGAAACGGCCGAAGAATCTCGCTTGCACGCGGAGGAGGCGAATATGGCTAAGAGCATGTTCTTGGCGAACATGAGCCACGAGATCCGAACTCCAATGAACGGAATCATTGGGATGACGGATATGGTGCTAGAAAGCAAACTGACCGAAGACCAAAGCGATTGCCTTCGAGTTGTTCAGACTTCCGCAGATTCGCTTCTGAGAATTCTGAACGATATTTTAGATTTCTCGAAAATCGAAGCCGGTCGTTTAGATCTCGAATCTGTCGAGTTTCAGCTTCATGAAATCGTGAAGAGTGCGGTTGCCTCCTTTCGAGTGTTGGCGGAAGAAAAATCAATCGCCCTCGATTTGGAACTTGATACCGAGTTGCCCGATTCTTTGGTGGGCGATCCCGGCCGTTTGAGCCAGGTGCTCCTCAACCTGATCGGCAATGCTGTGAAGTTCACCGAAGAGGGACGTGTGGTAGTTCGGGTTAAGGGAGATTCGACATCCTCCGAAACCAGTTTGCGAGTGGATGTCTCAGACACCGGAATTGGAATTCCTAAGCAGAAACAGGAACGAATCTTTGATTCATTCACACAAGCCGATAGCTCGACGACTCGTGAATTCGGTGGCTCCGGACTGGGACTCGCGATCTCGGCAGAGTTGATTCGTTTGATGGGCGGGAGAATTTGGGTCGAAAGCAGCGAGGGAAAAGGCTCCACCTTTTCATTTAGCCTGAGACTCCCGAATGGAGGTACGAACTTTCGTCGGATTAGCTCTGTTGCTGCTGGAAGCTCACGCGAGTGAGTTCGGGCCGGCCCGCCAACGGTTCAAGTGAACTACGCGAGGATGTCTTTGACAACTTTACCGTAAACGTCGGTAAGGCGGAAATCTCGTCCGGCGAAACGGTAGGTTAGCTGTTCGTGGTTGAGCCCCAAAAGGTGAAGCACGGTTGCGTGGAGATCATGCATGTGGACTTTGTTTTGAACGGCCATATAACCCCACTCATCTGTGGCGCCATAGCTGAAGCCTGGTTTGACGCCGGCTCCAGCCAGCCAGACGGTAAAGCCGTGCGGGTTGTGATCGCGACCGTCGTTGTTTTGTGAAAACGGGGTTCGTCCGAATTCGCCGCCCCACCAAACCAACGTATCCTCGAGAAGTCCTCGGGACTTGAGGTCTTGGAGAAGTCCGGCGATCGGTTTGTCCACGGCTTTGGCGTGTTGCGCGTGTCTTGGCATCTTCGAATGCTGGTCCCAGCGAGGGTTGCCGCCGTGATTGTCGCTGTAGTTGACTTGGATGTAGCGGACGCCGGACTCCGCCATGCGGCGGGCCATTAAGCATTGTCGACCAAATGAGTCGGTGTCTTTCTCGCCAATGCCGTAGATTGCTTTCGTTGCGTCGCTCTCCCCTGAAATATCCGTCAAGCCGGGCGCGTTGAGCTGCATTCGGTAGGCGAGTTCGAAGGCGTTGATGCTGGCCTCAAGGTCATCCTCGTTTGGCGTCTGGTTCGCTTGGGCGCGATTGAGATTCTGGAGCAGATTGAACTGCCTGTGTTGTGCCTCCGAGCTCATGCGGGCATTTTCGATATTCGCAATCCGGACGGATTCGATCCGTTGTTCTGCTTTGCCGATTGCGGTGCCTTGATGGATTGCTGGCAGAAAGGCGTTCCCGTAGTTCTGCGGTCCTCCCATGCGCTCTGTAGGCATCAAGCTGACGAACGCGGGCATGTTCTCGTTTTCACTCCCGAGTCCGTAACTTACCCAGCTTCCGACTGAGGGGCGAACTTGGTTCACGGATCCCGTGTGGAGGAAGAGAGTGGCGGGGCCGTGAGCGATACCCTCTGTATGCATCCCTTGGATAAAGCAGAGATCGTCAACGTGACGGGCGGTCTCAGGGAAGAGATCCGAGACTGCGTGGCCACATTGTCCGTATCGATTGAAATCCCAAAGCGGTTTCATCATCGTCCGTTTGGTCATCTTACGGAAATCGTCGAAGCGATAGCCAAGCACATCGACCTTGTTGAGGTGATTGGCTTCAAGCTTCGGTTTGTAGTCGAATGTGTCGACATGGCTAGGACCGCCCTGCATGAAGAGGAAGATCACCCGTTTGGCTCGAGCAGGAAGGTGCCCAGCTCGAGCGGCGAGGGGGTTGTGGGCGTTCGCAGCTGCCACGTCGCGGCATAATCCTGCCAGTGCGATGGAGCCGAAGCCGCAGGCCGTTCGGCGCAACATCTCACGTCTGCTTAAGGTTCCAGGAGTCTTCATGCTTGTCTATCGGAGGAATCTGAAATCGATGGAGGCGAAGAGCGAGTGAAAGACTTGTGCCCAGGCTTCGTGGCGCTGAGCGGCATCGACCTGTTTCAGGTAATCAAGGGCTAGTCGGCGTTCCTCAGTGTTTGGGTGTCGGGCGAGGGTGCTTAGATAAGCCTTTTCGATTAACTGTTCCGTGTCCAGGCCGGGATGTTGTTGTTGAAGCAGTCGAGCTGCCTTGGAAGCTTGTTGCATCACGAACTCGTCGTTCATGAGAAAAAGGGCTTGGGTCGGCAGGATGCTCCGGTTTCGTCGGCCCACGGGAAAGCTTGGGTTAGCGAAATCAAACGCTTTGAGGAGTGGGTTGAGACCTTCCTCGCGGAGGACCGGAATGTAGACGCTACGTAGAGGTGGATTCACAAGTTGATCGATATCGATGGAAGCTTTCTGGAGCGCCGTCTCGTTTCGTGCTGCGTTGGGGAACAAGCATTCGACTTCTTTGACCTGAAGTGTGCCCGAGAGGGAGAGCATCGCGTCTCGGACGGCCTCGGCCGTGAGTCGGCGCCGAGGCATGCGCCAGAGAAGTCGATTCTCGGCGTCTACGTTGGCGCTTGCCGGGGTTAAGGATGAACTGAGTTGGTAGGTCCGTGATAGCATGAGCTGTCGAACGAGCCGTTTGATGGACCAGCCGTTTTGCATGAAGTCGACTGCAAGGTAGTCGAGAAGCGCTTGGTGACTTGGTGCGTCGCCTTGGGTGCCGAAATTATCGACGCTGCGCACCAGCCCCTCGCCAAAAAGGTGCCCCCAAACTCGATTGACGATAACGCGAGCTGTCAGCGGGTGATTGGGACTACTTAGCCAATTCGCGAGTTCGAGTCGACCGCTTTGCCCCTCCGGAATCTTGGGCTGATGTTCCGAGTTCTGAGAGATGACTTGTAAGAAGCCTCGAGGCACTTTCTCGCCTAACTGATGGACGTTGCCTCGAACACAGAGATTGTAATCTTCAGTTGTTTCTTCGTCGTCGACGGCGAGGGTTTTTGGAAGTGGGGCAGGTTGACGGTCGGTGAGTGCAGCAAGTTCTTGTTTCAGCTCGTTGAGGGCCTCTTTCTCGGCTTTGGTGGAGGCTTTCTTGGCCTGTTGTTTGATGGCGCTATCTAAGTGCTTCTTCTTTTTCTGATAGGTTTCGACGGCCTGTTTATGCTCGGCGGAGGTTGGAAGGTCTCTGATGGTCAGGGTAGAGACGTTGCTTCTCTTCAATGTTCTCGTGCTTCGAAAAATACCCGCGAGAGCGTAGTAGTCTTTCGCAGGAATCGGATCGAATTTGTGATCGTGGCAGCGGGCACAGCTTACGGTTAGCCCCATGAAAACCCTCGTAACGGTGTCGATTTGCTCGTCTACCGTGTTCATTCTAAGGAGTTCCTTATCCTGTAGATCCAGGTTTTTTGGTCCCATTACAAGGAACGCCGTTGCCGTCAGCTGATCGGCCCGTGCCTTGTCGGATTCAGCCGGAAGCAGATCACCAGCGATTTGCTCGCGAATGAATTGATCGAAGGCCTTATCGTTGTTGAAGGCATCGATCACGTAATTGCGGTAGCGCCAAGCGTTCGGTAGGAGCGCGCTCCGTCCTCCACCTGTTGATTCTGAATATCGAGCAAGGTCAAGCCAATGGCGTCCCCAGGTTTCGCCGAAGTGTTGAGATGCTAGGAGTTGGTCGACAACGGAGCTGATTCGGGTCTCCGATGGATTGTTCAGGGCCTGCTCGAGCTGCTCCGGAGTGGGAGGGAGCCCGATCAGATCAAAGTAGATTCGCCGAATCAGTTCTCGGTCACTTGCCGGCGGATTGGGTTGGACACCGGCTGCCTCGAGTCGAGAAAGGATGAAAAAATCGATATCCCGCTTTGGCCACGCAGTATCTTGAACGGCTGGGGGAGCGCTGGCGATTGGAGCTTGAAAGGACCAGAACTGCCTCCCTTTCTCCAGATCGATCGATGAAGCTTCTTTTTGAATACTGCCGTCACGTGGATCGGTCGCTCCGGTCTCCACCCACTCCTCCAAGACTCGGATCTGCTCCGTGGAGAGCCGTCCGTCGGGTGGCATTTCAAGATCTGGATCTCCGTATCGCACGGCTCGGATCAGGAGGCTGGAATCAGGCTCATGGGGAACAATCGCGGGGCCCGAGTCCCCTCCAACTTGCCATCCGGTTCGCGCATCAAGGAAAAGGCCTCCCTTAGATTTGCCTGCCTCAGACGAATGGCATTCGTAACAATGTTCAACGAGAAGCGGTCGCACCTTACGCTCAAAGAAATCCAGGTCCGGCTCGGTTGCCGACACATTGATGCAGGCAAGAGACAGGAATAGGGTGACGGACGGTATCCGGGTCCAATCTTCGATCGGCGTTAACCAAGGGATCTTGTTCATTGACCGAAATATTCCTAGGAGCCTGCTTTGCTCATTGAGCCCCATGGATTTAAATAAAAATGGCAGTTAAATAGCTGTTTTTCAAGCAATTCCGACGGGAGATCTCAGCGAGATAAGGCGATGAATGGGGGTGGTTCCAATGTGCCGAAGTGTGCCTGACGTCTAGATGAGCGCTTGGATCCTGCCGGTCGCATCTGTTTCTATCCGGATTGGGCGGCTTCCTTCGTCCAGGCTTCGACGACCTCCTTCCAGAATCGCGGTCACTGCGAGGGTCTCTTGGGCTGTGGCCAGTCGGCCATGCCATTCGTTAGGCTGGGATTCGCCCTCTTTGACGCTGAGGGCTGCGTCGATGAAGGTTTGGATGCTGCGATAGCCGTAGGCGCTTTGCCCGTCGAACTCTCCCCGATCGTTGGGCGTGTATTTCATAAACAGGGGGTTGGGGGATTGGAATCCTTCTTTGTCGGTGCTGAGGGCGTAGCCGCGGTGGGCTTGATCGACGCTTAGTTCGCCTTCGGTGCCCATGTAGTGGAATCGCTGTTGCGAGTGAACATCACTCTTTGGCGCGACCCACGAGGCCGTGTAGATGGCGTTGGCTTGAGCCCCGCCTGAATTCTGCCATTGGGTTGAGAGTGTGATGGTGTCTTCCGTTGGAATGTCTCGGGAGCGAGCGAGCCCGGATGAGGCCGTCGCAGACACGAGGGTCGGTCGAAAGCTGCTGCCAACAGCCCAGGAATTGAAGTCGATGTGATGTGCGTTCAGGTAGTAGCTAATGTCGCTCGCCTTGCCGGCCCAGTGACGGAAGGTCTCGAGTTGGCTCTTGGGCTGACTCATGTAGCTTGAGAAATGGCTAAACAGTCCCAGATCTCGGATTCGGTCTCGTGCATCCGCATAGATGGGATCCCATCGTTTGTGAACCTCCATTGCGACGATGACCTCGTTCTCTTGGGCCGCCGTGATGATGGCCAGATGCTCAGCGAGCGTCTTGCAGAGCGGTTTCGCGATCAAGACATGGCATTTGCGTTTGATGGCCTCGATGGCTATTTGGAAGTGCGTATCATCGGGAGTGAAGACAATCACAGCGTCTCCCGGAGTGAGGCGATCGAGACCCGCGAGATAGGCCGCTGGGTCCCGCTCGACGTGGTCTTCGGGAAAGGTTTGAACTTCGGATCGAAGCCCTCGATAGCGTTTATCGATGGCCGATTCCATGTGTTGCCGAATACCGGGAAACTTTGTCCCGTTTGTCCCTGCCATCAAGAGATCTCCAATTTTACCCTGACGGCGGAGATCAAATAGAGTCAGTGCAACGACCCCGGCTCCCTTATCCGACTGGCTCGCGCTCCCATGGACGTAGCCGGTCGTGTACTCGCCTGTTCCGACCATGAGAGCCTTGATGGTCGCTGTTGAACTCTGAGTCTTCATGTCGTTAATCTTACTTGGAGCCTTGGACGGGGAATTCCGCAGAATCGGTTCGTGCGGTGGCAAAATAGTCCCGAAACCGTTTCACGATTGCAGGATGATCGGCGGCGATGTCGCGCGATTCTCCGAGGTCATTCTCGAGGTTGTAGAGTTTCAGCGGACCACTCGGTTTCGGAATGATCGCCTTCCAATGGTTCCATCGAGCGGCCTGTTGGAATCCTCTTTCGAAGAACTCCCAATAAAGAAAGCGGTTCTCAAGTGACTGCTTATGTCCGAGGAGTGTGGGGAGGATATTCTTTCCATCAAGGTTTGTCGGGATGGGGGCCTGGGCTAGGGCCGCTGCCGTGGGGAGGAAATCCGCGAAGGTCCAAGGGGTTGAATCGACCGTGCCGGCCGGAATTTGATTCGGCCAGCGAACGATCATGGGCGTTCGAATGCCGCCCTCATATAGGTCTCGTTTCCTCCCTTGCAGTGGGCCACTGCTGTTGAAGAGACCCTCGTAGCGATTTGCCGCACCGTTGTCGCTGCAGAAGAAAACGATCGTACGTTCGTCAATGCTCAGGGTTTCCAGTAAATCCAGAATGATTCCGATATCGCGATCCATTCGCGTGATCATTGCGGCGTATGTTTTGGCTTGTTCGGACCACTCTTGATCAGCGTAGCGCCCAAGTTGAGGAACTTCGAATTTGGAGTGGGGGACGGTAAATGGAAGATAGAGGAAGAAGGGGGTGTTTTGGTTAGCCCGAATAAAGTGAGTCGCGAAGCCGGTCATCAGATCGTGGGTGTATTGGGTTTGTTCGCCCTCACGATTTCCCGGGAGTTCAAAGCGGTTCTCATTGAGCCAAAGGAACTCGGGATAATAACTGTGGGCCCTTCGCTGATTGAGATAACCAAACCAAAAGTCGAAGCCCTTTCGATTCGGCGTCCCAGTTGTGTTGGGCTCACCAAGGCCCCATTTGCCGACGATGCCTGTGCGGTAGCCCGCCTTCCTGAGTAGCTCCGCTACGGTGAAGTCTTCAGCACGAAGAGGGATTCGACCTTGCCCGCCTCCGAGCCCTTGAACACCCCCAACACCAAAATTACCCCGCACCCGCGTATGGCCCACGTGAAGGCCTGTCATAAGGACGCTACGCGAGGGGGCGCACACGGTTGAACCCGCATAGCAATCTGTGAACCGGCGTCCTTCGCGGGCTAATCGATCGATGTGAGGCGTTTTGATGTGCTTCTGTCCGTAGCATCCTGCGTCGGCGTAGCCCATGTCATCGGCCATGATGAAGACGATATTTGGCCGAATCCTGGGTTGGGCTTGAGCAA
Organism: uncultured Verrucomicrobiota bacterium; assembly: GCA_964342405.1. GTDB lineage: Bacteria > Verrucomicrobiota > Verrucomicrobiia > Limisphaerales > AAA164-E04 > UBA2970. Next base: position 4,259 of record CAYFGX010000090.1, on the reverse strand, counting down.
ACAGTGGGGTAGCCAGGATCAGGGCGCAGAGTGCTGCAGCCAGGCGGACTTGTGTCGAATGAATTGGGCGATGCATACGGTGTGATCTGATTTTCAACAACTCTAGAGATGCTCACCTAAACCGCGATGATTTTGTTGCCACTTGAGGTCGGTTCTCTGCCTCGTTTTCAAGAAGGAGATTGAAATCTTTCTCGGGTTTGATACTTAGATGGAATCCCTGAACGAGAGTTTATCTATGTCTAGCAAAGCAATATCGGACCGTCTTCAAACCCGTCGACGTTTTATCGGGAAAGTCCTTGGAGGTTCCTTAGCAGTCACGGGCTTTCCTCAGATCGTGCCTTCATCAGTCTTGGGACTGAAGGGGGCCGTTCCGCCGAGCAATCGCGTGAATATGGGGATCATTGGAACGGGAAACCAGGGGACGAATGATTTGAAAGTATTTCTTCGCGATGATCGGGTGCAGGTGCTTGCAGTCTGTGACGTTAATAAGCGGGGGCCGGGATACTGGAATGGCAAGATTGCCGGGCGAGAGCCCGCCCGTGAGTTGGTGGAACAGTTCTATGGCAAAAAGAAATCCAATGGGCAGTACCGGGGCTGTGACACCTATCGCGACTTCCGTGATCTGTTAGATCGAGATGACATTGATGCGGTCGAGATTGCCACTCCAGACCATTGGCATGCGATCCCGACGATCCTAGCAGCTAAGGCTGGAAAGGATATCTATTGCCAAAAACCACTTGCTCTGACGGTGGCGGAAGGGCGTGCGATGAGCCAAGCCGTGGCTCGTTACAAACGGGTTTTCCAGACCGGGAGTCAGCAGCGATCGGATCGGCGTTTTCGCCACGGATGTGAGCTCGTTCGCAATGGACGCATCGGTCGATTACTGGCGGTGGAGTGCGGTTTGCCAGGGGGAAGGCCTGACCTCGGGAAGAATGGGCACCGAAAAGCGCCTGAGCCTGTTCCTGCTGGTTTTGATTACGATTTCTGGCTGGGCCCAGCGCCTCTGGCTCCCTATGCGCCGGCGCGTGTCGGGGTGAACTTTCGCTGGATGTATGACTACTCTGGCGGGCAACTGACGGACTGGGGAGGACATCATCCCGACATTGCGCAGTGGGGTATGGGAACATCGTATTCCGGTCCAGTGGCGATCAAGAATGCGAAAGGGGTCTGGGCCGCTGATGAGTTGTGGGATACTGCTACCGAGTATTATTTCGAGGCCCACTATCGGAGCGGCACGGTGTTGAAGGTTTCAGACAAGTTTCGAATGGGGGTCACGTTCAAGGGGACAGATGGATGGGTGTATGTCAATCGCGGCAAGATTGAAGCAAGTTCTGAATCGTTGCTTGATGAGCGTTTTCACGATGGAGATGTGCGCTTACCTGTGAGCGATAATCATTTTCGCAATTTCATTGATTGCGTCATCTCTCGTGAGGAACCCGTGGCTCCGGTTGAACAGGCACACCGCTCAATTTCCATCTGCCACCTTGGCAACATCGCCATGTTACTCGGGCGCGATCTTCGATGGAACCCGGAACGTGAGCAGGTGGTCGGAGATCATACCGCTCATTCCATGCTGAATCGACCTTACCGTGCTCCTTGGGTGCTTCCTGTTTAGCATCTCATCTGAAGAAAAAACGCAACCATTCCTGAGGAGACCCATGACCGGAATGGTTGCGATCGCGGAGGTGGCTTTGATCGTTACTTTGCGTGGTGTCGAATCCTCTTTCGAAAATCTTTGTGAGAGAGGACCCCAGCATCGAAATCACGGATGTCCTTCATGCTGACAGAAAGCGTGAGTCGGGTTCCTGCTCTCGCATGGTAGCTTCTGTAGATGGTTGCAGTTCTCGGGGCTTCGGGAGCATTGTTGCTGGGATTTAATCTTCCCTCCAAGTTTGCCCGTTGTTGGCTGAGGCTATGAGGGAGAGTGTGTGTCGAGAACGTTTGCTGTGTGGCGGGCCCCGATACGATAACCCAGACGCGATCTTCATCACCTAGGGCACGGATATTCGCGGCACTTCTGAGGGCTTCCGCGAGATTGTCGAGAAGTTTATCGACGAGCGTCGGTTGAAATGTTTTCAGGGGGCGGTTGGCTTTGGTGTTTGATTGCGCCATGTTCTGCAGAAACCAGGTATGATTCGAGTTTGATGGGTGCTGCGAACCCAAGACTTTACGGCGGGCTCGCTCCCAAGCTGTATCCTTAGGCGTTTCTTTGATCGGCTCTTTGGGCGGTGTGGGGCCCGCCAGCGGAAAGTCGACGTTGAGGAAAAACAAGGCTCCAGTTCCCTTGATAAAGAGGTCTCTTGTGTTGGTTTCCCGTGCGTAGTTTAGCAAAGGAATGCCACTTGCCCAGGACGTGCTCTTTTTGGCTGTGCCCAGAGTGTCCGCGAGGACGTGAGCCATGATCCGCATGTCTTCGTCTATTGTCCTTAGTTCCTGCTCCTGGAGTCCTTCGGTGCTGATGACAAGAGGTTGAACTCCTTGCAGCATCGTGGCCGGGGTAAAATACGGATTGCTGGGGTCTGCGTTGGCGATATCGATTGCACGATAAAGCCCTCTGTCATTGATCGTTTCAATCGATTTTGGGAGTGCGGCGTCTTGAGCGTGTGCGAGTGACGGTGCGACAAGTGCGATAAGTGCGATCTGCTTGAAGTATTTCGAGTAGATTGTTTTCATAAGTCTTCGTTATCGATTCAAGGGGTGCTGAATGGCAATCGGAGTTGCCTGGTATTGGGGGAAGGCGACGAGAGAACTGAGTTGGTTTTGCGAACGCTGATAGCGTCCTTCCGCCACGAGCGCGACGGTTTCAAGTTGAGTGTGAAAACGGTCCATCACGGCGGAGGTTTCTTGCCGGAGTTGCTCGATGGCAGCCACGGACTGGATCGTTTGATTCTGGAGTAGCTCTTGGACCTCGCTTCGTATCTCAGACCATTCTTCGGTTCGGTTGTTTTCGACAAGCTCGATGAGCGAGGGATGGGTTTCGAGTGTGTTGTGAATCTCCTTGCGAATTTGGGGAGAGAGTTCGGTCAGTAACGCGGCCTTGTCGATTGTTCGAGAGCCTGTCTGACGCCCGAGAAAAAACGAGAAGCCGATGAGTAGCACTGCTGCCGCTTTCCAGAGCGGCGGGACAGCTTGGGAGGCAGCTCGTTTGAACCGAGGAAGGGCTTTCCACTGATCAAGACTCGAGCCCACGTTCGACCATTGCTCTAGCTGGCTTCTGCACTTTGAGCATTTTTCTCGATGGGATTCTAAAGCATGACGCTGTTGTGGCTGCATTTCGCCGTAGAGAAAGTCGATCCATTCTTCGTTCGAGGGGTGTTTCATAGCACTGCTTGGTTCGGGCTCCGAAGGGAACGAGTTTCGGAGTCTTGGCTTAGAATTGGGTTGAGTTTTTGAGCGAGCATTGAGAGGCCTTGGCCCATGCGGGTCTTGACGGTTCCCTCTGGGATCCCAAGGGCCTCGGAGATCTCGCGAAACTTGAGGTCTTCGTAGTGCCTCATCACAACGATAATGCGGATTTGATCCGGGAGAGAGCACAGGGCCTGTCGCACCACAGCCGCCTCTTCATTTCGCTCGGTCTCTGAATCAGGTGCCGGATCTGCGGTGGATATGGAATCCTGTGTTTCGTCGGCAATGCTTTCTGTGAAACAACGGAGCCGGGAACGGCGTCTGCGAAGCTCATCCTGACAAAGGTTTGCGGTAATTCGCCAAATGTAACTCGAGAAGGCAGCCTTTGCCTTGTATTGATGGCGTTTTGTGTAGAGGCGGGAGAAGGCTTCTTGCACGAGATCTTGGCTGCGGTGTGAATCGTGTAATACCCGATAGGCAAGACCCTCCAGCCTTGCCTGCCAGCGATGAACTAGTTCTGAGAATGCGGCTTCATCTCCCATCGTTTGCACACGGCTCATCAGCTTCTCATCAGATGTGATCCAAAATGCCATCGCTAGGTTATTCCGCTTTTCAGGGCTTTGAGCCTTTGTTCACTAAGTTATACGGAGGTGGGGCGAGAATCGTTTGAAATTCTTTCAAGTTTTTTGCAGCGATGTCCTCCCGAATGATTGACTTCCAGTGGTGGGAGGCGTCCAATGTGCAGGTCGACTGATTGGTAGGTCCTGCTTATGGATGCTGAAAGACGTGTAGTGGTAGCAATTGCAGCTCACCCGGATGATATCGAATTCGGAATGGTGGGCACTTTGCTGGCGCTGGGTGAGGTCGGCTATGATCTTCACTACCTCAATCTTGCGAGTGGCTCGTGCGGTAGT
>CAYFGX010000089.1:0-15038 GCA_964342405.1 uncultured Verrucomicrobiota bacterium | reverse complement strand
CCGATTCAGCCAACCTGCGAGCATACAAACCAAAACTTGGAACCGTAAATCCATCCACCGATTGAATCCGCGTAAACCCTTGAAAATCAACGCTCATTCCCTTACGGATGACTTTTTTGGCCCCACAGGAATCCCATTCCGCTTTCTCACGTTGTCGATCGTCGTATCACTAACCTTGATCCCAAGGTTTTTCAGCGCTCCCACCACACGGTCACTTCCCCATGCCAGATTCTCCTTCAACAACTTCAGGATCAATTCCTCCGTCGCCGGATCTATCGGAGGACGTCCCTTCCGGTTCCCTGAATCGAGTGACCACTTCTCCTTCACAAGCATTCGAAAACACTTCCGTAGCGTATCGGGCCTCGCCAACTGAGCTAACTCTTCCAATTCTTGTCGTCCTAACGTCGCTGCCTTCTCCGCTAGCCGTCGCCTTTGGGAATAGGTAAACGCCTTAGGCTTTCCCCCATTCTGCTCCAAGAGAACCGATATCTCCTCCCGCTGATACTCAATCACATCCTGCTGCTGCCGATTCAGCCAACCCGCGACCATGCAAACCAAGACTTGGAACCGTAAATCCATCCACCGATTGAATCTGCGTAACCCCCTGAAAATCACCACCCATTCCCATACGGATGACTTTTTTGGCCCCACACCTTACCTCGCACACTTGATGACGGAAGCACCGATTTACTAGTGTTTGGCTTGGCACGCGAATGATGCTACAGTTTGGTCGTGAGCAAATGGGAGCGGCTACGCGATAAGATACTCTCTGGTACGAGCGACCACAACGTGTCTTTCGATGATCTGAACCGGCTCCTGATTCGCTTGGGTTTTGAAGTTCGTGTCAGTGGTAGCCATCACGTGTTTCGAAAGCCTGGTGTTTCAGATCGCCCCAATTTGCAGCGTGCGGGTAGCAATGCGAAGCCCTACCAAGTCCGCCAGGTCCGAAACGTTATCCTGAAGCATAGGTTGGGAGACAAAATATGATGAATCGATACGAAGTCATAATCTTCTGGAGCGACGAAGATGAAGCTTATATTGCGGAGGTCCCAGAACTCCCTGGCTGCATGGCTCATGGCGAAAGTCATGAAGAGGCACTTAAAAACGCGATGGATGCGACCAGTCTCTGGATTTCAACCGCGAAGGAATTCGGCGACCCGATCCCAGATCCAAAAGGTCGACGCCTGGTATTTGCATAGTTCCCTCCCTAACTGTCCCACTCGACGACCCGGTCGTGAAATACGAACGATTTTCACAGATTCGTCTGGAATCATCTCTGATCCAATGAGTTACAACGGGCGCAAACGGGCTTGTGGTACAGCGAAAACGGAGAATCGTTACGTAGAGAGTCACACTCGGTCCGCCATCTTTTTCAGACAGGATTCACAGGATCTTCAGGATCAAACAGACCTCCTCTGCCCCTCCAAAAAACAACATCCTGTTAATTTTGATGATCCTATCCAATGGGACTCCCTCGCTTAGTCGAGATTGAGTAATAGATCCCTACAATCCGCTCACTCTAAATCGAAAAGTGCGACGTGTTGGGACAGCCCCCTTTTCCACGATTGAATCTGTGTAACCCCTTGGAAATCAACACTCATTCCAGTTCGGACGACTTTTTTGGCCCCACACGGAAATCGATCTCGTTCATATATGTTTAAGGACTGACACCAATCCCAAAAGGTGGAACGACCGTTAATAGCCGAGAACGCCGGATCCAGCGCTAAAGCGCTAAGAAAGGGTTGATGATCGTGACAGCACCGCAGCGTTGTCCGTGGTTCAGATCTTCAGAGTAAAGTGTGCTGGCATTCAGCCGATCTGCGGCCGCTAAAATGGCCCCATCCCAGTAAGACACTTGAAACTTTACTGAATTTCGAATGCCTTCAGTGACGAGTCCGAAGTCGGTAGGCACAGTAGGAAACGCTTGGAACTGATCGAGAAATGCTAGAGCGTTCTTAGGAGACAGCTTTTTCTGTAGTTTACGAGTTACAGTAACATAGAACTCCTGCAACACTTGCGCGGAGAGCCCGAAGTCTAAGGATTCGATCAGGCGGATCGCCGCTTGCTTCTTGCTGGCATTTTCCTCTGAAGTGTCAACGGCATAAACCAGCACATTGGTGTCGATCAGGCACTCAGCGGTCATAGAGATCTTCCCTTTTCCATGTTTGGTCACCGATCTGCGCGGTGGATTTCTTAAAAAGTCTTGAGAGCTCTTTGCGGGCCGCTTCTCGCCGCGATTTCTGTTTTACTAAGTCAGTCAAAAATTCCCTCACCAACGCGTTGACTGAAGTCGAGTGTTCGCCGGCAATTTGTCGAGCTTCGCTCAACACATCTTCCTCCACTCGCAACGTGAGATTCTTCATAGCGCACATGTTATGTGCATTATGTGCACTGTCAAGTTACTGATTACTTTCGTGACAGGTACCACACCCGGCAGCCCGCTTGCAAAATAACGACGATTTTCCTAATTCAAGCCGGAACAGTCGCTGAAGCAGTTGTTAACAAGGTTTTCAGATTTCATTGCGGCATTGAGGAATTGAGAAATCCGAGAAGGGCTACGTAGAGAGTCATCGTCGACCCGCCACCTATACTGCCACACTTTCCCGAACGCGCGGTTGCCTGCCCGGTGATTCCACCCCACCTAGTACAACCCCCAACTCCCACAGCCGGGTCGACACAAGAGCTATGAAGTTATTAGTCGGGAGTTTGTGAAATAATAGGAAGCGACCCCTTTCCTTTTCCAGAAACCGGTAACGAAAATTGGAGGCGTCATCGGCCGTCCACCGCACAACCGGCTTCGGCGCATCGACGGCCTGTGGTGTGACCAACGGCAATACGAGTGATCCAAGCAAGGGCAATAACACGGTCTTCATGGCTGGGTCTTGAGTTTTCCAAAGTGGATGTGGGTGCGCGACCTCGTTGGCGTGCCGCTATCCCAGACACAGCGGAATTCGCCGGGAGCGACCTCGGCGAGGGTGGGATACGAGTTCTTGATGCCGGCGTGATAGAAGGTCTTCGCTTCGCTCCACTGGTCGCCCTTCGGCTTGACCTTGTAGCGAAGCGAAGTGCGGCCGCCATTGGGGAAGCCGGGGACCTTGTCGCGCTGGGCGGGGCCGTCGTTGTAGACGTAGATGTGTCCGCCGTTCAGCGTGTGCGAGAAATAGCCTTTGGCTTTGGCGTTGTGCAGTTCGGGTTCGGACTTGGCGACGCTCCAGGCTTTACCGCCATCCTTGCTGACACTTGACCAGGCGCGGGGCGGGTCGGTGGTCTTCTGAGTGTCGTCGTAGTCGGCGGTGCGCATGACAATCTTGAGTTCGCCCTCGCGGTCGCCGAGGCCGAAGTTGCCTTCGTGCAGGAACACGCGCGGGCGGACGGGCTGCGGGATGTAGGCTTCGAGTTTCCATTCCAACAGGCTGGAGCTGCTGAGGATGAAGTGGTCGCGGGAACCACGAGGATCCGAGGCCAGGGTGTTTCGATGCGCGGGAAGCAGGTAGCGTTTCTCGCCATCGATTTCTGTCTCTATGGGACTGGCGTTGAGGATCAACGGGCCGGTGTAGTGCATGGCCATTTCGACCGCCGTCCAAGTGCGACCCCAATCCGCGCTGAACGCGCCGACGAGGTGGGATTCCTCGCTGTTGCGCTGGGCGATGGAGCAGCGCATGGCGTAACACCAGACCACGTTCTGCCCCGGCGCGCGGTAAAGCACGGGATTGGCGTAGGCAAACTGAATGCCGCCTTTTCTTACGGTGTGGTCGAAGACAGGAACGGGTTCCTCCCAGGTATCGCCGTCATTCTTGGAAATGGTGACGAAGATGTCGCCCATGTCTTTCTTGCCATTGCGCATCGCGCCGTAGGCGACAATCAAATGCTTCTGTTTGTCGCCCTGGATGATGAATGGCTGCCATACACGCCATGCCTGAGGATGCTGTTCGACGCGCCGAATCACGCGCAGGTCCGTGACGTCGCCTTCGTGGTCGGCTGCATTCGTTTGGACGGTTCCGGAGGCGAGCAGGATCGCGGTAAGGATGAGGGATTTCATGAAGAGCCCACTCTATTTGCAGGTTCCGGAGGCTGGCAAGTGAATCGATCGACAACGCACACCCCAATGAAAACACGGACGGTTGCAAGAAGGGGAAGTATACAGGTTCACAATTGGCATCACAAAACGGTGGCGTGATGTGCCCCGAACTGGCGCGAATTGTCGTGGCTTGGGCAACGCCTCCCGGAAATCTGAAGCGAGCAAGGCTGGCAATCATCGATGCCGGTGAGATTGCCGAAATCCAGCGCTGACGCCGAGTTCAGAGATCCAAAGGGCTCTTCGCCACCTTCGCCTTCTGGGCAGGCACGGTCTTCAGGTAAATCATCGTGGTCCGGATGTCGCTGTGCCCCATGAGCCGTTGTATGATTGCCAGATCGTGGCCGGCCAGCAGCAGATGGCTTGCGAAGGTGTGCCGGAACGTGTGCGGTGTTACCCTCTTTGGGACGCCCGCCAGATTCGCCGCCTTTTTCACGGTGCTCTGCGCCTGGGAGGCGTGCAGGTGGTAACGGCGTTTTTCCCCGGTGTCTGGCACAGTGGTCAAATGGGCCGCAGGAAAAAACCATTGCCAAATGAACTCGCGCGCGGCGTTTCGATATTTCTTTTCCAATTGCCGCGGCAGGAAGACTCCCGCATATCCCGCTTTCAAATCGCGCTGATGCAGTTGGCGCACCGTTTCCATCTGTCGGCGTATATCGGGCGCGATTGTCGCCGGCAATGGAACGGTGCGGTCTTTTTGGCCCTTTCCGTCATAGATGGTCAGCAACATCGAGTCCAGATTGAAACAATGTATTCGTAACTCAAGGCATTCGGCCAGACGCAACCCGCAACCGTAAAGAAGTGAAACCACCAAACGGTGGGGATGCTCCAACCGCTCCAGCGTCAAGTCGACCTCCGAGCGCGAGAGCGCCACCGGCACATAAGGCCGCCGCTTGGCTCTCACCACACCGTCAAGCTTGCCAAACTCCTTTCCCAAGACATGCCGATAAAAGAAGAGCAAGGCATTGAACGCCTGGTTTTGCGTCGAACCTGCGACTCCCTGCCGCACCGCGAGGTCGGATAGGAAGGTCTTCACGTCCTCGGCATCCAAAGTACTCGGCGGCTTGCTGTGCAGATAGGACTGAAATTTGCGGATCCAGGAACGGTTTACAGTCAGTGTTTTCTTTGAGTAGTTGCGCATTCCGATCACCCCTCCAGGTCGCGGTATTCATTCTCCCAAGACGCGCCACTCGTTGACCCTGGTTTCTTGGAAGAATGCGCCTTCGATCGGGCGCTGCGGGACTCGATTCGGGCAGACTCAGTCTCTCTGGAAGCCGGTCCGCTATCCGGAGCGCGACTTACGGCGCGGCTTTCGAAATCCAAAGCCGCCGGATCCGCGCCGGAAGAAGATCCACGAGATCGAATCAGCAAATTCAAGGCGGCTGATGCCTGTTCCTGTTGCGCCGCAGTCTGTCCTTTTGCGGCAAGCTTGGAAAGAAAGGGGGCGATGCTGGCTCGTGCGCGCGGATTGTGGCCGTATTTGCGGCAAAAATCGAGGTAGTAACGCGCCCACTTACGGAAATCGGGCCGCTCGGTCATCGGGATACCGGCCGAATCCATCCGTCGGTCAATGTATTCCACAACGTCTTTGGCAAGCGGCAGCACAGCGATCAACTTGTTGATATCATCGAAATCATCATGATATACCAAGGAGTCACTGTTTGAATTGCGTTTTTCAACGGAAAAAACGCCGTGTTTTCTTTCCTCGCTTTCGGTAGCGCTTTAAGATTCGTTACGTGAACATTTGGATATCACTCAAGATGAAGGGATATCCAGATCTGTAGAATCACTTGGTAGCCTAAGAAATCGATGCTCACGGAGGAAGGCAAGTCCAAGATCAAAGCGCGATGGCGGGAGCGCCCAGCCGGAACGACTTATCCTCCTGCAACGGCTGAAGAATTGGCCGACTTCGAGGACAGGCACACAGCAATTCCAGATGACTATCGCTGGTTCCTTCAAGAGTGTGGATCTGGTGTTGTCGGATCTGAGTGGCTTGACGGAATTGACGACCTCTTCTCGAGTCACCAGAAGTTCAGGGAAGAATGCGCGATCCCGAACGGATGGCGAACTAAGGAGATGTTCATCATTGGGTGGGATGGATCTGGATGCCCCATTGGGGGTTTGCCAGGAGGTGCTATCGCCGTTCAGGAGCCAGGGGCCGAGTCGGCACGAATACTTTCACCATCGCTAGGTGCGTTCTTGGCGGCCGGACTTGAGCTCGAAACCGCAGAAACAAACGAAGGCTAACAAGACGTCGCTCTCAACACCTGCCCCGCCGCGAGTTCAAATCGCCATGATCATTCAACCTTTAACCCACAGTCGAAGCATCGCCCTCGGGCAGGTGTGAGAGGACTTCGACGTTCTCTAGTAACTTGCCTCTAGGCTTGCTCTGAATTCGAGCAACGATACTATTGAGATATGCAGGCGAATCTGAACGAGCTAAAGAATGTAATCGGTTCTCTCCCCGAAGCGGACTATACAAGTCTACGTGATTGGTTCATCGAACGCGATTGGCAGGCTTGGGACACACGAATTGAGGCAGACTCGGAGTCCGGGAAGTTTGACACGTTAATTCAGCGAGCAATCAAAGAAAAGGCGGCAGGAACCTTGAGAGACCTGTGAGGCATCGAGCCGCTTCAAGCTTCTGGGATCTATACGAGAAGCTTCCCACCAGAGTACGGAGGGCAGCAGATCGCAAGTTTCAACTCCTTAAATCCGATCCCAACCATCCCTCGTTGCAGTTGAAGAAGGTGGGAGAGCTCTGGTCAGCGAGAGTTTCCAAGAATTATCGTGCCTTAGCCCATTTCGATGGAGAGGACTATATTTGGATTTGGATTGGGACACACAGCGATTACGACAGCAGAATCTGAGAACAAGCCGCTGGAGCCAACCGGCTAACGCCGGCGGCTCAGCTCACCGTTAGGGCACTCGATAACCTCGGCCACGAGATTAGTCGAGATACAGTCGCCAACATTCTCAAAGACCAGGGAATCGAGCCAGCACCGGAACGTGAGAAGCGAACCACTTGGGATTCATTCCTTAATCAGAACTGGAACGTCCTCGCCGAGACAGACTTCTTCACCGTCGAAGCATTTACTCTCCACAGAATCATCCTTTCAGCGAGTGGAGTTGAATCAGTACGCTTGCCTCGGCGTTCTCCCAACCTCAATGCCTTCGCCGAGAGATTCGTCAAATCAATCAAACACGAGTGCCTCAACCGCCATGTGATTTTCTCCGAGGATATGCTCCGGTTCGTCATCAACGAGTATCTTGAGCACTATCACTCGGAAGGAAATCACCAATGGATTCAGAACAAGATCATCAGGGCCAATTTCGACAACCCCAGTGACACAGCCTAATTACCAAAAACTAGGCTTGGCGGGCTCCTCAACTACTACGGTTCGAAAGCCGCGTAGATGCCTGCAATTCCAAGTTCAAAGAACATCAAGATTAACTGTGCCAATCCAAGCACGCCTCACCGTCGAATCGATCAATGGATCTCCCACATCCAGCTCGAAAACTCTTTAGAACGACGCGAATTCAGTTTTTCGACACTACGAGTAATGGTCGAGTTACTGCCGCCAATTCTCAAATCCAATGAGCCATTTAGAGTCTCCGTCCTTGGGCATTCGATTAGAAACAACTGAGACATCGTCCCAGAGCGGTTGCTTGCTACACACAGAATAGCGTTTAAGTCCCTGGAAACCGACACACTCGGCGAACCGGTGGTGCCCCTCGAACCATTTTCTAACTCTTTAGCTAAACCGTCTCTGAGTCAGGCGGTTACGACTGGCCCAAAGCAGGTCGTGGCACAGCGAAATCGCAGAATCGTTACGTAATGAGACGGACACAGGTCGCGTCACCAAGGATCGACCACGTCAAGCGTCCGAGTCCATGATCTGAAATCTGTTGGCTCTCCTACTCTCGTGTCAATACAACCTGTAACCGGAAGAACCCCGAGCCCGAATCGTTTGCTACGTGGACCTGTGTCGTCCCGTCCCCCACAATGCCTTCAAATCCAGGCACGGGTTCCCATTCATCGTCGACGGTCCCGACGGTCTCCAATGTATACCGGCGGACGAAGCCCTCATACCCAGGGCCCTCCACCAAACGTGCAACAAAGGAAACGACTGGCGTGTCGAAGAAAATGCCAGCTTCTAGGGCAACGCCGTCATTGGGATCGTTCGGATCCGAGCCCGCTTCAAATTCTTGCAGTGCGTTCAATCTGTCACCGTCACGATCGTCCAGCGGAGAGACACCGACTTCTCCAAAGTGAAAGACCTCCCACGCGTCGGGAAGTCCATTGTCAGCACCTGCATCGCCGATAACGAAATGGATCTCTTCCAGGTGCCCTCGATCCGGCACGTCAATGGGCTCTTCAGCCAGATCTCCATTTGGTCCAACGACCACAATTCGCAAGCTCTCGCCGAACACCGCAGCGACAGGATTGAGAATGGGATCAACCGATTCCAAATCTACCCGCACCGCATAATCATCACCCAAACGTTCCTCAGCGCCCATGACGTAGTCGGCGATTGCTGAACCGTCTTCCCGACGAACCTCAACCCGAATGTCGGATCGTTCGGCACCGATAGCAATGCCATCGATGGCGATGGTCCCGAAAAATATGGCCTGTGGTTCAGGGATCAGGGCACTGACGGGGATGCAAAGGGTCAACGCCGAAAGGCTGAACAACCGGACCAGGCCGCGTTTCACAAGATGACAACGGGATCGGCTGCTGAAGAGTGCGGTAGCATTCGTGATGAGACTAGGCATGATAATGGTGGTGTTGGAGGTGCAGTACGGAATCAGTTGCCGGAGATGCTGTAGGTTTGGAAATAGATCTTAATGTCACTGACATTCTCAATGAAACGGTCCAGGCCCTCGTCAGCATCATTCAGCATGGCGGCACCTCGAAGGATGAGCATCCAGTCGGTGTTCCAAACCGAACGACCAACAAGGCGATTGTTGTTGACCGTCTGAGCGGCGTTGAAGCCGTCGTCGTGATGAGCACTGAAGCTGGAGAACTTGCGAATGTCCCCGAATACCGCACCGAAGTCCCCGAAGGAATCTAGGAGCGGCACCCAGGCGGGATCCTCCAGATCCTGATCAGTGAGGGCGAAAGGGACGGGCAGGCGTTGGTCGATGATTTTCCATTCCCGCGTTGCGAGGGAATTCCCAGCCGGCGTTCGGAGCACGTCCTGCCCCACTGGAATGAAGTAGACTTGCGGTTCACGGGCCAGATCGGAAACCGCATAGTCGCTAAACCAAACTCCCGCAGCGCGGACCTTGGTCGCAAACAAGGTAGGATCATAGCTCCCGTCACCTCCCCCAAGCGGCCAACCGAAAAAGTTGAGGCCGGTGGTGATGGTCGTGGGAAATCGGATCACTAGGCCAGGCTGCGGTCCGTCCTCCTCAGCAGCGAAGATACGGCAATATCGCCGGAACTCGGGAAGGTCCCAGAGATTGTCGACCCGTGCTTCCTGAAGACGCGCCTTCCATGCGTCGTCGTTGTCATCGCGAATCCGGAATAGCTCCGTCCTTAACGAGAACCGTTCTGTTCGCACCTGCGGATTATTGAAGCCGAGCTGCCCCTTAAGAACACCGAAGTTCTGCTCAAGCTGGGCCAGAATATCGGCGAGGCCAGAACCGGTTCGAGGTCGGCCATCAACCATTTCTCCCAGTGCCCGCTGCCTGATGATGGAAGTCAGAAAGTCGCGGGCAGTCCGACCGCCAAGAGTCTGCGTCTCGAAGTCGTATGCAGAAGCAGCGAGGAAGGTGTATCGCTGGGCCAAGTCGAATTGGGCTCGGTATTTTTGAATCGCATCATTACGGAAAATGCGAAAGCTCATGTCGCGGTAGCGATTCGCCTGCGTCTCGGCCGCCGCATTTCGACGGAAGGCCGCTCGCTCTTCGATTAAGCGCAAGCCGCGAGCAATCCATGCTTGGTATTCGCCAGCAGCCTCATTGATGGCCTCGCGCAACTCGTAAAGTTCCAGCCGCAAGGGTGCCTCCTCACGAACGAGCTGTTCCAGGGCCTTGACTTGTTGCTGGATCTCGTAGTCGTTCTCCGCTACCGCGATCTTCTCGGCGGTGATCGAAGCAGTGGTGTCCTTAGCAACCTGAGCAGCAACCTCCACGCCGACCGCCACGGCGCCAGCAATCTCCCAAGGTTTGGCTAGGATATCAGCGTTCAGCAACAGGCCCGCACGCAGCGGCGCAGTGGCGTCATTCGACAAGCCGACCACCTTGGGTACGCCTTCAACCGCAATGCGGCCAAGCCGACGCGTCGTCTCCACCGAACTCTTAGCCACCGCCTGGGTGAGCTTTGACGCTCCGATGATAGCGCTCATCGCCGTTCCCACTCCCTTGCGGATATTCTCCAGTCGAATCTTCTCAGCATCCAGGTTGTAGCGAGCCTCGAGAAGGTCGACATGGTCTTGAATTTCCCCGACCTGCGCGTCGTATACTTTTAGCGCTTTCTTCATCGCTGCTTCCTTCTGTAGCAAGGTTGACAGCGCTAGTTGAATCTCGCCAGGCGCTCGCCGACTCCCCCAAGACGGTGGCGGCACAAAACCGAAATCCGCAGCTGAATAGGGATAGGGTACTTCGAGCACCTCCTCCTCATCCGTGAGCAGCGTTTCCACGTCATCCGGGAAAAAATGGCTTATCTTGTCGAACCCAAAGTTCGTCGGCGTGAAGTAGCCCTTGAACGACTCGACTGCCGGGATGCTATCCCCGGTCAACTCGACCGAGTCGACGTAGTTATAGTAGTAAATGTCAGGACCGTCATAGCCGGTTGGATAGATCCCCGTGCCAATCGTGCCTTCATAGGGATAGCCGAAGATTTCGAGCAGGCGATTCTTGTAATCTCGCTCTTGCATCTCAACGTTGCGGCTGAACTCGTTCACGTCGTCCTGGTTGCGACGGAGCGCTCGGCTCAGGTCGTTGGCGTGATCGAAGACGGCCACGGCATTCTCCATGGCATCGACTGCCCGAGCATGAATCTGCTCGAAATGAGTTTCGCCACGATCAATGGCGTTGGGATCGATGTCGAAAGGAATCACGCCCTTGGCCAACCCGACTGGGTTGAGTCCCGTGTCAGCCTTGTCAATCTGGCCTTGAATCTGGCGGAACGCGGCCACGATTTCCTCAAGTTCAGCTACCGTGCTTCGATCAATCTTCTCCAGCCCTTCGGCCGACGGATCAGGATCCTCCGCAGGCAACACGGATTGAGCCGCGGCCCAATCGAGAAAGGCACCGGTTCCAGCTCTCCGTGCCCAGTCGACAACACCCCAGGCGCGGTCGGAATCTTCGTCCTGATAGCCCTGCCACTGGCCTTCCGGATCGTCAATGTAGTTCATCCGATAGGTGAGATCGACAATCTCGCTTCCGGTGCGCGCACGCATGGCAGCCGCCCGCGCGAACTTCCGTTCATCCAAATAATCAACCTCGACCGGAGAACCGCCCAGCGAGATGGTTTCGGTCCGAGGCACCCAAGTGAAGTGTTCGTCACGCAGCAAGCGGTAGTAACTCTTGATGGCCGTCAGGTAGTGGCCCCACGCGTCACCGTGACCTTGAGGAAAGGCGGTGGCGGCATCGTTCTCGTCAATGAAGCCGTCCGGGTCGCCCACGGGACCGCTGATATCGGTGATGTTGTAGGCTTGGACGTATGCGACCTCACCGTTGTCACGAGTGAAATTCCAAAATGCACGATTGAATACGGGCGGCACGCTGACCGAGGCCCCACTGTCGTCTCGCCCGCGAAGGAGGACAAGTTCCTCCTCCAGCAGTGATCCCAACTGGTTCTGGAACGCGAAGATGGTCGACGCCTCAGTCCCGTACTCAGCGCTCCCGGTGGGGAATCCAATTGTCGGATCGGCAGCGTCGGCAAACGCCTCGTTACCCAGAAGCATATAGAGGTCAGCGATACGCCCTGCCGCCAGCAGCAGAGCGTTATTGGCAGGGCCATAGTTCACAGGTTGAGCAGCGTCCACACTCAATCGCTCGCCCCGTCGCAGCATGGTTTCATAGGCCTCGATTAAGCCAATCTCGTTCAAATTGTCGGCATCGGGATTGAACGCGATGTCCCCTTCGTAGCGCGCTCCTGCCTGCCGGATCATGCTAGCGAAGGTCGCAGTCTCAGATTCATGAAAATCATCGCTTCGAGCTTCGAACGGATTGATGCCGTCGAGCACGCGCTTGACCCATCCCTCACCCAGCTGAGCTCGGTCACCACCTGGAGCAGCCACCCAGTCGCTCCACGGTGTCTCGCCGTCCACGGTGTAACCGCGGAATCGCAAAATGAACCAATTGTCAGACAAAGTCAGAAGCCCCGACTCACCGCCCTCACCGATCGTGATTTCATTGACTCCAACCCCGTCACCCGGATCGGTGCTGATCCGTCTCCAGCCGTTGAGAACGGGCGGTTCCGCTTCCAAATCAGGGAACAAAGTAGGATCCGTGTCGGCCTCATCTGGCCGCGTGTACCATTCGAACTCCAGCCTTTCGGGAGCGCCGGCGAAATCGGCGCTGTGACGGAGATTCAGCCGCTCGTCAAACACGTTGTCCGGCTCGACGATCTGAATTTCCCCACGGAAGGGCCGCTCCTCGACAAAGATGACGTGCAGGGTCACCGGAAGACCAGGCAAAGACGGATCGTTGTTTTCAGAAAGGGTCACATAGCCGGAACCGAGTCCGAGCCCGGCGGTAAGCGCCTTGGGCTGCCCCCCCAGATCCTCGTGGATCACACGCCCAAACTTCACCCCAGTCTCCTCATCGAACTCGGTGCCGTCTAAGCCAATCAGCAAAGCGTCGTCAGGCCGCGAGTCCCTAAATTCTTCTGGACCGGTCAGGTCGAGGCGATTGGGATTCCGAGTCAGACGAAACAGCTCGAGGATCGCGGCCTGATAGTCCGGCTCAGAGGACAGATCTAGAAGTCGATCGCGTTCTCTCTCCGTCATCACATTGATGAGGAGCAGTGGCGCACCGGCTGCGCGAGACTCCAGATACCCCCGGAAGTGGAGCGTCTTCTGCAGCGGATCGTAGCTGAGGCGGACAGAGATCGGAAAGGGCACGTCCACAAAGACCTGCCGGCCTCGATCTGGCGCCGTCGCGATACCAGTCGGCAGCTCGAAGTCTTCGCCCAAAGCGATCGTGCGTTCGACCAACGGATCAAACAGGCGCACTAACGAGTCGAGAGCACTTCCATCCACCTTGCGGCCGTCGTCATAGATCATTCCAGCTGCGCGGAAATTGCGGAGACCGGGCAGTCCCTCCTTGCCGTCGAACAGAGTATCTCCCGTGCGCAGAACAGGAACATCCTCCGGCCATTCTGCGTCGTAGGCCACGTTTACTGGCTCGCCCTCTTCACCTCCTGGGAGCCGATCTAGCCATGGCAAGCAAGCGCCCGGTGCAGGGGGATCCTCTTCAGAACGAACATCAAAGTCGAAACTTGCATCCATCGGATAGAAGTAGCGTGTCATGATTTCGGCTGGTCCACCGCCGGCCCCTGCTGCCCGGGCGTAGAAGCGACCGGCATAGTCCTCAAACCAAGGTCCCGAGACTCCGTGACTCTCCTCACACAGACTCATCAACGACAATGGCGCTGGAAGATGAAGGAGCTGCCCCGCCAACGCAGAATACCTCAGTGGGTGTTCGTCAGTCTCAACAACGACGTTCCAGACCCGAAACCTTCCCTCTCCCGAATCAGGGTCCTCGTATCGGATTAAGAGGTAGGGCTCGGATTCGCCATGAACGGCATTGAGGTCGGCTCGAATCGCATAAGCCGTGTCTCCGATGAACAGACCGTGCTCCTCGTTGGGATTAAAGCCGGGAGCGTCCGGATCGGGTTGACGATAGACAAGCTTGCCAGGGTAATCCGCCGAAGGTAACGAGCCTGTACCGAGACCGGCCGCGATCACGATGGTCTCCGCGTTCTCAGGCCAGACGGGCGAATACCGAACCGGCAGATCAGGCCAGGGCACGCCAGTTCGCGCGCTGGGTCGATACCAGGCGACGGTGAGGTCGTCCCTGTCATCATCGGGCCGATCGATATTGACGGGAATAATCGGGCCCTGACGATTGCCGCGGTCGTGAGCAGAATCCTCCGTCGCCATATCAACCACGGACCGATCGGGCACTACGTAGCCGTTGCCGCCAGCGGCATCATCGTGACGCTCGTCCTCGACCGGCCTCCCGATCACGGCTGGACCCGCATGCTCGAGAATCGACTCGTCGTTCCAAGGAAGCGTCCGTGCCACGTCGAACACCGCTGGATGATCATTCAGGTTGGGGGCCTCCCCGTCCGTCTTCAAAAACCGGAGTACGGACCAGCCGGTTTCGCTCGCTTGAAACTGCTGCGTCAGACGGCCCTGATCTCCGGATTGAGTAACGGATCCGTCGCCTTCGCCATACATCATCTCCTGGAACGACAACGGAAACCCATCGATATCGGGCTGCAGTTCGACCGGCGCCCCCGCCACGTGGACAACCGGATCCTTGGGCCAGACGTTTCGCCCCCAGCAAGTCACGTGAGGGGCCTCTGGATCAGTGACAAAGTCAGTATCCTCCCGCAGCGGCCAGTCGATCGAGGCCAAGACACTTGGCCTGATCGGGTAGAGCAATCGTTCGGCTGGACTCCAATAAAAGTAATCGTTCCATGCAGCACCCGCCGGATCAACCATTTCAATGCGCGGCATGCCTAGGGCGGAGCCTCCTTCGCTACTCGCCGCCGAGGGCACGGGAAGCGGCTCACCAATGGTCCAGTCGTTGTAATCCAGATCGCCGCTCGCGTTCATCCGAGTCCAAAAGATCTCCCCCCCTCGTGAACCAAGCTCAACCTCGCCAAACTCGACCCGGCTTTGGAACGTGCCCGAGACCACCGCAACGCCGTCGGGCCCTGTCACGATAGGTCCAGCCGTCTCAGTCCCTTCCGCCCCTAGGCTGCGACCACCCAACCACG
>CAYFGX010000088.1:0-16026 GCA_964342405.1 uncultured Verrucomicrobiota bacterium | reverse complement strand
TGGTCGCGCTGAAAACGGATGGTTTCAGGATGTGGATTTTTCCGAAACCGATCCGCGCACCACAGTCAGCCGCTGGCGCTCCACATTTCAAGACGATTTTGCCAAACGCATGGGCTGGACCTCCAAGCCTTGATTTGAACAAACGGGATAGTTTACTAAATTGCTATGATGAGTTACCTGACTATTCAACCACAGGAGCGGGGGCATGGAAATCGGTCAGCAAGGAAACTACCGCGTCGGAGAGCGTCATGATCAAGGTGATCGATGCCTTTAATTGAATGATTTTTGTGTGATGGTTTTGAAGAGGGTGGGTGTGATCTCCGCTCACACAGACCAGGCGACAGGATGGAATTGAAACGCTCTCGAAGATGGAAGTTTTTGTAGAATCTTCCAAAACCCACTTCAAAGAGGGATATCGAAAGATGATTGCAGGCAGAATGATTGGAAAGCGCCTTGGTATTGACAAATTATCGGTATAGGTTTCTTAATAAATTAAATCCTTTCAACAATAATGGCTACTGCGCCTCAGCACCTCCGGAGTAAAACCGATGCAAAGTGAACTTGATTTCACCCAAATCTTGAACCGAATCGAGGCTGATGATGCACCCTTGTCTCAAGAATTGCTGGAGACTCTTTACAGAGAGCTTCGAAAAATGGCCGCAGCCAAGATGGCCCGGATTCCACCCGGACAAACACTACAAGCCACCGCTCTAGTGCATGAAGCCTGGCTTAGACTTCAAAAGTCCGGAGCCGGTCAGTGGGAGAATCGCCGACATTTCTTTGGGGCGGCCGCCGAGGCCATGCGGCGTATTCTGATCGAGCAGATTCGCCGCAAACAGCGCCAGCGGCATGGGGGTGAACTGCAACGTGTCGATGTGGAGGACGTGGAAATTTCCGCAGAAGTCAAAGAAGACAGGGTGTTACTCATTCATGAAGCATTGGAGCTATTGACCCAGGAGGATCCAGTCAAAGCTGAGATTGTGAAGCTGAAGTATTTCGCCGGACTCAAAAGCGAAGAAATTGCAGAAGTCCTTAATATCTCCGAAAAGACAGTGCGACGCCACTGGAACGTTGCCAAAGCGCGTTTGTTCCAGATCATTCAGCAGGCGGATTGATTTTTTTAAATTCCGTGACCGTTTTTTTTGGATTTCATCGGATGATTGAATGAAGGGAGATTTAAATCATCATGACGAACGGAAACAATAACGCGGAGACCATCATGGACGAGGCACTGCAACTGCCCCAAGGAGCAGAGCGGCAAGCTTTTCTCGACCATGTCTGCAAAGGAAATGAGTCTCTGCGCCAGCAGGTATTGGATCTTTTAGAGTCGCATCAACAGGCCGGGGATTTCTTCGATCATACAGCTTTGGGGGTGGGGAGTGAAACCAGTCTTGCCGAAGTACCCATTACCGAAGGGTTCGGAACCTTCATTGGCCGCTACAAACTGCTCGAAAAGATCGGTGAAGGTGGGATGGGGGTGGTATACATGGCCGAACAGACCGAACCTGTGTCCCGCAAAGTGGCCCTGAAGATCATCAAACTGGGAATGGACACCAAGCACGTCGTTGCAAGGTTCGAAGCGGAGCGACAAGCCCTGGCGCTCATGGATCATCCCCATATTGCCAAGGTGCTTGATGGTGGGGCCACCGAGACAGGTCGACCTTATTTTGTGATGGAATTGGTGCAGGGGATTCCGATCACCGAATTTTGCGACAAGAACAAACTGACTACCAGGGAGCGAATCGAACTTTTTATCCCGGTTTGCCAAGCCATTCAGAGCGCGCACCAGAAGGGCATCATTCATCGTGACATTAAACCCAACAACGTCCTGGTTTCTTTCTTACACGGAGAACCGGTGGCCAAGGTCATTGATTTTGGTATTGCCAAAGCCACCAATCAGAAGATGACCGAGAAAACCTTGTTCACTCAGTTCGCATCAATGGTTGGCACGCCAGCCTATATGAGTCCTGAACAGGCTGAAATGAGCGTGATCGACATCGACACACGTACCGATGTGTATTCTCTGGGTGTCCTGCTTTACGAATTACTCACCGGGACCACTCCTTTTCTAGAAGAACGTCTTCGTAGTGCCGGCTATGGTGAAATGCGACGCATCATTGCCGAGGAGGATCCGGAAAAGCCGTCGACACGCCTGAGCACCATGGCGGGGCAACTCAAGGCATCCGTCTCAAAATTTCGCCAGTCAGATGTTTTGGAACTACAGCGAAACTTTGTGGGGGATCTGGATTGGATCACCATGAAGTGTCTGGAAAAAGATCGCCGACGTCGCTATGACACTGCTGACGGATTGGCCGCCGATTTGCGTCGTCACCTGGTTGATGAGCCCGTTATGGCCGCTGCGCCAAGTATGAGGTATCGGTTCCAAAAAGCATGGCGCAGAAACAAGGTGGTTTACTCGGCTGCAACGTTGACTTTCTTGAGTTTGGTGATCGGTATGTGGATCAGTATCTGGCAGACGACGGTTGCCACGAAAGCCAAGAATGTGGCCCTTGCAGCCGAAACCGAAAAAGAAGCTCAACGTCTTGAGGCGGAAGCTGCGCGTGCAGCAGAGTCTGAAATCAGGCAATTGGCCCAAGAGCAGGAACGCACCGCCAATAAGCGAGCTTACGCCTCGGATATGAATCTCGCACAACGTGCCCTGGAACAAAACAATGTCGGACGTGCAAGGGCTCTGATCAAGCGCTATCATCCTAATGATGGCGCCGAGGAACTCCCTGGCTGGGAATGGCGTTACCTTTGGCAGAGCACGCGAAGCGATGCCATCGAAACCATTTGGAACCAGTCCGAATCGATCAAGACTCTGGCGGTTTCAAAGGACTCCAAATGGTTGACTTTTACCCAAAATGTACCTGCCCGAGACCCCAGGCCTTTTCGTAACACGGAAGAACTCATCTCATTAATGGACTTGAATACTCGTCAAGTCGTCACCAACTGGTATTCAGACACAGGCTTGATGGCTTTTTCACCAACTCGATCCGAGCTGGTATGGAGTGGGGTGAAGGATCAGGGGGCCGATACAAACACTGACTTATGGATCTGGGATCTTGAGTTGGGAAAAATACGTGATCAGATCACGCTCACCAATGCTTACCTGATAGGGTTGGCGTTTTCTGGTGACGGGAAGACACTCATTACAAGTTGTGGCAGGATTACCACCAAGAAATTTCAGGGTAGAGCCTCCACTTCCTCATCCAGTCATTTAGATTTTTGGCGCTATTCGGATAGCACGTTTCTTCGTCGTCTTGAGCTTTCTTCTCCTATT
Source organism: uncultured Verrucomicrobiota bacterium (assembly GCA_964342405.1). GTDB lineage: Bacteria > Verrucomicrobiota > Verrucomicrobiia > Limisphaerales > AAA164-E04 > UBA2970. Next base: position 12,743 of record CAYFGX010000088.1, on the reverse strand, counting down.
GAACCGCGTGGTAACGAATTGCTTGTCACATCAGATGGCGCCATGGGAATTTGGAGTAATGGATCAAAGACCCTGTGCGCTGTCGATTTATCCACTGGCCGGGAGATATGGACCATTCAAGCAACCGATGATATGGTGATACAATCTCTGGCACTTTCTGGCGACGATAAAACATTGGTTACCGGACCCGCATACACTGGTGGAACGATCGGCGTGTGGAATGCGGCCACGGGTAAACAGATCGGCACACTGAATGGGCATCGCTCATGGGTGAGCGGTCTGCAGTTTTTGCCAAATGGAAATCTCGTTTCCTCCAGCGCAGATCAAACCATTCGGTTATGGGACATGGACCGTCTCGAATCGATCCGGGTATTCAATGGTCACGACCGTGAAGTGTGGGCATTGACCCGTCAGCCAAAGGATGGAAGCATCCTGAGCGGTTCAAAGGATGGTTCGATCAAACGGTGGGACATCACATCTTCCTCACACATGGAGTTCCCCATTCGTGTTGAAGAGTCGCAGGTTTACAGGTCGAGGTCTTGGCAATTGTCACCGGACGGAAGATCATTGTTCGAGGTGAACTTGATAGATTTTCACCCACCTGAAAACTGGGGTAATTATCAAATTAATGAGCGGAATGGCCGTGACTTTCAGGATAAAACGGTTTGGCCCCAGAGCTTCCGCTACTTTCCCACGCCTGCATTCTCAGAGTCGAGATGGATGATGGCAGCCGTGTCGGAAGCGGGCACTCTGCAGATTTGGGACACTCAACTGCGCCGTCTCTCCCATGAATGGGAAATACCTTTCGGGACGGGTCCTGTTTTGGGATTTGATGGAACAGGGAAGCGTGTCTGGCTCGTCCAAAAGGAGGGAAATGAGTCTTTCTACTATGAATGGGAGATCGAGTCCGGACGAAAACTGCATCGTGTAAAACAAAACGAGGATCAGTTTGACTACCGACACATCGATTGCCGTTCGCCGGATTTAAGGTGGGTGTATCATGGATATTTTGGAGGGAAAGAGTTTCGACTCAGGCAAGAGCCTGCGGGTGAATCAGTCCGCCTTGCGCTCAGCCTTTACAGGGAGCAGAGGCAATTGTTCACACCCGATTCGAAACACCTCTTAATCGCCGACAATCAATCCGGATGGATTTCAAAGTGGAGTGTAGAGGATTTGTGGGAACATCCCGGCCATCCTACACAGATTGCTACCCTTCCAGGTGTGTTACGATCGATTGGAACCATGGCCTGTTCACTCGATGGTAGCCGCCTGGTCGCCGGTAGTGGGGGTGATGAGTTGTTGAAATTATACGACCTTAACAGTGGTTTGGAACTTCTCACTTTTTCCGGTGAGGGCATCGCCAATGCGGTTGGCTTTTCGGCAGATGGGAATGTTCTGGCCTGTGACACGGGCAAGCAGTTTTACGTTTGGCGTGCTCCAACATTCCAAGAAATCAAGAACGCAGAATCCCAGATATTGGAAAACCGGCAACAAGATTGACGGAGTTCCATCATCATCCTCGGAAGCGTTTGTGAAACCAATGAAGCATCGCCTTCATTAATCCTTGTGCTCGGAAAGCGGAAAAGTGCTTGAGCAAAAAAAATCCATTCTTTGAGGGTTTTTCATTTGGAATCTCGCTTTGTTAAATTGAACGGCCCGATACTTTGTAAGGAAAACACCATGCATTCATCGAAATGTCATATCACCTTTATCAGTCTTGGACTGCTTCTCAATGAGGTTATCGGCCTGAGGATAGATGTGTCACGAACAAGTAGGTTGGTATTTGGATCAAGTCTCGCGTTCATGAGTGGAAGATTGGGTGGCATAATGAGCAGCCAATTTAGAAACCGTTATTTGGTGTAGGCTGCAGCGCTGGAAAATAGCCTTCGAATTTTAATGAAAAAACACCGTTGGGCGGAGCTGTGCCCGGACGCATGGAAGTTCCTATTGGGAACGACCTTTTAACAACAACGAAACAACAACCATCAGATACTATGAGAAAACAAACACATCGAACAGCAAGAGGGTGGATTCTCGGCTTGGCCTTGGCCTTGCTGGTATCCATCAACACCAACGCACAAATTCAAGTCTTCGAATTTTCGGGAACCGTTGAAGAGACGCATCCCTGGATCGACTTCGATTCCATCGTTGATATCCTGCCCGGGTGGGAGGTTCAGGCCGGAGATCCGGTGACCGGTTCCTTCAAAGTCGATCCCAAACGAGTTTCTCACATTGATTCCGTTCAAGGATTGAATATCATTTGGCCTACCAATAATCAGTTTGTCTTTGGGGGCGTGACGGACTGGTCACTGAAGGTTGGTGGAAGAGAAATCTTCCATTTTGAGCAAGGTGCGGGAGATGTTGCCGTGATTGGCGGGTTTAAAGATTACCAGCAGGATCTGGCTTTTCCTTTGATCGGTAATGAGGCGGATTCCATCTCCTTTGTATCACCGTGGGAAGGTGTGCGGATTGCGGGTGGATTCGATGGTGCAGGGGATGTCCCATTAGGTGTGATCCTGAATCTGACCGACTCTTTTGGTGAATGGATGGGGGACGCCGTCTATCCCACCAGAATTCCTTTTGAGAAGTTTGATTATACCAAGGGATTTGTCCATACCTTCAACGAAGCAGGCGAACGCTCTCGTCAGGGTATTCTGTTCAACATCGACAGCCTTCAACTGGTGGATACCATACTGCGTCCATTGATCAAAGCGGGGCCGGAAAGTCAGGTGGTACGTCAAGGGGAAGATGTGCTGCTGTCCAGTGAACTGGAAACGACCAGTGCAAGTGTTCAATGGTTTCTGAACGGCGTTGAAATAATGGAACAACAACAATCCGACCTCAGCCTGGAGGACATTCAGCCAGCACAGTCCGGAACCTACATGATGACCGCCATGGATAATGTCCAGACCAACACTGCGATTGCCCGTATTCAGGTGGAATCCCGTGAGCACTTTCTCACACCCATTGCATTGAAAGGTTGGAATGCCGACGTGATTGTGGAACCAGGCGGTGATGCCTTGAAGCATACAGATTTCGATGGTCGTTCGTCGATGTGGATCACCCAGGAGTATCAGCGGCATGTGGCCGGATTTCCGGAATCAGGACGCTTTACCAGTTCGAGCGGCAGTGGCGTTCTCTACCAACTCCAACCTGCGGAGCAAAACAATGTTTTGCTGTTGAGTGAAAGGACATCGTCACCTGATAATGAGCTATCATTGTCAGAATCTCCTGTTGGCCAACTTGAACTTGTAAACCCGCGTTCGTTCACCTCCATTGCCATTGCTGCTGCTTCCGGGGGAGGAAGAATAGGGGGAAAAGGTAGCGTGACATTTCACTTCGCCGATGGATCCTCGAGTCCAGAAATTCCATTGAATGCAGATGATTGGTGGACAAGGCCTGATGTGGTATCCCCCACTGCGATTGCCGGCCTCTATCGGATGAATGTGCAGACGGGAACGGAAGTTCCACAATCCGGTTCTGATTATGGATTCGGATTATACGAAACGATGATCGACCTGAGCGCCATGGGACTCGATGGGAAAATGTTGACCGGAATGGAATTTACCATGGCATCCGCTTCCAAGACCGGCATTTTCGCAGTCAGCGGTCAATCTGCCGAAATTCATTTGGGCACCCATGTCACCTGGCCGAAAACAGAGAGTGCGTTTCTTGAAATTGCCACTTCCCCGGATACCGGGTGGAACGGATTCGAGGAACTGCTTGTCATGGCCGATGGAGCGCATGCTGGAGTTGTTCCCGAAGGAGTTCTTCCCCGCTATCAGAGATCTTTACCTGCAGACTTGGAGAGTGACTTGCTAGCTCATTACACCTTTGTGATGGATGGCCGTGATCGCTTGGGGAAAAGTGACCCAATGGAGTTGTCCAATGCAGAACCGGACAACGGCACCCTTTTCCTGAATGGGGGGTATGAAAATGATGCGAGTGTCAACGGATTCGCTGCCAAGGCCAAGATTAATGGGTTTTCATACACGCGCTTCACTGTAGCTGTGGATTTTAAAGGTGTTGACTTTGATACCCCTGGCAATCATCTCATCCTGATGGGGGGACCTTCCTTTCGCTGGCTTGGATTCGAATCCCGCCGATCTCGACTGGCCTTGATGCTGGATAATGGATCCAACGTTTATCTGTTAAGGGATTCGGAAATCAAGACAGACGGGTGGAATCGATTGATTTGCTCATTCAATGCCAGTGATGGTGCGAATGGCTGTGTGATAAGAACACAATTGAACGGTAAGATTTTGGAAGAGATTAACCCGGGTGCTCGCTACAAGTTAAATGTTGTCGATGCTCCCTTTCAAGAACGTGACAAGGTGTTTGCATTTACCAATTATGGCCAGGGAACAGCTTTCCACGGTTATGCGGACAACCTGATGGTCTTTGGGAGAGATTTGACAGATGCGGAAATGCAGACCTTGAACCAGGCATTAAGTGGCAAACCGCTGGTAAATAGCAGTGATCCGAATGCCGGGATACAAACCCATCCGCATGTCTCCTGGAAATCCAACCTGGATTCCTTCGATCTCCAGTGGGCCAATTCATTGAACGGTCCATGGCTTCCAGTGGAAGAAACGCCCTACACCATTGCGGACTTACATTTCGTACCGATGGATTTCCAACAGGGAATGAAGGTCTACCGATTGTCGCGTCCGGAGTAAAAAGTTTTCGAAAACGAAAATTTTCTGACCGTTTCGAACCTCAAATATCGCATGTATGTATGAACACCCATTCATTAAATGGATCTCAACCACCTCATTGAGGTAACCCTAAACATAACAACAGCGTCCTCGTGAGTGCGAGGACCAAGAGTCCCGGCGGTTTACTCGTGTGACCCCGGGCTCTTTTCTTTCAAACCGGTCTTTCGGCTTGCCTGGCCTTTTTTGTTGAATCAGACTCCGTCCATGCCTGATGACGTGACCCAGCTATTGATTGCCGTGGGAGAAGGTGATTCCCAAGCTGCGGAGGCATTGCTTCCTCTGGTTTATGACGAACTGCGCCGGATGGCGGGTGCCCGCATGGCTCGTGAACACGCCGGCCAGACACTCCAGGCCACTGCGCTGGTGCACGAAGCCTGGTTGCGTCTGGGGGGAGATAAGCAACCCAGTTGGCAAAACCGAGCCCATTTCTTTGGGGCTGCGGCCGAGGCGATGCGTCGGATCATGATCGATCGGGCACGAAAACGTCAATTGCGTCGGACATCCGGTTTAGATGCCCCAATGGAACTCAACGAGTCCTGCATTGAATTCAACGTTCCTGAATCCGAACTGTTGGCGGTTCATGAAGTGTTGGATCAACTGGCGGAGGTCGATGAAGAGGCTGCCCGTCTGGTGAAACTTCGCTTTTTTGTGGGAATGAACATGTCCGAAGCTTCCGAAGTGATGGGACGCTCAATTCGCCAGAGCGAGAGGCTATGGACCTTTGCCAAGGCCTGGCTGCGAGATGCTTTAGGTAAGGAGTGAAGTAGCTTATCCGCACCACCGCAGTCGCAACATCTCGAAGATCCTGCGACTGCGGTGGTGCGGATTCAACAGTCTGTTCCGACAACAGGAGCAATGGGGGGTGGTTGAACTTTTTTTGAAAAAGTTGGCGGGTTTTCTTCGGCCAGCCGCATGTAATCACAGAAACAGACATGAAAGAGCCGGAACAGACCAAACAAGACCGCATCGCACGGGACATCTTTCTTCATGTTGTCGAGTTGCAATCGGCTGAAGAACGTGCGGCTTATTTGGACGGGGCCTGTCGCTTGGATGAGGACCTTCGTCTGCGAGTGGAGGCTTTGTTAAGAAGTGATGCATCAGATTCCTTCCTCGAATTGCCTGCCATGAAGATCCCGATGGCAGACGCAACAGACTCGTTGCCATGCGAGGTCTCGGGATCCGTGATTGGTTCACAGAACGAGAATAGTGCGGATCCAATCGACAGGCTCCGTGTAGGCCCATTCGACAAGCTCATGGCAGGGCGTTACAAGCTGCTCGAGAAGATCGGCGAGGGGGGTATGGGCGTGGTTTACATGGCTGAGCAGACCGAGCCCGTTTTGCGCAAGGTCGCCTTGAAAATCATCAAGCTTGGCATGGATACCAAGCAGGTGGTTGCTCGCTTCGAGGCCGAACGTCAGGCCCTGGCCCTGATGGATCATCCCAACATCGCCAAAGTACTTGACGGCGGTACCACCGAAACCGGGCGTCCCTATTTCGTGATGGAATTGGTGCAGGGCATTCCGATCACCGAGTTCTGCGACAAGAACAAGCTGACGACCAAGGAGCGCATCGAACTCTTCCTCCCGGTTTGTCAGGCCATACAGAGCGCCCATCAAAAGGGGATCATCCACCGTGACATCAAGCCCAACAACGTGCTGGTATCCTTCCTTCACGGCGAGCCCGTCGCCAAGGTGATCGACTTTGGCATCGCCAAGGCCACCAACCAGAAACTGACCGAGAAAACCCTCTTCACGCAGTTCGCCTCGATGATTGGCACGCCGGCTTACATGAGCCCCGAACAGGCCGAGATGAGCGTGATCGACGTGGACACACGCACGGATGTGTATTCCCTGGGCGTGTTGCTCTACGAACTGCTCACCGGCACGACGCCCTTTCCGGAGAAACGATTGCGCAGCGCGGGCTATGGCGAGATGCGGCGGATCATCGCGGAGGAAGAACCGGAGAAACCTTCCACCCGCATGAGCACCATCGAGGGGGAACTCAAGACGGCGGTGTCCAGATTCAGAAAGGCAGACATCCCGGCGTTGCAACGAGATTTCAAGGGCGACCTGGACTGGATCGCCATGAAGTGCCTGGAAAAAGATCGCCGTCGCCGCTACGAAACCCCCAGCGAACTCGCCGCCGACTTGCGACGTCACTTGAACGACGAACCGGTCTCTGCCGCGGCGCCGAGCTCGGCATATCGATTTCAGAAAGCATGGCGTAGGAACAAAGTGGTTTACACGGCAGGCACGGCGGTCTTTGCGGCGCTGGTGATTGGAATCTCGATCAGTGTCTGGCAGGCGATCAGTGCTCGTCACGCGCGTGATGGGGAAAAGCTTCAGCGTACTCTGGCCGAGCAGTCACAAAAGGAGGCGGAAGCAAACGCTCAAGCGGCCCAGCGACAGCAGCAAGCCGCCGAGCGCAATGAGCGGCGAGCCATTTCTCTCGCCGAGGAGATGCGTCTGCGGAGTTATGTCTCCGACATGAAAGCGGCTCAGGTGGCTTTGGACCGAAGCAATTTTCTACGCGCTCGAATGCTTCTGGATCGCTACCTGCCTCAGACCGGAGAGACCGATCTGCGCGGTCTGGAGTGGCGCTACCTTTGGAGCCTGGCACGCGGGAATGAACGGGATAAGTTCGATCCGCACAATGGAATTGCATCGTACGCGGGGTATTCGCCCGATGGCCGCTTCCTTGCCACCGCCGGTTTCGATCACAAGATGAAGATCTGGGATGCGGCGACGCACCGTCCCGTCACGGAACTGGAAATTGGCGACTTGCCTGCCGATTTCAACCGCATGAACTTCGTCCCATTCTCTCCGGACGGAAAACGTTTCGCCGCGATCCAGGGAGGCGAGTTGAAGTTGTGGGACACCACCACATGGAGTGTGGTGGATCACTTCGGCGAGGCCGAATATCCCGTCATCTTTGCCTCCAGGACGAATCTTCTCACGGCGCGAGTCGGTCGCATTACCAAGATTTGGAACTTGGAAACGGGCCAATCCCAGGAGGTCCCTCCGGAAAAATTCCCGAAGGGCTACGCGCAGCCTTGGGCTCTCTCGCCGAATGGCAAACTTTTCGCTCAAAGTCGAAACGGGTCGAGACTTACTCTCTGGAAGCTCCCTGAAGTCGAGAAGATCGTGGAGCTTGAACAGTCGGCGTCCAATGCTCTCTTGTTCTCGCCTTCGGGCAAGCTTCTGGCCCAAGCAGGCGGGTGCGAACTTAGGCTTTGGGATGTCGACGCGCGGAAGATCATTGCCAAAACACAAGCACATCCGGACCGCTTCGTCGGTCTGGCCTTCTCTCCGGACGGAAGCCTGCTCGCAACCTCGGGGGCCGATCAGTTGGTTCACCTTTGGAGTGTCCCAGAGCTGACATCCGTGGAGACGTACCAGGGCCACATCAATGAAATCTGGAAGGTGAATTTTTCGCCCGATGGGCGAACCCTCGTCTCAGGCGGCAAGGAGCGAACGATTCGGTTCTGGGATGTCTCCAGCCGGTCGGCGAAGGGCGAGGAAACAGGCGGTCCGGAGGGGGCGCTCGGTTTGCTTGATCGCGTTTATATCGATTCTCACACCCAAAGTCTGACTTCCTTGGAAAAGGATGATTTCTTTCAGTACTGGAAGATCGATCAGGGCCGGTTGGCGCCCGACATCCGACTCCACGTTGCCCTCAGACAATCGGCGGTTTTTTCTGGTGACGGCAAACTTTACGTGAACCCAACCAAAGGCGGTTATGAGCTTTTCGATAGCTGGACGAGCCAAGCGATCAAGAAGATCACTATCAACGAGGGGCGAGTTTACAGAGGTCCAAACACTCTGTCGACCGATGGAAAGTTGCTCGTCGGTTGGGCCGGACCCGAAGACGGCTGGCGCATTCTGGATATCGAGTCAGAGAAGGAAATTGCCCGTCTGCCGGGGCCATCAACAGTTGCTTATGGCTTTCGTTCGGCCTTTTCGCCTGACGGAAGGATCCTCGCCTACCCGGGGCCGGACTGGACCTTTCGGCTTTGGGACGTCGCCGAGCGAAAAGAGCTCGCAGTTCTTGCCGGCCACACCTGGACCGTTAGGAACTGCGATTTTTCACACGACGGAAAGCTGTTGGTAACAACGAGCTGGGACGGCGCCGCACGGATTTGGGAGGCGCCTTCCGGAAAGCTGCACGTGCCTCCACTGCTTGGCCACGTCGTGTCCATCAATAGCACTGCCTTCACGCCGGACGGGAGAACGCTCTTAACCTGCGGCGATGACTTCACATTACGAATGTGGAACGTCTCGACCGGTCAGGAAATGCTCCTGATTCCCCAAATCAGCGGAATGATGCTCGCGGACGGCGGGGACACGATGGTCTTTGGAATCGAAGGGAAGCCTGGTTCAACCCTGGTTTCCGTCCCCACGTTGGAAGAGATTGACAAGATCGAGGCCCAGGGACGCTGAGCCATAGATAGCCCAAGGCTGCCCCACACGATTCGGCGTCAGAGGGAAATTCACAAACCATCCCTGACAGGTGGGGTGTGTACTGGCACGGCCAGCAAACAGAAAAGACGGAATGAAGTAACTATAAGAACAAACAAACAAAAAGGAACATCATGAAAACACCCAGATCACAAATCATGAACGAACTGCTTGCCTGCTTGCTGCTGGTCAGCAGCTCACACGTGCGGGCCGCTGATCCGCTCGATAATTGGAGCAGTCCGCCGATCAGCGGCGACTTGTTGGACATCACCTGGAGTGGCAGCCAGTTTGTGGCCATAGGGAAGTCGGGTAGGAATATTGACCCATCGGGCGCCATTATGACCAGTCCCGACGGGACCATCTGGACGAGCCGTGTTTCCGGAACCGGTAGTCCACTCTATGGTATTTCATCTAATGGGAGCCATTTGGTGGCGGTCGGCGAATCGATCATGACCAGCCCTGATGGGATCGATTGGACCCACCGCGATTCCGGGACATCCAGTTTGCTTCAAGCCGTTGCCTGGGGTGACACCCAGTTTGTGGCGGTTGGATACGAGGGCACGATCATGACCAGTCCGGATGGGATCGATTGGACCAGCCGTATCTCCGGCACAAGCAGCCCACTTTCACGCATCACATGGAATGGGAGCCAGTTTGTGACCGTGAGTTTTGACGGCACGATTCTCACTAGTCCCGACGGAACTACCTGGACAAGCGAGTTTTCGGGAACCAGCAGTCCGCTCCTGGGAATCGCCTCGAGTGAGAACCTGTTTGTGGCGGTAGGTTTTGACGGCACGATCCTCGCCAGTCCGGACGGGATCGATTGGTCGCATTCGACTTCGGGCACACGTTCACACCTTGGTAATGTCGCGTGGAGCGGTAGTCAGTTCGTGGCGGCAGGTCAGTCGGGAACGATTTTGACCAGCCCGGATGGGATCACATGGACCCGGCAGAATTCTGGTCTGACGAGTGATTTTTTCAGTATCGCATGGAGTGGCGGCCAATTTGCCGCCGTTGGAAGCGGGGGCTTCATCGCAGTCAGCCCGGGTGGAATAAACTGGACCAGTCGTCGAGATGGGGGAGCCAACCCGATCCGCGACGCGAGCCTTGAAGCTATCACTTGGAACGGCAGCCAATTCGTGGCTGTGGGTCTGAGAGGCAAAATCTTGACCAGTCCCGACGGGACCGATTGGACTCAGCGTGATTCCGGGACAGCCGATACGCTTCGAGATGTTGCCTGGAGTGGCGATGAATTCGTTGCGGTCGGTAATGATGGCGCCATTGTGAGCAGCCCGGACGGGGACAATTGGAGCAGGCGAAATTCCGGCACGAGCAGCCGCCTTCGCGTCGCGTGGGCCGGTGGCCAGTTCTTGGCGTTCGGTGGCGGTGGAACCATTCTGACCAGTCCGGACGGAATTGACTGGACTTCCCGTAGTTCCGGCACGTCCGTGGAACTTTTTGGTGTCGCTTGGAACGACAATCAGTATGTGGCGGTGGGGGAATCGGGCACGGTTCTCACCAGTCCCGACGGGATCGACTGGACGCGTGAGATTTCTGGCATATCCGGCATCCTGCGGGACATCGTGTGGGGTAGCAACGGGCTTGTCGCGGTCGGTTGGAATGGCGAAGTATTCACCAGCCCGGACGGGATGGATTGGACCCCACAAAATTCTGGCACTTCAGGAACTCTCTTTGATGTCACATGGAACGGCAGTGTCTTCCTGGCGGTAGGATGGGAAAGTATGGGTAACGACAACGTGGGAACGATCCTCAGCAGTCCGGATGGAATCACGTGGACTCGCCATGAATCCGGCATTCCCACTATAATTCGAGACGCCGAGTGGGACGGGAACAGGTTTACGGTTGTGGGTTGGAACGGAACCATTGTCCAATCCGAGGCGTTCATGAACGAGATGCGGATTCTTGGTCTTGAAAGGACGCCGGATGGCGGGCTGGAACTGCGATGGGAGTCGGTTGCCGGACATCGCTATCAGGTGCGGCAACGTGACGACTTAATCGGCGGTTCCGATTGGACGGATCTCGGTCCCGAGGTCACAGCCGAGGGAACCACCGCGAGCGTGGAACTGAAAATGGAGCAGCCGCGCCGGTTCTTCCAAGTCATCGCAGTCGAGTGATGAGAATCTGAAATCTCCGCGAGTGCGGGGATCGCGAGTCCCGGCGGCGAATCCCGTGTGTCCGCCGGGAGTCGTGTGTTTGGTGAAGGAGTGCGGAGAGCCGGAGGTAATTGAGTGGATCATTGCCTTCGACAGCAAGGTCGACTACTCTTGGCTCATGCGCGAACAGTTGTTACACCAGGCTCGAGCGGGCCGTAGGGTGATTTCGGTGACCACGCTAGCCGAGGCGGAACGGGAGGATCGCGACTACTGGCGCTCGCGGACGCCCGATGAACGACTGACCACTCTGGAACTTAGTCGCCAAATCGCCTATGGCTACGATTCGTCTGCGCGTCGACTTTCGCGATTTTTTGAAGTTGTTGAATTCACACCGCGTTGAATACCTCCAGATCGGAGGATATGCGGTCAGCTATCACGGCCACTTTCGCCACACCAACGACATCAACTTCTGGATCGCGGTTAACCCGGAGAATATGCGCAAGATCCTGTTGATTCACGAGGTCTTGAAAACATTGGCAAAGGAAGATGAACTCAAGACCGAGATTGTGAAGCTCAAGTTCTTCGCCGGATTGAAATCGGAGGAAATCGCCCATGTCCTGGATCTCTCCGAGAAAACCGTTCGTCGGCACTGGAACGTCACCAAGGCCCGGCTCTACCAAATCATCAAGGAATCTTCCTAAAACGCGAATGATTCATTCCAAAAAAGATGACCGTTTTTTCCTCCGGATATCGGATGGTAGATTGAAAGGCGATTAAAGCATCATGGCAAAGAGCGATAAAAAGGTGGAGACCATCCTGGATGAAGTGCTCCAAATCAAGGGTGACTGGGAACGCAAGGCCTACCTGGACCGTGCCTGCGAAGGCGACACGATCCTGCGTCAACGGGTCGCGGACCTCTTGGAGGCACATCGCCAGGCGGGCGATTTCTTCGACGCCTCGGCGCTTGGATTAAGCGGAGAAACCAGTCTAGCCGAAGTGCCGCTCCGCGAAGGTCCGGGCTCGGCGATCGGCCCACACGACGGACTCAAGGCAGGCCGCTACAAACTTCTTGTGAAAATCGGCGAGGGTGGTATGGGCGTGGTTTACATGGCTGAACAGACCGAGCCGGTTTCCCGCAAGGTGGCCCTGAAGATCATCAAGCTGGGTATGGATACCAAACAGGTGGTCGCCCGCTTCGAAGCGGAGTGTCAGGCTCTGGCTTTGATGGAGCATCCTCACATCGCCAGAGTGCTGGATGGCGGAGCTACGGAAACCGCAGCCGACATCACCAATCAATACCTGCGTTTTGGCAGCAGTCCTCGCAGAGCACAAACCCTGATCCTGGCCGCCAAAGTCAGGGCCCTGACCGAGGGTCGATTCAATGTCAGCTTCGACGATATCCCAACATGTTCTACATTTTGAACAAAGCACCGGACGGCAGAGATAAACGCGAC
>CAYFGX010000087.1:0-16051 GCA_964342405.1 uncultured Verrucomicrobiota bacterium | reverse complement strand
ACAGAAACGTCTTCAGAAGACAACCCAAAAAGTCCCTCCGTTGAGAGCTTTTTTTAGGCCCAGATCGTCATGACGAAACGGACTCCTTCGTCTCTGATCCCAATTTGCTTCTCTCCCCGCCCTCCTTCGCCACGTTCGCTGTTGGAATTATTCGACCGTGATTCCGAGAACAAATGGCGCCGAGTCCGTTTCTCCCCCGATGAGGTCGATGGAAGTCAGCAGTTGTTCATTGGCAGGTAGTTCGACCGTCGTCATGAAAAGGCGCACGAGGCGCACGTTCGACGTTCGCTCACTCCAAACAATCTTTGTCTCGACTTCCCGATCAGCCAAACGTTCCACATACCACCAATCGGCCACATCATTGCCGTAGGTGATGGGATGTTCATACCGTTCCCCATTCTCAAATTCAAAGGCATAGGTACCGACCACGTCCCCCGCACTCGTCGGATAAGCGACGGCGTGGATCAGGTGGACCCGCTGACAGAAACGCCCGACCGGAATCCCAATAATCGACTCGGGAAAAGAACGCCGAGAGTTTTGCTTCAACCGACGACTTCCAAGCTGAACGGCCCCTCGGATATCGAAATCCTTGCCAGCGAGCTGATTCAGCCCCGGCGTGATGCCACTCAAGTCGTTACCCGCCGTTCCGGTCGCCTGCCAAGCATCCTCCAGGTGACCGTTGTAAAACGAGGTCAGATCAAGGATAGAAGCGTCTAAGGCGGGATCCCGCCTCGGAAGCCGACCAGGAAGACTCGCCATGTAGCCTCGCTCCACCAGCATCGGACTGAGATCTTCCAACGCCTGGTCCTGCTTGCGAACGCTTTCATCAAAAGCGTTTTTCAGCTGGGCAAACTCTTCTGCACGATCCGCTTTCCATGGAGCCAATGCCTCCATGTGAAAAGTCGCCGCGAATGCGTCTTCCCGATTGATCGCTCGTCGCAAGGATTTGGCATGCCAGCGGAATTTCTGGCCCGCACTGACCGTGAAGAACTCGGGATGGGTCTCTAAAAGAAAGGACCACGATGCGAGCAAATTCGTGGCACTCATACCCATCAGCTCCCCGGTCACATCGCGCCGTCGCCCAGACAATAGTTCTGCTTCTCGGAAAAGGATCTCTTGAGGCCTCGCTTCCGTTTCCAATCCCCACTGAATCACTCGATTACTGCTGACTGTTAGTAGATTCCGTCCGTCGGCACCAAGATCAGCCAATGTAACCGGACCCGTATGTCGAAAGGCAGGAGCAAGCGGAGCTCCATTGCGAGCAGACCAGAGTCGGACCGAGTCATCGAGCCCGACGCTCATCAACTGATGGTTATCCGTACTGAAAGCCCCCCCAATCACGGCAGCACCGTGCCGCAAGGGCGGCGAGAGCGGCTCCCCTTCCCAAGCATCCCACACGCGTGCAGTGTGATCCTCACTCGCGGTGAGAATCCGCCCCCCCGCCGAGTCGAAACTCAGAAACCGAATAGCCGCCCGATGTTCCATCTCCTTCGACAAAGGACGACCATCTGCCAAGCTAAACACCCGAGCCTTGTTAGCGGATACAAGAGCGATAAAGCGCTCTCCCTCATCGTCGAACGCCGGCCGCCCCAGCGTGTAGCCAGGCCGAAAAGGTCCCCGCACCCGCTTACCGGTCAGAGCGCTCCAAACACTGACTGAATTGTCCGCACTGGCCGTTACAAACTCTCTCCCTCCTGCCGAGAATCCTGCGTTCACAACCGAATAATTGTGTTCTACCGGCGCGATCGCTTGTTCACCCGTTTCCACGTTCCACAGCACCGCACGGCGATCCCTACTGGCCGTGATCAACCGGTTCCCCATTCGATTGAAGAGTGCAAAATTGATCGTATCCTGGTGATCGAACTCATGTAGCGGTGAACCCGTGGTCAAATCCCACAAACGAGCTTTGCCGGCAAATCCAGCTGATAGCAAACGCCGTGAGTCAGGACCAAAACACAGATACTGCACCTCCCCGCCGTGATCGACCTGGGCGTTCGCTATGGGGCTTCCATCTTCCGAGTTTCGGACTCTGATCGCTCCACTCTTGATGCTGTAAGCCACTTTGCGTCCGTCCGGCGAATGGGCGACAGCCGTGACCGATTCGGATTCGACCCATTCGTTCTTCTGCGCACTGACACCAGCGAGATCCCAGAGTTTGACCAAATGATCGGCTCCGGCCGTGGCCACCCTTCGGCCAGAATGATCAAATGCAGCATGATAGATATGATCGAGATGACGAAACGGCGGTGAAACAGCTCGACCACTCATGGCGTCCCAAACTCGTGCCTCGTTTCCTTCGGTTACAGAAAGCAGCAGATCGCCCGCCGGACTAAACTGCACGCTTCGAACCGGATCGCGGTGCACAAGGGGAGCCGCCATGATTTGATAGGACTCGAGATCGATCAAGCGCACCAGCCCATCACCACAACCCACAGCCAGAACCTGACCGTTGGGAGCAAACCGAATCGACGTCACTCCAGCAGGGTGATCCATGGAGAAGATCTGCTTCCCATCGCTGACAGCCCAAACACGAAGCCATCCCCCACGCGTACCGGTTGCGACGCGATCACTGTCCAGGCTAAAACGAGCTTCAACCACCGAGTCCTCGTGCTCAAACGTTCGAAGTAGTCGCACGTTTTTTGAGTTGGCGGACCAGAGACGTGCCGTTCCGTCTTTACTCGCGGTTAAGAGATAACGTCCATCAGGACTAAACGAGACATCATTAACCTGATACCGATGCTGAAGTGGATCGGAGATTGGCTTGCCATTCGTGGCATCCCAAATTCGAGCCGTGTCATCCAAACTGGCCGTTGCAATTTTCGATCCGTCGCCACTAAAGACGGCTTTCGTCACCTCATAATCATGCTCCATTTCCTGACCGATCTGCTGCCCGCTAGGGAAGGCATAGATTCGAGCCGCTTGATCCGAGCTGGCAGTGACAAAGGACTTCCCGTCTGGACTATATTCCCCGAAGACCACGCTGCTCCCGTGAGGCAGAGGATCAAAGCTCGGGGAGGCCGTCTCAATATCCCAAACTCGAGCAAGCTGATCATCCCCCACAGTCAGCAGAAAGTCATCATCTGGACTGAATCCCAAATGCCTCACCGGTCCCTCGTGGGGAAGAATCTCAACTAAGCGTGGACTATGCCGCAACACGGACGCGAAACGCTTGCGGCCAAGCTCCTCGGCCACCGAACCGTCTCGGGTCAGGTTCAAGTTTTCCACAAACCACGCGAGAGCATCGTAGTTTTCGCCGGCTTCCAAAAGCCGTGATCCGTGATCCGTGTTTTGCGAGATCAGACGAGCCCGAGCTCGTTCACTTTGGATATAAGCGGTGATGCCCAGGTAGACCACGACGATCATCACCGCGAGAGAGAGTGCGGTTGTTCGAATCACACCTCGCCGATAGGCCTCCTTCTGTCGACGCTTCTCCGCATCTGGCATCGTGGCCTCAATCCACGACGGACTAAACACATGGCGATAAATGCGGTTGCGAACGCGCAGTTTCCCTTTGTCGATTTGGGTCACGCCTGAAAGGTGCAAAGTTCCGATCAAGGGATTGGTTTCATCATCCACAACCTGCACGCCGGAACGGACCTTTCGGTACAAATCTAAAACCGCCGCTCGGTCGTGATCACTTCGCAAGAGACGTTCTCGAACGAAAATCAGGTTGTCGTCTCGCTCCTTCGCCCGATTGCTTAGAAAGAGTCGGTGACAAATGCCATCGACGGCACCTGGTTGCAAGATAGACGGATCGTCTTCGCTTCGATTCTGCTCAGCGACAGCCCGACACAAGCGCTGCGTCAAATAGGGGTGCCCATTCGTCCACCCAAAGATTCGTTCGAGGAGAATCTCACCTCGATCATCCGCCTCGAGTCCCTCCACGAGTTTTGCGACTTCATCCTTCTTGAAGTCTTCGAGGACAATGCGACGTCCAATGTTGAACGGCGAGATATGAGGGTCCTTGATCAGATCCGAAGGGGTTGCGACTCCGAGCAGACAGAAGGTCAAGCGTGCCCAAACCGGATCTGCGGAGCGTTCATTGAAACACTGCCGAATGGCAGCGAAGAACTCGTCACTGGAAAACGGTAGACTGCGGACCGTATCAAGTTCATCGACAAAAATAATGAGGCGACGCTCGCTCTTGACCAGAACAACCTGATAGAGCGCTTCAAAAAACCGTTGGACAGGCCCTAGACGAGGATTGTCCAACCAAAAATCATCAAACTCATCCTCGAGACCGAGCTGTCGCCCCAAACGAAGCAACATCCCGTCATACCATTGTTCGGGATTGAGGTTTTGGCCTACGGCAGCCAGATCAAGCACCGCGACCACAGAATCTTCCCCCTCGCGCAGTCGACTGGCCGTCCGAATCATCAAAGACGACTTGCCCATCTGCCTCGAGGTCAGGATGTAGCAGTACTCACCCCGGACTAAGCCTTCAATCAGGGCACGATCCGCCTGCCGTTCTACGTAAGACGGTGAATCCTGGCTTAGAGTGCCCCCAGTTGTGTAAAAACGATCCGCCAAAGTGCTTCGGGCTCGAAATTCTTCTGCTATCCTGCCGATTCCATTGCGGAGGATCAACCCGTAAGAATGGGTGAAACGACGGTCCTTCAGCATCGGAGAAGCGATCTTTCAGACTCCCGAAAGCGCCGCACAGTCCAAGACATTCGAAAAAGCCGCCCTAAAGTCTCCCCTTATCCCGAAACACCGGATTCAACTTCTTCAAGCGAGGACTCCATGCCCTCACTCCGTGCCCCCTCATTCCTAGCCAGTCTGACGAAAAGCAGACACACAAGATTGGTGATTATCCACACCACTGGTCAATTCTAACCAAAAAAAAGGAGAATTCATTTAAACACAACACCAATCAAACAAATTTAACCTGCTCACTATGATACAGTTACAACTCAAACAAGCTAGCAAGCACATCGTCTTGGCACGCTGGGTGCATTAGGAGATTCATCGATGAATTTTGCTCATCATTTTCAACAACGCTGCATTCTTCAGCATTCGGTGAGATGAAACGACAAAAGAGACTCATAGACCCATCGGTCCAGAGGACAAGACATCGGAAATAACGACAAAACACAACTCGAACTAGAATACGCCCCATACAACAATGAACAAATCGATACTCAGTTTCCTAACCATGGCATGCCTCCTTCTCGGGACGGGGCTTTGGCAAGCACAAGCCCAGGCACCCGACGTGACAGCGGTCGTGGAAGCCGTTGAGGAAGCGGCAGCACCCGCCACCATCAACTCGGGTGACACCGCCTGGATGATTGTCGCGACCGCGCTCGTTCTCTTTATGACACTCCCTGGTTTGGCCCTCTTCTATGGCGGCCTGGTTCGAAGCAAGAACATCCTTTCCGTTCTGATGCAATGCTACGCCATGGCCGGAATCATGACCCTCGTTTGGGTTATCTACGGCTACAGCATGGCATTCAATACGGATGGGATGGTTGCCGGTGAGACCAACTTCAACTCTCTCGTCGGAGGACTCGGCACGGCATTCCTCTCCGGCATTACAGCAGACAGCGTTTCGGGAACGATCCCAGAGACGGTTTTCGTCACTTTCCAGATGACCTTCGTGATCATCACGCCAGCTCTCATGGTCGGCGCCTTCGCAGAACGCATGAAATTCAGCGCCATGGTGCTTTTCTCCATCATTTGGGTGACTGTCTCCTACCTCCCCATCTGTCACATGGCTTGGTCCGGTGACGGCGCCCTCTTCTGGGACTGGGGCGTGCTTGATTTCGCCGGGGGCACCGTGGTTCATATCAACGCAGGGATCGCTGGTCTGGTTGCGTGTATCATGGTCGGCAAACGACGCGGCTTCGGCTCGAGCGCCATGCACCCACACAACGTTCCCATGACCGTCATTGGCGCCTCTATGCTCTGGGTCGGTTGGTTTGGCTTCAACGCGGGAAGCGAGCTCGCTGCTGACGGAACCGCTGGCATGGCAATGCTCGTGACGCAAATCGCTACTGCTACCGCCGTGGTTGCCTGGGCACTGATCGAGTGGATTGCCCGAGGCAAACCAACCGCAGTGGGTGCCGCAACCGGTGCCGTTGCCGGTTTGGTTGCGATCACCCCAGCCTCTGGAACCGCTGGACCACTGGGCGCGATCATCATCGGTCTTGCTTCAGCCGTCATTTGCTACGTCGCCGCAACCACCATGAAGAGCGCTCTCGGATATGACGATAGCCTCGACGTGTTCGGTGTTCACGGAGTCGGAGGTATCGTGGGTGCGGTTCTGACCGGTGTTTGTGCCGCCCCATTCCTCGGTGGCGCTGGAATCGAGTTGCCAAGCGTTGGTGCCCAGGTCTTTGCTCAAGTCAAAAGTATTCTAGTAACGATCGTTTGGAGTGGGCTCGTATCCATCGTCGCTCTCTTCCTCATCGACAAGATTGTCGGACTGAGAGTCAGCGAGGAAGAAGAGGAAGCCGGCTTGGATCTCAGCAGCCACGGTGAAACGGGCTACACGAGCTAGAGAATAATGCGGAATCGGAATCGATCCCCCCGATCGATTCCGATCATCCTCTCCACGCAACAATTTAATGATTGCCGACAAAAAACGTTTCGTGGCAAGGTCTTTCAAGCCCAAAGCAACATTGGAGCACGGCCTCGTCACCTGTCGCTCGGCACGCAACTAGAAGATTTAGAATCGATGAAAAAAATAGAAGCCATTATCAAGCCATTCAAGCTAGAGGACGTTAAAGAGAGCTTAGGCGAAGTCGGAATCGAAGGAATGACTGTGAGCGAAGTCAAGGGCTTCGGTCGCCAGAAGGGACACACTGAAATCTACCGCGGAAGCGAATACACGGTCGATTTCCTGCCCAAGATCAAAATCGAGATCGTCGTGGGTGACGACCAAGTCGAAGCTGCGACCGGGGCAGTGGTCAAGGCAGCCAAGACTGGCAAAATCGGCGACGGCAAAGTGTTCGTATCCACCGTCGAAGAAGCCATCAGGATTCGAACCGACGAGCGCGGCGAAGAAGCTGTCTAAGAGCTGATTCCTCCGCATCTTTTCGCAACGGCCTTCTGTCCTCCAGGATGGAAGGCCGTTTTTGATCGACAAGACCATGCCGAACCCGACGACTATTCTCTGTTTCGGGGACTCCAACACTTGGGGTTACAACCCCGCAACCCAGGATCGCTTCCCACGCTCAATACGCTGGACGGGAAGACTGCAGAATGAACTGGGAGCGGACTACCACATCATTGAAGAAGGCCTCAACGGCCGGACAACGGTTCTTCAGGATCCGCTCAAGGGCTACCGCAAGGGTTTGGACTATCTTCCTCCCTGTCTCGATTCACATCATCCCATCGATCGTTTTTTTCTTCTCCTCGGAACCAATGATCTCAAGGTGGTGTTCAAACAATCGCCGGAAGAAATCGCGCAGAGCATCAAAAAATTGGGGAGCCTTGTTCTCGAGAGTGATTCGGGGCCAAACAATCAAGCACCAGAACTGACACTAATCGCTCCTCCACCACTAGCAAAACTCACCCGGTTCGATCTGATCTTTCGTGGAGCCACCGAAAAATCGAAACATCTCGGAGCGTCCTACTCAGCCGTTGCATCGGAATTGGGGTGCCATTTCATCGATCTAGGAGAACACATTCAAAGCAGTGATCTCGACGGCATTCACTGGGACGGTCAAGCCCACCAGACCGTAGCATCAGTTCTTGCCAAGCATCTTCGGTTTAGTTGAACCACTAGTCCTCGAGACGCCGCAGCTCGTTGAGGATGGCTTCGTCAAGGATTCGCGCTTCGGATTCAGCCTTCGGAATGGGGAGCCCAGGCTTAGCTCCCGGGCGTTTATGGCCAACACGAGTAAGCCACGCGGCATGAAGCAATTGATTCTTCTCGTGGCACAGTTCGAGAAGCGGTTCCTCAAGTTTCGTGGAAGGTTCCACTCCCCAGGCATCCAGAACGGATCGGGCAAGGAGTCGATGTCCATCCCGATTCATGTGTACGCCATCTCCAGAGAGTGCAAAGTCCGGTTGTTCAACTCGTTTAGCCCGGAGATAATCTCGAATCGGGTCGTGCACATCGATCCGCTCGACTCCCAACTCCCCAGCCTCTTTGACCCAATTCGCATAGCGTTGAATCACCTCATCGTATTTCTCGTAGATCGCGAACCAGGCAAATTCTTTGGCGTCCTTGGGTAACAGCTTCCCTTTCGCCCGAAAAGGCTCGGGATCAAAAGCCGGCGGCGTCAAGAGAATGCACTTGGCACCGGACGCTTTAACTTTCTCAACGAGTTTTCGAATGCCTGCTTGGTAAGCGGCGAATCGTTCTTCGTCGAATGGATAATAGATCCCGTCGTTCATTCCATAGCAAGCCACGACGATATCTGGTGTGCTTCGTTGAAGCGCCCGCTCTAGTCGCTCGTGTACGTCGGGGCGAGGAAATGGGTGTTCCGGCTCTGACAATCCCGTACAGGTTTCACTAGGAAGTCCCAGATTAATCAATTCCGGAATATCCAGCCCGTAAGCCAAACGAAGCTGCCCCTCAATGATGGAGATAAAGTCTCCGGCAGCTGTGATGGAATCACCGAGAAAGACAACACGCTTTCCCTGGTGAAGAAACTCGGGACGCTCGCCACTCCGACCCGTATCCGATTGAAGTAGGAGCAACGAAAGCGCGCCAGCGAAAAACAAACTCATGGCCTTTCCATGATTCAGTGTATTCATCCTAAGCAAGTATGGGTTTCAAAACCTTTCCATGAACGTCGGTGAGCCGGAACTGACGCCCCTGGTACTTGAATGTTAACCGCTCGTGATCGATCCCCAACAAGTGTAGCAACGTGGCATGCAGATCGTGAATATGGACCCCATTTTCGACCACGTTGTAGCCAAATGGATCCGTCGATCCAAAGGTCATTCCCGGTTTCACGCCGCCTCCAGCCATCCAAAGGCTAAAGCACTTCGGATGATGATCGCGTCCAAAGCTCTTAGCCGTCAGTTTACCCTGACAATAGTTAGTCCTCCCAAACTCGCCGCCCCAAACAACCAGGGTATCGTCGAGCATCCCCCGCTCCTTGAGGTCCTTGATGAGCGCCGCTGAGGCTTGATCCGTTTCTCGGCACTGATTCGCGATTCCTTTCGGAAGCCCACCATGCTGATCCCAGCCGGGATGATACAGCTGAACAAACCGAACTCCCCTTTCAGCCAAGCGCCGCGCCATAAGGCAGTTGGCGGCGAACGAACCCGGCTTCTTGACATCCTCGCCATAGCTTGCGAGGACCGATTCGGACTCGGTCGAGAAATCCGAAACCTCGGGGATCGACCGCTGCATACGATAAGCCATTTCATACTGAGCAATCCGATTCTCGATCCCAGCGTCTTCCGTTTCACTCACTTGAAGTTCATGAAGATCCCGCAGGCGATCCAACATACTTCGTCGACCAGCCGCATCGATCCCGGCAGGATTATTCAGATACAAAACAGGGTCCTTGCCGGAGCGAAAGCGAACACCCTGAAATTTCGAGGGCAAGAAACCACTGCCCCAAAGCCTCGACACGAGCGGTTGCCCTCCTTTGTTTTTGGTAACCAAGACCACGAACGAAGGTAAATTGGCATTCAAGGTTCCCAACCCATAGCTCAACCACGCCCCCATGCTAGGTCGTCCGGGAAACTGCGAACCGGTCTGCATGAACGTCACGCCAGGCCCGTGGTTGATCGCCTCAGTGTACATCGAACGGACAACACATAACTCGTCCACGACTTTCGAAATATGCGGAAGCAATTCACTCACTTCCACCCCGCTCTGGCCATGCCGCTGGAACTTGAAGGGACTACCCGCCATCGGCAAACTCGCTTGATTCCCAGACATCGCAGTCAGTCGCTGCCCGCGGCGAACAGAATCCGGCAATTCTTCGCCGTGGCGCCGAACGAGCTCGGGTTTTCCATCGTACAAGTCAAGTTGAGAGGGACCGCCACTTTGAAACAGGAAGATGACCCGTTTCGCTTTCGGGGCAAAGTGTGACAGTCCCGCGCCCCCCGCAGAATTTGACGAGGCCTGGAGAGAATCGCCCAGCCCGCCCATGTCAGCGAGCGCAAGGGCTCCCAGCCCCATTCCGAATTGCTGCAAGAACCGTCTTCGGGACAGTCCAAAATCCGATTCATAGCCGGTGCAGTTAGGATGTTTCATGGTCATACTTTTCTCGATAAACCTACCCGACGAATCAACGTTTCATGATACACTCGTCATGACTCAGGAGGGCCGAAGCCACAACTGCCAAGGCAGCAGTAGCAGGCGTCGCCCGTTCCTCATTGAGGACACTTGAACCGACTCCAAGAAAAGCTTTTGCTCGGGCCGCATCCTCACCAAAGTAGCTTTCTTGCTCAACGAACATCTGCTCCAGAACTTCAATCTCAGCCGGAGTTGCCACGCGACTCGTTAGCAAGCGAAAGAGATAACCAAGCTTCTGCTCCAGACTCCCGCCATCAAACTGATCCTCAACCTTAATCGCGAGGTGCCGAGCCGCCTCGACAAACTGTGGATCGTTCATGAAAACGAAAGCCTGCAGCGGCGTCGCAGTGGTCTCCCGCTTGACAGAACAAACATCTCGCTTCGATGCATCAAGAGCCATCATCACAGGAGCCGGCCCCGTTCGCTTCCAGTACGTGTAGAGACTTCTCCGATATAGCCCATCCCCCTCATCAACCTTGGTCGGTTTGAACGAAACCGCTACTTCGTAAGGTTTTACCGGTGCACCACCTATTCGCGAAACCAGAAGCCCACTGGTTTGCAGGGCATTATCACGAATCATTTCAGCCGCCATACGATATCTGGGGCCACGCGCTAGAAGACGGTTTTCTGGATCTCGAGCCAGCAATTCCTTGCTCGCTTCAGAACTTTGACGATAGGTCGTTGAGGTCACCATCAACTTCAAGAGCCGCTTGACATCCCAACCATGCTCTACGAAGTCCGCCGCAAGCCAATCGAGTAACTCAGGATGAGTTGGGGGTTGCCCTTGGCTTCCGAAATCCTCTGGTGTTCGAACCAAGCCTTGTCCGAAGATCATTTGCCAGTAGCGATTGACAGCAACTCGAGAAGTCAGTGGGTGATCCGGACGAGTCAGCCATTGAGCCAAGCCTAATCGATTCCGCGGCACTTCATCTCCAAACGCTGGAAGCGCCTCTGGCGTCTCGGGAGTCACCGGTTCTCGCCGGGCATCATAGGCACCTCGATTCAACAGATAGGACGTTCGAGGCTGAGCCTGCTCTTTCATAACCATGATTTCCGTCAACCCATCCTCTTGTTTAGCTAATTTCTCCCTGAGTGATTTTGCCCGGTCGCGCCACTCCGACAGAGCATCACTCACGCGAAGACGATGATATTCGCGAAGCAGTGACTGTTCAGACTCCGCCAACCCATCGCCCTTGCGCGCCCAAAGGGAATCGATACTCCCGGCCTTTCTTAGCTCGAGAACTTCCAGCTCACTCAGCTCACGATCAAAAACGTAAAAACTGTCAACCACGCCATTCCGAAAACCTACGTCACGAAATCGCGCGCCAATTGCAATCTGATCATGCCCGCCGCCGGTGATGTTCTTTGTCAGCTGGTCTTGCACCGTCTCGAGAGCCGCTTCCGTTCCGTTGACGAAGAGCCGCACTCCACTCGCTCGAAGCGAACCATCGTATGTGATCGCCAGGTGGATAAACTCTCCCAAGTCCAATCGCGATTGGGACCGCACTCGAATCGCGTTCCCCGGCCAGAAATGTATCAAAGAAAAACTGGGTTTTCCGTCTTCCAGCAACAGTTGATATCCCCGGCTTGCGGCGTCGGTCCACGCTCGTGACCGATGGAAGATGACCGTTCGCTCGAACAGTTCTGGAACCTTCACCCAAAGAGAAAACGAAAACGGCTGATAACGGGTGAAGTTTCCGATCTTGAGGTCTACCTCATCGTCACCCGACAACTCAATCCCCCTTCCTTCCACACCAGCAACCAGTCGATTCCCGGAGGACGACGTCGCTGGCTTTTCCGAATTGGATTCGTTCACCAACTTTCCGTCCTCAAAGCTCTCAAAATCAAAGCGTCCCACCGCCTCGGGTAGAGAGGGAACTTGCGACTCCGGTGCGGTGAACCAGTCAGAAAACTCAGCGTCCGCCACCTCGTTCACCTGCTTCAACTCCGCTTCAAGCCGATCGAGGGCCGTTCGGTGTTCCCGGACTTCTTGAAGCGCCTGTTCTGAACCAAGTGTCATCGTGGGCGTCGGAACCGAGTCTGTGAAATAGGAGTAGAGCCCAGCTTCATCGATGTTCGCGAAGAATGAAGTGAGCTGATAGTACTCCTTCTGTTTCAAAGGATCATACTTATGGTCGTGACATCGGGCACATTCCAATGTCAGGCCCATGAAAGCGGTGGCAAAGGTTTGGGTTCGGTCCGCTACATATTCGATCCGAAACTCTTCCGGCACACTCCCACCTTCCACCTTTTGCGGATGAAGGCGATTAAAGGTGGTCGCCAGTCGCTGCGCTCGGGAGGGCTTATCAAGTAGATCACCAGCCAGCTGCCAGGTTATGAATTCATCGTAAGGAAGGTTTTGATTGAACGCGTCAATGACCCAGTCCCTCCAAGGCCAAACAAATCGATCACGATCAACTTGATAACCGTAGGTGTCGGAATAACGCGCAACATCAAGCCACTCTGAAGCCATTCGTTCCCCATAGGCTTCTTTCTGTAAGAGCCGATCGACCAAGCGCTCTACCCGCCCAGCCGGGTCATCGGCCAAGAAGTCATCGATCTCTTCCAAAGTGGGCGGCAATCCGGTCAGGTCAAAAGTGAGGCGACGAACAAGTTTTTCTGGAGCAATTTCCTCTGAAAAGTCCAAATCATTCGCCACCAGCTCTTGCTGAATAAATCGGTCGATCGGGTTCCGACTGAGGTTTGCAGCGTCCACCTCAGGTAAAGACGGCCGCTGTACTGGCTCGAATGCCCAGTGCCGTTGGTAAGGCGCACCCGCTTCGATCCAGCGACGCAACACGTCTTTCTGAGCCTGCGTTAGCGCCCTCTCGGAATCAGGGGGCGGCATCAGATCGTCTTCATCGTCCGTCTCGATTCGCCGCAGCAACTCACTCTCTTCAGGTTTCCCGGGCACAATCGCGGCAACCCCATCTCGTCGCTCAAAGGCCCCGGAGGCTTCATCCAGACGCAACCCCGCTGCCCGATCCTCCTCATCGGGCCCATGACAGAGAAAACAGTTTTCTGACAAAATTGGGCGGATGTCCTGGTTAAAAGAGAGGCCCTCTTCCCCATGGACGTCCTGTCCACCTCCAAAGCTCCACCAAGTCAAGAAGACTAAAATGAGCCCACCTCTGATACGCTTTCTCATCGAAACCACTATCTGCTCCTGAACAATTCCGCTCCAAACCTAAAAGAATGGCTAAGCCTTAATGCTATTCGGGAGAGCACAAGGATGTCAAACTCACCAGTTTGCTTATCGAGACACAGGCAGTTTCAGCAGCCTCGTCTCCCAAAAAACCTCAACTCGTCCACAGAATGCGCCTCGAAGGCCAGGAAGACCCTAAAGTAGTTTCCGATAGCAGCCGATGCTTATGGAAAGAACCTTAGGCGGGCTAATCCAAAGGACTCTGGTAGCAGAGGATCTCATTGAAGTTCCCATGAAAGCAAGTCCGCCTCGGGAAGCGAATGTAAATTCGAGATTCACGTGACTTTGGATCTCGCTCTAAACCATCACGGACGATGCAAACAGAGAAGCTAGACACTCGATCGAAAGCCCTTTCGATCAATCTCGACGAGAAACGCTACGGTACCTTCGCGGAAATTGGCGCAGGCCAAGAAGTCGTGCGTTGGTTCTTCACCGCAGGAGGCGCAGCCGGCACCATCTCCAAAAGCATCTCTGCTTATGATATGCAAGTGAGTGATGCCATCTACGGCAACTGCGACCGCTATGTCTGCCGACAGCGGCTCCAAAGCATGTTGGACTATGAGTATGAGCTCAACCTAAACCGTCTCCAGCACACTCGAGGACTTCGGACGGCCTTCTTCACCTTCGCCGACACGGTCTCCGCTCGAAACTTCCGTGGCACCAACGAGTGCCATGGTTGGATGGGCGTCAAATTCCAATCCCATCCCCGTGACGAAGCAAGCCAGATCATCATTCACGTACGAATGCTGGATGACTCCAATCCGCAACAACAGGAAGCACTGGGTATCGTAGGCGTTAATCTATTGTATGCCGCCTTCTTTCTCTATCATCGCCCCGAATCACTTGTCGAATCACTCCTTGATGGACTCTCAACCGAGCGAATCGAAATCGACATGATTGAATGCTCCGGCATTGAATTCCGCCACGTCGACAATCGCCTCATGAGTCTGCAACTCGTTCAATTGGGACTCAGCAACGCCGCAATGTTTGAGCCTGACGGAACCGTCATCCAACCCTCAGAGGCACTCTACAAGAAACCGATTCTAGTCGAACGTGGAAGTTTCCGTCCCGTTACTCACGTCAACCTCGACATGATCCGTTGCGCCCGGGAGAAATTCAAAGCAGAGCCCAGCAACGGGGACGAGGACGCTGTGTCAATCATGGAAATCACCATGAAGAATTTGATGGCAACGGGCGACATCGACTATCACGACTTTCTGGCTCGGGCAGACGTCCTGGCTTCCTGCGGCAAGACGGTCATGATCTCAAACTACTTTGAGTACTACCGTCTCGCTGCTTACCTCGCACGTTTCACCAAGAAACCGATCGGAATCACCATGGGAGCTCATAGTCTCCTCGAGATCTTTGACGAGAAATACTACACAGACTTGGCAGGAGGAATCCTAGAAGCCCTGGGACGCCTCTTCAAGAACCGGCTCCGCCTCTACATCTACCCGCTTAAGGATCGCGAAACGGGTCACCTTTCTACCGTTGAAAACCTTGCCGTCCCCCCCCAACACAGCAAGCTATTCAATTACCTCGTTGAGAAACAATGCGTTGTGCCCCTCGACAACTACAATCCGGACATCCTCCACATTTTTTCCCGTGAAATCCTTAAGAAAATCAAATCCGGAGATGCCGACTGGGAGAACATGGTTCCGGACTCGGTTCGAGAGGTTATCCAGGAGAAGTCCTACTTTGGCTATACGCCCATCCGCGAAAGTCTCGATTTTCGAAGGGCGAAGGCCGAACTAAAGCACCCGAAACCGCAAGCACCCGCTCCGGTTCATGCACCACCGGCAGCGTTGGCAGCCGGATAGCACCGGCTCCCTTTGCGGAATCCCTTGTTGGGACGAGACACCTGTCGCACAGGTAAGCCTTCGCTTACCACTCAACAGACGCTGAAGATTTCCTTTTCAACTCCTTCCGGAAATCAAGGGCGTCAAGCGAGAGCAACAGGGTCTCGTCCCATCGAGCGAGGCCATTCATTGACTTCAAGTCATTCCTAGGTAAACTCGCGCGCCTGGATGAATTCATCACCTCACATAGCTGTGGTTGGAGCCACAGGAGCCGTTGGAATCGAAATGCTGGAAACGCTAGAAAAGCGCAATTTTCCAGTGGGAGATCTCACCCTTTTAGCCTCAGCGCGATCCGCAGGCAAGACGCTCAAGTTTCGCGATCAGAGCATCACGGTTAAGGAACTTACTAAGGACGCTTTCTCGGGAATCGACATTGCCCTCTTTAGCGCCGGAGGTGGCATCAGCAAGACCTTCGCACCGGCAGCCGTCGAAGCCGGCGCCGTCGTCGTTGATAACTCGAGCGCTTTTCGACTCGACCCGGATGTTCCACTCGTGGTCCCCGAAGTCAACGGTGGCGACGTGGCGCATCACAAAGGGATTCTGGCGAATCCCAATTGCACGACCGCCATCACCCTAATGGCCCTCTATCCCCTCCACCAGCGATTCAACGTGACGCGAGTTTTCGCCTCGAGCTACCAAGCGGTTTCCGGATCTGGAGCCCAAGCGATTCAAGAGCTCGAATCTCAAGTTGAGCAAATCACCAAAGGGGAGCCGGTCACCAAAGAGGTCTACCCCCATCAGATCGCTTTCAATGTTCTCCCTCATGTCGATGTCTTTCTG
>CAYFGX010000086.1:0-16360 GCA_964342405.1 uncultured Verrucomicrobiota bacterium | reverse complement strand
AAAATAAATCAGACCCGGATCCATTACAAAATGTGAGATGCGCCCCTTGCGCTCCGGTTTCTTCCTTCATCGTTGTGTTCAGCGCTGGGGTAGCTTAGGATTTTCCAAGGTCACTTTTTTGAATAAGCAATATGGGCACTGAAACATCATCCGGACCAGGCATGACCTGGCTGTATTTTGCACTCCTAACCGTCTTCTGCTGGGGACTCTACGGGATCTTACTCCACAAAGGGCAGGTGACGATGGGCGATCCCGAAAACGGTCGCTACAAGGCCTTTCTCTTCGTGGGAATCGCCTATTTCTTGACGGCTGTTTTAGCACCCTTGGGCTTGCTGATGTATAAGGGTGCTGCGTTTAGTGGCTACACAGGCTCTGGAATGTGGTGGTCCTTGGTGGCCGGTATCTTGGGAGCGATCGGTGCTTTTGGTGTGCTGTTGGCTTTCGGAGCGAAAGGGACGCCCGCCGTCGTGATGTCGATCATCTTTGCTGGGGCACCCGTCATCAACGCTTTAGTCGCCATCATCTTGCATCCGCCAGCAGGCGGTTGGGGTTCGGTTCGGCCGCAGTTTTTCTTGGGTATTATCTTGGCTGCAGTCGGGGGTATGTTGGTGACCTTATTCAAGCCGAATCCTGGTCCACCAAAACCAGCCGTGGTATTGGTAGATTCCTTTCCAGCCCACGAGGCCAAGAGCAAGTAAGCGCTTAACCTGGCTGAGGGGCAACGGTGGACACGGTTTATCCATCCCAACAAGACCTAGAATCGCGCCAGTTGGCGCTCGTGAAGGCGTTGTTGAAGGAGGTCTGTGCTTCCAATCCCTTCTATCAGGCGAAGTTGTCCGGGTTGTCTACCGATTTCGACGCGATCGCTTCTTTTCAGTCGTCCATCCCATTCACAACGAAAAGGGAGTGGGTGGCCGACCAAGAAGCGCATCCGCCCTACGGGACAAACCTCACTTACCCGCGAGGAAGATACACGCGCTGTCATCAAACCAGCGGAACCTCGGGTAAACCGATGCGTTGGCTTGATACGCCATCCAGTTGGGATTTCGTTCTGGATGATTGGATCGAGGTGATGCGGGCTGCTGGCTTGCACCAAGAGGATCGGTTTTTCTTTGCCTTTTCCTTCGGTCCTTTCTTGGGATTCTGGGCTGCTTTTGAAGCAGCTCTTAAGCTAGGAAGTTTTAGTCTTTCCGGCGGTGGCATGACGACTGAGACCCGCCTTCAAGCCTTGGTCAAGAATGAGATTACCGTACTCGCTTGTACGCCTACGTATGCGATTCGAATGGGTGAGGCGGCAAAGGAGTTTGGCCTCGACGTCAACGCGCTTCCTTTACGATGTATCTTGGTTGCAGGTGAGCCAGGAGGAAGTTTGCCATCCGTTCGGGAGCGGCTGAAGACACTTTGGCCGACAGCCACGGTTTTCGATCATCACGGCATGACGGAGACCGGTCCCGTTTCTTTCCAATGCCCGGCCAAACCCGGAACACTCCACATCAATGATCTTTCTTACCTCGCTGAGGTGTTAGACCGAGAAACCGACCAGCCCGTTCCCTTTGGAGCGAAGGGTGAGTTGGTGTTGACCACGTTGCGGCGCACGGGTTCACCGCTGATTCGATACCGCACCGGCGACTTAGTCGAACTCGCTGAACCGGGCTCTTGTGGTTGCGGTCGATCCCATACAGCCTTGACGGGGGGGATTATTGGGCGAGTCGATGACATGGTCGTCGTGCGTGGGGTGAATGTGTATCCAAGTGCAGTGGATGAGATTGTTCGGCGGACCGGTGGCGTGGTTGAATATCAGGTCGAGCGAACCGAAAAGCAGAGTCTAGCCGAACTGACCCTCAGGATTGAAGTGGCTCGGGAAGAACCGGAACCAGAGTCCGTTCGCGAGCGTCTAGCTCGAGCGCTCCAGCAAAGCCTAGCCCTACGAATTCCCGTCGAAATCGTGCCTAGTGATTCCCTGCCTCGTTTTGAAATGAAGGCAAAACGCTGGATCCGATCCTCTGGATAGTTCCGAAATGTCCGGGGCTTCATCGGGATGCCATTGATCCTTCTCCCTTCAAATTCGGGAACACTTGAATTCACAGGATGGGGCATTTGAGCGGCGATAGTACCCCTTGCTTTTCTTTACGTTATCTCCTAGTGAGAACGGTTCTTCGTTTCTCCGCTGGTTTGTTCCTCTATGTCTCCCGAGAGTTTGGGTTGACTCTGACTCTCGCAAATGCAATATGCCGAAGCTACAAGTATTGATGTCGTGTTTCAAACGCGTCTGAAATAGGAGATGACCAAACCATCAATTGAGTTGAGACCAGAGCTGAGATTGTCTCGGCTGGAGAATGTGGACCGTTCTCCAGGAATTGTTCTAGTGATCTTCGGGTATTTTGTTGCTTCTTGTGTTTCCATTTTTCTCTTTCCAGCCCTACTTGGGAATTGGGATGGTTCATCATTCCGCTTTTGGACATTTTCGCCCATCGGATATCTCTGTTTGATGTTTATTTACGCCGCGATGACTGGAGCGGATCACCGGAGGATCTATTCTGCTCAATTGTTCTTGTTTGTAGAGGCCTTCTACTTCGGAATTCGCTATGTATACGTTGGTGTGGAACATCCCCAATCCGGTGTTTTGGAGTATCCGAGGGCCTCCTTTTCATTGTATGCAGGCGAGCTGGTTTCTGGGACCGGACGATTTCTGATTGTCATTGCATTTCTATTCTTACTTTTCCTTCCGAGCGTGCGCCGTTGGGCCAAAAGCGGCGTCAGGTCTTTTGAAGAGGCAGTCCTTGTGCAGACGAGAAGGTTTCAGCAGAGTTTCGGAGTTTCAGAGACTATGTCCGAAACCCAAGCTGTCCAGAACGGAGATCGCTCAAGGACGCGCTGGCTTAGGATAGGCTCATGTGTTCTTGTTGGTGCCGGCTTGTATCTGTCCGTTTCTTTTCTCGCATCGATTGTCGGGCAGACGGTCACCAAGCCAGAAGAACTCTCCTACGAATCGTTGATTGAGCAGTTGGAGACTGAAGACCACTGGCAGTTGCGGTGGCGCCAATCAGCGAGTGATTTTATTGGGCTGCACGTTCTTAAGTACTCTGCGGGCAAGTCGGCTCAGATGCCTCCCAATACAGTGAAAGAACTACGACTAGAGGCGATAGACGGTTTAGCGCGCTATGGAAAAGACAGCGTCGAGATTTTAGAGAGCTTGCTTGCTGATCCCGACCGAGTCGTCCGCCATGCCGCGGTTCAGGCGATTGGCGGGGTTGGTGAGTCTGCCGCGGAAGCTGCGCCCGCAGTTCGTGCGCTCATATCGGAAGACGTCGAGCAAGATGCCTTTCGTCGAGGTCGCCTACATCGGGACGTTGCCATGACCCTCATCTCGATCTCCCCAGAGGCACCGGAAACACTCGATGCCATCCAGAAAATATTCGAGATGTCTAAGGGGCCGGGTCTAGTGGGACTTGTTGTGGATCTTGCTAACAATAGGGAAACGATCCAGGGAAGATCCTACCTTACAGATTTGCTGTCCCGTGAGTCCGAGCCTCTTGTCTTCTTCATAATGAGAGCGCTTCGCTCCCGCGATACAGAAATAGATCTCTTTTTGCCGGGGTCTTTGATCGAGGTTGTTGCGAAGTATCTGAATCATTCCGAAGCGAGTTTGCGTCGAGAAGCGGCCTTATTGCTGGCGCGCTTGAGTCCTCCGTCGAACCATACATACCAAGCGATGGTAGAACGGGTCGCGGATGAACATCCTGCTGTGTGCCGAGCGGCCGCGGACGCTCTCGCAGTCTGGTATCCTCAGCGAGCTTCGGGCTGCGCTGCAATGTTGCTAAATGAGCTGCGAGGTTGGAACGAAAACAGAGGGGACCTATCGATAGCGAGTTACTGGAGCGATGACACCTCCATGGTGAGACCGGGCAAGGTTTGGGGAAAAGGAACGCCTGTGAGCTATTCGAGCCACGACTCTCTAAGTGAGTTTGGAATGGTCTTCGGAATGTCGGGACCTTCAGCGTGCTATCGGCAAGTGCGTGAGAAGCTCGAGACGCTGCGAGAGCCGAACGAATTCGAGCGGGTAACGACGCGCCGGTTCTTGGTTCGAGCATTGGGACGACAGGGTCGCTGGGCAAGCGAGGCGGCGCCCTTGCTGCGGGAGATTGCTGCCGATGAGAATGCTCCGGAACGGTGGGAAGCCTCCATCGCATTGTGGCGAATCAGTAAACAAGCGGACGAAGTTTTGGAAGTGTTGAATCGTCTTATCGACGAAGGAGGAGTCCAGTCTGTCGACCCTCGGTATGAGATCTTGGTTGAGGCAATCGACGTCTTCCCTGAGATGGGAGGTCTCGCGCTTCCTGCCTTAGCCCGGATGGCAGCGTTTGAGGATTACGGTCTAAAACTCAAAGTGATGACCGTGCTCGAGCCACTCCTGAAGTCGGAGCCACAAGCCCGGGCGATTGTTGAAAGCATGCAGGAAGATAAGGACAGCGCCATCCGAACGAGAGCGCGCAAGGTGATGAGAACCTTTGCTAAAACCATTGAGACAGATGAGGCATGACGAATGTCGCTTTGGAACCTAGCACCGGTTCAACCGATCGTGCGTCGTGGATCCGTAATCCAACTGCGGAGCTTATAGTAGGGCCAGCCAATGACCTCGTGCAGATAGACCTTCATGAGGTAGAAGCTGGTTTGGCGGGGAGCGATGGACCAGCCGCCGGTTCGTTCGAGATAGGACGAACCTTCGAAATCAGAAGCGACGGGGATGACGTTTACGCCAGCCGTCTTGAAAACGGCCTCGGCTCGAGTCATGTGCGTCCCAGAGGTTACGAGCAAAATGGTTTCCCATTCTTTCTCCTCGGCCAGGGCCTTGGTGCTGAGGGCTTCGTCGTAGGTATTCCGACTACCCGGGAGAACGAAGGTGGGAATATCGGCCAGTTTCCAGTCTCCCCACCAACGCTGCATGAATTCTCCCTCGGAAAGAGCGCCCTCGCTGGGTTTGCCTTTTCCGCCCCCGAACACGAGGGCTTTCCCTTTGCCCTGCCGGGCGAGTTCGAAGGCGGTGATCACGCGGTCGGCTTCTCGCTTGAGATTAAAGCCGTTCAGAGCATCTGACGCTCGTCCCATGCCGCCACCCAGAATAACGATCGCATCCGCCGCTGGCACGGCGTCCCAGTTCTCTAGCAGATACGGCGCCTCTAATCGTTTTACTAGGAGAGCGGGGCCCGGAGTTGCTCCGACTCCGAAAAACAGGACAGTGATAAAACCTAGTGAGACAAAACTACGCCATTGCTTCCGTCGAAAAGCTCCCACAGTAGCCCCAAGACAAAGAAACCACAGAATGGCCAGAGGCTGTGCGAGGTCTCCGAAGATGGAGGCAAACATAGATGGTCTATTGCAGAGGCCTAGTTATTGTCTCCATCGAGCAAGCCTCCGATACCCCCAAGAATGGAACCCTCACCCTTGCCTCCGGACCCAGTCTGCGGCGCCGCAGCCACAATACGGCCGGCGAGGCGGCTGAGCGGCAGCGATTGCAACCAAACTTTGCCGGGTCCGCGGAGTGTGGCGAAGAAGAGGCCTTCACCGCCGAAGAGAGCGGATTTGATTTTCCCGACGTATTGGATGTCGAAATTGACTGAGGACTGGTAGGCAACCACGCAGCCTGTATCCACTCGAAGGGTCTCACCGGGTGCGAGTTCCTTTTCGTAAAGCGTTCCCCCTGCATGAACGAACGCCCATCCATCGCCCTGGAGGTGTTGCATGATGAAGCCCTCACCACCGAACAAGCCGGCTCCAAGTCGCTTCTGAAAGGCGATTCCAATGCTCACGCCTTTGGCTGCACAGAGAAAGGAATCCTTTTGCGTGATCAACTCACCTCCCAGTTCCGAAAGGTGAACGGCAATGATCTTTCCTGGATAGGGGGCGCCGAAGGAGACGCGTTGCTTGCCCATACCTCGGTTTAGAAAAACGGTCATGAAGAGCGATTCCCCAGTGATCAGTCGTTTCCCAGCGCTCATGAGGCTCCCCAAAAACCCGCTGTTCTGCTGTGACCCGTCCCCAAAGATGGTCTCCATTTCGATGCCCTCCTCCATGTACATCATGCCGCCCGCTTCCGCGACGACAGCCTCCTGGGGATCGAGTTCGATCTCAACGAACTGCATCTCTTCTCCGAAAATCTTGTAATCCACTTCGTGCATTGCCGGCATAGTATGATCTCCTAAGTTGAGTTAACCTCTTGCGATTGGGTCTAGCTTGAAAGCCTGTTTGGAAATGTCAATCATGCCCTTGCTAAGGCGCTGAAATTTTCGTTCATTCGGGGTGCTTCTAGCTTCGTTCGTTATCGAGCGAGACGATCCATAATGTTGCGCGTGATTTGTTCCACCACCGGATCACCGCCAGCCAGACCATGAGACCAGTCCGTGGTTCCGACCGTCACGACGGTGCCGCCTCGTTGGTAAGTGCCGACGACAGCCGCGCCGACACGACCTTTCTCGAAGGGTTCATACCAGTGGGCATCGTCGGGGTGCCATTTGGCGGGAGCGGTCGCAAGGATCTTGAACCCCTCCGGTGTGCCGTCTTTGTGGGTGGGGTAGGGAAGACCGCCTTCCCAGCGCATCTCACATCCGTCACATTCGTAGCCCACGATGCTGTGCTGGCCTCCGAATTCAGTCCCGCGTTGGAGCTGTGTTCCGGCAAAGATCCAGTGCTCAGGGCGATGAACAGTGAACGCTCCGGATCCATCCATGAACTGTCCGTGACTCCGGTGGTAACCTCCCCAGAGAAAGCCGACGCCCGTGAGCGTGTTTTCGGGTCGGTTAATGAGGTGATGGCTCCAGAGGGTCGAGAGGGTACGGTGGTCGGTGTTGCGGTATTCAGGATCCCAGTTATACCACTGCTTCCAACACGTCAAGGCGCGCCCTGAATCTTCGCTTCGAACTTGCCAGCAAACACTGTTGCCACTGAAGAAGGCGACGTTGCCCCCGTTCTCGATGAAGGCTTCCAAATGGTCTCGCATCGGCGCGGACCAGTATTCGTCGTGGCCCACACTCAGGACGAGTCGGTAGTGTTGGAGGATCTCGGGGCGGTGTTCGAGGTCTGAGTTGACGGCGTAATCCAGCTTGTACCCATTTTTCTCCGCCCAGGCGGCAAAGGGGAGTTCCCACTTGCGAAAGAATCCGGCGAGGGGGCGATCAAAGGACACTCGATGCCCCTGCAACTTGGCTCTTCCGTGATAGGCGTAAAGACTAGAGCCACCCCAGTTGTTGTAGGCATTGTAGGTGTTGGTCGTGAGTTGGAGGAGGATCGAACTTTGCTTTCCCGGGGCGGACGAACGAACCACAAAGAAGAGTTGTGTGGTCGCGCTCCGCTTATTGCGGTGTACGAAGGTGCCGCCGTTGTCCTTGGCCGCAAGCGTGACTTCGTAGTACCCGGAAGTCCAGGTTTTAGGGATGACAAAGGTGTGACTTACGGGCCAGTCGCATCCGTGGCTCGAAGCGTTTTCTGGGATCGGATGTCTTGAACCGCTGATGGATTGGGTTGCCATCACCGGTTTCACTTCGTTCCCGATGCGATGGATTGAGAGATCGTAAGTGCTGGCTGAGGTCGAGACGTGAACTTGAACCGAATCGCCGGCCTGGTAGCTGAGTTCGTTCGTGTAGGCTTCGATGAAGAGGGACGGTGCTTCGGCAAGCAGCCGCTTCGTGGGGGCAGTGATGGCTATGGCCAAGAGAGACCCAAGGCACGCAATTCGGATCCAGGTTGGTTTCATGAGAGACAATGTAACTTAGCTTCGGGCTGTCGAAAACATCGAAGCGCAGGCTGATTCAGGTTCCCGCGGTCTGAAATGAAAAATGAAGGGTTGTCACGCGGAATGAGGTTTGTATAGTCGCCGCTCAGTTGAGATGAACACTGTGAAACAGCTCCTATCCATTATTAAGCTAGGCCTCTGGTCGTGGCTTGTGGTGATGTATGGAGTGGCGCAGCGTTGATTTGGACTGTCTTTTAACTGGATTCGAAAAATCAAACCCGCTCCTTAACCGGAGCGGGTTTTTTTGTGATTACACGCTGTGTGAAACCTGAAAAATACAACTCGTTCGTGACCTTTGTGATCGTTGCTGGATGCTCAATCTGCTTCTGCTCCAAAGGTGTACTCATCAAATTGTCATTCGTCGCCAATGCAGATCCTTTGACCGTGCTGGCTCTTCGGATGGCGTTTGCGTTTCCCGTGTTTCTGCTGTGCGCCCTCGTGTTGAACTGGAAGGCGGACGCAGTTCTCTCGAAGCAAGAGTGGGCGAGTATTTTGGGGTTCGGCTTTATCGGCTATTACTTTTCCCCATTGGTCAACTTTGCCGGACTTCAGTATGTGAGCGTCGGGCTCGAGCGGATGTTGCTGTACACCTATCCAACCTTTGTTGTGATGGGTGGCTTGTTCTTTTTTCGTGAACGGGTGTCTCCGCTGACATGGATCGCCGTGGGGCTGACCTATGTGGGTATTGTGGTGGCCTATTCGGGAGAGGTGAGTGCTGACGGAGAGACGAGGCTCGTCGTCTTTGGATCCGTGCTGATTCTTTTGAGCGCGCTCACCTATTCGTTCTTTGTGCTATTCTCGCGGAAGCTCCTTGAGAGATTGGGAGCGATTCGATTCACAGCGAATGTTTTGTGTGTGTCGTGCTTGTTCACGTTCATTCATTACGGAGTGATGGGCGGCTACGCGGCGCTGGATCGTGTTGGTCCGCAAGCATACCGTTACGCGTTGCTACTGGCGATCTTTGGAACGGTCGTTCCCTCGTTCCTGCTCGGGATTGGCTTGCGACGGGCCGGCGCACAACGCTTCGCGGTCCTCAGCACCATCGGCCCGGTCGCCACTGTCTTGCTGGCGTGGGCCTTCTTGGGTGAGGCGGTGAACGGCTACCAACTCGCTGGCTTGGCAATCACACTGAGCGGTGGCGTCATGGTGAGTCTTTCTAAGTCGAAAGGGGTGAAGTCGAGCACTCCACGCCGGGAGCCGCTGGTGGGTTCTCGTTGGATGAGAAAGGCGTAATCGCTCGGTCAGGAAGCCTCGAGCATCGCCTTCGTTCTGGCATCAACTTGGCCGGCGAAGAATTGATCCAGTGCCTGCGAGAAGCTTTGCTGAGCCGGATCAACGAACTGAAACAGTGACATGCAGGATTGAAACTTCAGGTCATCGGGCGTGCCGAAGATGTCGAAGGCGGTGCGGTCCTTGATGTTCAGTACGAGCTGGGTGCACTCAAGGAGTCTGGAACCCAGAATGGGATCCGACAGGTAGTCCTGCGCTTCCTGGCGTGAGGCGATTCCGTAATGGACAGAGGTCGGGCTCGAGCCGAGTCCTCGGAGTTGTGGAAAAATAAACCACATCCAATGGCTGCGCTTCTGGCCCGATCTCAGTTCATCAAGCACGATGGGGTAGATCTCGACTTGGGCTTCTAGGAAGCGAGCGAGACTTTTGGAGTCACCTGTCATGAGTCGTCGATGTGGGCCTAGAGTGCGTCCTTGAGCTGGAGTCTCAAGTGGGGGCGATGCTGGAGGATTCGTTCTTGGCGACGTTTGAATTTGGGATTGTCCAGACCTTCGAGCTTTCCGTTTGAGGGCATGATCTGGCTCTCCCAGTCGGACAAATCACTCGGTTGAATCCCTGAAATATAAAGCCCACTGGTATAGGTAGTCGGCTTGAAGGTGCCGACAATACGAATGTCCAGATCACGCTGGATCGCTGCTTCCCAGCCCCCAGCCCAGAGGCATGCGTTGAGCAGGAAGCGGCGGGCATCCTCATCGATCAAATCCTCGGACGCCCCCAGGGAGGTGTAGACGACCCTTGCTTGCTTGCGGTCTCCTGAAGGGGCCACATAGGAGCTGCGGGCCCAGCCCGCGTTCACGAGAGGTTTTTGTTCGTTGATATCATCGCTCGGATGGAAGCTGTTCAAGACTTGCACTTCAAGGAGTGGGGTCGCGCCTTCCGGCGGAGTGGATTTGTAGGCTCCGGAGTAGGCGTGAATCTGATGAACGCCGGAAAGGATCGGATGATTCCGTGCCTCGGCGATCGGAGTAATGCGACTTCCCATGACATGATTGGAACCGTAGTGGGATTGGCCGCGCTGTTTGTGCCACGTGTTCCCGAAGATCTGCTCCCCGAGTCCACCCATGTAGTCTTGACCGGTATAATTATAATTGAGCTTTGCCCACTTCCCTTGCTGCCCGTTGAAACAATGCGTGGAGGTTCGGACGCCCACGACCGGGCCGCCGCGTTCAAAGTAGTGGACCAGATGATCCACTTGCTCATCGGGGAGATTCATGAATCGAGTGAAGAAAAAGAGAAGGTCCGCGTCCTTGAGGGCTTCCATTCCCGGAACATTCTTGGCTCCAGGTAGAATGGTTCCCTCGTGACTCACGCCGAAGAGCACGGTGCATCGAAAGCCGAAATGCTTGGCTAGGATCTTCGCCATGAGGGGGCAGGTTTCCTCCGAGCGATACTCGTGATCATTGGCAATGAACACAATGTGTTTGCCAGAACCGATGCCGCCTTCGCCTTCATAGACGAGGTTCTCCGCTCGAGTGCTAGCGAACGAGAGGAATAAGAGGAGCAATAGCCATTTTGGATTCATGTTGGAGCCAGAATTCACAGAATTGGAACCAACTGCAATGAGAAAAGGAGAGCTCCCATAGGAGAGTGCCAAGCGAGGCGGGGTCGGCATTAAGCCGTCTTGTTTCGGCGGAGAACGCGCTCCAAGAAGGGGGAGCTCTCGAGGTATTCCCAGAGGTTTCCTAGGGCGAGGACCCAGAATGTGATTTTCAAATAGGTGTTCTCGGCCCCGATCGCTGCGGTGAGCAGGCCGATCGCAACGAGGATGTTTTTCTTAGGACGCGACTTCGGGGCATCACTCGGTTTCTCGTAGGGGAGTTCTTGCTCGTGAAAGGGGGTGTTGGGAATTCGGCGGATGGAAAACCAGTCGCACTTGCGTCCTTGAACGAGCACTTCAGTCGAATCGCCGAGATCGCTGCTCGCCAGAAAATCTTGTGTGATCTTTCCGGTTTGGATCTGCTCGTTGATCTCTTCAACAGACACAGGCCCTTCTAGCGCTGCGGATGGGTCTTTTCGGACGTAGTAGTGCATGGTTTTAGATGCATTGGAACAATAGCCGGGTTGTTAGATCGAGGGAATGACGAAATGAGTCTGATTTTGTAAGGCGACTATATGGGGGTGGGGGTTTTCTGAAGAGCCAAGGACTTCTCGAAAGTCGCCGTTATGTTGACAATGAAATTGTCTGCTGGTTCGGAACGTCGGCTTTCCAATTCGTGTAGGCTGCGGAAACTCTTGAATGGGCTCGACTTTAACACGGAGGCGCATCAATCTCGGAAGCCTATGGAGCTCCTTACGCCGATCTTGCACCGAGAATTCTTGGTTCGGTCTCGTCGTCGAGCGACCTTTCATCTCCGACTTGTGACGGCGGGCTTCGCACTCTTGATTGCGTCGCTTGTCTTGGGACTTCCCTTCTTAATCGGAGGACAAGTCCAACAATCGGGAGCCTTGGTTTTTCAGAGCTGTGCGAACCTCTTGTGGTTCTTCTGTATGTTCGAGGGCATTCGTGTGTCCTTCGATTGTCTCAGTAGTGAGCGACGGGATGGAACCATTGGCCTCTTGTTTCTCACTCGGATGAGCGGGTGGGAGGTGGTCCTAGGGAAGCTTGCTTCGGGTTTCATCAGTTCCTTCTACAATCTTCTCGCGGCCTTGCCTGTGCTGGGCTTGATGATTCTCCTGGGTGGTGTTGGGCTGGGCGAGTTTGCACGGGTTTGCTTGGCTCTGGTCACGATTCTGACGTCCGTCATCTCGGTCGGGGTTTTGATCTCGGCCCGATCCTTGGCTGCCGGACGTGCTCTCTCGGGGATGTGTTTGCTGCTGGTGTTTTGGGAGATTGCGGCGATCTTTGTGAAAGCAAAATGGATGCTCGTGCTTCCTTCGCCACGGAACGTGTTTGATGGTGCTTTCGAGAGCCAGTTTTCCTTTGGAGCGGGCGATTTTTGGGGCACGACTCTGATTCTTCTAATTTTGAGTGTGGCTAGCGGTGTTGCAGCTGGAAGGATGCTGGAGAAGAAGTGGCGCCAGGGGACCGAGCTGAAAGCGGGTCGCAGGAGTGGCGGAGGACCTTGGGCTCGACTGTTTGGACTGCATGCCTTTACTCAGGTCGGTGAGCGGCACCCGATCCGGTGGCTCTTGCTGCGGCGGAGTGGGTTGCGGTTTGTTAAACCTCTTGCCATCGTGGGGGCGATTCTGGCTGTGTCCCTCGCATTCGTCTTACCTCTCGGTTTCGGTATCGGCGGTTTCTTCTCTTGGATCATACTGGGTGTGGCTATTGTGGAAGGAAGCCGCTTGATGGTGGGCAGTGAGGGTGACACATGCTTGGAGCTTGTTTTGACAACATCGGTGACTGTGCAGGAGCTCATGGATCAGTTGCGACATCACGGCCGGAGCTTGGCTTTACAAGGAGCTTTGATCGTT
This sequence comes from uncultured Verrucomicrobiota bacterium, assembly GCA_964342405.1. Lineage (GTDB taxonomy): Bacteria > Verrucomicrobiota > Verrucomicrobiia > Limisphaerales > AAA164-E04 > UBA2970. Next base: position 3,870 of record CAYFGX010000086.1, on the reverse strand, counting down.
CTGGTTTTGGAAGTGGTGGCCTTTGTTGTGAGTGGGTTCCTAGCCGTTGGGCGGGACGCGACGGGGGCAATTCTGCCGGGGCTCTTGGGCAGGATGAATGCGCAAATGAACTGGATGGACTTTCTCCAGGTTCTTGGATCCAAGATGATTGAGTTTAGTTTCGGGGCGATCGCATCTTACATGTGGTTTTGTGGAGTGTATTGGTATTCGCTTTTTATTGGGGCTCGGAGCTCCTCTATCGCGAGTGCTCTGGGGCGAATCTGTTTGGTCATTTTCGTGGGCTATGCTCTCTTTCTTTGGGTGGGGATGGGTGTTTTCATGTTTGCTGTTTTTGCACCTGGAAGATTCACTGCTAACTCGCCCTTTTCTATCACACTTCTGATGGCGTTCATTAACTCGGGCTTGATGGTAGTCTTCTTCTACGGGTTGCGGCGGCATGCTTTTCGAAGTCTTGCCATCTTTCTAGCGCCCTCGCTGCCCGGTAGCCATCGCATGACTGGAAAACGCAATGTCTCGTTGAGATGATAGGGTCCCTGTACCAAGTTGAGTTTGGTGTGAAGGTTTCATCATGAATCAGAACGAAGAGCCTTTTTTCGATCAAGACGCCCGGATGCCCCGGCGCTCGTTTCTCAAACAGGCAAGCCTGCTATCGAGCGGAGCGGTGATCGGTGGTCTTGGAGTAAGTGGAGAGGAGTCGAAACGGGATTCAACCCTGATCCAGCGTGAGAATCAAAAGCCGGGTGCTCGTGACTGGCAGCTCACACGCGTGCGATTGGATCACCGGAATGGATTTCGATCGCCCAGAATTGAAGGATACTGCTCGCGCCAAAGCGTATCGGCTGGAGAGCGACTCGACGTGATGGTTTCCACAAATCCCCCGGGTCGCTACTCCATCGAGATCTTTCGAACAGGCTACTACCAGGGAAGAGGGGCTCGCCTTATGACGACTCTCGGGCCGTTTGATGGAGAGATCCAAGCGGATCCGCCCATCGGTAAGAAGAATTTGAGAGAATGTCGCTGGGAAGCAACGGCCTCGTTTGTCATTCCTGATGACTGGCCTAGCGGGGTTTATCTCGGAAGACTCTCGCTGCTGCCCGACAAGGTGTCGGATGGTGCGTGGCAGAGTTACATAGTCTTCATTGTGCGCGATGAGCGTCCGGCGGACATTCTTTTCCAATGCAGTGACAACACATGGCAGGCCTACAACCGCTGGCCCGATAACTATTCAGTCTATACTCACCCGGATGGGAACCAAGGGCCTTGGGCTGACGTGAGTTTCGATCGGCCCTACGGAAAGTACGCACAGATCTACGAAAACCCTCAATCGGTGGGTTCGGGAGAGTGGTTGTGTTTTGAATTTCCCTTCGCCTATTGGCTCGAGAAACACGGGTACGATGTCAGCTACTGCTCTAATAGCGACATGCTCAGTCCAGAACGGGCGCTTCGTTGTAAGACCTTCCTGAGTGTGGGGCACGACGAGTATTGGGACATTCGCCAATACGAGTCAGCCCTTCGAATGCGAGCCGAAGGCGTCAACCTTATGTTCTTCTCAGGCAACTCCGTTTGTTGGGTGAGTCCGTTCAGAGCTAGCGCAACCGGTGTGCCGAATCGTATCCTCTTCCGCGGAGGTCCCTATGGAGGCCAATACAAATGGGCCGAACTTCGCGAGCGATTGAACGGCCCTTTCCCTCACCGCGGCCCCGATGAAGGATACTTGATCGGGGCACGAAACGTCGAGCCGGTCAACGGAGGCGGGGATTGGATTGTTGAGAAACCTGAGCACTGGATCTTTGAAGGCACGGGCATGGCAAAAGGCGATCGCGTTCCAGGACTCATTGGCTGGGAATACCATGGGGATCCTCCCAGTGATATAAAAGGGCTTGAGGTGCTCGCCAAAGGAACGGCACTCCAGGGCGGTGACAATCCCCAACAATGGGCCGCGACCCTCTATCCTGGTCCCAAGGAAAACTTTGTCTTCAACGCCTCCACAATCTTCTGGTGCCAAGGCCTCTCTCGTCCACCTGGACACATGCTTCCCTGGTCTCATTGGTCCCGCCCCCATGGTCCCGACGAAAGAGTTCAACGAATCACCCACAACCTCTTGCGCCGAAGTCTGGGGACCCATCGATAGACCCGCCTGAAAAGGAGAACCAGCTCTCACCTTCGCGAACCTAGCGTTCGTTGCGGCTCGGTGCGTACATTTCAAAAAAAATCTCTCCGTCTCCTTTGGCTTCCTTGAAACCGAACCCCGACCCACCTGTCATTCAATTCTCCGACACCCAACACCCCGCTGGACTCCCACCTCAAAATGCGTTCACTCAAGCCCAAAGCGCGGTTTCGTTATCCGGCCCCTGAATCAATTAAGAAACAAGTGTATGACGTAAATTAGGTGTTCACTATTACGCGGCCTATTCATGTGTATATAGAAATATTGCGACACAGAAATGCTTATCTGGGGGGGATAGGGGTCGGGTCTCAACATTCGACAAATGAATGCTTCTTTACTGGAAGCTATCCTCTCGCGAAGTTTCCTGAGAAAAGTGCGAATCGCTAGTCAAAGAACTAAATGTGGAATGTCGAGACGTGACCCCAGATCCCTACCCCAGATCCCCTAACAACACCGTCCTCATAGGGTCAGCCCTTAAATATTAAATTTACTGGTTAACCAGATACTTGTACGTCCTCATAGGGTCAGCCCTTAAATATTAAATTTACTGGTTAACCAGATACTTGTATGGATGGGGTATGACAAGGCCTTTGCGAATTTCCTATCCAGGAGCGATTTATCATGTGACCGGTCGGATGCTCGGAAGCTGGCGTGATCATCGTGACCAATTGTTCAGGGATGACCAGGATCGAAAGCGCTTTCTGAAACGCTTGGGGCAGAGCGTGGAGGATTTTGAAGGGCGACTCTACTTGTTTTGTCTGATGAGCAATCATTACCATTTGCTCATGGAAACACCCCGAGCAAATCTTTCCAGATTGATGCAATCGGTCATTACTGGGTACACGGTTTACTTTAACCGCCGACATCAGCGCCATGGGCATCTTTTTGACGGGCGGTTCAAATCTGAAGTTGTTTCTGGGGATGAGTATCTCTTGAAGTTGAGCCGATACATCCATCATAACCCAGTTGCGATCCGATCTTGGAGTCAGCGTCCCATTTCAGAGCGAATACAGGCGTTGCGTGGTTATCGTTGGAGCAGCTATCGGGGCTATGGAGGATTCGGCAAGCAGGCTTCGTTTGTCAGCGAAGAGCCGATATTAGCGATGATGGCTGGAGGCAAACGGAACCAGCGGCGCTCGTACCGTGATTACATAGAAAGTGGCTTGGCCAAATCGGATCGGGACCTTGAGAATGCCCTTGAAAACCGGTCTATTGGGATCGGAGATCAGGACTTTCGAGTGTGGATTGAGCGGCTTAGAAATCGAACAGCAAGTTCCTATCGTGTTCGTGAGGATGTATCCTTTAGAAAGATCGAGGGAAGATTGGAGCCCTCGGTTATATTGGAGGAACTGGGGCAGCAATTGTCTGTTCCAGTGGAAGAGTTCAAGAGGCATCGCAAAGAGGGGCATCATCGGGCTATCGCGGCCCGCTTTCTTCAGAAGTATGGCGAGAAGACGCAAAGAGAGATAGCGAAAATACTGAAAGTAGGGACAGGAGCAGCGATTGCGATGCAACTGAGACGCTTGCGAGATGCAGAAGGCAAAGATCGGAAACTTGCGAAAATGCTTGTAGGAATGGAGAAGGCACTGAAGCGAAAATCAGTCTGTTCTAAAGTTAATATTTAAGGGCTGACCCTGATGGAGCCCCATACACGATGTCACCACCTACACCGATGGGTCCACCTACGACGTCGTCCGAACGCG
>CAYFGX010000085.1:0-17926 GCA_964342405.1 uncultured Verrucomicrobiota bacterium | reverse complement strand
TCTCACTTCTCACTTCTCACTTCTCACTTCTCACTTCTCACTTCTCACCTCTCACCTCTCACCTCTCACCTCTCACCTCTCATTTCTCAGTTCGAACTTCCAGAATAGTCAAATACTGGTCCATGAATCGCTAGCCAGGTGGAGCGGTATCGCCAGCCTACCCTTAGCTTTCCTTTAGAGAATCTAAGGTCCCTTAACTCAGTGGCTCCAGAACATCGTGACTGATCAAAAGCACTCTAACCAGGGCAAGTCGCACAATCCGCCGGCGTGGCACGCACAATCTCCCGCATTCGCCTTCGAAGCACTCCGTTCCGACCTTGACGGTCTCTCCAGCCAGGAGGTCGCAAAGCGCCAACAAACCCATGGTCCGAATGAGCTTGCCGTGTCTGGACGCACCCCCGTTTGGCGGCTCCTAGCCGAGCAGTTTCAAAATGTCCTGATCATCATCCTGCTGATCGCTACCGCGTTATCAGCAGTCCTCGGGCACAAAATTGAAGCGATCGCCATTCTCGCAATCGTGATGTTCGCAATTCTGCTGAGCTTTATTCAAAACTATCGAGCCGAGAAAGCCATTGACCGGCTTCGCTCGCTCTCCACCCCATCGGCTCAGGTCAAGCGGCAAGGAGCCCTCGAAACAGTCCCCAGCCGGGATCTCGTCCCCGGAGACATCGTCCTCCTCAAGGCAGGTGATCGCGTCCCCGCAGATCTGCGTCTGATTGAGGCGATCAACCTTCAAGTCGAGGAAGGCACCTTGACTGGAGAATCGCTCCCGGTGGAAAAGCAGATCGAGGCATTGGAAGACGCAGAAGGAGCCCTGGGAGATCGAACCAACATGAGTTACAGCGGCACCCTTGTCACCTATGGAAGAGGCACAGGGATCGTCACGGACATCGGCATGCAAACCGAGTTCGGGAAGATCGCCACGCTCCTCGACACGATCGATACGAGCACGACCCCACTCCAGAAGAATCTAGACATCGTAGGACGGAAACTCGCCCAAGCTGCGTTGGTGATTGTGACCATCATTGGTGTGGCTGGCCTTTTCCGGGGACAGACTCTCGTGGACACACTCGTCTTCGCGATCGCCTTGGCCGTAGCCGTTGTCCCTGAAGCCCTGCCCGCAGTCGTGACCATCTCGCTAGCCATCGGGGTTCAACATCTGATCAAGAAGAACGCACTCATTCGACGTCTCCCAGCGGTTGAAACCTTGGGCGCTACATCAGTCATATGTACCGACAAAACAGGAACCCTGACCAAGGACGAAATGACCGTCCGGCAGATTTTCGTTGATGGACAAACCATTGAAGTCACAGGGGCCGGATACGACACACAGGGTGAGTTGAAAAGAGAAGGGCAATCGGTAGACATCTCCACTTCGCTTCGCGAGGCCTTGAAGGGAGCGATCCTGTCGTCAGACGCCACGCTCGATCGAGGCGATTCAACTCATCCACCAAGCATCAACGGTGATCCGACCGAGGGCGCCCTGGTGGTTGTGGGAGCGAAGGCTGGACTGGCCCAAGCCGATCTCAACAAGCAATTCCCTCGAGTCTCTGAGATCCCCTTCTCGTCCGAAACGAAGCGGATGACAACCATTCATTCCCAGGGAGACAAGTTTCTCTCCTTTACCAAAGGAGCCCCCGAAGTCGTGCTCCAACAATGCACCCACCAAGCGACCCACGACGGGCCCACACCGCTCATGCCCGAAGCTCGTGAATCCATTCTCCAGCAAGCACGCGAGATGGCAGAGCAAGCCCTCCGCGTTCTCGCCGTTGCAACAAAAGAGAGCGCTACGCAAGATCGTGTTGAGGAACACTGCGTTTTCCTCGGTCTCTTCGGGATGATCGATCCTCCTCGATCCGAAGCGAAGGCCGCGATTCAAACCTGTCACGAAGCGGGCATCAAGGTGGTGATGATCACGGGGGACCACCCCATCACGGCGAAGGCAATCGGCAAGGAGCTCTCAATCGCTAAAGTCGGGAAGACGATCAGCGGTCCTGAGTTGGAATCCCTTTCTGACAACGAGTTGGACGAAGCTGTTGAGTCAATGGAGATTTACGCTCGCGTCAGCCCGGCCCAAAAACTCCGTATTGTCAGCGCTCTACAAAAACGAGGCCACATCACCGCAATGACGGGAGACGGCGTCAACGACGCCCCCGCCCTCAAGAAAGCCGATCTCGGAATCGCCATGGGCATCACCGGAACGGATGTTTCGAAAGAAGCCGCTGATATGACCCTGACCGACGATAATTTCGTATCGATCGTTCGCGCTGTAGACGAGGGACGAGGCATCTACGAGAACATCAAGAAATATCTGGCCTACCTGCTCTCGGCAAACATCGGAGAAATCGGGCTGATCGGCGCAGCAGCTGCCATGGGGGCTCCCACTCCCTTAACGGCTGTTCAAATCCTCTATGTCAATCTCGCCACCGATGGATTGCCCGCTCTCGCCCTCGCAGTCGACCCTCCCGAGCCCGACCAGATGAAACAAAAACCTCGTGACAGCCGCAAAGGAATCTTCACACGCCCCTTGGTTACGCTGATGTCAATCGGAGGCCTTTGGTCCACGATTGTCAATCTAACGGTTTTCCTTGGTGCACTAAAACTCGATATGGGACTCGAAAAGGCCACCACACTCACCTTCGTCACGCTCGTCCTCATCCAATTCCTCAAGGCCTATAACTTTCGATCGGTTCGACGCTCAATCCTTCGCGCTCCCTTCAGTAACAAATGGTTGAATCGAGCTGTCGTTTGGGAACTTCTTCTACTGGGCATCGTGGTTCATGTCACCGCGCTTCAATCGGCGTTTGGAACGACAGGACTGACCTTGAACGAGTGGGCCGTTTCCTTGGCCCTTTCCGCAACCATTGTGCCCGTTCTCGAAATCGCCAAAGTCTGGATCAAGCGAAGAAGCGGGGAAGCGTAAACCTGCGACCGAACGTCGCGATAGCAGAATAACGCGCAGCCCGCTCTTTTCGAGCTCGCAGTTTCCTGGCAACGACTTTCGAGCACCCTTCAGCTTCTGTCCCTGACATTCACGACTAAGCCAAGCACGCAGGAGACTGGCCCTACAAATAATGAGTGCACTCATTTTCTCAGTTGACACTGTCTCACCTAAGTGCTCAATTATGAGTAGGCTCATTTTTATGAAACCCTCAAAAAAAGCAGCGAGCAAGAAGGCGGCTAAGCGAGTCGCGACCCAAAAACGCTCGGGGCGTCGCGCTGAGAACAAGGAGCGGACAAAGCGCCACATCCTCGAAGCCGCCCTCACCCTCTTCCGAAAACGAGGCTTTTACGAAACGACCACCAAAGAGATCTCCAAGAAGGCAAAGATCGCGGAAGGAACCCTTTTTAACTATTTTCGAACCAAAGAAGACCTGGCCCTCTATTTCTTCGAAACCGAGATCCATTCATTGATCGCCTGGTTCGAAAACGAATCTCGATTGGAGGACGCTCCCATTACTGAAAGGCTTTTCGCCGTGGTCTATCATCACCTGGAACAAATCAGTCCTTACGAGGATTTCATCGGTGCGGTCTACTTGCGCGCCTTACAACCCGTATCCAAGTTGAATCCACTTAATCTGGACAGTCAGCATCTCAACCTTCTGTACCTTAGATTTATCAAAGAGATCTTCAGTCAGGCGGAAGAAAAGGAGGAGATTCCGCCAGTTGGAGATCTTGGTGCCTACGCGTTCGGAATCTTTCACATGGCCATGATTTCCTACTGGCTCCATGACCAATCAGATGGAAAAGAAAACACTCTCGCACTGCTTGATCGCGCCCTACACGCCGCTGAGCGAATTGCCAAAACACAGGAGGTTTGGGAATGGTAAAGCCCGACAACAGTCTCTTTGGACGAGGAATGAAAGTAGGCCGACTCGGGGCGAGTCTTACCGGAAGTTACCTTGCCTACCAGGTCCAGAACTTGATTCAGGGTGTTGATGGCGCTCCGGATCGAAAAAAGGCTTTCCAAACGAAGGCGTCAGAAAGAGCTCGCAGCGAACTCGGAGCCCTCAAGGGCCCCATCATGAAACTAGGACAAGTACTCAGTATGATGGGGCACACCTTGCCCGACGAAGCCATTGAGGAACTCACGAAACTTCAAGGACAAGCCCCTGCAATGCACCCCACCCTTGCCCGGGCTCAATTCAAGGGTGCCATGGGGCGAGCTCCGGAGGATTGTTACGCCAGTTTTGACGATGTGCCCTTTGCCGCCGCCTCGCTCGGGCAGGTGCATCGGGCAACGGCCAAGGACGGTCAAGAACTTGCCGTAAAGATTCAGTATCCGGGTATCCGTACCGCGATCGAGAACGATTTCAAACTCCTCCGATCTGCTTCCTTCCCCGGGCAGATTACGGGCTTCGTCGACCCAAAACTCTTCGCCGAAGTCGAACGCGGGTTCATGGAGGAGACCGACTATCTGATCGAGGCACAGAACCTAAAGCGCTTTGGGGAAGCATTCGCCCCATTGACATACTTGAGAATCCCAGAAGTCCGAGAGGACCTTTCCTCGGACCGAGTCTTATCGATGTCCTTTCTTCCGGGAGAACCCGTTGATGATTTTCTCGCCCGCAAACCTAAGAAGGCGTTACGAGATCAAATCGCCTACCGGTTAATGGAAACCTATCAGTTCGAACTCCGTGTCATCGGTGCTTTTCATGCTGATCCTCATCCCGGCAATTACCTTTTCGCTGAAGATGGAACCATTTCTCTCGTCGATTTTGGATGCGTGAAACATTGCTCTCCTGAGCTCACCGAACTCGTGGACACGCTGGTGGCCGGCGATTGGGAAGAACGTCCAGGTGGATTTCAGCGCATGGCTGAATTGGTTTGCGGTAGCGCTAAACTGGCTCGCACAAAACACGGCAAGCAACTTGCCCAAACGGGAATCGATCTCTACAAGAAACTCTTTCCCGAACCCCGCCCTGGGCGGCGAAAAGTCGATTTCGCAAACAAAGACTTCTTATTCGCGCTAACAGATATGTGGAACGACGCCATCCGCAGCAAGATCACCAATCCAGAGTATGCCTTTGCATCCCGAGCCGAATTGGGCCTTACGAACCTTCTCCACTGTTTCCGGGCTCGAGTGGACACCGCCCTACTCCGTCAACGCGTGACCGAGTATATGGAAGGGAAGCGCCCCGAGTTGGAATAGTTCGCCCGAAGAAGAGTGCGTCCCGGCCTCGATTACCGCTTCAGACGCTCCTCACCAATGAAGCGTTCTGCAATCCAAGTCACATCCGGGTTGTTTCTTGCATCTGCTACCGGCAACGGGATGCTAGAAACAGATTGATTACTCTCGCTCACCTTCTTGATCCAATTGAGCGTGCGCTGATCCTTCCATCGCCGGTTTTCTCCGTGCCCATCTGCAAAGGCAAAGGTACTCCCGTTGATATGGTAGCGAGCCAAGGGATCGTAGATTGTTTGATCTGACAGCAGAAAATGCCATCCCCCTTCATTGGCACCATATCGGGCCCCAATGTGTTCCTCTTCGACAAACACAAAATGTTGAGACGGGTTCCGAATCTCAACATGTTTCATGTATTGATTGTAGCCGGGCGGATCCCAATTCCCCCCAAAGGCATATGAGATTGAGTAGCTCCGAAAACAGTCCCTCGGTTTCTGACGGCGTTTCTTTCGCGTATCACCGGGACAGTGATACGCACCCACGGCACCAATGTAAGGATACAGAGCGCCAGCCTGAATTCCTCGAAAGCGATCCTCGTCGGTGATTCGACTCAGTGCGGCGGGACGTCCATTCTCATCCTGGGGACGAAACACCCAGATCTGCTTGTCCTGAATATTGCCCGGCCGATCGTAACAAGCCCGAGAACTGCAGAGTCGATCCTCATTGTCGTCCGCATACATCGTCCAAGCAAGAATCATGGTTTTCTGATTCGCCAGGCAGGCCGCCATCGTTCCCTTCTGTTTTGCCTTGCTCAACGCAGGCAAGAGCATACCCGCCAAAATGGCAATGATCGCAATCACGACCAAGAGCTCGATGAGCGTGAATCCCCCGGCTGACTTGGATGCCATGGGCCGTGCTGAACGATTATGCGAAGATCTCATGGGATGCTCATAAATATAAACCAATTCCCATGAGCAGGGTCAAGATCGATCCCCCTCTACAACTCGCGAATCACGCCATCAAAACCAATCACTCGCAGAGTGCTCTCCTGCTCGGGAAACGCCGAGGGTTGGGTCGGAACAATGAAGCGGATATTCATCTCGCGCAATTCAGTCAGCAATGAGGCATCAATCCCAGGCTCAAGGGCAGGCTCCAAGTAGAGCGTTTCGACAAAATTGTGATGAAAAGGATAGTACGATTGGGAAAACCGGCTTACCAACTCGAGCGGTTCGCTGGTCAATCCCAGAACTTGCGTCCTCGTCCACTGCGTGAGCAAGGGAGTTTTGAAAATGAACGCTGGCCCTCCTTCAATGTTGGGCACCCCAATCTCAAACTGTGACGTCACACTAATGTCCCCTTTCTCCACTCCGAGCTTTCGTCGCCACCACGCCGGTGTATTGGAATTATCAGCGATCTCAACCAATTCCACTTCATCACTCCGGGTTGTTACCGACTCTCCGGCACGATCGATGTCGAACTGGGGACCTGCGTAGCGGCAGCTAAAGGTGTAGGTTGGATCACTCAAATTGATCGCTTGGCGGGCTTGCGCCGTGTTGTAGCGAAATGCAAGGTTCAGCGTGTAGTTGCGCAATTCAGCATCGGTCCCGGTCGACCAATTCACGCGAATCGTACGATCAGTCACGGCAAGCTCCGCATTCGGCAAATCGCCAAGCCGAGAGGTGTAGATCGAACGAACGTCTCCCTCCAAAATCTCCAGCTTCACGAGGGCAGTTTCGAAGAATCTAGCGGCCGTTCGCTCCAACGGCATCCCTTCCGGCGCATAGAAGTCCCAAATCGACTTCAGACGATGGCGCGCCAAATGGGTTCCGAACTCGCCTTCAGCCACACGCAGCTGACCGATGTATTCACCGAGATTGGTTACCGAAATCGAAGACAGGACTCGGAAGAACTGAACGGCATCGTCACTTGAAACACTCGCCTCGGAAGCTTCTGTCGGCGATCCACGGTCTTGCCAATCCGTGAGATTCACTGAGCTCTGAACTTGAAACGGAGGCTCTCCGCCTTCCCAAATCAGATTCGTCTGATCCCCGTCCCGAGCCACCCCTGTGAGAGACGCTCCCTGGCCCAAAAGATCACAGGGAATCAGGGCCGTGAGGATAAGGATTGAGGCCAGTGTTTTCAGCTTCTCAGTTATTGTCTTCGTTCTAGTCATCCAGTTCAGTTCCATCTTATTCAATCGTGGGTGGCGGTACAGGCGCTGGTTGAGGGATCATGCGAATCTGCTTCACCACCAATCCACTCTCCGCCATTTTCTTGTATTCAAAGTCCAACAGCAAGTGATCGTTCTCCTCAAACGACGTTTCAAAGGCCTGCGCCGCACGATCCAATAGGGCCAGAAGATCTCGATAATCCACCTCCCACTCCATAACCGTCTTCCCGGCCGGCACTAAACTCGAAGCGGCGGTCCAGTCGAGTTGAGTTCCATCAAACTCGACCACCTCGGGCAAAACCGTTGAATCTGGATTGGCCACCGAAACCGCTCCCCATTGTGTCACCAAAGTCGCACGGACCTGACGTTCGCCATCCTCAGCTCTTTGAATCTCAAGAGTCGCCACGCCGTTGGCAAGCTCCAATGGATCCGGAAAGGAGTGATGCACGAGTAGTGCCATGCCGACGTCCGACTCGTTCACGCCATGACGCAAGCGCTCCAGAAAGGCGTTCTCGTTGTAGAAACTCGCGAAAACCTTTCGGATCGCTCGAAATACGCCCCGTTCCTTCGATTTGCTGGAATCACAATGACTGGGCCCGCTCGTGTTCGCATCCAAATCGTCCAGCAAACATCCACTGAAACTATCATACAATCCGGCCCCACTAAACTGATCACTGTCCTCCACATTGGTCGAGCTCCGAAAGCGAAGCTTCCGTCCCGGATCAAACCCTTGCAGCGCAGCGACCACCCCTTCACGAAGCTCTGAGGAAAAAAGGGTCTGCTCCTTGATTCGATCTTGGATCAAGGCCAAGGCGCCTCGCAGCTGAGGCACATCTGGAGGATAGTGATCAAAGGGAGCCAATGTCTCAGCAATCCAACGCCGCAGACTGCCGCCTTCGCCCGTCGCTTGCGCCATGAACGCGTCCCATAGATCAAAAGTAAACGCGATGGACTCAGGAGAATACTCGGGAATCGATCGCCTTAGGTAACCAAAGTTTGCGGCTTTCCCTCCCACGAACCGGATCGCGTCTCTCTCCAAGTCTTCGGTGGAGAGCCACAACTGATCTGCCGGGGCCTTCGCTTGAATGGTAACCTGAGGACGCTCCTTCAAAGCCCAAATGGCAGCTCGTTCCTCATCGCTGAGCTTGCCTTCCACATTTTGAAATCCGAAATCACAGCCACCGTCCGAGTTGGAAACCGTCAACAGAAACTCCTGCCCTTCCCACGCGCGGATCTGCTCTTGGAGCGCCTCCCCTGAGGCAAACGCCATTGGCACGTCAGAGGAGCGAGCCAACAACACCACATGGGAATTGGGCGTTGCTGGCTGAAAGCTGATAATCCCGGCGACAAGCGGCACTTCTGCCGGAACGAAATCCGTGACCAGAATATCCCGCACCCCCAATCTTCCGTCACCGTAGGCGGCATCAATCTCAGTCGCAGGGACGAAGCGGAAACGCCCCAGCGCCCACCCCTGAGAATAGCAAACGGGCTCTGAAGCCCACCTTGTTGGCGTATCCAAACGAATTCCAGCGGCCGCGAACTGCGCTTCGTTCGCAAAACTCACATCCCGTTGTTCAAAGGTGGGCATGTAAAAGACGCGCGCCCCTTGCTCCTCCAGAGCCAGTCGTCGGATGGTGGCCTGAAACCATCGAATCACATCCTCCACATCAAACGCCTCCTGACCTGCAAACTGGATTGCCAGCTCGGCTACCGAAGGATCGGGAGCCAGGAGCACCGTTCCCAAGGCCAACTCTTGCCCCTCCTTCCGCAACGCCACTCGTTCGAAATCTAAAAATCCAAGATCTTCATACCCTGGCAAGCGCTCCCGGATGAAGCTGTAATGAAACGGGAACTTGGAGCTGTCCTGAAAATAGACTCGTTCAAGATCGGTGAGCGCGATTGTGAACTTGGCGAAGGGAGCCCCCGATAGCCCTCCCCCCAGAGCTTGAGCAATCAACCCACTGGAAGGCACAAGCAACTGATTCGCCCAATCGTCTCGAACAGTTGGACGACGATGTGACGCCTGAAAAAAAACCGAAGCTGGCTCGCTCTTGACAGAAAGTGCGTAAGGATACAATTGCTCCTGAAAGCGCCCAACCTCTTCCCAAGAGACCAGGTCCCCGGAACGCCTCAGCTCGAGAACAGAAGCTCCAGACTCTGCCGCCGGGCCGCTTTCCAAGACGATTTCACCATCGGCGTAACTCAACGCCAGATCAGCCGCCAGACTAGAAATCCTGGCGACGACCAGCAGAGGCAACAAAAGTGAAAAAACCGAACTGTGGAACGCTCCCTTCAAACGCCATCACCATAATCCGATTCCCTCCACCGCGTCGAGCTCCTTGCCTGGCAAAAGCGGTCTACAAATCGTTTGAGGGGGTGTGAAAGCGACAGCTTCGCTCGTGCAGTCCAAATGAGACGATCCATACGGACCTCTCCTGGAAGACGGGAGCACCGCTTCCGCCCTTCCGCACCGCCAACCTGATCAATTTCCACAGCTTTTCTGTGGTTTGTTCCTACAGCGATCCCAGACCGCGAGACCAAGGGCCGTTAGCAGAGCTCCGATGAAGTAGCGAAGGAGATCAATCCAAACGAATCCATGCCCCAAGACCAAGCCTCCTAAGGTCGTTCGCCGAATCGCATTCAACCAACCCCAGTCCAATAACTGACTCAACTCAACTCCGACGCTGATTCCAAAAGCGATCAAGCCCAGGCGCCAGGCGGACCAGCTGGGACGCAAGAACGCCAGTGACAACACAACCGCTACAGTCCAGAGAACATCACCCGAATGAATCGCGAAGAATTCCGGAATGAAGCCAGCGTACTTCCGCGACGCTAAGCCCAACACAACCACGACCGCGAGAACACCACTAATCGCGACTCTGCTTCTCGGTCTCATTGGATTGATCGCGTTGGCCCCACGCATAGGCATGCGTGGCGGCGGCCATAGGCGCCAGAATCATGAGCGGCCCCAGATTCGACAACCAAGCCAGCGGCCCATCTGGGTCTTGCGTCATCGTCAAGCCAAAGACAAGGAACGTGATACAACTGGAGATCGCCCCAATCTTCGTTCCACGGTGCCAGAGCTTCCCATTGATATCCGGTGTCATCATCGTTCAAGTTCCCATTCGTTCTTGTTCAAATCCCTTTCGCACTCAACGACGCCCACCCACAGGCTAGCGCCGCAACAAGACGCCCTTCAAATCAACTTTGGGAATACTGAGCTCAGCGTCATCGCTCCCACGAACAAGCACCATCTCGCCATCCCCATCAACCAGAGAACCAAGCTTCAGTTCTTCATCTTCCAAATAAGCAACCTGAGCCCCTGATTGCTGAACCAAGGTCTCGTACAAGAAGGTATCACGATTCGCGTACATGATCGTGTCCCCATCCTCCATCTGTTCCATCGTGATCACATAAGGAAGTGCCGACATCCCAGCGAGAGTCAAAGCGGCGAAAAGGAACAAAGGTAACACACACCCTAGCCGTCCTACGATAGGTAATCCAGCCGGCACACCACTCAGTGGAGAAACGGTCTCAGAATCCCTCACCCCACTCGTCAGACGGTGGATTCCAAAAGCGACTCCCGCCCCAAGAACGAGCAAGCACGGGGTCAACCAGGACGGGTCCTGGCCTTCGAGAAAATAGAGAAATGATAAGGCGGTCGCATTGTTCGTTGCATGAGCGATCATAGCAGGAACGATCGAACCCGTCCGGACAACCACCCAGCCGTAACAGACTCCCATCAACGCCGCAGGAATCGCAATACCGAGCATCATGTGGAGCACTCCGAAGAGGGCAGCAGACACAAAAACGGCAAACCACCGTCCTTTCCGCTCCAGGACACCTTGAATCGCCCCCCGAAACATGGCTTCCTCACAGATACCCGGACCAATCGCCGCCACCAAAAGACTCAGAGCAAACCCAGCGCCCGAATCCAAGCCCTGATCAAGCCCCTGATTCAGAGTCTTCACACCAAGCCCTTCCAAGCCACGGGCAACCAACATTCCAAGCCCCCAAGTCCCCAGCCCCAATAAGGCACTCAAACCCGCGATCGAGAAAGGGACGGGTCGCAACCTCAGCCCCTCAACAATCCCAACCTTCTTGGAACGAATAAAAAGGAGTGCGGGAGTCAGAATCAACAGGACGAGCGTAGCGGCAAACCCGGGCCGCATTGCGAATCCCTGCAACACGCTACCCAAGCAAACAACCAGAACAAAACAAATCCCAAAAAGGAGATAGGCCTGACTTGTTTCTCTCGATTCCGGCTCTCGCTGTTCGTCACTCATGGCGACCTTCTCTAACCACCCCAAGGCTTTCTTGCACGCAGCTTCTCTTGCTCACAAAACGTCCCCGGATCAGGAACGAAAAACTTCGACGTCATCAATCCACACGGCGCAGATGAAAGTGAACCAGCTACTGCCGACCGAAACACGAATCTGCTCTCCGGCACCCTCACCGGACTTGATTCGCCCCTAGAGACGACTGCGAGTTCAGAACCCGAAGGTTTCATCTTGGACGGCACCATCAACCGTGAGCCGTGAATGGGGCCTCGTCCTCACTTCGATCTTGTGCCCTTTGTAGGTAAACTCCCAACTCGTTGTCATCTTGATCTCAGAATTCTGATGTATGCTTGCGTCTTTCCAACTCTAGCCACTGAGCAGCAATCGAAAGCTCGCCACCATGATTGCAAAAACTCCCAAACACCCTGCAAATAGGTTTCCAGCAGTGAATCCTGCTATCGCTCCGATAAAGCCAAAACAAATCGCGACCACTAAGAGGAGGTTTCGTCTTTGGCCCTTCCGGTCGGATGGACGCCCGCACGAGGGACAGCTCGCTGCTCTATCAGAAACTGACTGACCACAATCCGCGCAGACAATTAGACTCATATTCTCCTCTCTCGCCACCAAAGACTTCAGGACAATTCAGGCTATTCACAAAAGCCCTGCGTCTTCATCGTTTTCCGAAAAGTATGTAGTAAACAGCACCAAACGCGGCGACTGCACCAAGCAGGCAGAGCAAAACATCCAGTCCGGTCGGAGCGCTTACGGCCCGCCAAACCCCGACGGATCCACCCAGCAAAAGCCCTAGCACCACAAAACCCAAGGCAGTATCTCCAAGGGACGAAGATTCGCGTTCACGCTCTTTCTCAAGTTTCATAAGCTGCACTCCTTGCTCCCCACGAGCTGAAGTCACACTACCAAGTAGTCAGGTGAAGACCAAGAGACATTTGCCGCCTGGCCACTCACCGCTCTATTCGGATTTCTATCCCTAAAGTGCTGATGCGAATCCGAGTAAGCACACAGCGTCTCTTGAACAAGAGTCACGCGCCATTCTTCCCTCCCGAGGCCAAAATCCCTGACAGGCTCCAGCCCCGTCAGGGGACTTGGCCCAAGGCTTGCACTTAAGCTCCGAATTCGGCACCTTCGCAGCATGTCACCCAAACCTTTGTTCTCTTTGTTTTTTGCGAGCCTTACCGGCCTCGCGATCACCTGCTCCACATCTCTACTCGGAGCCGACGCCAGTGAAATCATTGGTCGATGGAATCTAACCGTTCAAGCCGCTGAAGGAGCTCATCCCTCCTGGTTAGAAGTTCGCAAATCCGGGCACAAAACGCTCGTCGGATCCTTTGTTGGTCAGTTCGGAAGCGCTCGTCCGGTCTCAGAAGTTAGATTCACCGGAAAAAGACTTCGCTTTTCAATTCCCCCGCAATGGGAGTCCCGAGACAGCCATCTCGTCTTCACAGGACAACTCAAAAACGGTTCCCTCAAGGGGAAGACAACGGATGCAGAGGGCAAGAAAATTAGCTGGAGCGGCACGCGTGCTCCGTCGCTAAAACGCACGAGCCCCGCGAAATGGGGCAAGGCAATCGACTTGTTCAACGGAAAAGACCTCTCTGGCTGGAAACCACGTGCGGCCGACGTTCCAAACGGTTGGGAGGTCAAGGATGGGCTCCTGGCGAATACAAAACCCGGCAATGATCTGATTTCTACTCGGACGTTTTCTGACTTCAAACTTCATGCCGAGTTCCGCTACCCCCAAGGAAGCAACAGCGGCATCTACCTCCGCGGCCGATACGAGATGCAAATCGAAGATAACTACGGAGATGAACCCGAGAGTCACAAGATCGGTGGCATCTACGGCTTCCTAACCCCATCCCTCAACGCATCGAAACCGGCCGGGGAATGGCAATCTGCCGATGTCACACTGATTGGCAGAGTCATCACGATTGTTTTGAACGGCGAAAGAGTGATCGATCGACAAACCATTCCCGGCGCGACCGGCGGCGCACTCGACAACGATGAAGCAAGTCCTGGCCCCCTCATGATTCAGGGAGATCACGGCCCGGTCGAGTTCCGCAACATCACCATCACACCAGCCCTCTAGCTCATTTGAGAAGTCAACAAAATGTCTGTTGACTTCTTTTTTGCTCTAACCTACTATGTTTATCGTATTAAATACATAGTAGACAAAGGAACGCCATGCCACCCAAGACCAATCAACCTTCCGACCTCGAACTTCAGCTGCTTTCCGTGCTCTGGAATCAGGGCCCGTCTACCGTTCGCCAAGTGCTGTCGAATCTACCCGACGGGAAAGATCGCGCTTACACCACGATTCTCACGGTCATGCAGAACCTCGAAAAGAAGGGGCTGGTCAAACGGACCACCAAGGGGACGGCTCATGTTTACCACCCAACGGAATCTCAAAAGAAAACGCTACGCCCCGTGATGCAAGGCTTACTACAGAATGTGTTTCGCGGACGGGTTGCTCATGTGATGCAGCACTTGCTCGAGGACAGCGACGTGACAGATGATGAGCTTGAAGAAATCCGATCCCTCATCGACGAACGCCAACAAGCGAAACGGAAAGGAAAGAAATGAATCCAGTAGATCTCCTGTCCAGCAATTCCTGGTCTCATCTCGCGCAGGCCCTTCTACACTCGCTCTGGCAGGGAGCCTTCATCGCCGGACTGCTCTATCTCCATCTCAGATCCGTCCCGGCAAACCGTCCTCAACTGCGTTACGCAGGCACCGTCGGCGCGCTCCTCGCATTCGTCGTGACCTGTTTCATGACCTGGGCATTTCTTGAACATGAACCGCCCCAGAGAGCGATGATCACACCAAACTCTGGTGCCGCAGAGGTCGTGGATTCTCAGACGACTTTCGCACCAAATACCGAGCCATCTGAATCAGGCCACTCCACCTCTAACCTCGATCAGGAAAGCTCCTCGAACGACAACCTGCAAGGCATCTTACTCCTTCTCTGGATTATCGGCATCGATATCATGCTCATTCGGCTATCTCTCAGTCTCGCCAACATGAAGGATCTTGAGGACCGAGCAAGCGTGCCCCAAGATAGCGAAATCCAATCCCGTTTTCTCGCCCTTCTCTCACGCACTCAAACGCGCCAGAAACCACTCCGCCTGCTCGTGGCCGACCATTTACCGGGTCCGGTCGCTTTCGGCTTCCTTCGTCCCACGATCATCCTCCCGCTCAGTCTCGCGACCCGAACGCCCGCAGATCTTATTGATGCCATCCTAGCACATGAGTTGGCCCATATCCGTCGGCACGACTACGTCGTCAATCTGGGACAACACCTGATTGAAACGCTATTCTTCTTCAATCCAGCCGTTTGGTGGATGAGTCATCAGATTCGCACGGAACGCGAAGCTTGTTGCGACTCGGAGGCCGTTCGCTTGCTCGGCTGTGACACGCAATACGCGAATGCATTGACAGACTATGCGGTAGCCCAAAAGCTCCCAACAACCGCGCTCCCCTTCGGCCATGAGAAGAGGCCAGGAAGCCTGATCGAACGCATTCGCCGAATCCTGGTTCCGGACTACCGCCCAACGCTCAAACTCCCCGTCCCCGCTCTCACTCTCTTTATTCTCGTCAGTTCGTTGATCTTGCTGGCCCTTCATCAAGGCAGTCGAGTTGCGGTTGCGGTTGGTGCCGAGCTGTTGAGCCCAGAGGCTCGCATTGCGCAGATCCGCACCATTCAGGAAACCCATCCCACTCGAGATCCAGAGCTCCAAATGGATGAGACGAAGGCGAGATTGCCCGAGTCACGAGTCACCATCAGCGGCCAGATTCAAACCCACGACGGCTCCCCACTTAACGCAGAGCGACTCCAGGTTACCGCCGTGAGCGAGAGGCCCAACTACTCAGCTTCGTACACGGTCAATCGCCGCGGTGACAAATTCGATGAACGTGTTCAACCGGGCGAGATTCATCTCGCTGCCTACTCACCGCACTATGCCCCGGCACTGCTCGGGCCCCTTCATGGAGGGATCAGCACAGCAATCACCAACCTGAGCCTGGAGATGAAACCCGGTTTTCTCGGACGCATCCAAGTGATCGACCCGGCCGGAGAAATTATCCCCGACGCTCACTTCTCGGGAGCCTACGAATTCCCCAGCCACGTTCCTGTGAAATCAAGCCAGACCAACGCCCAAGGCTTCGGCTACATAACCAATGCGATTGCCCATCCCGTAAAACTAACGATTCGTGCCCCCGGCTTTGAGGAGGACTATCAGACGGTCACGCTTCACCCAGACCGTCCCGTAAAGTGCCTACTTCAACCAGCCACCTTGTCCACGATCATTGTTCAGGACAGTGACGGAAATGGAATTAAGGGAGCGGCGGCCAAGCTTGCCGGCATGCGTGGGGCCAGGAATATTTCGTTCGGTCATGAATCACGGAAAGTCGTTGCGAGAGCCGGTGTGGATGGAGTGATCACCTTCGACGAGTTACGCTCAGACGCAAAATATTGGTTTGTGATCGAGGCAGAGGGCTACGGAAAGGTTCTGGTGGATAATGTCACTGCAGGCGAGCAAGACCGCGTGATCACATTGGGAACCCCATACTCGGTTCATGGCACCCTGCGAGGAGATTTTACACTCTTGAAGGAACGAAGCCGTTGGATTGACGGGAAACTTGAACGGTTCCTATCCATTCGTTACCAGAATCCGGTTCAGATCCTGAGCTACTCCGATTCACATATGACCACACTACCCATTGAGGTAGACGGAGATGAAGCCCACTTTGAGATTCCAGACCTCTGGCCGGGAACCATCAAAGTTGAGGCCGGTCTCCAGACGTTCACCCGTGATCTCAAACCGGGGGATAACGCACTGGAGATCACGCTGACCGATCCCCCGCCTAGCGCAGTAGCAACAAAAGAGCTCTTGGAGCCGCTACCGGAGCGGGTGGTTGATATCACATTCGAAATTCCGGAGAACCATCCCCTTCCAAGCGGCTCTCTCAAGACGGTCCTCAGTCTTAAGCAGCCAGAAGGAGGATTTGATTACGAGGACCGACAGCTTTCGCTTGAGCAGGGCAAGGCTCAGGTAACGGTACCCGTTGGGAGCACTGTCCGCGTAGAACCGGATGACTTCACTGGCTACTGGTTTCGAACTCACTACGAACGAGACATTCCCGATGGAGAACGCCCCCTCCCCATTCATCTTGCATGTTTTCCTGCCGGTGCTATCTACGGATCCGTCACCGAATCCAATGGTGATCCCGCACGTGGAATCATGATTTCCATAGTCGAGTGTGAACGCGCAACAGGCAGACCGAATACAGGTCTTGACCTCGAGATAAAGAGCAGCAGTTCCAGCTCGGACATCACCAAGCAGTATACAGCTACCCCACTGCCGATCGGTGGCACCTATATGATCGTGGTGCATCGAAACACCACCTACGCACTGTCGAAACAGATTAAGATCACTCCCGAAAACCCCATCGTACGCGCAGACATCACCCTTCAACCGGGGCTCACAGTTCGTGGACGCATTCTCCGGCCCGACGGTAGCCCCGCAAAGGGTCTCCGCTACACTCACTCTTTCTCAGCTCACGCAACACATGGCTTCTCAAGCGGAGAAAACTTCACGGATCGACTAGGAAGATTCGAGTTTACGGACGTCGTTCCTGATATCGGATTGTCCTATGGGATCGAAGTCCACCATAATCCAGGCTACCAAAAACAAGAGATCCGATACCAACCAGATGGAACGGAACTCGAAATCGTCCTAGAAGCGGGGCGGAGCTATCAAGGAACCGTAGTGGATCAAGAAACGGGTTGGCCCATACCTGGGGCAGAAGTCTACGCGCTCCCTCACCCTTACTCGCGTAGTCGCACAGGGCATATCGATGCTGATGAGAAAACAGACGGAAAGGGCACATTCCAATTCACAACTCTTGACGATGGCGAATATCAGCTTGGTATCCGCGGGGCTCGGTTCAGCTCGGCCGACGCTCCAATCGTGAGAGCAGGCGACGGCCGCACGGCAACGCTCCGCGTCATGCTTCCCGAGTGGAGTCAACTCTCACCTAAGGAGCCGAAAGCAACCACTCCCTAGCCAAGAAGCTTGCGTGATCAGGGACTTTCGACCCTGAAAAAGCGGCTTCGATCAAACGGAAGGAAATCGAGTTCTCGCACGTCCAAAGTGGCCACGTGCGTCCATTCAGCCCCTTCAAAAGTAGATCGAGTGTAGACCTTAAACGGAGGGGCTCCTCCTTCCCACGACAAGGTCATTCCGTTCTCATGCTGCCTAATTAGAAGCGTGATCCCCGCCGGTTCTGGTTCTGGTTCTGGTTCTGGTTCTGGTTCTGGTTCTGGTTCTGGTTCTG
>CAYFGX010000084.1:0-18425 GCA_964342405.1 uncultured Verrucomicrobiota bacterium | reverse complement strand
AAACGGCGGATCATTGACACGAAAAAGTCCGCCGAGTGAGGAAACACAGTCGCACCTCCTCGATTCGCACACCGCTGGAATACTCGGTGAGTTCCTGATCCTGAGTCCCAATCACGAGCACCCAACGATTCGGTAGATTATGGCATCAAGACAGCGTTCCGCAGAATCATCTCGAGAGACTCTGACCGAACGGACGCTGCTGCATTGGCATTCTCATTACTTCGGGAAGCCGTAGCCACGGCTGAAACTGCAACGGGAATGCGAGTTTCTCCTGGCTTCACGGCGAACTCACTCACGACTCCGTCGGTGAAAGCCTGATCGTCGACCATGGAACGGGGCGCCACTACCGTCGAAAGGGCTGGCATGTTCCCTATGCGAAGCGTGTAACGTTCGTAGACAGATTCCGACGGCGGCGGAAGTATCAACTGCTGTTCAACGACAATTCGTTCCACGTCTCGAATCAGGCCGTCGCCCCGGAGGACACGCAGGATCATCAGAGCTGCCGCACGTTGCTCGTCATCGGGATTCGTGGGTTGTGATGCTTCTAAAAGGCGCACCGTGAGATCGAAGTCCGAGACTTCGTCTGGATAGGGATAGCCATCCGAGAACACCTCCGCATACGGTAACACGGCCAGCGGAACTGCATTCGGTTCCTTAGGCTGAATCTCGATCTTTCGGGCCACGTTGAAGAGCACTGAGTAGGTCCCGCCCTGATCAAGTTGCGCGTCCACTGGAATCGCCAACCCCATGCTCTTGATCCCGACTGCTTCGGAACTCCCCAATCCACCAAAGCTTTCCGCGGAGTATGTGTCTCGAATCTCATCCTTCAAGACTTCGAAAGGAAAGCGCGCCAGTTCACAGAAATCGAGAATCTTAGGTCGTGTTAGCCGGACGTTCGTGCCCGTTTTAACCCGGCGCCCACCAATCATCATGATTTGATCTTCAAATCTTGGCACGATGTTGGAGATGTCGAGCGACGCGATGCCCTGCGGTTCTGTCTGTAGGCCTTTGAGCAAGAACTCACCGGTGAGGTTGATGATCTTACGCGGACCCTCGTCAACATAGGGTTCGAGTAACTCTTCATCCGCTACATCCAACACAAAGGTTGAAACCGCCCCTTTAATTGCCGAACCCACCGTTTGATCAGGGCAAGCGGTAGAATAGCCGCCACCTGAAAAAAAGTTTAGAACCACTGTTCCAGCCACATCTACTGCAAGGTCGACAGCCGCATCCACTGCCGCCTTCAAGATTCCTTCATTCCCTGTGCTCTGGGTGCTGACAATCAGATCGTAAGGATCTGCCCCCACCGAGGGACGTTCTCGAACCTGCAACGCAGCCCGAAACTGAAACGCATCCGGATTCCGAGGCTCTAGAGCAGGTGGATCTGTGGTGATCTCGAATCGAAAATCCTCTCTTAGTCCGGTGAGCAAAGGATCTTTGCCGTCCTCGTTCTGTGAGAAAGTTAGAACCCGACGCTTCTGCCGACCCCCAAACAACGGTTGTTCTTGTCGGATTCCACCATGTTCAGGATCCGCGATATCAAGGTGCCGGCGAATTAGCACATCCCGAATATCATCCTCCTCCGTATCAATGCGTGGATCTCTCAGATCGCCCGGAGTTCCTTCGATAAGATATCCTGCGTGAACCCCAGGAAAATCAACTCCAGGCAGCTTTGAATCTACCCGATAACGTCCAACCGCACCAGCGGACACGTCAAAATAGCCTCCCGATGTCCCTCCAAATCTCGGCACTAGATTCATCGTCGTCACCGGAGGCATGGGTACCAGTTGTTCAATCACCGGCACGGCAAGGAGCGTCCCCCCATTCGGCGGATCATCCGCTCCCCCACGGAAAGTCGCGGCGTCGTAGAAGACGGCATCTAAATCAATTCCAAACAGCCTTCGATCCACTCCGGTTACCGGACGCTGCCTGAGGGGTCGGTACGGACGAACGCGAAGATTAACTGGATCGGCCAACTCGGCATCCGAGAGCAGGTTTACGAAAGACTGAACAAAGGTGCCCTGACCAATCCGTTTTTGCTGATAAAGCTGATCAAGCACTCCGGCAAAATAGTCCTGCGTCGGAACCTCCCCGAACAGCACATCATTGTTGGCATCGAGATCCGATCCATTAGCCTCGTGATCCACCCAAACCGAGGCTGAAGGCGGAACACGATCGTCGAGAATAGCATCTAAAGACAGTCCCGCTCCCGGACTGAAGGTACTGTATCGATCGTAGACCTCATTGATCGCCAACTCTCCCACCTCCGTAAAATCAAAACCTCGCTCCTGCAGGTCTTCCGTGATTTCAGCCGTCACATTATAAACGGTAAACGTAATGATATCTGCAATGTTGCCCTGCCAGCCAACGACCAATTGTTCTGCTCCAACGCTCGGGCTGACAAAATCAGGGAGACCATCAGGTTCGCCTCGGTCACTCAGCACGTCACCCATCAAGAGACGTCGTTCGTCGATAGGATTCCCATAGACGTTGATCGATCCGATGAAGGCCGGAACGGTCTGAATAAACGATTCGACCCGCGGGGCCCCGCCCAGGGGATCTCGGATCCGCTCAAACCCGATCATGGGCTGCATTACCGGAGCAGACCGAAAATTGACTACGTTTAAGCAGTCCCGCTCATCGAATAAGCCATCGCCATTTTGATCCTCATCGGGATCCGCTACACCGTTTCCATTCCTGTCCCAACACGGAGCCAGCGAGGGACGCAATGACAGAGTCGAAGGGGCCGGAATACCGAGGTTGAGCACACCAAAGCGGGTGCTTGCGACTGGCGCGTTCGGTCCTAGCCGGGCGTTCATTGGCAAATCTGGCTCGCCCGCAAACTGTGGCGAGAGTTCCGTCGCATAAAGAGAGAGGTTCCCTACCCAAACAACTCCATCAGCAAACGTGATCTTGATATCCCTAGGACGAAAATCCCCGCGACTAAAATCACGACTTCTCAGCGAACTAGGTAGCTCCGTCGCCAACTCCACGATGAGAGCTTCCCGAGCGAGATCGATTTCCATCGTCACCAATTCGACACCCGTCCCTAGCTCAAAAGTCGGCGCCCCCGCCCGCAACGAATCGGCAAATCCCTGGGTGCCTTGGATCACAATCTTACCGTTGTCTGCACCAGTCGGAAGGATGCCCGCTGCCACTGCGTCACGAACCCGCTGTGAGGCGACAGGGATCCGGTTCGGTTGCAGAATCAAGCCAGAGCCAGGGATCCTCACACCTTGTCGAATAAAACTCTCGTCCCGTTCATCTTGAAACCGGGCGCGCCCCAAACCGGGGGCCAACACTCGTGCCCCACCCAGGATCGAACTATCACGCTCAGCAGTGCCGCTGTGGGAAATGACATCAACGTTTTCGTCCAAATCAAAGAGGCCTCGACGGATCGATTGTGATGGAACAAGAATAAAAATATCATCCGCTCCTTCACCGGCCAAAGGCACGACGGTCGATACACCGATCTCGACATCCATCTGCCCCGTGGCAGGAAAGACCCGATCATCCACATATCCCACCAAGTTGCTTCCTGGAGCTGGATCCGCGAACCCGAGCGAAACACCATAATCTTCGTGATCAAGTGTCATGTAACTAAACGTGCGAGGCTCGCCGTCGATCGTTTCCACCAAGCCGACAAACGATGCCTCCTTATCAGCATTATAGAACTGAATCGAAAGAGGCGTCCGACCACCCGGCACCCAAGCATTACGAGGAGCTTGAAGAATTTGAAAACTCGCGAATTGATTACTCGTCGGAATCGGCGCGTCTTCTACATCCAGCGACTCGGACAGAGCGCCAAACTCTGTCGCCGCGACGACCTCGACGGTCTTCGCCGCAGTCCGGATCTCCGGCCGATCTCGAAACCCCTTGCGAATCACATACTCACCTAGCGCATCGAAAGTCCCAGTAAACTCAAAGGGCAACGCCACATTCCTAGGATTCAAGGGCACGACAACTTCCTCTCCTCCCGGACGCGTAATCCGCCAGACCAAGGGATCGATACTGGAGTAGGCAGTGCCTAACAAGTCGGCTGGAAAATCAGCGGGGTCAGCCCCCTCGCCGACGGCAAAATCGACATAGGAATTCTGGACGATTCGAGAGCCATCGATTGCCCCATATCCCACCCGAACCCCACCCGCCGGCCAAGGAGTGTTGACCCGCAACGTGGGCTCCAAGAATTCAACGGTCACTTCCTGCGGCGGGATACCCGGATCGTTTAAAACCCGAACGACAAAGGTTACCGGTCCCGCTCTACGCGGTGAGATCGCCACCGAAACCGAGCGAGAAGCGTTGCTTCCGAGCCCCGTGTTAATGGTATTTGGCGCCGTTTCAATATCCGTTCGAAATTCGGTCACCTCTTCCATCAAACGATCGCCGGTCACGAAGAAAGTTTCGCGATCGACGGGATCGAGGACGGATTCGTTGGATTTCAGAGAAATCAAGATTGGAGTCCGCCCAATGAAGTCACTGACCGGGTTGGGATTGCTAACGGCAACGTTCAAATTCAACCACTCCGAGATGTAAAGCTGCTGGGGAGCGTCCACCGATAAGTCCAGGCGCGAAAATGTGATCTGCATCCGCTGCTCCCGTTGCTGGAGACCGTCGTCATAAGAGAAAACGACGTGTCCCGTACCTGGAACATCACCCACCTCCACAACCGCAGAAGTTCGCTCCACGACCGCAGTCGTGCCCGCTGCACGAAACCCCACCGAAGGCGCGCCCGGTGCGAGTCCATCAAAATCGACCACTTGGTTTCCATCCCCCGAAATGAGCATATTGGGATGCGTTTCGACATCGATGATTTCCTCTGGGTCTTGTCCGATCACCGTAAAAGGTGATTTCTGAAAGAACATTCGAGGCGTGAGATCTAGAATCACGCCTGGACGGGTCACTTCAATGGACTGAAAATCAAGGTTTGGCCCGTTCCGGCGCCCCAAAAAAGCATCATCCTGGCTCAGCAATTCAAATGCTGGCGTATGGAAAAATGCGTGAGGTTCAGAGGCGACTGTGATGATCCCTTGTTGGCCTCTTGTGGTCTCAGTGACCTCGATCGTTGCGATCCCTGCTTCCGTTCCAATCTCAATCGCACCGGCCGGATTGACAAAAGCAGCCGCCGGGAAGGAAGAGGCAAAGCGCAATCCACTGACAGGCACAGCCGAGCTCGTTCCGTCCGAACGAACGATCTGAGCCGAAATGGGTGAGGTGCTACCGATATCCAACGCTCGAAACACCCGTGGCGACACCTCGAAATCTACCAGTGTCACCGTTGCGGAAGCCAAGACGGCCGCCGTCTCGCCCAAGGCAAATCCCACTTCAATCGTAGCAGGCAAGTCGGAAGGTAGTACAGCCGGCGCAAGATAGTCGCCGTTGTTATCAATAATCCCCAGGCCCGGCACGCCCCCTACCGTCCCATTGATGCTCCAGAAACCACGATTCAGAGGAATGTAGCCGAGACCAACCAACCTAATTCCCGCTTGGAACGTGATCGCATCACCAACGACCAGTTCCGCCGTCCCAGGTACAATCTCTAATTCCCCCACAACCGGCCGAACATCAAGGGTGGCGGAGAAATCTAGATCAGTGCGAGTGAGGTGCCGCCCTCGCACGATGGTGGGGGTGGTCGGAGGAAGCTCCGGGGCGGAGAAGAACACCAGCGTCGGATCCGACTCGCTGACCACAATCTCACCAATCTCTGGATTTCCCCCGGGAATTCCATTCACCTGGAACTCCCATTCAGCAGCCACCCCCTCAACACCATTTAATCGAAGCGGAATCGTGTCTCCCGCCAATAGCACTAGCTCTGAAGGAAAGATACTGGGCGCTACGCCCTCCCCAGGATCGGGCCCCTCACCGCCGATCAAGCGCGCACGGTAAAAACGGATGGGCTGCACTAAGGCCTCAATGTCAACAACTCGCGCCGATCCACCCTCAAGCGTCGTGGAATCCAAGAGAGGGCGCCAGTTTGCCAAGTCCTCAGTTACCTCAACCTGAACCTGCTGCCCATCTTCCCCGCGAATGACAACCGAGAAGCCGTCGTTGCCAAACCCTTCGCTTTCAAGAGAGAGCGAAGGCGCCTGCGCAGTAACCCGTTCTGGGAGAAAGATCAAACCAATGACGCAGAGCCCGCTTATTGGAAGCAATAGCCTTGTGAAAACCGAACGGAACTCCCGCGATTGAAACACGCGAAGAAGCCCACCAACAGAGCCAATCATCTCCTTCATAGTTCTAACCCGAATCGAGTGCAGTCAAGGTAACAACAAGAACGCCCAACAACAATCACGAGATTCGACTTTTTCTACAGATGCGACGAAGTCTCTCGCCAGCTCTGCCACCAATCCAGGAGCAACTATATCGCTCACCAGCCAGACAACCAAACCTGCCTCAACTAATATTTCTAGTGCAGGAACTCAACGAAGATGCGAAGGGTTGATTCTATAAACCCGCAAGGCGTTTTCTCGCATCCCTTTCCTCAGAACAGCTGTTCCCTTGCTCGCAAGAAACTCTTTCACGATTCGCACGACATCATCAACTTTACCGAAGTGAGCGGACACGCCCCAATTGGTAGCAAAGATGACGCGATCCTCCCCGAAGGCGTCGAAGCAGGGATCGAGCACAGGAAGATAATACGCCATCTCACGAGGAGCTGACTCCACAAAGGGTTTGGTTCCCGCAAAATCGATGATGCTGGAAATTTTCATGTGGACATTGGGAAAGGCGGCGCAGTCTCTCACGGCTTTCAGCCACGTGTCGCTGACTTCATTGTTTGTCATCCGAGCGCGGAAGCAGTGGTTGATCACGATCTTCAGTTTAGGAAATTCTTGAGCCAGTCGGATCACATCGGGAGCATGCGCCGGATCGATCAGCAGATCGACGACCAGACTGTCCTCTACTAGCCGCTCGAGGTGGGCGCGGGCCGTCTCGTCGGCAAGATAACCTCTCAATTCATCGAACCGAAATCGGTAGCCGTTGAGATACCCCGTCTCAAGATACCGCTCATGCCGTTCAAGAAAACTGGAAGCGCTGAGATCTTCGCGCGCCGTATAGCCACAGACGAGGTCAGATGATTTCGCCTTCTCGAAAACCCAGTCGTTAAACTGCAATTGATCCTGCCCCGTCGCCTCGGTAATGAGAGTAGATTGAATCTCCAGCCGATCGGCGATCTTCCGATAGTCCCCGGGCACGATGACGTGTCCAAGACTGTTTTTCGGATCGCGTTTGACAGTCTTCTGCTCCAAAGCAATCTGTTCCTTTCCTTTAAAATGCGTGTGGGGATCAATGATCCAGGGATCGGCGGCCGCGAGCCGGAGCATAAACGAAGCGAGAATTACGATGATGACCGTATTCGTTTTCATGAGACCGAAGCCTAACATAGAACTTTAACTGAACAAGATTGAGAACCATTTCTCAATCTTGCGTTTACACCGCATCCCAGACAGCCTAAGCTCCCACTAGACCGCTGGCGGAAAACAGTGAAGCCGACGCAAAAGAATGAGGATATCTAAGCACCTTGAGTGGGACCGAGCGAAGCGGCAGACCCTCCGCGCTCATACACTATCTCAAGAACTTACCACTCTTGCGCTGGCCCGAGGGCTTGGCTCTTGCTCTCACAGACTTCGACGCCTACGATCCTCCACCAATGCCGCAGTGTGCGTTACCGCGAAACCTCTTCTCAGCCAAATATGAATCGACGTGATTTCCTCAGAAACAGCTCAATTTCCACGACCGCAGCGCTGGCCGCAGGTGCTCTCAGTGCCGGGGTATCGAAAGCAAGCGCCGCAAACCAAAGCAGAGCGAAGAAGCACGACTTTAAGCTGAAGTATGCGCCCCACTTCAACATGTTCCGGAACTTGGCCGGTAAGGATCCGGTCGATCAATTGAAATTTGCAGCCGACCGCGGTTTCACTGCCTGGGAGGACAACGGTTTCAAACGAAGACCGGTCGCGGAGCAGGATCGCATCGCAGAGGCTATGCGTGAGCTCAAGATGGAATGGGGCGTTTTCGTCGCCCACGGTTCTATTGGTAAGCAGACGTTCACGGTCAGGAACGAGGACGTATGGGCCAGCGTGCTCAAAGAGATCGAGGACTCAGTCGAGGTGGCGAAACGCTGTGGATTCAAGTGGATGACGGTCGTACCCGGCAATGTCGATGAAAGCCCACGAAGTCGCCTTGAAATGGGTTACCAAACGGCGAATGTGGTTGAACTCCTGAAGCGCTGCTCGGCCATCTTCGAACCCCACAATCTTGTCATGGTGCTTGAGCCGCTCAACTGGCACGCCAACCATGGGGGCGTCTTTCTTGAGCGATCGGACCAGGCTTACAGTCTCTGCAAGGCGGTCAATAGCCCCGCATGTAAGATTCTCTTCGACATTTACCACCAGCAGATTACTGAAGGGAATCTCATCAAGAACATCGATCTCAGTTGGGATGAAATTGGCTACTTCCAAATCGGCGATAACCCTGGACGCAAAGAACCAGGGACGGGTGAGATCAATTACCGCAACATTTTCAAACACGTCCATGCCCGGATGAAGGCCGAGGGACGTGACTTCATCTTCGGCATGGAGCATGGAAACTCGATCAAAGGCGCCAAAGGCGAGGAAGCCGTCATCGCCGCCTACGCTGATGCGGACAACTTCGAAGCCTAGATCGCCGCCGCAACAACCGACCAGCAATACGCACATACTAGCCACCCACGAACCGATATGAAACGCAGCCTTCTTCTCCTCGGACTCTCCGTTGGACTGTCTTTGACCTCCGCCTCTGCCCAGGGAATCCAACAGACCAAAGGAACCTTCGTTGATAAATTCCGGCAACTGGACGAAGTGTTGCCGACGCCGAATGCTTATCGCAATGCGGGCGGGAAACCCGGACACGAATATTGGCAGCAACAGGCCGACTATGTCATCGAAGCGCGCCTGGACGAGAAAGCTCGTCGTCTGAGCTCTACGGCGACCATCACCTACAAGAACAACTCTCCCGATAGCCTTGAGTTTCTCTGGCTTCACCTCGACCAAAACATCTTTCGCCAAGATTCGATCAAGGAACTAGCCACCGATTTCGGCGGTGTAGGCCGACGTGGTCCCTCCACCACCGCTCCAAGTGGCAAAGAACCCGGCAAGGTCAGCTTTGGAGAATTGCGGCGACATCAAGGATTTGAGGATCGCTATTACGGTTTCGAAATCGGAGGCGTGACGCAACCGAACGGCGAAGCTCTAAACCATACGATCGTCGGCACCCTGATGCGGATTGATCTGGATACGCCCCTTGAGCCCAGTGGCACCATCACGTTCCATGTCGGGTGGTCTCACAATATCGTGGAAGAGAATGTTATTGGGGCCCGATCCGGGTTCGAACATTTCCCCAAAGATCTCCGTGAAGGCGGGAACGATATCTTTCTCCTCGCCCAATGGTTTCCTCGCATGGCCGCCTACTCAGACTACGAAGGCTGGCACAACAAGGAATTCCTCGGACGCGGTGAGTTCACCTTGGAGTTCGGCAATTACGAAGTGTCCATCACGGTCCCCTCTGACCATATCGTCGCGTCGACTGGGGTTCTTCAAAATCCTGATGATGTCCTGACGGAAATCCAAAAGGAACGCCTCGCCGAGGCCGCTCGAGCAGAAGCTCCCATGTTTATCGTTACCCCAGAGGAGGCCCTGAAGAACGAGAGCTCGATTGTCGATGGAATGAAGACCTGGAGATTCAAGGCCGAGAATGTGCGGGACTTCGCCTGGGCCTCGTCGCGCAAGTTCATGTGGGACGCCCAAGGCTATCTACAGCCCGGAGCCGAAGTCGAGACGGTCATGGCGATGTCGTTTTGGCCGAAGGAGGGCGGAGAACTCTGGCGGAAATACTCGACCGCATCGGTCATCCACACCATGGAGGTCTACAGCCGCTTCTCATTTGATTTTCCTTACCCGGTCATTCAGTCCGTCAACGGACCAGTCGGTGGAATGGAGTATCCCATGATCACTTTCAACGGACCCAGGACCAAACTGCAGGACGACGGCGATCGAACCTATTCGATGGCAGAGAAGGTCTACCTGGTTGGGGTTGTGATTCACGAAGTCGGACACAATTACTTCCCGATGGTGGTCAATTCCGACGAACGCCAATGGACCTGGATCGACGAAGGCATCAACAGCTTTCTCGATTCCGTGGCCGGCTACGAATGGGATCCCAAGATGCCGTGGACCCGCTCCCTTCCCCGCGACCTCATTCCCTACATGATCAGTCAGAATCAAGTCCCGATCATGACTCAGTCCGATTCGATTCTGCAGTTCGGTCCGAACGCCTACGGAAAGCCCTCAGCAGCCCTCCATCTCCTACGGGACACGATTCTTGGCCGAGACCTTTTCGATCACGCGCTCAAGACCTTTTCGAGACGTTGGAAATTTAAGCGCCCCACCCCGGCGGATTTCTTCCGGACCATGGAAGAGGCTTCCGGCGTGGACTTGGACTGGTTCTGGCGCGGTTGGTTCTACACCACGGACCACGTCGACATTTCTCTCGATCACATTTACCGACTGAGACTCGATACGGAAGACCCGGACGTCGACTTCAATCGACTGAGACAGGAGGAGCAAGACAAACCCGGTAAAGTGGGCGTGAAATTGAATGAGGAAGCGGGCGTCAAGACATGGGTCGATCGCCATCCCGGCGTCACCGACTTCTACGACGACAACGATATCTACACCCCGACCAACAAGGAGAGAAATGAATACCGGAAATTCCTCGATAAGTTGGAAGACTGGGAACGAGAAGTCTTCGTGCGGGCCGTCAAAGAAGACAAAAACTACTACGTTCTTGAATTCTCGAACGTCGGCGGCTTGGTGATGCCCATTATTCTCAAATTAGAATTCGCAGACGGACGGACGGAACGGATGCACATCCCGGCGGAGATCTGGCGACGCAACCCGCATACCGTTCGGAAACTTCTCATCTTGGAGAAAGAGAATGAGTTAGCGAGCGTCGTGGTGGACCCCGACTGGGAAACGGCAGACGCCGACGTCGAAAACAACTTTTATCCTCGACGAATCATCCCCTCTCGTCTTGAAGCCTTTAAGGCAAAGAGAAGCGGATTCTCCACGCGAGATATCATGCAGGACATCAAGACCGAGCTCGATGAGGAAAAAGACGAGAGCGACAAGAAGGCCAAAGAGCAATGAGATTCCGCGCGCTCGTCATCGCTTTCATGGCATCGTTTGTCTTACCGCTGACGGCCCATGAACAGAAGACCGCGCTGACGGATATCTTTATCAATGAGCGAACCGGAAATCTGGAGGTCGCCCACCGATTCATCATTCACGATGCGGAGCATTCCCTTCACGAAACAACTAAACTCGAGAATGTCGATCTCGCCCAATCAACAGCGGCTCAGGCAGCATTCGCGAAGTATGTCGCGGATCGCTTCAACCTAATTCTTCCGGGCGAGAAAGAGTTGAAGCTGACCCTCATCGGACAGGAGCGGGAGCGCGGATATCTTTGGGTCTACCAGGAGACCAAGATCCCAGTTCATCTCGAATCGGGCTTCACCATCGAAAACAGAATCCTTCGCGACGTGGTCAAGAAGCAAGTTAATACCGTAAATGTCCGGTTCCGTTCAGAGGTCACCACATTCGTCTTCAAGGAGAACACGGGCCCCAAGCGCTACCAAGGAGCTAGTTTAAGAATGCCAACAGGAGAACATTCCACCCTGAAACCCTAGAACTGTCCGCCAAGAGTCTTGCTGCTCTATGGCCTCATCTCTCAAACAGCCGAACGGACGACAACGAAAACCGTCTCCCGATCACAGCAATGATCAGTCGCCCTGGGTCGCTTGATCCGAGTCAGGTAACATGACTTTTAGACGGCGAGCGATATTGTTCGCCAGCGCCACCATCTGTTCGGCTTCCAGTTCTCCTAAGTGTGCTCGACAGTTGTGCTCCCACAGGCCGAGCCATGCTTGGAAGTGGCGCTCCTCCAGCCCCAAACTCATGTGCTTCCAGGCAAATCCCCCACCATAAACTGACGGTCCCCCCGTGAGCCCCGACCAGAAGCCCGCTATCTTCTCAATGTGGGCCGGCCAATCCTGGATCTTCTCCTTGAAGATAGGCCCGATCAATTCATGCTGACGCACATCCGCGTAGAAGTAGCGCAGAAACTGACAAAGCCCCGCGTGCCCACCCATTCGTTCGAAGAGTGAGGAAGCTGATTTACTCACGACTAGTCATTCAGTTTGAGGATTAGATTAACGGCTTGCAATCGAGCTAGCGAGGCAGGGTCGATATGAGGTCGCCTTCCATCATTCCAACTCTCACACTCGATTCATCGAGCGCCCGCATTCTCCGTCGCATTCGACCGCTTTTTCAAGAATTCATATCTCTGACCACCGGACACAGATTCTGGACGATCCGGCTAAAAATCACGAGAACCTGCAGCCGTGAATCGCCTAGCGAATTGCTCACCGTCAGGAAGGCGAGCGGGGAAACTAGTGAGGTCCCTCCCCCTTAAGCCATCCCATCTCGCTAGCCTTTTCAAAAGGAAGCAAGGTTATCGCAGGGTCAATATGACCAAAGTATAGTGCCCGCCAGTACGCGGTAATGAAGGCTGCGCCTCCCAGCTCCCGACGTTCATGTCGCTTCCATTGCATGACGAGATGAGCCGACTGCCAGCGACTGCCCCCACGACGCATCTGGTAAATGCCAGCAGGCGTTGAAGCGAAAACCAGATCGCCTTCGCGCGGGACAAACAACCGATCAACCCGGGGTATATCCAGCCCTTCCATCATGGACTCCCACTGCGTCACGCTGCCTTTGGACTTCAAGAACTCTCCCGATTCCGTCACAGCATAGAAGCCGTCACGTCCAATGTGAAACTCCTTCAAATCTCTACTTGGATGCTGCATCAACTTGGTCAGAAAACTTCCATCGTAAAACGCCCTCGTGAGTTCCGATTGACTCGCACTCCAACTTTCTCCACCGTCGCGAGTCTCCTGCAAGACGGTCCGCAGCGGGGTAGCTCCTGAGCCTCCAAACTTCACGCCGAATACAGCATGCCTGGGATCACCGGGATCAATCGCCAACCATCTCTTGGATTCGCCATACTCACCTAGACCGAGCATCGAACGTTTCCATTGTCCCGGAGCCAGGGAGCTCCCAACGTAGACATCAGAATCTGAGACCGCATAGAAGTGAGTTGAGGTTCCGTCCTCTGACGTCGCGATATGAAACCGGTAGTCGAATCCATTGGGGAGGCCGTGAGTCAAATCATTCCAAGCTCGTCCCACCAGATCCTCTCCATGATCGATACTTTGATAAAGCCGTCGCGTCGTCATGGCATAGATTACATTCGGCTCGTAGGTGTCAAACTTCACCCCAGTTGGGGGTCCCTCAAAGTCTAGTGGCATTCGAAACCAGTTTTCATAGCCAGCCGTTTCGCTTAGGTAGAACCCGTCATCACAGGCCACGGCCAGAATGCGCGTGCGTTCCCCAAAGTCCGCAGCCCTCACAGGCGATTTGAGATGGTCGCTCACACATTTCCAACCCGCCGCAGTCTTCCCTTGGTCGTGACTGAGGTAAAGGTGCCCTGCGGGGTCTACCACCATAGCCACGTGCGGGGCCTGCCTGGACACCGAGAGGTCTGTCGCAATACGCGAGTGATGGGAATCGGGACGGTTCAGACTCCCTTTCCAAATAAACTCATTATCCCATCCCGTCGCGTATACCGGATAAGGCGTGGTGATTTCAGGATGAAGGCTCGACATGATGGGCTGAATGGTCATGTCGGTTGGCCAGGTCGCTAGGGTATGATGGGCATTGCGCATCGCCTTCTCCCGGCCAGGGGCATCGGGCCGGATTTTGTAGTAAATATAGGTGAAGTGACTGTGTCCCTCTTCCCGGTAATGCTGCCAAAGACCATCCGCCACCAATCCAAAAGCAGCCCGCAAGGCATCATCCGTTTCAATGCGATTGAGCAAGTCGAGATGAGCAAAAACGTGATGGGCATCGTCGTAACCTTTCCCGACTCGGAATTGCTTGAGCTCTCTCACACCATAGCGCCCTAGTAAATCTTCGTACGCCGTTTGAAATTTCGTCTTGCCCGTCGCATGGTGCGCAATCTTGCAAGCCGAGATCGCCATCATCACCCGCGTATTTAGGGTTCTGCCATCGGTGAATCCAAGGATGGGAACAGGCGGCCGGGCGTCATCGTATCCCTCAATTTTGTAATCGTTGTCGACCCAATAACTCACGAGCGCATCAATGGCTTCGCGAGCCCGTTCCTTTTGATTCCCTTCTGCCGCCAGATCGTAATAGTGGCCCATGCCCATCGCGGCCGCGCTATAGATATGGTGACTCGGTCCAGCACAGAACCGTAACGAGTAGCCATCCGCCTCACCTTGATGCCAATCGTTGCGATGCGCAGCGCGGCGGCGTTCGTCAAAAGTCGGGCCTGAGCCGATGAAGTAACCGCGCGCCAACAACCCCCTCCGACCGGTCACGCGCTGACAGCGATAAACCGCTTCGAAGATCTCATCTGCACGGCGCCTTGCCTGATCCACCTCAGCTTGGGCAGCACCTGATTGGCGCAGCCAAGCGTAACGATAAGAGGCTCCCGCCAAGTAATGAGACGTCCAAGCAACTGCGTGAACCGCATCACTAAATGGCGCAGCGGTTGTGATATCTACTGGCCCGCCATCGAGCGGCACCTCAACCATGGAAGGGTAAAGCCCAAGAATGTTGTGGCGCTCGAGAATGTTCGCCTCCAGTTCGCGCTCCTTCTCGCTGAGCGGCTTTTGCCACCCACTGTCAAAGGCACGCAGTGGGGCATCGCCACAGACAGATAGCAGAGTCAGGACTGCTAGCCATTGCCACCCCGAGTGTAATCTACCGCAGATCATACCGAACCTTGAGGAAGCCCGCCGCCAAGTTCAACGAAAAGAGACGTCGAATATTCAATCCATCAGCCGAGCCAACCATCTGACGCAGCTAGTCCCTCAATCGATGCGAGAACAGCCAATCATACAGCCGATCATCTGAGAACGCTTGGGTCCAGCAGTCATGCCCGACGCCCGGATACGAGGTCCATTTCACCTCAGCCCCGAGCTCTCGGAGGGCGTCTACCAAGCGCCGAGACTCACTCAGAGGAACGCCCCGATCTGCTTCACCATGAAAGAACCAAAATGGCGTTTCCTTGCACCAAGGCATATACGTCACCGCCCCACCTCCTGCCATGACAGCAACGGCAGCGAAGCGTCTCGGATTCTGCACAGCTAGCCGCACCGCTCCATAGCCTCCCCGACTCAAGCCAGTGAGGTAAATTCGAGAATCGTCGACGCGGAGAACCTCCAATTGAGCCTCGAGGAAAGAAGCCAGCAAGACATCATCCCAAAGCTGGCTCGGATCTGCATTTTGCGGCGCCAACACAATGGCGGGAAGCTGCCGTCCCTGCTCAATCTCTCGCGGGATGCCGTGTTTCTTTACTTGCTCAAGGTCCGTTCCCGACTCCCCTCCACCGTGCAGGAAAAGAATCAAGGGCCATCGTTTCTCGGAAGCCTGGTACCCGACAGGGAGATGAACCCAGTATTGAACACCACCCTGTTTTTCAATGTAGCCCTTCCCCGGAAGAAGCACCCCCTCCTCCTTGTCTTCCGCCACGGCGATTCGATGCCCCGCTCCCACAAGCAGGAGGCAAATCAACACTCTACCAAAGTAATTCATGCGCTTCATACGCTTCATACGCTTCATGGCGAGATCACTTCCAGGCTCCCGATCGAGCAATTCTAATCGGCCACATGACATTCCACCGAAGGCAGCTTCCGAATCGCTTGGCCCCGTTTAACCTCCGAGATCGCTCGCCTATTCGATCGGAATATCCGGACGCCGTTCTTTCCAAGTCCGATCACTCATGTCTCCGAGCCACGGCTGAAAGAGTTGCTGGTCAAGGTGGACCTCGGCGACCGCGATCGGATGAGTGTCTGTCGCCTCAGCGATCACCGCGCCCGTCGGGTCAACGATGAACGAGCGCATATCGTAGCCAGAGGACACCAAAAACACATGATTCTCCTTCGCCCTCGCCCGCGTCAGAAGGTCACTCCCGCCCCAGATCGGCAGTAGCAGGAGCTCCGCACCTTTCAAGGCCATTGCGCGAGCGGGTTCGGGGAACTGAACATCCCAGCAGATCATCAGACCAACCTTTCCAAAATCGGTTTCGAACACCGGATATTCATTTCCGGGCGTCAAGCCGGCCTCCCATTCCTCACGTGGCAGATGCGTCTTCCGATACCGCCCTGCGAGCTTGCCGTCGCGGTCTATGAGTACGGCCGTGTTGTAGACCGCCGTGCCCTCGCGCTCATAGATCCCAGCCACAATGTAACTACGGAGTTTCTCCGCTAATCGCCCGAGCCGCCTCGTTGTGGGTCCCGGGACAGCTTCGCTCACATCAATGTAACTTTGCGGATTCCCCACTACTGTGATCCCCTCAGGCAAGCAGATGATATCAGGACGAAGCGAAGCAGCTTCCTCGAGTTTGCCTTCAAACGCTGTTAAACTTTCCCGTGCGTCTTTCGTCCCGCGAGGCCTGTGATCCACAGTTGCCACTCGAACAACACGTCCAGCCCCCGGTCCGTCTGTCTCTGAGAGCGAGACATCATCGAACCAAACTCGCCCACCTTCAGAAAAACCAAATCCTAATTGGATATCCAACTGCGAAGCCGTCTCCGGGGCTTGCGTCACATAGCGGATTCGATACCAGTCCCCTTCTCGTTCGTCCGGGGCGATAAACTCCGGCGGACGCACGCGTTTCCCACGATCATTCAACCAAACCAGACGAGGAATGACGGATCGGATCGGGTAATCCACCTCGGAACAACGGAACCAAGCCGAAAAGCAATAGTATCGACCGGGGCTTAGCTTTGTAACCGTCCGTCTCCAGGTACCGAAACGTGTCGAGTCTCCGTCGTTCCCCACTGTCAAGGCCCCCGGCGCCGTCCTCCCCGCCGTTCCATCCCAAGTGCTCGAAGGCGCGATCTCACCTCGAGGCGACCAGGTCGCCCAGCCCTCCGCATCCCTCGAGAATGAAAACTCAAGGAGCACCTCACCGCTCCCATCCACCGCCACGTCGCTTGCAAAACAGGACACCACCACACCGAGACTCACGAGCAACCCGACTCCTATTCGACGAATCATCGGGAAACTATAGTCAACAAACTAATGAATCCAAGCTCTGTTGGGGGACAACAACGAAAAGCTAGACCGGCGTTTGGTAACAAACCCGTAAGCAGGGCAATTGAACGCTTCATCACTCCGAACAGCACCATCCAAGAACCAAAGCCATGCTGTCGACTTCGAACGGCGTTCGCCGCGAGGAAACGAATCCAACCTTTAACTCCCGTGTAAATCGTGCAAAGTACATTCAATCTCAACGATGACTTGGCGTCCGCAGAAAGGATCAATCGTACGAAGCCTCAGGAGCGTGGCGCTCCATGCACTCGTGTGGCTTTCTCTTACAACGTCCGCAGCCGTTCAAGTTGAGCTCATCAATCCAGAACCGAAGAAAAACTCAAACAACTGGCCCGATACATCGGTCTTCGAATACAGCCAACCCGCCTTCGCCTTCCACCGGCTTCCCCAGGCCTACACGGAAGACGGATTGCGGGACGAGTGGCCGAATCCGTTGTTGGTTCGAGCGAAGGACAAAATCTTTCTGCCTGAGGGTGAGCATCAGTTCCTTTTGCGGTCCCGCCGTGCCGCCCGTCTCTACATCAACGGAGAGCTCATTGCGGAAACACCATTCCCCCCTAAGATCCGCGACGGTCACGACTCGGTCGAGCGCCCATTCATTCCGCTCGGTCCCGAAGTTCGCTTCCCCGCCCCAGGGGATCAGGAGAAGCTCGTTCGTTTCCGCGCGAAGGAAGGCCCTCATCACATTCAGCTGGAATTCTTTGTCGGCGGCTACGCCGGCAGTAAACCGATGCGACCAGAGACTGGCGAAACACTCGTGGCCGTGTCCTTCTTCCGCGACAAGGCGTTTTACCTCCTCAGTCGCGATCCTAGGATTCCCCTCACAGATGCCGCCTGGGAGGCATACCAATCAAACCGCAATCGCGAGCTCGATCGAATGGATCATGATCGCCGCCGCAAACGACAGGCATCAGAGGATGACTACTGGGAACGCCGCCACGAGTTTGCCCGCGCCGTTGTTGGAGCAGCCAAAGTCCCATCGGCCGCAGGCACGATCGATCGTTTGATCAAAGACCGAATGGATACCGCCAATCTGTCCATCGATAGCACGCCCCAGGCGAGGCATTTTCGCGAGATCGTGCAGCCCCTTCTCGCTGATCGCTGCCTTCCGTGTCATGGTCCCAAGGCGAAAGGAGGTCTTGTGCTTGATTCCCTGGCTAGCACTCGGACCGGCGGCAACTCCGGCGAACCCGCCAT
>CAYFGX010000083.1:16125-18726 GCA_964342405.1 uncultured Verrucomicrobiota bacterium | reverse complement strand
ATGGAGCCAGTTGTCGGATTCGAACCGACGACCGACGGTTTACAAAACCGTTGCTCTACCACTGAGCTAAACTGGCGTCAGAAGGTTGTTCGCTTTTTGGCGGACGGCCGGACGTTAGCAACGTCGAGACGAGGTTTCAACCTCGGAATTCGGGAAAGAGTGCAGAAATGATTCAAGGCTCCCGATAATCTCTGTCATCCCTTCGAACAAAACGCTGAACGAACAGCAAGTTCTTCATCCTGGCCCCGATCTAGCCCCTCTATCTAGCCCAAACAATATCCCCAGAGTCCCCAAAAACGCCCGCGAAACAATTTCACGGGCTTCTTCACCGAGCCCCTCGACCGGTTGGCACGGGGCTCTAACCCGCTAGAGAGTGCGCCCTGCCGGGCGCACAAAAAAAGGACCGCCCACAGTTTGGACGGTCCTTTGTATTAACGGTAAGGGATCGATCTAGCGAGCGATGAAGAACTGAGCTTCTCCGCCAGCACCTGGATTCACCGTGTAAGGTGAGCTTGCCCCAGCGACTGGCTCGTAAGCTCCATCAGCGGTCGCCGATGCCGACAGAACGCCTCGATAGGTCAGCGTGATCGAACCATCTGCGTTGACCTCAAATGAGCTGATTCCACCTTGCCCCGGAACCGGAGGCAATGGAGGAATAGGTATTACTGGTGGCGTCGCGCTTGCAACGACGACACTCGATGTCACGCGAACGTTGTCGATCGCCCACCACCAGTTGTTTCCTGCATCCAGGTAACCGAAGGTCAAGACCACGGAGCTCGCGCCTTCAGGGTTTTGCAAAGATGCCCAAATCGTATCGTTCGGGGCATGGTCCTTGAAGTTTGCGCTTGCTGGATCCGAATCGAATCGAACGATCTCAATCGCTTCGCCACCATCGAACGAGGCCGTGACCACAGCGGTCTGGTCGTTCTCTGGTCGCCAGCTGGAATCGAACCCAACCAAACCAGCGCCGGCAGGAATGCCTGCCAACGAGATTTCCGGCGTCGACAGCAAGGTCGACATATTGCCGCTTTCTCGAGGAAGATCATCCCACTCATCACCGTCAGCGACGGCAATCGTTCCGGTTCCACGCGTGAACTCAGATCGACGTTGATCACCAGCGGTTTCAGCCCACCAAGCTCGGTCGGCGAAACTCCAACCCGCCCACTCGGTGACTCCATCGTTCTCAGGATCCCCTGCTCCAGGAACTGCACTGTCATCGATCATCCAACCTTGTGGGGGCGTCTTGGTCCAGACGTTGTCTCCGGCAACACCTTCATCAACGTTCGGGCCAAGGGCCAGTCCGTCGAATCCTTCCGAGTAAGCCAGGAACAAGCCGCTCACTTCGATGTTATCAACCGCCCACCACCAGTTGTTTCCGGCGTCAAGATAAGCGAATGTCAGAACAACGGACGTTGCACCGGCGGGATTGTTCACCCAAGCGGTGACGGTATCGTTGGTCGAATGGTCTTTGAAGTTCGGGCTCGCCGAATCAGAATCAAAGCGCACGACTTCAACAGGATCTCCACCATCGAACGATGCGGTGACCAAAGCGGTTTGCGCATTCTCTGGTCGCCAGCTGGAATCGAAGCGAAGCACCAGCGATCCTTCAGCGAAACCGCTTAGAGGGAGAGCTGGCGTGCTCAGCAATGTATCCATGGTTCCCAAATCAGCAGGATCTCCTAGGTCGTCCCACTCATCGCCATCTGCGACAGCAACGGCTCCCGTGCCCTTCGTGAATTCGCTTCGACGTTGGTCACCACCCGTTTCGGCCCACCAAGCACGATCGGCGAAACTCCAACCTTTCCATTCGGTCACACCCACGCCCGTGTCGTTCAGGCCAGGAACACCACTGTCATCAATCGTCCAACCGGCCGGTGCCATCTTGGTCCAAACCGCATCCCCGGCAACGCCTTCGTCCACATTGGGACCGAGCGGAAGACCGTTGAAGTCTTCAAACAGGAGAATTGTCGGACCTGATCGCAACAACACGGAGATGGTCGCGCTATTGCTTGTTATCGTGCCGCCCGCATTGCTCACGTCCACACTGTAAGCGCCCGCAGCTGCCATTCCAATATCAGCAATGGTGAGCATGGAGTCATTGGCACCTTCAATAGCAACTCGTGCATCTCCATCACCAAAGTACCATTGATAGGCGAGCAAGTCCCCTTCAGCCCCAACGGAGAGCGTCACGTTGTCACCGACCGTGGCTTCAATTGAAGAAACAGGCTGCTCAGCGATGAGCGGTGGCAATACGGTGCTTCCCACAACGACTTCCACATTGTCGATCGCCCACCACCAGTTATTGCCTGCGTCAAGATAGCCAAAGGTCAGAACCATGCTGCTTGCACCCGCAGGGTTACGCAACGGAATGGAAACCCCTTCGTTCGGTGAGTCCGTCGTGCTAGCCGTATCGAAGAGCAAGACTTCAATGGCATCCGCACCATCATAGGAGACCGTAACATTTGCTTTCTGATCGTTCTCCGGACGCCAGCTGGAGTCGAAGTTCAAGAACAACGAGTTTGCGGCTTCACCGGAGATATCGATAGAAGGACTGGACAAGAAGGTGTCCATGGTCCCCGAGGCGCGCGGTTGATCATCCCA
>CAYFGX010000083.1:0-16025 GCA_964342405.1 uncultured Verrucomicrobiota bacterium | reverse complement strand
AATCCTTCGAAATCCTCTGTGTAGATCGCAACACCTCCGATATCGGGTTCGATCACAACTTCGAGATTGGCTGGGTTACTGCGTTCCGAGCCAGCGCTATTGGAAACCTCAGCAAAGTAAGTTCCAGCGTCATCAGCACCCGCGTCGCTGACTACCAAAGTTGCGCTCGTGGCCCCTTCGATTGGTTCGTCATTCAGGAACCACTGGATCGTGTCGGCTCCTTCAGCGACAACAACCAGCGTTGCCGAGGCGCCTTCTTTGATCGACTGATTCTCTGGGCTCTGGCTCACGGTCGGCGGTTTCGCACCGGCATTCACCGTCACGTTATCAACGGCCCACCACCAGTCGTTACCAGCATCAAACATTCGAAAGTTCAAAACCATCGAGCTCGCACCTGCGGGGTTCTCTAAATCAAGCAACACGCTTTCATTGGTTGCTGCATCCTTAAAGTTCGGGCTCGAACCGTCAGAGAGCCACAGCAGGACCTGTTGAGGGGTTCCCCCATCATAAGACACCGTGATTTCTCCAGACTGTTGATAATTCGAATCGAACTCCGGACGCCAAGAGGAATCGAATCTGAGAAACAGTGAGTTTGGTTCGATGCCGGTCAGGTCGATCTCTGGCGTGGTCATCGAGGTTTCAAACCAGCCATTCTCGGCTGAGTCCGCATGGGTTGTGTCATCCCATTCGTCCGGATCCGCGATCGCAACGTTACCGACGCCACGTGAAAACTCGGATCGACGTTGATCGCCGGCGGTTTCGGTCCACCAGTCTTTATTGGCAAAACTCCAACCAGCCCACTCGGTGACACCATCGTTGTCTGGGTCACCCGCACCGGGAACACCGGAATCATCAACCGTCCAACCTTCAGGGGCATTGTCCCGCGTCCAAACCGCTTCAGCAGCCAGACCTTCGTCGACGCTGTCTTCCAGTTCGAGTCCCTCAAAATCCTCGAAGAATAGAGCCGCCGTGAATGTACGGGTCCAGGTCTTCAAACCATCCGCATCGTCCACGAAGCTCAGTGTCATTGTATGACTGGTTCCGACTCCAAAAGGGGCCTCCGGCTGAGCACTCACAGTCACCACATTGCCGGCCGAAGAGACGGTAGGTGACAATGCTTGACCATCAATCGTCACTTCAACAGAGGACTGATCAATCGTGGCATCACCCTGATTGATCACGGCCCCTAACGCGGTGTCCAGCGGAGCAACGTCACCGCGAGGCATCCACTCGACGATAAAACTGGGGACGGCTGGCAATTCCTCAGGAATGCCGGCTGCAGAAGGTCCCCCGATCGCGATCATTTGTTCATTGGAAAGAACTTCAGCTCGGAATTGAATACTGTTCACAAAGCCAAGTTCGGTTTGAGCGACGTCACCCTCAGAGTCATCCGAAAACAGCAATGCTGAGGAGTCGATAGACAGACGCCCTCCTTCGAAATCCAAGTCCGTTACCGTACCCGTTCCGACCAAGCGGCCATCTACGAATTTACGCACTTGAAACGAGTCGAAATCGGTAA
Organism: uncultured Verrucomicrobiota bacterium; assembly: GCA_964342405.1. Classification (GTDB taxonomy): domain Bacteria; phylum Verrucomicrobiota; class Verrucomicrobiia; order Limisphaerales; family AAA164-E04; genus UBA2970. The sequence goes on along the minus strand of CAYFGX010000083.1, from coordinate 14,506 downwards.
CCCACGCCACTCGATGCCAGGTGTCAGGTCGAACCGTACCAGCTCCTCGCCCGAGATGGGTCAAGGTGTTTGCCGCATCAAGACCAAACTCAAAACCAGGGGTAACTCCGAAGAGGTCAAGCACGCCGCGGGCCTTACTGGACGAATCGGCCGGGTAATAGATGTCCATGATGAGTGTCCAACTGTCGTGCACTCCAATACCACTGGGGAAACCATAACCTTCACCAAAAGTGGTTTTGGGCACTTGCAGCACAGCCGCTTCTTCACCGTTGATATCGGCGATTCCGAATGAGGTCGTCGTACCGAACTGGGAACTGCCTTGTGTGTTCTTGAAGGACAGAGCATCGCCACCAACCGTCGCCGAGAGGTCGCCGTTGTCAAAATCCCACTGACGAACGTCTTGCGCCAGCGCCGTACTCACCATGACGGCGAGGGAAGCTAGAGCAGCGAGACTCCGCCGCATTTCTCTTAGTCGTTTCATACTTTATGGTTCGTTCTATTTTGTAGCGTGATTGTATTTGATGTACTGCTCCGCACTTCGGTCATCTTTCTCTGCTGCCTGCTCTTTGATTTTTGCAGTCAAAGTAATCAGACAACGGCTTGCGATCTGCCGCCGCTCATCGGTCAACTCTCGCAGATCACAGATTCGTCGAAACTCAGCAATGGACTCGGGATACTTTTCCGATTCAAAGAGACCGACAGCCTTCTCCGCCATTTCCCGAGTGGCCTGAGGTGCCGCCGCAAAAGCTTCCCGAATAGCTGCCGGCAGTTGGTCATCTTCCAAGGCTACTGGCCCCTTATAGGTGTCGCTGCCGCAGCCAGAAACAAAAGCCAGGCACAGAAGTGTCAAAAGAGATTTTAGGTAATTCATAGATTCTTGGTTTTTCAATCGCACTGTCAGTGTGACGCGCCCTAATTGTTATGTAACAATAGGATTCTCAGCGGCAATCCGATTAGCGCGTTCTGCCTTCTAAGGTTGGTCAACAGGAGTCTCTCCGGTATACCAGCGGTAATCCACGCCTCGATCAAAGCCGTTGAACTTGATCGACGAGACATGGCCAGGCAGCCACAGCGTATTACAGATATTGTTGTGTCGGTACCACTCCTTCCACATCTTCCTGTCCGGATACAGACCCGCGAGGCCAATGCGCCATTGGGTCAAGATCTCCGAGCTGCCGGGAAAGAGTCCCAAAGTATCGCTCGCGCCATCCATCTTCTGCTCTGCCGCATCCTGCGCAAAGATTGTTGTTTGTGGGCTCTCGTAGCTCGACAGCTTTGGTCGACCTCTTTGCACCAAGAGACCATTGATGCCATACGTTGAGTTTAGCCAAAAACTATGCGGATATCGCAAACCGTCTTCCCGCCACTCGTCGACAACTTTTGCACTTGGGCAGCGAAACACCTCTCGAGTTCGACCAAAATAGTCCTGATAGCCGATGGCCCAGTAAGCCAAGCTGTTGTCTTTCTCGAGGGGCACATTCGAATCCGGATTGGCAAACCACATCCCGTGATTCGGGATCGATCCCCCAAGATTGAAATACTCGTCCTCGTTGTCATCCGCATACATCGTGGTCGCCAGGCCAATCTGTTTGAGATTGCTCATGCAGCGGGCGCTCTTTCCCTTCTCTTTCGCCTGAGACAGGGCAGGCAACAACATACCAGCAAGAATGGCAATAATGGCGATGACAACGAGCAACTCGATCAGGGTAAACCCCGCAGATGATCGAGACGATGAAGACTCCCGAAACAGGTTCTTAATTTTCATACTTTGTCAGTAAATAATAGACTGCCAAGGCAACGCAAGTCGCGACCGGCAGGTTCACTTTGTAACAGCTCGGGCGCCGGCTCCCAATAACCAGATGTGGCTACAACGATTGCCATCAAAAAATAGCCACTCCAGCTCACTCTACTTGGTGGCTCGCTCCATACCGTTCGCAAGGATTCAGGAATGGCGTTACCAACCTGAAACACCAATCAAACAATTCCGAAACATATCGCGCTTCCTTCCGTTTTCCCCTCCAAACCCGGACTTCCCCCTCGATCCTAGGACAATCAGGGATCCATCACACGGTTCGAGGTGTTCCCCGTTTCCTCTCTTGAGATCCAATTCCATCTATCCTAAGGTATCCACAAATGTCCAAGCAACGTCCAAGCAGCAAGATTGTCGATAGAGAATCGCAGCCGCGAGCGCGCCGTAGAAGCAAGGATACACAGGCCTACTGGTCCGAGAGACTTTTCCAGGCGAGCTATTCTCGCGATGGAAAATCTCATCGAGTTCGACATTGGTCGATCAAGGTTCAACACAAAGGAATTCGCAAATCTATTGCCCTCGCAACCGCTTCCCGGGCTGTAGCGGCAGAACGAGCTCTCCAGATCTATCAATCGATCCGCAAGCTTGGATGGCAAAATGCCGACGAGACGATCCAACTCCTCTGCCATTCAGAATCGCCCATCCGTCAAACCAAACGGAAATCCGACCACGGCTCTCGCAATCAAGATTTTTGGAAACAACGCCTCTCCCGGCGAAGCTATCTCCCCCAAGCGGGTGCCACCAATGCTGATCAATGGTCGGTGCGCTATGAACACGAGGGAACAGCCGAGTACTTTCCTAGCAATACTCGCTCGACCGATCAAGCAACTCACTTCGCCCGAGAGCTCTACGACCACATTGAGAAAGAAGGATGGACGGCAACGTGTCAAAAATACCCTCGCGAATTCACGATGGCCCTCTTCTGGTCCCTAGATCCGATCACCTCCACCTACGCCACCATGTTGAGCTTGGTAGAGAAGAACATGAAATCTTTGTCCCACGATGCCACAAGCAATCGAAGGGCCCTCATCATTGAGCCGAAAAGCGAGATCGCTCAAACCATTCATTTTTGGATTTCACAGAACGCTGGATTCGAAGTTGCCGGAACGGCAAACACTCTCAATGAGGCGGGGAAGCTTGTCGCCGCTGAACGATGCGATTTGATTCTTATCAATCGTCAATCTCAACTCAGCGCCACCGCAACCCTCGAGGGCTGGCAACCTAACAACCAACTTGGCCCTGCGATTATCGGCTACGGTCTTTACGAAGACAGCAACCAGATTTTTCGTTCCGTGAGCGGAGTGGGTCACGGATATTTTTTCCGAAGACGAAATCCAGATCAACTGCTCGCGCCCGTTCTCAGTCCCGCGAGCGGCCTTCCCTTCCGATCAATCGTCCCCCTCAGAGTGAAGGCCTATTTCCAACAACTCTTCGAAGAAATCTCTCACTCCGAACCTGCGTCACAGCTCAGCCTCCTCACCCAACGAGAACTTGAAATCTTGGAACATTTGAGCGCCGGCTCGCTAGACAAAGAGATTGCTGTCAAACTGAAAATCAGTAACTGGACCGTGCGCAATCACCTCAAGCGAATCTACAGCAAGCTCGGCATCCACAATCGAACAGAGGCAGTGATTCAATACCTCAAAAAGTAATCTTGCTTCTTACGATTAACGCCCCGCCTTTCCGCCGCATCGAGACCAATCGCGAATTCGCTTCCGTTCGGCAGCCGGGATACCAAGCGTCTTCAAAAAAGCGGCGTGCCCTTCGGGCGCCCGTTTCTCAAACTCGACATGCCACCGCTCCATCGCAGCTTCATCCATGCCTGCGACCCTCAGCATTTCAACCCACAAATCCTTATCAACGTCCACCAGCCCTCGATCATCCTCCAACTTGTGCAACATGCGTTTGAGAAGCTGCTGATGGCGTTCAAGATCTCTTATCCGCTGCTCTACTTCCTCGAGCCGCTCTCGCAATACTTTCGCTGAAGGCCGCTTGCCGGTTGACAAAGTGCGCAGGATATCTTTCAGCGACAAGCCCAACTCGCGATAGCGGCAGATTCTTTGTAGACGCTCGAATTCTCGCTGACCGTAACGCCGGTATCCATTGGCTGCCCGAGCAGAGGGCTTCAGGAGCCCAATCCGATCGTAGTACAAAAGCGTGCTCCGGGATAAACCGAAGTCACGCGCTAACTGCGAGATAGAATAGTCCATCGATCTGCCGAGCTCTAGCCGATTGAAACGCTTACCAAGATTGCTCGCGGCTAGATTTGCGGATTCGCAGAATATCGTTTTCTCCCAATTCCATCCATTCTAAGAATCCTTGATGCCCATCGGGGTGACGAGACTCGAAGATTTCATGCCACTGGTGCATCACCGACTCCGAAAGCCCAATTGCCTCAAACAGGCTCACCCACTCTGCTACGTTCACGTTTGTTTTCATTATTCTTATCCCTTTATGTTAGGTTGCATCGATAGTTTCAACGCTTCGACGAAGGAACGCTAAACTGTGAAGCCATAGACAGGTCAAGCGGCTCGCGAGCGTTCTCACCAAGTAAATCCTATCACCTGCAAGCAAGCTTGCACTGTCATGCGAGTAAACTAGATTGTAGCCAATATGCGTTCTACAATGGTTCTGGCCGCCCTTTTCTGGGTGATGTCTTCCGCGCTTCACGGAGCAACATCCTCGGCACCTGAATTTCAACCGGCGGAAATGAAACGCCTTGTGAAACCTCTCGGCGATGGGCTCTTCGAGATTGGAGAGGTCAGGCTCAACAAGCCCGCTCGTTCGATTCAGTTTCCAGCAAAAGTGAACCTTCGAGACGTTCTAATCGAGTACGCAATCGTCGGCAAAGTAGGCAAACTCCACGAAGCACTGCTTTCAACGGAAGTTCCACCAACCCACATTCACATCGCGATGCTGCTTCTTGGCACGAAGGATATGCGGCCGAAGAGCCACCAGACCAGCCTCCCTCCAGGCCACCCAATCGATATCTTTCTCGATTGGGAATCAGAGGGCATGAAACATCGCGGCCGCATTGAAGACTGGATCATCGTCGAGAAGGATAAGCGCCCCGTTCCGAAAGGAATGTGGGTCTACAGTGGTGCGCGAGTCGACGACGGTTACTTCACTGCCAACACGGATGAATCGATCGCGGCGATCATTCTCGACATCGATGCCCTGGTGAACAACGCTCGACATGGAAACGAAAACGACGAGATCTGGTATCCCAACGAAGATAAAATACCGGCCCTTGGAACGCCCGTCCAAGTCACCTTTAAACTGTTGGACACCTACACGATTCCGCCTGCGGAATCGGGATTTCGATCGCGAGGTTCACAGCCCTCAACAGCCCCCAACCCCTAACAGACGGTCGTCAATAGGGCTAGAGTCTGAGACTAGGTGCCGCTGCCCCTCTCGCGCCGGACAGTCAAAGCCGTAGCTCGATGGAGCTCCACAAACGAAAAACCCGATCACGGCACGCTCGTGATCGGGTTTTCTCTGCACATAATCCGGCGGATTAAATTACCCAAGGCAGCCGCATTGGCTGGTGAATGAACTTGTTCGCCCGTTCATCGTCGATGAAGCGTAGCGTATCACTATCGAACTTCAGGGGCCGACGAAGCCTAACGGCTATCTTTGCAAGGTTCACCATCGTGCAAGACCGATGCCCGTTCGCTTCGTTCAAAGCGAACTTCTTGCGAGTGCGGACGGCCTCTAGGAAGTCTGTCACCTGAGGAATGGAGTCAGGCAACTGATCGATCTTCTCCTTCAGATTCGGGATCGTCGACTCCATACCCTTGAAGATCTTGCCTTCGGGACCTTCGATGAAAGCGGCATTCTTGTGACGATTGGCTCCATCCAAAATAATCTCGCAGCCATCGGCATACTTCAATCTCACCTCTCGCCAGGTCCCACAGGCATCGGGGTGTTGCGGCGGCGCATCAGCCTCGATTTCAACAGGACTCTCATTATCCTTACCCAGGATGTATTGAACCGGATCCAGGTAGTGCTGCCCCATATCCCCTAGTCCACCGCCATCATAATCCCAATAACCGCGGAACGTACCGTGGACTCGATGAGGGTGATAAGGCTTGTATGGGGCCGGCCCCAACCACATTTCATAGTCCAAGTTTTCTGGAACAGGTTGTTGCGGCAAATTCGTTTTTCCAACCCAATTGAACTTCCAATTGAAGCCGGTCACTCCACTCACGGTCACCTTGAGCGGCCATCCCAAAAGGCCGTTCTCAACGGCTTTCTTGACGGGGGCGACCGTCGTCCCCAGGCCATAGAATTGCCCTCGAAAACGGAACCATGTGTTAAGCCGGAAGATTCTTCCGTTCCGCTGCACTGCCTCAACGACCTTTTGCCCCTCCCCGATCGTTCGGGTCATCGGCTTTTCACACCAGATATCTTTCCCTGCATTGGCCGCTGCGATCGACATGATACCATGCCAATGCGGGGGCGTTGGGATATGGATCACGTCAATATCCTTCCGATCGATCACCTCTCGGAAATCACGGTAACCCTTCACACCCACTCCACCCAGCTCAACGGCACGCTTGAGATGGTTCGAATCCACATCGCAGACAGCCAAGAGTTTAGCCGCCTTGTTGATCGATGAAACGTGGCCTCTCCCCATGCCCCCCACTCCAATGACACCGCGGGTGATCTGCTCGCTAGGCGGAATGTGTCCTTGTCCACCGAGGAGTCGGCGAGGGACGATTGATACGCTGGCTAAGGAAGCGAGGGATCCACTGAGAAAGCGACGCCGTGATAAGGGTATTTTCTTCATAGTGTTGAGTTCGAAAACTTCTTTCAGACTTTCATCCAACTATTAATCAGACCAGAGCAGGAGACAATCGAAAACACAGGAATCTAGGCATTCGGCTTCGACAACGGTCTGAACCGATTGACGAGACGAGCAGCCAGAGCAAGTTGCAAGAAGTGATAACACATCAACGGCACGACGATCACACTCACGTCTGGAATCCCTGAGATTTCACCGCTACCTGGAAAAATCGAAGCAGCCATTGGAACGCCCGTTGCCAAGCTTTTCTGAGAAGCGCAGAAAAAGGCAGCAACGCGCGTTTTCGGAATACCCGCCCACGGACGACTCGTTCCCCAAACCAATACAGCAACGGAGACCAGCACGAAAACAGCGCCCAAAAACGAAGCGACCACGCCCCCCAATCCCAAGCTCTTCCAAGCCGCGTTCATCACGCCATCACAGAAGGTGCAATACATGATAAAGAAAATTGCCGCCGTCGTGATCCGCTTGAACCACGGCTTCCATCCCGAAATACGTAGTCTCAATAGAGGACGAAGCAGTTGCCCCAAGATCATCGGTAGAAGAATGAACTGGCAAAGCTTCAGGAACATCGAGCCGATCGGAAGACCGCCCTCGACACCATCAAAAAGCAACCAAGCGGCCCCCAGGGGAACTAAGAACACGGAGAGCATATTCGATATCGCAGTGGAGAATACAGCCCCTGCAACATCCCCATCAGCAGAGGAAGTAAAGAAGACCGCAGAGGTGATGGTCGTCGGCAGAATGGCCAGATAGAGAAACCCAAATTTCACCTCGGGAGACAAGAGAGCTCCCATTGAGTACACCCATCCACCGACAAGCAAAGGGAAAGCCGTGTAGTTCCAAGCCAGGACGAATCCATGGAGACGCAACTGTTTCAAGCCACGATGCAGCTCCTCAGTCGGCAGGTTTAGCCCTTGAATAAAAAAGATAACAAACACCGCCAGCTGGCGGGTCACGGCACTCATAAAAATGCCCCCATTCGCCCCCGGCTCAGGAAAGGCCCAAGCGAGACCGACCATAGCGAAAAGGCCGAGGAGAAACGCATTCGACCGCACCCAAGCGACCACGGAACTCAACACGCACCTCCTCTTCCAGAGGCAAGAGAACGAAGCCCCAGACACATACATCGAAGAACCTGTCCCAAAGTACTGCCGTTCATCGTGAACTGAGTTCTTCTTTCTTCCGCAGCCGGTTCAACAACAGGCGCTGACGATCATCAAAGAGTTGCCGACAAGTGAGATGGACTGCGATGAGCATCCCGAATCCACTTCCGGCAGCAATGAGTAACCAGATTAGAATCTGATACCGCACAGCAACTGTCGGTGAAACTCCCGATAGAATCTGCCCGGTCATCATTCCTGGAAGGCTCACCAAACCGGCAACAGCCATAGCATTGATGATCGGAATCAGGCCACCCCTCACGCTCTCGCGCACCAAGTGTTTGGTCGCCTCTTTTACATCTTCTCCCAGCATCAAACGCTGCTCAATGACCTCGCGCTGCGACCAAATACCAGCAGTCAAGCGGTCCATACTCAAGGCCACAGCATTCATCGTATTTCCCAGTAGCATTCCTAGCATCGGGATTGCGTATTGAGGGTGAAACCAGGGCTTGGGCTGCACGAGGAGAACGAGGGCAAAACAGGCCACAGTAAAGGATGAAACGAAGAGACTACTGGTTCCAATTCCCCAAACAGCCCAGCCTGAAAGGGGTCGTTCTTGACGAGCAATGACTTCCCGACCAGCCACAAGAACCATCACGGTCGCCATCAGCAGAATCCAGAAAAAATCCCGTTGATCGAACAGCACTTTCAGAATCAGGGAAATCAGGGAGAGTTGAATCGCCATCCGAAGAGCAGCGACAACCAAGGCTCTGCCCACGCCCAGACGAGACCAGACAGACACCCCAGCCAAAGCCAAGACCAGGCATCCAGAAACAACAAGATCCCAAACACTGAGCGTAATCATGAGGCCGGCTCAAAAGGTTGGAGCTGGTGCCCCTTCATTCTCCATTGCCGAGCGCTGATCTGGTTCAACAAGGCACCATCATGGCTCACCAGAAGGACGGCGCGAATCGCTCCCGCTTCCTCAAGATAGTCTCGAATGGCGGCGACGACTCTCTCTGCGGAGGCGTCATCCAGATTTGCCGTAGGTTCATCCAAAAGCAAACACTCGGGATTCCGGTCAAACAGACGAACCAGAGCGAGACGTTGTTTTTCACCAGATGACAATCGACCAACCTCCCACTTAAGCACATCGGCTTCAAAACCGAGTCGAGTCAGCCACTGGGTAACGTTGCCGTGAAAATGCTGCCCCACATGGTCAAACCACCAAACCGGATTTGCCGGAAGCAAGCCAACCCGTTGCCTCCATTGCGGCGCAGGAATATCGATACAGCGAAGCTCACGCCAACATAGTTCCCCGGTGGACTCAATGAGATCAGCGGTCGCTCGCAACAGAAGCGACTTCCCAGAACCTGACGCACCCGATAGCCCCCCTATTTCCCCCACCGGCAAAGCGAGCGTGATTGGTCCCCAGTCTAGGTAACCAAAATCCGTGAGCTTCAAGCCGTCATCCATCACGCTGGTTCGAAGCCTTGCTTAGTCCACGACCATTCCGCTTGCCAATAGAACGGACTCATGAACCGCTAAGTCATGAGCGGCATCCCAAGCCAAGGATTTCTCACCCCGAATCACCTTGGCCAAGTCTCGAAACTCCCCGTCGTAGCGTCCGGTCATCGGTGGGAGAGAGATCTCTTGATATCCCTTCTTGAACTTGCCCCGATCGCGATTCACGGCCAATCGCACTCGCGGACGTTCAAGGGGACGAATCTCCAGAGTGCCTTCATCTCCGGTGACCATGAATTGCCGTCGAGGCGATCCGAAAGGGTCTCGGTGATTGCACCGAACCGTGCCCAAAGCAGTGGGATACTCAAACACGGCCAATTGATTATCAGCAAATGAATCACGCTCCGGCCGTGTCCGCCGATTGAAGGCCTGCACCGATTCAGGCGGACCAAGGACCGTCACTAGCGCATCTACCAAGTGGCATCCGAGTTCGAACATGCCCCCGCCTTCAAACTCTGAAAGCTCGTCCCGCAGAGCATCCGAACCCAGCTTTCCGATCATTCCGTTCACTTCCGTAAGCTCACCAAGCAATCCTTGCTCCAGCACATCGAAGAGGAACTGAAACCCAGCATTATAACGAAACATATACCCCATTTGAACGGTCTTTTTTTTCCGTTCAGCGATCGCGTGGAGTCGCCGACATTCTGACATTTTCGTACCAGCTGGTTTATCAAGATGGATATGGAACCCAGCCTCCAGGCATCTTATACCCGTCCCCACAAGCTCACGAACAGGAGTTTCGACGGCGACAGCCTGAAGTCCCGGCGTCCCTAGGAGTTGCTCTTCTGAGAGAAAGGGAAGATCGCGAAAAGTCGCACTCCGAGACGCTTTCGCTCGCGCTTCCGGATCAGGTTCGACAACCCCAACCACTTCATACAAGTCGCGAAGCTTGCGGAGAGACTGCATTTTCCCACTAGCATGGGCGTGCCGCGTCCCAATCTGCCCTACCTTAATCTTGTCACCCGCAGTAGGCCTCGCTTGAGCAAAGATCTTTTGCCCGGCTGATACACCAAGAACTGAGGCAAGCGAAGACCGCTGTAGGAAATGGCGCCGATTGATGGCTTCAGATTTGGGACTCATGTCCCAAGTGTTCGGCTTTGCTCAACGAATAAAAGAAAAATCCGCCCATCACGCCCATCAAAATGGCCCGCTCAAATACAAGAATTCCCATCCTCGCGAGTTTCCTCGCAAGAATGGGAAGTGCCCTCTAATTGAGACTTAAAATCCAGTAACTAGTGAGAACAAATGAGATCCTCAGCAGGCTTGATACTCCACCGCTCTGCCACAGAATTAAGATCCGCATTCAATTCCCATCCGTCCGCTACGGCATCACCCGAGTAGCTTGGGTTGCCTCCCTTGAGAGACATACATCCCTTGTTATTGCCGATCGCCTCAATAGCGGCCATATCCTCAGCATCAATCTGAATGTCTGGAAGATCCGCCAATTCATCCGCTTTCACTTCGATCGGTTTCGCTCCCTCGCCCGCTTCCTGAATCAGCGTCGGCACAACCGACTTGACCGGAGCGTGAGACAGATTCCACAGACAAGCCAACTGTAACAAGGTTAGATTATACTTGTTGGCATACTGCCTCATCTGGTCGATTTTTTCGTTCCCAGCTTCGACCCAGCCCGGCGGTCGATAGGTTCGGTGATCGCCATTGCCAAACTGATGCCCGGGCTGAACATCACCGTGAAAAAGCCCCCCATAGTCTACCACCCGCGTGATGAGATCGACGCCAAACTTCTCTGCGGCAGGAAGGCAGAGTTTTCCTGGCCATGGTTCAAGCGGATTCAGAATCACCATCGCCCAATCAATCAACTCGCCAAACCGTTCAAAACTTAGGATCAGATCCAGCGTGAAACCATTGGCCGGACCAGGAGCGATGCCCAAGAGGTCGGTCATTCCTTCGTCCCTAACGGACTGCATCGCGTTCCAGACCGCATCGCTCGAATAACCAGTCTGATCAGGATTGTGGAGGAGGAGTAAATCAAACTTTTCCGCCTCGCAGCGCTTAAGGGCCTTCTCAGTCGCCGTTTTGAGATAATCACGGTATTGGTTCGCAGGACGCAACCTTGAGTCGGTAAAGCGAGGAAAGCCTTTGGCTCCATCGCGTTGGCCCTGGTAGTAGTCGTGCCCTACGGCTGCCGCGAGGCAGTAGGAGTCCCGCGGGAACTCGCTCAGGGCCTTGCCAATCATTTCATCCGCCGCCCCCTGGCCGTAGACATCCGCCGTCATAAAGGTTCGGATTCCCTTGTGATAGGCATGGTGGATGACTTCCGTCATCTTGCCCTCATCCAAGGATTCGCCAAAGTGCATAAACCGCCCCCCGCTCCAAATACCGTACGCTGTCTTAGTCGGCTCCATAATTCTCTAAGTGATTCTCAGTCTGAATTCATGCTGCCAGCATGTGTTCGTGCTCCGACAATCAAAGCCTGTCAGCAGGGTCGGAAGCAACTCTCGATTTCCCAAAAGCCAGATTCCCTTCAACTAAAGCCCAGAAAAACACAATTCAGGGGAGATCAGGCTTTCCAACCCTGATTGACTCACCGGGCTAACGGCTACATCACCGCGAAGTTTCAACCCTTGGGTTCTTTATGTGACGCTCCGTTCTTGCCGAAATGGCTCAGAAAAAGCCACAGCCACCCTACGATCAGAGCCGTTCCCCCGATAGGCGTAATGGCCCCTAGCCAGCGAACTCCCGAGAGGGAGAGACAGTAGAGCGTTCCGGAAAAAATCAGGGTTCCCAGTAGGAAACAATATCGAGGGCCCGCTCCTAGTTTTTCCTGCCCTGAAAGCCAGAGCAACACGAGCGTATGAACGAAATGGTAAAAGACCGCCGTTTCCCAGATATCAAGCGCCTGATTTCGTTCAAGAATCGATTTCAAACCATGAGCGCCAAAAGCCCCTAAGCCCACCGCCAAAGCACCGCTCAGGGCAGCGATCTGGATCTGCTTCTCTCTCGTCATGAATGAGGAATAGCTGTGAGGCTCTTGAGATTCAACGTCCCAACAGAAAAAAATCCGGCGCCCCACATCGGAAGCGCCGGATCAAGGAAGGTCTTGGGTTACTAGAGTCCAGGAAAACTTGCCGGCTCCGCCGCCACGGCAGGGTCCAGTTCACCGGTCAAACTTCCGAAAAACGCGGTAATATCAGCAATATCTTCCTTCGAGATATCCATTCCCAGTTGGTGCCGGCCCATCATGGCGATAGCCTCCTCGAGAGTCTTCGCGGAGGCATCGTGGAAATAGGGCCCTGTCTTTTCGATGTTTCGAAGCGATGGCACCTTGAAAAACATCCGATCAGCCTCGTTTTTCGTTAAGTCATAACGCCCTTGATCCTTCTGATTCGGCCAAGCTTTCACGAGCCCGAGCTTCTGATACAAGTTGCCGCCCAAAAGCGGCCCGGAGTGGCAGGTGGTGCAACCATTCGCAACAAACTTGCTGAGCCCTCGTTTTTCCTGTGCACTTAGCGCCGCATCGTGCCCTGCTAAAAGGAGATCGAATCGACTCGGCGTGACGAAAAGGCGTTCGTAGGCGCCGATCGCAGCGCCCACATTGTCGTATGTGATCGGCGGTTCGCTGTTGGGAAACGCAGCGGCAAAAAGTTCCTTGTATCCGTTGATTCCGTTCAACTTCTTGACCACGGCTTCAGCCGAGGGCATGGCCATTTCACCAGCGGCAAGGATCGGTCCCTTCGCCTGTTCCTCAACAGTCGTCGCCCGACCATCCCAGAACTGAGTCAGGTGCATGAACGCATTGAAACTCGTGGGAGAGTTTCTTCCCGTCAGGTGATTATCAAATCCAACCGAAAAGGCTTTTCCATCCACACCAAAGGCTTGAGTGTCATGGCAGGAATTGCACGAAATCGAGTTGTCACGACTCAGTCGTTTCTCGTGATACAAGGTCCGCCCCAATTCAACCCTCAAATTATCAATCTCAGAACGCGGCACTTCGGCCACGGAATGGAGAGGTTGACCAAATACGGCTAAAAAATCTTTGTAGTCTTGGGCTTGGGTCTCACCCGCTACCAACCATCCGCTCACAAGAGCAGCCAAACCAAACTTCAAATTACTCTGCTTCATCTTCTTCTTGCTTCACCAGCAACTTAACACGAAACCCCAACTAAGCCAGAGCTTCGATAGAAATGGAAATAGTTCTTTCCCATTGCTACCATAGGAAGATCCTATGGAACTCCACCAGATACGATATTTCCGAGCTGTTGCTGAGACCGGCAATTTCACCCGAGCAGCCGAGCAGTGTCACGTTGCCCAGGCTTCCCTCAGCCAGCAGATCATCAAGTTGGAGGAAGAATTGGGGCATCGGCTCTTTGAGAGACTTCGTCGGCGTGCGGTTCTCACACAGGCCGGCGAGTTGCTACTGGAACGAGCCGAGTCGATTCTTGGTGAGATTCAGCAAGCAAAAACCGAGATCAAGGAACTCGATAGTGAACCAAGCGGGAAAATCACGCTCGGAGCCCTTCCCACAATCGCTCCATACTATCTCCCCGAAATTGTTGATCAGCTCGCACGCGCTTATCCAAAGATCGAAACGCATCTCCATGAGCAAACCACGGACCGACTCGTAGATTCTGTGCATCGAGGCGAGGTTGATCTCGCTGTTGTTAGCTCGCCAATTGTCGGTCAGCGACTTGTGAAGCAAGATCTCTTTCACGAACCACTCTGGCTTGCTTTGCCCAAAAAGAGTCCACTCGCACGGAAAAAGAGAAACTGTTGGGAGGACGTGATTGGCGAGCGCTTCATTCTGATGCAAGAGGGCCACTGTCTGGGACAACAAACCCTTCAGTTCTGTCACGATCGGAATTTCCAACCCAACGTAGTCTGCCGGAGCGCCCAGATTGCTACCGTGCTCGCGCTGATCGAAAAAGGAATCGGTATCTCAATGGTTCCCGACATGGCAAAACGCAGTTGCACGACGAAACACATCGTGTTTCGTCGACTTGAGCAGCCCGATCCAAAACGGAGTATCACTGTGATCCATCGACAGAACCGCAAACTCCCAAGTGTCTTGAAAGCCACCCTTGAGCTGATCCAGTCAAAGGGGCACTCCAGCGAGCCGGCCTAAGTGTCATCCTGGCCCCTTGGCTAAGGATCCACCTCGCATTGTTCTTACCCTCTCCGATGGAAGTGCCGACCGCTAAGGAGAGGGCAGTTCGAGTCGCGGGTCACTCAGGTCCAACGAGTACATGATCTGATTGTAATCATATCGCGGCGTTGGCGCCTTGGCTCCGGAAAACGTCGTCG
>CAYFGX010000082.1:0-18760 GCA_964342405.1 uncultured Verrucomicrobiota bacterium | reverse complement strand
CTCTGGTCGCCGAGACGTTCACCGATCCGGAAGCGTTCGCCGGGACTTGCTACAAGGCTTCGGGATGGATCCCGCTGGGTTTTAGTGCGGGAAATCAACGGCATTATGCTGACTATTATCAAACCAATAATCATCCGAAAAAACTTTGGGTCAAGGAGCTTGCTCCCCAGGCCCGTGAGAAGGCATGCCAGCCCCTCTTGGACCCTGAGCAGCAGGCGGGCACCGTAGCGGCACCCAACGGAGTCCTGCCCTTGCCGGCCCCGATGCGACGAAGCTTGTTCGAAGCCCTCCGCCACGTTCCCGATCCGCGAGCCAAAAACAATCGTTTTCGCATTGGCGCGGTGCTCGCCATCGTGGCCATGGCTGTGCTTTCAGGAGCGCTCCAGATTACTGAAGTAGCACGGTTTGCCCGACGCCTACAACCTCGACAACGTTCCCAGCTTGGCTTGCCACGGAAGAGAGGAAGTTCGGGGTTTTACCAAGTCCCCAGCTATAGTGTCTTCTACCAGGTGCTCACCCGCTTGGATCCTGAGGACTTTGTTCGCACGCTCAATCAATGGCTGGCAGAGCACCAAGATCAACTCCCCAGAGCTCTGGCAATGGATGGAAAGATGATTCGGGATGAGGGATCTGGGGTCACGTCTCGACATTCTACATTTAGTTCTTTGACTAGCGATTCGCACTTTTCTCAGGAAACTTCGCGAGAGGATAGCTTCCAGTAAAGAAGCATTCATTTGTCGAATGTTGAGACCCGACCCCTATCCCCCCTAAATGCGTGAAGCGATTCCTCAGCCACCGCACGCGAGTCCGCCCCCGCATTCAAGCCAGCACGTTGAGCGTCGATCCGCCAAAGTTTGGCACTCGTATCGAGGCCAAAAGGAACAATATCGATTTCAACTGCATCAAGATAGAGTTCATTCACCCCGGCATCCCGCATTTTTGCTTTGCTAACGATCGCATCTGCGAGTGTTTTCCGGTAGCGAGCCATGAGCCCGCGTCTCTTCGGTGAGTAGTTATAACCTTCAGGAACGACATCAAAGATCGCACTCGAGTCATGGGATACATTGGAAATATGGAGCGTCAACCGGGTCTCTTTGCCTTCTTCCATGTCCTCCCCTGGAATACGTCGAAATGGAATGCGAAAGGTACAGATTTGAGGTTCCGTAATCGAGGCAGTGACATCCCGATCACCTTTAACGTCTTCTCCAAACTCAATCCCAGACGTATCGCCAATCCTGAAACGCAATCGAGGAGCCGAACCGTCCTTCCCCAGTTTTGCCGCCACATGCACTCTCGCAATCAGTTCCCCCGCTTTGTGCAGATCCCGACTCTTGAATCGAGCGAATTGTTGGTGAAATTTCTGACGATCCGCCCGGTTCAGTTCTTCAGATCGCAGATCGAGCGGTCCCTCAGGCAGCGGAAACAGACTTCGATCCGAATACACATGCTCCCCCGCTGCTCTCGCCCGGCGTTTTTCCAAAAGCTCGTCTGCGTTCAATGGCTCATCGACCGTATACCCCCCTGCGACCCCGGGGCGGTATTCGACGTCCTCGAACTCGATCAAGAAGTGTTCGCTGTCTGGAATATGCTCTCCGAAAATAACGAAGTCCTCGACACTCTGACGAGCAATGCTCAGAAAATACTCAAGCTCAAGTGCAGACACTCTTAACAAGGCAGCATCACGAGAATAGCCATATTCAGATAACGGTGCAGCGGGAAGGTTTTTTGCGAAGGTAACCGACGAACCGAAAAGTTCTTGCAATGTGTTTTCATATTCGAAAACCGTTAACCGTCGCGTTGCGGATAATGAATTCGCCCGGCGCCGTTCGGCGACTTGTTCAAACGACGCATCTATCCAGTCCACCAACTGCTGCCGCTCTGGCTCACTCAGTTGCGACTCGTCTTCTGGAGGCATTTCATGAGCGTTCAAGACATCGCGAATAGCCGCCCAAGACTCCACTTCATGATCTAATGCCATCGACGGATTGAGTCGATCGACACGGAGCCCTGCTTTCTGCTTCTCCTCACCGTGGCACCCACTGCAATGGCGTCCCAAGATGCTGGCAATTTCTTGAAAATAGAAACCCTGCAGCAGGTCCCCTGACACCGTTGTTGCCACCGTGGATTCCGCAGCTTGAGTCGCTGACAGATCTCCGTTGGAAACCACTTCGTCCCCGCCCTTGACGACACCAAACGTCACAACCAGCAAGCACGTTACCAAATTAAGAATGGATATCGTTGAGGGATGGGAGAGAGATTTCATAGTGATCGAAGAACTGGACCCATTGTCTATCTTCGGCCGACACAAATCAATTCCTTGGCCGTACGGTGATAAAGTTTCCCGTTAGCGAAGCTTGGCGTATTGAGTGACCAAGACTCCCCCCGGGGGCCCAATGGATTCAGACTGATGAATGCGTTCTCATCAAATGATTCGGCCGTAGTCCGGAACGTATAGCAATTCCCAATCATCGTGGTAAAGAAGAGCGTGTCGTTCACCTTGATCGGGTTCCCGTTGAAGCACCACCACCAACCGTCTCGCTTGGATCGAAGGTCTGAAATGAGGTCTTGCCCCCTCGAGTTGAACCCCGAAGTCTTCAACTCCTCCCTCCAAAGGTAATCTCCGCGGTCGTTAATGTGTACCGGCACTTCAAGAAGCTCAACCTTGCCCGTGTTTAGATTCACACGAGCAAAACAATGCAGTGAGAGGAGGTCCCGCCAACGCCTCATCAGCGGCTGCTTCACATCATCATTGAAGCACATAAAGTAGAAGTGTTCTCCATCTATAAAGTTGGTGTACCAAGCAGGATAAATATTCGACTTTGGTAAATCGTGGAGATTGAAGTTCTCACGCAACACATAGCCGTCAAGAATTGGATCGAAGACTCGCAAGTCTACGTTCAACTGCAGGTCGATTCTTCTCAGGATCTTTCCATCGGCCGCATTCAGAACCGTCAATCGATTGTCATTCTCTGAAATCCACACCGCGAATTCTCGATTAAAACACGCGTTGCTCAGCGCTGTGTCGCCGGCCCCATCGAAAATAGTCTGCCAGACTCGGCGACCATCCTCCAAATCAATCATCGAATAGCCAACTGGCGATTCCGGCACCTTGTGGTAGCCTCCTCGGCCGATCAAAGCAGTGGGCCTGCCTAGCGCATCCCCGGAGTAGCCCGGCGTGTTGTATTGGGTCAAGGCGTCTTCAGAAATCCACTTTTCAGCGCCCGTCTTCTTGTCGAGGCCATACAAGTAGTGCCAGCCAGTTTTCCGTTCTCCATCTCGGCGATCATAGGGTTGCACATGAACGAGCGTATCTTGAATCACAAAGGGCTCAAACTGCTTGTTAAACGGGAACGCCTTTTCAGGCTGAAGGATCTCATTCTCCAAACGCCAGCGACGCTCCCAGACAAGTTCACCATTCCAATTGAGGCAGACAAGCCTACCGCCCGCGTTCGTGATCCAAACGAATTCTCCGTCTGTGATAGGCGTTGGAGAAGTCAAGTCACTGAAGCCCCCCATGTAGCCTGTTTCGGCACCACTATCGATCTCGACTTCCCAGATCGTTTCCCCACTTACACTATCCAAACACAAAGCCTGAATACTTGAAGTCTTCGGCTTAGCTTTCCGCCCCGGCTTTAGTTCTTCCTCAAAAGGCTTCAAGATTGTGAGAAACAAGCGATCTTCCCAGACAACGATGCCGCTTTGACCACTTTCTTTCATCGGTATGCTCCATATCACCTTGTCCCCCGTGATCACACTGAAGGTCGATGGAATGTCTTCCGCCCCAGCCCGAACACTCCAATCTCCGTTCGGTCCTGCGGCTTGGGGCCAATTCTGAGCAATCGCTACAAGACTGAATACCCAAGGCAATCCAAAGCACACAAACAGGATGGTCGTTCTCATCATAGATAATCTCACACCTCCTCAAGAATCACGGCAAGCTCCCGTTCTTTGATGCACCACATTGGAGGCCACCCCTGTTACTGTTTTGATTCCTTCTGATTGCGTTTCGAAACTCCGCGCGTCGTTTTCGACCCGGGGTTCAGAACATGATTGTGGGCCGGAATCGGGCTCGTGAATCCGGCATAGGCCTGCGGCTTAATTCCTCGGGCGTCTCCACCGTTGTTGAACGTATTTGGACGGAAAGGGCCAACAAAGGCGATGTTCAGTTCAGGGTCGATGACATTCTCAAGTCCACAAGCCCAGAAGATTCCGTTCACAAGCAGGCGACGATAGCCAACGTTGGTCAAATCTTCAGACGTCCCGCAAAGCGACGTGAAGACTCTCGCACGGACGCCAGATTCAGCACGATAAACTCGAATCCACTCTGACGGCATCGGAGCCTGTGATTTCGATGGAGGCGAGTCCGGCTCCATACCATCGAGTGGTTGCGCCATCGTGAGCACCTCTCCATCGATCGGTTTGCCCACATAGGCACCGGTCGGCACCCACACGTCTTTGACACCCGAAAGAATAGGATGCCCCCTCATCGCCTCGACGATGGAAATCCTAGTACTTTGACGATGATTGCGACCGTAGTGCCCGACCCAGCTTTGCCCTAAGACCTGGTGCCCAAAGCCCAACTCATATCCTCTTACCTCACTCTTAAACGAATACTTAGCGAACTGCTTTCCGGCGGGAATCCTGAAGGCATGCGTCGCGGTACGCAGGCCAACCACAGAACCACCACGCTTGAGATAACGGTCAATATGCTCCATCTGCTCGTCTGGAAGATCCTGAAAGCGTAGAAAGAAGACAGCGAGATCAGCACCAGCCAAAGCCTCCAAACCAGGAATATTTGATGAAGACCCTGCAACAATGTGCCCTGTATCGGGATCTATGTTAAACAGAACCGTACATTTGAAGCCATGGTGTTTGGCCAGCAACCGGGCAAGTGCAGGAAGCGATTCCTCTGATCGATACGCATGATCCCCCGCAATGAAGACAAGGTGGCGACCTCTGCCTGGCCCTGACTGCCCCTCGAAGACCAGCGCAGCTAAGCTTCGTTCGCAAACGAAAGCCCACAGCACGACAACCAGAAAGCACATTCTCATAGACGATTCTCTAAGCTTTGCTTTACAAGCCCCTCAAACACGGGCTCAGGCTACCTACCACCACTGCCAGCTCCGATCCGGGGCGATTCTGCGTGGTGATGATCCAAATTCCTCCACAAAGCCATCGGGCCAGAAGAAAAACTCCACGTGACCATCGCCGTAGGCCATCACGTGCCGTGCTTTCCCTTTGACATTATGCCAGACGGCGCGCTTGTCATTGGGGTCACGATTGACATGCCACGTGAAATCTCCCTGAATCATCTTCGTGGAAGGCGCAAGAGCCACCTCAGTACCTCGAATTGGCGTCCTCTCAGATTCGCTTCCCCCTTCAATCCCGATCACCTGCTTGACTCGGAATGCATTAAACCAAGCAACCCGATAGCTCGTTCCAAAACCGAGAAAAACGTTATCCAGATTCCGCAATGTGTCTCCTTTGTCAGCTGGACAACGAAAGGCCTCAAGTGCCGGAACATACGGGTTGAGCGGACGTTCTTCCTGCGGCGTCGCTCCAGCCAGGATTGCCGAGGCATGAGTCGTTCCCGTTGCACCACCAACCGCCGCAACTCCCGGCGCGACAGGGTAGCGGTCATCATTGTCATCGATATACATGAAAAACCCCAGGAGGTGCTGACGTTGATTGTTCGTACACTTCGCATTCTTCGCCTTCCGCTTCGCCGCGGAAAGAGCCGGCAGCAACATTCCCGCTAGAATTGCAATGATGGCAATCACGACAAGGAGCTCGATCAAAGTGAACCCGCTAGTCCGAGTGGGGTTTTTCTGAAAACGCTGGGCTATTCTTTTCATGGCTATTGACGCTCTACGCGATCTCGTTGGGACAATGATTGAATGGAGTCTACTGCTTGCGACGTTATCCAGCTCCACTAATGATGGCTATTGTCAGCCATCTCCTAAAACAACCGCCTCCTCAACAAAACAAGACACAGTTTGGTCTGAATAAGAGTGGCCAGGGACATACAAAGGAACGCTCCACATAATTCCGCAATTTGCCGAAATTGCCCGAAAAAAGATTAGAATTCGTACCACTCAATGAAACGAGCAGCCCTTCACATCCTCGCTGCGGGGCCGCAATCTCGCCCACCTTGGCTGGGGGACGCCATAAAGCCCGAGGACTTCGTGAAAGTTTTCATCTTGGCTGGCCAATCCAATACAGCGGGTCCAGGGCCCCTAAAAGGATTCAACTCCAAGTATTTGCCCTTTTTCCAGCGCGAGCTTGACAACGAACTGAACCCGTAGTGTTATAATGTTCTATAACACTTGGCCACTATGCCATGAAGATCGAACTCAACTTTAAATCCGGAAAACCAGCTTACGTACAAATCGTCGAGCAGATTAAATACGCGGCCGCATCCGGATTGCTCCAGCCAGGTGAAGCCCTTCCCGGTATTCGTCCCCTCTCTGAGCGTTTATGCGTGAATCGCAATACCGTTCTAAGAGCCTACTCTGAACTAGAAAACGAAGGGGTCGTCGAAAAAATCACAGGAGTGGGATGCATCATTACCGAAAACAGCTCACCACTCAAGAAAAGCGTTCGAACGCAACTGCTCACAGAAGCTATCAATGCCGCTCTCGTTCAAGCCTATCAAATGCGGGTGACAGAAGATGAGTTTCTCACGCTTGCTAAAAAAAGGGCTCAAGCCTTCTACGCGAGCGAATCTGCCCCAAACAAAGATCAAACATAGGAGCACACGATATCATGATCCCTCCCCCCCCAATCATTGAGATCAAGGACCTCGTGCGAGGTTATGACAAAAACGATGCAGTCTCCGGACTGACGCTTTCAGTGTCGCCGGGACGTTGCTATGGCTTCTTCGGCCGGAACGGAGCCGGCAAGACCACAACCATCAAGTGCCTCCTTAACTTGCTCCGACCTCAAGGAGGCAGCGTTCGTTTATTCGGTTTAGATCCCACGAGAGAGAATGTGCCGATCAAATCTCGGCTTTCTTACGTTCCCGATCAGATACCCGTGTATCCCTGGATGAATATCCAGGAATACTTCAAGTTTTTGGCATCCTTCCGAAAACGATGGAATTCAGGAATGGAAAGCGAACTTCTCAATCAATTCGGATTGAAAGCAAACCGAAAAGTGGAGCAGCTCTCCCGCGGAGAACGCGTTCAGGTGGCTCTCATTGGAGCTCTCTGCCCGGAGCCGGAACTCCTAATTCTGGACGAACCAACATCGGGACTTGACCCGATAATAAGGCGAGAATTTATTCGCACGATTATCGGAACGTATCAAGAAACCGATCCAGACAATCGAACGGTCTTCGTGTCCACTCACCTTATCTCAGAGTTTGAAGGACTCATTGATGAGTTCACCATCATCGATCAAGGCAAAGCTATTCTAACCGCTGAGACCGAAGCGGCACGGACCCAATTCCGACGCCTCCGAGCCCACTTCAGATCCGAACCACCGGAAGTGAAAAGCCCTGCCATTGTACACACCCGAGTCGAGGGTAGCGAGCTCGAGGTTACCGTGAGCAAACACTTCGAAGAAGTGAAAGCCCAGCTCGCTCAGCACCAACCAGCCGACCTCACCGAAGAGCCCCTCACGCTCGAAGACATTTTCTTGGTTAACGCAAGCAACCCAGGATCAACCCATGTCATACAGAATCAATAAAGACCTCCGAAACCTCAGCACTGAGGCACTCCTGGCAGGAAGTCTCGTCACGATTCCTTGTCTTCTTTTTCGCCTCTTCACTTGGGATTCGAGTGCGATCGTCTTGACGCAGCTGGGTTTGCTAGCAATGGCAAGTTCCTGGATTGGAGCTGGGGTGATCGGAAAGGAACTTTCCCAGGGCCTCCTCGCTTTTACGCTCGCTCACGCCGAGTCTCGCCGGCAGGTCTGGACTGAGAAGATGAAAGCTTCCAGCCTCTTGGTTGGGACCCTGCTTTGCGTTTCCATGGGGGCACTTCTCTTCCTTATCCCATCCGTCCCCACTCATGGTTCACTTCAGATCCTCACGCCACAACCGCCGTTAATGTTGCTGGCTATTGCTTCCATCATTTCCCTCTCTGGTTTGGCTGGCGGTGCCTACTACTCGCTCGGACTCCGGTCCTACCAAGGTGCCTTCTGGATGACACTCCTACTACCCGTTTCCATCGCAACCCTTGGAGCGCTAGTTTTCGCCTTGTCCCCACTCAACAACACGTCGACTCTTTACGGGCGAACAATCTGCACCATCATCCTGCTCTACGGGTTGGGCCTATCGGTTCTCGCAAAGCGAAAGTTCTTACACTGGCAAGATCTAGGGACATGGGGAGGTGAGATTTGGTTCACCTCGGCGGAACTGCCGACACCGAAGAAGGTTCAGTCTGACCGGCGATTCCGTCCCGTGATTGCACTCTTTCAAAAGGAGATCAGTCTTCAGCATCTCAACATTCTGGTCGCGGCCGGGCTCGTGGTCATCTACTTGATTAGCGTCAATGCCCATGAACTGGACCCGAAACGCTTCAGCGAAGCTGGGCTCCTCGCATTTTTCGCCCGAGTACTTCTGCTGTGTTTTCTCCCCTTAGCCATTGGCGCCACAGCAATCGCTGAAGAACGGCGCCTAAATCTGGATCTCTGGCAACTTTCGCTACCGAGCTCAAACCGCACGCAATGGATCATCAAGCTTGTGTCAGCCTTTTCAGTAACCGTGTTCACGACCGTTTTAATCCCTCTACTCATCGATTCCCGATTTCAAGACTTCTGGACCAAGAATACCACGAGCGTCCACACAGGGCTCTTGCTGGCAATTCTTTCGCCCTTCATCGCAACGAGCATCGGCCTTTACGCCTCGTCACTGAGTCGAAGTTTTCTCATGTCTCTCGGGAACTCGGCTGTTGCCCTCATAGGACTGAGTATGATCTGGCTACTCGGCCTTCCTACGATTCTTGATCTGGTTGACGCGGAGAACACAGCCCACCCTCAGTTACTGTTCTCCACCGTAATGGTCATTCTGTTCGTGCCAGGGCTGTTGATTCTTTGCTACATTAACTATTCGTCTCAACGACCGTTCCGCTCGATTCTGATTGGAAACGTCATCACGTGGATCAGCCTTATTTTTCTGACCATCACAGTCGCAAAGCTGATCTACACCCGAGCATGGGATCGCATCACCCATCGTCCCCCCCCCCAAGGGCCTTCCGTTCTGGCGCCCGATGTCAAAGCGACCATTATTCCTAATACGTGGCTGACGGTTCTCGCACCCAACGGCACGTTGTGGACCTCTGAACGAAGACCGGGGAGCACCGAATCATCCAATTCTGCACATTCCATCATGACTCAGATCGGCAATGAATCGGATTGGGTCCGTGCGTTCTCCACCTTTCAAAACCTCTATTTCATCAAACGCGACGGACGCCTCTTCAGAGCGCGAAAATTCGGCCCGAATGCATACCGGCTTCTTCAAGAGATGCCGAACCCCAATCGGGAGACTGGGTGGAGAAATCTCCTGCTAATCCGAGGAAATCGCTCCATTACGGGATTGCAAACGGACGGAAGTCTATGGACGTGGAAGGAAGAGAAGGACGGAAGGACATCCCCCCCAATCCGAATTCTCCCTGATCACAGGTGGAAGTCAGTCGCCCGCGATAGTGGGAATAACTACGTCGGAGTCAAGACGGACGGATCGATGTGGGCATGGGGTTCTTCCGGACTGGGACCTAAAAACGCAATTGAGAATCCACTACACGCTCAGATTGAGAAAGAAATGCAACGCCTCTTCTATTCCAATAGTCTCGTCGGACCGCCAGATCCCGAAGCACTCAGGCTCTACGAACAACAGGCAGAACTCTTGAGTCAGTTAAAGATGCCGTTGGTTCTGAACTACTTTCAAGTTCACCCCATGAACGAAATCTCCTGGAAATACCAGAGGGCTCGAATAGAGGCACTCAATGTCTACAAAACCCCTTACCGGATCACGGATCGAGCCGACTGGCAGTCGGTCACGTTCTCAGACCGCGTACCTGGGCATTGGAGGCCCACGCGCCTTCACCACGAGCGAGTCCTATTGGCCACCCGATCGGACGATTCCGTTTGGATTCCAACGGTATGCGCAGCAACACACTGGAATATCGATACAAAAGGAAGCACCGATCCGCTCTACAACGTGCCGTCAGCGCTTATTCCCAAGCAAATTGTTTCATATCAAGCCGAGGAAGACCTTGGCCTTGCCACCCTCAATCATAACGGCACCCTATCCAGGCCCAAGTGGAATAGGGACGGAAAGTTCCTCACGGTCGACCTTAGTCAGAGCGAAACCATGCTCTCAGAGAGAAACAACTGGCTGTCATTCACGCGAAGCTTCCACACCACCGTGGCTATCTCGGAAGATGGCCTTCTCTGGCATGCAGGGCCTCATCCGCTTCGCGGCCAAGCGAATCAAATACTTCAAAGTATCATTCCAGCAAATCTCAAACTGAAACCCGTCTTCGATTTCAAATCGGGCAAATCCCCCTGACTCAGCAACCCTCCAATACGACAAAGAGGAAAGCCTTGCCCCATGGGCTATCAACACTAGCACTTGGAGGGCAAGTTTGGAAGATCCCAAGCCTTGCTGCCACGATGAAGTGCGACATTCTTCAAGAACCGACTTCAATTCTTACCGGGTCACTCAACACTCCGGAAGCGCTCATCGATCTTACCTCGTAGGCGCACTTGCCGACATCATTACGCTGATCAAAAAACTGCAATCCGTAGGCTGTCCCAATCAATTCACCATCGCGATAAACCCGATACCCCACAATCCATGTCCCGGGCGTCGCGGCTTCTTCGCCCTTCCAAACCAAGCGCACTTGGTCGGCTGTGGCCGACGCTTTCAAATCGGATGCTGTAGGCGGTGCAGCGGCTTCCAACTCCGGAGGTGCTGCCATCATCAATTCCTCGATCTCCGCTGCGATGGCCTCCGGCGCTCGTTTCTTTTCGATCTAGCCTTGTCGATAACTCTTTGACGCCTGCCAAGAGCATTCACCGCGAGGACTCAAGTCAATATCACCATTGGTGAACGCCCGATAGTTCTCCCCTTCTCCCATGACAGCAAAATGGAGAGCGCATTGGTCGTTGCTGTGGCGGTCGATTTTCTCGGCCCCACCACGGGTGGCAAAATGATGTTCGTAGCTTCGCCTGGCAATATGTCTTTCTGGCAGTTTCTTCAAGCCCTGCCCCGTCATCACGTTGCCGCGTCCCGCGTCGTGATAGTCACCACAGCCAACTTCCCAGCCGGATGCCATGAAGGGTGCGGGACAGTTCTCAATCACATAACGACACATTCGATTCCGTTCCTCATTCAAACACGACCAGCTCGTGTAGCTGCAAAGCGCATCAGCACCTCCCCAGTTCGTGCGATCCAATCCTTTCCCATTAATGAAATTCCCCCCCATGGTTGCGACCAATTCTACCTTCTGCTCAACCAATTCAATCCCGCTCAGGGAGCTAAACTGACAGGCGCCCGATTTAAGGAGTCCATAGAAATTATGCATCGTGCCGACGATAATCACCGTAATGCTACGTTCTTTCGCACTGGCAAGGATCTCGCGGTACAACGCGACACTATCTTCAGCCTGTTCGTAGCTATCCAGTTCCCTCGGGTAGGTGTTCGCCAGGAGATGTGTGTAGAGGTCTTCAGGTGAATGCTTATGCCGTTCGTATGATTTGTAGTCCCCAACCGGGATCGCACCCCGATTGTAAAACGTGTTGATTGCGCTGATGGACAAGGTGCTTTCCTGATGATTCATCGAGTTCATTACCTCCAAGATCTCGCATTCACCTCGACTGGCCAACGCATGAAGCATTGCCATGCACCCCACATCGTCAGGATCGTACGATGGATCCGTATCGAGAATCACCTTCTTCTGAGCGAGGCGAGGGTCCCGAACGAAACGATCAGTGCCAGCACCAGACGAATTGTCACCACACCTGCAAACTTTTGCCCCCCCGCGGTTTCATTACACTGTCCCTTTTCATCACAAATCGTTCCTAGTTTTTCCGGTTTTACAAATTCAATCTAACCTCTATCCATCCGTCGAACGGCCCAGATGAAAGCAGCGATTGTTCCTAAACTGCGCATTGCTGCTCTGAAACGATTCATCGCCACGATCAGCACGAGCTCAGAAAGGGGCTATAGGACCCCGTCGTCCCAGCCCGTCATGATAGCATCTCCTCTATCACATGGCCGTGGACATTGGTCAAGCGGCGCTCAATCCCGTTGTGGTAGTAGGTCAATTGCTCGTGATCCAGGCCAAGAAGGTGAAGAATTGTCGCGTGGAAGTCATGAGGCGTTGCCACATCCTCGACTGCCTTGAAACCAAACTCGTCCGTGCGGCCATAGGAGCTCCCAGGCTTAATCCCAGCACCTGCCATCCAACCCGTAAAACCGTACGGATTGTGATCCCGACCATGGGTCCCGAGCTGAAACATCGGCATGCGACCGAACTCAGTGGCGAAGACGACCAGCGTGTCTTGCAACAAGCCACGCTGCTTCAGGTCTTTGAGTAAGCCCGCAACGGCCTGATCCAGAATGTCTCCGTGAATATCATACTGATCCTTCAGTTCGCTATGGCCATCCCAGTTGAGTCGCCCGCCAGATGCATAGGCTCCATTGAAAAGCTGCACGAAACGGACGCCTCTTTCCACCAGGCGCCTTGCTAGAATGCAGTTATTAGCAAACGCAGACTTAAGTTCGTTCGCGCTGTCAGCCCCATAGAGCCTCCGTATGTGCTCAGGTTCGGACTCAAGCCCGGCGACTTCTGGAATGGAAAGCTGCATACGTCCAGCCAACTCATAGCTGGATATTCGGGCCGCCAGTTCTTCATCGCCCGGATAGCGAGCGGCGTTCGTTTGATCAAGGAACCGGAGTGTTGCCCGAGCCGCTTGATCGGCATTGCCACTCGTCTTGCTCGGACGATTGAGATAGCGAATGGGTTTCGTGCTGCTGAACGGCGTTCCTTGAAAGGATGCGGGCAGAAATCCGTTGGCCCAATTGTTCGGACCGGATTGGGGGTTACCGCGTGGATCCTCGATGGCAACGAATGCGGGCAAGTCCTGATTCTCGCTGCCGAGTGCAAAGTTCACCCAAGCTCCCATACTCGGAAATCCGTCAAAGGTGAAACCGGTATTCATGAGATTCTCAGCCGGACCATGGGTATTCGAGGTATTGGTTAATGAATGAATAAAGCTGATTTCGTCAGCCAGTCCTCCTATATGCGGCAACAAGTCCGAAATCATTTTACCACTCTTTCCTCGGGGTCGGAATTTCCAAAGCGGCTGAGTTAGGTTCCCATTCGGTCCCTGAAAGGAAATCAACCGTTCACTACCAGGAAGTGGCTTGCCATGACGGCGAATGAGCTCTGGTTTGTAGTCGAAAGTATCTACGTGGCTAAGCGCGCCCGAGCAAAAGACAACGATCACATTCTTAGCTTTAGGGCGCGCATGAGGCTGACGGGGAATGTAAGGGTTAGCTGGATTAATCTCCGGAAGCCCAAGCCGAACTCGTTCCTCAGCCAGCAAAGTCGTGAGAGCAATCCCCGCAAGTCCCTGAACGGCCCCAGACAAAAACTGGCGGCGGCCTAACAATGGTCGACCGTGCTTCGAGAAAATCTTCATTGAATAAAGGCAAATTCGCTTGAGTTAAACAACACGCGGCAAACTTGCTCAAGCCCATGCTGCCTCGCCAACGGGACGAGTCGCTTTCGTTCCTCCGGCGAGGGATCGCGCGAATAGGCGATGGCAAAAGCATGGTCGATTTGTTGGTTCAAATCATCGCCCGCCTCTCGACGCAGTCTCTCTGCAAAGAAACCACTCTGCCGGTTCACAAATGGACTATTGAAGAGGCCCAAAGATTGGATCGGCGTGATAGAACGGGGGCGATTTGGCTTCATCTGACCCGCATCAGGACAATCGAAAGCGCCAAAGATATCGACCGAAATCATCCGAACCTTGTGTGCGTAAATCATGCGACGCCAACCATTTTCCCCGAACGTTTCCTTTGGCACATAGTCCGAAAGACCACCCCTTTGATTGAAAAAATCGAATCCGGGCCCGCCCATCTTTAGATTCAATTGACCGCTCGCGCTCAAGATCGAGTCGCGGAGAGCTTCTGCCTCGATTCGCCGGGGGGGATAACGCCAGAGCAGACGGGAGTTAGCGTCGATCTCAAGAGCTTCCACTCGTGGCTCGCTTGACTGCTTATACACATCTGAAAAGACGATCCGTCGATGAAGACTTTTTAACGACCAGGCATCGGCGACCAAGCTTCCGGCGAGCCAGTCGAGCAACCCAGGGTGTGAAGGTTTGGCGCCCATATACCCAAAATCTGAAGACGTCTCCACCAGTCCCGTACCAAAGTGGTGCTGCCAGATTCGATTCACGATAACGCGAGCTGTTAATGGGTGCTCAGGATCCGCGAGGTGGCGGGCGAGAGCGAGACGGCGCTCCGATTCAGGATCCTTAGGATAGATTTCCATTTCGCCGAACATCGCAGGGATGGCAGGACCGACCGCATCACCCCGCTGCATCGGATCACCCCGTCGGAGCAGATACGTCGTTTCGGGATCGGAAGTAAAATGAGCAGCATAAACTTGAGGTCCAGCGGACAAGCGAGCGACTTTGCTTTCCGCCCCGCGGAGCGCTCGAAGATGTTCCACGATTTCCTGCTTCGCCTCGAGACCCAACGCCCCCAAAACAATATCACCAGCTTTCCGCGTATCGAGAGTTCTCGGCAGTCGATTCCGGGCGTGGGCAATTTCACGCCACCCCCGCGAAGCCGCGGGGAGCACCTCGATGACATACTCAGCCGGCATGCTACTCCCTCGGTGCCAGACGACTTGATCAATCGTCACGGGTTTAGGGAAATCGATTTGCAACCAAGCAGTTCCCGATTCCTTTGCGATCCAAGGATACGACTGCCGTTTATCAACGGAGCCGTCTGTCAGGTTATCGAAATGACGGGACTGATTCTGCAACGCAAAGCTGGAAGCAGACACCCGAGAGCCGCTCGAAGCAAGGGCCACGTTGTGGCGACGCTGCTTGGCATTCTCCACAGACCACACTTCGAATTCGTACAAAGAAGCGGCAGCCCCGTTCTCGGTAGCGTCAATGCGCATTCGAATCGAGCCAACCTCAACCGGGTCAAAGGCTTCCGTCTGAACGCTCTCAAGCGGTTGCAGCAGGCCATGTTTCTCGCGAAGCATTTCGAGTTTAGCCCGCGCCTCATCTCGTCTCCTCTTCGCCTCAGGGACAAGAGCCGACCAGGCATCATTCTCCGGACCGCGATGGCGACGAGTCCCGTATTTCAATCCAGCAAAGATCGCCTGCATCGAGTAGTAGTCACTCTGCTTAATGGGATCGAACTTGTGGTCGTGGCAGCGTGCACACCCAATGGTCAGCCCGAGAATTCCCTGACCGACAGTACGCAACACTTCGTCTAGTTCCTCTTGCCGGGCATTTCGCATGGCAGCCTCATCACGCCCGATTTGGCCTGGAAGATTCGCGGGACCAGCGACTAGAAATCCGAGCGCTGCATCCGCACCCACGGTATCTCCAGCGATCTGCTCAAAGACAAACTGGTCATAGGGCATATCAGCGTTTAGTGCGGCAATGACCCAGTCTCGATAGGGCCAGGCATCGGGACGGACGGCGTTCGTTTCGAAGCCTACCGTTTCAGCCCATCGAATGACATCCAACCAATGCTGGGCCCAGCGCTCTCCGTACCGAGGAGATGCTAGGAGTCTATCGACGAGAAATTCGTATGCCCTCGCGTCCGAATCAGCCACGAATCTTTCCACTTCTTCTGGCGTCGGCGGTAATCCGGTCAAATCCAGGCTGACGCGTCGAATCAAAGTCCGACGATCCGCCTTTGGATTCAGGGCTAAATCGACAGACCGAAGCTTGGCTCGAACATAAGCATCGATCGATTGATGTTTCGGCTGGGAAAGAGGCTGGAAGGCCCACCATGAATGGTCCGCCTTTGAAGCTTCGCTGAGAATCATCCCTTTGGGCCAAGAAGCTCCCGCATCGATCCAATCAGCCAACGTCTTTGATTCAGCCTCAGTCAGAGGTTCACCCTCCTTGGGCATCTCTGGTCGACCGCCGTCTCCTGATGCCAAGGTGACCTGGAACAGTGAGCTGGCTGCTGCGTTCCCAGGAACCAGAAACTTTTTACCGCTAGACTGAATCGCTTCGAACGTAGCCATTGAAAGACCGCCTTTCCGCGTATTCGAGTTGTGGCACCCGAGGCACTTACTTTCAAGCAATGGGGCAATATCTTGCTCAAAGTTTGGTCCAACCGATGAATCAAGCTCACTGGCTCTCGTGCCTCCGAACCCACAGGTAGCGAACCAAGTCGCAACATAAGCAAGCCAGCAAATAGAATGAGAAGCGTACGATCGAATCACACGCCGTTCTGAAGAAGGCACTCTCACATCACTGAGCTTCCAATTCATTCACGAAGTCTCTAAATGCATCGCCCGTTTTAGGCTTACCAGGAAAGATGGCTGTGAAACGGACCGCTCAAAGGTGTTAATGGTAGAGGTTCCGATCAATGCCAGGATATTCGACGTCAAGATCATGCGAGCTATCTACTTTAAAGCGGCCCAAGACGCCGCATCGCCGCCCCAAAAAAACGCAGATGGTGGATTGGCTAATTTTTACCTCCCCACCACTCAACAGCAAAGAGAAATCGAACGATTCCGACTCGTCACAGAAGCAAGCTCCTCGACACCAAAGTTGGCGCTCCTCACTGAGTTTCGTTCCAGCATCCAAGTAACGAGGCCGCGACAAAGCGCCTTTGTGGGTGGACGGATCCAATGGAGCCCTGTCGACTCCTCAAGCCAGACCACGTTCAGGCCAGCCCTCCGCAATCGATTGATCGCTTCAAGCCCAGGAAACGAAATAGCTAGATAGACCGCTACCGGTGAGCTACAAATGTCAGGGTGATCGTCCACTGGAATTGCTTTCTTTCAGACCAAGCAACGACAGGTTCAGATCACTTTTCAGCTCAATACTCAACTCAGACAGCTCGCATCGCAATTGGCCTGGGCTGCGAAACGGAATCTCAGTCGTGGCTCTGTAACGAAATCGCCAGTACCTCTTGATATGAATTCTCGCCTCAATCGTCGCCGTTTTTTACAGGGTGCCACCGCCAGC
The DNA here is from genome assembly GCA_964342405.1 of uncultured Verrucomicrobiota bacterium. GTDB lineage: Bacteria > Verrucomicrobiota > Verrucomicrobiia > Limisphaerales > AAA164-E04 > UBA2970. The sequence goes on along the minus strand of CAYFGX010000082.1, from coordinate 1,567 downwards.
GCAACGGCTCTCGGTCTGGGGGAACTCCCCTTCCTTCCGCAATTGAGCCAACTCGCCGCAGCCGATCTAGCGCTTCCCCGCAACGCAGTCTCCTTTCGTCCTGAAATCGAACCGCTCGTACGCCTGCTCGAGGACACCCCTCGCGAAGAGGTCATCAACACGTTTGCCCACCAAATCAAGCAAGGCACGTCATACCGCGAAGTATTGTCAGCCCTGTTGCTCGCTGGAATACGCAATATCCAACCACGTCCGGTAGGATTCAAATTTCACGCCGTGCTCGTCGTGAATTCGGCTCATCAAGCGAGCATGAAATCTCCAAGCAATGAACGGTGGCTCCCGATTTTCTGGGCCTTGGATTACTTCAAAAGCTCGCAGTCACGCGATATTCAGGAGGGAGACTGGACTCTATCAAAAGTCGATGAATCCGCCGTTCCACCAGCCGACAAGGCACGCTCAGCCTTCCAAACAGCAATGGACAACTGGGACGTAGATGCCACGGATGTAGCCACAGCCGGACTCGCTCGCTCTTGTGGAGCCGCAGAGATTCTCGATGTGTTTGCTCGCTATGGCTGCCGCGACTATCGAGATATCGGACACAAGGCAATCTACGTCGCCAATAGCTGGCGCACACTGCAATCGATTGGATGGGAACACTCGGAACCCGTACTTCGCTCCTTGGCTTACGCCCTACTTGCTCATGGGGGTAAGAATCCGAGCACAAGTGACTATGGTGCTGATCGCGCCGGCAGGGTAAACTCGACGCGCCTCAACAATTTTCGTTCGGGATGGCAACGCGGCAGACGAGACAGCGCAGCCACCCTCGCGCTGGCCGAAGTGTTCCGCACTGGAACCGATCTCGAAGCCTCCGAGCACGCGTTGCGCTTCATCAACGCCGGCGTCGACCCGAGTTCTCTCTGGGACGCGATCTTCAACTTCGCAGGTGAGCTCCTTCGAAGACACCCAGGCATCGTCTCGCTTCATGCCATCACATCCTCCAACGCCCTTCACTTCTCCTACCAAAACTGTGGCCAAGAAACCACCCGCAAGCTCCTGCTGTTGCAAGCCTGCTCATTCATGCCACTATTCCGCGGCGATACCGTGAGCCAGAACCAAGACCGATTTGACCAATTCGTCGCAGCGCCCCTTCCCGCCGACGAAACGGAAGCCATTGACGACATATTTGCCACCATCGACGGGGACAAATCTACGGCTGCCTCGAAAGTCTTTCACTACCTGGAGTCGGGACATTCTCCGCGACAACTCGTCGACACCGCTCGTCGATTTCTCTTTCTCAAAGGGAACAACTCACACGACTACAAATTCGCCTCAGCTGTGATGGAAGACTTCCACCAAGTATCGCCTCAGTGGCGAAACCACTTTCTTGCCGCGAGCGTGTACCATCTGCGTGGATCTCAGGCCCCAACCAACCGTCTCGTGGAAAGAATCAAGTCCGCACTGGCCTAAACAGAACCTCCATGGGTTCGAATGGACGATACCGGCTGCGCAACTACAAAACGGCGGATCATTGACACGAAAAAGTCCGCCGAGTGAGGAAACACAGTCGCAC
>CAYFGX010000081.1:0-18923 GCA_964342405.1 uncultured Verrucomicrobiota bacterium | reverse complement strand
CCGTCGATCACCGAGCCCCCTAGGTCTTGATCGTCTGTGGATAGGGGAGGTGAAAGAAGGACTTTGTCGCCTTCGCTGACTCCATCAAGAATCTCGATGAACTTGGAATTGAAGAGACCCACTTCTACCGGCCTTGGTGTGCTTGCCTTGGCATCGTAGACCACTTGCTTGCCTTTCAGAGTGGTCACCGCCTGGATGGGTACGGTGAGGGTTTGTGGAATGTTGGTGATCACGATTTCCGTGTTAGCCGACACTCCGGGCTTGATATCGACGGGAAGCGGATCAGTAACGACGACTTCAGTGGCGTAGACTTTAAGATTCGGATTGGCCCAGCGGCTTTGAGTATCCGGAAGTGTGGCCACCTTGCTAACGATACCCTTGTAGCGAATGTCGGGCGAGGAATCGAGGCGCACGAAGGCGGTCAGTCCGGGACGGACTTTGTTGATGTGAGATTCATGGACCTTGACCTCTACTTTCATTTTTGAGGTATCCGGTAACTTGATGAGTTCTTGGCGATTGCGGACCGTCGCGCCCTCTTCGATCATGGATTCGCTGCTGTAGCGGCTGCGAGCGATCGAGTAGACGACGAATCCATCTTGCGGGGCGTAGATTTTGGTTTTGGTCAATTGCTCCTTGTCGTCCTCGAGTTTGCGGCGATTGAGTTCGAGAGTATTCTTGGTGGTGATCAGATCTGTCTCGAATTGAGTCACCTTATTCTCACCTTGCTGCTTGACCCGTGATAGGTTCTTCTCCGCTTCCTCCACGTCGGAGATGAATTGGCGCTCGTCTCGGGGGATGTCGAAGGTTGTGATCATCCAGAGGTTCGTGCGAGCTTTCTCCAATTCGAGTTGTTGTTTCAGCACGCTCAGCTTGCCTTTGTCGAGGTTGCTCTGGGTCTCGAATCCTTGTTTGACTAGTTTTTCGGTCCACTGAAGCTCTTCTTTGGCGAGTAGGAGACTTTCCTCGGTGCTTTGAATGGTGATTTCAGCGTCGCGGATGGTTTGCATCTTGGCCCCTTCCCGGAACTTGTTGAGCTCAATCTTGGCAAAGTCCAAGGTGAGCTGGGCAGCGTCCACTTCGCTTTGGATGATGCTTTTTTGAATCTCGAGGTCGTTCTCTGCGGTCACATAGTCTGCCTTCGCTTTTTCGAAGTTTATCTCCTGCTGATTGACTTTCTCCTCGGCTTCTGCGGAATCAAGCTCAACGAGAAGGTCGCCTTCTTTCACCTGGGATCCCTCAGGAACGATGTAGATAATACGCGCCGAGCCCTCGACTTCATTGCGAACCACCACTTCGTTAACCGCATCGAGGTTGCCTGCCTCGACGATAGAGACGAGGAAATCGCCCTTCTCGACGGTATGATAACGTGACGCCACATCGTCGCTGGATCCCGATGGGAAGAGAGCCACGAGGATGACCAAGAGAAGAACGACGGCTCCTCCGGCCTTGAGGGGATGCTTTTTCAGCACGTCGAGCAACCCGCTGGATGATGTTTCAGAACTCATGATGTAACCTTAAATAACTGATCTGGTGAGATAACTTCAGTGTTTTCGCTCTCACCTTCTACCTCTGACTCTGATGGGATCGGAATCAGGGTCGGACTGGCTTTCAGCCAGTATTCCTCGATATCGGTATCGAGGATGCCAATGTCTAATAAGAGCTGTAATCGGGCGGAAAGGTAACTGACTAATGCGGTCGAAAGGTTGTTTTTTGCCGCAATCAAATCGTCCTGAGCCAAAACCAAGTCGAATGGCGCCGCTCGGCCAGCCTGAATCGTGAGATTGGCGCTCTCGACTCGTTGCTCGGCGAGGCGAACCGACGTGGTCTCAATCTTGTAGTTCTCTTGGAGCTGATTGAGGTTTCGAATGCCGAGTTTGATCTGGTTGCGTTTCTCATCCAGAGCCAAGCCCAGTGTTCGGATCGCCCGTTCGAAGTTGACCACCGTGGCGCGGTATTGATTGCGTTCGCGGTAGCGATTGATGGGCAGATCGATCTCGATTCCGGCTCCGGCGCGAACGTCGTCCATGTCGAAGGACGTGTAGTCTGTGGGGCGTTCGCTGCTGAGGGAGGCGTCGGCAAAGAAATCGAGTCCCGGTTGGAGCCGGTTGGCAGCGATGCGAACCTGCCGGCGGGCATCTTCGTAGCGATCAATCTCGTTCAGGATTTCGAGGTGGTTGGTGACCGCCACGCTGAAGGCCCAGCCCGCATCGATGGAGGAGCCCATTAAGCCCTGCTCTGCGAGTCTGTTCAGTTCGGTGTCATCGAGCTGAAGTTCGTGAGTCAGCGGGATCCCAAGCTCGATCTTGAACCGATCCAGCTGAGTCTCGTAGCTTGCGACCCGATTGATGTAATTGTTACGAGAGGTCAATTCTGCTTGTCGAATCTGACCCACCCCAACCGCTGTCTCGAATCCCGCCTCGTAACGACCCAGGAGGCGGGCAGTGGCGTTGGTTCGAGCGCGATAATCAGCAAACTGGTTGCGAACGATATCGCGTTGTTGCAGAAGATCGAAAAAGCGTGTGACGATATCGATGGAGAATTGACGTTGGTATTGCGAGAAATCTCTGGTGGCGTAGATCACATTGCGTTCGGCCTGTCGCAGGGGCTCTCGGGCGACCAGGTTCCCGGCTCCACGGAGGATGGGCTGCACGACGTTGACCGAGAGTGTGTTGACGGCCGACCGCCGAGCGTCGCCGGTGTAGAAGCGGAGCAGATCATTGGCCAGGGTCGCTCCGAGGCTCGCTCCGGAGGTCAGCGCCTGGCCGACACTGATGCGGCTGGCGGCGGTGCCGGTCTGATCTCCGTTGGAAGCACGGTTTCGGGCGACTGTTGAGCGGGCGAGGAACTGAGGGCTAAATTCCCATCTTTCCCCAGCCAGACTGAGTGCAGTGAGGTAGAGGCCTTCCTTCTGTGTTTGATACTGACGACTGTTGGCGATGGCTAATTCGAGGGTCTCGTTGATGTTCAGTCGGCGTTCCTGCACTTCCAGCCGATCTTCCACGATCTCTTCGGATGTGACATCCTTGGACTCACGATCGGAGTAGCGAGTATTGATCGTGAAAGGACTGTTCTTGCCGAAAACCTCACTTTCGACCTCTTCGATGATCTGGTAGACCTCTTTGTCCGCTTTCTTGTGATAGTAGGAAGATTTGCAAGCGGCGAGGGCGAGACAGAGGAAGAGCAGCAAGCCGATTTGGATTGGCTGTCGTTGGTTTCGTTTGTTGTGTCTGCCCATGGTTTTTGATTCTGCCCGATTTGGAGCGATACTAGAGACTGGAGAGGGGGCGCATCCGTTACAGCTTTCTAAATCGGACATTTTCCTGGATTTTCGCGTATTGGGGAACCATTCCCGACAAACATTTCCCCGTCAAACGTCTTGAAGCTTCTTTTGCTTCGAATTTAAACTGGCAGATCGTTATGACACAGCAGCAAGTGCTTGATATGTACTTTATGGATGCCCGTCACAAATTAATTGATGTGGCTGCGTTCATGGACCGAGTGGATCGAGGCGAGGGAGCGGCCGATTTCCGTTACGAAGCCTTCAAGAAGGCTTTGGAAGCGCTGGACCAGGGTCAGCCGGGACGAGCCGCGGCCGTGCTGGATGTGTTTTCCGATCCGACCACTGAACCCATCGCGGCAGCCACCACGAAGGCAGCGTGCGGTGCCTGGCCGGGTGAAGGAGCTGAATAGACGCTGACCAGCATTGTATCATGAGGTATATCGAACCCCACGGGCACATGGTGAGTCGCACCACCGACGATTATGTATCGATGGTGACGGCCGGGTGTGAGGCAGTCTGTGAGCCCGCTTTTTGGGCTGGATTCGACCGCAGCTCAGCGGATGGCTTCTACGACTATTTCTGTCAGCTCACTGAGCATGAACCGAAGCGCGCCGCCAAGTTTGGCCTGCCGCACTACACTTGGCTTTGCATCAATCCCAAGGAATCTGAAGATATTGGTTTGGCGGAAGAAGTTCTCCAGATCATTCCCGAGTTCATGGATCGTCCCAATGTGTTGGGCATCGGAGAGATCGGACTGAACAAAAACAGTCGCAACGAAATCAATGTGTTGGAGAAGCACGTCGATCTGGCTGGTAGCAGAGATCAACTGATTCTCGTTCACACGCCCCACCTCGAAGACAAGCGCAAGGGCACACGCCTGATCATGGATGTCTTGAAGAATGATTCGAGAATCAATCCGGAGCGTTGCATCATCGATCACGTTGAAGAACACACCATCAAGATGGTGCTCGATGAAGGGTTTTGGGCAGGGATGACACTTTACCCAGAATCGAAGTGCAGTCCCGCTCGCGCCATTGATATGCTGGAGATTTACGGGACGGAACAAATTTGGATGAACAGCGCCTGTGATTGGGGGATCAGCGTGCCCTTGGCCGTTCCGCGCACTATGATGGAAATGCGCCGTCGCGGTCACCAGAAGGATTGGGTCGATAAAGTTTCGTTCCAGAATCCGGTGGCCTTCATGCAGCAATCGCCCAAATTCAAGGTTCCAGCTTAGCCGTGGAAAGGGAAGCGCCCTGGGGCAGGGCGCAGGGAGAAAGACGAATCGATCGAATACTGACCTTATGAAACTGAGCCACGGTCTTCACTTAGCCTATTGCACCAACATTCATCGGGGAGAAAGTTGGTCTCAGACCTTCGACACCTTGAAGCGTTACACCCTGCAAGTGCGCAAACAGGTTTCTCCCGATCAGCCTTACGCCATTGGACTTCGACTCGGGAATGACGCCGCCCGTGAATTGAGCCAAGGCGGCGCCCTCAAGGAGTTTCAGAATTGGCTAGAACGGGAGAACTGCTATGTCTTTACCATTAATGGCTTCCCTTACGGCACCTTTCATGGGACGCGTGTGAAGGAGCTGGTGTATCAGCCAGACTGGACCTCACCCGAGCGACTCGAATATACCAACTTGCTTTTTGATCTCTTGGCGCAGCTCGTGCCGGATGGAGTCGAGGGGAGTGTGAGCACGGTGCCGGTCTCCTACAAGGAGTTGATCAACAGTGAACGACAGGTTCGGGAAGCTCGGAAGAATCTGTGGAAGTGCGTGGATCATATTGAGCAACTGAGTCGGGCAACCGGAAAGAAGCTCCATCTTGGCTTAGAGCCCGAGCCGCTGTGTTACTTGGAAACGACTGACGAGACGGTTCGCTTTTTTGAAGACATGCGGAAGGATCGGCCCGGTGATCTACGGATTGAGGAGCATCTGGGTGTGAACTATGACTGCTGCCATTTGGCCGTTGAGTTCGAGAGTCCGGATGAAGCCTTGGGCCGGCTCTTGCAGCACAAGATCATGATCAGCAAGATTCACCTGAGTTCCGCCTTGAAAGTGCATCCGACACCCGAGGTGCGGGAGGCGCTCAAAGCGTACACGGACGACATCTATTTTCATCAGGTTGTTGAGCGAAGCTCTGAGGGGCAGATTCATCGCTTTCGCGATTTAGAGAACGCTCTGGCAGCTGACCCCTCTTCGCAACCCCACTTGCCGGAAGAGTGGCGGATTCATTTTCATGTCCCATTGCACACGCAGCCGGGCGACCATTTTGAAACCACTGCAGATCACATCGAGGGCGTGCTGGACTACATTAAGCAGCATCCAGGGATCTGCTCACACTTCGAGATGGAAACCTACACCTGGGAAGTACTGCCTCCAGAGCTTAAGCGGCGTAGTGTCGTCGACCAGTTGGTGGACGAGTATCGGTGGACGCTTGACGCTTTAAGCAAACGCGGGCTGGCTTGATTCTTGAGGGGGCTCGTCGCCGTCGGGCTAGGCGATGATGTCCGAGACAACTTTCCCGTGGACATCTGTCAATCGGAAGTCTCGGCCTGCGTAACGGTAGGTCAGTTGCTCATGATCAAGGCCCATCAAGTGAAGGATTGTTGCATGCAAGTCGTGAAGATGCATGCGCCCCTCGACGGCTTGGTAACCGAGTTCATCTGTGGCTCCGTATTGGAAGCCTCCTTTCACCCCGCCACCCGCTAGGAACATGGTGTAGCCTTTCGGGTTGTGATCGCGGCCGTCGAGGTCCGCTTTGGCCGTGTCGGGTGTGCGGCCGAATTCGCCACCCCACAGAATGAGAGTGTCGTCGAGCATGCCACGGTGTTTCAAGTCGCCGATGAGCGCAGCAATTGGCTGATCCGTGGCAGCCGCGCGAGCTCCGTGTCCCTGTTTCAGTTTTCCGTGCTGATCCCAGAACTCATCACAGATCTCGACGTGCCGAACTCCCGCTTCAAGCATGCGTCGTGCGAGTAGGCATTGTCGACCAAAGTTGTCAGACTTCTTACCCGACCCGATCCCATAGGCCTCGCGGGTGGCTTTGCTCTCGCCGTCAAGGCGCATGATCTCAGGGAGCTCCGACTGCATGCTGAAGCCGCGCTCAAACGATTCTATCACGCCATCCGCATCGGTGTCTGAAGGATCTTGCTGGCTGTATCGTTGGTTGAGCTTTTGGATAAAGTCCAGCTGAGCCCGTTGTTCGGTTCGTGAAAGATAGGGGTTCTTGAGATGATCGACGCGGGCTTTGGTAATCGGTGTCTTGATGTCTCCAATGGCCGCTCCTTGATAGGCAGCCGGAAGAAAGGCGGACCCGTAGTTCTTGGCGCCGCCGTTGATGATGGGGGGCGAGAGACTGATGAATCCTGGAAGATTAGCGTTCTCTGTGCCCAGACCGTACATGACCCAGGCACCCAGGGAAGGGCGGGCAAATTGAAAGCTACCGGTATGAAGCTGGAGCATGGCCGGGGTATGATTACCGGAATCGGTATGCAGGCCTGAGAGCACGCAAAGGTCGTCCGCATGCTTGGCAATGTGGGGCAGCATATCTGAGACCCAAAGCCCGCTTTGACCGTGTTGCTGCCAGTTCCAATTGTTACCGACCAGACGTCGTTTTCCTTTGCCTTTCCCGTTGCCTGGCTGCCCCGCTCGTCGATAGAGCTCCGGCTTGTATTCGAAGGTCTCCATGTGGGAGGGGCCACCTCGCATGTGTAGAAAGACCAGACGTTTCGCCTTGGGAGCAAAGTGAGGGCGCTTGGGAGCCAGCAGACTTGGTGGTAAGGCTGTATTGGCTCGGCAGAGGTCTGCCAGTGCCAAGAGACCCATCCCGCAGGTGGTCTGACGCAACCAGTCGCGGCGAGAGAAGGTCCGAAAGGGCGGTGCTTGGTTCATGGCGATCTAAAGAACATAACGGAATTCTGCGGCGGCAATCAAGGCGTGGCAGAATCGTTTCCAAGGAAGTGTGTTTTTGTCGGTGGCTTGGTTGGATCTGAGAAAACGGGCTGCATCGCCAATCTCTTCCTTCGAGGGCGGTCGGCTGTAGGCTAATAAGTAGGCTTCTGCAATTCCCTGATCTAAGGAGCCGTTGCTACTTTGAATTCGTTTTGCCATTGAAGTGGCCGACTGTACGACAAGGGGGCTGTTCAGCATGAAGAGGGACTGTGCGGGGACGTTGGTGCTGTCCCGTCGGCCTTGAATGCTCGACGGGTCGGGATAGTCAAAGGTCTTCTGCATCCCGAGCATCGCGGTACGAAGAACGGGCAGGTAGACGGCTCGATGATGAAAAGGGGCGGAGAGGGGTTTCGTGTTGATGCCCCGGCCCACTTCACCCTCTCCAATCTCAGCGACCACGGAGTTGGGGTGAGGATCCTTGTTGAGGCGGTTGCCCATGGCGAGAAGAGCGTCCCTCAGGGGCTCAATCTCGAGACGTCTTTTCTGGAACCTCCAAAGGGTCTGGTTTTCCGGATCTTTTTCGTGAGCGTGTGCGCTAAACTGCGAGCTCCTTTGATAGACGTCAGAGGTCACGATCTGCTTGATCAAGGTCTTCACTGACCAGTGACTTCTCAACGAACTCGCAAGGTAGTCCAGAAGAGCTGGATGACTTGGACGCGCTCCGGAGTGACCGAAGTTATCAACTGTTTCGACAAGTCCCCGACCGAACAAATGACTCCAGATCCGATTGGCAGCGACTCGGGCGGTGAGCGGGTTACTGGGATGTGTTATCCAATTCGCCAACGCGAGTCGACCACTCTCGCTCTTGGCGATCTCAGGGCTATCGTCGATGTCGATACAGCTCAAGAAACCGCGTGGAATCCGAGGGCCTCGTTTGGATTTCTCGCCTCGGATTCGAATTTCAAGATCGCTCGTTTTCCCCGAGTCACGGACTCCCATCGCAAACTCAATCGGAAGTTGGTCTCGTTCCTTCGTAAGGGGATCTCTTTCACGTTTTAGTTCTTTGATGCTCTGTTGAAGGGTTCGGATGGCATCGGTGTTCTTTGCTGAGTTCTTTTGTAACCGTTTGAGACGCTTTTGTTTGCTGTTCTCGTCCTTCGTTAGTTTCTGAATGCGTTTCTCTAGTTCGGCGAGTCGTTGGATGGCGGAAGGGCGACCGTTGGTGATGGGGAGCCATAGTTTGGCTGCTTCGCTCATTGTCTTTGGTCGCTTTGGGCCGCCTCCGTAGAAGGTCTTCGTGCTCGCGAAGATTCCGCCGAGTGCGTAGTAGTCGGCGGTTGGAATGGGGTCGAACTTGTGATCGTGACAGCGTGCGCAGCTGACGGTGAGTCCCATGAAGCTGCGGGAGACCGCGTCGATTTGATCATCAATCAGGTCCAAGGTGAGATTGCCGGCAACGAGAGGTTTCGATCCGATAGCGAGGAAGCCAGTTGCGATCTGTTGTTGGACTGATTCTTCGTTGGATGTCGCTGTCATCAAGTCACCAGCGATTTGCTGGCGAATGAAGTCGTCGTAGGGAAGGTCCTCATTGAATGCGTCGATGACCCAATTGCGATAACGCCACGCGTGCGGAAAGAGAACGTCGCGGCTTTGACCGTTGCTGTCAGCATAGCGAGCGACGTCGAGCCAGTGTCTTCCCCAACGTTCCCCGAAGTGCGGTGACGCGAGGAGAGAATCAACGCTTCGCTCGACGGCGGATCTGCGGTCTCTCTGAGCTTCCTGAATGAAGGAATCGATCTCACCGGGAGTGGGAGGAAGTCCAATAAGGTCGAAGCTCAGACGCCGGAACAAGGCGTGTTCAGTGGCGGGACCGTTTGGCGGAATGTTGCGCGACTCGAGTTGTTCGAGGACGAACGCATCGATGGGATTTTGGATCGGTTCATCATTCGCAAGCTGGGGAAGCTCCGGTGCTGCGATGGGTTGGAGGGACCAGAGTTCGTCGACTGAGTCGGCAGGTATGTCTGGTTCAAGCGTCGTTTCTTCCCGAGGGTCGGGAGCTCCCATGGAGACCCACTTCTCGAAGGCCTGGACGATGTGGGATGGGAGTTGGCCGTCCGGGGGCATCTCGAGGTTCTCTTCATAGCGCAAGGCCCTGAGGATAAGGCTCGATTCCGGTGCTTCGTGATTGATTGCAGAGCCGCTATCTCCACCCCGCAGGATTGCGTGTCGTGTGTCTAAGCGGAGCCCACCCTTGATTCGTTTGGAAGTCGCTGAATGGCATTCGTAACAATGCTTGGCCAAGGCGGGTCGAATGTTTTTCTCGAAGAAATCGATCTCCTTCGAAGCCAACGGAGCACTAATCGCGAAGTTGGCGACTAAAGTTGTGGCAGCAAGACTGACCAAGAGGAATCGCATTGGATCGTCTCAGACTCTAACATTTTTGGTTAGAATGCAACGCCTCGTTGGGATGTGGGAATAGGCGGAGGCTAGCGAGGAGGTTCGCTGCCTTGTTGTTGAAAGTTCATGAAGCCCAGGTAGGCCAGCATGAGGCCGAGAAAGACGAGTCCGATTTTGAAAGCCCAGACGGCCACCGCGCCGGCAAAGATGACGCCGATCCAACGAGTGAGCTCTCGACGCTTCGGTCCCAGGACATCGCGAGCGATTTGTCCGCCGTCAAGCGGCAGGATGGGGAGGAGGTTGATGATCGTCCAAAAGAAGTTAATCCACAACATGTAGTTCGTCAGCAAGCGACCCGCAGGGGTGCTCGGGGGAATGACCTGAATGAAAAGAAGCGTGGCGACACCGAGGGCGAGACTCGCTGCTGGGCCGGCAGCGCTGACGAGGATGTTTTGTTTGCGCGTGAAGGCTGCTCCGGGAAGGATGGTGAGACCTCCCATTCCATGGAGTTGAATCGCGGGCGTCGCGCCGTAGCGTTTGCCGACGAATGCGTGCCCAAGTTCGTGAACAAGGATGGAAAAGAACACGGCAATCATCCAAAGCATGATCCCGGGCAGGTCGGCGGCAGACTGCATCCGAATGCCACCCCCCAAGAGAAAACAGGTCAACCAGAAGAACCAGTCGACGACAACCGGAAAGCCGAAAAGTCGAAATCTAAACATATCGTGGGTGGTAGAGGAATGGGTGGGGCTAAATGTCGACTGTTTCGCCTGGTTCGGGTTGCAGAACCTTCATCTTTGGATGGCGTTGCTTGATCTGTTGCTCAAACCAATTCCGGGAATCTGGATCTCCATGGCCCAGGATCACAGTGTGTGGGGAGACCTGTCCGACGAAATCAAGGAGCTCGTCTCGATTGGCGTGAGCGGTGAGGTCAAATTCTTGGAGATCGCACTTTCGAGTTAATTCCCCGCCTGACTGGCTGAAGTGAAAGGTCTCTCCCTGCTTGGCCGCTCGCAGTCGTCCAGCGGGGGTGTCGGGATCCGCGTAGCCAACAAAGAAAATGGCCTGCTTTTCATCTTCCACCATTCGCAACGCCAACTCGTGGGCTGGGGTGTGCTCCGTCATCATTCCGGCTGTGAGCACGAAGAGGCGGCTTCCTTTCATCTTCATCGCCTCTTGCTGTTTCCGGTCGAGAACAATCAGATTGAGGCTTTCGTGCAAGCTGAGGTTGCTATGGTTGCGATGTGCTCGGTGTGCTTGTAAATCGTAGATTTCGGTGAAGACCCGCCCCAAACCTCCGATGTAGATGGGCTGCTCTTTGAGTTTGCCCTCTTTCATCATCAATGCGAGCAAGGCCAAGATCTCTTGAGTGCGGCCGAGAGCAAAGGTCGGGATCAGAACATTGGCCCGTCGCTCGACCACCTTTTCGATCTCGGCGGCCAGACGCTCCATTTCTCCCTGTCGCGTGAAGTCCTCCGGGACCTCTCGGGTGCCTCGGGTCGTTTCCAGGATGAGAACATCGGCTTGAATGTCTTCGAACTGGGCTCCTTTCAGAATGGTTTGATCTCTGAAACAAACGTCGCCCGTGTAGAAAAGAGTCTCGTGCTCCCCGCGGACCATGATGCCAGCTGAACCCAAGGCGTGTCCGGCGTCCCTGAACTCGAGCGTCGGCGATGCTGTACCGAAGGATTGGTTCTTGGGGGAGGCCCACTCGATTTCGCGGTTGTATTTGTAGCCCTGAAAGAGGTAGGCGATCTCATCGAGTTCTCGATGGGTGTAGAAGGGGTACTCGCTGATGCCCAGCTCGTCCCGTTGACGCTTCATCACGTTGACTGAGTTGTGAAGGACGCGTTCGACGATAAAGTAGCTGAGCTCTGACATCATGACATGTGCCTCAGGGAAGTGCCGAACAGCGACCGGTAGCGAGCCAACGTGGTCGTGGTGGCAGTGCGTGAGGGCAATGGTGTCCACTCGTTTGTCGCGGATCAGCCCATAGGATGGAAGGCTTTCGCGGCCGGCGAGCTTGGGATGCACACCGGCATCCATGAGGAGGCCGTGACTCTCTAGATCGACATACCAAGAGCTAGCGCCGATGTCCTCCCGAGGATTGAGGTTTGTTATTTGCATGAGCCGCTTTCGAGCTTTGGCGATCCTGATCGTTCCGGCACGAGGTCGGTTCAGGGAGTATTCGGTCCCAGGGAAAAATATCCAATCGGATGAGCAACGCCGCTAATCGAGGGCTGATTTAATCGGGACCTCCTCAACAATTCCAGAATTAGTGTTCAGGAATTGGATGACCAGAGCTTGTTTGCGGTTTTTTTTTAGAGGCCAGACTGGCGAATGGTGAGTGAAGAGGGAGCTTTTGCTCGGTCACAACAAGGCCGAGAGCGGGAGGAAAAGACAGAGGAACTCCCTGCGATTCTTACTGGAACGATGCTGCAGGATCCCCCGGCGTGCCCGGCTCTTGATGGGCAGAATGGAGTGGAAATTGAATGAAAACGGGCGAAATGTCCCGGTTTTGACGTTTTGGAAATGTTTTTTCGGCAGATTTCGATTTGTTTGAACGGAATCAGGCCTTTAGTGATCTGAGCTTGTGTAGTTGTTATTGTTCTCTGTCTGATAGGATACGATTACTACTCATACGCGGTTTCGTGTATTGGTTTGGTTGTTATGGTTGTAAACGAGCACTGGGTACCCCCCGGTGCTCGTTTTTTTCCTCCCGAGAGAATCGATTGAGCTCAAAAATGATACGTATAGGTATTATTTCGTTGCGTTGGTCGGTCTGATGCGGAATAGTCTTCGAGGTTGGGAGCGGTTTGAGCCGGGTTCTGGTTGTGGATTTTAATGGCTAAGTTGTGATGAAACGAAGACCTCAGACAGGAATCGGACGAGTTTTGGCAGGCGTTTGCTTCGCCTGGGCAACAATGGCCCTGGCCAATGAGGGCAGAGCGACCTTGGATTCATGGCCGATGTTCCGTGGAGGCCCCTCCTTAACGGGAGTAAGCCCGGCGAGTTTGCCCGACAAACCGACTCTAAAGTGGACCTTCAAGATTGGAGACCCCATCAAGTCATCCGCAGCGATCAAGGATGGCGTGGTTTACCTCGGCGCGGACAACGGCCTGCTCTACGCCATTGATCTCCTCTCTGGTAAGAAGAAATGGGAGCAGGAGACGGACGGCATGATTGAGTCGTCTCCTCTCGTGATTGGCGACCAGGTGATTGTGGGCTCGGGGGATGGGTTCCTTCACGCGTTCAATCGAGCCAGCGGCGATCCATTGTGGAAGTACGAAACGATGGATCAAATCTTGGGCGCCCCGAACTGGGTGAAATCTCCCGACGGGAAATCGACTTGGATTGTGACCGGGAGCTACGACTATTTTCTCCACTGCGTGGATGCCGCCACGGGGAAGGAAGTTTGGAAATACGAGACTGGCAACTACATCAACGGTGCGCCTGCTGTTTCCGACGGTAAGACGGTGTTCGGCGGCTGCGATGCGCTCCTTCATGTCATCTCTTTGGCGGACGGGAAAAAAGTCAATGAGATCGAGGCCGGTGCCTACATCCCGGGTTCGGCTGCGATGGACGGTGACCGCGTTTATGTGGGGCATTATGAGAGTGAGTTTCTTTGCTTCGATCTGAAAGAGGCGGCGCTCAAATGGAATTATCGCGATCGCAATTTCCCCTATTACTCATCACCCGCTATCACGGATAAGTGGGTCATTGTGGGCGGGCGGGACAAGCGGCTTCATTGCCTGGATCGAGAAAGCGGTGAAGAGAACTGGAAGTTCTCGACACGCGGGAAGGTTGATAGCTCTCCAGTCGTGGCCCAAGACAAGGTCGTCGTGGGCTCCAGTGACGGACGCCTCTATTTCGTCTCGCTCGACGAGGGGAAAGAGCTTTGGTCCTACGAGATCGGTGAATCAATCATCGCCTCACCGGCAGTGATCGATCAATGGGTGATTATCGGAGCCGAAGATGGCGTCGTGTATGCCTTTGGGAAATAGTGACAAAGACTGAAAGTCTAATGAGCGGAAATACAGAAAGCACCCTCGAACAAACGAAGTCTTCCTCTAAAGGGAAGGACACAACGGTAGGCAATTACTTTGTGTCCAATTATCCTCCTTTCTCATTCTGGAAGAAGGAGGCAACGGATGATTTCAGAGCCGCCATTGATCGTGAGCCCAATCCCAACACGCCTCTCGGGCTTTACTTGCACATTCCGTTCTGCCGGAAGCGGTGTCATTTTTGCTACTTCCGCGTTTACACGGACAAGAACGCAACGGCGATCAACGGCTACCTCAAAGCAGCGGCCAAGGAACTCGAGCTTTACCGGCAACATAAGTTCATCGGAGATCGCGATGTGGATTTTGTCTACTTCGGTGGTGGCACACCTTCTTATCTGTCTGTGAAGCAACTCACCCAGTTGACCGATGACCTGAAGCGAACATTGCCTTGGGACAAGGCGCGAGAGGTGGCTTTTGAATGTGAACCGGGAACCCTCACATCCGATAAGTTGAAAGCGATCCGAGACATTGGAGTGACTCGACTGAGCCTGGGAATTGAGAACTTCGATGATCACATTCTTGAGATCAACGGTCGCGCCCACAGGAGCAAAGAAATTGGTCGCGCTTACAGCTATGCTCGCGAGTTGGGTTTCCCGCAAATCAACATCGATCTCATCGCGGGTATGGTTGAGGAGACCGAGGACAACTGGAAGCGCAACATCGAGAAGACCCTCGAGATGGAGCCGGACAGTGTCACCATCTACCAGATGGAAGTCCCCTACAACACCACCATTTACAAGGAGATGAAGGAGGCCGGCAAGTTGGTTGCTCCCGTGGCGGATTGGGAAACAAAACGACGATGGGTCAAGGAGGCTTTCGAAGCTTTGGAAGCCGAGGGTTATACGGTGGGAAGTGCCTACACGGCCGTGAGGGATAAATCAAAGACGACCTTCATCTACCGCGATCAGCTCTGGGCAGGTGCGGATCTGTTGTCACTTGGAGTGGCTTCATTCGGGCATATCGGGGGGACGCACTACCAGAACCAACACGATTTCGAACCCTACATGAATGATCTCTTGGATGGAAAACTGCCCGTCTATCGCGGGCTCACGCCGAGCGACGATGAGCGCTTGATCCGCGAGTTCATTTTGCAGCTCAAGCTGGGACACTCCAGCTGCAAGTATTTCAACGAGAAATTCAACACCGACGTTCTGAAACGGTTCGCCGAACCTCTGAAGCAAATACAAGACTGGGGATTCTTGACCATTGATGGAGATGATCTACTTCTGAATCGGGATGGGCTCCTACAGGTGGATCGACTCCTACATGAGTTCTTTCTGCCTGAACATCGAAATGTGAGATATGCTTGAGGAGCCTGCGGTAAAGAGCTCAAGGTCTGAGGGGCAAGCCAAGGATCTTTTGCGCGAGGCGTTTTCGCGGCAGGGCCTTGAAGTGCCCTCGCTTGTCGCGCTTGGACCTGATGACTTGCCGGAGCCTTATCGGAAGCTTCTGGTCCATGATTCGGACATGACGTCGACGCTAAGCCGGCATCATGGGGACTCGCTGATTCTTAAACGACTGCACCTAGTGGAAACTGAGGAGTATGTTGATCGCGAGGTGGTCTTGTGCACCCAGAAGATTGGCTCTCCGGTCGAATACGGAGTCATTCGTATCCGGCTCACCCCCTTCTCGCCCGAGGCTCAAGCGGCGATTCGCAAGGCGGTGATTCCTCTGGGGCAAATTCTTGACGATTTCAATGTGTCCTATCAGAGCCAGCCTAGTGAGTACTTTCGCATTTCAGAAAGCGCTTACTTGGATCAGAAACTCCAGGACAGCACGGGAGTGGAGCGATTTGGGAGGATCAATTCACTGCGGTCTGACGGCGGAGAAGAATTAGCAAATGTCTTGGAAATTTTGCCAAGGCCGAAAATTTGATTCTTGGAACGAAGAAGGCAGTTTGAGGCAGTAAAATGAAAAGTCAGTACGATGTAGTTATCATTGGTGGCGGACCTTCCGGTTGCAGCGCTGCGGCAATTCTCGCAGAGGCCGGTCGTGATGTCTTGGTTTTGGAGCGAGAGAAATTTCCCCGCTACAAGGTCGGTGAGTCGATGATCCCGTTCACGTATCATCCGCTCAAACGATTAGGTCTCGTGGATAAAATGCGGGATTCGGCCTTTGTTAAGAAATACAGTGTCCAGTTTGTGGCACCATCCGGGAAAGCCTCACAGCCTTTTTACTTCTCTTCGCGCTACGATGAGAATGTCTCTCAAACGTGGCAAGTTCTCCGATCTGAGTTTGACCAGATGTTGATGGACAATGCCCGAGAGAAAGGCGCGACTGTTCTCGAAGAGGTGTCCGTCGAGAGCTTAGTCTCGGATGGTGGCGTGACGAAGGGTGTGAACATCAAGTTAGCCGATGGATCCGAGCAAATGATCTCCGCGAAGATGACATTGGATTGCTCAGGGAAAGAAGCCTTCGCAGCCGTAAGGAAACAGTGGCGCAAACGGGACCCCTTTCTCAACAAGATCGCCGTTTGGACCTACTACAAGGGAGCGATGCGGGATGAAGGGATCGATGCGGGCGCGACAACTGTGGCCTTTGTTCCGGAGAAGGGTTGGTTCTGGTACATCCCGCAACACAACGATAGGGTGAGTGTTGGCGTGGTAGCCGAAGGGAAGTATCTGACGCGAGACGGAGTGAAAGATCCGAAGGCGATCTTCGAGCGTGAGATCGATCAGAATCTGTGGATTCGAGATCACCTGGCTCCGGGCACTCAGGAAGGGAAGCACTATGTCACGAGCGAGTATACCTTCCGCTCAGAATACTGCGCCGAGGAAGGACTCCTGCTCGTGGGGGACGCCTTTGGGTTCCTAGATCCGGTCTTTTCTTCTGGCCTCTTGTTGGCTCTGAAGTCAGGCGTTTTCGCGGCTGAGGAAGTTGATCGCGCCCTCAACGAGGGCAATGTGAAGCCGGCCCAGTTCTCGAAGTATTCAGAAGTGATGGTGCAAGGGATCGAGAACATGCGGAAGTTGATCTACGCATTCTACAATCCGGAATTCAGTTTCAAGGATCTCACTGAGAAGCATCCCGAGCTTGCGGGGGATGTGACCGACTGCTTGTCTGGTGACGTGAACAAGGACTTCACTCGGCTATGGGATGCGATCCGAGATTTTGCACCAATCCCCGATGAGCTTCCCTACGGAGCGCCAAGCCCTGAGCTGGAAGCCGCCGTAGCTTGATCTTGTCCATCGAGTAATCCGCCTGCGCAGATGAACATTCTACAGATCACTCCGGGTGCTGGTGGGATGTATTGTGGCGCATGCTTTCGCGACAACGCGCTCGTGGGAGCGTTCCGACGTATGGGGCATTCTGCAACTCTGTTGCCCCTGTATCTTCCGATGACCCTGGACGAGCCCGACGAAACGAGGGGCACGCCCATCCTGTTTGGAGGGATTAATGTCTACTTGGAAGAGAAGTCTGGGTTGTTTCGTAAGCTACCCAGATTTTTGACGGGATGGTTGGATTCCCCTCGCTTACTGAAGTGGACCGGTAAGTTTGCGAGTCAGACAAGGCCTGAGGATGTCGGTGGTTTGACTGTGTCCATGCTGAAGGGAGAGGATGGCAATCAGCTTCGAGAATTGGAGCAATTGTTGTCGTGGATCGAAGCGCAAGGACGCCCCGATGTGATCAACATCTCGAACGTCTTGCTCATTGGCCTGGTGCGACGGCTACGAAGGGAGTTGGGCGTGCCAGTAGTTGCGACACTACAAGGAGAAGATTTCTTCCTCGATGCGCTCCCACCGGAAAACTCCGCCGAGGCGTGGGATGTGTTGCGTGAGCGGGCCCAAGAGGTCGATCGGTTTATTTCTCCCAGTCAGTATTTTGGAGATTTGATGAAGCGGCGAATGGAGTTTCCCCGAGAGAAGCTCTCCGTGATACCGAACGGGATTAGTTTGGAGGGTTATAAAGAAACCTCGGCGCCAACGGATCCGCCGGTCTTGGGTTACTTTGCCCGGATGTGTGAGGACAAGGGGCTGGACACTTTGGTTGAGAGTTTCCTTCTCCTCAAACAGAGAGACGCGACCAGGAACCTTCGGTTGAAAGTGGGCGGCGGCTTAGGACCCAGTGATCAACCCTTGGTCAACGCGATCAAGGATCGGCTCAGCGAGCTAGGTTACGCTGACTCAGTTGAATTTTGCCCGAATCTGACGAGGGAGGAGAAGCTCGCGTTTTTTCGAGACCTAACCGTCTTCTCTGCTCCGGCCTTGTATGGGGAAACCTTTGGCTTGTATGTCATCGAAGCGATGGCGGCAGGAGTGCCGGTGGTTCAACCGAGGCATGCGGCCTTTCCAGAAATCATCGATGGCACGGGGGGCGGGCTCTTGTGCGAGCCTGGTAGCGCGGCTGCTCTGGCAGACGGGATTGAGTCTCTGCTGCTGGAACCTACACGGGCACGTCAGCTCGGTGAGCGAGGTAGAACAAGTGTCCAAGAGCGTTATCATGTAGATATCATGGCCGAGCAGATCGCCGATGTTTACCGGGAACTTGTTCAGGGCGATCAAGTGGTAGAAGCACAGTTCAAGTGAGTCCCTTTTCTTACATTCGGCGCGTGGAGTTTGCTGACACCGATATGGCCGGTATCATGCACTTCTCGAGCATCTTCCGATTCATGGAGTCTGCTGAACATGCTTTCTTTCGCAGCTTAGGATACTCTGTGACGCTGAACGAGATTGATCCCGCCCTAGGTCTGCCACGGGTCCGGGCTGAGGCCGACTTTAGAAGACCCTTTCGATTCGAGGACGAGATCGAGATTGAGTTTTGTGTGAAGGAAATGCGGAGCAAGTCGCTTACCTATGGGTTTGCCTTGAGAAAGGTCGGCGATCCGGAGCGCTTTGTGGCAGCCGAGGGTTCGATTACCGTTGTTTGTGTCAGACGCAATGAAGCGGGCAAAATGGCCTCGCACGAGTTGCCAGCGGAACTGCGAGAGAAAATCAAATCGGTCGATACGCTCTAACGGAGTGAAGAGTGTAGCGTGGATATGATTCGTGCTTCGTTCGAATTCAGGTTACTTGACGAAGGCGCTCTCGTCCGTGCTCTCGGGCGCATCTCAGAAATTATAAAGTGAGTAAAACCACGGAGTCTTCGACGGATGTGTGATCGCATGGGCGAGCCAGCCTTGTTTTGAGAAGTTGGGACTGTTCTAACCACAGATATCTCGGATGGGCACGGATGAGCGCTCCTGAAAACCTCTTCAGTCCGATCCGTGCCCATCCGAGATATCTGTGGTTAAAATAAATCAGACCCGGATCCATTACAAAATGTGAGATGCGCCCCTTGCGCTCC
>CAYFGX010000080.1:5439-19365 GCA_964342405.1 uncultured Verrucomicrobiota bacterium | reverse complement strand
AGAGAATTGGACCAGTTTTGGTACTCGGCCCAAAAATCGGGGCTCTCCCCTACTCTCCAGAACAACAATCTCGAAGTCATCGGGCCGAACTGCCAGCGACCGTTTGCCTCAGTTTTAAAGGGGCTTTTGCGATGTACGCAGTTGTCCTGTCCATTCTATCGGATTGGGAAGCGGAGAGTTTGCTATTCCGGTTGGATGGGGTGATCGACGGGACTTGAACCCGCGACAACCAGAACCACAATCTGGGGCTCTACCAACTGAGCTACGACCACCAACCGGACGGACAAAGTAGGGTTTTAGCCCCTATCAAGTCAAGTCCCCGCTCATAGTTTTCTATTTCCGCAAATTGGGACTCTCTTACCACGGATTACAGAATTCCACGGATAGGCAGGACAGGTTCTTCCATCGGTTTGAGGAACGGGTGATCGAAGGTGGAAAAACTTTTTTTCATCGCAACGGAATAAACGGTCTGTCTTGTCGTCTCACGGACCAGATTGAGCAAATGGCGCCCAAGCTCGATCGCTTAGCGAACAATCGAAATCTTATTCTCTCAAAATTATGAATTCAGTTCCCCATCGTTGGCTCTCACGAGTCCGCTCCCTGTTGGTCCAGGGTTTGGCTCTCGGAGCCCTCAGCGCCACGGCAGATGTCGATCAATTGTGGATCACCGAGGTGGTCCCTTCTACCGGCGAGGTCGAGGTGACCAATGTCGGCACCGAGCCCGTGAGTCTCGGCAACGCGTTTCCGTTTTGTCATCAATTTAATTACTCAACACGCATTCCATCCGGCACCGAGTTCGCACCCGGCGAATCCAAGGTGTTCACGCTGAGTGGGCTCAATCCAAATGATTCAGATCTCTTCCTGTATCGGGCGAGCGGTTTCGGAAATCCCGACAACATTATCAGCGGTTTGCGCTTCGGGCCCAGCACAGCAGTCGGACGCACAGGCGTTGCGACCAATGCCGGTATCTGGCCTTCGCCGATCGCTTCAGTTGCCGCGCCCGGAGCCGGCGAATCGCTGGCTTTAGTTGGAGCCGATCCTTTTGCCCCGGAAAACTGGGCGGTTCAATCCCCTGATCTGGGGAACTTCGGAGAGGAGCCTAGCCCAATCATCGAACCGAGTGTGGAAGTAAGAGTCACCCTTGAAAACCTCGCCCCTGAGAGTGGCACGTTCTTGACGCCGCTTTGGGTGGGGGTGCATGACGGGAGTTTCGATTCGTACGATGGCGGGTCGCCCTCTTCACCGGGCATTGAACGAATCGCTGAAGACGGGAACCCGGGTGTTCTGTCCGAAGAGTTTCAGGCAAGCGGCGGCAGTCTCGAAGCCGTCTTGAATGAGATTGGTCCCATTGGACCGGGCCAGAGTGTGTCCGCACGTCTCTGGCTCGATCCCAATGCGGATGCTCATGCCTTCTTCAGTTATGTTTCCATGGTCATTCCCAGCAATGACGCCTACGTCGCTAACGGCAACCCAATGGCGCACCCTCTATTCGATGAGAGCGGAGAGCTCATTGCTCAGGAGATCCTCATTCTCGGATCTGATGTCAACGACGCCGGCACCGAGGTTAATGACGAGCTTCCAGAGAACACCGCCTTCTTTGGGCAAGCAGCTCCAAACACCGGAGTCACCGAAAACGGCGTGAATACTGATCACCCAGGATTCAAGCCAGCCAGCGAAGGCGGCATTCTTGCGGATCCGATGTTTGCCGGGGCTGACTTCACGGCTGAAGGGTATCAGATCGCCCGAATCACGATCGAACGGATCATGCCAAGACCGATTGAAGTCGAGGTCACGGTCGAGAGCTTGGCTCCCGAATCCGGCACCTTTCTCACCCCTCTCTGGGTTGGCTTTCATGATGGGGGTTTTGACTCCTACGATGGCGGATCACCTTCCACCGAAGGCGTAGAACGAATCGCCGAGGACGGAAATACGGCCCCTCTTGCAGCTGAGTTCTTCGCCAGCGAGGCCGGCACCATCGAAGGCACGCTCAATGGCATTGGCCCCATTGCTCCGGGACAAAGCACCTCCAAACGATTCGTCTTGGATGCGAATGCTTTGAGCAATCGTTACTTTTCGTATGCCGGGATGATCATCCCTAGTAACGACGCCTATGTTGCCAACGGAAATCCCGTCATCCATCCTATCTTCGACGCCCAAGGGAATTTCCTTGGGGCAGATTTTGAGATCTTGGGATCCGCGATCAACGACGCCGGGACCGAGGTGAACGACGAATTGCCAGAGAACACAGCCTTCTTTGGCCAAAGCGCACCGAACACGGGTGTCGACGAAAACGGAGTGAACGCAGACCACCCAGGCTTCAAACCTGCCAGCGAGGGCGGCATCTTGGCCGACCCCATGTTCGCCAACGCCGACTTCACGGTCGAGGGCTATCGAGTGGCCCGGGTTCGAGTCGAGCAAGTCATTCCTGAACCGATCGAGATCGAAGTCGTGGTCGAAAATCTGTCTCCGGAGAATGGGACCTTCATCACCCCACTTTGGGTTGGCTTTCACAATGGTGGATTTGATTCCTACGATGGCGGTAGCCCATCCACTCCCGGCATTGAACGGATCGCGGAAGACGGAAATCCAGGTGTCCTTGCCGAGGAATTCCTCGCCTCTGGAGCGGGCACACTCGAAGGAACACTCAACGGCATTGGTCCGATCGCACCAGGCGCGAGCACGTCCAAGCGATTCACGATCGATGCGAACTCATCGCTCGATCAATACTTCAGCTATGCGACCATGGTAATTCCCAGCAACGATGCTTACCTGGCCAACGGTAATCCCCTCGCCCACTCGCTCTTCGACGAGAGCGGCGAATTCGTAGGGGCTGAGATCATGCTGCTCGGTCAGGACGTCAATGATGCCGGCACTGAGGTCAATGACGAGATTCCCGAGAACACCGCTTTCTTCGGGCAAAGCGCTCCCAATACTGGCGTGGACGAGAATGGCGTGAACACCGATCACCCCGGATTCAAGCCCGCCAGCGAAGGCGGTATCTTGGCCGACCCGATGTTTGCGAACGCGGCCTTCACGACAGCGGGATACACGATCGGTAAGATCACGATTCGCCGGGTCCAACCCAAACCCACTCTCGTTTCCGTCACTTTCCGAAACGGAGCGCCCGATGGGGGCACCTTCCAAACCCCTGTTTGGATTGGTGTTCATGACGGCAGTTTCGATTTCTTCGATTTGGATAGCCCCGCCTCCGAGGCTCTTGAACGATTAGCCGAGGACGGCACGACCGCTCCGATCAGCCAGTCGTTCAAAGATAGTGGAGCTGGAAACACCGATATGACGGTGATCAGTAGCGGTGAGTTTCCACCGTTCGCACCAGGCGCCTCTGCTAGCATTACCCTGGAACTGGACGCCAACGATCCGAAAGATCGTTACCTCAGCTTCGCCTCCATGGTGATACCCAGTAACGACGCTTTCGTGGGGAACAACGATCCCAAGGCCTACCCGATCTTCGACGATCAGGGCAAGCTCATCCGTGATCGTATCATCATCTCTGATCTCCGCGTCTATGACGCAGGGACAGAGGTCAATGACGAACTCCCAGCCAACACTGCCTTCCTCGATCAGATGGCCCCGAATACGGGCGTCACCGAGGACGGCGTTGTGACCGTTCACGAAGGTTTTATGGCGAGCGGCAACGGCGGTGTCGTGGACCAAGCGTCCTTCATGAACGCGACCATCAACATTCCTGGCCTGCATCCGCTTGAGATCTCACTGGGCGAAGGCATTCAGATCGAATCCATCTCATTCGCAGACGGTCAAGCAACACTGACCTGGAGTGGCGGACGAGCTCCATTCTCGGTGCAGGCTCGTGCCGATCTGAATGACACCAGTTGGAGCACGGTGACCACGACCAGCGAACGGAGTGCCACGATCGAGGCATCGAATGGGAATCGATTCTTCCGCATCCTCGAAGGAGATGCGTTCCCAGCCGAGACCGCACGTTTCTCAGTTGAGTTCAATGCTCAGTGGAGTCGCGGATTACATCCGACAGACTTCCCCAGCAACCCTCACTTCTCCGGGTTGATCGGAGCAACTCACAACAGTGATTTGAGCCTTTGGGGACTCGGCGAATCAGCGACGCCAGGAATTCGGAACATGGCCGAAACCGGCGGCAAGTCACCGCTCACAGCCGAAATCGCGAGCCACCAAGACGCCGGCACCGCCGAAACGCTCCTATCCGGACCGGGCATTGGTCGTTCGCCCGGGAATGGTTTCCTTGAATTTGAAATCAGCCAGAGCCATCCGTTGGTGTCGCTCGTTTCGATGATCGCCCCGAGTCCGGATTGGTTCGTGGGGGTTCATGACCTGAGCCTTCTCGTCGATGGCAATTGGGTAGACGAGTTGGTCATCGATCTGGAAGCTTACGACGCAGGCACCGACAGTGGGGCTACGTATACCTCGGCCAATCAAAGGACCTCGCCGCAAGCAAGCATCACACGACTCACGGAGAGCCCCCTCGCCGCGTCGGATAATCTACCCCCATTGGGGCAGTTTATCTTCACCCGGATCGAATAGAAGAAACTCGGCACTTGAGTCAGCGTGAGCGGAGAGCGATACTAGGGAAAACCACAGGATCAATGGTATGTTAGAGCTTAACTTCGAAGAGATAGTCGATAAGCACTATACCATGCTGTATCGCTTCGCCCTCACGCTGACTCACAACGAGGCCAACGCGTGCGACCTCACCCAGCAAACGTTCTACAAATGGGCCACCAAGGGGCATCAACTCAGAGACCCAAAGAAACTCAAGTCGTGGCTCTTCACCACCTTGCACCGAGAATTTCTCAGCTCGAAACGATTCGAGAAACGGCATCCCCACTACACCGTGGAAGTGGTCGAATCAGAGCTACCAGCGGTCACGGCGGACGTGATCAGTCGCATCGACTCAAGCGTGGCAGTCGAGGCACTGGAACGGATCGAAGAACATTTTAGAGTCCCGCTGGTGCTCTTTCACCTCGAAGATTATTCCTATAAAGAAATCGCGGAGATTCTCGAGATCCCAATTGGAACCGTGATGTCACGGCTTTCCCGTGGCCGCAACCAACTGCTCAAACTTCTCACCGATTCCGAGAAGGAAAGTGAGTCCAAGATCATCTCCTTGGCCAACCAAGAAAAAACACAGGGCCTGTAGTATGAACAAAGACGAAGCCAAATACCTCCTCCAGTCGTATCGGCCTTCGGGTAAAGATGCCAACGACCCGCATTTTGAGGAAGCCCTCGCACTGGCTCAATCGGACCCTGAGATGCAGGGATGGTTTGCTCGCCAGCAAGGGATTACCCAGGCCATCAGCGACAAGCTACACGAGATCGAGGTTCCGAAAGATCTGAAGGCAAGGATTCTCTCCGGCAAGATCGAGCAGGACAATCCGCGGCAATGGACGTTCGGACATACCCTCGCGGCCGCCGCCATTATTCTGATCCTTCTGACGCCTGTTGCGTGGTATGCCAATCAATTTCAACCGACGGGTCCTAAGACCTACGCAGCCATGAAATTGGATATGGGCAACTATCTCTCGCGTTTCTTCGTCCTTGAGAAACAAAGCGACAGTGTTGACGAAATGAGAACTTACCTTTCGTCAGAGCACGGGTTCACGGATTTCAAGGTCCCAGAAACGCTCTCTCAGTATCCCGGGATCGGTTGCCAAATGATCGATTGGCATAACGAGCCGATCGCATTGATCTGTTTCGTCGTCGACAACGAAGTTGTCCACCTATTCATGATGGACTCCGATGCGTTTGAAGATGAACCCACGTCCCTGATTCCAGAGTTCGAACAGATCAACGAATGGGCCACCTACACCTGGTCGGAAGCACCCCGATCCTATCTCGTCTCCACCCTCGGAGACGAAGAATTCCTCACGCGCGTGCTAAAACCCAAACGCCCATTCTAGGCCCGGAACGCGAAGTCACAAGCATCCCAGTTCGGTGACGCTTAACTCGGGGATCACTCGCTGCGCTGAGAGGCTGGAACGGGGCTGGTTCCAGCCTGTCTCTTTTACCCGGGGACCTGACGCTTGGCTCGCCCGACAATGCCGGGGAGTGAACAAAGCTGTCGCATTCCGATTCCGCGCTTGTTTCAGCGGCTCAAAACCCTAAACTTTCGGCATGGCAAATCTTGGCATTAGCAAGCTGTTTGAAGGCTTAAATGATGCCGAAATGGAAATGCTGTCGAGCACGGTCGAAACCAAAAAATACCAGACGGGCGACATCATTTTCAGAGAGGGCGACGCAGGCGACGGGATCTACGTCGTGGCAGACGGCAATGTCCTCATATCGGCGCTGCTCAACGGCGAAACCCCTTGCGACCTCTCGAGGCTCCCGAAGGGCGATTTCTTCGGTGAGATGGCCGTCATTGACAGCGGGCCTCGATCGGCGACCGCCTCGGTCACTGAGCCGACCACGGTGTATTTCATTCGACGAGACACCATTCTCAAACTACTCGAGATCTCGCAGACTTTTTCCCTCACACTCATCCAGCAGGTCACGCGTCGAATTCGAGAGTTTAACCACAAGTATGTCGACGAAATCTTGCAAGCTGAGCGCCTCACGCTCGTGGGTCGTTTTGCCCGCTCGATTGTGCATGATTTCAAGAACCCGCTGAATGTCATTCGGATTGCCACCGAGATGAGCGCCATGGCAGAGGCAACGCCCGAGATGCGGAAGATGGGGAGCGAGCGCGTGTGTAAGCAGGTCGATCGATTGAGCAACATGATCAATGAGTTGCTCGAGTTCACCCGTGGTTCCCACACAACCGTGATCATGTCGCCCTCAAACTACCACCGCTTCATCCTGCAGTTTGTAGACGAGTTCCAGCCTGAAGTACGCGATAAGGGATCGGAAATCGTCCTCGAGAATCACCCTCCCACTGCCGAGCTTTTCTTTGAGCCGCAGCGCCTTTCTCACGTCTTCATTAACCTGATCAACAACGCGCTGGACGAAATGCCGGGCGGAGGCAAAGTCACCCTCCGCTTTAAAGAAACCCAGGAAGATGTCGTCACCGAAATCGAGGATCAAGGGAAAGGGATCTCTCCCGAGATCGCGCCACAGTTGTTTGAAGCTTTCGCGACCCACGGCAAGAAACAAGGAACGGGACTCGGCCTTTCGATCTGCAAGCGCATTATCAGCGACCATCGCGGTTCTATCGAAGCGCGAAATAGCGAGAATGGCGGAGCAATCTTCTCTTTCAGCCTCCCTCGACGCGCCCCGGAAGAACAGAGCGCAAATACGTCGGGCTGAGGCAGTCCCAAGATCCCTGACGCAGCCCCAACACCGAGTAGGCCATAAATGTCACGAAGCACGGCTTGAGTTTCAGTCGTCATCCGTCAAATTGGATCGATCAAAAAAGCTTCCAAAATGAACGCCCACCCAAGACTCACATTCGCCGCCTTGATCTTGAGCACCGCGATCGGCACTCAGGGGGCCTCGCCTCTCTTCGATTCCAAAGCAACATGGACCAGCGGCACTCGGCATTGCGGAGGCGACGGGAACGCAAGGCTCATTGATGCCGACCAGGATGGCGACCTGGACATCGTCACGAGTGCTCCCGGCCCAAGGCGATGGGTCATCTACACGAACCAAGGCGGCCGGTTTTCACAACAGCCCGATTGGAACTCCATCGAAACGAGCGATTGCGATCACATCTCCGTTCTCGATTTCAACGGCGACGGACTCGCGGATCTGGCCGCCACCCACGAATCACACTGCACGCTCTACATCAACCAGCCCGCTCGCGCCAAGAGACCCTTTCATTCTAAG
Source organism: uncultured Verrucomicrobiota bacterium (assembly GCA_964342405.1). Lineage (GTDB taxonomy): Bacteria > Verrucomicrobiota > Verrucomicrobiia > Limisphaerales > AAA164-E04 > UBA2970. Next base: position 11,589 of record CAYFGX010000080.1, on the reverse strand, counting down.
CCTGATTGGGAAACAGGCATCTATATTGACGCCAATCAAATTGTCTTCGGAGACTATGATCAAGATGGTGATCAAGACATGCTCATGGCAGCCGGCCTGCCCTTTCTGGGATTAGCTCTCTTCGAGAACCGATCGGGATTCCCTGCCCGTCTACCCACACAGAGAATTGGCCTTCGCGAATACAGCGAAGCATCGATCTTCGCCGACTTTGACTCCGATGGCGATCTCGACATTCTCGCAAGCTATCCCAAGAAAGGCACAATCTACCTTCACGAGAACGACGAAGGGCGATTTCGACAGGGACGATTGATCTTTACGGACGACCGGGTCCGTCACGTCCAGCGAATCTACTGCCTCGACCTCGATCACGATGGCAGCAAGGAAGTCATCTGCGCAAAGGGTCCATGGGGACCGCCAGGGGCAAGCGTGATTCTCAGTCAACAAAAGCAGGCCCCAACGTTGCGCGAGATCTGGCGAAGCGACACCAACACGGGCTATCACGGTTTTGCCTTCGGCGATCTTGATGACGATGGGGATCTCGATATCGCTGGAGCAGATTGGCGAGGAAGGAGAGTCTCCGTCTACCTACAAACAAACGGCCAGTTCCCCGTAGTCCCCGATTGGAAAGCTGCAACCAAAGGGCCAGGTCACGAGGTCGCGCTTGGCGATATCGACGCGGACGGTGATCTGGATTTAGTCGCCGGCTGCCTTGACCAAGCTTACCTTTTCAAGAACCGAACTCAATAGGGACAACCCGGAAACAAACAGATTATGAGAATTGCTTTCAACTTTCGACCCGAGCAGCTCTTTCTCTCCCTAGGGATTCTGGTCATGTCGTTCTATAGTTTGGCCCACGCGGCCGAATCGGCCGAGACGATCCTCAAGCGGGCTATCGCGGCATCTGGCGAACGCTTTCAAAGCGTGAAAGGCCCGATGCTTTGGATGACACGAGGCACTGCCTACAGTAACGGCGCCTCTCAGCCATTCGTCGCTCAATACGCCTCACAGTGGCCAAACTGGTTTCGCAGGGAAATAGAAGGCGCCTACGTCGTGTCTTCAAACGGTGATGCGATCTGGGTAAGCACAGGCTCTCAAGACAGAACACTCGAAAATCTCGAATACAAGAGCAGCAAGCAACAGATCCGATTGCGATGGATCAGCTACTTATTTCCGCTTCAAGACCGATCTCAATACAGCCTCAATCCTCTTCCAAAAATTGAAATCGAGGGCCGTCCCTGCGTCGGGATTCATGCCACCCACGCGGATGGAGACGCCATCTCACTCTACTTCGACAACGAAAATTACCTACTGAGGAAAATCGATTCCTACCTACCTTCGACGACATCAAAATCCATGATTCACGAAGAAATCTACCTGAGCGAGCATCGATCAGTGGGAGGCGTCAAAATTGCCCATCATGAAAAGCGCGTTCACAACGGGCGTCTGATCATGGAGGCTCAACGGGTTGCCACTAAGACAGGGGCCACACTCGACCCGGAATTCTTTAAGACGCCAGAATGAGTCTAAGGAAGACTTCCTGGGCTTAATCTAGGGAGTTTGCTCGACCTGATTCGTCTTCACCGTCGCCGACAGCTTCTGATCGGGCAATAGCGTTACAACCTCGCCCGACTGCCAAGCATGTTCCTTGAAATTGAGCACCATCGTTCTGCCCATAAACTCAACCTCGTGACCAAACAAGTCCAAGGTCAGCGTCCCTGGCAGGTAAGTGGTATCAAAAAAGACGATCTTCCCAAAGGGGACCTCCACTCCAGGCCCCGTGAACTTCACACTTTCCGGAGACTGCACCACAGATTCTCCCTCGATTCGCAGAGTCACGTTCGTGATACCAATGCCAGGCTGGTTAATGATCACATTCGGTGTCCCGTCGGCTTCAGCTCGAAAATTGAGCTCCCAGGGCCCCTTGCGCAGGCGCATGTACTGGTCACAACTGTAGAAGGACACATAACAGAGGACAGCCAAACAAAACGCGGCAAAAAAATGCTTTAAGATCCCCTCTGAACTTCCCTCTGCATACCGACTACTCATTCTGTGGAAAATGTGGCACGAAGACCAGAACACCGCAAGCGCGGACGAGGAATTGTTGTCCCCAACTTCTCACTTCTCACCTCTCAGTTCCAACCTCACTTCTCCCCTGCATCTAAGCTGAGCTCCGTTTGATTCCGTTCTTCTCAGCGTAAGCGATGAGATCGACGACATTCTTGAGCTCGAGTTTCTTCATGATTCGATAGCGATGAGTCTCGATTGATCGGGGATGCAATTTGAGTTCTTTAGCAATCTCCTTGCTCGTCAAGCCATCCACAACCAAGCGAATGACATCCTGCTCTCGTCGGCTGAGAATTTTTGAGAAGGCAACCGGATCTTTCGCCAGTTGAGAACTGACTTCCTGGACGATGGCCGTGTAATAGTGTTCTCCGCCGGCCACCGTTCGCATGGCCTCCTCGAGGATGTCCAAGGGTTGGTCCTTTTCCACATATCCATGAATTCCGACTTCACGGAGCCGGTTGATCGTGAAGGGATCCTTGAGATTCGTCAGCGCCAGAATCCGAACGGAAGGAAGATCCTTCAAAAGGCCTTGAGCCATGGTAATCCCATCGAGCTCTGGCATATCAACATCGGTTACAATGAGATCCGGCTGCTGCGCCAGACACAACTCTTGCCCAGACCGACCATCCGAGCAATCGCCCAGCAATTCGAAGTCTGGATTCATTTCAAGAGTCTTGACCAAGACATTGCGCAGTAGCTCTTGGTCCTCAATCAAAATGGTTCTAATCGGTTTCATGACACAGGCGGACAGCTATTCTATCCCATTGGGAGAGAGAAACTGAATTCGCTTCCAACTCCGATCTCACTATACACTTCCAAGTCTCCCTCATGGCGTCGGACCATCTCTTGACAGAGCAGCAGGCCAAACCCGGTTCCGTTCTCATCCTCAGGGGCATTCTTACTCTTCGCTCCGACGGGCAAGACAAACAAGGAATCCACCGTCTCTTGGCTCATCCCGCACCCGGTATCACTCACAGAAATCCGAGCGAAGCCTTCAAACTCTGACACCGAAATACTCACCACCCCGTCTTGTTCGGTAAACTTGATCGCATTGGAGACGAGATTGCGAAGAATCGTTTTGAGCATCTCGATATCCGCCCGCACGGTCATTCCAGCGGCGACGTCAACATCCACCTCAATACCTTTCTCCTCGGCTCGGGGTCGATACAAGGAGACCACCTGACGCACGACCGTCAGCAGGTCCAAAGGCTGCGGATCAAAGGCCAGCTGCCCTGTTTGCAAACGAGCCCAATTGAGCAAGTTTTCCAGCAAACCATGAAGCTGTTTACCGGTGAGGTTGATATTGTTCGCAAACCGAGCAACGTCCTTGGAGGCAAACGAATCAGGGGCCCGAGCCATCAATTCTGAAAGTCGAATCACGCCGTTCAGAGGGGCTCTCATATCATGGCCAATGATTGAAAAGAGGCGATCCTTCTGAGCGTTCACCTCGGCCAATTGCTCATTAGCGGACCGAAGAGAGTGTTCCGCACCGAGCCGGCGGCGAATCTCGCGAACGGAGAAAAACGTGAAACCAATCGTCAACGCTACCCCCAAGACAAGTGTTAGGTTCACCAACATCGCCTTCTGTTCTGCGACTCGGCTGATGGTCTGTGGAATCAACACCTTCATCACTACATCAGCCGTATCGTAGGGGCCTCCCATTGAGCACATGACCACCGATTTTTCCAGCCCGTCTGGGCCCTTCATGGAACTGGGAAGTCGATAATACTGAGTCTCTTCGATCACGCTCAACTCGACATCAAACTGAATAAGGCCCCACTCTCCCTCCTCAACTTCCTCCCACTCAGCAAGTTCCTCCTCGTCTTCGAAGAACAGCTCCTCTTCAAAAACCGGATAAACAGAATCGCGTTCCAGCAAACTGCCCTCTCCTTGCCACGGACTGTCTTCGCGTCTTGATATCAGTGAGTAGGTCGTGCCGATTGCCCCTTCAAATTCTTCGTAGTCCACGACGATCCGCCGACCGATCATGACGGCCCCGACCGGAGCTTCATCGGGATCCTCTGGGTCTTCGATTGGATGGGTAGCGACGAGATAAAGCGATCGATCCAGAGTCAAAAAATCGATTTTCGCCGTTCCCGAACGGAGCTCATAACTGGCCAGTCGATCACTGAGAACTCGACTCGGCTCAACCGAAAGCCCCGTCTGCTCGCCCATCCCGATATCATAGCGAACTCCCGCCACGTACTCATGCTTGGCATCGAATACGGCCGCAATGTCGAACTCCATGACGTCAGCCGTCACCGGATCCAAGTAGTCCGCAATGAAGCCAACTTCCGGTTGATCAAAGAAGGCGCGTGCTTCGGGAAGCACACCAATATCATTCGCAAAATCTCCCAGCTCAAGAGCCTCTGCTTCCAGGTCCGCCATCACCCAGCCAACCTCACTCAAGAGGTTCTCCGTATCAATTCGATTGAAACCATCAAGAATCGAGCGGGAAACCAGCACGCCACAGGCTAGAAGCACTACCGCAATGGTAAGCCCCGCATAGCCAACGCGCGAGTGAGAGTTCATACGGATATCGTCAGATGGATTCTACAAGCTAGGAAACGACCGAGGGGCAGTTTCCCCCTGAGACAGCGTCTGGTTCAACACCAAAAGCGAGGGCTCTCCCGTTCTCAATGCCCGCACCCGGTAGAACTGTCCCGATGCAACTGAGATTGGCAATGGATCTTGCCAAACAAAGCGTGGGCCCAAGGGCCCCTCAGGGTTTAACTTTGAGCTACTGAATTCAAATGCACGATTCCATTCCCCCAGGGCAGCCGATCGCTCAATCACAAAACGAAGATCCTCCACGCCTTTACGTGCAAACCCGAACAGAGTCGCAAACTGCCGTCCCTCGCTTGCGGTTAGGCGGAGATTCAATCGTGGTTTCGACCGAGGATCAATCGGATGGCTCACGTGAGCATATTCGTCCCAATTGGTGAAGCCATCCCCATCCTCATCCGCTCCTGCAACTCCACTGCCATACAAAACGGCCCAATCCTGATAACTTGCGACAACCCTCGATTCAATCCATGGCAAATGGGGAGCCACCTCGGTGTAGATTCCCACTGCTCCTTCCACCGCGCAGCCTCGATCCGCGCCCCCCGCAATCACGGCCATCATGCGCCATTTACCCCGCTCAACATCTCGCCCTAGTAACGGTCCACCACTATCTCCATCACAGGTATCCTTGCCCCCACTCATCACGCCAGCCAAGACAGTGTCCGCTGGTAATTCTTGACCGTAGACGGCCACAGCATCGATCTCGCGTTTATCGACGATTGGAATGTCCACACTTCTCAGCGCTGCAGAGCGAAACCCTCGATTCGCCGTCAAGCCCCAGCCCAAAGCACGCGTCATTCGCCCTGGACGCGCAGGCGAAGCCCCGAGGCTTATGGGAAGTGAAGGAATGCCAACAACAGGCGAACTCAATTTCAGCAGCGCCAAGTCTGAACCCAACTCTCCCTCACGTCGCGAAAAGGCCGGATGAAAGACAATTTCAACGACCTGATGCCGCTTCAATCCCCCATCCTCTATCAGGTGGGTCGCCCCCACAAGCGCATGAATCTCTGCGGCTGATTTACCTTCGACGCTGTGAGCCGCTGTAAGAATCCATTGGGGATGAATCAGCGTCCCACCAGAGAAGAAGCCCCGGTAGGCAACCTCATCTCCCGCAAGCACCAAAGTACACATCCAGGGATACTCACCGGTGGAGACTTTCACGCCACCCACAATCGATTTCGAAAGTCCCTCGCGATTAGAGTCCCTCGCCGGGACCTCCTCGGCTCGACTATCTGAAAACACCGCATTGACGAGAAGGATTCCAATGAGAATAGCAGGGCGGAAATTCATGAGAGAAGATAGATTAAATTTGCTATGGTAATGGCTGGGAACGCGGGCTGATCTGGGCAACTCACCGAAGAGCCACTCCAGATCAGCCATGGTTTTCTTACCTCCCTAGCGTTTTCTATTCTAAGGCTCGACTAGTTCCACCAGAAGAAACCATTCCAGTTCCCCCAGTCATCCAAGCCGAGGCTGTCGTCAAACTCTTCGTCGCCACCGAACTCGTCACCGAACTCGTCA
>CAYFGX010000080.1:0-5339 GCA_964342405.1 uncultured Verrucomicrobiota bacterium | reverse complement strand
CACCGAACTCGTCACCGAACTCGTCATCGAATTCAAACGGGGCATCATCGTCATCCCCACTGATGAGATTCCAAATCTCATCCCATTCCGGATCACTGACTTCATCTCCGTTGTCATCGAAGTCCGAGAAATCCTCGTCCCATCCCCAGTCATCGAAGCCACCGCCCCAGTCTGAGAAATCGTCCTCACCTGCGCCGAAGTCGTCCCAATCTGAGAAGTCGTCTTCCCAGTCACTGAAATCGCCCCAATCCGAGAAGTCATCTGCGCCATCGCCGAAGTCATCCCAATCCGAGGAGTCATCGCCCCAATCACTGAAGTTATCCCAGTCCGAGAAATCATCCGCCCCATCGCCGAAGTCATCCCAATCTGAGAAGTCATCATCCCAATCACCGAAGTCGTCACCCCAGTCACCGAAATCATCGCCACCACCAGGCTCATTACCATCGACGCCTGCGCCTGTTTCGGTCAACTCGAGTTCACCGGCCATTCCCCGATTCACCCAATCCAAGAAATAGGACACCCGGCTATAGACTCCGTAGGCATTGGGAGCCGCGCAACCGAGGTGAGATCCAAAGCTCACGATTCCCGCCAGAACGAAACCATCATCATTGCTGTTTCGGACCACAAGCGGGCCTCCACTATCGCCGTTGCAAGAATCTTTGCCCCCCGCCGAGAAACCAGCCGGTAACATGTCCGCGGTCAACTCGGCATCATAGGCCCCCGTCGCATTGGCTGTTTCGAGAGAGACAATTGGAAGGTCAACCTCTCGCAATTCGGCTGAGGGACTCCCTCCTTCGGACGTAAGCCCCCAACCAATGGTCCGGCTCATCGTCCCCGGTGAAGCCAGCGCCTCATCGCCAATAAGCGGCAAGGGCTCCAGATCGTTGACCGGTTCACTCAATTCTAGCAGCGCAATATCTGCATCAATGCCGTCATTGAAATTGAAGTAACCGGCATGAGTGATGATTTGAGCCACACGAATTCGCCTAAAGGAATTCGCGTCACGAAGATCGCCCGCCCCGATGACCACATCAACGTTACCAGCAATCTCATTTTCGACACAATGGGCAGCCGTCAACACCCACGTCGGAGCAATCAAGGTTCCTCCGCAAAACTGAGCATCCGTGAGATCTGTCGTATCGCCCGAGACGAGACCGACCATCCAAGGGTAGTCCTCGGGATCTGCCACCGTCCCACCGACCACACGAAGATCGACGCCTCCACGGCTGGCAGATTCTTGGGCTGTCGTGCCCAAAGTCCCACAGCCTAATCCAATGAGCACTGACGCCAGCGCTCCTATTCTCAACCACTTATCATTTAGCTTCATCGTATTCATTTCTTTTTGTTTCGCTGTTTAATTGTCCGCATCAACAACGATGACAAAATCCATGAATTGATGAAAAAGACCAACGGCTCGAATGACGTGTAACTACGTCAACAACGACGTAACACACTGAATACAAAGCATTAACAGAAAGAAAACTTTCCGTAGAAACGAAAAATATGAATGGGAAGAGATAAAGGAACAGCCCATTTTAAAGGGCTAAAACAGCAAAGGTTGCGCGTCCCTCAGGGACGAACTCTAACGCGATCTATCAAACGCATTCCTTTGAACTCAAGGGAGACAGATCCGATCACCAGAGGGCTTTGCCTTCCAACACGACAACGTGCGCATGACTTCCAATCGGTTTAGCGGGCAAATTCAGAACCAATCTCTCATCATCTAAATAGAAGTCTAAAGACTCTCCATTCGAAAGCCACCGAGCAGCGACAACATTCCCACTACGCTTTCCCATTGATCCGATCTCAACGCGTCCTGCGTGCGGCCAACCGAGCAAGATCACATAGAGCCTTTTTCGATCTTTCGAACACGTAAAACGAATATCCCGAGCGTCAAAACCCTTAAACTTCAGATCCGCCAGATGCCCCTGTTCTGTGATCGTCGGGCCTTCTCCAAAAACCATCCACGGGCGAGTACCGTAAATCGCCTCACCATGGATCCGGAGCCAGGCACCCATCTCACGCAATCGATCTTGTTGCGGTTTGGGAATCGTTCCGTCAGGTGCGGGAGCGAGATTGAGCAGCAAGCAACCGTTCTTACTGACAATATCGACCAGATCATCAATCAACCGGTTGCTAGAGTAATACTCCAAATCTTCAGCATAAGACCATGACGAGGAGGCGATCGACGAATCCGTCAACCAGGGATCCGGATAGATCCCAGGCATCCGAGCTCGCTCAAGATCGATTGTGGCAACGCCCTCGCGAAGATCTGGGCGCTTGTATGTCAGCACAACATCGCTTCCCCATTCCCTCCCTTGATTGTAGAAGTAAGCCAACATTTCCAGTCTTTTAGATTCCTCAATGATTTCCATCCGGTTGTCGAACCAGAGCATATCGGGGCGGTACCGATCGATGACTTCTTTCACGTGTGAAAGCCAACTGACATTAAAAGCCTCATCCGGAAGCGGAACCGGTCGCATCACATCAACACGCTCACCTTTCGCTCCTCTCGTTCCCCAGGCTGTTGAAGGCAGCTTTCGGCCGTAAAGGCTCGCAAAGTTTGGGTCTGCACAGTCTGTCTCCTGATCCCAAGTCGGATACCATCCCCACCGCCAATGATGATGAAATGACGTCAGAAACTTCATTCCTGCTTTCTTCACCGCCTTCGCCATCTCACCCACGACATCTCTTTTCGGGCCCATGTCCCCGGCATTCCAAGGCGTCAGATCCGTGGCCCACATCGCGAACCCATCGCCGTGCTCAGCCACCGGTCCAGCAAAGCGAGCCCCTGCCTCCAAGTAAAGTGAGACCCACTCTTGAGCATCAAAGAGTTCTCCCGAGAAATGTGGAATCAGATCCTTGTAGCCGAATTCATCGACAGAACCGTGATTCTTTACATGCTCACGATAATTCCGATGATTCGGGTCATACATGTTGCGGGAATACCAATCTGTATTCCGAGTGCCTCCCGTCGCGGAGTAGACACCCCAGTGCGCGTAGATTCCAAACTTGGCATCACGAAACCACTCGGGCGCTTCATAGGCTGACAGAGACGCCCAACTTGGCTCAAAGCCAGCAACTGCCCGAACCTGCGCCTTGCCTTCGGCATCGATCTCCAACGATCCGAAAAGGAAAACCAGACCAACACCTACGAAACCGACCACCCGTCGCACCGAAACAGCAAGCAGGAAACCTCTAAGCTTGGATGCTCCTCCCCCAACAATGCATGAACTCCCTGCCCACTGTTTTCTAAAACCAAACATCACCATAAACTACCAACCCAGTTCTACCAGCGGCGTCCTTCGAAATTCTCGATGCCAATCAAGATCCCAAAGCTGGGACAGCTTCGTCGCTCGAGTCGACCCGTCCACAAACACAAAATTGACCGCGCGCGCGTGCCGATCCAGGCAGAAGCGCCCCATATCCCATCCCCAACTTTTGGGGTTGCTCTTGTTCCAATCCCGTTTCGTGGGCGGTCGCCCATTGGTCGCGCCACTTTCTAGATCAAAGGGGTTCCCGCCATACCACGCACAATCCCCGAAGACCGGAGTGATCGAGGGTTGATTCACCGAACTGATCTTCGACCAATGCCACGTGGGTTGACCTCGCCACCCATTCTGAAAACTCGGAGGTAAGGAATTGACCCAATGATTGATGCCGTAACTTCCAAAATCGCCCTGACGAAAATATCCTTCGGCCTTATTCTCGTCAGACCACCCCCAGTATTCGGTCGCGTTGCCGTAGCCTGTCGACGAGGCTTTTTTCGCCGAAGGGCAAACCCGAAACTGGTCAATGTCGTCGTAGAATGTTCTCAGCTGAAAAGCCCAAGTCCCTTCAACCGAAGGCCCGTAGTCCGCCATGAAAGAGTCTTCATTGTCCATCGCGTACATTGTGGTCATCATGCCCCACTGACGGAGATTCGAGAGGCAGGCGGCGCTCTGCGCTTTCGATTTCGCTTTACTCAAGGCAGGTAGAAGCATGCCGGCCAGAATGGCTATAATCGCGATCACCACCAGGAGCTCAATCAAGGTGAAGCCGCAATGTTGCCCGAGACGACAGTCTCTCCGCTGTCGGCTATACTCCGCTTCTTCTTCTCGCTCCATGATACTGATTCTTGGATTTACCGATGATATGAATCCGTCTTTGCTTTGGCCCTCTACTTTCGTGATCATTGCAATTATTTACCCACAGGGATCACTCGAGATTGGCAACGGCAATAAAAAACAATTAGAAAGCAAGACAGGAAGAACAGGAATAGCTGATTTTTCCTTTTGCATAGCAATTATTTACCTAGCTTCTCTTTGCAGAATGAAAGCTCAGAACGAGAGAGAAAGGCTTCCTTCCTTCATTTCAAAACAAGTGAAGGATTCACGACACTTTTTTCTCAATCTCGATCCGAAACCGAGCATCTCGTTCGAAATCGTCTGTGGAGGCGTTGAACAGGTCAGCCGTGACTACCAAATTAAGCGGGATAACTTTCCGTTCTACGCGATTGAATTTGTGGCCTCTGGTGAGGGAACGCTTCACATCTCGGGCCGGACACATCAACTAAGTTCCGGATCGATCTACGCTTACGGACCTGCCGTTGATCATCAGATCAGCAATACAGGACAACGGGGCATGAAGAAATACTACCTCGACCTCTCCGGGACCAAAGTCGCACCTCGGCTTCAGGCAGCGCAGTTGCAGACTTCTCAACGAGGGTACACGCCAATCTGGACCAAGGACGTGATCGAGATGGAAGCTGTCTTCGAACTCCTGATTGATGAGGCCCAACGAAATCGCTCCCTTGCCCTCCCGATTTGCCACAATCTGGTGGAACTCATTTTTCTTAAGATCCAGCAACTTCAAGTCTCAACAGAGGGGCCCAGATCGAAGGCCTACGACACATATGAATCGGTGTGCCAATACATAGACAGAAACTTCCTGGAATTGCACACCGCAAGCGAGATCGCTCAAGCCTGTGACCTTTCCCCCATGTATCTCTCGAGACTCTTCAAGCGGTTCAGCAGTTCCGGCTGCTACCACTATCTGCTCCAGCGCAAAATGAATCATGCTGCAGAACTTCTCTTGGGAGGCAAGCTCCTCGTCAGCGAGGTGGCGGAGAAGCTCGCCTTCCCCGACGCATTTCAGTTTTCCCGTAGCTTTAAGCGCATCTACGGATACCCTCCATCAAAACTCACCCAAACCAACCGGCACTCGTAAAGACATCCGTGCCTGGAAGAAAAAGTCTTTCCCTAAAAGCTTCAGCCCCCACAGTCCCAACTTCTCACTTCTCACTTCTCACTTCTCACTTCTCACTTCTCACTTCTCACTTCTCACTTCTCACTTCTCAC
>CAYFGX010000079.1:0-23163 GCA_964342405.1 uncultured Verrucomicrobiota bacterium | reverse complement strand
CGGCAAGACCGTCCCTTCCAAGAAATTGATATCCGAAGGTAGCGCAGCCATCGTGCAAACCAGTCGAGCAACTTGATCCGGATCCATGACGCCTTCTTCCTTGGCAACTTCTCGTCGAGGGTCCCAAATCGGCGTGTCCGTGTTGCCTGGGTGAAGAATGCTCACTGAGACACCGAAATCTCGGGCATCCAGAGCGAGAGCCTTCGTCAGTCCCTCAAGCGCGAACTTCGATGTGGTATACGGAGCCGAATTCACGCGCGGAACCTTGGCTGAAACGCTCCCAATATTAATGATTCGGCCCGAGCGCAGCGGCTTCATGATTCGCAGAGCCTCGCGCGAGCAGAGGAAAGCACCGTCGAGGTTGACGCTCAGAACCTGCCTCCAAGTCTCGAAACTCAGTTCATCGGGAGCCCCGCCAACAGCGAGCCCAGCGTTGTTTACCAAGAGATCCAGGCGACCAAACTGATCCGCAACCTGCTCGAAAGTCCCCTTCACTTCGGCCTCGTTCGTAACATCCGAGGGAAGACTCACACCCTCTCCCCCGCACGCATCAATCTCTGCTAACACCTGCTGGGAACGGGCCACGTTGCGAGAGGCGATCACCACCTTGCCTCCCGCCCGAGCCAATGCCAAAGCGATACACCGCCCCAAGCCCCCACTCGCCCCCGTCACCACACACACCTTGTTACTAAGCTTATCCATCACGATCCTGAAATCGTAAGCTATAACTCATTTCAAGAACAGCCCTGAGCCCCCACGTATATCAAAACTAGAGTTTGTCACGATTTAAGCTTTATGAATCGCTTTCACACTAAACACAATGCGGCGTGTTGTTCGACAGCCTGAACCTCTCATTCACAGCCTATTGTTTTGCCTTGCTTGGAGCAGTCTCACTCGGCTTCTCCAAAACGGGCTTTCCGGGACTGGCTCTCGTGAACGTCGTGATCATGGCCGAACTCTTTGGGGCCAAGGACTCTGTCGGCTTGATCCTACCACTCCTGATCGTCTGCGACCTCGGGGTTTACCCCCTGTTTGCTCGTTATGCAAAATGGCGAGACGCCTGGCCCCTGATTGGGATCGCGGTGGTCGGGGTTGTCATCGGCTACTTTGTTCTTGATTACCTCGACAATCAGTACGCCCGCATGGCGATCGGAGGGGTTATCCTCACCATGCTTCTCCTCCAACTGATCCGGCAGTTCTACCCGCAATTGCTGGGACAGGTTGAGGGCGCGCGCTGGTTCCGGTGGTGGTCGGGTTTGCTGATTGGTACGTCGACGATGCTCGCTAACGCGGCCGCTCCCGCCTATTCAATCTACACCCTCGTCAACCGCTACACGAAGGAGCAGTTCCTCGGGATTGGGGCTCGTTGTTTCTTGTTTCTGAATGTGTTCAAAGCCCCTCTGATGGTAAATCTCGATATTATCACCCGACGATCGCTTCTGATCGATTTGTGCCTCTTGCCCGGGCTCGCTGCCGGTATTTTCGTTGGAAGAAAAGTCATTCACCGAATCCCGCAAAAAGCATTCGAAGCGCTTCTTTACTTTTTCTCAGCGGTGGCGGGAGTCCGACTCCTTTTCTTTTAACTCTCATTCTATCGACGCTTGCCAAATTTAAACGAGCAGCGTCATCCATTGCCCCGCAAGCACAAAAAACTTTCAGATCTGTTGAATAGCGCCCCATCCAAGCGAGTCCATCCATGCAAACAGGGGCGAAATGGGCTCTGATAGAGCGCGACAAACGGCGAACCTCACGTCGCCGAAAGGTAGATCATTTTTTTTCAGCAGAAACCAGGAACTCATGTATAGTATTTGCTGGCATTTTAGGTGTTAGCCAAATGATAGCGCTAAAGCATTTGAACGTGAAGCACGTGTTCCCTTGCGCAGGGCGACGAAGGTAAAAATGGAACGTCTCCAAGAGACAGATATGATTTGTTCATAAGAGATGAACATTCGACCTCATCTATCCAAACTAGAAGGCACGGCTAGCGCTGCAGGCAGGCCCCAAAGGGAATCCCTCACGCGTACAAAGCTCCCCTGCCTTCTCGTCCTCGGGATCGTTTTGATCGGTTGCCAGAGCACTCAAGATTCAGGGACCCCAAAAAAGAAATCTGCCCCTCCTCAAGAGAAGCCCCCAGCCCCCAAGTACAGCCAAACCTACGACAAAGAAATCAGCGAGGTCTTTGAACTTGCCAAAGAGGGGCGATGGGAAGAAGCCACGGAAGAAATTGAGGCCTTGCGACAGACGGCCCCGAAAGATCCAGCTGTGATCCGCGTGCACGAATGGACCCAGCAACAGAATGAGATTCTCCGCAACCAAGCACTCGAGGATACCATCCGAAAAATCGATTCAAAGAACTCAGTCTTCAGCCCAACAGTCGAAGGCTTGATCACCGAGCAAGCAGACCGCGGCTTACCCCCTCGAAAAGATCTGCGAGATGCCGTCCAGGACATAGAATCAAGCCCCTACGTTCCCTCAACCTACAACCAAACCGTCTTCCGCAGGGCACCGATGTTCGACTTCAAAAGTCAGGCCGGTCGCATGGCGAAAGAGCTCGACAAGGAGATATCCGTAAAGTTAGACGATGTCACCCTCGAGGCCATCATCTTTCAAATCGGAGAAGAAGAATCCATCAATTTCGTTGCTGATCGGTCGCTCGAAGCCTTCAAACAGAAGCTCAGCCTGAACTTCGACAATGTGCGTCTTGGGGAATTCCTCAACTATGTCTCTCGAAACTTCAGCCTCCAGTTCCAAGTAGGCGATGATCTCATCTGGATCGTCGACGGAAAGGACAAGCAGAAGACCATTGAAGAAACGAGAATCTACAGGCTGCGCAAAGGCTTCATCCTTCCTGCCGTGTTTGGAGCCGACGAAGTCTCGAAGACCGAGACTCGGAAGAAAGATGGCACGGTCACGACTGTCACGACCCAGAAAGCCAAGACCTTCGTGCGCGATGGAGCTTCGCACACACCATCCATCGAGAAAGCAATTCAGAAATTTTTCAAAGGAACAGAATACGAAATTGACTACGAGAGGAACATTATTCTCGCGACCGGAACACGTGAACAGCTGGAGGTTTTGGAACGGATCATCGAGGAGTATGACCGCCACCTACAGCAAGTTCTGATTGAGGCTCGTTTCATCACGGTCTCCGAAGCTGCCTTTCTCCAGCTAGGAGCCCTTTGGGAAACCGGACGCCCCGAGGCCGGCGAAGGCCGCGCTCCCAACGACTTTCTTGGCTTCGGCCCCGACAACGTCGGGAGAGGCCTACAAGAGACCTTCACCAACATTCTAGATAGGGACAATCTCAGCATTACCCTCACCGCTTTGGAGCAAGAAGGGGAAACCCAAACGCTCAGCGCCCCTCGCATCACCGTCGTTAACAATCTCCCGGCAAGAATCTCCGACGGCAAGATCCAGAATTACTACGAGGAATACTCGGTCACACAAACGATCAATGAACGAAACATCGCCTCTACCTTGGTCCCAAGCGGAACTCCCAAAGAAATCACATCTGGGGTCTCACTTGAAGTGATGGCAAGCATTGGTGGCGATGGACAAACGATCTATCTTGCCCTCTTCCCCGAAGTAAACCAAGACGTCAAACTGGTGCCTTTCGCAACGGTAGCAGATTCCACCGGTAACAGTTTTGAGATTCGACTCCCTGAATCTCGAACTCAAACCCTTAACACGCGGGTCATTGTGAGGTCCGGCCAAACAGTTGTGATGGGCGGCGTCCTCGAGCGGGAGCAGGCGACCTTCGTTGAATCCGTCCCGATCCTCGGAAAAATCCCGGTCATCGGCTCCGCATTCCGTCGTCGCACAGAGGTAGACAAACCCCGTTATCTCTTGATCTTTGTCACCGCCACCCTGCTCTCTGAAACGGGCGAATTCATCGAGTTCACTGAAAACCCGAATGCCCCAGCAACTCTCCCGTTCCAACCGTGACCTCCACCTTCGCCAAACTCTCTCGGATTGGCCATGGGTCATTCTGGATGGTCGAGCGGGTTCTTGTTGTTGACCCGGGCGAGTCCGCCACGCTCATCCTTGTTGCTGAGCGAATTTTCGGAGCGATCCAAATCCGACACCATGTCTCAATTCCAGCAAGCCTCGGAGCCCCGCAGCAACTGGTCCCAGAAACTCTAGCACAGCTACACGCCGAACATGACCCCGCCCGGACTATTCTGATCATTCCGCAATCAGATACGGTTTCTCAGCGCATCAAACTAGATCAACAATCGATTTCTGACTTTGTGGCCGAGGAGGCCGATCGTTTCCAAGAGATAGAGGGCAATTTACCCGTAGTTGATTATCAACCTTTAGGAGGACCAAATGATGGTCTCTATTGGCTCACCTATTGCCAGCCCAACATTATCTCTGAACGACTGCAGAAAATTGGGCTTCAGCTCAGCGATATCGACGATGTCACAAGTGCCACGCAGGGCTTCTGGGGTTACTACGAATCCCTCCACCGCAAACAGGACTCAAAACCCTTCTATGTGATCGATGTTGGACATCAACACAGCTCGATCCTCGCGGTCCAAGACGACAAGCCGGTCTTTGCCACCAGCTTCTCTTCGCTCCTATCTGACGAACAGAGCAAGATTCCAGAGACTCAGATTCGTCATTGGTTCAAGCGCCTGGCCACTGCGCCCAGCAGCCTTCATGGCGTTCCGGAAGCAGCAAAAAAGTTGTCCGACGACCTTCAAATCATTCTCGCTGGCGATGAACATCTGCTGGAACCACTAGAATCCTATTTGGCCAGCCTCCCAGGGCCGAAGCCGAGCGTGATCCGATCATCTGCTGAATCCGAGTCGACGCCCGGAGAATTCAGTGTCGCACTCGGTGTGGCGAGAGCCTCTTTGGAAAGCAGCGCGCTCAAGATATCCCTACTTCCGGAATCCGATCGTAGCCGCAGAGACCAACGACAGACCTGGAACCGACTCCGAGGGTGGTCCACAGCCTTAGCCTTGGCCACCATCCTACTGATCCTCATCGGATCCTGGCAAAAACTCACCCTCTTCCGTTTCAAGAAACAGCTACTGAAAGACACAAATCGAGCCATCGAAAAGATGGAGCAAACCGAACAGACACTAGGGGCTTTCGCCATTCAATACGAACACGTCCGTCCCATCCTAAACTATCAGCAAGAGTCTCGAGAACTACTCGAAACCTTAGCCTTGCTCCAAGAGATAGGGACCGGAGAAGATTACTGGCTCGCCCTCCTAGCCGACAACCAAAGTTACGCGACGACCCCGATCGCGACCACGCAAACTAACGAACTCGAGGAGGTCCAATCGCCTGTGCAAGTTAACCCTCTCAGGAATGAGCCCGGGTTTGTCGCAGAATTCAGCTTTCTGGATGGAGGCGAGACGATGAGAACCAAGCTAACGGATCTTGTCGAACAAATGAATACGTCTGGCAACTACTCCAATGTCGACACAATCCCTGACGATGTTCGCCGCCCACTTGCAAACACCAACGTCGTGATCGCCGATCAGCACGTCGCTCTTTCCCTCCAACTGCACCGGAACTATTTTAAGCGCCGACTCTCGTTGAAATCTTCCCCCGGTCTCACTCCACTAAATCAAGCACCAACCGAATCCACGTTCTCTGATCGCAAGGACCGGATTCCCGAGAGCGATGAAAAACCATAATTCATCTCACCATTTGCGATCTATCATTCGTTGGTCCCAGTCCAACCAAGGATGTTTGACGATTGCACTTAGCATTGGCCTTTACTACCTCGCGATCTATCGTCCCCTTCATCACAAAACAGTGGGACTAGACGCCCCTCTGCGCCAATCATGGGCACGTCTAGAAGCCGCCCATGAGGAAAGCCTCACTCAAGACAGACTCGATCTCGACCAAATCTCTCGTGGCCTTAGACGATTGGAAGACAGCTTCACCGAAAGAACCAATACGAACGAAAGATTGCTCGCCCGCATCGCGATCGAACCCGAGTATCAAAGCCGAGCTGAAGGGGCTTTCCAACTCATCGAATTTCAGAACGAAAGACAGAGCAACATCGAAGCCATGGCGAGCCTAGCAAAAGCTCACTCATGCACCATTGCCCCATCCGTCTTCGACGGTTTCCCACAATACCAAAGCCAGCAAGAGAACCCGCAGCTTCTCTGGACCGAACTTGCGCTAACCAAGCATTTAGTGCAGTCGATGATCTATTCTGAAATCAAAGACATTGAGAGCTTAACAACCCGCCGACAGCGCTCGCCATCTCCCTCGTCTTCGAACCCACAGATCCTACTGATTCCGTTTGCGACGGAAGCCGAGCTTTCATGCAACACACAGCAGCTCTACAAGCTCCTCCTCATGCTGCCGAGTCGTTCCGAAGAAATAGCGGCGCAACTCGGAATTGATTACCCCCAACACAAGCCAAGCCTCTTCGTCGACGGAATTCTCATTCGAAAGAACTCGCGCGAGAAACCAGACACCGTTAGCGTCTGGCTCAAGGTGGTCAGCTTCATCTCCGTCCGCACGGGATCGAATGAGAACCCAGCAGAAGGTTGATCGCCAGACTACGGATGCACTCGACTTTGGGACATAGCTCTGCTGTCACACTCCTCACCGTCTTGGTGATGGGTGCGATTCTCGCTGATGTCGTGTTCAAGCTCGGAGGCGATATCCCGCCACTTCCGCGTCTCACCGTGCCCGCTCGCCCGAATCTTGACCCTCAGTTCGATTCCCGGATCGGAACCTTGTTCGATTCATCGATCAGCAAAAGGCTTCTCGAGCAATCAGAGCGCTCACCATTTTTCACCCTTCATTTCCGTCCTCCGAAGAAACCAGCTCCGCCGAAAAAGCCACAGACCAAAAAGCACCGGATCACCTTTCAAGGGACCTTCACAACATCGACCGGTGAAGAAAAGGCCTTCCTTCTCATCGATGATCAGTTCAAATCAGTACGCCTCAACGACCCCGTGATCAGCGACCTAAAACTCAAGAACCTCGACAGCGACAAGATTGTGATCGGTAACGACAACGAAACAACGACAACCATTCGATTTCGCTCGACCGCCACCGTGGAGATACCGCTCTAGGCTAGATGACCTCGCCCCGCCAAAAAGACATCGGTGAAGCCTTGCTACAGCGGGGACTCATTTCTCCTGAACAGCTACAGATGATCCGGAGCCACCAAGAGAAGAACCAAATTGCCCCTCATCGATTGATTCTAGACCTGAACTTAGCGTCCGAACGCGACACCCTCCAAAGTCTTGCAGAGATACACTCTGTTCAGTTCATGGACCTGAACGAATTCACTCTCTCCAAAGAGCTGCGTAACGCCGTTTCAATCAAGTTAATATTCCACTATCGCTTCATTCCAGTAGAGGTTACTGAGGATGTGATTACCGTCGCCTACGGGGACTTGCCGAG
This sequence comes from uncultured Verrucomicrobiota bacterium, assembly GCA_964342405.1. Taxonomy (GTDB): domain Bacteria; phylum Verrucomicrobiota; class Verrucomicrobiia; order Limisphaerales; family AAA164-E04; genus UBA2970. Next base: position 15,774 of record CAYFGX010000079.1, on the reverse strand, counting down.
CAGTCTTGAGCTCGCCAACTTGCGCCTCTTGCTGAAGAAAGAAATTCGTTTCACCCTCACAACGCCTAGTCAGATCGACGCGATCATCAAAAAGGAATTTGGCCTCGGAGCCGAAACCGTCCAAAAACTGCGTGAGACCAAAGGAGATCTCTTAAACGAGACTGAGCTCGTTTTTGATCTCAGCGACGAGAACGCAGAAAAGGCCGTTGATGGGACTATCTCGGAACTGGTGGATCAAATCCTTGAGGAAGCGCTACGACTACGCACAACGGACATCCACTTTGAACCCTACGCGAATACAATCAAACTTCGCTACCGGATCGACGGCATTCTACAGACGATTCCCGTCCCAGGAGAGTTGAGGCCACTCTATACAGCGATCGTCTCGCGCTTGAAAGTGATGGCGGAGTTGGACATCAGCGACCGACGCTTTCCCCAAGACGGTCGCATCTCAATGAAGACAAAGGGTGAAGCCTACGACCTTAGGATCTCAGTGATTCCCACCAAACATGGTGAAGCCCTTTGCCTGCGAATCCTAGGACGACAGAGTCTGATGCTAGGGGCGGGAGAACTGGGCATGCTCCCCCAACAAGAAGCCTTCTTTGAGCATTTGATCGGACTCACGCAGGGGCTCGTCCTGATAAGCGGTCCTACAGGAAGTGGCAAAACGACAACCCTCTACGCTGCCCTGAGCAAGGCGAATGACGACCGGAGAAAGATCATCACCATTGAAGATCCGATCGAATACCAGATTGAAGGCATTGCTCAGATGCAGGCTCGAGAAGACATCGGACTCTCGTTTTCCAAAGGTCTCAGATCGATCCTAAGACACGATCCTGATGTTGTTTTAGTGGGTGAGATCCGGGATCACGAAACAGCTGAAATCGTCATTCGAGCGGCACAGACCGGGCATTTGGTGCTTTCCACAATTCATGCCAATGACAGTCTTGCGGCGATCCCTCGGTTAGTGAACATGGGGGTCGATCCCACCGTTCTCAGTGCTTCTCTCAACTGTTCTATCGCGCAACGGCTCGCGCGACAGAATTGCAAGCGCTGCGCAACCGGCGACAAAGACATTCCAGCCCCCCTGCTTGAGGAGATGAGTGAAGCCTTAGACCTCCCACCTGAGCGGCTACAACCGCTCCACGGAGAAGGCTGCGTAGAGTGCCAAGACATTGGCGTCAAAGGACGTCTGGCCATTTACGAGTTTGCCCCGATTGACGAAACCTTGGCGGAAGCGATCCACACGCGGAAGGGCTTGATTCAAATCAAACAGATCGCTTCGGACCTGGGATGGCGGCCTCTGCGAAAGATTGCGTTTCAACGGGTTCAAGATGGCACCCTCTCCTTGAGGGAACTTCAAAGGGTGACTTGGAGGCTCGACTTTAGCCAGATTTAGTCCATGCTTGGCCCAGCATGATGAGCGAATTCTTCCGGCAGCTTTGTCACTTCCGAACACCCAATGTCCTATTCTCGTTGACCGTTCTCATCGGGATCCATTTATCGGTCTTTGCGTCCCACGCAGCCGCTCCGGCCGGGATGATTGTCGAGCGCATCATTGGACCAGAAATTGACACGGGCTTATACAAACATCCCTCCTGCGTCACCGAACTAGACAACGGAGACCTTTACTTAACCTACTACGGCGGTGACGGCGAGTACAGCCAGGACACCGCCGTCTTCGCCTCCCGGCTAATCCACGGAACAAAAACTTGGGCTCATCCAAAGGCCATTGCCCGAAACCCCTTCCAATCCATGGGGAACCCCGTCGTATGGCAAGCCCCTGGAGGACGAGTCTGGCTGTTCTTCGTCGTTCGATTCGGGAGCACTTGGTCTACTTCACGGATCATGGCCAAGGTCTCGGATGATCGAGGAGAGACTTGGTCCGACGCTTTTCTTGTATCGCTCGAAGAAGGCACGATGGTTCGAGGACGACCGATTTCCACCTCAGCAGGACTTACCGTGCTGCCCATTTACCACGAGACCGGCAGTGACACGGAGAAAACAGGAGCCGACACTTCCTCGCTGTTCCTGCTCTTCGATCCTAAAACTCAGAAGTGGGAACGTTCCAACAAAGTCTATTCACGTCTCGGCAACTTGCAGCCCGCCGTTGTCGAATTAAGCCCAGGACACCTGCTTGCCTATTGTCGAAGAGGCGGCGACTACGAACCGGGCGACGATGGCTTCGTGGTTAAGACTGAATCTCTCGACGGCGGTTATACCTGGACACAAGGGGTCGAGACCGCATTCCCCAATCCCAATGCCGCCGTGGAGCTGATCAAACTCACCAGCGGCAATCTCTTGTTTATTTATAACGACAGTATGGACGATCGGACCCCACTAACGGCGGCCCTTTCCAAAGATCTCGGAAAAACTTTTCCGATAAAGGTCGATCTGCGAAGCGGCGATAAGTCGTTCGCCTATCCGACGGCGATCCAAACAAAAGACGATCGGATTCATATCTTCTACACAACGAATGAGCGAACTACGATTTGTCGAATCAGCTTCGATGAGACCGCTCTAGGGAACTAGCTTAAGTCCCGCAACCAGTCGATAGCACCGGAGCCCACGATGACGAGCCGTCAGAGCGCCAGCCCGTCCATTCGGCTTCTTGCTTTGTTTACGCTCCTTTTCGCTGCCGGAGCGCACGCACAGTCTGCCTTCAACTGGCGTTCGTTTACCGCCGCCAACGGACTCACGAATGCGGCGATCAGCTCAGTTACGATCGGCCCCCGTGAGGCGGTTTGGCTCAAGCACGAGGAGTTCTCAACCATCACCCGCTACGACGGCTATCAATTCGATACCTTTCCCTATCCCTATCCGGGATTCATTCCCAGCCGTGTCTTCGAAGGCCTATCAGGTCAACTCTGGGCCGTCGACAAGGAAGCTGTAGTGGAATTTTCCAACGGATCCTGGCACCGCTATCCGCTGCCTCAGGTCCGTCGAGAATTTGCCCGGAACCTTCGCCGAGTCACGCAACCAATCTCGCTGATTCCACTCCGGATCAACAACGTTCTCATTCTCCTATCTGATCAGCTGCTCAAGTTTGACTCACTAAACAACGAAGTCACGACGATCAAACGGGCAGATGACGTGAATATCGGAGAATTCAAATCCATGATCGAAACAGGGAACCAACAGGTTCTTGTCAGTGGCGAGAACGGAATCGCCATGATCAAAGCATCAGCCCGTTCTCTCACCCCGAACACACCCTGGGTCGAACACTTACCAAGCGAGGAATACCAGCTAAGGGCCTTCCAAAGACCTACAGAGAACGCGGACGGAAGCATCTCGATGGTGGCTACGGGTGAACGACAGAAGCGACTGATCACCAGCTTCAAAGATGGGAATTGGGACATTGAGTCCGCGGGCGATTTGAAACTCCGTTTTGCTTGGAAAGGTGCGACCGGTGGATTCTGGGGGCAGTCATACAATGCCATACACCGAATCTCGAAGAACCAACGCAACGTGGTGGGACAAGACAAGGTTTCGGCCGGTCTTTTGCTCGATGTTGCCGTGCAGTCACCGAATGTATTCTACATCGCCAGTTCTGAAGGACTGTTCAGACACGCCCCGTCCTGTTGGGCGCCTCCCCCAGCGCTGATCGATATCGATTCCTCGATTCACGCCATCCTGGAAGATCGGGACCAGCGCATTTGGTGCCTGAATGCTGAGGCCCTCCTGGGATTCGAAGGCGAAACATGGACCCGAACCCCTTGGCCCGAAGAGTTTGATATTGTGATTCGGCCAGGGGACTCGCTCTTCCAGCTGGATTCGAACCGTCTCCTCATAGGTAACGGACCACGACATTTTGTCTTCGATATGAGAAAAAGGCGCATCCGCCCCTTTGAATTGCCAAACGGATTCATCCTAGAACGAATTCTCGGCGTCAACCGCGACGGTTCGCTCATACTTCGATTGACCAACCCTAAAGAAGGCTCCCCTCAGATAGCGCTTTTGCGAGGAGACGAAGCCCCCGTCTCATTCGACACAATCCCCCTCGATACCGTTGATTCGGATTTTATCGTGGAAACAAAAAACCAAGAGACTTGGATCAGCGATGATGCGGGACTCAGTGTTTTAGAAGCAACGGGCAAGCGTCGTTTTGGACGGGAACAGGGGCTTCCGGCCGATCGAGCAACCTGCCTGATTGAGCTCGACAATGGCCTCATCTGGGCTGGATTAGGGCCTAGTATTTATGAGTTCGACGGGAAACGATGGAAACTTCTTTTCTCAACACAAGAGCGAATAAACCAGATTGTCCAAGCCTCGGACAAAAGTGTTTGGGCGGCGAGCAATAGCGGAATCCACCGCTTCCACTACGATTCGTGGGTCAGCCTCACCACTGAGGATGGATTACCAGGGAATACCATCTATTCGCTAATAGAAGATTCCCGTGGCCAAATCTGGGCCGGCACAACCCGAGGACTTTGCCAATACAAACCCCAAGCAGACCTTGATGCTCCACGTTCAAATATTCGCGTGCTAGCGAACTCTCCCCGAGTTACCCGTGGCAACTCAAAACGAGCGGTGTTCGAGGCCGTTGACAAATGGGATTTCACACCACAAGACCGCCTATTGTTTTCCTATCGGCTCGACGAACGCCCTTGGACGCCCTACTCCGAACAAAACGAACTTCTTCTAGAGGGCTTGAGTGCAGGGCAACATCGCCTGGAAGTTCGCGCAATGGATCGCAATTGGAATGAGGAAGCCCATGCTGCCGACTACCAGTTCATGTGGATCGTTCCGTGGTATGATGATCCACGGCTCATCATCATTTCAGCAATCTGCTTCGGCGTCATCTTCCTTCTCGCTGGCCTCGCCATCAATCGACACATTCGTCTCGTCAAAAGCTATTCGGAAGTGGAGAAAATCGTGGCTCTAAGAACAGAGGAACTCGAGAACGCCAACCGAGAGCTTCTCCAAACACAAAAGATGCGAGCACTCGGAACCCTGAGCGCGGGCATCGCCCATGACTTCAACGGGATACTTTCCATTATTCGAGGATCGACCCAGATCATCGAATCCAATTTGAGCAACCAAGACAAAGTGAAGACCCGACTCGAACGCATCCGCCTCGTTGTCGATCAGGGGGCTGGAGTCATTCGCGCAATGCTTGGCTTAGCACGCAGTGGGGAGAACCATCTCAAACTCATTGATGTCAACGAAAGCATTGAGACCACGATTCGATTGATGGATGATCGACTCCCAAAGGAACTCGAGGTCGTCTTGGTCCCAGGCAAGGAAATCCCTTCCGTCAGAGTCGTTGTCGACCTCCTCCAGCAATCACTCGTTAATCTCATCTCAAACGCTTCGGATGCGATGGATGGTCAAGGGCGAGTAGAGATTAAGACGCGACATCTGGATTCGTCTCCACCAGGATTCGCGCTCAAACCCGCTTCGAGCCCGGATGGCTATATTGAGATCTCCGTTTGCGATTCCGGCTATGGCATTTCAGCCGAAGTCTTGCCCAGAATCTTTGAACCTTTCTTCACCAGCAAGTCCTTTTCCTCCAAGCGAGGAACCGGGCTAGGACTATCAATGGTCTATGAAATGGCGCGAGAGATGCGAGCCGGGCTCGCCGTTTCATCTACCGCTGGGAAAGGAAGTCGTTTCACGATCTTAATTCCGGTTACCGATAGGGATACTTCTTCCGGCGTGGCAGCAGAAGACGAACAAGCCTAGTGTTCGCTGGTGCTCCTAAACGACCTCTGCCGCACCGGCCGTATTCTTTTCGACTGCCTCGACACAGCGACCACACAGGCTTGGGTGTTCAGCCACTTGACCGATGTCCCCCTCCCAGTGCCAACATCGGCCACATTTCGACATCTCGAACTCCTTGGCCGGAATGACGGAAATCCCAGCCCCATCCGAACAGGCGACCGATTTCCCGTTTAATTCCAACTGGGCGGACCCGCTGGCCGGCATGAATTTAACGTGCGAGACATTGAGGAGTTCTCGTAGATCTTCGCCCAAGGACGCGAGTTGAGTCTCGGCCTCATCGTCGCTTCGAATCAAAACAACCGCTTCTAATGCCTTACCGATGTCCTTGGCCCGTCGTTTCTCTTCCAACTCCATCAGAACACGATCCCTGAGCGCGAAGAGAGCTGTCCACTGATCCGTTTCCCCGTCTTTACCGGTGAATGAATGAGCCCCTAATTCGGAGAGGTGTACCGAAGTTTCCGTTCCGTTCCCAGGAATAGATTCCCACACCTCGTCCGCCGTGAAGACTAGAATTGGAGAGAGCAGCTGACTGAGTTGTTTGACGAGTCGATAGAGTGCTGTCTGTGTCGATCTCCGTTTAGGATGATCTGCAGCCAGCGTGTAGAGACGATCCTTCACGACATCATGGAAGACCGCCGAAAGGTCCACTGCCGCGAATTGCCCCAACTTCTGGTAGACAGCATGGAACTCATACCGATCGTAGGCCTCCAGAACCTGCTGCCGGACTTCATCGAGGCGCCACAGGATCCAGCGATCGATGGAGCTCAATTCTGCGTCAGGAACCAAGTGCTGTTCGGGATCAAAATCGAACAGATTCGAGAGCTGATAACGAAACGCATTCCGAATTCCTCGGTAGGTCTCTCCGACCTTCTTGATACGGTCCGCACTCACCACAATGTCGTTTCGAAAATCTTGAGAAGCCACCCAGAGACGCACAATGTCCGCACCATAATCTTTAATGTAAGCCTCCGATGTCTGTGGCTTTTCGTAGCCTCCCTGCCCTTGTTTGCTCTTGGAGATCTTCTCTCGATCCGCATCGACCATGAACCCATGAGTCAGCACAGATTGATAAGGAGCCGCTCCGTTACCTCCCAATGACAAGAGCAACGAAGACTGAAACCAGCCTCGATGTTGATCACTTCCCTCGAGGTAAAGATGAGCCTGGTAGGGTTCACGGGACTCCGACTCGCCTCCTCGAAGCGCATCCCGCTTTAATGTGACCGACCGCGACGAGGATCCGGAATCAATCCAAACATCCAAAGTGTCGCTCGATTTCCGAACAGCTTCCTCACCCGACCAGTCGTCCGGGCGCACCTTCTGCCACAACGCGTCGCAATCGAGTTCGAACCACACGTTCGAACCCTGTTCTTCTACAAGGTCAGCCGTTTTCCGGATGACATCCGCATCGAGAATGGGCTCCCCGTTCTTGTCATAGAAGGCAGGGATCGGAACACCCCACGTCCGTTGTCGAGAAATACACCAATCGGGCCGAGACTTCACGGCGCCTTCAATCCGCTTTTTACCCCAGTCTGGAATCCAGGACACTTTGTCAATTTCGCCCATCGCCTGCTTCCGAAAATCCTGATGGTCAATACCAATGAACCATTGATCCATTGCCCTAAACACCACCGGGGTCTTGCTGCGCCAACAATGAGGATAGCTGTGAGAATAGGCCTCGTGATGGAGAAGGCGTTCTTTTTCTTCCAGCAGACTGATGACGGCTTCATTCGCCTCACTCATGCCTCGCTTCTCTAGAACGGACTTGCCAATCAGGTTTGCTCCAATCTGCGCCTCCTCAGGCAAGTCCGCCGTTGTGGTCAAGCGGCCATCGTCATCTACAGGAGAATACACAGGCAAACCTTGGGCCATCCCAAGACCATAATCCTCAAGTCCATGGCCTGGAGCGATGTGAACAAACCCTGTACCCGTGCTATCTTCGACAAAGTCGGCTGGGTAGAGACGTCCGCGTCGATTGCAGAAGGGATGCTCATATTCAATTTGTTCTAGCTGACTCGCATCCAAGGTCCGAGCAATCTGAAAATCCGACCACTCACACGTCGCAGCCAACTTGTCCAACAAACTTACCGAAACCAAATAGCTGTCCTCTCCGACCTGAACCTGGTTGTAGTCCAATTTGGGATTGAAGGCGACCGCGAGGTTTGCTGGGAGAGTCCAAGGCGTAGTGGTCCAAATCAAGACATACATCCGGGGAACGCCAACGACCGGGAACTTGACGTAAACACTTTGGCTCACATGGTCCTGGTATTCGACTTCAGCTTCCGCTAAGGCCGTTCGACAAGGAATGCTCCAATAGACTGGTTTCTTGCCACGGTAGACAAAGCCCTTGCCCACCAGATCGGCAAAGAGGCGCAACTCTTCTGCTTCGTAGGCTTTGTTGAGCGTGAGGTACGGGTTTTCCCATTCACCGAGAACTCCCAAGCGTTTGAACTGAGTCCGTTGGAGATCGATGAACTTTCGGGCATATTCTTCGCACAGGGTGCGGATTTCTGCCGGGGTCGAATCCGTCTTCCCGGCTTTCCGCATCTCTTGGCTGACCTTGAATTCGATTGGCAGTCCATGGCAATCCCAGCCTGGGATGTAGGGAGCATCTAGCCCGACCAAGGTCTTCTGCTTGATGATGATATCCTTCAGAGTCTTGTTGAGGGCAGTCCCGATGTGAACATCGCCATTGGCAAAGGGAGGCCCATCGTGCAACACGAACTTGGGAGCACCGTCTCGGGCCTCTCGAATACGATCGTAGAGCCCCATTTTAGCCCATTTTTCAAGGCGCACAGGCTCCCGATTCACCAAGTCTGCCCGCATCGGAAAACTCGTCTTCGGCAAGTTTAACGTGTCTTTATATTCCATAGACTCAATTTCTAAAGCGCGCCAACCTAACAATCCCCAATCCGAGTGTCAACGCACCCCCCTGGGTTCGGATATATTAGCACAGATATCTCGATCCGTTTTGACATTCATGCACCGCTGCGAGGCGAAGACACCAATCGCATTGGCGAATAAGACTTAGAATTCCCGCCCGTAGATCTTGAGAAACAAGCTGTCCATCCAGTCCGCTGCCCTCATTCTTCATTCGGAATGAACAAGGAAGGATTCTTGCCGATACGAAGACCAAGCTGCTGAAGATCTCTAGACGGAATTCTAGACACGCGAGATCGAGCGCTAAAACAAACTTAGCCCCACCAACTCCAGGAACCGCCTGCTCGAACACAACTACTTTATAATCAACAACTTACAATCCTAACACCAGGACAAACCCTCGGTTGGCATGAAATCCGTTAGTCAAGCGACAGCAAACACTTTAGCGTAGACAATCAAATCGAACTCAGACTGATCGATGATACAAATAGATGGGACCACAGGCGAAGGAGGCGGGCAGATCCTACGAAGCTCCTTGAGCTTATCAGTGCTGACACAACAGGCTTTCGAAATTGAGGGAATTCGTGGCGGACGCAAAAAGCCAGGCCTCCTCCGGCAACACTTAACCGCCGTCAACGCCGCCAAGGCGATCTCAGATGCAGAGACCTCAGGTGACACCCTCGGCTCCCTGCACCTTCGCTTTGCTCCGCGAGAGATCAAAGGCGGCACCTTCCATTTTTCGGTCGGAACAGCTGGAAGTGCGATTCTCGTCCTCCAAACTGTCCTGCCCCCGCTCATGACCGCCCCGCAAGCGTCCAAATTGATTCTCGAAGGAGGAACGCACAATCCGTTCGCTCCACCTTTCGATTTTCTTGAGCATTCGTTCCTTCCCCTGATTAACCGAATGGGACCAAACATTACAGTAACCCTCGAGCAATTTGGCTTTTTCCCAGCGGGCGGAGGGAGATTGACCCTTTCAGTGGAACCGGCTAGCACCCTCGACGCTATAAATATCCTATCGCAGGACGCCGTTGAATCCCGAGAAGCAACGATCATCTCATGTCAGCTCCCACCCGAGATCCCGAAACGCCAGAAGCGAATGTTAAGGAACAAATTAAACTGGTTGGATAGCGAAGTCGGAGTACGGAATATACGACGCAGCTCGGGTCCCGGGAATGTTGCTATCGCCTCTCTTCGGATGCCATCGCACACCGAGGTTTTCAGTGGATTCGGCGGACCTCATACGCCCTCGTCTAAGGTAATCGAAAACCTAGTCTCGCAGGTCCGTGAATACCAATCGAGCGACGCCCCCATAGGCGAATATTTAGCCGATCAGTTAATGCTGCCTTGCGCATTGGCCCGTGGAGACTCGTCCTACAATGCCGTGAAAGCATCGAGTCACGCGATCACCAATCAGGCTGCGATCGAGAGCTTTCTTTCAAAGCGAATCGAAATCACGAAAGCAGAGGATGGAATCGCACGATTTAGCTTTCAAACCAAACCGAGCCGGGAAACAACCTCTTGGGCAAGCACTTCGTAAGCTGCGGAACCGGCGCTGTACGGATCATAGTGAATAACCGGCTTGCCGTGACTCGGGGCTTCTGCCAGGCGCGTCGTTCGCGGGATGATGGTTTCGAAGACTTTCTCAGAGAAATAATTTCTCACTTCCCCAACCACCTGATGAGAGAGGCGGGTTCGAGAATCAAACATCGTCATCAAGACGCCGAGAAGTTGAATATCCTTATTAGCCCCAGCCTCGCGTAGCTGATCAACAACCTTGGTGAGCATGGCAATGCCCTCGAGGGCGTAATACTCACACTGCAAGGGAACGATGAGAAAATCGGCGGCCACAAACGCATTCAAGGTGACGATTGCGAGTGAAGGGGGGCAGTCCAACAAAATGATATCATAGCGATCACTTTTTGCTAGCGACTCAAGCGCTCCCCGCAAACGAAAGAGATGGTTTTCGGTTTGAGCCAATTCGACCTCGGCACCGCAGAGATCCACCTCAGACGGGATGAGATCGAGGTGTTCAAAATCAGTGGAGAGGATCTTTTCTTCGAGCCTCCCCTCACCCAACAGGGGCCGATACAAACTCCCACCTTCCCGCTTCTCAATCCCCAAGCCGCTCGTGGCATTCGCCTGCGAGTCCACATCGATCAAGAGCACCCGCCAACCGTCCGCAGCTAAACATGCTGCTAGGTTCACCGTAGTGGTTGTCTTCCCTACCCCGCCTTTTTGATTGGCAACCGCGATAATCTGCGCCGACACAGCTGCGATTTAAGGCGAGCCGAAGTTGAAGATCAAGTCATTCAGTCGCCTTTCAAAAAGTAGTCGCCCAGTAAAGCTTTTTGATCAGGAATTCCGGGGAATCTTGAACGATTCCCCGGCCACGCCTGTCGCTCCTAGGGCCCAAGCTTGCAGCTGTTTTGCCACCCAATTCAGCGGGCCGTTCGAGCTTGTCGATATCGACTATCGCCGGCGAAGAATGGCCTGCACCGGATAGTGATCAGAGGGATATCGGCCATCTTCGTTCGTGTGATTGATCGCACCATAGAGGGTAACGAATTTAGGTGAGTGAATGATCCAATCGATTCGACGCCCCTCCCGATTACCGGTCCAACGGCTCATCGTTCCTTCCTGATCTGAGCGCTTGGGATAGATAGCACGAAATGAGTCCACGAATGCGGGTCCCCCGACACCTTCTCCCTTTACTAAGGCTGCGTATGGGGCGTCGTCCTCACCATTGTTGAAATCTCCCACGATGATGACGGGAATCTCTTCCTCAATACTCAAAGCACGCTCTCGGATCAGCTTTGCAGATTCCCTCCGCGCTTCTCTCCCGCGATGGTCAAAGTGAGTGTTGGCAAAGGCAAAAGGCCGGTCGCTTCCCTTCTTGTCTCGCAAAATGACCCACGAACACATGCGGGTGAGAGACGTGTCCCAGCTCATACTCCCCGGTTCATCCGGAGACTCACTCAACCAGAAATGGCCTGAATCGAGCAGCTCGAATCGATCTAAGCGGTACATGACGGGCACATACTCTCCCTCCGCCGCACCATCATCGCGACCCACTCCGTGAAAGCCGTAACCCGGAAGGTTCTCCTTCAGAAAATCGGCCTGAAAGGCGAGAACCTCCTGAGCACCTAGTAGATCCGGCCCAAACATCTTGATCGTCTCGATGACCAATCCATCGCGATGTTTCCAGCTATTGTCTCCATCATTCGCTGCGCCGTATCGAATATTGAAGCTCATCACCTTGATTGCCGGTTCTCCAGCCCTCAGGGACTCACCAGCAAGGGCAGCGACGAGGAGCAAGCCGGTGGCTCCGAGCCGAATTAGGGTTGATCCAATCCATCGCGACACAATGATTCCAAGTTTGCAGTTACGCTCCATAGTCTTTTCCTTTCGGGGATTTGGATCTCAAGTTACAGACAATACGAGCCAATACGAGTCAATAAGGGCCCGGAGGGAATGAAAAACACCGGAGAATCTCTCACTGCCAGCAGATAGGTCGATCGGATTCATTTTGACTCTGCTAGTCGAGTTCTATGAAGCTTTCCCAATGAACGCCGAACCGCCCGAGCAGGGAAGCCCCTTCCTCCGTGTCTATGTGTGGCTTGTCTACGCCTGCCTCTTTGGAATCTCGATCCCCTGGTATTGGCCTAAGGCCGAGATAACTCTGTGGGCCGGCGTTCCCGCATGGGTCATCGTAACCCTCCTCTCGTCCCTCGCGATTTCATGCTTCACTGCTTGGCTCTTGCTATATCGTTGGCCCGAGGACCCAATCGCGGAGGGGAAGCGTGATGAGTGAGAGTCAACTTCCCTTCGGCCTCGGAGGCTTTGCCGTCATCGCCCTCTACCTCGTCGGCCTTCTCGTCATTGGCTGGTTTGGACGACGCGCGCAAACCGAGAATTCCATGCGCGACTTCTACCTTGGAGGAAGCGGCATTGGCTTCATTGCCTTGCTGCTAACGCTCTACGCCACTCAGTACAGCGGCAACACCATGCTCGGTTTCAGTGGCCGCGCCTATCGATCCGGGTTCACCTTTCTGGTCTCCGTTCACTTCATGATTTCGATCATTGTTGGCTACTTGCTCTTCGCTCCACAATTGCATCGACTCAGCAAGAAATACGGCTTCATCACACCGACAGATTTCCTCCAGCACCGCTATCGATCTAACGCGATCAATCTACTCGGTCCCATTATTATGATCGCCGCCCTTGGCAATTACTTGCTTGCCCAACTCATCGCCATGGGCCGAGCCCTTCAAGGCCTCACGACCTTACCACCGGAAACAGCCTTTCTAGCCGGGGTTGTGCTGCTGGCTTCAATCATCCTGGTTTACGAAACCCTGGGCGGCTTTCGCGCGGTCGCATGGACGGATGTCTTACAAGGAAGCATTCTGATGCTCGGCTTCGGAGCTTTGATTTACTTGATCATGAATCGATTCAGCTCAATCAGCGAAACAACCCTCCTGTTGATGAACGGGAGCGATTCCGATTACACCAAAGTGCTCCCTCCAGACGCCCATGGCTCTCGCCGATGGTTCAGTTACGTGATCCTGTTCGGATTGGGGGCCTCGCTTTACCCCCAGGCAATCCAGCGAATCTTCGCAGCTCGCTCCCAGAAAGTGCTTCAACGCAGCCTCGCAGTAATGGCGTTCTTACCCTTCACCACTGCCCTGATCGTCGTCTTGGTGGGAGTCATCGGAGCAGCCCATATTCCTGACCTAAACGCCACAGAGGCGGATCAGATCCTCACGATTCTCTGTCGCGAGGTTCAAGCAGGATCCACCTTCGGATATTGGCTGGTGGTCATTCTGTTTGCAGCCATCTTAGGGGCCCTCATGTCGACTGCGGACTCGTGCCTCCTGACGCTCAGCTCGATGATTACGAAGGATATTTATCAGCGATTCTTCAATCCCTCCGCCTCTGAGGCGCTACTGACGCGACTCGGTAAGACCTGTTCATGGCTGATTGTGCTGCTGCTGTCCGGATTGGCGGTCTACCTCAACCAACTTGAATCCAAACCGACTCTGGTCCGCTTGCTGGACATGAAGTTTGATATGCTCGTGCAACTCGTCCCCGCCTTCCTCCTAGGTATCCATTGGAAATCGGTCAAACCCAAGCCGGTACTCTGGGGAATGATCACAGGACTCCTCGTCACGTTTAGCTTGTACGGCAATCCGACCGTGGCCCAAATAGGTGTCCATTCGGGGCTCTATGGCTTAGCCGTCAACCTCGGGATCGTGTGGCTCGGTTCGCGTTCCAGCTAAAGGACGCATTCAACCGGCCAAACGCTTGGTTTAGAAATTTCATATCATCACATCCTGATAAGATGATTTTAAAATTGTCTTTTCATTGAAAAGGCACTACTTTCCTTTCCGTAAAGGTAAGCGATTACCGAGTTTAAGACTGAAATGGCCCTCTTCCGGGCGCGCGATATGAGTGCGGATCTGACCCAACAAATTCAAAAACAACTAGAGGAACGCATCCTGATCATCGACGGTGCCATGGGCACGATGATTCAACAGCAGAACCTCTCCGAGGAAGATTTTCGAGGGAATCTCTTCACGGATTCCAAGAAGGATCTCAAAGGCAACAACGACGTCCTCAATCTCACTCACCCTGACGTCATCACTCAGATTCATCTGGATTATCTCCGAGCCGGCGCTGATATCATCGAAACCAATACATTCAACGCCCAAGCCATCTCATTGGCCGACTATGATATGCCCGAAATGGCCTACGAGCTCGCCAAGGGGGGCGCGGCTGCGGCCCGGGCTGCCATCGAGCTCCTCGCCAAAGAGGCCCCTGCGCGGACCTGTTACGTCGCTGGAGCAATGGGCCCCACGACCAAAACCGCATCGATCTCGACCGATGTCAACAACCCGGGCGCTCGCGACGTGACCTACGACGAGCTCGTTCAAGCCTACTATGATCAAGCCCGGGGCCTCGTGGATGGTGGAGCCGACATCCTCATCGTGGAGACCATCTTCGACACGCTCAATTCCAAGGCAGCCTTTTACGCGATCGCACAGCTCTTCAAAGACACCGGGAAGACCTGTCCGATCATGTCTTCCGTCACCTTCATTCAAGCAGGAAGCAATCGCGGCGTTACCGGACAGACAGTGGACGCCTTCTATACTTCAATCGAACACGTTCCCCTTCTCAGTGTGGGAATGAATTGCGCGCTTGGGCCCAAAGAAATGCGCCCCCTCATCGAGGAATTGGCGAAAATCTCAACTCATCCCATCAGTTGCTACCCCAACGCCGGCCTCCCCAATCCGCTCTTGCCGACAGGATTCCCGGAAACGCCTGAATCGTTGGCCCCTCAACTACAAGAATGGGCCGACAATGGTTGGCTGAACTTTGTTGGGGGATGCTGCGGCACAACTCCAGCCCACATCGAGGCAATCAGCAAAGTTGTTGAAGGGCTTCCACCCAGAAAGTTTCGATCGCCGGACACCGACCTCAGACTCAGCGGACTGGATTGTTTGCGCATCACCCCAGAAGCCAACTTCATCAACATTGGCGAGCGGACGAATGTCACGGGATCACCTCGATTCGCAAAACTCATTCTCAACAACCAGTTCGAGGAAGCCCTCCGCGTCGCCCGTCAACAGGTGGAAAATGGGGCTCAAATCATCGACATCAATATGGACGAAGGGATGTTGGATTCGGAAGAAGCCATGCGAACCTTCCTCAATCTCATCGCCTCCGAGCCCGATATCTCTCGCGTTCCGATCATGATCGATAGCTCCAAGTGGAGTGTCCTCGAAACTGGACTGCAATGCGTCCAAGGCAAAGCAGTGGTGAATTCCATCAGTCTGAAAGAGGGCCCAGAAGCCTTCCTCGATAAAGCAAGGCAAATCCGCCAGTACGGTGCTGCCGTCATCGTGATGGCCTTTGACGAAACCGGCCAGGCAGACTCCCTCGAGCGTCGAATCGAGATTTGTGAGCGTTCCTATCGTCTCCTTGTAGATCAAGCCCAGTTCCCCCCTCAGGATATCATTTTCGACCCGAACATCCTAACGGTCGCGACGGGAATGGAAGAGCACAATAATTACGCGGTCGATTTCATCGAAGCCACGCGGTGGATTAAGGAGAATCTGCCCCACGCAAAAGTGAGTGGCGGGGTCAGTAATATTTCCTTCTCCTTCCGCGGCA
>CAYFGX010000078.1:20067-24370 GCA_964342405.1 uncultured Verrucomicrobiota bacterium | reverse complement strand
ATCGTGACGGAACCTGTCGGTCTTCGAACCCAGGTCACCTACAACGGTAGCCCTGATCTTCCTGTGAATGCAGGAACCTACGAAGTGCGTGTCATCATTGATGATATCATCTTCTCAGGTTTTGCAGTGGAAGTGTTCACGATTGAACCTGCTACGGCTGAGGTCACCTTCGATCTCGATAGCCTGAATCAACCAGTCAACGGATTGACGGGTGCTGTGGTGAACACTGTTCCTGCCGGTCTGAATACTGAGATCTTCTACGGAGATACCACGAGTATTCCGAACGAGATTGGAAGCACACTGGTTCGTGGTGTTGTCAACGAGCCGAACTGGGTTGGTTCTGTGACGAGCACATTCAGAGTCGAGCGCGCCACCCAAACGGTGACGACGTTCCCTCAGCCTGAGTTCCCGATTGCAGGTAATCCTGTGAATATCGGTCTGGTCGCCACGTCAAGCTCTGGCTTGCCTGTGACGTTCTCAGTTGCCTCTGGAGATGCGACTGTCAGCGGTAACCTCCTGACTGTGACCCAGCCGGGTGACATTGAAGTGGTTGCCACACAAGCTGGTGATGACTTCTGGGCACCTGCAGACGCAACGTTCACGGTGACTGTAACCGGTCAGGGCGTGCCTCAAGCTGCTCCATCACTCAATGTGGTAGGCATCTCGAACGCTGGCCTTGAGTTGGGTATCAGTGGTTCAGCTGGTGCCACGGTCAATGTGATGGGGGCTGATTCAGTTGACGGTTCCTTCAGTGTGGTTGCGACTGCGACGCTTGATGGTAACGGTAATGGTTCCGTTACGGTTCCTGTTGGTGGTCCTATGGGCTACTTCAAGGCCGCTAACCAATAAGATAGTGTTTTAGCTGATAAACAGTTCGTTTTCGAACTGACGCAAGCCAGGAACTCTTCGGAGTTCCTGGTCTTTTTTTATCCTCATGCGATTCAAGTTTCGGCGAGTAATTGATGTAACGACTTGAGAGTTTTCGTCCTCGGACTTGTCTTTGAGGGTTGTGCGGCTAAACTAATGGGGATGGGGAAAGACGTCATACCGGTTAAAATTCGGGGAATCCTTCCAGCTAATAGCGGGTGGGCTATCTTCCTGGGTACGGAGGAAAAGGTGTTTGTCATCCAAGTAGAACACAGCATCGGGGCCGTTATCGGAATGTTTCTTCGAGAAACAGAGAAAGAGCGGCCTTTGACTCATGATTTGATGGCCGATATTTTTGCGGGTTTTGGGATCGTGGTAGAACGTGTTGTTATCACCGAACTTAGAAATTCGACTTACTTTGCCCGAATGATCCTTCAGCAACAGAATGAGTTGGGAAGGAAGGTGTTAGAGGTTGATGCCCGCCCGAGTGATTGCATCGCCATGGCAACGGCGCAGAAGAAGCCAATGTATGTCGATGCGGGACTGTTCAATGATGTCGAGGATATGTCTGAGGTGTTGCAACAGATAAATGATGCCAACACTGAGAATGACGATGACTAGGTGATGACATCGCAGTCGCAGCCTGAGAGTGATGTGACTTCCTCTCTCGTGCTTGTTTTTGGTGATGACGATTTTGAGATCAAAAACAAGTCCTCTTCGATAATCGAAAAATGGCGGCGGGACCTGCCAGATGCTGAATTTGAACCGATCGATGGGAATGCGAGTTCTGTCGCTGAAGTGTCTCGATCTGTTGCAAGTCTCTCTTCTTCTTTGGAGTCCCTTTCGTTGTTTGGTGAGACGAAGATAATCTGGTTTCGCAATTGTAACTTTATTGGTTCTGAAGGGCGTTTGGCTCAGTCAAAATCTTCTAGCGAAACCGTTGATCACCTTTTGGGGGTCTTGAAACGCTGCGATTGGAGCCAGACCCGTCTGGTAATCTCTTCCGACGGGGTGGACAAGCGTCGGCGCTTTTATAAGTGGCTTCAGAAGAATGCCTTGATCCACGCGTGTGAATCACTCACTGCTCAAGGAGACGAGGGCTACGAGATTGCTGTTGGTTTAGTTCGGTCCCAGTGTTCTGAGTCGAGTAAGAGGGTTCGACCCGATGTCGCAGAACAGCTCGTCCGTTGGGTGGGACTAGATCGACGCTCAATTGTGTCTGAAACGGAAAAGGCGATTCTTCACGCAGGTTCTCAAGATGAAGTGTCACTCGAGGATGTCGAGGCGACCGTTGTTAAGTCGAGGCAAGCGAAGGCATTCGCCTTTGCGGATGCAGTGGCGGAACGGAAGCTAGATCAGGCACTGAAGAGACTTGATGAGGAGCTATGGGCGATGCGAACGGATCGTCAGAAGAGTGAGATGGGATTGCTCTATGGTCTGATTTCCAAATTTCGAAACATGCTGATGGTTAAGGATTTGGTCCTCCAGGGGAGACTAAGGGCTGAACGTAACTTTGCTTCGTTTCGTTCCCAGTTGAAATCGATCGATTCTTCAGGGTTTCCTGATGATCGGCGCTTCAATCCCATGAGCCAGAACCCATATGTTATCTTTCGCACCGTGTCTCAAGTGGGGCATTATAGTCAGGCAGAACTCGTTCGGGCGCTGAGTGGGCTGATGGAGTGCAATACACGTCTGATTTCGGTCGGTGATGACGCTAGCGCTTTGCTGCGCCAATGCGTGATCGATATTGTGTTGGCAGGGAAAAGGTGAGAGTCTGTTTGCAGTATCGATAAGATGAGTAGTAAAGGGGGAGCGAAGATTGCCATCGCGGTGAGTGGAAAGGCTGGCGGGATCAGGTTGTCCGGCCGAGCGAATGTCGCGTGTAGTGTTCTGTTTCGAGAGCTGGTTGAGCATTTGCGGAGCGAGCCTATCGACGAGATTTTCTTATTCCTTGAGTCCTGCGTGGTGATGGACAGCACCTTCCTTGGCGTCTTGGCGAATCTCGGACTTTCTGGGGATTCATCCGCGGCTTCCGCAGGCGCTGGGATCAAACTGGTCTCGCCGTCTGATCGGGTGCTTGATCTGATCGAAAACCTGGGCGTCCTCGATGCTTTTGATTTGCTCGAACGGGAGCCGGAGATCCAGTTTGCCTTTCAGGAGGTGGATCAAACAAAGAGCGGTGACTTGCGTGAGACTACCCGTACAAGTCTTGAAGCTCATCGGACCCTGATTGATTTGAACGAGGCGAATCGCTCTCGATTTGAAGGAGTCACGACCTTGTTGGAGAAGGAGTTGGAAGGTCAAGATTCGGCTGACAGTTCGAGCCCGGAGGGGACGACATGAACTCGGCACGAATTGGAATCATCGGGGGCAGTGGATTGTATCATCTCGACGGCCTTGAAGAAATTGGATGGCAGTCTGTTGAGACCCCATTTGGTGCGCCGTCCGACGAACTCTTGCTGGGGCGGTATAAGGGCCGGGAAGTGGTCTTCTTGCCGCGCCATGGTCGTGGTCACACGCTATTGCCGAGCGAACTGAATCATCGAGCCAACATCATGGCGATGAAGCAGCTCGGCGTCAGGTGGATCCTCAGCGCGAGTGCTGTGGGTTCACTCCAAGCTGAGTACGAGCCATGTGACATCGTCGTGGTTGATCAGTTTCTCGACCGAACAAAACGTTCCGTGGATCAAACACTCTTTGGTCAAGGCATCGTGGCTCACATTGCCTTTTCTGAACCCACGTGCGCCGAACTGAGACAGCATATCTTGGAGGCAGCTCGTTCCGTTCAAGCGCCCGTTCACGACGGTGGAACGTATATCAATATGGAAGGGCCTGCATTTAGCACGAAGGCTGAATCATTGCAGAACCATCGAGATGGGCATGCTGTCATTGGGATGACAAATCTCGGCGAAGCGAAATGTGCTCGTGAAGCGGAGATCGCCTATGCCACGATGGCAATGGTGACGGACTATGATGCCTGGCGCCCCCATGATCCTCATGTGACTGTCGAGGCGGTCATAGAATACCTCCACCGCAACTCCGAGACGGCGAAAAGGATTCTTGGACTTGTCATCGAGCGAATCGAATTGAGCGAGGCGTGTTCGTGCCACGTTGCTTTAGAGAACGCCATCCTAACCTCTCGCGAAAAGTGGCCTCCGAAAACCGTTGAATCTCTCCGGCCGGTCATTGGACGGTTCCTCTAGCGAATTCCGGGAGACCTGCTCGCTGCTCGTCGGTCGAGAGTGAGAAGAGATCTTCAGCCCGAAGGTGGCGATTTGCTTACTGTGATGGACTGCCCCACGCTGATCCGGCTCGAGCTGGCCTCCGAAAGCATCTTTGTATTGGTGGCTACCCTGAAGAAATGATCAAAGCGTGAGCGTGGTGCCCAGGCAGGGAGCGAAGACTCTCTGTTTGTGCGAAAGACTTGGGAGAATCC
>CAYFGX010000078.1:0-19967 GCA_964342405.1 uncultured Verrucomicrobiota bacterium | reverse complement strand
TCAGGAAAGCCTTGCTGCGTGGATTCTTGAACCGTGACATGAAGGTTGAAGTGTTTCTTGATCCAGAACTCCAGCATTCGGAAGCCATTGTCTGGCTGCCACTCTAAGGTGTCGTCCGTGTTTGCCAGGGAGAATTGGAAGCCTGTCAGATCTGCATTGCATCGCAGCTGGATTTGATGGATTCGGGGATCGGTTTTCGCATTGAAGAACCCTCCGCCGGGGAGTGTAAATGCGTATCGCCGATCATTTTTGAGTCCGCCTTCGTGATTGAACTGGCTTGAAGTCAGGTCAAGCCCCGGCAAGGACTTAAATGGATAAACTCTGATTCTGCCGAGTTTTGGAGTTGGCCCATTGGATTGTGTTGGTAGGCTAGAAGGCATGCTGATTTCCCATTCGAGTCTTCAAAGGACGCAACGCTCCCTTTTGGCGTTTGCAGTACTGGGCACGCTATTTATATCGCTACCAATCCTAGCCGCGAATTGGCCAAGTTGGCGGGGCCCGTCTGGTGACGGCCGATCCGGCGAACGAGTCTTTCCCACGATGTGGTCAAAAGACAAAAACATCAAGTGGTCTGTTGAATTGCCTGATCGCGGAAATTCATCCCCTATTGTTTGGGAGGATCGCGTGTTCATTTCGCAAGCAGAGGAGGACGGCCGGTTCCGTTCATTGATGAGTTTTGATCGAGAGACAGGGGAGCGGCTTTGGCAATCTGGGGTTCGATATGAGGCTCCCGAATCCAAGCATGAAACGAACTCCTACTGCGCGTCTAGCCCGGTCACCGATGGTGAAAGGATCTACGTAAGTTATGCCTCCGCCGGATTCTATTGCTATGATTTTTCTGGGCGAGAGCTGTGGCACCGCAACTTCGGTCGGCATCATCATCGCTGGGGCGATGGTTCGTCGCCGGTCTTAAGCGGTGATACCTGCTACTTTTTTCATGGACCGGGGGAAGGTTCCTTTCTGGTGGCTATTGACAAGAAAACGGGTGATACACGTTGGAAAGTGGCGCAACCGGAGTTCGCTGCAGGTCCGGATCGAGAGGATGGCTTCTCGGGGAATGCGAACGGAATGGTGGGAAGCTTTGCCTCACCCATGGTGGTGAATACTGGTAAGAGGGAGGAACTGGTGATGGCCTATCCAGAGCGCATTGTTGCCTACGATCCAAGCACGGGGACGGAACTCTGGCAGTGTGCTGGATTGAACCCGCTGGTCTATAGTTCGCCGCTTCGGCATGGGGCCAACATCGTGGCGATGGGAGGATACTTTGGTCCCATGGTCGCCGTTCGTTGTGGAGGGACGGGCGATGTGACGGGATCTCATCGGCTGTGGAAATCGGGTAAAACCCCGCACCGCCTGGGAACTGGAGTTGTTAGTGGCGATCATGTTTACATCTTTGACCGCCCTGGTTTCGCTCAATGCATTGATGCCCGAACGGGGGAATCGATTTGGCAGGAACGGGTTCGAGGAGGCGGTGCAAACAATGCCATTTGGGGTTCAGCCGTGATAGCAGGTGATGTGATCTATGTTGTGAATCAGTCCGGTGATACGATCGTGATGGAGGCAAGTCCTGAGTTTCGGGTCATCTCGACGAATTCGTTAGGGGAGAAAACGAACACGACTCCGGCACTTTCGAATGGCGAGATCTTTATCCGAACCGATGATCAGCTTTGGTGCATCGCAGACGATTCTTTGAGTGCATCCCTTTTTTGATTGAGGTCGCCGTTTGCCTGACTTCGACCTAAACGACATCATGTTTGAAAATGCCGAACCATGAGATTTCAGATGCTCTGTAAATGGTATTCTCCAGTTGCTGTTGGCCTTCTCCTGCTCGTTCAAGGAGGCTGGCTATCGTCTCTGCGTGCCCAAACTTTGCCGGGCACTCTGCCCTTAGAGATGGATGGGGATTTAGCATCAGAGCTTGTTGACGGTGTTGACCGGTTCCTCTTGCGAAAGCTGAATGATTCGATCGGAACACGGGAGGCATTCTGGGAAAGGGATCTTAGTTCGCCCGAGGCGTATGAGCGTTCGCTCGAGTCTAGGCGAGAGCGACTGAGTCACATTCTTGGTGTGAGAGATGAGCGAGTGCCTTTTGAGAGTCCCGAGATTGTTTCCACAGTCGAGAACCCGGGACTGTTGGCTGCAGGTCAGGCTTATTCCATTTACCGAGTGCGGTGGCCTGCTTTTGGGGATGTGTCTGCCGAAGGGCTCTTATTGGAGCCGAATGCCGAAGAAGAGGATCAGGGGGCAGTGCTGAATGTGGTTGCTCTGCCGGACGCGGACCAAAGCCCCGAGCAACTTGCCGGCTTGAGTGCTGGTATTCCCGTGTCGGCTCAGTTTGCGAGGCGCCTTGCGGAGAACGGTTGTCGAGTTCTGGTTCCGGCGCTTGTGAGTCGCGAGATGCAGCGCCGCCACAGCCCTGGACGTCGTGGGGGAGCCAATCTGACACATCGAGAATATCTTTATCGTTCAGCATTTGAATTGGGACGTCACATCGTTGGCTATGAGATCCAGAAGGTATTAGCCGGTGTGGATTGGTTTTCGGCCAACCGGCAAGCAGGCGATTCGATCGGGGTGATGGGGTATGGAGAGGGCGGAATGCTGGCGCTTTATGCTGGTGCGATTGATACACGAATCGATCGCGTCTGCGTGAGCGGTTATTTTGACCGTCGTGAGCGTCTTTGGGAGCAGCCGATTTCTCGAAACGTTTTCGGTTTGTTGGAACAGTATGGAGATGCTGAATTGGCTGCGATGATTGCTCCTCGATCTCTGATTGTGGAGGCGTCAAGGGGCCCCGAGATTCGGCTGCCGAGTGAAGGGGGTGCACCTGCTGTTTTGTCGTCTCCTCAGATACAATCTGTCCGGGCTGAATGGGAAAGAGCTCGTGGGATTCTGGCGGAATCAAAGTTCACCGATGGATGGCTTTTGGTGGCAAACCAAGAGATGAACATTGGGACAGATGAGGCATTATCGGCGTTTCTTGGACGGGAGATCGCTTTAGTGAAGGGGCCTCGTGAGGGCCTGAATGTCGTGGGGAAGATGCCTGACAATTCTGCGCGCCAGCGACGGCTAATCCATGAGCTGGACCGTCATAGTCAGCAGCTGTTGGTGGAAAGTCCTTACGTGAGAAAAGCGTTTATGGAAGGCCTCTCGACGGAGTCTTTGTCCGAGTATGAAGAAAGCGTGAAGCGTTACCGAGATTACTTCTACGAAGACGTCATTGGCCGGTTTGACGAGCCGCTGATGCCATTCAACGCGCGTTCTCGCAAAGCTTATGATGAGGAGCTTTGGACGGGGTATGAAGTTGTGTTGGATGTTTTTCCGGATGTGTTTGCGTATGGTATTCTTTGCTTGCCGAAGGGGATGAGCTCGGGTGAGCGACGCCCCGTAGTCGTGTGTCAGCATGGGCTCGAGGGCCGCCCGCAGATGATCGTTTCGGGGGATCATGGAGCCTATCATGATTTTGCAGCCAAGTTGGCTGAGCGAGGCTTTATCACATTTTCGCCCCAGAATTTGTATATCTTCAGAGATCGGTTTCGATCCTTGCAACGAAAAGCTAATCCTCTGAAGAAAACTCTGTTTTCGGTCATTGTTCCCCAGCATCAACAAATCGTTCATTGGCTTAAGAAGCAGGATTTCGTGGACCCCGATCGAATTGCATTCTACGGGCTGTCGTATGGGGGGAAGACGGCCATGCGGGTGCCGGCGATCATCACCGACTATTGTCTGTCTATCTGTTCAGCAGACTTCAATGAATGGGTCTGGAAGAATGCCTCGACACGCAGCCCCTACAGCTATGTGTGGACCGGTGAGTATGAGATTTTCGAATTTGATCTGGGAAGTACCTTCAATTACGCGGAGATGGCTGCTTTGATTGCTCCGCGGCCTTTTATGGTTGAGCGAGGGCATTTTGACGGGGTGGCGCCGGATGAAACTGTGGGTTATGAGTTTGGTAAAGTGCGGCATCTCTACGCCGCTCGTTTGGGAATTCCAGAGAGATGCGAAATCGAGTGGTTTAAAGGACCTCACACCATAAATGGAAAGGGCACTTACGATTTCTTGCATCGTCATCTTCAGTGGCCTCGTCCGTAGAGTTCGGTATCAAGTAGGCTGAACTCACAGAGGGTTTCTGCGGCCGGTATACATAACCAATTTAGTATGAGAAGTTTCTGTGTAGACATTCAAGCCAGACGGTTTGCGATCGTGCTCGCGGTTATTGCGTCTGCGGTCTCAAACGTTGTCCCGATCCATGCGCAACGACTTATGGTCCCAGGCATTGACGTGCCCAGTGCGGTGGAATCCTCCTTGAGGCAAAAGCTCCACCGCCTTGGGGATGCGATTGCGGCCCTTGGTAGTGAGGAAGGCATGGCCTTGGATCTGTTGCCTGATGTCGAGATCTACTACAAGGCCGTCTCCGTAGCGCTGGACTACGATGAATTCATCCGGGAGAGCGAGTTTGAGGTCGCTGATGAACTCCTCGAACAAGGGCTTAAACGGGCAGCTTGGCTTGGTGAGGGGAGGGCCCCTTGGACCGTGCGAGAAGGGCTTGTGGTTCGAGGCTACCGATCTCGAATCGATGATTCCGTCCAGCCCTATGGTTTGGTGGTGCCTGCAGGCTATTCTACGAGTAAATCCATTCCCCGCCGTACGGATGTCTGGTTGCATGGTCGGGATAACCGCTTGACCGAGCTGAAGTTTATCAATCAACGCCAAAAATCTCCCGGTCAGTTTGTTCCAGACAATACTTTTGTGCTTCACCCGTACGGTCGATTTTGCAACGCGTTCAAGTTTGCCGGTGAGGTGGATGTCTTTGAATCGCTGGAGGCGGTTAAACGTCACTACGCGGTTGACGAGCAGCGGGTGGCTATTCGGGGCTTCTCAATGGGGGGAGCCGGATGTTGGCATCTAGCGGTTCATCATCCAGACGTTTGGGTGGCCTCCGCGCCTGGCGCTGGCTTTGCTGAGTCTGCTGAGTATTTGGGTTTATGGAAAAAGGATCCAAAGCCCAGTTGGTATCAGCAACAGCTGTGGCATTGTTATGACGCGACGGACTACGCGTTGAATCTCTTCAATAATCCAACCGTGGCCTACAGCGGTGAGATTGATAAACAGATTCAGGCAGCGGAGATGATGCGTCAGTCACTCGAGAGGGAAGGGATGAGATTGCGCCACGTGATCGGTCCCAAGACGGCGCATTCGTATCATCCTTTAGCCAAGAAAGAGGTCGCGGAGCGGGTCGATGCGATTGTGCGGCGTGGGAAAGATTCTGTTCCTCGTCACGTGAAGTTCACGACCTGGACATTGCGATATCCGCGTTCTCACTGGGTTGCTCTTCAGGGATTGGAGCGTCACTGGAGTCGGGCTCGAGTGGATGCCGAGATTCTTCCGGGTAATGAGATCCGAGTGGATGTTGAGAATGTGACGGCTTTCTCGATGCAGTTTGGGGCTGGCGACAGCCCGTTCGCTGCTGGGGTTGTGCCCGTAGTGAGGGTGAACCAGTCAATTGTAGCGACAGATGCTGTTGCATCTGATCGTTCCTGGTCAATCTCTCTGACACGTCGAGGAGACCGTTGGGGAGTGGCGGGTAGCTCGCCTTCGCAAGGCCTTCGGAAAGTCCCTGGGCTTCAGGGACCGATTGATGATGTGTTTATGGATCGATTCGTGATCGTGCAACCAACTGGCGGATTTCCGAATACACCAGCTGGACGTTGGATTGAGAGTGAGTTCAATCGATTGAAACGGGAATGGCGGGCACAATTCCGAGGAACTCCACTGATGGTTTCTGCTGACGAGCTGACGGCAGAACAAATTGAGAGCTGCCATCTAATCCTTTGGGGCGATCCGTCTGACTATCCATTCATGACTGAATCGGTGAGTGAATTGCCGGTGGCTTGGGAGGGGCAGAGTATCAGGTTCGGAAACGAACGTTTCCCCGCGGCACACGTCGTCCCACTATTCATCTATCCAAACCCCCTGAATCCTCGACGTTATGTCGTCCTGAACAGTGGGTTTACGTTTCGTGGTTTTGGGAGCAATGCGACTCAAGTTCCAATGTTGCCAGACTACGCTCTGGTCGATGTGAGAACGCCCGCGACATCGCTCGAGCCAGGGAAAGTGATTGAAGCCGGATTTTTCGATGAGTCTTGGAAGCCGGCACGAACGAACTGAAATATTGGGACGAATGGGAGTCGAGGTGTCATGGTGAAGAGGGCTAAGCGAGGAGCGGCTGAGAATGTCTGTCTGCGGATTGAGGGGTTGACCATCGAGCGCGATGAGAATCGGATCTTGGATGCCCTGAGCTGGGAGATTCATCAGGGTGAACAGTGGTGTATTCTGGGAGCGAACGGTTCAGGCAAGACCTCTCTACTTCGGGCGCTAACCGGTTATTTTATGCCGACGGCTGGCGAGATCTACCTACTTGGCCATCAATACGGAGAGGCGGACTGGCGAGATATTCGGTTGAAGCTGGGAATCGTGAGTTCTGCGGTTCGACAAATGATGGCGGACTCTGAGCCGGCTGAAGTATCGGTGGTTAGCGGCAAGTATGCGATGATCGATTATTGGGGGGAGCCGCATGACAAGGATCTCAGGCAAGCCAGGCGAATCTTGAAACGTGTTGAATGTGCGCACTTGGCCAAACGACCGTGGGCCTACCTGTCTCAAGGCGAGCGTCAGCGAATCCTGATCGGGCGAGCATTGATGGCCAAGCCTTCCCTGTTGATCTTGGATGAGCCCTGTGCCGGTCTCGATCCAGGTGCCCGTGAACATTTTTTGCAGTTCCTACAGAGACTCGGTAGCGGGCCGAAGGCTCCGACGACGATTCTGGTGACTCATCATGTTGAAGAGATCGTTCCCGTATACTCTCATGTCCTGATGCTGAGAGACGGCCGAGTGCTTTGTGCGGGGCCGAAACGCCAGGTAATGAATTCCAAGAATCTTTCTCGTCTCTTTGCGGCGGAAACAACCTTGAAAAGTAGCCGGCAACGCTACTCGCTTGCAGTTACAGCGGGCAACGAGTGGGGTGCTTAACGGCGCTTACTCTGACGCTAAGTTATAACAGATTAGACGCTTTTCACTGCGAAGGTAGAGCCGTTTGTTCGAGAGAACGGGAGCGGCCCAGCAGGGGTATTTTAGCTCGGGAACCTGGAAACGAACGAGTTCGTTCGCTTTATCGGGTGATGGTTTGAAGAGTCCGAGGAGACCTGCTTCGCCGAGGGCAATGAGCGTGTTATCCGCCAGAATCAGGGAGCCGCGTCCGTAGACCTTTGGCGGTGTCAGACTTTTCCGCCAACGCTCGTCTCGATCCCACATCAGCTTTCCGGTCTTCAGCTCGACACAACGGAAGCGGGCATCTGGCTCATTCCTTCCACTGAATGCGTAGAGGTACCCTTCGTGTAGAATCGGGGTGGACCAGTGGACTTCTAATACGTCGTCTCGCCAGATTTCTTTCACAGAGTTTCCGTCTGGTTGTACCTGGAGTAGCACGGATCCGATTCCGTAATAGGCGGCAGAGAGAAGAATCAGATCATCCTGCACGACCGGATTCATGGCATTGACAGATTCGTTGACTCGGGAACGGAACCAGAAGCGGAAATTTACTTTACCACTTTTGGGATCCAGGGAGACCAATCCTTGTCTCATGAAACAAAGCAAATGGCGTTTGCCGTGGATGGTGGCCACGACGGGGCTTGCGTAGCTGGCTTGCATGGCATAGTCCTTCCACACAACCGGGGGCTCTCCTCTCCAACCCGTCTTTGGTAGACCGTTCCAGGTGTCTTTTCCTACGCTGGTCCAGACTGTTTTTCCAGTGTCTGGCTCGAAGGCGGCCACCCCTGAGTTTGGTTGTCCTCCGACCATCGCGATGAGGAGACCGGAGTCTAGAATAGGGGTGCTCCCGACGCCGAAAAAGGCTTGAGGGATGGTAAAGTCTGCGGCGGTGTCTCGCATCCAGATGAGTGCGCCAGTTTCTCGATTGAGGCAAAGCAACTTCCCCTCCGCTCCGAACGTGTAGCAGCGATCTTTTGTGAGCAGGGGAGAACATCGCGGCCCATTGTTGTATCCAAAAGGGTCGATGAAGCTGCTGGTGTAACGATGTTTCCAGAGAGATTGACCCGTAGTGGGTGAATAGGCCTCCACGATCTCCTTGTTTCTGAGGCGGTGGTGAAGGATGAGTTTGTTTTCCCGAATGGAGGGAGCGCTATACCCGGTTCCGACCGGGATGCTCCACAGTTTTTGGGGGCCTGAAGAGGGCCAACTTTTGAGGAGGCCTGTCTCGGAACTAACCCCATTACCTAGGGGCCCTAAGAACCGAGGCCAATCTTCCGCTCGTGCTATCGTTGCGCAGAAGGAGTTAAGAATATGTGCCAGGACAATGACGAAATGGGCGCTCTTCATGAGTAATTAGGGAATTTACGTTCCGCCACCTCTTTTGTCGATCTCCCGATGTGCCTGTCATTTGAGACCGGTGTGCGATGTTGGAAATGCCGACAGGGATTGAACGGTGAGCCAGGGACTTGAGTCCTAGAGATAGAAGAACTGAGCGTTTTGGGCCTCTTGTGTTCGACAAAGACGGAATAGTTTTGATGGACGAATTGGAGTTGTGGCAGGTTTTTGCTGGCAAGAATACCTTGCCAAGTCGCCGGCGTTCGTTTCTTCTTAGGCGTGCTAGCGTATGGATGATGGTGATTCGATGCAGATGGGGTTTGTACAGCGACGATTGCACTGGGTAATTGCCGCGGTCTTCTTCGCCCTTTACTTCTTGACCTTAAGCCGGTGGGTGACGGGTGACAGTCTCGTTTCTGTCTCCAAGGTGACGGGCTGGGATTGGTCTCCTCAGATTTCTAACCCTCTCCTCTATTTAATCACCTTACCTGTCAAATGGTTCCCCGGTGGATTGCAACCACTGGTCTTGAATCTTTTAGGGGCGCTTCTCGGAGCGCTGACTTTGGGACAGTTGGCACGCTCGGTGGCTCTGCTCCCCCATGATCGTACGAGAGATCAAAGGCAGAAGGAGCGAAGTGACTACTCTCTACTCAGTCTCTCTGCCGCTTGGATGCCTCCGCTCCTGGCAAGCTTGATCTGCGGGCTTCAGCTCTCGTTCTGGGAAGAAGCGACCGCGATGACAGGAGGAATTCTCTCCGTGTTTCTCTTTTCTTTTCTGATTCGCTGCGTGCTTGAGTTCCGGCTCGTGCAAGACGATCGGTGGCTTTTTCGCCTAGCATGTGTTTATGGGTTTGCGGTGCCTAGTGATTGGGCCTTTATCGGCTACTTTCCGCTCTTCTTTGGAGCGGTCGTTTGGTCGAAGGGGGTTGGGGTTTTCCGGCCTGAGTTCTCGATTCGAATGATCGGATTGGGATGCATCGGGTTGCTTACTTATTTGATTCTACCTGCTCTAGTCGTATTCAGCGAACCGAGCGCGGGGAGTTTTGTCGACCTCCTCAAGCTGCAGTTAGGATCCCAGAAGAACTTGTTGATGGGGATTCCCAAGACGGTTGTCCTGCTCCTATCGCTCACTTCGATTCTACCGGTTTTAGTCATGGGCATTCGCTTTCCCTCGTCCATTGGTGATGTCAGCGTTGTTGGATCGATGCTTTCGAATTTCATGTTCAGGAGCATGCATATCCTCTTTTTGGCTGCTTGTGTTTGGGTCGCTTTCGATCCGGCGTTTAGCCCGCGAAGTGTGTCGGCTGGATTGCCGGTCGATTTTTTGACCTTTTACTATCTTGGAGCTTTAGCCGTGGGGTATTTCTCTGGATACGTTCTACTCGTGTTTGGGCGTTCCCCGTCATCTCGAAGGCGTCAAAGCCGCGAGAATCCGGTTCTGAATTTTCTCATCTCTGGCTTGCTTTGGATCCTGGTCGTTGCCGCGCCGCTTGGCTTGCTCTTTAGAAACCTGCCGTTGATGCGAGTCATCAATGGGGATCAGTATGCCACGTTCAGTGAGATGGTTTTGAGGAATCTTCCCGAAGGGAAATCTCTCGTTTTAGCAGACGATTCATACTCCGTGTTGTTGGTTCGCTCTCAATTGGCGAGAGAGGGGCTCGATCGAGACTATGTTTTTGTTGATTTGAGTGCGCTTCCGATCGGTTATTATGAAGGGAAGCTTCGCAAGCAGATAGCTGGTGTTTGGCCTAGTCTTGAGGAGAATAACGCAATTCCTGAACAACTGAATGTCTTGAGTTTGCTGGGTTTGCTGGGAGAGATATCCCGCCAAAGTCCGGTTTACTATCTTAATTCCAGTTTCGGGGTCTATTTTGAGGTGTTCTATCCTCGTCAGCGAGGATTGGTGACGGAGTTAGTGGCTTACCAGGCCGACGAGCCTCGGCCCCCGCTAATGAGTGAGGGAGAAATTGAGGCCAATCAGTCATTCTGGAACGAGCTGTCTACTCGGCTAAGCGGTTTGGCAACTGGTGTTGAGAATCGGGATAATGGGAGTCTTGCTCTGGGCGCTTGGGCATCTCGGGAGCTAAATGTTTGGGGTGTTAGTCTTCAATCGCAGGGTCGATTGGAACAAGCGAAGGCTGCTTTCGATCAAGCCCTGAGCTGGAATCCTCAAAACACATGTGTGCGGGTGAATCTGCGTCAGAACGAGGTTCTTCAGAAAAATGGTGGGGGCACTACAGTCGGATTGACCGATAGTGAAACGAAACAGGTGCAGCAGAACTACGGAACGTACGAGCAGTTACTTTCCGCCAACGGCCCGATTGACGAGGCTAGCTTTAGGCTACTCCTAGCTGCTGAATTTGCTCGCGGTGGAAATCAACGACAGTCGATGATGAATTATGATCGCGCGGCTGCTTTGGATCCCGAGAATGTTCAACCTAAGCTCGCATTGGTAAACAGTTATTTGTTGGCTGGATTTGCTGACTTGGTTCTTGGAGGTGTGGCTGATATCAAGGCAAAGCATTCGGATTTGGACACAAAGAGCCGTTCTGAGTTGGTCCGACTCGAAGCTTTGGGCCACTACGCCGTGGGGAATCAGGCAGGGGCTGCTGGTGACGAGGAAGCAAAAACTGCTTCGTTCGAGCGGGCTGAAGGGCTTCTGAAGCTGGCGTTGGAGGATGACCCAAAGAATAGCAGTCTATTCGAAACCCTCTCTCAGGTCTATCTCTACACGGGAAGATTTACTGAGGCTCTTGAACTTTTTGACCGACACTTGGAATTTAGTCCAGATGACCCGCAGCTCCTCCAGAACAAAGCCATGGCCCACCTACGTTTAAAGGAATACCAGAAGGCCATCGCTCCCCTTTCCCGATCGTTGACCATCGATGCCTCGAACGTTTTCGCCCGGCTCAATCGTGCCATAGCCTATTTCCGCATCGGGGATTTTGTGAATGCTAAGCAAGACTACGAGACGGTAGCAGAAAAGGTTCCGACGCAGTTTTCAGTTTACTTTGGCCTAGGCAAGATCGCGGAAGCTGACGGTGATACAAATTCTGCGATCAAGCATTTCGAGCGTTACCTAGAGCTTGCTCCGAAGGGAACGGATGAGTACAGATCCATCTCTACAGATCTCGAAAGATTGAAGGGACAATAGGCGATAGGCGATCGGGGTCAGGGTATGCGAGTGACTCATGTGATTACCCGTTTGATTGTCGGCGGGGCGCAGGAGAACACGGTTTCCTCAGTTCTTGGTCTACTCGACTATCCGGATTACGAAGTTGAGCTCATTAGTGGCCCAACTCCTTTGGACCAACCTGAGGGATCGATCCAGCATCTCGTTGAAAAACGACCTGGATTCCTAAAAATTGTCCCAGAGTTGGTGAGGCCTATCTCTCCTCTAAAAGATCTCACAGCCCTGGCGAAACTACGCCGCCATTTTGAGGAGACAAGGCCTGATATCGTTCATACTCACAGCGGGAAGGCTGGGCTACTCGGACGCCTGGCGGCCCGTATCGTAGGCGTTCCGCACATCATTCATACCATTCACGGCCCTTCTTTTGGGCCCTTTCAAGGGGCCATTGCCAATCTAAGCTTTCGCATGGCAGAAAAGACTGCTGGTGCCTTCACAGATCGATTCATTGGCGTGGCGGAAGCGATGTGCCTTCAGTATCAATCGGCCGGGATTGGATCTCCTGAATGCTACGAGAAGGTCTTTAGCGGGTTTGAAATGAGTGCTTTTTTGGAGGCGAAGAATGATCCAACCGTTCGCGCTCGTTGGGGGCTCTCGCCGGACGACTTTGTCATCGGCAAGATTGGTCGGCTTTTCGAGCTAAAAGGGCATGATGATCTCTTTGCCGCTGCTCCTGCAGTCCTTCGCGAGAATCCTCGTGCGAAACTACTGCTTGTTGGAGGTGGCGAGTGGAGGAATCGATTCGAGCGCTTGGCACGCGAACTAGGTATCGAGGACAGAGTTGTCTTTACGGGCTTGGTGAGACCGGAGGAAGTGGCTTCGCTGATCGGAATCATGGATGTCGTCGTGCACCTTTCTCGGCGTGAGGGACTTCCCCGAGTCTTGCCGCAAGCCCTGGCAGCTGGAAAACCGATTGTGGCGATGGATTCAGACGGTGCCCGTGAGGTTTGCCTCGACGGAGAAACCGGATTTCTTATCAAAATCGGTGCGGTTAACGATTTGGTTGAACGGCTCAATCGACTTGCTGCCGATGCGTCTCTGAGATCTGCCATGGGGAGGCGCGGACGTCGATTTGTTGAAGATGAATTCACGGTAGAGACGATGGTGAAAAGGATCGATGCAATCTACCGCCGGATTTCGGATTCTCAGCCTTCAGTTCAAGCGATCCGATAGTTCCAGTTGCGAATTGTGTTCGCCTGGGCTAGTAACGTGCCATGCGATTCATCGGAAGCATCATTGAGAAACTGCAGCGGCATCCCAAGCGGCTGGTTTTTCCGGAGGGTGAGGAGCCGCGGGTTTTGCAAGCTGCGCGCCAATACTACTCGCTTCGTTTGGGTGCGCCTATTGTACTAGGGGATCGGACTGAGATTAAACGGATTGCACAGGAATTGGGGGTTAGTCTCCAGGGAATTCGTATCATTAATCCGGCGGATAGTGGTGATCTCGATAATTTCTGCGATCGGTTTAAACGGCTTCGAGAGGAGAAGGGAGTCAGTGTCAACGATGCGAAGTCGATCATGACCCAGCCGAACTACTTTGGGGCCATGATGGTGGCGATGCATCAAGTCGATGGCCTTGTTTCTGGAACGAGCGACTTTTCCGGTTCCGTGTTGCGGCCCTTGTTTCAAATTATCAACGTGGCTCCTCAACAGACGACAGCTTCCAGCTGTATGATCTTGGAGTTAGATGACACGCGGTTCGGAGAGGACGGCGTACTGTTTATGGGAGATTGTGGCGTGATTCCTCACCCTACCGTCGAGCAGCTCGCCGATATTGCCGTGTCCACAGCTCACTTGGCTCACCACCTCCATGGAAGCCGTCCGCGGGTTGCTATGCTCTCGTACTCCACAAAAGGAAGTGCGACACAAAGCGACGTGGCTCGGATTCAGGCGGCGACTGCCTTAGCTCGAGAGCGTGCGATTACGATCGGATTACAAGCTGATTTTGAAGGTGAGATCCAGGTGGATACAGCTCTCATTCCGGATATCGCGAGTCGAAAGCTCCCTGATAGCGATGTTGCGGGGAGGGCTAACGTGCTGATCTTTCCGGACTTAAATTCAGGAAATATAGCGAGTAAGATGGTTCAGTATGCCGCTCGGGCCAACGCGTATGGTCAAATACTGTTGGGCCTGGATCGCCCTGCTGCAGATGTTTCTCGCGGCTCGAATGCGCATGATATTTTGGGTGTTGCTGCGATCGTTGGCATGCAGTCGATCGAGTATTGTAATCTCTTTCCGGGGGCTGGAGAGAGTCTGCCCGGAGATCGGTAGGGGCAAGCAAGCGTTCGTAGCAAGAGGGAAATAGGCATGGGAACAAAACTAAAGAATTCGACGACCCCACGTTTGTTTATCGCTGCCACGAGGCAGAACGATGGGAAAACAACGACGTCTTTGGGACTGCTTGCTGCTATCCAAGAAGCCTTTCCAAGGGTTGGTTTTATTAAGCCGATTGGGCAAAGATTCGTGGATATACAGAGACAGAAGATTGATGAGGATACCGTCCTTATGGATCGTGTCTATGGTCTGAATTGCCCGCTGGATGAGATGAGCCCGATTGCTGTGGAGAGTGACTTCACTCGGCAATACCTGCGGGCATCAAACTACGATGCCTTGGTCAGTCGAATTCAGAATGCATTTGATCGCGTGGCTTGGGAGAAGGATCTCGTGTTGTGCGAAGGCACAGGACATGCCGGGGTGGGCTCTGTTTTTGATTTATCCAATGCCCGTGTGGCGAAACTGGTAGGCGCCAAAGTTGTGATTGTGACGCGTGGAGGGATTGGTCGCCCCATTGACGAGATCGCTTTGAATCAAGCACTTTTCGAGAAGGAAGATGTTGAGATTGTCGGTGTGGTGCTAAACAAGGTGATGCCGAGCAAGGTGGATCAGGTTACCGAGTTTGCCCGGAAAGGTCTTCACCGAAGAGGCTTAGAACTATTGGGAGTGATTCCTCATGTGCGTCTGCTGTCGAGTCCGACGATGGATTTGATTCGGGAAGAACTCAAAGCTGATTCTCTGAATGGATTGAAGGCTATTCACAACATTGTGGATGACGTCGTTGTGGGAGCCATGAGTGCGACCCATGCGTCGAAATACTTTCGCTCCGGTACTCTTTTGATAACCCCTGGTGATCGCGAAGACTTAATTCGAGCTGTGGCAACTCATACGGTTGGACGTGAACCCATCAAGCTTTCTGGAATTATTCTGACAGATGATTTGAAGCCGCAGGCTCGCGTGCTAGAGCTAATTAGGGAGTTGCCGTATCCTGTCTTGTTTTCCAGTGAAGGGAGTTACGAGGTGACCTCCAAAGTGCATGATCTGATCGTGAAGACCAGACCGGATGACACAGCGAAGATTTCGCTGATCCGCGATTTGATTCGATCTCATGTGAACGTGAAGCAAATCTTAAAATCGATCACGTAGGCGCGTAGGGACCGGAAATCGCTACATTGATTCTGTATGTTGAAACTAAACAGTAACCTAGAAAATCTTCCAGTCTACCAACCTGGTCGGCCCATTGAGGAGGTTGCCCGCGAGATGGGATTACCTTTCTCCGACGTTGCCAAGTTGGCCTCAAATGAGAATCCCTTGGGTCCCTCGCCTGCCGCTCAGGCAGCCATGAAGAATGCGATTTCGACCTGCAATCTTTATCCCGATGGGAACTCGTTCTATTTGAAACGGCGGCTCAGTGAGAAATTTGAAGTGTCTGAGGATCAAATCATTCTCGGCAATGGTTCGAATGAGTTGATTGAGTTTGTGGCTCACGCCCTTCTGGGCCCAGCAGACAACATTGTTGTCTCGGAGTATTGTTTCGCGATTTATCCGATTGTCGCGAAGCTTTTCGGTGGGAGTGTTGTGACGGTTCCGGCTGTGGACTACGGAAGCGACTTGGAGGCGATGGCGGGGGCGATCACGCCAGAAACTAAGATCGTCTTTCTAGCGAATCCAAACAACCCGACCGGTACTCTAGCCAACGCCAAATCAGTGGAGAAGCTGATTGAGCGGGTGCCGGCGAATGTGTTGCTGATCATCGATGAGGCTTACATTGAGTATCTTGATGATCCGCAAGACTTGTTGCCATTGATCCGATCCGGCGAGATGCCGAATCTGATGTTGATGCGGACCTTCTCGAAGATCTATGGTCTCGCCGGCTTGCGAATTGGCTATGGTTTTGGGAGTTCTGAGCTTGTGAGGGCGTTGGAGAAAATTCGGCAACCTTTCAATAGCAATCTACTAGCGCAGGCCGCGGCTGTAGCCGCCCTGGGGGACGAGGATCATGTCGTCCAATCACGGAAACTCAATCGAACCGAGCTCGACCGCTACGAAACCGCGTGTCGCGATCATGGTTGGGAGTTTGTTCCGTCGTTTGCGAACTTCATTCTGATGCGAGTAGGAGATGGTGCAGGTGTTTACCAGAAGCTATTGGAGAAGGGCATTATCACGCGCCCGATGGCTGGCTATCAACTTCCAGAGTGGCTTCGGATCAGCGTGGGCAAGCCCGAGGAGAATAGTCGATGCTTGAAGGCGCTGGAGGAAATAATGTCTTAGCGCTGGCGGGGCAAAGTTCCGTTATTCTACTCTTGCTCTTTAGAGATTGAGGCCTTTGGAGT
Source organism: uncultured Verrucomicrobiota bacterium (assembly GCA_964342405.1). Classification (GTDB taxonomy): domain Bacteria; phylum Verrucomicrobiota; class Verrucomicrobiia; order Limisphaerales; family AAA164-E04; genus UBA2970. The sequence continues at coordinate 3,792 of CAYFGX010000078.1, read as the reverse complement.
CTCCCTCTTGCTGAGGCGTAGCTTGGAGGCTTGAATGCCGTCGAGTTCGAGTATTTCAACTTCGAACTGTTCGAGCTGAATCTTGTCGCCGATCTTGGGGAACTCGCCTAGGCGGACCGTGATCCAGCCGCTGGTGGTACTGATACCCTCTTCCTGGAGCGGACGACCCACCATCTCACTGAGTTCATGCAGGGGTGTCAGGCCATCGAGTTCCCAGGTAGTCTGATTGAGTTTTTTGACGAGTGGTTCTTCTTCATCGAACTCGTCCTGGATCTGTCCCACAAGCTCCTCAAGGATGTTCTCGAGTGTGACCATGCCAACGATGCCTCCGTATTCATCTACGACCAGCGCGAAATGGAGCTTTTGTTTCAAGAAATGTTCCAAGACTCGCTCGAGCCGAGCGGTTTCGGGTACGTAAATGATGTCATTCTTGATGCCAAGGAGAGCTGCAGATGAGTGTTGGTTTGTGTTGAGCTTACACAGATCGCGGAAATGAACGATTCCAAGCGCTTGATCTAGTTCCCCCTCCTTGCAGATTGGGTAGCGAGAGTATTCTTCCTCATGGGCAAGCTTGAGATTGGATTCGAGTGACTCGGAGAGATCTAGGAAGACTATTTCTCGACGGGGTCGCATGACTTCTCGAACGAGTCGATTTCGGAGATCCATCGCGTTGAGAATGATCTGTCGACCGAGAACTGTGCCGCCCCGAGACATATGGGCACTGGAGAGCATGAGGCGAAGTTCTTCTTCGGAGTGAGAAATTCCGTGTTCACCGTTCGAGTCGATTCCGATCCGCGCAAGCATCCATGTGGATACTCGATTGAGGAGCCAGATGAAGGGGAAGGATATCTTGTGGAAGAGAATCAGTGGTTGAGCGATCCAGAGAGAGGTGCTCAAAGGACGGTTGATTGCCAACATTTTTGGGGCTTGTTCACCTGCCGTGATATGAAGAAAGGTGATGGTTGTGAATCCGAACAAGAACGCGATGCTGTGACGTGCGCTTTCATTGTGGATGCCTAAACTGTCCATGAGAGGGGCGAGCAAATCTCCGAAGATCGGTTCACCTATCCAGCCCAAAGCGAGGCTGGCGAGCGTGATGCCAAGTTGGCAGGCACTCAATGATGCGTCCAGGTTTCCCAAGGCTTTTCGGGCGTAGATTGCCTTCTTGGACCCTTTTCGTTCCAGTGTTCGGAGTTGGGAATCTCTGAGCTTTACCAAACCGAATTCGGCAGCCACGAAGAATCCGTTTAGGAACACTAAGAAGATAACGGCAACGACTTTGAACAGGAGGAGTGTGGCGTCTGGTGTCATCGATGCTTAGAGATCTAGGTCCGTGAAGATTTTTCTGAGGATATCGTTGATCGAGACGACTCCGATTTCTCGTTCTTGCGGATCGACTACGACTGCTAGCCGGGCCCCGCTAGCTTTCATCTGTTGGAGTGCTTCGTCCAAGGGAGTTTCCTGTTTGAGCTTGAATGCCGGCGTGGTGAATTGGCCTACGGATGTCTGCTCACTGTCTGCTTCGGAAAAGAGTGCTTTTTTGGGGTAGAACACTCCCTGGGTGGTCTTCTGGTCGTGTTGAGTTTCGCGGACAAGAATGCGGGATCGATTACGTTGTTTGCACAAATCCATTGCTGCCCTGAGGGAGTGTTTGGGGGAAACAGCGAGTTCTGGATCAAACGGATTCATCAAGGAGAAAACCGTTTGGTCTTGGAGCTCCAAGACCCTTTCTATCAGGCTTCGCTCGTCCGATCTCAAATCTCCCCCCGATTCTTGCATTGCACGCCGAAGCTCATCTCGACTCCGAAACGGCGCTCGGGAGTCTGGGGTGGCCATTCGTTCTGATGGGGTGTTCAGTTTGATGGTGGATATCATCTTTGCAAAGGGAACGAGGATCGAGAAGAAAAGGCCGAATGGGTAGGTGAGAAGGATCGTCAAGCGATTGGGGAAACGCCGCACGAGCATCTTGGGCAAGAGGTCAAGAAAGGTATAGAAAACGAAAAAGGTGACGACATAGAAGAATACGTCGAGCCAAACCGGTAGCTGTATGATGATTTGTACAAGATAAACAACCACGGCTACGAACGTGAGATTTGCGATGGTATTCCCTATGAGGACTGTCCAGAGGAAGGAATCTGGGTCATCGAGGTGATTTTGCAAACTTTGAGCTGCTCGATTGCCCGAACGAGCGAGCCGCCTAATACGAACCGGATTGAGGGCCAGGAATCCAGCCTCGATACCTGAAAAAAGAAACGAAAGAAACCCGGATACGGCGATAAGAATCATGGAAGCGAAAATGCCCATCCTGCCTTAGCTTCGGATACCTGTTTTGGGGATTCGCTCGACGAGGATCTCTTCGATGCGCCTTTGACTTGCTCGATGCGTGCTCAGGCGAAGCCCCCTAAATGTTGTGGATTGAGCAGAATCTGGAATATGGGCGATGAGAGTCGCCAGCAGGCCGCCCATGGTATCGACCTCTTCGACGTGGCCGATATTGTGGCATTTTCGGGAGAAATCCTCGATCGTTACCAAGCCGCTTATTCGCCATTGATTCTGACCGATACGTTCTATCTTTGTTTGTCCTTCCCTATCGCGGTCGTAGACCGGCCCCGTAATCTCTTCAAGAATATCCTCTGCCGTGACGATTCCGGCAGTTTCCCCGTATTCATCCAGGACAACGGCCAAGCGCCTTCGGTCCTTTTGGAAACTGTTGAAAAGGTCCCTAAGATTCATCGTTTCAGGAATAAAGGTAGGAACTTCCATGAGCGTCTCTAGGTCTGCTTGTGGATCGAGGATGAGAGACTGGGCATCGAGAACGCCAATGATCTGTTGTCCGTCCTCTTGTTGAATCAGGAGGCGTGTGTGCCGGTGAGCTTTGGCTGCTTTGAGAGTGCTTTCAGGGTCCAAGCCCTGGGGAATCGTTGCGACTTGCCCTTTAGGTGTCATCACATCGGTCGCTGTCTTTTCATCCAACGAGATGATCTCAAGGATGATTTCTTTTTCCTCCTCATCCAATGTGCCCGTTTGTGCCCCGAGTTTGACCAGTTCTTGATAGTCCTCCTCTGTTGGTCGCCCCTGGGGCTGAATTGAGTGGGGAATCAAACGGTTCAATATAGATTCGTTTGTCCTTTGGGCTATGAGATGGATTGGGCGGAGGAGCTTTTGAATCCAAAGGGTAGGCCGAAGTAGACTGAGGGCCCATCTCTCAGGGAGTCGAACAGCAATCGTTTTTGGAATCAATTCGCATCCAATTAAGATCAGTGAGCCGATGGCGAAAATGGTGAGCGTGGGGCTCCAGTGTGACCGGAGAACCATCGATATGCTGAACGCTCCGATAATGGAATTGGCAACGGTGTTGCCTAGAACGATTGTCGCCAGCAGATCTTGGGGCGAGTTCTTTAGTTGCTCAAGGTGTGGCCTAAGCGATGGAAACTGTTCGGCAAGTCGGCGAGTTTGCCATGATGTAAGCGAGAACAGGGACGATTCTGCGAGCGCGAAAAGGAAGCTCAGAGTCGAGGCTGAACCGAGGATCAGGAAAGCTGTAAGGTTTGCAAGCAAGGTGTTGGACAGTGCGGTTTATCGAGTAACCCAGTGGGGCTCAATTAAAGCAATGTCGTGTCGTCATCTTTGCCAATCTTTCCTACTTGTTTCTTGATTGTCTCGATATTCTTGGTGAGTTCATACAGCGTCTCGAATACCTTAGCTTCTACCTGTTTGTCCCCGAGTGCGGGAACGGCGGGAGTGATTTTCATCATTCCACGAGCCATATCAGCGCAGGCGTCCTTGATCTGA
>CAYFGX010000077.1:0-25320 GCA_964342405.1 uncultured Verrucomicrobiota bacterium | reverse complement strand
CGGACCAGCGAAGGGGAGACTACTTCTTGACAATTAGGAAATTTCCTAATATCATTAATAATGAAGGGCTAAATGCATTGGAAGAAGACATACCAGAGCCACGTAAAATCATCTGGCTTGGAAACTCGTTAAAGAATATTTCGGCATTCCCAGACGGTGCCAAAAAACTGATCGGGGATGAATTGCTGTTCATTCAGTTTGGTGAAATTCCCAAAGACGCCAAGCCCTTCAAAGGCGTTGGATCAGGTGTGCTCGAGATAGCGGTAAAGTTCCAGAAGGACGCCTATCGCTGCGTGCAAGCCGTCCAACTTGGAAGAACAATTTACGTGTTACACGCTTTTCAAAAGAAGTCCTCAACGGGAATCAAGACCCCTCAGAAGGATGTCGATTTGATCAGGCAACGTTACAAAGAAGCAAAGGAGCTAGCGAAGCATGCCAAAGAAACCGAACATTGAATTCCAGCAGAGCAGCGGAAACGTGTTTGCTGACATGGAGCTAGACGACGCTAAAGAGCTCGAGTCTCGAGGTCTCATTGGCGTGCATTTGGTTCGGTTGCTCAAAGCCAAAAACATGCCACAAAAGGACATCGCCGCTATGCTCCACATGAAACCAGCAGAGGTATCTCACTTGTTCAACGGTCATTTCAGCCGTTTTTCGACTGATAAGCTCCTGGGTCTACTGGCTGCACTTGAGCAAAAGGTAACCATTCACATCAGTCCACGAAAACAAGGCGAACCCTTTCAGGAAGTGGCCTTCACTTGATCCACGGGTGGAGTGCACGAGAGCCTTTGAACGATGGAAAGCCCATCCCGTAGAAGATTTGGCCGAGTTGATCCAGGCAGCGGAAACCCTGACTCACAGACGGCAACTCCATTCACTTTTTCTTAACGTCGCTCTGATAGAATAAACTTCGGTTACAAGAACTCGGAGGTCCGACGTTGGAAACATTCACATCTAAAAACGAGCCTGCCCTTCTTTCCGAACCGACTTCCGTAGGGGCAATAGGAAAAGAGTTTGATCGCTGGAGGCTTGAGAAGATTGAAGTGGATCAGTTCAGCATCCAACTTCTCATGGGAAATATCACAGAATCAGCATTGCGGCTCAACGCGGTCGCTGAGGCCAAGAAGGCTAATTCCCAAGAACATAAAAAAAATTCCTCTACTGCCAAATGGGATCAACAACTTCTGTGTCAGCTGTCTCGTTACTTGGATCAAATCAATGAACTCATTGAAGCCATCGAAGCACAGATCGAGTTCTTACGCTTAGAGGCCCAAGTGTATCGTGATCGTGCCTTGGAACTCTTTGAACGAGCCGACGCCCTCGAGGATATCTTGGCCGATGGCTTGCAAGAACACGAAAGATCTCAGGCGATCGCTCTCCTCCGTCAATCCGGGCACACCGAGAATCTCGAGCCTCTGGATTTAACCGAAATCGCTGCACTACTAGCCCTCCAGCTTCAAGCCGATCGCAGTGACGCGGCGACTTCTTATCAGAAAGGAGAAGACTGTGATGCTACTGCAGACGATCTTCAAGAGGAGCTCTCCAGAAGGAAACGCGAGGCCGAGGAGCTTCAGCGAGAACTCGACGCTCTCGACCAAGGCTCTCATAAAGCTGAGCGACTATCGGAAGCATGCCTCAGATTAAAAGAAGATCTTTTGGCATTGGCTCCGGACTCTAAATTGGCTTCTTCGGTTCGCGCAGACGTTGCTCACGAAAAACAGCAAGCGGTAGCCGGCGAATGCTACGACCTAGACATAGAGGAAGAACTCAAATCTCTGGAACTTCCTTCCCTCTCTCTGAGCCACTAGGCATTACTCAGCAACTTGAGCCCGATGCTGGGCAACCACCTTGGGCAAGATTCGAATCGCATTTCTCGGACCGAATACCCCCTTCTCTCCCAACATATCATCGAAGACACCAAATCCTTTTGCATAGAACGAGAATCCTACTCCTTCCCCACTGTGAGTTTGGACAATGATACGGCATGGGACATCGACCTTGACTAAAGCACCAACAATTCTACTCGCGTGATGGATGGCTTTGTCACGGCCTCCCTCACTGACATAGATCGCGATCGCCACAACGCTCTCGGCAGCCGACACTTGAGCTGCTCGGCTATAGAGCGTCTCTCCTTTGTCTCCTTCTACGAAAGATTCGATGCTCGGTTCGGTGACTCCTCTCCTACTCCCCTCCCCTACCCCAATATTTTCGCCGGCCGAGACATCGACCATCATTTGCAGAATAACTCCGAGCGTCGTCAAAACATGTTTTGGTTTCATAGGAGCTAAAGCAGGAAGTCCTTCAGACTGCAAATATCACGGAAAACCTGAACCTCTTTCTGTTCGGTTTTCCGAACAACTACAGATTTAATTCCTCGTAAGGTCAAGTTCCGAATTCGGAACATGGATAAGCCTCGTAACTTCGTCGGCCCGACTGTTCGCCGACTGCGCTCCAACTTGGGAATCACCCAGGCGATGTTGGCAGCTCGTTGCCAACGACTGGGCTGGGAACTCAGTCGCGAGAGCTTGGCGAAGATTGAATCGCAGATCCGGTGGGTTGCTGACTTCGAGCTCCTCCACTTGGCCCGTGTGTTTGAGGTTGATGTCTCTGAACTTTTCCCCGATCGGAAGCAGTACAAATCTATCTTGAAGGAATTTGAAGATCTCTAGCGTCTGGCAGTAGAGATCTCCCCGGGTTTATCGAGAAAACGAATCAGTTTAGGATCCTTAGACATTACGATGTCCAAGGAGAACATGATTGCCCCATCCAGACGAAGATGACGAGAAAGCCAGAATTCGTGATCAGAACGACACCTTTCGGTTCACCGGTCAAGGCGGCCAAATTGTCATGACTAGCGGTGTTCAGGAGCTTTCGCCTGTTGAACAAGCGGAAATCTTTCAGAAGATCAGGTGTTTCAACGCCTTCACGAAAGCCAACGATCCCTACGGAGAGCACGATTTTGGAACCATTGTCCACAATGACGAAAAGATCTTCTTCAAGATCGACTACTACGACAAAGAACTCGAACACCATAGCGAGAATCCTGCTGATCCAGCCAAGACAACCCGGGTCATGACCGTGATGCTGGCCTGTGAATACTGACCGCTCTTTCTTCCTTTTACCTCTTGAAACTGGGTTCCTGATGGAACCCTGCCCTTCTGGCGAAGAATGAGGGTAGCAACTGCAAGGGAAAGGGGTATCTCCCTGCCTGCACAAGTGGAACGCGGAAGGTTGGGGAAACCCCTTGCAGGCGCGAGGAGCCACGCTCCTTAGCAAGGACTACAACAGCGCACCCGCGATCTGCCCCAGCAGGAAGACGGCGGCAAAAAACACCAGAGCTATTTCCCTTTGTCTCCTGCGTCGGCAATCTCTCGCCGCAGTCTTGATCTCCTCAAGATCTGGATAGTGCATGCTTACCTCCTCGATCTGATCCAAGAGTTCAGGAACACGATTCTTATGCCAGTGTCAATGTGGCACCTGCGGAGTTACAGCATCTACCTACCACCCCAGCAGGAGAAAAATCTTCATTTTTTGAAAGATCCGAGGATTCGAACCGTATACTCCAAATGAACACCTTCACTTTTTCGCCAAGGAGAAAGAAGGAGGATGAGCGGTTGACCCAGAATTGGCTTTCTACGGCCGCTCATCCAAGCCTTCTTCCGACCAGTAGAGAAACAGCATTCTAGGCACTCGGCTCCTGAGGAGTATTTGCAGGGAATGCTTTTTTGGACTTAGAAGCCCGTAGAACGTCATTCCAGTCTTTTCCGCTACCCGGAGGCCTCCCGTCGATCAGAACACACTCAGCGCGTCCCAGATCGTCGAAAAGAGCCTTTATACGGTCGAATAGTTTCTTTCCTCCGGAATCCTGGTCAACGGCTACAATAATTCGGGCCTTCTCAGGCATTTTTTGGATAGCTGATTGAATCAGACCGGGTTGCACGGCATTCAGAGCTCCTCCGGTACTGACATAGCGAGTATCTTCAGGACGGTGAATAGCGTGATAGGATAGAGCATCAATTGCCGTCTCAGCGATCACGAGGGTTGTATCGCTCTCCCCTACCCTACTCGCCCAAAGTCCTTTCTCGCCACCGCTCGAGAACGATGTGAAATCGACATTCTTGATCTCGGCCCCGCAGATTCCGTCTCGATTGAGATGAGGGAACACGGCGTTCCCTCGGTTGTCACAGCGGATACGGCCTTCAAATCGTTCTTCGGCAATGACTGCTGCTGGAATCGAACGATGTTGTTCGAGAAAAGGATGCGACTTAACGGGAAGCGCTGCCTCAACGTCTGCTTGAACCCGCATGAGATCCTTTGTGATGGGTTTGAGATCTACCACATAGCTCGCGCGAGCTGGACGTCGAGTGAGATGACTCCCCGATATCCAGGGCCGGAGTTCTTTACGAACCTGTCCCAAAGATCCACCTGTCCGATGCTGAACAAAGTCAATAATGGAGCCAGAATCTTCGGCGGGACTCCCCTTGCCTGCATCAACTTGCCAGTAGATCCAATGCCCATTCGCAGCGTTCTTTCCAATAACCACGATGTCAGAGCCAGCGGTCATGACAACAGAGGAGCCATAGCTCTTCTTTCGACGTATGACATAGCCCTGACTAGCCGCGTATTCGGTGAGATTGATACGGGTCTTGAAGAGTTCGAGTTCTTCAGTTCGGGTTGGCATGCCGGATCTCCTCTAAGCATGATGGCTAAGAAACTAAGTAGACAATGAAGAAACCGTCCGGTGGTTCCCGATACCCCGAATGAAACAAGTTCCTTTGATCGAGGAGCAGCCAGTCGCTCAAACGCATCAAAGCAGGATGATACGAAGTATTCAAGCTTCTTTCAAGGTGCTCGCTCGGGGACGGCAAAGGACCCAGGGTTGGCCAGCACTTTCTTTCCTATTGCCCCTTTCCGGAGGTTCGGTTGTTATTTGCGGCCCGAAGGGCGTCACTTTAGGTTAAAAACCCTTTATGTGAGCCGAAGGCGATCACTTGTTGTCAGTTTTGAGGCGAAAACGAGCGTAGCTTCCAATGTCTTCTGGTGGTGGTGCGGTCGGTTATTAAAGGTTAAGTTAAAGAAAAGGTTAGGAAGGTCCAAAACTGGATTGGGCCTAGTAATGACGGGGGTTTGTGGGCCAGCAGTTGCAGCGTCTGCCTACCACATTGGCCTAAGTTGCAGCGTCTACCTACCACTTGAGAGGTGTAGTTGCAGCGTCTGCCTACTACAGTTGCAGGCTCGGCCTACCAGTTTGGAGCCTGGTTGCAGCGTCTACCTATCACCAGCTGCTTTGAGTATGTGGATATGTGTGTGGATATCACTGCCAAATAGTGCGTTGCAGCGTCTACCTACCACCAGTTGCAGTGTCTACCTACTGGATTTTGATGGTAGTTGCAGCGTCTGCCTACCACATTGGCCAGCAGTTGCAGCGTCTACCTACCACCTTGGCGTTCTGTAGGCTAGCCGTCATGACGTCATGCAATCATGTAGGAGCATTCACGAGTTCGCGGTTGTTTCGAAAGCGTGCATTAGCAGCCTTCATTTCACTCACAAAATCCATATCCGGTATTAGCGTGTACTGGATCTCTTGTATTCTGTTGAGTTTTCCACGCCTTACCTCTTTCTCCCACGATAGCAAAACGTTATTCTTTTTCAGTTCATTCAATGCGGACTCTAAGGCCTTAACATTCTCTTGAGTCCGCGTATAAGCGAGTAGTCCACTGGCCTCCTGGATAGTCGTGAAATTAATTCGGTAGGGGTTCACAAAACTTGCTCCGGTGTAGTTATGCGAGAGTCGCTTGTGCAACCAGCGAGCAAGTTGACTCCGCATAGTCATCAGCTTTCCATAGTTGAATTGGCGAAATGTTAGCTCATTCACACTCTTGGAAATGAGTGCAGGTAACTTGGCCCACCACATCGCTGATGGATCCTGAAGAAACTTCGCTCGAGTTACGCGGGTAACGTCAGTGAGGATTGGGTTCATGTAGATCGGCTCGTCATCGCCGTCTACGTAGAAGCTGAGGTGAGTCTTGGCCAAGATTTCAATGGATCGCTTAATCTCGGGAATGCTCCGTGTTTTGCCTCGTTTCTTGAGCTCCTTTCGGATCATCTGCAGGGAGAATTTTACCCAACTCTCCGTCTCACCCGCGTCATGACGGCCAAACTGCTGATCGGCAAAAATCTTTCGCAGAACCTCTTCTATCAGCTCCTCATCGGCGCTAGGATAAAAGTCTACAAATGTCCCATCCTCCATTTTGATACTTGCGGGCTGAACTTGAATCCTGCACTCACGCTTGGCATAGCGAAACGAGTATGAAAATACCGCTAGTCTTCCTTTTTCATCCCGGGCTTGATTCTGCCTGCGGGATGTCACCGAGTATTTCGGAATAGCATCCCAGAGCTCAATTGTGTTTGAAAGATCCTCGGAGTTCCCTAGAAATTTGCTGAATAGTGAGAATTGCTGCACCACCGGTAGACATTCGAGCTCACTTGGATCTACTGGGCTAGGATCGGGTGATCTTCGAGAACGTTTCGGCATTTCCCTTCCCTCTTGGTCTGATCAACTGAATTCGACAATGATAGCACTATTATTCTATCGGCTACAACCCCCGTCTTGACGTCGTGCGTTCGTGACGTCAAGACGGCATGCAAGCATTTATTGAGATAATGTTAGACACCGTGCTTGGCGAATAAATCATCCATTGCTTCCTCCAGCAAAGCTTCGATCGATTTATCAAGTTTTGCGGAGAGCATCTTGATTCGAGTTCGATATTCTGGGGGGAAGTACCCCTGAATCGCCCTTTTTCCTACTCGCGCGCTAGCTCTTCCACTCTGAGCCATTACCAGCTTATCCACAGGATTTGCTGTTGGGCCAGCGGCATTGCCAAGTGAACCGATATCAAGTGATGGTCTTTTATTATTTCCCATGGTCTCTCCTACGAGTTAGTTACCGGATTGATACTATCATGATTTATTGACGTCACACCATCATGACGTGATGCCGTCATATCAACAATTTTCCAAACTTCTTGGTAAAGAAGTTTAGATTCAATCGCTGCTTTTCCATCAGGCTCATACTCAAGTGCCGTTCGTCCATCGATAAGTCCATGATGATAGGCCACTCGCCGCCCTAGACCATATGGAAGCACTTCAAGTTCGAGACTCTGGAGAGTTTCTCTAGCCTCCTCATGTAGTTTTCCAAAAGGCTCAACCTGAGTCAAAACGGCAAATACCCGAGTGTGAGTCTTCAGATTGGCTAGCTTGGTTAGCCGGATTGTGTTCTGAACTGCTCTTAGGTCCATCACCGACGGCTTACAGGGCACCAGGATGAGGTCCGCAACCTCGGCAGCGTTGATAGCGGGTTTATCGGACTGTGGGGCAGTATCGAGCACAACTAGATCTACACCTTGCCGTTCAGCTTCCGGTAGAAATGTTGCCAATGCTGCAGAATGAGTCGGTTGCACATGGGGAAGAGGGTTCGATCGCGCTTTGTGCCACATCGTAGCCGATGCTTGCTCGTCGAGATCCGCAATCACGCTCGTCTTGTTGTCGAACATTGCTGCGACAGCAAGGTGTAGGGCCAACGTAGTCTTGCCGGCACCACCTTTTTGCGAAATGACTGCGATCGTCTTCATATCGTTACCTACATGATTGTTTGACGCCATGTATGCTTGCAATGATACCACCATGCAGGCATGACGTCAACCAGTCTCACCCAAACGAATTCGGATACCTTCAATGCGCTTTCCCAAGATGTTTCTAACGACCAAGCCCGGCGTCGCGATTATTGCCACGCCCCCGATTCTTTCTACTGCTGTCCGTAGAACGCTCCAATTCGCGCGAGATTGCCCCCAGATCACGTTTGTATGGCTTAGGCTCACCCTGATGCCTGGAATCGCCAGATTGCTGCTGTGAGCCAAATTTGGCTGATAGGGAAGGGGATTGACTTGCAATTGGAGGTCGGACTTTCAACAACTCCTTCTCGTGGCGGCTTGCTAGGGCCTTCTCCGCGGTATCTCGACGCCGGTCGATACCGTCAAGCTGCTCCTGAATGCGCCCCTGAGCGTTCTCGAACTGCTTTTCCAGCTCTCCAATTCGATGTTCCCTCTCACGAGCTTCTCGCGCGTCTCTCCCAGTCAACCAGCTCAGTAACGAAACATCCTTGAATCCCTCGGCCTTCAGTCTAGCGATCTCATCACCAAGTGCATCAACCCGATGGAAAGTCTCGAGATCCCGTTTCATATCCGCCCGTTGCCGAGAGAACTTTTCACGCACTGCCTCTCTTTCAGCGATGTGACGATCCTGTAAGTCGTTGAGCTTTTGCGTCAGATTCATAAGGTTGTCCCTGGTTCTCTCGTACTCCTCACGCTGCTGAGCCTTAAACGATCTCTGCACCTCATCTGCTGTCGATAGCTCCTCAAAGTTTAAGTCAGAAACCCGGGCCTTGAAGTCCTTGGCTTTAACCCCATCAAGCATTCGAACTGGATTGTGAGCCTTGCCATAGGAATCGACTACGACTAGACGCTTGTAACCCATCGCCAATCGATAGCCCTTGTCGTTCAATGCCTCAGCAAAACTCTTTCCGCTATCTGAGCGTTTCCATGCGTCCAGAATGACGGAATCCCGAAACCTCGGAGACTTCGCTTTCCTGTTGCCCTTTGCACGTTCTTGCCGCCACTTCTCACGCTTCTTGACGTTCTCAACCCGCTCTGGGCAGTAGATTCTCCCATGCTCCTCCTCGTAGGCGTATGCCCAATCTTGCAGCTTCTCCTTACTCTTGCTGAGAACGGCTGCTTTTCCCGTCACCGGATGAACCCGGTTTACGATCGCGTGTACGTGCTTATGAGGCTCATCGCGATGGGCGACAAAAAGCACTTCATGCTCTTCCAACCCGAGATGCTTGATCGCCGCCTGAGCTGTCTCAAGCATGTGCTGTTTGTCTGGATTCTGGTCCGGATGCCACGCAACCGAGAAGGTAAAGACAGGCTTCTGCAGCTTCCGGCCGGTCTCTGCAACACCTGCATGGCGCTTGAGCTCGGCCTGATGCATCGCCGTATACGCCATGACTTTGATCGCCTTATCCGGATCATCGGTCACCATCCGCTGGGTATAGGTCCATGCTACGCGCTCTCGAGTGGAAGCGTTCTTGTCGTGGAGATAGTAAAGCCCAGCTCCCTTGAAGCTTCGACCATTGCTGGCAATTCTAGGAACCATGATCGGCTAGCTGGCCTTCCATCACTTTCGTCACAGCGGCCTCGATACTATCGAGTAGGGCAGGGAGCTGATTCGGCATGTTTCCAGTCGTGTGAAGCTTCTTCACTGCCTGGTTCAGATTCACCCCAATGTCATTGAGCTCCTTCACGATTTCAAACGGCACAACTCCTTTGGAAACCGTCTTCGAAACTTGGACCTGACCGGAGAGAGCCATCTGACGGAGGTAGTCACTCCGGGATAGTCCAGACTCTTTCACGCGCTCCATGATTGCTGTTTCCTCCGCAATATTCTGCGGACGAAACCCCATCACCGGACGAGATTTTGAGTCCGCGTCTTTCCTTGGCCTTGCCATGCTTCTTCTGATCTGTGACGCCGATTCGCGTCATGATTGAACCGTTTCTGAACCGGATCACGGGGGATCCAACGGGGGCTCGGCCCCCTTGGCAAGATAGTTTTTGTTAACAAAAACACATCTTGCTACTCTATGACTAAGACTAGATTCAACCACTGCGCGTTCGCAAGACCTTTCAGCCACGCTTCCACAGAATCGACTTAGGTGACTTCATTCTGCCTCTCGACACTGACTCCGCCGTGGGCAATAGGAAGAGAAACGTGACGTCTGTGACTTCACAATAGCCACACCTGAGATTAGCTTCGGTCCTATGGATGACCACATGCTGAGTGACTTTCCTCGAGGCGTCGGTCCGGCACTCTCAGGAACGGCACCTAACGCTCGATTCCTCTCGGCTGAGAGCCTTGCTTCAACTCCATCGTTTGCCTACCGACCCGGAGCCCACTTCCTCGGAGTCGTCAATGCTGACATAATCCAAGAGCGAGCTCCGGACGGACGACTGCATCGCTGGACAAAAGGCGGAACTCCCATCGGCTACGTCAACGAACGCCCGAGTCTGACGATTGCAGGGACTCGTTCTGGAAAGGGTAGATCCTTCGTAATCCCGTCAGCTCTGACCTATCCAGGATCAATGATCTTCACATCGGCCAAGGACGACATTCTTCGGGAATCAATTCCATTTCGAGCCAATAAGCTTGGTCAAGATTGCTACGCCTTGGCTCCCTATTTCGATCTGGCTGAGTTCAAGGAATACCGTGCCTCATTCAATCCCTTAGATTTGCTAGCCCCTGATTCCCCAACTCTCATCGAGGACGCGGATTTGATAGCCGACGCACTTGTGCCCGACCAGGAATCTGGAGATAGCCATTGGAATGAGAAGGCTCGATCGTGGATTGGCCGGCTCTTGATTCTACACGTCGCAACCTGGCCAGGTTACGAAGACTGCCGTGATCTCGTCACAGTTTACGAACTCGCATTCGGCTACAATCCAAACCTCAAGAAGGAACTGACTCAGAACAAGGCTCTTGGAGGAGCTGTGATCGCTACCGCCTTGGCGATCGAAAATATTCCTGAAGATGAGAGGGGATCGATCTACTCATCAGGGCGTCGACACTTGGAATTTCTTGGGTATCCCGAGATTCAGCTCACCCTACGCCACAACTCAATGTCGAAACCTCTCGACATCAGCAATCTCAAGTCGACCGAGAAAAGCATCTACATCGCGATACCGGCGATGCGTCTATCTACGTGTAGTCGACTCTTTCGAATGCTCATTCAACTCGGTCTTGGGTCACTCGAACGAGAAACCGCTAAACCCAAGTATCCGATTCGCATGGTCCTGGACGAGTTTGCTGCCTTCGACCGCATGATTTCGATCGAAAAAGCCATCGGCCAGATATCAAGTCTTTCCGTTAGGCTAGACATGATCTTACAGGACCTCGTGCAACTCCGGGCTATCTACGACTCTAGAGCCGATTCATTCCTGGCGCAGGCAGGCCTCATCCAGTGCTTCGCTTGCTCAGACAACTCAACCCTGGAATGGATTGAAAAGAAACTCGGCAATACAACTGTTGTTACGCCTCAATTCTCCAATCCCACATTCGAAGAGTTCAGCAGAGGCTCCGATGCTACTTCCTGGCGCAGTGAACGCGTTCCACTCATGGCCTCTCATGAACTCGAACAATTTTTCGCTGCCCAAGACCATCGACTCCGGACACTAGTCCTAGTCGCAGGCATAGCACCAATCGTCGTGCAACGTGCCTTCTACGACAAACATGATTTTTTCCAAACTAGTAGGGTAGGGGAGTAGTCCATCCAAACAGGGGGCAATAGGAAAGGGAGGTCTTGGAGCATGATCGGTGGTTGCGCGTCATTCAAATGAGATTATCTTGAAGGTGTGTCGACGGGGTTGCCAACCTCCACGCAATGGTGCTATAAAGCACCTTTTTTCGATTAAGCAGATGGGGACAAAATTGACAGAAAAGCGAAACGTCGATCAGGCTCTCGAGGCACCCGAGGTCCAATCCCTTATTAGGGACTTCGCATTCAACTCAGGCTGGCCTGATATCCAAGAATACGAACGAACGTTTCATACCTGTGACATTCTTGCAGAAATTCCAGGTAGTTTCATCGCTGAATGCGATGAGGACTGCCCGGTAAACCCATTTACCAGGGCGTTCTTCGACCTACTTCCAGATCTCCTAAAGGATGGTCACGAAGGTGAATATATCGCATTCGGCTACGGCCGCCATTGGTGGGCTATCGGCAAAACCGAAGATCAAGCAATGCGTAGCCTCATGAGAAATCACCGATACCAGATGCCAACTTTGTTTGGCCCCATTAGTCAAAGACAACTTGATTCTAGGCGATTTACTGAATACCAAAAATGGAAAGCTTCCCAAAAGCAGTTGGACCGACCCGAAAGCCAGCCTAAAACTTTGCTAACCTGATACCGCTGGTTCAGCATCTTTCCAAATCACCTCAAAGTCATCGTTTAACTGTTCCCACATTGCAGAATCAGGACCTTCAATAATGTATTGCGATCCGAGTATTGCAGAACGACTAGCGGTGAGGAGCCCAAAGAAACTCGTTTGCCCAATTTGAAAATAGTGGGCCGGGAGCCAGGAGCGAAAATACTTCACCTTGAGATCTACCACCGCCGAGAACTCGTCATCATGAGTGAGTTCAATCAACTGATCCCCTTGCCTCTTAATCTCCTTCCCTCCATCAAAGTGTTCGGATTTCCGGTACTTAAATCGGGCTGCGATTAATTCTTTCGCCCGATAATCCAATAACAGGATTCTTATCCTAATTCGATTTCTAGGTTCCTCTAACTTAATCTTTGCAAGCTCCTTGATGCTCTCCCTCAGCCCCAGAATTTCTGGGAAGTAAACAGAGAGCATATCGATCGTATCTCCCTCCTGGCAGCCGCCAATTGTTTCCTCAATTAGATCCTTTGACCATTTAGGCCTAACCGTGACTCCTGTAGCTGCCGAAGGCCTCGCTACAAAATCATCGATTTCTTCAAGCAATTGCCTGGCTCGTGTTGGCCCAATCAGTTTGCGAACCAGCACCACGGGTGTAGCCAAGGTCTGCCAACGATAATCCATCCCAAACCAAGCTCCTTTGAGTTCTGTCTGTTCAGTGCTCAGAGGACACGGAAAACGACAGAAAAGTCTCTCGCTGAAACTCGCGCTTTCCGATTTCAAAGAAGCGATCAACCTCTGTTCGCTCTCAAATTCGATTACCCCTGTGTAGCGGAGACCAGGTTCCTCCATCATAACACACGCCCCTGAAGGTTCTATCTCCCATTCTGACTTCATCAGAACCAAAGTTTTAGGATCTTTCTTCCGTGTCCAGTGATAGCTTATCCAACGTCCCACAAGTGGAGGACCAAAAGCCTCAACCTGTTTCTTACCGGGAAGCGGAATATCAAGCGCATCGTGCAATCTTTTAACAGTATCAGCATGACGCTTCTTAGCCGGCTCGTTCTCAATCTTCGAAATCGCACTACGATTCAAACCAGCCCGGTCTGCTAGTTCCTGCTGTGACAACCCCTTATCTCTTCTAAGTTGCTTAACCCATTCGGGGACAACCTGATTCTGTTCATTCAATATTCTCTCTGAGAAACTCATCTAATGATGCTTTCTTCTGAGCACCAAATAGTCAATAGTGATCATTTCGATCACATAACACACATAAGTCATCAATTCAGGGCGGTAAAATCATCATCAAGGCGACCGTCAAGCAGCAAGAGGTGGCCGTTTTCAAAACGAAGCCCCCTGATAAGCTCGACGTTATATGACCAGAAAACCAAAACTATTAGCAACATTCGTACTCGCTGCCACCGCTCTATGCATCGGAAACTCTCCGGTCTGGGCACAAATCGTGATCACCGATTTTACCATCACAGATAGCTCCGTTACCTTATCGGTTACAGGAAGCGTGGGAGGCCCAGAGCCATTCGCTGATCACCGGCAACTCTTTCTCCTACCGAACACCGAATCTCTTGCATGGAGCAACTCAACGATCGATGCCGGTGCTTTTGATTCCCCAATTGCGAACAATGGATCTATCTCAGCTGGGTCACGAAATTCCTTTTCCATTCAGCTCTTCGACAACGGTGTTCCAGCCCTAAATCTTATCTTTTCACCTAGCGGAGGACCCAATATTGGAGACGCGATGTCGGGATCACTTGAATCAACGTGGGATCCGGGAACCTTTGTCCCCTCAATAGCCCAATCTGATACATGGTCACTGTATTGGGGCAGAACCGCTACTAGCCTTAGAGGAGGAACACTGCAAAGCACGATAACTCCCGTACCTGAACCGACTGAATTCGCATTGGCTGCCAGCATCGCTATCCTGGCTTTTGCGATCTGGCAGCGGAAACGAAAGAACAATCCGAGCGCGCCCAACCTTCAAAACTAAACCCAGTAGCTCTTCTCCTGTAGCCTCATGACGGATGCTGCGACGAAGGCATGGGCTGGACTACTCCTCTTTTCGGATGAGTACTTGGTGCCCTTCATCGAAGAAAATCCCAGGATCGCCATCGGGGTTGCCTGTTTGGTCGGACTGAGAACCGTGATATGGATAGTGACTCTCTTCTGCTTCCAACGCCTGACCAGCGGTTGGCCAGCATGGCCTCGAGTTCTCACATCACGGTTCTCTCAGACGATTCTCATCCGGATCCCTGGAATCCTAACACCATACAGGCTAGCACTGGCGCTGATCCCATTAAGATTGGTCAAAATGCTAGGCGTTTTGGCGATATGTACGTGGATATCGAGCTTTTATCCCTATGAACGCTGGCTGCGCGCATTCAATGGTTACCGATGGCCACTATTCGGTGGTGGCGTTGTCATTTTAACACTAGATAGACTCTTTCTGATTCCAATCGCTAGATCACTTCTCCCCGGCCGAGTCGACGTACTGATCATGCCCAGACGCATTATCGTTTGGAATTACTTCATCGGTATTCCATTTCCCAAATCCACCCGCTGGGATCCTTCCCGCCACGATATCAAGTCACACACCATGCCTCATAGTCGATCCAATGATCCCGAAGAAACCGTCTTCAGAGATGGGCACGTGGTCGTTCTCTCAATTGGGGCGGCCACGGTCGCACTAACAACCATCATCGGACGGCAGTTCGCAGAACAAATCGCACATCTCTTTTCTTCGCCAGTTAGAGACTTGCTTCAGAAGCAGCAGGCAGGGGTAGACCGCTCAAGAATCATCACCACAGCGTTGGATTACGGCACTCAAACCCCCAAAGCCGAATGACGATTTTCAACAACCAAAAGGCCATGAAACTTCCAGATCTATCCAAGAGTGTGGTATCAAGATCACAAGAACCAAAGTTCGCCCAACAAAAGCCACCTCAGGCTGAGCTGACATCTATTCTGAACAACACGGCAAGAAACCTTGGGAGATTACCAAACTTACCAATCGACAAACTGATCCTTCATGTCCAAACGAACGCGATCGAAGGATTCAGTCGAATTGTGACCGATAGACTTCAGCAGCACAACCTGCAGGTAGATACACTGCTGGAACACATCCACTCAATCGATCGAGATCTCAAACTTCTTGATAATCCAAGCCTTCGCTTAGAAGTAGCATCGGAGGAGATCAACTTCTCTAGAGACCAGATCAGATCTCAAATGCTTCTGAATCAAGACCAGATTCTCGCTCCAAACGAGGGGATTGTAAGCGAAGAAGTTCTTGAAGAAGCAAAACAGCGAGAGTCTCGAAATATCGAAATCGCCAAAGAGCGATTGGATTTTTTCACCCAGCAGATCCAAGAGGCCCGACACCCCCGTCAACCAATGATCTCACCGAGATCATACATCGGAGCCACCGTATTGGCTCTTCTGCTGATTTTCTGCCTCAACGGTGTACTCGCCAAGTTCCTAGATCTTACTCAAATCGAAATGGTCCTACTCTCGACATTCGATGTCGCCTGCATACTTGGGATGATGCTTGTTGGGCCAGACAAAACAACAGAACAAACGCTGAGCAAACAGGAATTACGATATGAATCTCAAAACCTTAGAGCAGCATCATAGCGGAGTTGGGAGCAGGCAAACGGTTCCTGCTCTTCTTTTAATAAAGGTCCCAATAATGGGAGGGCTGTTTCTCTTTATCTCAGCCGATTCCGGAAAGAACTTAGCCCCGGCGCTGACCATATTAGCATTCAACAGTGGCCTGATGTACGGCCTCTACCGATTGACGATTCGAAGCCGCTATTTGAGCCGTCGCATGGCACTCGCTAAAGCACACGCCAAGGCCCAGCAGGAAACGTTGGAACGATCCACCCAAAAGATCCGAGCTGTTACCAAGATCCAACACGACTACGACCTAGATTGCTCTGAGGCAAAGCAGGACCTCAAGAATCACGAGTTTTCCATCAAGCGCTCTCGCGATCAGAAACTGGAACGAAAACAGGCTGTCACTGATCAACTAGCTCGCCTTAGAAGCGAGTTCGAAAACGAACTCCTAAGGATCGGAATTGATGCAAAAGGAATTTTTGGCAACGCCATCGGACATTGTATCTCCGCTGAAGCGCAATCAAACCGCATCAAACCAAGGTACTGCAACAAACGATCCGATCCTAAACTCCTCTCCAGCTTGACGGCAGAAGCGGAATCTCAATTTGGAAGAACAGTCGACACTCTTATCTCCCAAATCAACCCGATCAACAGAGACCCAGAACTTGATTCACAACCATGAAGAAATCACCAACGGCAACCACTACATTACTACTCACATGGCTCATGTTCCTTAACGGATGCAGTCAATCAGACACACCAACGCGAGAGCCTCGATTCATTTGCTTCACAATCAATGACCGTGAGTTACTTCCCAAAGTATCTGAGATTGCATCTCGTATCGCGAGCACATCAGTAGTCCCCGGCGATAGATTGTTGGTCATAGATTCAGAACGCCGAACACTCCTTGATTCGACGGTCCGAGAGCCAGAACTTTTTGAACCCCTATCCGACATCCGAAGGCTCTACAGAAGAGAGATCGAAAACGAGATATCAAGTATCGAGCCCTCAGCTATCGGGGTAGGGGAGGGCAACCAAAACCAGTTTGGCCAAGGCCATTTGCTGCTCCACCTCGAGCGAGAGTTCTCAGACCTCTCGCTATCCAACAAGATTGTTATCATGGTATCCGATGGATTCGACTCCTACCCGAGTTTGCACAAGGAAGATCTGGCAATTTACGGGGCCGTAGAAGTCGTTGACGATTTAGCCCATCGCAACCTAATCCCTGACCTCAACGGATTTCGAATATTCCGAACCGGCCCCGTTTCCTCCGACATCAATCTCAGCCGAATCTACGATCAGTTCTGGGACGCACTTTTCCAGCAAGCTCAAGCAAAAGAGGTCCGGTTCATCGGCTGGGAGTCCATCACGACAGAGCTCATTGAGAACATCTAACATCAACCTCACGCATTTATGAACATCGTCTCCCATCTAGTCGCGGTCAGACAATTCTTCAAGCTTGGCTGGCATGCAGCTGTGAACAATATCAATCACCAGGACGCTGAATGTCGGATTCAAAACCAAGAGGCCTTTAAGAAAGAAATCAAGAACATCTCTAGCCCTCATATTGAGGAACTTCCAGATGACGAGACGTCAGCTGAGAATTGTTACCTACGGTTCACCAACGCAATCAAATGCCGGCGGCTCGAAATCAAGCAACTTTTCCATGAGTACGATCAGTGCCTTTTCCTGGGAACACACAAAATCTCAGCATACGGACTAATCGTTCTCCTGATCCTAACCGAGGCCCTCATGATTCGTCCGACCCTAAGAAACCTGTTTTCTCAATTCGGCTTCATTGAAAGTTTTTCCTACATGACCGCTTTGGTCATTGGACTGTCAATTATGATCCATATTGCAGGGACAAGTTTGCGATCCGAACGCTATGCCCTCGCAACCGGCGCTCTCCTGATTATCGTCGCGACAAATGCGCTTCTGATTATCGCTCGATCGATGGCTACTGAATCTTCGTGGCTCTTCACAAATCTCTTCGCCTGCGTTGCCATTTTGGTGACAAAGTGTGGGATCTACCTGACATACCGTTTGTCTCACAACGAAAGGATCAACAGCATGCCTGCGGCTGACTTCGTCCTTCTAGGTCTTGAGTATCGCGATGAGGGTAGAGCTATCCGCCACATCCAACGTAGATTCAGGCGCTATCAGTCACTCGAAAACGCTTTCTATCACGGCTACTACGCCCAGAAGGTCAGTAAGATCGCGATTGGGAAAATTCGAACCATTTTGGGATGCATCACAACGGCTTCGGTTCTCCTGTTTCCTTCCTTCCCTGTAGCTGCAGCAGATCTCAGCATCAGCGTATCCCCAAGGTCTTCAACGGTGAAACTGGGCCAGGCACCCATTGGACTGAAACTATCCGTTGCAGCAAGGAATCCAGAACGATTGCAGAGAGCTTTGATTGGGGTCCAGGTTCAAATTACCGGCGAAGGCTTCGCAGAGAAGTTTCGACTCAAGAGTGCCGCCGATATTGATACTTGGTCATGGATGCCTGTCAGTCCTGGCGACTACCGCATCCAGTTTTCAGCACGAACCCCAGGGGGATATCCCATCACTGCCCACTCATCGTTTAAGGTTATCAATCCTGAACTCGGTTTCTCTGAACCTCAGATTCTGCCTTTTGAATCCGGCAAAGAGTTTGAAGTAACCGTTCCGGTTCCAGAGATTCCATATCCCAATCTGGATATCTGTTTTCTGTTCGATATTTCAACTTCGATGAACGGGGATATCGAATCGTTCAAAAGATCGGTTTCCGCAATTCTAGATAGTCTAAAGAGCGTTTCGAATTCACAGCTCGCGTCTGTTGTCAGTTTTAGCCATGTGGAGAAGAACCAGGATGGCTTACTGGAACCAGCGAATTACAGCTTGGCGATCGAACCGACCAATAACGGCCGAATTCTTAGCGGAATGCAGCTAGGCAATGGTGGCGGCAACGAATCGGGTTACTACGCACTCCACTACGCTTCGCAACTCGACATCTTCCGTCCCGACGCTCTGCGATGCCTCATCCTGATGACCGATGAAATTGACAACGTGTATGGAAATGAGTCCGACCTGAACCTTTCCTGGAACACTACGGAAACACTCAGCCCTCGGTCTATCCTAACTGGATTGAAGAAGAACAACTTCTGCGTCGGCATGATCTATTCAGGACTCTCAGAGAAACACGTTTCGCTCTGCTACTCAGATACTATGGCCACCACCCTTCAAACGCAGTTTGCAGGAGCCCACGCACTTGCCCCCTCAGGCAGAAACACAAGCTCCAGAATCGTAAACCAGATTCAAACGGCGCTAGCAAGGCTTGTCGGCCAGACTCAGCTACTGTTGAAGGTTGCCTCGCCTGAGAATTCCCAATGGATATCAGCAATAGAACCTGCGGCACCAAGTAACTGCATTACCGGGAACGGATTCAATCTTGGGCGTCTCAAGCAGCACAAAATCTCCGAGATGACTTTCCGGATAAAACTCAGCAGTTCAGCCCCTAAGACGCCTCAGCACTTTTTCATCGAAGGATCTACCGACAAAGGCACCGTGAACCATCTCGTTCCTATCGTACTCGCTAACTAGATCCTCGAGCAGATTGAAACGGAGGCCACTGATCCAAAGCCGTCAATAATTCTCAGACAATGGCAAGATTTCTCGATCATCTCTATGGCAGAGCAGCCTCTGCATTCAAGAGAAGCCACGATGGGCATCCAGAGGCATCTCACGCTCAAGAATCAAAGGGCTCTGATATGGTCAGACAGGACCACCCCGAACCAGTTCTAGCACCTGACGGACCACTCAGATCGGGCCCAGACCGTATCAGCTACATGACAAGACTAGAGCAGGAACGCCAGAAACTCATCGATGACCGGACAGAACGATATGAGCGCACCCAACAAAAGAATCTCAACTCATCCAAACTCCTAAAACCTCAATTCAATAACCATATGAACGATACATCAGATCAACAAACTAAAGGAAATCAACCTGTTGAAACATTCCTCCAAGGAAATGTCCGAGTTGCCGTCTTCGAAAACGAGCGCGACGGCCGCGACGGTCACCCTGTTAAGACCTTCGCAGCAGTCGCTGAACGCTCGTATTTCGACAAGAACGCCAACGAGTATCGTAGCTCAACATCCTTCAACCAGAGCGAGCTCTTGCTTCTCAGCGAAGCGGCCCGCAACGCCGCCAACTACATGCAGTCTCGAAAACAAGAAAACTTTCGGAGTAATAGTTACTCTGAAGAGAAGGGCAGTAACATTGATCAGATGAGTCAAAATCTTGAGCACTCTCAATCCAATTCATCCGATCGCAGTCACAGCCGCTGATCTCGGGGCAATAGGGAAGGAAGGCGCTTTGAGATTTGTTCTATCAACACGGTCGAGCAGATTTTCAGAATCTGATTTCTGCTGGGCTCTATGATCTGGCTAGTCTCGGCCGTGTTGACTCTTCTCAGAATTGTTGTTACAATTGTAGTTACAGGTGGTCCATAGTGTTTGAATGGGACGAAGAGAAGAAGCTACAGAATGCGACCAACCACGGATTGAGTTTCGAGGACGCGGAACTGGTCTTTAATGGCCCATGCCTAACCTTCCAGGATACTCGAATAGAGTATCAAGAAGAACGGTTTATCACCATAGGCTTCTTGGAACGACGAATGGTCGTCATTGCCCATACACCGCGTGGTGATAACACCAGGATAATCTCAATGAGAAAGGCAAACAGCCGTGAGCAAAAAAACTATCAAAAGCGATTTGAAGCGTCTCGACGCCATCGGAGATGACGATATCAATTACAGCGATATTCCTGAACTCGACGAGAACTTTTGGAAGCACGCCAAACCGGTAGTGTCTCCTGGGAAGACTCAGCTGACAGTGAGGCTGGATTCAGATGTTCTTGATTGGTTTAAGGATCAAGGCAAAGGATATCAAAGCCGGATAAATGCTATTCTCCGCTCTTACTATGAGGCTCAAAAGAAGGAGAATAAGCCTTCCAACCATCTCCGGAGGTAGGCGAAAGCCCACATCCAAGATCAGAATCTCTGGATGCTATGATATTCATCCAGATCATTCACTAAAACATTAGAAGCAAAGTCAGGTCCAGTGAACAAATAGGCCTCTACAACCGTCTAAAAGACGATGAAATGGATTGGTCGTCAGCAGCTGGTTTTTGTTTTCTTTGCTCTTTCAATAGCTTGGTCTCGTCTTCTTGCTGCTACCTTCGTGTACGTGGCTGACGAAGTGTCTAGATCCGTTCACAGATTCGATTCAACCGGCACGTCGCTTGGACCAATTGCCTCAAATATCCAGGCCACTGGACTAGCACAAGGTCCAGATGGTTTTCTCTACATTTCGGAGGGGCAGAACAATGAGGTCCACCGATACAACCAGTCGACAGGTGAGTTTGTCGACGTTTTCGTTTCGTCATCAACAGGATTTAAGAACGATCTCGTGTTTGGGGCAGACGGCGATCTTTACGTAACTGATTTTCAGAAAGATGCGGTATTAAGGTTCGACGGAAGCTCAGGAGCATCAAAGGGCACATTCGCTACAGTAGACGAACCGAACGGCCTGGTCTTCGGAGCAGATGGGGATCTCTACGTTTCTACGCTTGGAATCACTCACGACATCGTACGGATAAGTGCTAGTTCGGGTAATGTGGTGGAAACGTTTACCGGGGTTTTTAACCCCCACAAACTCACTCTAGGTCCCGACAACAACATCTACATTGCTACTGCTGGTTCCGCTCATATAGTCAGGCTTCAAGACGGTGCAATCTCAACTTTCTCATCCGGCCACAACATTTCTCAAGCGAAAGATGTCGAATTTACTTCAGACGGAGATTTACTCGTCATGGATCGTTCTGCAGATGAAGTCCTTTTGTTCGATGGTCAGACTGGGGTCTACAAAGAAACACTTATCTCAGGTAGTCCAATCGAATTCGGAGTTGGACTATTCTCCCCAGTCCCCGAACCGCAAACCTACGGTTTCATCGTTGGAGTAGGCGTTTTAACTCTCGCTTGTCTCCGACGAGCATCTCTAAATGCAAGAAATCGAAGAGAGTCAGCAACTAAACATAAGTGACCTTGTGCGAAAACCTAATGCCCCTCATTAACGGTTTCCAGCTCACGCTGTAAGTAGTTATACGTTGGCTCAATCGCATCAGATAGGTCAGCGCCAGCCTCTGTGGTAAACGCAAGTTCAGAGAGAAAACTCAGACGAGAACTAATATCTTCAGAAGTCAATTCATAGGGTTCCTTTGTAATAATGCTGAAGCCCTTGAAGGAATTTACGACCATAGCCCGTAGTAAGTGGGGAATTGATCCATCGTTTAAGACACGTCTAACAAAATGCTCCGCTGCAGGTGTTGCATCCATGTATTCCAATGCCAAGCCGACAAGCACAAACTTCTCGTCCAAATTGCCCGAAAGGGACTCAAAGAAAAGCCGTTCCAATGCGGGAATGGCTTTCTTCCCAAGTGTCAGAATGACAGTTCCCAGCACCGGCATGCGAATCTGTGCCCTTGTTCCCTGTATCCATTCGTCACAATGGGTAGCTACCCAAGAAGGAGATTCTGACAGCAAAAGCATCCATGCATAATCTAGGTCGTTAGGAGTTGCATCTTTACCGACTGCATAGTTGGTGCACAGCTCTAGTGCTTTGTCTACTATTTCCTGATTGATCCCACTTGTCTTACTCTCTTTATTCGAATAACTCGATGCGACATAAAACAATTCTAGCCCACTTTGTGACTGACTGACTGAGCTAGCTAAGATATCTAGCCCCTGATCAGACCCTTCCTTTAGAAGCAACTCCAACAATCCAGATCTCAAGGTCGGAGGAAACGCGAAATCGGCGTAACGGAACAGACTATTCTTAGATGCCCAAGCTCTGAAACTGAGTTCTCTGTCCCAAGGATCTGCACCCTGCCCACTCTCATTAGAAAGCTGCAGAAACATCTTCGGAAAATCAAAGTCATGTCCTGTCTTCAAAAATTCATGAATTTCGTGCACGACACCTAGCCTTGCTAAGAGGTCATCATATCGCTGCATCACGAGATGCATCTTCTGGCGCTGATTGATTGAGGAGCGAACAATGGACTCAATCTGGCTGATTAGTTCGTCAAAAGTGTTCTCAGATACCGACTGCGCCTCTTGCTCGGTTTTCGGTATTGTCCGAAGCGACATGGCAGCATTAGCTGTCTCCAACTCGTGCATACGGATTCTAGATTCCTCTAGACTGGCGATTCTTGCTTGCAGTCCACGACGTTCAGCATGCCACTTGTGAAGAGACACGCTGTGGACCAGAGCTCCCACCAAAAACAAAACAATAGCAGGCACACTCGGTAATCGACCAATCATAGGATCTGAAATGACCTTCTTGAATTCAGGAGAGCAGTGATCAGTATTTCACAAAGTGCTCTGAGAACATGAGATCGTTTCATGAACAAGCAGCGAGAGCTAGAAACTATTGGCTTAGTCTCGCAGCCCATTAGAGAAGAGAATCACAACATTATAAAACACTGTGTTTATCACGGATCTTCGTAGGCTTTCCATGAACTACCATACGGACTTTCCGTAACCTTGTGATAGACACGAGGCCATTGCCCCCATTTTGATTCTACCCAGACTGTCGATAAATACTCAGCAGAATGATCTGCTGATGTGTAGTGTATAACGACTGTTTTATTCGTATATTGACCTTGTTGCTGGGCTGTTGGATTGCTAGTTCCACTATTTATGAGAGTAAAGCTGCCGTCACTGATGAATGTGCTTCCCTGAGACCAGTCGAGCCATCCGGCTCCGCCCAAGATACTCCATCCGTGACAATTGTATTGTCTTGTGGATTCTGTGAGCGGAACTGCGTAGACGCTGTTGGCGAAGATCCACTGATCTGTCTGCTGATTATATGACAACTTCTGAGCTGCAGTGAGGGCTGATACAATCTGGGTCCAATAGCTAACAGTTGACCCCTGTTGGGTTGAAGCTGTCGCAGGAGTTCCTGACGTTGCTCCAAAGGGTAAAGGTCCTTGACAGTGAGCTGTTTGAGAGCCCCCGATTGCCAGCATAAGCAACCAGATAGTCCCTTGGATTTTCATGGTCATTCTGAACGAACTTTTTTCTGAGTTCATAGGATCTTATTTTGAAAGGAGACTATTTGTTTTGGTAAGCAACTACAGCTGCATCTACAAAACTAGAAAAACTATCCAAGAACGCTTCAGAAGTTGGCTCCCTGCCAAGGTAAGCGCGCATATCTGATTGCAGAATCGCAACATCAGGCCCTCCTTCAAGCCGAGGGATTTGAACATTGCGCTTCACGATTAAGGTTGAAATCAACCCAATGTATGGATCTTCAATACTTGCGAGATTGGTGTCAGCTCGGCCTCGAGCATTGCGGTAGTTAGCAATGGCGAAATCAAGCAGCTCTTGTATCTGATCTGGCTCAAACTTATCCAGTATTCGGCTATCTTGGAGCAAAAAATTCGTAAAAAATAGATCTTCGAACCAGATTTCTTCAGCTGTTTCCAAATTTCTAGAGTAACCTTCGTAATAATCCAACAATGCGGCAGCAGCGTCGTCTCGAAGAATAAGCTCTTTCAGGCCGTAGAAGTTCTGGAACAAGAAGTTAATACCATCACTAGGATTATTGCGAAAGGCAACTACCGCTCGAAGTGGATGAGACATGCACGTTCTTACAAGTGCCCTTGTTGTCAATGATCTAGCGGTTTCTTTAGGAATCTCACTCGCAGCCACTCGAGCTTCTAAACTTGGTAGCGTCTTCCATTCTAACGTGCCAGCCTTTTTGGGCCATTCATAAGGATGGTCACTGCTTTTTTGAATGGTTTGCGCCTTGGCGAGGATGGTGACTGAAGAAAGTAGAACGACACATATTGGCGCTCTCATTGCCTGATAATATCTTGGTATCATGATAGTATTGGAATTCCTAACCTCCTGTATAGGCGGCAAAACTATATCTGACTGTTTGAAAGCACATCAAACAACAGTGGAAATGTCAATACAATCTATTTTCCCTCTCTCGCAGGCGATTCGCCTTCAGCAAAACGATCGTAAGCATCCAAAGCTGTCGCACGGAAAAAAGTGCAGAAAGGCACAGCCAGAGAAGTAAGTCTCACGGGTCCCAATTCAGATACACAGAGGAGAAATGAGATGTGGAGCGCAATGGAACGCAGTGAGCTTGTGCGAAAAATCGAGAGTTCCGGCCAGACCTAAGGGGACCTTGCACATTCGTGCGAAATGGACCAATAAGGGAACGCTCACAGAACGCAAATACGGAGGTCATTTTGTGCTCACAGCCGCTGGCCAAAAACCTCTTTTCGAGCCCCCTAAATCCTGCTTGCGGCTACGGAGCGCGCTTCCTAGGGATTCAAACGACTATGAATTCGAGATTTTTAATTTTGACAACCATCCTCTCCTCGATTGTCGCCTTTGCGGCACAGGCCGAACCATCGTAAGATGCTTACTGTTGAAGCTAGCAACCGATGCATACGGTGGTTCCGAAATCCCAAGAAAAATAGAACTTGAGGAGAAACTGCGAGGTAGGCTCTGGCCGAGTCCGTTTTCAATTTCGCCAGCGCAACCCAGTAACAAGTGATACTTTCTTGGCTGTCTACAGCCTTGGAAAAATCTCACCCAAAACTCGTTTTCTGCGGTTCCCTCTCGTCCTTGACCACTTATGATAAAATCAG
>CAYFGX010000076.1:0-25803 GCA_964342405.1 uncultured Verrucomicrobiota bacterium | reverse complement strand
GAGCTTGCAGCAGCGATTAGCTCTACATATGTCGATATTCGCTCTGGCACTACACTGCGGGCCTTTGGAAATCTTATCGTCCTCTATTTCCAAACGCGGCTTAAGGCTGGGGATCCCACCATTTTTGTCGGCATCAAAAAGCTTCGATCTCCTTCAAGCCCCGAGCTCGAATTAGTCGGGATCACGCTTAGTTGTCTGCCGAAACGAGGCGGCCCCTCTCCACTATCAACATCCATGGTCTTCGATCGATGAGTTCGCCTCGTTGCTCAATCTTCGCAATGAACGCGTGATTACGGGGCGGCGCGAAGGTTGATTCACGATCGTTTACCGATCGATCCGGATCGACGAACTGAAGCTGAGCTGCGTGATTATATTCTCTTCGTCAGGACTTCCAAACAGCGGCCGCCCAAGACGATTCGTCAATCTCTGGCTGCAACTCGCTCGTTCTATATGGAGATGCTGGTGAAGCCCTACGGGAAGGGTTTAGCCGAATCTAGGCGAAGGATCATGATCACCTATCCTTGAGTGCTCTCAGCTATTCCGCCCTCAACTCTTGCTTTTGCCTCAGACAATGTTTCGTCAATCCAGGCGATTTTCTCAGGCATGAAGAATTGCCGATCCATTTCAGAATTCACTGCGATCACTGCTTCGAAGCGTTCTTGAGCATAGGCCAACTCAAACATTGCCAGGCGATAATCCGCCAAAAGATCTGCTGTCGGCACGTTCGTCCCGTGTAATCGCTGAAGCGCTTCGCTGGCTTCGGATAGACAATCGTTCTGAATCAAGGCATGAATCATCGTCAATCTGTAATCCACCGAATCTTCATTCGCTGCCACGAGCTCCCGACTCAGCGCTAGGGCTTTATCGAGCTCTGTTCGTTGGAGAAGTAGGACGACGACGTAGTTATTGATATTCCAAACCGATTCGGAATCGAGCTCGTATGCCTTGGTCGCTGATTCGGTCAATGAAGCGAGGTCCTTATCCGCTGCTGCAATTTGACATCGGAGAATCCAATACCTTTGTTCATCCGCCATCACCTCCTCTAGTTGACTCAGCACCGTATAGGCGGCTCCATTCTGCCCCAGCCGTCGCAGACGATCCACCATCTCAAGGCTCGTTGCCGGTGAGAGAATCGGAAATTCGGCGATCTCTTTGAATCGGGCCTCAGCTATTTCAGACTCGTCGAGGAAGAGCTCGGCAATGCCTTCCCAATACTTGGCCGTCGACCAGAGATGATTGAGCTGATCGGATTGATGCACGCTCAATGCCACGCTCTTCAACTCTGCCCAACGCTTGGTCTCCATCAAGAGATTCCCGTGATCCAGCCATAGGCTTAAGGGATTGCCAAAATACTCCATAAGCTGACGGGACATGCGAAGCGCGTCATCCGTGTACCCGGCGTCGTGAAGCAAACTTACCAAAGAATAGGCCTCGAATTCGGAGACAGGTTCCTTTGCTTGATCACACTGCCTTAGAATTTCCTGGGGATCCGTTTGAGGAGCCATTGTGCGCCAATAGGGCAGATGATCCGCAAAGGTCGCCAATCGCCGCTTTTGCAGATCTTCCAACACGTGCCGAGAGGCATCCGTGTTCCCGAGCGCCGCATGAACGCGAATCGCCAGTCGCTGAGCTGGGAGGAATTCAGGCGCGTAAGGGTCGGCCTGGGTCGAGTGATCCAGAAAGACCTTGTAGGCTTCCTGATCGCCTTGATGAATCGCTTCCACCGCCAAGGAATAGAGTTTCATGACAGAATCCTTCTTAAGCTTCAGGTTGGCAACGCTCCAGCGTTCGGCGAAGAGCTCATGATGATCCAACCAAAACAGACACCGCAAAACAGTGGCCTGCCCGGAATCAGATAGAAGCTTTTCGTGGGATCGAAGAAGCTTCAGAGCCTCAGTGTAACGCCGCCCGTGTTCCAGTGTCTCGGCGACGAGTTCCAGATCCGCAGGATCATCATCCGTCAAGCGAAGCAGCCAGTGACCGTAGCGAAAGGTGTCGCGGGCGATGCTAAGGGTAACCTGATCTTGTTGGAGAATCGTTAGAAAACGACGAAGCGGCTCCACTGCCCCTGGAGTGTTGGAAATGACCCCACGCCACGCAGCACGGGCGGCAGGCACGTGCCCGGCGAGTTCATGTTTCTCTGCACCGCGAGCCAGAGCCTTAGATTGGAGAATATCAAAGACACTAACTTTGACCGCAGGTTCGAAACCGTCAGGGGTATTGGGCAGCAGCTTTAAAAAACAGCCCACCCCTCCGCCACAAAGCACCATTGTCAGGACAACAATCGGAATAAGCCACCGATCTACCCGAAAGAGGAACAGGTATCTAGCCATTCCCGGATAACGAGCGATCAGACGGTCCTCACAAGACCGAAATACAGACAAGAGCTGCTTCATGAGATCTTTGGATGGCAAACGGAGACAAGACCGTTCGAGCGCGCAAGAGCCCGGCTGAACGAGGGGTTTCTACCTACGCCAGAGCTTTGCACACGAGATGACGCCTTGCCGCGACAAATCCGATGAGGCCGAGGCCTACGAATAGGGCATATTCGTGAGGTTCAGGAACAGGGGTGGCGTTAATGGCATAAATCAGCTCTCCACCAAGCGATAGACTAGACCAAGAACCACCACTATTGAACGATTGTCGGCCGTCGGCTGCCATTGTCCATCCATCGGTACTTGTTGCAGTACCTCCGCTGGTCGTGGACAGCGAGTAACTGTTACCCATACCGCTCGTCGGTGAACTCAACTGAATATGGTAGGTAGTATTGGCATCCAGTGTGATGCCACCAGATGTAAACGTGTGATTGCCGGCAGCACCAGGATCGGCTCCAGCTAGATTCTCTAGCAGAGCTCCTGGATCATCACCCGAAGCTGCGTGAATCCCAACTACAAAATCACCGGGACTACCAGTCACACTGGTAATCGCGACTACGGCACTATCAAGGGTGTATCCCCCAGAATTTGAACCGGTCGTAAAGGCATGCGAATTGAATTGAGTGCCTGCGGTATGGGCACCACCAAACCCTCCAGGTAAATTGCTCAGTATTTGAGCTGAAGCAGACATTGAGAGCCCCACAAGGCCCACTACTACGGCACGACACACTCGTGTAGGAGCCCCTTGTCGCAAGTAAACCCCACAATTCCTTCCATTCAACAGACCTATTCCAATCTTCATAATTCTCTTATTAAATACGTGCTCACGTTCATTACAGGACGCCTTCACTGATATTCCACGTACTTGTTCTGAGATTGTTCCCATCTTTTTGAAGAAAGTTGTCTTCGAGAGCATCTCTCTCGACAAGTGCAAGAAACTGAGACTGATTCACATGCCAAAACAAGAATTCAACGGCGAACGGGATAAGCACCTAAGGCAAGCAAGCAGCTGTTCAAGGCCCCTGCATACGGAGCACAGTCAAACCGGTGAAGCATCCTAGAATCAACAGCGAGCTTACGCCGAAGTGCCCATACTCAAGCCTAGGCTTCGAGTGATGATAAAGGGCCTTTCTGGAGCATCTATGAGCAAGCCCACTCAATCATAGGCCCGTCGCCATCCAACTCCTTGACAGACTCCAAGGTCCGTTGCCGTTCGTCCCAAGGAATGAGCTCGAGTCGATCATTCCCCCCTAAACGAATGCCCCCTACTGCCCCTGCGAAGGGAACAAACCAGCTTGGATTTGTTTAGATGCTAGCCGCTCCCTGAACCCGTCGAATCTCAACACCGCCATCCGTCGAAAACGCTAAGACGCTTGATGCCTGACCGAGCGAATCCGTCCATTGAAATTCAACAAACAAAGCCAGCTATCTGCCGATCCTCTTTCCCTTGACTAGGCGAGTGCTTCCGAATGTAAACGACGCCTTGCAGCGACGAACCCGATGAGGCCAAGGCCAACGAACATGGCATATTCGTGCGGTTCAGGAACAGGAGTGGCTTGGATACTGAAGTGATAGCTTTTACCCTCAGTGAGGTTACCCCAGCTCTCTTCTGCAAAATCTCGGCCGGCGTCTGCAATGGTCCACCCATCAGTGCTGGTCTGACTATCCGACTCAGTAGCAAACCAGGAGTAAGCACTTTCACCGCTGCTCGTGGGTGAGCTCAGTTGAATATGGTAGGTGGTATTTGCATTCAGGTTGATCCCAGAAGAGGTAAACGTGTGATTACCGGCGGCTTGAGGATCTGCTCCTGCCAGATCCTCAAGCTGCGCACCAGGATTGAGTCCTGAAGATGCATGAATCCCGACGACGAGGTCACCGGGAGAACCGTTCACCCCTCTAATATTGATCGTGGCACTATCAAGAGTGTATCCTCCCAAATTCGAACCAGTCGTAAATGCATTCGAAGCGAGAGCGGTCCCACGGACAGCGGGAATGACCTGAATAGGCTCCTCCCCAAGATTGCTAACTATTTGAGCCGAAGCAGAGACAGAGAGCCCCACAAGGCCTACTGCAACAGCGCTACACACTCGTCTTAGGGTCCATTGTCGCAAGCCCCCTCCGTAATTCCGCCCATTTATCCGACCAAGTCCAGTTTTCATCTTTCTCATATCAAACACGTGCTCACGTTCACTACAGAACGCCTTCACTGATATTCCACGCACTAATCAGGAAAAGGTTCCCAACCTTTTGAGAATATCTGTCCCCAAGAGCGTGTCTCTCCTTAAAAAGGTCTGAAACTGCGATTATTTCGAATCAGGAAACAAGAAGCCTAGAGGGCTGCGAAAAGCACTAAACCTGCAGATCAGGGGACATCGGGGGAGAATTCAACAGCCGCCACTCCGCCCGGATAATCTCAGAACCCACGACCAGAAAACTCCAAGGGGAAGATCCCCATCCCTTGGATTCGGGTTATGATCACAGACCTTGCTGTAGCATCACTGACCGAGCCCACTCCATCAGTGGACCGTCCACATTCAGCTCCTTGACCGACTCCAAAGTTCTTTGGCGTTCGTCCCACGGGATGAACTCGAGTCGATCGTTCGCCGCTAAACGGAATCCTCCCAACGCCCCTGCAAAGGAAACAAACCACGTCGGGATTGTTGTGACGTCTACCGATTCCCGGACTCTCCGAACCGCAACCCCTCCATCACTCGTGGCCACGGTAAAGAACCGACCATCGGTGCTCGCCGTCACCATGTCAGGGACTGAGTAAATTCGGATGGGTGACGAGAGAGGCAATCCATTGGACGCATCCCAGAATCGGAGTTGATTGTCGGAGGAGAGGACCATGAGTCGATCCGACCGAGGCAGCCATTCGAGTCGAACGATGAAGCCACCTGAGTCGATGGCATCCGTCACTGGTTTGCCTGATACTGCTCGATAAACGTGAATTTCACCTCCACGACTCGCAACGGCAATCCGGGAGCCGTCCGGGGAGAAGGCAAGCGCACTGGCTGACCGATGGAGCTGCTCCGTCCATTGCATCTCCAAGCCTGGATCTGTATTCCATAGATTCAATACTCCATCCGCCCGACCGACCACCAGTCGGCTGTCAACCGGACTATAGGCGAGAGCGGTCACCTCCATTTGGTTACTCTGACTGGTTAGCGGCCTAAAGGTCTCGGGATCCCATAGGGAAAGCACGCCATCGGTGGCCGCCAAAGCAAGCTGCCGATCATCAAAGCGAAAGTCCATGTGGTTCACGTGGAGACCGGCACCCTCAATAATCCCTTTGGTATCCGCTGTTTGGAGCGAGTGGAGGCCGAGTGCCGTTTCGTGGGCATCGTAGGCAAGGAGTCGCTGCGAGTCCCGACTGAGGGCAATACGCCATGCTCCGGGATAGAGGTCCAGGCGCCGATTTTCTCCGGTCGCAAGATCGATTTGAACGATTCCTCCTGTCAGATCGCGATCTCTCAATAGAATATATTCGTTGGAATCTACGGGAGCGAAATCATCGAAGTTTCCGGCCAGAGGATAGACTTGACGCCGATCTACGAGAATCTCCCCGTCGAAGCCGTAGGTGACCACTTCCGGTCGATCACGATTTCCTACGGCAAGTTGCATGGCTCCAGAGCTGTCCTCCACCAGTTTCGCTCGATGCCAAATCTCTCCGGGGGGCGTTCTTTCGATCGAGTAAGGATCTGTGTCCCCTCTGAGCTCCCAGACTTCAAGGGTGTTATTGCTCGTCAATACCGCCACTCGATTCCGGTTCGTGTCGAACTGAAGTCGGCGGATATCCTGGGACAGCGCGATTTCTGTCATTCCGGAGGGCTGGCCATCAAATCCGAATCCCAGAATCGTATTGTCGCTCATGGAAACGAATTGCCCTGTGGAAGGGAAGGCATGGAGTTGCACAAACTCTGGCAAGGATCGCCGAAGACTGTCCAAAGCCGTTCGCTGTGGCAACAGCTGACCATCCGTGATCCGCCAGCGTTTGATGTCTTCCCTCGAACCCGTGATCAAGCTCTCCCCAAACGGATCGAAGATTGCGGACCATATATTGTCTTCATGGGGAAGCACCGCAATCTCTCGCAGCCCTTCAAGCTCCCACAATCCGGCTTTTTCAGTTCCCAAAGTGACAAAGTGATTCCCCGAGGGATGAAAGACAAAATCACTTAGATAGGGCGCCTCGACATGGAATTCTTGCAAGAGCCGCCAGGAGGTACGTTCCCAGATACGAATGTTCCCAATCACGGATCCCGTCATCAACCAGTCCCGTCCTGGAACCGATTTGACCAAATGGACGATGCTGTTCTTCTCCGGATGAATCAGTTCTCCCACCAACTGCCCTTCACTCTGGTAATCCCAAAGACGGGCGACGCAGTCAGACCCAGCTGTTATAGCCAAGCCAGACTCCGGATCAAATTGCGCTACGTGGAGTTCTCCCGTGTGTGAAATGACGGGGGTGACAGGATTCCCGCTTTCGAGATTCCAAATTCGCGCCGTCCCTGCATACGATCCGGCAATGACAAACTGCCCACTCGGATCGATATCGATGAAGTAGATATCATTGCCCAAGAACATGGGAGGACGAAGCAACTTGCCATCCGCAATGTTCCAAACCCGCACGGCGCCATCGTCACACCCGGTGACGATCGTTTCTCCATCCGGGTGAAAGGCAGCACACCAGGCCTTGTCATCGTGGGCAAGCGGAGGGCCCAAGCGCTCACTAAAGGAGACATTGTCCAGATTCGATCGCAACCACCGGCCCGTTCCTGGTCGAGCGATCCCGTCTCGTATGTTGGCGGCAAGATGGGCGATCGCTGCCCCGGGACGCCCTTCGGCTACCAACTCATCGGCCCGTTTCAAGCGCGCGTTCTCCAAGGTATGAGCCAAACGCGCTTGGGCTGCTCGAGTTCGTTCTTGCTCTTGCTGAGATTGAAGGTGATTACGCCATCCCTGAAGGCCAAAGAGTCCGAGAAAAATCAGACTCATTCCAACCGCCGCTGCCGCATAGGGTCGCCGTCGACACCATTTCCGCGTGCTCTCGTGCCAGGAGAGCCGTCGAGCCAGAATGGCACTTCCCGACAGCCATCGTTCCAGATCATCGGCCAATGCTCGAGCTGTTGCGTAGCGATGTTTCGGCTCCTTCTCCAGACACTTGAGGATGATCGTGTCCAAATCTTGATCGATCAGAGAACACAGTTTGGATGGCGCCACAACATCCTCGGTTCCAATCCGTTTTAAGGTTTCCAGCGCGGCCGTTCCATGAAAGGGCACCCTACCCGTGAGAAGATCGTAAAGAATCGCCCCGAGGCTATAGATATCAACCGAGATCGTCTGATGTTCTGCTTTGCCAGCCGCTTGCTCAGGGGCCATGTAGGCTGGAGTCCCCACGATTTCGCCGGTGACGGTGAGGTCAGAATCATAATCCAGGCGTTTTGCCACCCCAAAATCACTGACAAAAGGCTCTCCCACCTCATCGACTAGAATATTGGAAGGCTTCAGGTCCCGGTGAATAATCCCGTGCTCATGGGCATAGTGAATTGCCTGACTTACCTTCAATACCTGGGTCAGTAGAAAGCGCATCCGGGTAAGCCTGTCCACGTTAACTCCCAACTCACGATTCCTCGAATCCGCCAAGCTCCCACCCTGAATGTAAGGCATCGTGAAGAACGGCAAATCTTCATGTGTCCCGACATCCAAAATCGAAACAATATTGGGGTGACGCAGGGCTGCCGCGGATTCAATTTCGGCAACAAATCGGGCTTCGGCCTGTAACTTCCGTTTTGGCCTCTGATCAAGGACCTTGAGAGCGACGATTTCCTCATGCCCATTCCGGCGGGCCTGAAAAACCGTTCCCATTCCTCCTCTCCCTAGTTCCGAGAGTAGCTCATAGTCCTCGAATCTCTGCTCTCCATTCGCAGTGAGCGTTGCTCCCGTCAGTAATCCCGGCTCTTCGGGACGAGATTCAAAAAGAAATCCCGACATGAAACGCGCTAAGCAAGCAAGACAAGTATCATCACCATTCTTACGATGGTTAATCGGTTCACCACATTGCTGACAGGTTTTCGATGACATTCCCCCTCAATAGAGTTCACGCAAAGAACCGAAGAATATTCCCGAAAATCTTATAAAAAAAATCTCCTACCCCCATAAAGCCAATAGATGATGAATTTCGTCGTCTACATCTGCGGGATCAGACACGACGCGAAGAACCTCTGCACGAAGTAACTCACCGAAAGTCTCACGCATCCGATAGATCGCCGTTCGCACGGTTGTCTCGCTGATGCCAAGTCGTTGGGCAATGTCTTTTTGGGACATTGCCTGGGATTCATTCATGAGCCAGGGCTTCAGCAGTGAATAACGATCCGATTTGCCTGCCAGACGATACTCCTTCTCCAAACGCTCCAGAACGCGCAGCAAGAGAGTTTCGGCCCACTTCCTTTCATAAAGCTGATCAGGCGACGCTCCCCCTTCCAATTCGTCGACGTTGAGGCCGTTTAGTTCGTCTGAATCCAAAGAAATCCAATCAATGTCTCCGCCCCGTTTCACGGCCTTGGACTTCCGCTTTTCGGAGACAATGAAATTCTGATGACATTTCAGCAAGTACGAACGGAATCGACCTCCATCCCCTCGGGATCGAATCGCGAAACCTTTCTCAAGAAGTTTGCTGAAGAAGGCCTGAGTCAAATCCATGGCCTCGGACTCAGAAACCCCTCGACTTCGGGTGTAGGCAAAGATGGGATACCAGTAAGCCTGGCACAACTTCTGGAAAGCCTCATCCGAGCGCTCAGCCCCATCCCCTGATGCCTCTATAATGTTTGTCCAATGAGTGGTTTCAAATCCGAAAGAAGCATCCATAATCCGACCTCGAGTTTCGGCGAATTCTACTAGAATTCAACTGATTTCAGTGTCAGGGCGAGGCAGACCCTGGAAAAGTGAGAAATGAGAAATGAGAAGTGAAAACGCAATCGTGGAATGCAGTTGTGTCGGGAAACTGAGGCCTGAGTGAGGAGAAGAAAATTGGCTATCCGGCATGGATTCGAACCATGACTAAAGGCACCAAAAACCCTTGTGCTACCATTACACCACCGGACAGGCCGTCGCAACAATACTGCTGTCGCCGCTCGGTGCAAACAAAATTTTCAGGCGAGTGAAATTATCGCCCTGGAACAGCGAAAACAGAGCGAATTGACGGTGATTCGGACTCTTATTTCCGCCCATTCAGCACAGGAATCGGCCGATCGTTCTTAGGAGTGCATCGATGACGTTGTTATCGTGCCATGTTCTCCAGCAGGAAGCGCCGTCGCTCTAGGAGAACGTCTCGCATCATCTGAAGTTCGTTCTCCCAGCCTTGCTCACCTCCCCATTTCTGTCGATCTCGCGTCACGAATGGCAAGAGCTGACGATGAAACTCCGCAATCTGCGCCTCGATCCACGCCTCGGTCAGCGTTTCGGTCAACAGGGTTTGCATTCGAGCCTGGTAGAGTTCCCGTACTTTAGGAAGCTTAAGGGCGGCATCGAAGACTCGATTCCAGCCCGTCACGCCCGGTTCCTGAGAGGTTCCCAGCCAAGGCGAAAGTCGAGTTTCACGAAATTGCCAGTTCCAGCTATCGCCTAGGGTCCGATCCAAATCCCAAGGAAGAAAGAACCATCGAAAGGGATCTCCCTGCTCAAAACCGATGTAGTGGTTCTTATTGTAGCTATCCCAGTTCTGCACGATGGCCGTGGCGCAGAGGTAGTTCACGAAACGCTTCAGTACGTCCGGATTTTCCCACACTGGAGAGTTCGGTTTCAGGCGAGACACGGCCTCGCAGAATGTCATCAGGTCAGCGAAAGGCTGTTCCTCCTTGGTCTCTTTCCGGTAGTGAAAGCGATATTCGGTTTCGGTTACAAAGGTGCGTTCATCTGATTGATTATTGGGAGAATCTGCTTTGTACAAGACCGCGTCTTCGAGCCCCGCCTCCTCCAGAAAGCGTTTGTCTGGTTGTTCCACTTCGACAAAGAGCCCCCAGAACTGCCCATTCACATTGAGACGGACGAGACGGGACTCCAGGGTCGGGCTTCCCACGAGCCCATAGATTCGGTACGCAAGGATTTCTCGAACAATGGCCGGGTCCCGCCATCCCGAATTGAGGTTCACCCGGCTACGTCCTCGAAAGCGCTGCTCAGGATGAAAGAAAATCTTGTAGGCCTTCTTGGGCCAATTTCTCGCATAGGCTCCGCGAATCCGCATTCGCAATGGATCATAAACCGTTCCTTTGTAAACTAAGCTGACCTGCACGGTCTCGTTGGAGCGACGCCGCCGATGCAACTGAGCCAGATCCTCCGGCTGCATGAGGAGGTCGTAGGTCGGCAGTGTTGACACCCCGTCGTCTGGCACGACAGCAAAGGCGTGATGGGGAATTCCTTGATCTGCGTCTGGCCATCGTCGTTCTAAGCCTTCCGGATCCGTGCCTTCAAACCAATAGCGAACCAACACACCCTCTGGAACAGCCCCTAAATCGATCGATAGATCATAGAACGCAGAGCCAGTCGTAGCCTCCAACGGAATGGGAATGGAAGACGGAATACCATTGGCCTCCACTCGCAAGTGCAAGTCTGACAACATGCCACGAAGCTGTGCTCGGATAGAAACGGCGTCATCAGGCCCCGGCTTCTTGGGACGATGTCTCACTTGATAGACACTGACCGTTTTGCTTTGATTTGCTGAATTGAAGTGCCCGGGATTCGGCGAGTCAGGATGCCACGACATTGGGTCCATTCCCGGGTCCTGAGAGCCACGAAGTTGGAGGGAGGAGCCCGAGCCGTCGGCCTCCACAGGCCAGGGCCGCTGATCCGAGAAAGTCACTTTCAAATAACGATCTCCTTCAGCATTGCTTAGTTCAATCGATTCACCAGAGTTTCGCAGCCCGCCAGCGAAGCTTCCCAGCACGGAAATGTCATCACCGAAGGACTCTCGGAATCCAGCCAGGTCTCGGCAAAGGATTCGGCTCTCCCCTGCTCCGATCAGCGTGTTCTCCGGAAAACGAAACCGAATCCCCTCACTAAACGACCAAGCGCTTAGATCAATTTGACTCGTTGAAACATTGGTCAGTTCGACGAACTCTCCTGCTTCCCCCTCCTCGGCTGGATGATAGTGGATTTCTGTCACCATCAATCCAGGAAGATTCTCCGTCGCCTGATCGACGGCAACGTGCACCTTCGTCGGATCTAACACAAAGGACCGCAATTCTGGAACGCTCGGAGCAGGTGTGTTCTGGGGACGGGGTCGTGAGTATCGCCGAGGTGGCGGCTTGCGTGGGCCAGGAAAGTCTTCCTCTGTCTTGCTCACCCAATCAACGTTCGCTGCCCAAGCGAAAGCCACAATGACGAAGAGCCACTGGAGTGCCCGAACATTCCGCTTTCGATCGCTCATCTCCTTGCCCCTTTCGCTCAGACTTTAATCAAGGGATCTCAACATTCAGATTCGGAACGTTGTCGCGATGCCAGTTCAAAGCCCACAAGCCCTTAACCGACACCCGTTCAAGGTGCCCATCCACGAACCCCACGTTGATCCCATTCCCATGACGTTCAATCGCGAACCGCCCCATGAACTGGCCCTTGGAGTGGGGAAAGCTGCCCCCACCATAGCCCTCGCCCTTGAAGTCTCGGGGGACCCGGTCCTGACCATCGGGCCAAGAACCAACCCATACCGAATCACCATAGGCCGGGACATCGGAGGGCGCCTCAGAATAACGGCTGTAGTATTCCTGGTCAGGGAAATCGTTGACGAAGCGGCCTTGACTATCGAGCCATAGGTTCATTCCGTAACTCCCATCAGACTGCAACGATCGCCATGTCGTCGTCGCCGTTCCCCACCACCCCTCATTCGGAGCCGGATCGAGCTTCGGTCGTTTGGTCATCGGGCAGATGATTAAACGCATCACCCCATCACCGCGCTCGTGGGGATTCTTTTGGTAGCCGGCGTCGCCCAGGTAAGGCGCGATTTGATGGAACCAGTATTTACCGACCTCGCCAACGACGGGCGGGACATGATCGCCAAAATCATCGGCATAGAATCGAGTCGCCAGAGACATCTGACGGAGATTGTTGCTGCACAAGGTCCCCTTGGCCTTCGCTTTCGCCTTGGACAGAGCTGGCAATAACATCCCCGCCAATATCGCGATAATCGCGATCACGACTAGGAGCTCAATCAACGTGAAAGCGGCCGCTGCAGACTCACGGGGGAACTTCCTCTCAAGCATGGTCTCATTAACAGATACTCCCGCTCAGAAGTCGAGCCTTTGTATGAGCCGAGCAGAATGGCGAGTCGCTACTTCCCTTGATTGTAGAGAATGAAGGTTCCGGATTTACCGGCAACCACCAGGTCCGTCCAACTGTCTCGGTTCAGATCAGCGGCCCGGATGAAAAGTCCCGTACCCGCATCTCCCTGGTCGATCGTATGCCGATCAAACACTTTCTGCGCTGCATTCCAAGTGTAGTAGTAGAGGACTGCCGGTTCGTCCGCTCCAGGGTCTCGCCCGGAGTGCGCTCGAACACGTTTTCCAGTGACGAGGTCTTCTTGCCCGTCGCCATCTAAGTCAACCCACAGGAGCGCGTGCGCTTGGGACCAGGAATCATCAATCACATGCTTTAGCCATTGCGTCTT
The DNA here is from genome assembly GCA_964342405.1 of uncultured Verrucomicrobiota bacterium. Classification (GTDB taxonomy): domain Bacteria; phylum Verrucomicrobiota; class Verrucomicrobiia; order Limisphaerales; family AAA164-E04; genus UBA2970. Next base: position 12,774 of record CAYFGX010000076.1, on the reverse strand, counting down.
GCCATCGGATGGCGGCAGTTGTTCCATCCAAAACACACCATAATTGTGACCGTTCCCCCAGATCACATCGTTGCGACCGTCCTCATTTAGATCGACCACAATCATCGGGCACCCCGCTTGCTTGTAGTGCCAATCTTCGTGAAGGGTCCACGATCCACTCTGCGTATCCTCTGGACGTTCATACCAACCACCCTGGAAAAGTACGTCCTCGCGATTATCTCCATTGATATCGCCAAAGCCGATTCCATGCCCGTTAAGGCTCCCGACGAAACGTTTCGTCATTTGCCGGTTCTCACCGGGCTCAGTCAGCTCCCAAAACAAGAGCGGGTTGTTGGCATTCCAACTGTTCACTACAAACTCGGGAGTGAAATCTCCGATCATGTCTCGAAAGAATGTGATCTCATTCTGTTCAGCCGTCACTTTCAACAAGCGTTTCTTCCAGAGCTTTCCGCGCATGAGCCCCTCTTCACCAGGATTCCGATACCAGTAGACCTCTCGCTCCATGAAGGAACCCGAGATCACATCGAGCAACCCATCCCCATCGACGTCAAAGGCGTGCTCGCCATTGTTCGTCGCGTAATCAAGACCATGCTCTCCCACATCTCGCAGCGGCTGCGGCACAAAGTCCGGCGCTAGAAAGAGGTTTCTTCCCGCAGAAATATCTAACCAACCATCGTTGTTGAAATCCTCAACGGCACAGGCTTCGTTGCCGTCGTAGTAGAGTTTGACCTTTTTCCAAGAGAGGTCGGCAGCCTTGACCATCAGCGGGCAAAGCGCGAAGAGAGCAATGAGTTTTCGCATGATCTTTTTCGGTTGGACGACTTGCAAGCCGTTCACATTCGACCGGCGGTAGTTCCGGTAACGGTTAGGATTGGATTCCAAGGAGGTGTTCCATCACGTAGCACTCCAATCCTTCGTAATCTCGCGCGTCACGAAACGCGGCTTCCTTAGATCGATCGTAGCTGCGCACCTTATCGACGAGATACCCAAAGATCTTGCGACTATTGGCCAAGTGATCCGTCACTGGCAATCCCGGTTGGGTCCTCATCGCTTTGACATCGAGCCCAATGAATTCTCCCTGCTTGCCGTAGCCGTTTTCTTCCAAGACGCGAACCTGATTAAAAGCCGCTCGCAAATTGGAGGAACCAAAATTCTTATCCTGATCATACTTGAGGCCGTTCTGATCATTGAGATGAACACTCCCCAATTTCCCATGGGCCAAGGCAAAAGCCATTTCATCAGACGGATCCAACCCAGCCAATTGGGCGTGCGCGGTTTCGATCAAGCCCTTTACCCGGGATGGATCGGCCGAAGCGTAAGCGAGCGCGATTGCATGCCCAATGGTTGGGACGTAGGCTTGATCCGTGGGTTCATTAGGCTTGGGTTCAATCCAAATCTCAATCTCCGGATCGTAAGCCAACATCTTGTTCACCGCTTCCAACAAACGATCGTAGGCGATGCGCGCGTTCTTCGCCTCTCGGACATAAGTCCCTTCCCGGGCCAACCACAGCACGATCGCTTTGCAATCAATCATGCGGGCAATATCGATCGCCTTCTGCGTACGTTCCCAGGCATATTCTCGATCCTGTGCAGCGTTCGCCGTGTAGCCACCATCAACAGTCTGTTCTGCAAACCAGAGCCGAGGGGCCACAAACTCGGGGATCAGTCCCTGATTCTGCAGCGCGGCTTTGACTTCAGCAGCCTTGGTTTCGACCTGGCTTGCACTCTGCGCGTCCAGATCAGGTACCACATCATCGTCATGGAACTGCACTCCCTCGAAGCCCAAAGGTCGGTAGAGGGCAAACTTTTCCTCGTGAGGAAAAGCCGGCCGAATATCCGGGCCAAAGGGATCGCCGCCCTCAGAGATATTCCAAGGTCCAAAAGAAAATCGATAGCTCGTCTCTGTTTGATCGCTCATGGATCCCCCCACTCTACGCTCTCACAATCGCGATGTCGCCATCAAATTCCGCGTTCGATTTTGATTGTCCCATCAATTCTACCCAACGCAAGATAGGGGCTTCCGGCTTTGCGCCTCCCAAAACTCTTTTCGGATATCGCTTAAATATCCCTCGCCTTTGGGACGCGCACGAATGAAGGAATATCATGGAACATCGAAAACTAGGAAACACCGACCTTTCTCTACCGGTGGTCGGATTCGGCGCCTCGTCTTTGGGACAGGAATTTCGCCAAGTCAAACTAGACGAAGCGCTGCAGAGTGTCCACGTCGCCTTGGAGTTGGGAATGGACCTCATCGACACCTCACCCTTCTACGGGCGCGGGATGAGCGAAGTCATGCTCGGGATCGCGCTGCGAGACGTGCCTCGGGAGAATTACAAGCTCTGCACAAAACTCGGCCGCTATGATCTGGGCCACTTCGATTTCTCCGCCAAACGGGTCGAGGAAAGCATCGACGTCAGCCTCCACCGCCTCGGCACGGACCATCTCGATATCATTCTGTGCCACGACATTGAGTTTGTTCCCATGCAACAGATCGTCGACGAAACCATCCCGGCCATTCAAAAAATCCGAGATCAGGGCAAGGTTCGCTACATTGGCTTCAGCGGCTACCCACAAAAGATTTTCCCGTTCATTATCGATCAGATCGGCGTGGACTGCGTGTTGAGTTACAACCAATACACCCTCCAAAACACGCGTTTCGTTGATGAGACACTCCCATACCTGAAGGAAAAAGGAGTCGGCGCCATGAACGCTGGCCCCTTCAGCGCAAGGCTCCTGACGAACGCCCCGCTCCCTCCCTGGTTGAAAGAACCGGAGGAAGTCAAAGCCGCGGCGCGCAAAGCTGCGGCTCTCTGCGAAGAGAACGGTGTCGACATCGCTCAACTCGCCTTGCAGTTCTCGATTGCCCCCCCAGACATGGCGACGACCATCGCAGGGAGTGCCAATCCAGTGAACATTCGCAAGTGGGCCGATTGGGCGGCCAAGCCTCTGGACCAATCCCTCTTAGAGGCCGTACAAAAGATTTTCGAACCCGTAAAAAATATCGGTCACACCGAAGGGCTTCCGGAGAACAACTAGTCCCTTCCTCGCACATGAAAGCAATACAACTCAAGGAACCCCGCAACTTCCAACCGATCGATATCGATGAACCCAAATCTCCTGGACCAGAGGAGGTTCTGGTTCGCGTTGACCGCGTCGGAATTTGCGGCACGGACCTCGGCGGCTATCTCGGCAAAATGCCATTCTTCTCCTACCCACGTATCCCTGGCCACGAACTCGGCGTAGAGATTCTTGAGATCGGCGAGAAGGTCACGAATGTCAAAGTGGGAGACCGTTGCTCGGTCGAACCCTACATCAATTGCCAGAAATGCTATTCGTGTCGCCGCGGATTCACCAACTGCTGCCGACACCACCAAACGCTGGGCGTGATGTGCGACGGCGGATTGACAGAGCGCATTCTGCTCCCCGCCCGCAAGATGCACGTCGCGAATAATCTCACTGCGGAACAATGTGCCTTGGTCGAGACGCTCGCCATCGGTTGCCACGCCGTCAATCGAGGCAACCCTCAGCCACAAGAAAGTGTTCTCATCATCGGAGCCGGTCCTATCGGACTGAGCGCCGTCGAGTTCGCCGTACTGTCTGGCGCCAAAACGATCGTGATGGACATGGTCGAATCACGACTAGATTTCGTTCGCGAGAAAATGGGAGTCGAACATACTATTCTTACCAAAGCCGATGGCGAAGAAATCAAGCACCTGGAAGGTCTCACGGACGGCGAGCTCGCCGATGTCGTTATCGACGCCACAGGGAGTAATCGATCGATGGCACAAGCGCTCAACTATTGTGCCTTCAAAGGCCGACTCGTCTACGTCGGCATCACACAGGCCAATATCGAGTTACCGCATGCCCCTGCCCTCCACCGCCGGGAACTAGACATTCTGGCGAGTCGAAACGCACTTTCCAGCGATTTTACCCGAATCATCAAACTGATCGAAGACGGCAGTATCGACACCAATCCTTGGATCACCCACCGAACCTCGTTCGATGACATGATCGGGAATTTCGATCAATACACCAAACCCGAGACAGGCGTCATTAAAGCCGTCGTCGAGGTGCAGTAAGCGCGCCCCATTGACCCATTGACCCATTCTATGATCAAAACAGCCATCACAGTCAGTCTTGTCGAACAAGCCCGAGGCGGACCCTTCGTTCTCTGGGACGGGGTTGAGAAAGGATGTGAAACTGCATCCCGACTCGGTTACGACGCCATCGAACTCTTTGCTCCCGGACCGGATGTTGTCCCGGTAGACACCTTAAAGGCCCACCTACAAAAACATCAGATTGGTATCGCTGCCGTTGGCACCGGAGCCGGGATGGTGATTCACGGCCTCAACCTCTGCGATCCAGACTCAGGTCGACGTGACGAAGCCAAGGCCTTTATCGAAAGTATGATCCGCTACGGCGCCCAATTCGGCGTGCCTGCGATCATTGGCTCCATGCAAGGACGTTGGGGCGGCGATGTCAGCCGCGAACAAGCTTTTGACTGGCTTCGATCTGCTCTCAACGAACTAGGCGACATCGCCGGTAACGAAGGCGTCACACTGATCTACGAGCCGCTCAACCGCTACGAGACCAACATGTGCAACACGGTCGCCCAAGGCGTCGAACTCTGCCAAACGCTCTCGAATTCACACGTCAAACTCTTGGCGGATGTCTTCCACATGGGAATCGAAGAAGCCGATCCAGCGGCCGCAATGACGGCTGGAAAAGGCTACATTGGGCACGTGCACTTTGTGGACTCCAATCGCAGCGCAGCTGGAATGGGACATCTGGATCTCGATTCAATCGCCAAGGCCCTGGCCGAAACCGGCTATGATCGCTACGTTTCGGCTGAGTGTTTTCCGAAACCCGATTCGGAAACAGCTGCCAAGAACACGATTGAAGCGTACAAGCGACTCTTTCCGCGCTAAAGAATCTCATCGCCGATCTCACTGCCACGACTTCGCACTGCGAGTCGTGGCTTTTTCGTTCAGTCTCAGACAACGACAATTCGCCAACCGAAAAGTCGGTCACATTTTCGGCGAACCCTTCAGCTTCTTCGGCATGATCATCCCCCCAGACTCACCGCCAGCTCACCGGCCTCGAGTTCTCGCAACCATGCTCGTTTTCATCGCGAGCATCCACCTTATTCCGCCCCAGATTGCATAAACAGGTTAGCCGTCCATCCAACGCTTCAGGATCGGCAGGCTGCAGCCATGAGGAGTGGCTCCAGTTCAACGAATCAAAGAAGAACGACCACTCCGTGCCCACTCCGACATGACAATGCGAAAGATTGCCTACTTCCTCTACGCACTCGACGACAAGGAAGCGATCGATGTCTACAACACGATCCTGACCGCCATGGGAGCCAAGGACCGTCTTGGTCCTAACAAACGCGATCACCGAAGCATCGATGGCATCCGCGCCTGAGGGATTCAGGGCGGAGCGCGAGCCTCAGTTCCCCCCCCTACGGGGAGCGTGGCTCGTGACTAACGAGAGCAAACACTCGTAAATTCTGTTTGGGTGAAAGCGGAAGCTAGATGCTTCCGCACTCCAGATAGGCTCGAGTGAAACTGAACTTTGTGGAGCGTGAGTGCGCAGCTGTCGCTGTCAGCTCACACTCCCCAAATCGCCTCGCCTCGTATGAACAAGTGACCCGCTGCTCGGCTATCGGCTTCGGCCAACGTTGATCACGGCATCTAGCAAGCGTTTCATTGCGTCCGCTCGTTCCTTGTGCTCGCTGATCACATTGTGCTTCTCGGCCGGATCCGACGAGAGATCAAAAAGTTGATACTGCGGGACCGGTGTGTTGGCCAACAATCGTTCAACAACAACGTTGCGAGCCCGTTTTGAATCATGCCGTTGCAGCTTCCAATTTCCCTGACGAAGGCCATAGTTGCCGCCCCGCCCATTGTCTTGCTGCACCAGAAAGTCACGTCCCTTCGCGCCCTCTTTCCCCAGCAAAGCATCCATAACATTGATGCTATCCAGGCACCCGTCATTTGGCAGACTCACTCCGGTTAGCGCCGCCAAACTGGCAGCAAAATCGATCGTACAAACCAATTCATCCGAAACTCCTGGATTAATTTCCCCCTTCCACCAAGTAATAAACGGTGTCCGAGTTCCTCCTTCGAGCACACTGTACTTGCCGCCGCTGTATGGGCCTGCCGCCCGATGTGCCCCCACCTTCTCCAAGGCTTCATCTTTGTAGCCATCATCCATCACGGGGCCATTATCGGAACAAAAGACCACCATGGTTTTCTCTGAAAGATTAAGTCGGTCGAGCGTCTTCATCAGTTCGCCGACGCACCAATCCAACTGCGCGATCGCATCGCCTCGGAATCCAAGTTTCGTCGCACCGTGAAAACGTTCATGCGGCATACGCGGCACATGAAGGTCATGCGAAGAGAAGAAGAGGAAGAAGGGATCTTCTTGATGCGCTTCAATCCATTTGACGGATTGTTTCACCCATTCATCCGCCAAGTCTTCGTCTCGAAACCGAGCCGCATGACCGCCGGTATAGAAGCCAATTCGGCTAATCCCATTATGAATGGTCGAGTTGTGTCCGTGCGACCAATCCATCTTAAGGGTCGAACGGTGCGTCAGTCCGGTAGGGTGATCAGGACTGGGTTTCTTCTTGCCGACCCATAGCGGATCTGCCGGGTCGAGATTTAGTACTCGATGATTTTCAACGTAAACCTGTGGAACCCGGTCATTCGTAGTTGGCAAGAGGAAGTTATAATCAAAGCCGATCTCACGAGGCCCCGGCTTCAGCAATCCGTTCCAATCTGGCCCGGAAGCTCCCCCCAAGCCAAGATGCCACTTCCCAATCACTGCCGTGCTGTAGCCAGCCTTTTTGAGCAGCGAGGGCAGAGTTTCCGTACCGGGCTTGATGATGGCGGGACTGTTCGGCGGGGCAATACCCGTTCCCTCGCTGCGGAAGGCATAGGTCCCGGTCAAAAACGAATAGCGAGTCGGGGTGCAGGTCGAGGCCGAGCAATATCCACTGGTAAAGCGAAGGCCTTCTGAGGCAAGCCGGTCGATGTGTGGGGTTGAAAGTTCCGTCGCCCCGTAGCAAGAAAGATCACCATAGCCGAGATCATCAGCCATAATGATAATCACGTTTGGCTTCTCAGCCGCTCGCGTTCCGATCGTGCTTAACAGAGCAACGACTAACCAGAATGATTTACGAATGAATTGCATGATAAATTGATTCAGTAGCCCCATTGAAGGGGCCGCAGTTCTACAATGGGAAAAAAGCGCCTGTCCCCCGAAGCGCTAGCCATTGAGTGTTCCGGGCTTCTTTCCGAAGAGGGACTCAAGGGATCGAACCTTATTGATGAGGATCTGGCCATCACGATCCACCGCTTCTCCCGTCAAAATGATGGGCGTCCCACAATGGTAGGCCAAATTGAAATGATGAAAATCACGGAAGTTCACCTCGATTCGCACCGAGTTCTGACCTTCAACGTCAACGTAAAAGACCTTGGCCTCATTCAAGTCATCCGACAAACGGAGTCGGCCCTGGACCGTTACTTGACCCTCGCCGCGCTTAATCCAACTGACAAAGGGCTGCTCGCGATAAGGTTCGAACGGCGATCCATCGAGTCCTGGCAGAGGTGAATCCACACCAGCAAAGGAATCGACCGAGACACCAAAACGCTGCAACAAAGCCAGATGTAAGCGACCTAATTCCTGATTCTTGGCATATCGGAGATAGCGACCAGTCTTCAGCATGCCCCCGCCCTTCCCGGCGAGAATCATGGGAATTCGAGTGACGGTGTGATTGTCGCTGTGCCCCATTCCCGAGCCAAAAAGAACAACACTGTGATCCAGCAGCGTGCCGTGGTGATCTTTGTAGGACTTCATCTTGTTGAGGAGATAGTCAAACTTCTCCATATGCCAAAGACTGATCTTCAGAAGACCATCAATGTTCGATCGACTGAAATTCCGGAAAAAGTGCGAGAGATAGTGGTGCTGTTCCTTAACCCCTAGAAAATCAAAGATCATCCGACTATTGCTGTTTCCGAGCATGTAAGAGACGCAGCGGGTCGAATCTGTCCACAGCCCCAAGGCGATCAGATCGAGCATCGATTCCACCTGTTCATCCAGATTCAGCGCTCGGGGCGGACGTTCCGAATCCGATACATCCACGGCCGGAACCGGCGACTTCCGCAAGTTCTCCAGGCGCCTTTCCGTTTCCCGCACAACCGTCAGATATTCATCCAAAGTTTGTTGGTCTTCACGCCCGGCCTTGCGGGCCAGAGATTTTGCATCGTCACGAACGCGATCCAACAAGCTCACCATCTTCGACCGCTCGCGAGGATGGCTCATAGGATTTCTGAAAAGGCGATCGAAAACCAACTGAGGATCACTTTCGCGAGGGATCGCTTGCCCCTTATGATCGTAGGAGATATAGCTGCAACCAATCTGATTGGTAAACAATCCCTCGGTCGTTAGCTCGAGCGATCGATGCGCTGTGTCTTTTCCAATCTGGTCCGCAATCAACTGATCGATCGACGCGGACTGTTTGTTCTCGTGATGGCCCGAGAGAAAGCGTCGGGTCGAACTGGCATGGGACGAGAAGCCAAAGTCACCCATGTTATCCAGAATTAATAGGTCCTTCTTGTGATGGGCAAACGGCTTCATCAAGGGAGACATTCGGAAATCATTCTCCGAACCGCCATTGATGTTCCAAGAAGGAGGATGAACGCCATTGGGCTTGAAGAGCGTCATGAAGCGAATCGGAGGCTTCGCAGCCCGACTAGCCTTTGCCGAAACTTCCATCAGATTCAGGAAGGGAAGCGGCAAAACAGCACCTGCGGCTCCTCGCAAGAATGTTCGGCGATCGATTCGTGGGCTCATGATGACTCTCCTTTTACAAAAGTTTCCCGAAACGGCAAGCTATTGACGATCAAGCGGATCAGTTCTCCATAAGTCCCCTTCTCTGAATCAAGGTGGTTTACCATGGCTTCAACGGTCGGCCGATCATATAGCTCCAACTTGCGACACAAGGCGTACGACAAAGTCCGCTCGACAATGTTTTGAATAATCTGACGGCGGTAGCTTGTTTTTAGAATCGTCTTCAACTCCTCGAAACCAGTGAACGTTTCCCCGTTGGGCATCCGTCCGGAAGTATCGACTGGGTTCCCTTTCTTGTCGACGGGCATGGCTCCCCCCGCGCTGCTCACCGACTGAAGGATGTAATTCCCGCGATCGTCATAACCCTGAGCCGCAAATCCGAGAGGGTCGATCTTGTTGTGACAAACAGCACAACTCGCCTGACTCCGGTGCAGCTCGAACCGTTCCCGAAAACTTAGCGTCTCCCCTGATCGATTGGCTGGCACCTGCCCCACATCCGGTGGAGGCTCGGGAAGGTGCTCTCCGAGAATGCGTTCCAACATCCAAACACCACGAAGAATAGGCCCTCGGTTCATGGCGAGAATCCCAGGCATCGAAAGCAGACCGCCCCGCTCGGGAGTGTTCCGCAGCTCAATTCGCTGAGGGGGGACGATTTCAAGTTCAATCCCGCGTTGCTTGCGGTACACTTTCATCTGCTTCCGATCCTTCGGATAGAACTTGGCGATCAAGGGAGAGACAAACGAAACGTCCGAATCAATCAACTCCAAGAGCGGCCGATCCTCCACCAGCAGGTAATGCACAAAATCCTGCACCTGACTCCGCATCGCAACAACGTGGGGCACTTGCCGCGAAGCTTGCTCCATATCTTCGAGCGCAAACCACTGCCACGCGAAGTCATCAACCAAATGGCGAGACTTCGGCGATTGAAGCATGCGCTGCACTTGTCGCTCTAGCACATCAGCTTGGCCCAAGCGTCCTTCTTCAGCCAGTCGACTTAATCTCTCGTCAGGCATGTCCCCCCAAAGAAAATACGAAAGGCGCTCTGCTAATTCAAAGTCGTCGACCAGTTGTTGACTCCCCTTCTCTTTCGGCATCAACAGCCCTCGATAGAGAAAACTTGGAGACATCAGAAGCGCTTTCAGTTCGTCCTTTACGGCTTGGATCAACCCTGACTGTGAAATGTTTTCAGAAAAGAGATCAGCTACCCAGTCGACATCGGCAGGGCGTCGGTAAACGCGCTGCGCAAAGGCTTGCACGAGTCGCCGAGCCTGCTTCGGCGTTAATCCATCGTTCGCGAACTCACCAGCGTATCGTTCGACCTCCGTTCGATGCTCCGGCAAGAAGAACTGATCGAGGGCGGAATCGACTACATAGCTATACTGATTCCAGATCAGGGGTGTGAGCGGATTGGCCGCTGTATCGTTGGTGAAACCGCTGGCTCCTGGAGGGTCTGTGGGAAGCAATTTCATCACCAAGGACTTCTCAACGACCGTCTGCTCGGCTTCTCGGATGTTCACCTCTAAATCAAATCCGAAAAGAGTCGCTAAGGTGTTTCGATACTCTGCTGCTGATAATCGGCGGGGGCGAAAATACCCTGGGTGTGCTTCGATCGAATCAACGAATCGCTGCTGATACCAACGATAAATCTTCTGCTTTTCATCCTGCGTGGGTTGCTCTTTGTCTTCAGGAGGCATTTCATTTTGCTCAAGAAGCTCAACGACTGTCTCCCAAGTCTCAAAGCGGGCATCGACGTCCGCAGGTGTTTTCATCAACGTGAAGTCAACATCTCCCTTCACCTTTCCCCCCCCATGACACTCCACGCAATAGCGTTTCACAAGCGGCTCTATCTCGTCGACAAAAGGATCCGCTCCGACGGAGCAAACCGGCATCAAGACGACAGCAACGATCAGCGTCAATCGGTTCATGAGCAATCTATTTTGAGAACTTGGGGAACAGTCGCCCGGTTCGACGTTCATAAGCTTGATAAGCGTCACCAAACTCATCTCTCATCATCCCCTCCTCACGCCCGACACGGGTGAAATACATCACAGCAAAGCAGAGCGTTGGCGCCCAACCGACGAGAACATTCGGCAGCATGAGCCCCTGTCCCAAACACCAGAGCCAGATGGAAGTATACATTGGGTGCCGCATCCGGGCATAGACGCCATGGGTCACTAAAGCGTGCTCCTTCCGAATCTCTAGCGAGGACGACCAGTTCACCCCAAGATCAGCATGGGAACGCCAGAACAACCAGAGGGATATGGCAATGATGCCAGCCCCGACACAACGACCGAGGAACGGCAGATCATAGTCCGCAAATCCAAAAAGCGGACTCAAAAGAAAAAGCACTGGCAACAAAATGACCGTGATCCCCATCCCGGCAATCAGGGCCCGATCTCTCGAATCCACGGCATTCACCGTGACATCGGCAAACGCTTGCCGAGTCATGAAATGTTTTCGGATCCCCACATAAATCACAAGCGCGACAAGGAAAATGGGGTTTGTTCCTTCCAAAACATTCATGACCGCCGAAAGACTATCCGGAAAGCCGTTCCTTGGCTATGACGTTCCACTGTTAGGCCCGATTCCGTTCGAAACAACAGAGAAAAGTCAAAAAAGGAGTTGCACTGTGCTAGGTGTTACAGCATAACTGTTACAGCTGACACGTTAACCGTAAAAGCAATGCTGCCATTCATCATCAACCTTAAAGATGGGGTTCCGGTCTCTGACCAGATCATCCAGGCTGTTCGCAAAGCGATCCTGACCGGACAGCTTGGCGCGGGTGACCGTTTCCCCTCCGTACGCACCATGAGCCAAGAACTTCACATCAGTCCCACCACGGCCCACAAAGTAGTTGCTTATCTCAAAGACCGAGGCCTCCTGGCCAGCCGCCCCGGTATCGGAATGGTGGTCGCAAATGCCGAGCAACCGTCCAAAGAGGAGCGCCTCGCTCAGATCGAGCCTGCCCTCCGCCAACTTCTCAAAGAAGCCAACGAGTTGGGACTCAACACCGAGGATATCATCCAAGCCCTCCAGGCACTGAACACCGAAATCTCAGCTTAGAATTTCAACCATGAGCACGATTATTGATATTCAAGACTTGAAGAAACACTTCAACGGCAACCGCGCCGTAGACGGTCTCACCATGAGTATCCCATCCGGCCGTGTGACCGCCTTTTTAGGTCCCAATGGCGCCGGCAAGACAACCACTATCAAATGCCTCCTCAACCTACATCAGCCAGACGGCGGCGTGGTCAAAGTCCTCGGATCTCCGTCCACTCAACTTGGACCCGAAGCATTCCAGCAGATCGGTTACGTGTCCGAGAATCAAGATCTCCCCCTCTGGATGACAGTCGAACAATACCTGAACTACTGTCGCCCCCTTTACCCCACCTGGGATCGCGACTTCGAATCGAAGATGACGAAACAATTCGACCTTCCACCCAAGACCCGCCTCCGCGACCTTTCACGCGGTATGCGCATGAAAGCTGCCCTCCTTTCCAGCTTGGTTTATCGTCCCAAGCTCGTTGTCCTTGATGAACCCTTCTCCGGTTTGGATCCATTAGTCCGAGACGAGTTCATTCACGGCCTGCTCGAACTCACGGAACAGGAGGGCTGGACGGTTTTCGTATCCTCACACGACATTGAGGAAGTGGAACGACTAGCGGATGACGTCGCGATCATTGATCGAGGCAAGCTCCCGCTCCACGAAACCACCGACACGCTCACGGCTCGTTTCCGCCGGATCGAAGCCACCATTCCGTTTGACGAACTCCCGTCAGATCTCCCTTCAACCTGGCTCGATGTCGAGCAATCGGGCCGCATGATTCGATTCACGGAGACACAATTTGAAGCAGCTGATTTCAGTCAAAAGTTCGATCTAGCCTTCCGCGGCGCCGAGCCTGCCCAAACGAA
>CAYFGX010000075.1:0-26052 GCA_964342405.1 uncultured Verrucomicrobiota bacterium | reverse complement strand
AATACGCCGTGCCCGTCGTCGAACTGAATGTTGTGCCGCAGTGATTGCACAGATATCGCCGTCGCTTTCCAGATAGAGTCTTGTAGAATCCGTGCGCCGTGATCTTTGTTTCCTGTCCTTCTCGTTTACATGGACAGTCGGCGTTTGGACACTTCAGATTCTTCCATGGATCCCGAGAATAGATCTATTCAGACCCAGAATCGAATCTAATACCCTCAACACCAACAACCTAGAATACTGGGCTCTACACTTGATGGAGGAAGCACCAATCAACAGCCACGACATTTTTCACCAGGACAACAGTTCTTCAACCCCACGCCCTTACCCGCCAGCGTAGGTTTTATGGTAGTTGAGTTCGTATTCTGATGAAACCCTGTTGGTTCTCGGCAGGGAGTGTCAGTTCAATGGTCTCACCATTGCCTGTGATCTCGCGGAGTGGTTGAAACTCGTTCGCAAGATTAAGTGTCGTCTCCAAAACGTAGATTTCGCCATCCGTTGACGGAAATGTGATGACAACTTCTGGCGTCGTACTAGAGGTGTTCTGACGAATCTTCGTTCCCGTAAACTCAATGGAAACACATTCCGAATTGACCTGATTGTTTGTCGAGTCGGGGTCATCGGAGAGACTTGACGTAACCTTCGCTCCGAGATTCTGGCGAAAGACTCGAACACCTTGGGGAACGATAGCTGTTGTCTGATAGATAACTTCATCGCCGGGTTCGAGTGTATTGATCGTATTGCCGTCTGTATTCAAGGATCCGATACTGGGCAGAAAACTGAATGTAGTTGAAGGAATGAGAGACGGGTCGGCAAGCGACACTATCGAAACTGAAATTGCCTCTAAGGGGCCGTTGTTTTCGACTCGAATCTTGGATCGCAGCGCGCGCTGAGTTCCGCTGGTGCTTTCGACTTCGATTTCCTCGCAGGAAACGAGCGAGAGTCGAATGTCTGCCACTCCGAAGTAGGTGAAACTTTCCTCTTGGACGTCGTTCTCGGAATTGGCGTCGCCGTTAAGAAGGAGCGAGAACTTGGTCGAGAAAATGGCAGAGATATCCTGCAGGTCTTGAATCGGATTGAGCACTTCGATGGTGATTCGCTCGAGGGGTTCCAAACTGTCGATTGTGCAGACGTGCCCTGTGGAGGCGAAAGGTTCACAGGTCAAGACGGCGAGCCCCTCGACGAGGGTGACGGTGTCACGCCGTACGTCGAGCTCACCATCCTGAGAAATGAAGATTCTTGGGTTGATGGCAGACCGGAATGCGCTTTGGTTCTCGAGGGAGACTCGAGTTCGAATGGCATAGCTTGGGCGATCCGGATCCCGACCGATCGTGACGACGTCAATTTGAGGTTTATGGACAACCACGTCTGGTCTCGTATCCAAGGTCCCTTGAGCAAGATTGTTGAACGTGTTGACGTCGCGAGCGTCGTGGATGACCGTTGCTCTAATCTCGACGGATTCCTCTAAGCCTTCGAGGTTCGATTGATCTGCAAGTGATCTGTTCAATTCATCGACGACAGTGATACGAACCGACTCTCGAGGTAACAAGGTTCCCAGAGCACAGTCATGGTGTGTTAGGCTTTGGCCGCAGTCGAACGTATCATTTGGAAGGGCGATGTCCGGCGAGAAACGGCGAAAACTCGTCGTTCTAGCGTCAACTCGATCATCGCGGAAGATTGTGACAAACGTGTTCGGTGCGGATTCCTCTGTGCTCGTGTTCTCGACGTTAAAGACGGTCGTCCGCTGTCGGGTGCGTGGGGTGAGAAAGCTATCGACGATCGTGATCGAAACATCCAGTCCCGCGATGGCTTCATCGGATGGACTCTCCGGTTCAGGAGAAAACGTTCCGTCTGCATTCGTCGGGAAGAAGGTGTCCGTATTGTTGTCGGGGGCGGGGTCGAATCTTTCCTCAAGCCTAGTAACAGTCGCAGTGATTTCAGCGCCGGATCCTGGTCTACCACGATCCGTTTGCATCAACGCGCTCCTAAGCTCGAGTTCGACGGATTGGTCTACAGCCAAGCCAGACACGCGGCACTCGAAGCCAGACTGGGAAGGCTGATCATTGGTTGGCAGGAGACGCTCGACCGCAACGTTGACGCCGTTGGGTGCGTTGAGCACGGTGACCTGTTGAATCTCGAGCGCGTTGTCTCGTTGAGGGCCTACCAGCGAGAACGAAAAGTTGCCGGAATCAGAGGGGCCGTTGTTAGTGACTCGCAGCTTCGTATCAACTTCGATAATTGGCGTCTTGGGGTCGGCCGGCACGAATCCGAAATCCGGTCCGTTACTGTTGGTAAGCGCAGTGCGATAGGTCGCCTCTTCAAAAGACAGTTCGATATCCGAAAGTGTTGCACCTGCTGCGGCGAAGTTGTTGGGCATGTTGGGATCGTCACCGTCTCCTGATATTGAAGCACCGATGATTGGTTCGATCTCGGTAGACACTGTATTAACAACCCGCACGATGAGTCGGTTTCGGTGGGCGGGTAAGACGTCCGAATTGATGGTGCAGAGCGTGTTGTTCGGATCGACGAGCATGCAATTAATTCCTTCTGTGAGCAAGGTCGAGACCAGTTGCGTTGGGTCGGCTGTCGGATTCGACTCAGCGAAGAACTCGATATCCACCATTTCCCCGGGGTGTAGAATCGTTAGCTCAATGGGGCCCAGGGAATCAGATGGAACATCTGGAGTGTTGAGGAAGATCTCGAATTCAGCGGTCATGAAAGCCGGACTGCCAGATATGTCGACTTCATAGGTTGCTTGCCCGTGAGTTTCGATCGCGTAGTCGAATGGGTTCGCCGACTGTTTGACGGTGCCGACAAGAATCGAATCGCCTGGCGCGGAAGCGGCCGGTGCTGGCGCTCGGGTGAAAGGTGGAGCTTCCGTTGAGTTGCTAGCTCCGGCCAAGGCAACCGATTCGTCATCCTCTGAACTTCTCGGTGTGGACAGGGCGGTCAATCCATCCGCGCCTTCCCCTCCCAATAAAGTGGTAAACTGTTGTTCTAGAGTAAGGAGTCCATTGAATGCTTGGATTTGGGCTCCAAAGCGGGCTAGCCAAGCATCGGTTTCGCCCCCGCCGTAGCTTGTCTGAAGGGCATCGAGTAGCGGGAAATCAGTCGAGCTGGTGTTTCCGGCGAGGTGTAGGACCAATCCAGTATTGGAAATCCCACGGATCTGATCCAGGTCTGAGCCGCCAAGGAACGAGATTTCGCGCAGCTTGGATCCGGTCTTGTTGGGATCCACCCTGACGATCAGTCCATCTGAGGGCCCACCTCCGTAGGTTTCCTGAAAGGCATCGCGGGCGTTGAGATCCGCAGATTCGGTAGTCCCAACCGCGAGAATTGCGTTGTTTGCCAGCGAAATCAAATCCTCAATCAGATCGTCCTCCGATCCACCAACCATTTCGGACACGAACCTTGCTCCATCTGATGACTCGAATCCCGAGACAAACCCATCGCGGCCCCCTTTGAGCTGCTGGAAAGGCGCCTTGGGGAAGTTTCGGGAATTGGTCCATCCGCCGACGAAGGGCTGACCGCGACGATCGATCGTAACACCGAGTCCAATCTCACTCGCACCGCCTCCGAGGAACGCGGACCAACGGAGCGTGTTGTCGTTGTTGAGGTAAACGACGACGGCGTCGGTGTTGCCATTGGAGCAGTTGCAAGTCGAGTCGACTCGAGTGCTCGGATTCGCTGGAAAGGGAAAATCCGATGAATTGGAGAAACCTGTTAGTGCGATGCTATCGTCGGCGTTGTTAAAGGCAGAATCTCGAAACATGTCGATCGATGAGAATTGGTCCTCACCGCTGCCGCCGAAGTAGGTCGAGAATACGATGTCTCCATGCGGATCGAGTTCTAGAATCACGCCGTCTGTCGGGCCATTCAGTGCATCTTGAATGGGCGCAAGCGTTGGGAAGTCGCTGGAATCAGTCCATCCCGATACGAACGCATGCCCCGTTGAATCCACCCGTATTCCGTTGGCGAAATCAGTGCCGGAGCCGCCGACGATAGTGGTATAGAGGACTTCTTGTGTGGTGGAATCGAGCCTTGTGACGACGATGTCGGTTCCCCGATCAGACGGACCAGGCTCGGAAGCGAAATCCATCGATTCTGTGGTACCGACGACGAAGATGCCGTGATCCGTCCAATCAACGTCGAAGGCGACGTCGTCACCACTGCCTCCCAATTTGCTTAGAAACGAGAATTCTGGATCGATCACCAAGGGAAGCATGGGATCAAGGGAATCGACGTTGAAGCCGATCGACCCATCAGTATGGATTACGTAGCCACTCGAGACAAAGCGATCGCTCTTCGCCTCGGGTTGAAAAGAAACTGGAGCGCTCTCTACGATCGTTCCAAGATGCGTCTCGACTTTCAGCTCTCCGGTTTGCGTGATCTCGACGTGGGTGGCCTCTGGATAGCGAAATCGAATCTGATCTGGATCAATGCCAGGTTTCAGATGGAATTCTCGTTTCAATCCACGAGGGCCCGATTGAAAGACGAGGTCGATACCTGTGTAGAGCTCCGAGTATTCGATCTGCTGAAAGAGCGGAATGGTCTTGTCTAGGGACTCGTTCTGATAGAATCGTGTTCGGGCTTCCCTCGGGAGAGAGCCTGAGATCTCAGTAGAAGGCTGGGTCGCGACAAACTCGAGACAGAGAGATTCATCGGAGTGAAGAAATCGAATTCTTGCGTGGTTCCAGGCGAAGTCGACGCGCGCCTGGCGATCGCGGTAAGAATAGCGATAAAGCTGCTCTCTAGAGACGACATTTTGAGTAAAATTTCCGACACTAGGATTAGGGTAAAGAATGGCGGATGTAGGCCCAGCGCCCTTGGCGAGGGCCGCATCCATTAGTGAGGCCGTGACGAGTGCCGCAACAATGAGCCCGTAAGAAAAAAAACCAATCGTTCTTGTCATGCCAAACTGTACAAACTGAGTTTTGCCTCCTCCTCGCTAGCGTGGGAAAATTATACCTGTTCGAGCCTCAATGGCGATTATTAAACCCGCATGAATCAGGTGTTCCCACTCGAATGAATTCAACAAGCCAACCACAAGCACCGCAAATGCCAAGCAATCAACGATGGAGCATTGGCTCACTTCTCGACTATGAACCGTCTTCTCCCCTCAACTTAGGTGATGAATGCGACCAGCCATGCAATGTATACTCCCTCAACCACATTCCCTCGGACCGCTCAATCCGAATTGACCGGCTGAATCTCTCACGTGAAACTGCTTTCCACACCGCCGATTAAGTCGCGCTTCTAACTCATTTCGGAAAGCGGCCCGCTGCTCCAAACAAGGACTGCTTTGGTTTGTGAAGAACAGTGCTAGATGTGGGCAGCCCGCACATTGAAGCGCCCGGTAGATAAGGACAACGCACCGTCATTGTGACGGACCGAGTCCAAGAAGTTTAGTTTGGAGTCCAATCGTCCTTTCGTCACGCTGGCAAAACACCTGTGACTGCCAGCAACTTACTCAGCGCGGGACGACGGGACCTCTGGCATCGCGAATCTTTCGGAAAATGCGATTTCGGTGCTCTTCGTCAGATTCAGTGCCTCTCATGATCGCGTTCTGCAGTTGATTCTGCCATCGATCGAATCGACGATCCAGATGGGCCAGGACTGCATCAGGGAAGGAGTGAAAGTCTGCCATTGCCTGAAAGCGTGTGCGAGCTTCTTGAAATCGTTCGAGTCTTCGTCGCGCATCGGCGGCCACGAGCCGCCTTCCGACCACCGGCCTCGGAAGCGGATCGAATGGCCCGTCCCAGCTTTCGCTCATGTTGATCTCGGCCTCTCTGAGTAAGTTCACTAACGCCGATCGGTACTCCTTGAACTCGGCTTCGGGCACCGGATTGTCCTGAGTCAACAAGTCTTGAAATACCCGCTCAGGGGACTTGTTTAACTCCCAATTCTGATACTCGGAGAATGCCTTTGTGTCGACGGCGTTGCGAATGTGGGCAATATAGTCTGTTCGCCCCTGAATGAGGTTCTGGCGTCGCTCTGGCAGTGTAGACACCAAGGCTCTAAGTTCGCGGCGTTTATCTAGAAGGCTGGCGACCGTCTCGGTGTCTAATTCCCATTTGGCATAGAGCATGGCATACTCCGGATCCCGTTCCTCACTCCAAAGAGATTGGTCGATCCCATGCGGAGTTCGTTTGGTCAGCGGATGCTCCTGCAGCAGAGCATGGCGCTCAGGGCTCAGAGCGGCTCGGACGGCGTTATCGTAGTCACTGCGTTTCGACAGGAATAGTTGACGAAAGTCTCCGTCGTCGATGGCTAATCGAAGAAGGTCTACTCGAGCAGCTTTTAGTTTAGTGACCTCATTGAGGGGGACTCCCAATTTGGCGAACACTGGCGTGTACTCGGCTTCAACCTTCTCGGTATACTCACGGATACGCTTCTTGGTTCTGAATTTTTGCATCTCGCGGTCGATAAAATCCTGCCGCTCGGCTTCGGGAAACGCATGGGCTCGCTCGAATATCTTCCGAACCTCGGGCTCAAGGCCCTGTGCTGATCCACGCGAACAGATCAGCAACATGCTTAAGATGGCGTAAATGGCAGGTATAAGGCCGGTCACTCTCATCAGGTATTGTACTCTTTTTTTCATCGGGCTTTTCAGATTTTCGGTCCTAGATCACCCCTGTAGTTGGAATAAGTGAACCGTACAAGCCAGCGATTAACACCACAAGACCCAACCTGTGGATCGGGAATTCCAGATGAACTCTACGAGCCAACCACAAGGAATGCACTTACCACTAACGTCTCTCAGAATCGACGTCGGTAGTCATTGGGTGCCACCCTGACAATGCGCCTGAATGAACGTCTCATCGAATCAGAACTGCCAAAACCACAACTCTCCGCGATCGCATCGAGAGATTCATTGGTCGCCTCTAGCTTCCTTCGCGCCGCTTCTACCCTAAGTCGTTCTATAAATGCAGCCGGCGTCCGGCCGACTTCACTACGAAAAACTCGTGAGAAGTTGCGGGCACTCATGTGGGTGCGTTCAGCCATCGCCTCAACGGAGAGATTGCAAGACAGATTGTCCGTCGCCCATGTGATCAGCTCATTGATCGAGTTTCTTTCGACATCTTGCGATTCCAAGGTGGCACTAAATTGGGATTGACCGCCCGGACGCTGCATAAAGACCACCAGATTTCGAGCGCAGTTGACTGCCATCGCTTTCCCTAGATCCTCTTCTACGAGAGCCAATGCCAAGTCGATTCCGGCAGACACCCCAGCAGATGTATAGACATTCCCATCCTTCACAAATATCGGATCCACTTGGACTTTGATCTTTGGAAATCGAGCAGTCAGTTCGTCCGTTCCACGCCAATGAGTCGTTGCCATTCTCCCATCGAGCAACCCCGCGGCCGCCAAGAAGAACGCTCCGCCGCAAATTGATACAATGCGCCGAGCACGACCGGCCAAACGTCGCACGACCCCGGTAGAATAATTCGGCAAGGTCAGGGCCAACTTGGGGTCAGCGGCAGGCACGATTAGCGTGTCGATGGCTCCTCGGAGATGCCTGGCCTCTCGATGCCCCGCGATTGAAAGACCTCCTTTTGAGCAAATCATCTTGGAACGATCACCGCTGACAAGCTCCAGTGTGTATGGACGAGAGGCTCCCTCACTGAGTTCATTGGCCAACGAGAACACTTCCCATGGCCCAGTCAAATCCAGAAGGACAACCTCAGGAAAGGCCAGAAATACCAACCGTCTAGTGCCTCCTTTCGAATTGTTGCTTCGCCTTGTCATCAATCCATTCAGGTTATCACTTTGGCTTAAATTGTCGGACTGTTGTCATTTACGCCAGTTATCACGTCAATAAGAATCCTCTGAAAAGTTGAGTATCCGATTCAACGATTGAAACAAAACCAGAACTGAATGAAATGATATGAATACAAACAAGAACACAGCGAGTATCATGAATAGAAGGCGTTTCGCGGCTTCAACAGCCATTGCGGCTTCGACTGTTACCATGCTGGCCGAAACTGAGGACGCTGTCGCAGATAGAGACAGGCTCCAACCCTCTAGGATCCAAGTTCCCACAATGCATGAGGGACGGAAACCGGAAGTGGCCATGCTGTTGCACCCTGGTGTGACATTGCTCGATCTGCTGGGCCCACAGACAGTCCTCGCGACGGCGTGCAACGTCCATCTGGTTTGGAAGAACACCGATTTACTTGAGACCGACACAGGTATCATCATGAAAGCAACATCAACGTTCAACGATTGCCCAAAGAATCTCGACGTGCTCTTTGTTCCAGGGGGTGACCCTAGCATGATGCGAGATGAAGAGGTACTCCGTTTTCTGGCTGACCGTGGGTCGCGCGCGAAATGGGTCACGAGCGTCTGCGGAGGCTCAATTCTCCTCGGCGCAGCGGGATTGATGCAGGGCTACAAAGCCACCTCACATTGGTCCGCTCGGGAAGCCCTCGCTCTCTTTGGAGCGACGCCAGTGGATGCACGAGTCGTGACCGACCGCAATAGAATCTCAGGCGGGGGCGTGACGGCAGGAATTGACTTCGGTCTCGTATTACTGTCGGAGCTACTGGGTGAGGAAGTGGCCAAGATGACTCAGCTGGCGCTTGAGTATGATCCGGCTCCACCGTTTGACGCCGGCACCCCGAAGAAAGCTGGACCCGATATCGTGGCAATGATGCAGAAGTACTTTGGATCGCTTGAAGGGATTATCGGGCCAATGTGTACAGCCGCCGCCCAGGACATGAACAATTACACCCCAAAGACAAAGTAGCCCGGCTCGACGAACTTGCGAGAAGGCTTGGAAAGTTCGGGGCCTTGGATTACTGAACGCACCAGGAAGACGCACACCGGGCCCATTAACGCTCTGCCCTCAGAGAACGGTCACATAAACAGGGGCTCTCGACCTGCAGAGAGCTCCTCGGCCTCCTCTTGTGAAGCCAGCCTGATGATCCACCTCCTTTTAATCCGCTTTCCTCGAGTAAACGTTGAGCATCACTAACCGTCCACGCCAACATTCGACCGGACCGTCTCTCCTAATCTGCCTTGCGACTAAGGGCCACCTCAAAGAACCTAAACCAATCGTCACCCGTGTCTGAGAGCCTGCGCATCTCCCACGTTTCGATCCATTCGTTCTTATTATTCAGCGAGATCGTGATCCGGACCCAGCCCTCGATGGAGACAGGCAAATCCTTACGAAACGTTCCCGCTCCTACCCTCGTCAATTCCTCGTTGATAGGAGGAATGCCGACCTGCACACTTCGCCCACTGACGCGGGCTTCGTTCATTCGTTCCGTTCCATTTTCAGATGAGTATTCCTGCCATTTGATATATTCGGCGCCAAAAGGATACGACAACAAGCGCAACACGGAGCATTCACTGGCTAAGTCGCCTCTTCTTCTAACCTCGCCATCCAGAACCAAGAATAGACCGTTCTGTTTGGAGCGGACCGCTTGGGTATATGAAACCTCGCTTCGTCCTTCTTCACCCCGATCAATCCAACCGGAACCTTCCCACTCGCCAACCATCCAGCTCAACTGAAACAATTGCTTCTGGCGTTCGTCTATTGAGAACAGTTTTACCTGCCCGTTGAGTGTGAG
The DNA here is from genome assembly GCA_964342405.1 of uncultured Verrucomicrobiota bacterium. Lineage (GTDB taxonomy): Bacteria > Verrucomicrobiota > Verrucomicrobiia > Limisphaerales > AAA164-E04 > UBA2970. The sequence goes on along the minus strand of CAYFGX010000075.1, from coordinate 16,480 downwards.
GCTTGCCAGGAGCATAAAAACTAACGCCAAAGACCGATTCATAAGATCCCAGTTTGCACGCCCGTCGACTCAAATAAAGTCCTATCACAGTCTTCGGTCTGATCACGTGACAGCACCTGCGGACGCGAATTGTTACGTGGGGGCAATTGCAGCAATCGCTCCCCCCCATTAACTATTCGGTATGAACCTTTTACTGTCTTTATTCGCTCAGTTTCTTGGGGCCTCGTCACTTTCTACCGCAAGGACGCTCTCTCGGCTGTCATCGCACAGAATCTTCTGCTCACGCAACAACTCATCATCCTCAATCGAGGGCGGGAACGCTCTCCCAATATCAAACCGCTCCACCGGATTCTACTCGGCTTCTTTGCTTCCTTTCTTTCCAAGCGAAGACTCAAACAAGCAGCCGTGGCCCTCCGCCCCGCAGCACTCTTACGATTCCGCGATTTCCTGCAGAGACAGAAGAACTATGATGCGGAGCAAAAGTATTCGTTCAATACAGTCGTAAGCCAACTACGATACCAGCCATTTGTAAGGCATTAACCCGACTAGCGTACCCTCGCACATTCATCCAGTCTGGAGAAGCCTATGAGCTAACCCCTAAATGAGAATCATCCCAACATCGCACAAGGTGTATCACTGCCAACTGGCATCGAGTGCCCGGAAGCCGCCTTTTTTGATCCCCTCCTTCCTCCGGGAGAGAGCGACTAACTTACGAGGACTCAAAGTTTCCCAACTAATAGGTTCTGCAACTGATCCCAAAAACTGGCTAAAACGACATAAGGCTGTGAGAAACAGCACCCACTATTTTCCCACTAAACCTTAGAGTGACAAGCTTGAGAATCTTTTACCCCATTCAACCTCGCCCACCATTTTCAGAAAACGAAGATACTTTCTTTTGATAGCCTCAGAACCGGGATCCCAAATCCAAGCCTGCATGAGCGCTTCATCAATGATCTTCAATGCTTCAACGGGCAAATCCTGGGTGTCATCGTTCGCCCCACCCTTATGCATGAGAGTCAACGCTTGTGACATCCTCAGACTAGACCAGGCTCGCCCTGAAGCTGAAGACGAAGCCACACTACTCGTCTGATCCCCGTGCTGGGAACTGCGGATTCGTTCCTTAAGCAGTTTATAGCCAACCTCCCGTGTGGCGACCACACCCTCTGTTTCGCCTAAGAACGCTCTCCATTCCGAGTGAATATGGTCGGCACTCGATAGATTCGAAACCCCACTCTCTGTTGGCAATAGAGCTGTCAAGTAGCCTACAGATTGCAGTCTTCTCTTAAAGTCGGGAATCGAACTAGAGCCCGCAAAATAGATGGGAACACCGACATTCTGATCGACCATCCACTCGATCACATGTCGAACAACTCCCATAGCTGCGACGGGACCTTGAATATTGATGTGTCCGTCTCCTAAGACAGAAACCTCCTCCCCCTCTTGGCTCTGACCAGCACGATGCCTCTCAACTGCTTCACGCATGTAAGCACCATATACAGCTGCCAAGTCGGAGTCGGATGGAAGCCGGATACCGTCACCATAGGATGCTCTCAAGTATTCGAGATATCGATTGTCAGTTAGAGAATTCAGTTCGATCAATAAGATCTTCGCTGAGTTCAAACGAGTCTCGGCATACAGTGACAATACACCCCCTCCAGCCCGCTCATCCCAAAACAGTACGCCATCCTCTTCAGGCAAGGCTCCAATGGTATTCTGAACCAAATGGGCAATATCTTCTGAACTCCAATTCTGGCAAGCTTCTAGTGCTTTGTGGCACTCCCTGAAGGGTTGATACAGAACGGTCTCATGCAATAACCGATACTCGATCTTCTCTGGCTCCTCGGATTCGCTATTGAGGAAATCGCGATAAACGACCATCAATTTATTTGCCAAGGTAAGCGCCTCTTGCCAGTCACCATTGCTACCAAACTGGTAAAAATCGAATAGCTCCGAGTCATTCGACAAGGGTATCGATTGCTCATCTATGAATCGCTTAGAACGTTCAAACCGGGATTGAAAATACAATTTCAATCGACGCCCCGTCTCGGCATCAATGACGTCAGCCGACTCTGTACCGCCCTTCGCGACGATTGGCAACGTAGCCTGCCAGCCAATGAACACCGCAAGGCTCAAAACGCCGACTGCGTGAACCCAATTACGAAGTGAGCGAGAAGATTCAACCCCCTTGCCGTTCGTCAATGCCGCTTCGATCCTGCGTTGGACATTCGATGTCGACGCCATGAGCACAGCGGCAGCGTTCGCTGAGGATCCAGTCGCTAATTGGGCCACGTCAAGAAGTGTTTGAGCGTACTGTGAGGGCGAAGTTCCACGGGCGATGACTTGCTCGTCGCAAGCCAACTCCATGTCACGGTTCAAGCGTCGAATGGCCCACCAACTCATCGGATTACACCACGACAAGGCATGAATGATTCCCGCAAACTGCTGCAGAATATAGTCCCGCCGTCGGACGTGCATGCACTCGTGTTCTAGCACCATTCTGAGCGTTTCAACCGGCCAAGCAGTCGCTCCCAGTGGAAGGCCAATGTAGGGCCGAAACCATCCCCAGGTAGCTGGCACGGTGAGCCGCTCCGACTCAAGGAGCTGGGGGACGGTCTTCATTCCCATGGAAGCTGCCATTTGGTTGATCATGGATTCTGCCCGGGAACCCTTAAGACTCCGCGCCGATCGAACCAATTTCAGCAGATTGAGATATTGCAGACCGCTTCGTGCCAGCATCAAACAGACACCAGCAAACCATGCGACATCCCATCTCCACGATAGGCTTTGTTTGACAGAAACAGAGTTATCTTCGGCAACGGGCTGAATCTTCGAATTCTTTGGCCCAAATGTAAGGTCCGGAGCAGCGTCAATCGTTTCGGAGATTTCCCCTGCACCGAAGCGACTCAGCCCCCCCTCAAGAACTAAACCTACGTTCTGCCAGCTCGAAGGCTCCATGAGTTGATATCGACTCGATGAAACCTGAGTTCCCCAACGATCGACCAAGGGAATCAGCAGCAACCCAAAGAGAGCGCTCAGAAGAAAAACGTGTCGTTGTCGGGCCGAACGCTGACGGATACACCAATAGAAGCCAGCTGCAAGCAAGAGGAGGAAGAAACCCTTCCACTCCCAATGAACTATTAGAGTTTCGAATTCCATGCTACTCCTCTCGTCTCTTTGCGTTATCAATGATCCCTTGAATCTCGGCAATCTCTGTCTTTGAGAGTCGGGTGTCAGACACATCCAGCAAGGCAGTTACCGCCGTGTCAACGGATCCCCCGAAAAACGTATTCAGAAGTCGTTTCAAGGCCGATTTCTGTGCCTTGGCCTTCGAAACCTTTGCAGAATAAACAAACTTGTTCCCTTCCTTACGATTCTGAACAAAACCCTTTTCAACCAGAATCCGCAAATGGGTCCTCACTGCGGAATCACTTGGCGAGTTTGGCATTTCCGACCGGATCATCGCTGCGGTGGCAGCCGGTTTGGAAAGTAGAACATCCATGATCTGTCGTTCCCGCCGGGAGAGCTGAGTATCGAGATTCATTGCTTAGTGTTAAAATATTAACACTAAAGCAAACCCCGTCAATCCGTTTGTTAATTTCTTAACAGTTAGGATTCCGAAATGCCTCCGTTACTCCTTTCTCCAGCCCAGATCCCGGAATGAAGAAGAATTCGATACACTCGCAATTACTCGATCATTGACTTCACAGCCGATTGGGCTGTGTCTCCAATCTTTCCGCAAAGAAACAAACCAATCCGAATAAGAGCGACTTTACCTCCAAAACGAAATCACTCTATCCAAGTGGCTGTCGTTCCTGAAAATCCATGTCACGCGATTACGCGGCTTTCCGAACATACTAATGATGCAGCCCCCCAACCTTATCAGCCCGTTAAAAAACTCTCCAATTGAAGGCCAAAGTAATAGTACTGTCTAATAGGAGAGCGTATTATCCCGACATAGCACTCGGCAAGAGGAAAGCGAAAGAACAGGAGCTGTTTATTGCAACCAGTCAGGTTGTTCGCACACAAGCTCACCCCTTCTACCACAAACTGAATCAGGTTTTCGATCAGTGCGGGTTCGATGACTTTGTTGAGGAGCTCTGTGAACCCTACTACGCAAAGAAAGGACGTCCCGGTATCCCTCCCGGAGTCTACTTTCGGATGGTCTTGATCGGGTATTTTGAAGGGTTGGACAGTCAACGGGGCATTGCTTGGCGTTGTAACGATAGCCGTTCGCTCCGCGAGTTTCTCGGATTGGCGGTAACCGAACCCGCTCCCGTCCATGCGTCCATGACCATTATTCGCCAGAGACTTCCCGAGAAGGTGTTCGACGAAGTCTTCGTTTTCGTCCTCAAGCAGTTGCAGGAACACGGATTGGAAAAGTCGCACGGATTCCGATAGCCGGACCGGAAAAATGAAGGGCGGGCGCACGCACATGCTCTACAAGGCAGAACATAGCGTGGATCTGGAGACCGAAGCGATTCTAAGCAGTCATGTGACCTTCGGCGATCGAGGTGACACGAAGACGGGACCGGAAAGCGTGATTCTAACCCAGGTCAATCTCAACGAGATGGAGGGGGATTTAGAAGTGAAGGAAGTAGTAATGGACAAAGGCTATCACAGCACAGAAATGCTGGCAAAATGTGCGACTTGGGGGTTGCGAAGCTACTTGCCGGAGCCCAAGCGAAAGCGGCGCAAGTGGCGTGACAAGGCTCCGGAACTTGAGGGGATTCATAGAGCCAACGGTCGGCGGACTAAAGGAACCAAAGGTAGGAAGCTAAACCGCAAGCGAAGCGAATACTGGGAGCGGACGTTCGCCCAAGTCTGCCAGACTGGAGGAAGCCGGCGGACTTGGCTCAGAGGACTGGAAAGCGTAGAGAAGATTCACAGTCTCAAATGTGCTGCCTTCAATATTGGTCAGCTCCTGAGAAAAGTTTTCGGACTGAACAAACCGAGAAACTGGGAAGCCAGCCAGAGGACCGCCCTGGCGGCTGCTATTTTAACCACATTAGCCACAGGGAACGCCCTAATGAGCCCGGCAAGTTGGGATGCAGCCCTCGGAATGATTATTCTTTCGCTCGCAGTTTTACTACTCACAGATCCGAAGATCTTGATCAGGCAAGCCGGATTTCTCAAAAACGGGGTTTATTAACGGGCTGCTAACGTTGGGCCTCATTCATCGGAACCAAATGTCCGAAATCAGGCAGCTTTTTGTACAGGATTCTTTTCGAACATTATTCACGGTGTAGTTGTCAAAATGGCCATGTATTCACTGCATCGTATAGGCTCTGAAACACCCCCTCAGAATAGACCTATTCGAATGGCAGGCCTTCCTATTTGGACTCAAAATTTCAATTTTTCGATCCCGACGTGGATTCACAAAGCAAATCCTACTATGGGCTAAATACCAGCCTAAGGTCTGCTCCAGAGCTCGTCATTAAGGAGCAACTAGAAGGCTCACAATTCACTCTAACGAAGCTAGTTCTGGCCGCCATGATAACTCTCCGAACCGTCGAATACACACCGGGGAGCTTGCTTGGTAAGCTGGCGGACAAGTTTCACTTCAGTCGATCACACTTGAGCCTGCACCTCATGTTCATGCTGAGCATATCGATTGAACCGTTCGTCACAAACCGCCCGAAACACCCAGACCAAGGATTTACTCACCACAGACTTCGAAAGTTGTATTGGATGGCCTAAACGAACGACCTATCCCAAATGGATTATGTATACTCGTGCACGCACTCTCAGGCACTGGAAACAAACCACCACAGTATTTCTGTTGGTCGCCTTCTTGGCGCCCTGGCGCTTATTCGGGAGCGGAGAAGGATTGGTGATTAATGAAATCATGTACCACCCACCAGGGGATTCAGATGCACTCCAATTCATTGAACTCTTCAATTCCTCTAAACAATCGATAGATCTGTCTGGTTGGCATTTTGACAAAGGAATCCGGTTCAAGATTCCAAACGGAACCCAGTTGGATGCAGCAGCGTTTCTCGTGGTCTGCAAGGATCGTGAAGCGTTCTCGAAGAATTATTCAGCGTTGGTTCCTACAATTGGCGATTTCGAAGGACGACTCAGCCATAGTGGCGAACGAATTCGACTCGTGAATGCTAGTGGTAAAACGGTCGACGAACTGTCTTACCAAGATCGGGGTGAATGGCCCAGTGGGCCTGACGGTTACTCTGCCTCGTTGGAACGGATATCGCCGAATGTCAGCTCTGAGTCACCCTTCAATTGGGCTTCGTCGAAAATGCCACCGATGAAGATACCGATGGGCACGCCTGGTCGCTGGAATGACTCCTACAGTCCAGTGGACTTGCCTCGTGCATCCGATATCTCGCACACTCCAGAGTGGCCGAAGCCAGGGGAAGGAGTGACCATTCGTGCAAATGTCTCATCACCTACAGGGGACGTACAGGCAACTCTACTGTATCGCTCAGCGCGGAACGGGATGGAAACTGAAATCACTGAGCTCCCAATGACAGTTGAAGGGAGTGAAGCATCTGTGGTTCTTCCCGGACAGGAAGCTAGGACCTTGCTTCGTTTTCAGATTAGAGTAGAGAGCGAGAATGGAATGGTAAGGCTTGTGCCTTCCAACTATGCCCCCATTCCGGCCCTGAGTCTCTATGTTGGTGCCGCGCCCAAGTTAGACAAGATTGGGCATGGCTTGATCATCAATGTGGGCCGTCCTGAACGAGGAGTCGGAAAGTTTCATCGACCTCAATTAGGCAGACTCGAACGAGAGCCAAGTCGCGGCGATGAGGCTTTTATCTACTATCCCGAGAATGGTTCCTCACCGCAACTCTTCGATTTCATTCGAATCACTCCTCGGCATGGAGGCTACAAGCTCCGTTTCCATTCCGAGGCTCTCTTCGGTGACATTAGTGTCTTGAACGTGTTGAATGAGGGTGATCCTCGCTATCTGCTTTCTGAATTCCTATCGTTCGAAATGTTTCGCCGAGCGGGAGTGCCGTCGCCAAAGGCGGGGCATCTGAGATTGACGGTCGACGGAAGAGCAAGAGGTCACTTTCTGACCGTAGAACAGCCGAATCGATCCTTTTTAAAGCGTAACCGCAGAGATCGGAATGGGAATCTCTATAAAGTTCAGTGGTTTGGACGCGGGGCGGTTGATCAACACGAGAAAAAGACAAACCGTCATCAGGGGCATGATGATGTCCTTGAAACAATCTCGAGCCTAAACCAACTGAAAGGGAAAGACCACTGGCGGTACATCCAGCAGCATTTCAACGTGACAGAACTCGCGAGTTACTATGCTGTCAATATGTGTATTTCCAATTGGGATGGCTTCTTTAACAATCACTTCGTTTATCACGATCTAGCTGACACCGAGAAATGGGAGGTCTATCCATGGGATCAGGACAAGACCTGGGGTGATTGTGACGGAGGGCCAAGCGACTACTCGTGGTATGAATTACCGCTGACTTCAGGGATGAACGGTGTTCCATCCCCGAGCGGCGGAAAAAACTACTTCAGGAGAAGCTACTTTGGTGGGGCTGCCTGGTGGAGGCCTCCAGGGCATTTCTCTGGCCCGATTCTCGCGAACGAAGATTTCCGAGAAGTCTTCCTCGAACGACTGAAAGAACTCTGTCATGGGATCTTTAGCGAACCTCAGTTCCTGCCAGTCATTAACGACCTAGAAACACGGCTGCTGCCGGAGGTCACCTATAGCGCTCGAGCAATGAATCAAGACGTCAGTAACTTGGAAGAAGAATTCCTGGATCACATAGATTCTTTTCGCCGCCAGTTGAAGCATCGCCGAGCTTATGTCCTGAACGAGTTGAAAGGTTTGGAAAACTAATCAAGGGCGTAACAATGCAGATATCACTACACTACTCAGAGACTAGAAGAACAGTCTTGATTTGAATTGCACCCTACACAATCGGCACTAAATTCTAAAATCACAAAAAGGAACCGCCGGTATTCCTCGGGCATCAATTCTCGCCCAGTTAGAATGAGTCTCACCTACTATGAAGCCTCCTCAGAAACAAAAACCAATCTACAGAATTCTCGTTTTGAGTTTGGCAATTCTTTCTCTCTCGTTCGCAACAGCAGATGAGTCAGAATCAGTTATTCATTTCAAAGTAATCGAATACGGTTCACCAGCACGACCGGTCGAAGGCGCATCCATTGGTTGGATGTCAGGAGATGCGGTGGAGATGGAGATTCTAGCGTCTACCGACAGACAAGGGCAATGCCACCTCAAACTCCCGAAGAGAGTCCCGAAGTACGGCAATTTATACGTTCAAAAGGAAGGCTTTCTAGCCGTTTTGATAGAGTCAATTCACCTTCTCGGAGACTCTACAACCGTCAATCTTGTGGCCGCAAAAGAGATTGGAGGCACCGTAACAGACAGCACAGGCGCTCCCGTTGAAGGAGCCAAAGTCTCAGTGAGTGTTTTTCACAACCTAGAAGGTCGGATTTCCAACCAACACATCATTAATCACAACAACGCGTCACCTGCTGTGACAGATAGCAGCGGAAACTGGATGAGCTCCGTCGCTTCTAATTACTCAAAGCGAATCTATCTCAATGTCACCCACCCTGATTTCTGTAGCGAACGCATTACGTTCACTGAGAAGCCAGACAGTCCATCTTCGGTTTTGGAGAGCCTTCTAAACAAAAAGAATAGAACGACTTTGCACGAAGGGGTTACCTTCAAAGGCACTGTCGTCGATGAGGTTGGAAAACCAATTTCCATGGCTAGCATAGCTGCAGGGCACGGCGATATGGTCCGTTCCTCTGCAACTACCTACTCAACCGAGGCAGATTCCGACGGACGTTTCACAGCACGATTCAAAGAATCCGGCGATCGATTCCTTTTCATAAGAAAAGACGGCTACGTTCCCTTTCACCATCAACTATCAAAATCACCCGAAATCGAGGCACCAAGAATCGTCATGACTCCCGGCACACCAGTCGAAGTTCAACTCGAAGATCAAGATGGAGAGCCAATCGTCGGTGCCTATATAGCTCCGACCGTTCGAGAGCTCCCATTCCTATTCTTGGGAGGAAACACGGATTCAAATGGAAAATGGCGAAACGACTCAGCGCCCGATGCTACCATTCCATTTCGAGTGTATAAGGCAGGATTCCAGTCACTCCAATTCACTAGGCAAAAGGGCCAAACGAAACCGATCAAACTCCAGCTAGGAGTTCAACCCTCGATCGACCTAACAGTACGTGACGCAACTACCGGAGAACTACTTTCAGAGTTCACAGTAACTACCGGCTCACTCCACCGAGGAGTATCGAGTCCATTCTGGAATCGCAGCCAAACACAACAAGGTACCAACGGAAAGTTAAAGATCTTGTTCGAGAACAGAGGTGTCGGAGAGATAGTCTATCTTGTAGAGGCCAATGGCTACCTTCCCAGACGAACACAAAGCTTCAAGTCGCCGGATCAGAACTTTCACCTGGAGCTCCTTTTGGAACCCGCAGTGCCGATTCGTGGAACTGTAACTGGTATCAACACCGAGAAAACGATTGTAGTCGCATTAGACGAGGGTCAGTTTCTTGGAGTCAATGGGAGCGGCTTCGACGGTATCCTGGACGCCGCCCAGCGCGAAAGAAAGAATCATGTGTTGATGTCGTCAGACGGGACGTTTGAAATTTCTCCCGGCCTGAACACCCAAACACTAGTGATAGCGAGCGACAGCGGGATCGCAATAGTCTCTCATTTCCCGCCAGGGGAACACTTCGATGTTCAACTCAAGCCCTACTCAAAAGTAACAGGTACGATCTCACCGAGGAAGAAGCGCAAAATACTCCTCAGATACCCGCCCGTCAGACGCTTCGGAAACCCACCGCTGGCAATTAAGCTAACGACAACATCGACGGCGACAGGTTCCTATCAGTTTCAAGGCGTTCCTCCAGGGCACTACGAAATTGGGGAGGTCCTCAATACAGAACCGATGACCGGCAGGGAGACTGTTTCAATCGCATCGGAGTTTGACATCGGCCCAGGGGATGAAGAACTGATTAACTGGGGAGGCACTGGCCGACCTATACGTGGACGAGCTGTTCTTGCCGGCGGGATCGAGTCACATCTTGACTGGACAGAAGGAAACTATGAGGTCGCACTTGCCCCTCCATTCTCTGGGTTCCCAATGCGATCAAACTATGGTTCTGATGAGGATTTCCAGCTAGCCATGGAAAAAATCAAGGAGGAGATAGGCGCTTTTCTGCAAACAGCAGAAGGACAAGAGTTTATGGCGAACCGCAAGAGCTACCCTATCCATATGAACGCAGATGGGTCATTCGAATCGTTAGAACTAGCACCTGGTCGATACCAAGTTGATTTGCGCCCCAAGACCTGGGAATCCACTGGACGAGGAAAACGCACGACATCGATTGGAATGGGATTCAAGAAGTTCGAAGTACCTGAAGGTTTCTCAGAGGAATTCCTCGATATCGGGGATGTTGAAGTCGAGCTTCTTGGCAGGCTTCCGGTCGGAAAGAAAGCGCCAGATTTTGAAGTCTTGGACAAGGACGGTAAAACCCTGCGCCTCTCAGACTACCAGGGCAAGTACGTCCTGCTCGATTTTTGGTCAACGACTTGTGGGCCATGCGTTGCGGAAATGCCAAGTTTACTTGAGGCATTCGAGGCGTTCAAAGACCACCCGAAATTTGAGATGATCGCCCTTAGCCTCGACGAAGACTGGGAAGCTATAGAACGATTCAAGCGCAGGCACAAGATGCCATGGAAAAACGTGCGGGTCGGCCCATTCAGAACCTCAAAGGTGTTGGAAGACTATGGAGTCTATGGAATCCCTGAAAACTTCCTGATTAGTCCAGACGGCGTCGTTCTTCGAAAAAGCATGCGCGGAACGAGTCTCTACTCCGCCTTGAAGGAGACGCTTCCAACGACGCAGTAGTCACAGAAGCGCATCCGTCAAAATGACGTCTCCATTGCCGACTACGGGATTTGACGTATGGGGCGGTTTGTGTCTCGGTATGCCCTGCGGATTCTCATATCCTACCCCACTTTTTTGAACGACTACTCGTCACAAAAACGACGTAATGCTGTAAAAACCAGCTCAGTGCTATCGTTCAGCCAAATCGAGACCTACTGATGAGGAATTAGTGGCTGGCCCGAGCTTGCCCCCTCAGTGATTTTGACGGAACACCCCGTTTCTTTGCTAGAGGATCGACATACCAGCGATAGTCCCCTTGGTCCGAGAAGAACAAATAAGACTGGTTTGAATCAAACCAACTTTTTAGCCGAAGTAGAGATCGTCCTGGAAATGCTCCCACTGGTCCATAGCGATCAATCAACTTCCACGCCCTCTCTGTATCCTTCGCGGTCTCAATAAGTTCTATCGCCCGAACGAAGAACTCTGGATTATCAAAAAATACACCGAAATCAACAGCATTTTCATCAACGTCGAGTTTCATCTCGTGATTCGGTGAGAGGAACCCTCTATTCCTCTTATACCATGAACGACGCTCGACCTCGCTCATTTGCACTAGGCGATCATACAAGGCTTGGCTAATGAAGAACCGGCTGCTGTCAAGTGCTCCGGACTCAATTCGCCGATCTAGATAGGAACGCGGATACCCCACCGGACCGCCAAAGACGGAAGGAGTGACAGCGATTGGGCGGTCCTCTGTGAAACGCGAGATATACTCGATAACGTTTAGCAGCAACATTTGGCCGACCTCATTCATTTCGGCTGGCGACTGTTGGAATCCAAAGTGGAGCAAGTTGCCCTGACGCCAAATCGCCGCCGCCGTCGCAGTCTTCTCGTTAACACCTCCGCAGATCAATTCGAGATCGGGATTATTCGTGAACCCGTCCGTATAAGTACACCAACCATCTTGCCAATCCCGATGGATCTGTCTCACGAGCGGAACGACATCGATCGTCGGACCGGGGATCTGGGAACTAAAAGCAGCCGGAGTCGGCCATTCCAAAGACAAGTCTGAGGTTGGAATCTCGAAGGGTTCGTTGAAGACAATGTGCTCGCGTAGCCCGTACGCGAATGGATCCAAGCACGTTCAGCCAGACCCACCACGTAAATCCCATGTTACTGCAAGATTCAAACCTGCACTGCCAAGAAGCACCGTAGGCCTATTCCAGTCATTTCGAGCTCCGAGCGGACTCTTCTTGGTTTCAAGTGCAAGTCGAGACTCTCTAGACTGTGGCCAGTCCAACAAGACAACATCGAATGACGAAGATTGAGCTTGCTGAAATCCGTTGCGGGAAGTGTATTCCACCGCCCCAACATTTTCCTGCAAGAAGGAAGTGTATTCCCGGGTTCGAGCTGAACCAGAATCACCGACGAAGAGAACCTTTAGCTCATCAAGACTGGTACCACCGACACCAACTGACGAACACACCAACAACAAGGAACTCCGTAGGAAACTATTCATAAATTCTTTCTTCAAGATGATTCTAGACCACTAATCTGCAGAACGTTCAACACAAAATCACTCGACAACGACTGAAATATCGAGTCGCTTCGAGTCTGGGGGCCAGCACACAGCATCATCGCAAATCTGATATTTGACATGAACCGGAAAAGTATAGGTCCCTGGCTCTGTATCATCGGCAATCTTAATAAAATGTCCAAAGGCAGCTTCGCCTTCATAGATCATGTTCCTTGCCTTCTTCCTCGGCGCGGGCCCATGCCATTCCCCTACTGCCTCAAATCCCTCGGGTAGCTCGAGCGTCAACGTGGTCTTGCGATTCTCAACTGAATCAGCAATCGAATAGATGTGATGCCCTTCGAGAATCTGAAGTCTCACAATAGCCATCAGCGGCACGTTCGATTGGCCCGCTTTCGGCCTCGTGCCGACAGAGAACGAAACCTTCTTTTCAACCGATGGTTTCGCTGGTGACGGTAGTTCCCTCGCCAATCTGCCGATACCTCCGCTGTCCCGCACGACTCCGCTTTGTTGATGTCTCTGTTGACGCATAAGGTAGGGATGGAGAAGGACGTTGCTTCCTGAAGGTTCAAAAGTTCCAGCAATCTCGCCTGCTTCATAGACTTCCGCTCGGGGAATGCTTATCTCCGTGCGAAAGGAACCAAGCATCATCGCTTGGCGCATCCTTCCCATGTTTTCCATTCGCGAGAACATGACATAGAGCTCGTAGTCTCCAGGAGGCACGTTCCAGAGTTCAAACCTGCCTTCATCATCCGGGAACAACCTCCAACCGATCATTCTACCGTGAATGCCACCACCACTTCGAAGAACTGGCGTTCCACCGAACCAATGGCGCTTTGACTGATACTCATTTGACCAGAATGCCCGCTTCATATTCTTCTGCCTTTCCTCCATAGACTCGCCCTCCACGACCGGCAATGAAGCATCAAGGGGTGACAAATAGAAACGCGATACGGGCAGCTGAACCTGATCCGTAATTTCCTCGGGAATCTTGATTCGTCCCTTAAAATTCACCCCCCTGCCTCCGACTTCAACCACTTGGCGACTTCCAGGCTCAACATTCAACGTATGAAGCCGATTCGATCCCCACACCTCGTTTCCAGTGGTTGATGTCCCCATCGGACGCTCAGGTTGAATGACATGGGCTATGGACATCTCACCAGCGGGAACTCGAGTAAATTGAAACCGCCCGGCAGCGTCGCAAACCGTCTCATATCCACGAAAACGGTGGATCACCGGGGCAACTCGGTGATCCCGTTCAGCATAGCCCTCGGCAAACCAAAGCGCCACTTTCTCTCCGGCACCAGGCTGCTTACCTAGCATCAAACGCCCTTCGATCGTGGACCAAGATATGAGCCCGAGCGCCTTCCCATTTCTGAGCTGATTGCTATCCGTCACACGATAACCTTGATCAGAGAGCGCAATAATCGTTGCGATTTCCGTTGGCTCTCGCATCTCAAACGTGCCATCGGAGTTCACCGGAACTTTCTCGATTCCGCGAAAACGTGTCTGAACCTTTCCGTTCTCAACAAAAAGGCCAAACCTTTCTTCTGAAGCAAACAAGCTTGGCTCCTCAAGAACAGCTCCAGACGGTGCAACAATCCTTCCGCCAATGAGGCCTCCCTTTCGAAGCTCAAACACGAGTTCTGCCTCCCTGGCACCGGCCTCAACTTGAGGGGAAACGCTGGTTTCGTAGCCGTCAGCCTCAACCCGAAATAGAAAATCCATAGGTTCACGAGTCCCTGCGACGATAGGCCGGGAAAATGTGAGGCTGAACTGACCATCCCGATATCGCTTTTCGGTGTGCTTGAGCCAACTCGCTCCGCTCACGATTCGATTCCCACTCGAATCAAAGGACTCCCGAGGAATCCCTTGCACAAGACTGAAAGCGCTAACGGGCTCACCCGTCTCAGCGTCAAACACCTTGCCTACAACCTTCAATTCGGGTCCTAAACGGATATGCTGTTCCTCACCTCCCGTCGTCACGCTGTACCTGATCAGTGCCATATATCCCGCCTTAACAAAGTCAACCGCCACCACTCCGTTGGGAGAATTTTCCCACTCAAAACGTCCCATTTCATTAGTGCGAAAATCCCATCCAGGATAGCGGCTTCTTTCCCATTGCGAAACGCGGACTTGCACCCCAGACAGCGGTTGATCCTCCATGTCTGTCACCAAGAATTGAGTGGTGACGCCTTTCTGCAACTGAAGAACAACGTCATTAGTCCCCTTCTTGACGTCAACCGATTCAATCGAAGGAGCCCAGTTTTCAGCTTGCGCGAACAGAACTCTAGATCCGCACTCGACCCGCTCAAAGACAAAGCGACCCTCTGCATCTGTTTGAACAGAAGGATAGTCTCCCATCCCCGAAACTCCGTGTTGATTCCCGAGAGTCACCGTTGCCAACTCCACAGGGTTACCCTCTGGATCACTAACAATACCTGATATGCGCTGGAACCCTTTCATCGTAATGATCAGGTCGCTCCCATCGCTCAGAGCCCGCCGAATGTCCTCCTCCGCGACAGGCAATGGATCGAACTCAGGGTGATGCGCTTCAACGCGGACATAGCCCGCGCTTTTTCCAATTGCATTTGTCTCCCACCGACCTTCAGGATTCGACTTCAGCCTCAGGCGACTTAAAGGAATCCGCGGACCAGAGAGTTTCTGGGGTACACTGAAATGCAAAGAAACCCCCTCTATGGGTTCTCCATCAATATTTAGCACTCGTCCGCGAAGGTAGGCCGATCGAGAAACCGCCACGGAGTCACCAGGTCCAACAAAGCCTTTACCTCCTTTACCACGGTATCTAAAGGCCAAAGGAACAAACCCGTCCGATTGAAATTCAACCCTCACTACTGACGAGCCAGAAAACCCGCCCTTAAACACGACACGGCCGTTGGAAGGAATCTCCAGTTCCTTCTTGATATCACTCCCCGTGCTTCCCTCGTATTCGAGGATCACCCTTCCACCTGAAATAGGGTGTCCCGATTCCTTATCGACAAGCCCAAATTCAATTTCTTCACCGAGCAGTGATCCCCCTGCCAAAAAGAGAGATAATAGCCTAGTGAGAAAACATACGTTCAAAGGCAAAAAAACCTGTACATGTTTCATTGAAGCTCCAACCTTTGACAGGTTCAACGAATAGGCGTTCGATACTTTCATCACGATTACGGATGCAACCGTTGACTGTAGATTGATTAAGCACGTGTCTCGCTGAAGAATCAACTAGCGAATCGAATTATTCATTGGTCTGCAGCATTCGATAATTCAAATCGATTCACTCAAGTAGCTTCTCGCTAGTAGCAGTTTATTAAGCCTGTCGTTCCTGTAAACCAGATCATGTCAGTATATTGAATGATCCTGAGGATCCTCCTGTCAAATGGAGCGGTTCCCAAAAGTGATTATGGAGATTCAGGAAACACAAGCGCCAACAATAGGACACAGTAGACGAATTCGTTATTTGATGGCGATTTCCACAATTCTGATTTTCTCACTTTTCGCCTACTTGAGCATTCGATCAAAATCAATCCCCTCCTTTAAAGGCAGGACTGTTGATGAATGGTTCTGGGGAAACGAGGGCCATCCAGGGAGAGCAAGAACCAATCAGGAAGCTGAGATCGCTTTTAATGCAATGGGCACAAACTGCATGCCTTACCTGATTGAGAAAGCCCGAGGGACCGAAACAAGGTTGAATAGGTGGTACTGTAAATTGCACCCAAATCTACCGGATGCATTAAGAAAATGGATAAGGCCCGCAATTCCCGCAACATACACCCAAATGTTAGCCGTAACTTACTTCTGTGACCTTGAGAGGCATGATCCTCGAATAATAGATCCATTTACTTCCCAATTAGTGGAGATTGCTCCTACCATCACCAACAACAATACTAGGAGTGCAGTGTTTTCGCTTGTCGAGAAGTCTTTAGGTCGCTCTCAGGATAAGATCCAATCGATCAACTTCTTCCTCTCATTCTCCGATGATTCAAACTTCCGCCTTTGGCTAAAAGCAATGACTGAGGAGGACCCCAAAAATAGGGCCAGAGGGTAAGCTATGAAATGGGCGGTCTGA
>CAYFGX010000074.1:0-26616 GCA_964342405.1 uncultured Verrucomicrobiota bacterium | reverse complement strand
GTTTTGAAGACCGCGGCGGACACCAGCCACGCTTCACTCTCCTGTAACGATCGAAATCAATTGTGCATACTCGTCGGCGGGTGGCGAGTTGAAAAATGGCTGTAGCTCAAGTTGCGCAGAAAAGTGGGTGTCGGCCGCTTCTATGTGGATTCTGTTCTGGTACCACATCTCCGAAAATTCCCGAATCTGCTCTTAGATAGGTCTGTGAAATCTCGCTCGAATTCAGTCGCGGAGAAGGAGAGGGAGCACTAACGGAGACGAGGGATGAAGGCTGGAACGCGTTGACGGTAAGCTGCGTATTCTGGGAATCGTTGCTCTAGGTGGCGTTCTTCGAATTTTGCTTTGAATCGGAGTTGAAGGGTCATGAGGCCCGTAGTGAGGAGAGCTGCGGTGCTTTGCCATGCCAGAGCCCATCCGAGCCCCAGTAGTATGAGACAGGTGTAGAGTGGGTGGCGGATGTACCCGTAGATTCCGTGTTGGATGAGTTCGGCGTTTGCTTTCGGCATGGGGTAGGCCGTTCGATTTCGGCCCAGGGTCCATGCCCCCGCGATTCCCACTCCGGCACCCAGAAGAAATAGGCTTTGTCCCAAAGTGGAAATCTCGTCATTTGACCAGTCGTTTCCTAGTCGTAGGCCAGCGGCGATGATGCCCGCCATCAAAACGAATTGTGTGGCGACCCACCAGCCACCTTTCTCATGGAAGGTTGGTGTCATGAAGCGACAAGTTGAGCCGTCCCGTTGATGATAGAGGCAGGAGCTCGGTTGCGGGATCGGAACATCATGGGGTGGCGATTCAGTTGGGTTGTTTGAGCTCTTGTTCCTTGCTCGGTTGCGCCGCAGGAGCGCAATTCCGGCATTGCTTCATTTTGCTAGGAGAGGCGTCTTTCTCGCCAGCGAGATCTGTTTTCTTGTTTAGGCAACATGTTCCTTCCGCACAGACGTTGCTCTGGTCCGGAGTAGCTTCGTTGATGTCTATTTGGTCGGCTACTCGCGGATGACGGATGTCGTGCTCTGCCCAGCCTTTCTGGGCAAAACGAGAGACAATATTTGCGTGGTTCTGGGCCACCTTGATCGCAGCGGGGGTTTTCCCTGTAACTGTTATTTTGAGTCCCATGGGGGTTGTTTCAAGTTGATGGGTGATGTCCGGATAGTGCTGCACCATCTCGCGAAAAGCAGGGTCCCAGCCCCGGATCATGCGCCCGCTGCCGAGGCGAGCACTCATTTGTTGGACGTGTTTCTTGAGCACAGCGGCTAGTTTGGGATCCTGGGCTTCTGTCACGGCAATGTAGCCGCTCTCAGTAAGGGTGACCTTTCGCGTGACCTTGGTATGTTGGCTGAACAGCGTGTGAATGTTGTTGCGAATCTCAGCCGACATACCCTGGGCTGTCGCGGGCTGATGAACCAAGGGCATCAACAGTCCGCTGAAGACAAGACCGACTGCGAGCGTGAAGGCGGCGGCAGGAGTTTTTGAATTTTTCATATTGTTTCCTTTGAGTCAGTGAGCCAAAGTTTTACTCGAACTTATTATATGAGTATATGCTCATACACAGAACGTCAACCCTTGATTCTTTATGGATCGAAAAAGTCTGTCGCCTGAAGCTCTGGACCTGATCGCTGCCCGTTTCAAACTTCTCGGAGAGCCGAGTCGCTTGAAACTACTCATCGCATTGGAGGGGGGAGCGATGAATGTGAGTGAGTTGGTCGAGGCTACTTCGCTTACTCAAGCAAATGTTTCCCGCCATCTGGGAGCCTTGACGGAAGGGGGGATTTTGATGCGTCGCCGTGATGGTTTGAACATGTATTACGAAATCGACGCTCCCGAAGTCTTCGAGTTGTGTGAAAGTGTGTGTGGGAGTTTGCAGAAGCGTTTGGACTCTCGGGCCGATGTGTTTCGGGCCTAGGCTCGAATGGTGGGGAGCGTGATAATGGAAAGATAATGGGGCACGTCTGATCTGGATCGGTCTGCAGGGAGTCCTTGGGTCAGGCTCCTATAGTAGTCGTGCTGTGTGTCGAGCTTCGGCCACTGGCAAGAGAAGCGAAAGGGATAACTGGGTATATTTTGTGTAAATATACTAGTTGTCTTTTTTCGTCGTTTACCGTTATGTAGCACGGTTGGACTACTTATTGTGAGTGTCTTGCTTTTAGGAGTTTCGATCCTGTTTCAGCTCATCGCTGCTGGAATGGCGTTGACCTTTATTCGAACGACAGGGAGGCGTTTTGGGTGGATCCTGATGGCGACGGCCATTTTTCTGATGGCGGTTCGCCGGGGAATCACTTTGTTTCAGAGCTTTCATCCCGAAGTCTTGGCTTCCATTGATGTCTATGCCGAATCTGTGGCGCTGCTTATCTCTCTTCTCATGTGTGCTGGGGTTTATCAGATCGGAAGTTTTTTTAGGGAAACGCGACAGAATCAAGGGCGCTTGCGTGAGAGCGAGTCGCGTTACCGTTCTCTCTACGATGATGTGAGTGACGGTATCATTATGACGGATTCGCGGGGGCGTGGGCTCAAACCCAATCCCAGTGCTCTCAAGATGTTTGGTTACTCTGAGGAAGAGTTTAAGAGTATTGAAGCGGCAGATTTGTTTGTGCCCGAGGACCTTGAGTCGGATCCGATTGAATTTGCCTCGCTCCGAGAGGGTAAGAAGTTACTCAAGCATCGGCGCTTGAGACGTAAGGAGGGATCAGTGTTTCATGCTGAAATTAGCTCGACGATGTTGGCAACCGGGCAGCTTGTGGCGATGATTCGAGACGTCACAAGCCGACGGGAGGCAGAACAAAGGCTCAAGGAGAGCGAAGCTCAATTGCGAGCGGTTTTGAATTCTGTTTCTGATGCGATCGTGACAGTGGAACCGTCCGGTAGGATTGTCGATTGCAACCGCGGCACCTGTGGCATGTTTCGTGAGCGTCGAGAAGCGATTCTTGGTGCAGATGTTTTCGGATTTGTGCCTGGTCTGAGAGATCATTGGAGTGAGGTTGAGACGAGTTCGGATGAAGCGGATGAAGCGCTCCGGCTGGAGTTGGAGGGGAGGGATCGCTTCGAGAGAGGTTTCCCGGTGGAGGTGAGCGTCACTTCGGTCAAATTGGAGGCGGAGCTGCATATCGTTCTTGCCGTTCGAGATTTGACTCGTTGGAAGGAATTGCAATCCCATCTGGTTCAATCGCAGAAGATGGAAGCGCTCGGAACCTTGGCTGGCGGTGTGGCTCATGACTTCAACAATGTTCTGATGGTTCTGTTGGGTAACTTGGAGATTGCTTTGGAGGATGTCACGGAAGACCACGTGGCGCGGCCCTCTTTGTTGCGTGCATTCGAATCGGCGAAACGCGGGAAGGAGTTGGTGAGTCAGATCTTAACCTTCAGTCGGAAGGATGAATTCGAGATGGGGCCTGTCGATTTGGCGACGATGATTCGAGAGTCTTTGAACTTGTTAGAGCCCATTCTTCCAGCGTCGATCGAGTTGAAGTGCCAGCTTCCTTCAAACCTTCCCCTGATTTTGGGGGATAAGACTCATCTGCAGCAGGTCATCTTGAATCTCGTGAGCAACGCCTATCAGAGTTATGGGACGAGGAAAGGGCAGGTGCACGTAGACTGTCGTGTGGTGGAGATTGCCGAGTCTGACCTCGAATCGTATTCCGGGTTGGCGGCTGGAACCTACCTTTCGTTGACCGTTGCAGATGAGGGGCCAGGAATGTCTCCCCAGTTGAGGGATCGCGTTTTTGATCCCTTCTTCACGACTAAAAAAGCGGGAGAAGGTACTGGAATGGGGCTCTCAGTTGTTCTGAGTATCGTTGAGCAACACGGTGGGAGCATCGAGGTTGAAACGGAGGAAGGCAAGGGGAGCAGTTTTCGTGTTCTGCTTCCAGTGCCGCAAGATCAGTTGAAAGCCGTGAGTTCGCCGGAGACCTCATTTTTTCAGGGAGACGGGCAATTGGTGGTCGTGATCGAAGATCAAGAGTCGGTTTTACAAATGACGAAGAGGTTGATCGAGCGGGTTGGTTACCAGTGTGCCGCTTTTTCGGCAGCTCAGGAAGGGCTGGAATATATCCAAAGAAGTCCGGCCCGAGTGGCTGCCTTGATTACGGACCTAGCGATGCCTGAAAGGGATGGATTGGAGGTCACGCGAGACCTTCGGGAGATAGGATTGGACCTGCCTATCATACTCGTGACCGGAAATCCAAGTGAGGTTTCGGAAGACGATATCGGTCCAGAGGGTGTGACGCTTTTGCTCACGAAACCGTTCGGATTGGATGAGTTGAGCGCGTGCTTGTCGGAAGTGTTGAAGGGACGATGCGCCCCTTCGACGAGTTAGCGGTCGCTTGGATCGTGATCTCTGTCTGGGATGCTGGGGGGCACTTTTCTTTAGATTGCCGTCAATGAGGACCCGTGGCACCTTTTACTCGTATGAGTTTTGTGAGGGAAGCGCGTCGGGTCATTGACATCGAGATTGCCGGGTTGGAGGCGGTTCGAAGTCAGTTGGACGCCAGCTTTGGTCGAGCGGTTACGGCGATCGTGACGACAATGGAGCGAAGTGGAAAGGTTGTGGTCGCGGGGGTTGGCAAGTCAGGCAACATTGGGAAAAAAATTGTCGCCACTCTTACCAGCACGGGGACGAGCAGTGTGTTGTTGGATAGTGTCGATGCTTTGCACGGAGACCTGGGGATTTTAAGGGACGGAGATCTCGTGTTGCTTTTGAGCTATTCAGGGGAATCGGATGAGTTAGTGAATTTGCTGCCAGCGATTAAACGCTTCGATGTCAAAATTCTCTCATTGACTAGCGACCGGCGATCAACCTTGGGCCGTGAGAGTGATCTTGTCCTCAACGTTGCGGTGCCGAAAGAAGCGTGCCCTTTTAATCTGGCTCCCACGGCTAGCACGACGGCGACTCTAGCCATGGGAGATGCCTTGGCGATGGCTGTCTTGAAGGCGAGGGGATTCCGGAAGGAAGATTTCGCTCGTTATCATCCTTCCGGTTCGATTGGAAAGGCGCTGCTATCTCGGATTGAGGAGATCATGCGACGTGGGGATCGGAATCCTATCGTTCGTCAAACGGCGACCGTTAAGGACGCTCTCATCGTGATGAGCGAGGCGAAAGCGGGATGTGTGAGTGTCATAGACGCTCGCCGGAGACTGGTGGGAATCTTTACCGATGGGGATTTGAGGCGCTTGTTGACGGAAAGCGGCGATTGCCTCTCGCGTCGACTTAAGGACGTCATGACGGTGAATCCGATCACGATAGGGATGAAGGCTTTAGCCGTGGAAGCGCTGCGAATTTTTGATACGAAGCCAATCGATGATCTGATCGTCGTGAACCAGAAGGGCGAGCCGGTCGGGC
Organism: uncultured Verrucomicrobiota bacterium; assembly: GCA_964342405.1. GTDB lineage: Bacteria > Verrucomicrobiota > Verrucomicrobiia > Limisphaerales > AAA164-E04 > UBA2970. Next base: position 21,287 of record CAYFGX010000074.1, on the reverse strand, counting down.
TCGTGGATTCTCAGGACCTGCCGAAAATGAAGCTGATGTAGGTCCTGGGGCTTGCGTCAAGGTGGAGCTGGATGTCATTTGACACCCGTGTAGACGGTTGCTAGGTTGGCGAGTGGAATGGCAACGGAATCCACAACAGAATCTCAGGGGGTTGGACTGACCGCCTCGGCTGCTGCCGAGGTGAAGAGCATGCAGGCGAGCAAACCTGAAGACGCGGGCAAGCCTTTACGGGTCTACGTCGAGAAGGGGGGCTGTTCTGGTATGCAGTACAGCATGCTTTTTGACGAGGTCCGCGACGGCGATTTGATCGTCGAGCGAGATGGGGTTCAGGTTGTCGTGGACAAGTTCAGCCTAGACTTTCTGAATGGCGCGGTTGTGGATCATTCGGATGATCTGACCGGAGGAGGGTTCAAAATTCGAAATCCGAATGCGGCCCACACTTGTGGATGCGGGCGCTCGTTTGAGTCGCAGGATTCCTGACCGCGTTTCTCGTCGGAACCTGGTCGAAATTCGGAAGCCCGCCGACCTCTCCTCTCGGTTAAATAAGAGGGAGAGGCGCTGAGCGGGCCTTTTGAAAGTTTGGGTGAAGCTGGTTTAGTAAGAGCGGCGACCACCACCACGGCCACCTTGACGCTTTCCGCCACGGCCACCACCACCGCCGCCGCCGTAACCACCACCACGGCCACCACGGCCGCCGCCGCCACCGTAGCCGCCACCACCGCCACCGCCGAAGTCCCGACGGGGACGCTCTTCTCGAGGTCGAGCTTCGTTGACGCTCAATCGTTTCCCTTGGAATTCTTGACCGTCAAGCTGTGAAATGGCTGCTTCGGCTTCCTCGTCGTTGAAAAACGACGCGAATCCAAATCCGCGTGATTGACCGGTTTCTCGGTCATAGACCACGGTTACTTCGTCGACATCTCCCATACTAGCTAGGAGTTCTCGTAAATCTTCCTCTGACACATTCTTTGCCAGACCGCCTACAAATAGTTTTTTGCCCATAGGGTCGTTTTTCAGATAATGGCGAAAGAAAACGTCTCCTCGTGAGCAAGGTTCTTCGAAGGTTTGAAGCAACCGGCGAGATCAATCGGACCACTTAAAAGACTTGGCATCATCCGCAGAGACTTGGCGTTGGCAAGGGAAAAGTGCTTTGAAGTCGATTGGAACTTGGTCTTGGGCAGCATGGATGACGTGGCCAGAGGCTTGGATTTGCCACCTTCTTCCCCGCCATGGGGCTTTTCGCAAACGAATGGGTTGGCTACAAACAGGAATGCGAATTCAGACTGAACGCCTCTTTCTCCAATCTAAGACGCGTGATGAGGTGGACGCCATGATTGCCGAAATGGACGCAAGCGATCGGGCTGAACTTTCTGCAGAGTGGTTGGCGCAGTTGGGGAAATTGAACCATGACGACCCATGGGTCTTGGGTTTCAAGATTCTGGTGTCCGAGACCGGTTTGGAAGTGGGGAGTGTCGGATTCAAAGGGCCGGTCTCTCTTGAGGGCGTGGTCGAGATTGCTTACGGTGTCAGTCCTGATCAGGAAGGAAAAGGCTATGCCACGGAGGCTGCACAAGCCGCAGTTCGATTCGCGTTTGAACATGAGGCGATCCAGATTGTGAGGGCGCATACGCTTCCCGTCATGAATGCCTCGACGCGAATACTGGGCAAATTGGGATTTAAGAAGGTTGGGAGTTTCGAAGACCCGGAAGACGGTACTGTGTGGCGCTGGGATCTTGCTCGAGGTACGTGCTAGGGAGGCCGCGTCGTGCTCGACGGTGGTTTGTTGGCCGATCTGGCTCTTGGCGGGCACTGTCCAGCGCGGATTTATTGAACCTTAAAAAATGGAATCGGTTCTGAGAGTGGACCGGAAGTTGCTTCTAACTCTCCTGCGATGCGCTACGGAGGTCAAAGTGACAGGGTTTTCTCGATCAAATTCATGGTTTGATAGTTCAGAGCATCGTTCGAATCTATTCGCGTTCTTGTCGGCTGTAAAAGGGATCTGTGTCTTCGCTCTGCTAACGCGGCTGCTGGGAATTGATCGATATCTCTTTGCGGGGCTGTTCTCGCATCAATACATCGACAAGATCGGGCACATCTTGTTTTTCGGCCTGCTATCAGCTGCGTTTCATCATGTTGCCACGAGGCGAACATCTTGGGAGCCAGCGACGGTCATTGGGGTAAGTCTTTTTTTGGTGCTGCTTCTGGCGGTTGGCGATGAGTTCTCTCAGATATGGTTTGAGGGGCGAAAGTTTGAACACTTGGATCTTCTTGCAAACTTTGTCGGTGCGAGTGTGATGGGGCCGTTCGGGTGCCTTTCGAGTCTGGCTGATCTTCGTCTTTCGGATAGCAAAAGTAGCAGGAGACTGTTCGGGAGTTCTGGATGGGGCTCTTATTGGCAGCAATGGGTGAGTTTAATCGGGGAGGGAAGCCAGGATTCTGCTCGAATGGGGGTCGCTGCTCTTTGCCCGATTCGAATCCTTTTGGTCGAGGATAGTCCTCAGTTTGTGAGCCGCTTGCGCTGGATTGTAGAGGAGTTGAATCACTCGCTTGTTTCATCCCGCCTTTCTCTCGTTGTCGAAACGAACCTGTCGGGAGCAAGCCAACGGTTGGAAGAATCTTCTTTTGATTTGGTATTGGTGGATCTGTGTCTTCCTGATGCTCGGGGTATTCGAGTCCACGACAGGATTGTTCAGGAGGCTGGGTCGAGCTCCGTTGTTGTATTGACCGGAGAAACCTACTGGGAATCGGTCAGCCATCTGGATTCGGGGAGATTGATCAACGCTCATCCCAAAGAGGATCTCAACCCAGAAATACTGTTTTGGCTTTTGTACGACGCTGTTGGCAGTAGGGCGTCCATGGCCGCGTCTCCTTTGGGTTTCTCCGGTTCTTTTGGACGTATCCACGTCGGTTCCTTTGAGCAGGGGAAACGAGTGCTAGAGGGGCGGTGAGTCTCTTTGCCTCTTGCCTGGGGACCTTTCTTGATTCGTGGCCCGTTTCGCTTCGGGCTACGTGGCTGCTCCTTCTAACCCCATCTATTTTAGTGAGTGCCCCAATGTGGGGCGAGTTGCTGGTCCTCCGGGGGAGAGACGGGACGATGGTTTCTCAGACTCGGAAGTCGGTGTATATCTCGCGAAAAGCGAGCACTTGATCGGTGAGCCAATTCCAGTCTTGAGCCCGGATGCGTTCGAGATTGAGAACGGGGCTTCCGATGCCGAAGCCAGCTGCTCCTGCTTTCAAATAGTCTTTGATGGTGTCGAGATTCACGCCGCCCGTTGGCATGAGGGGGATGTGAGGAAAGGGGCCCTTAATCGCTTTGATGAATCCGGGCCCTGTGAGATTGCTCGGAAAGATCTTAATCATACGAGCTCCAGCTTCCCAGGCGGTATGGATTTCGGTTGGAGTGAGGGCGCCCGGAAAGACTGGCAGTGCGCGTTGCCGGCACGAGGCCATGACTTCTAGGTCCAGAGTCGGTGTCACCACGAAGTTGGCTCCGGCCTGTGCGGCTCGATCCAACGTGGGCAGGTCCGTGACGGTTCCTGCTCCAATATTCATGTTTCCAGCTGCGGCTTGAATGGCTTCTCGAATCTGATCCTCGGGGGCTTGAGAATTCATGGTGATTTCAAGGTTTGTCAGGCCGCCTCTCTGGCACGCTCGTACGATGGGAGCGACTTGACTTAAATCAAAGCCTCGAAGAATGAGGACGAGTGGAAGTTCTGATAGACGGCTGTCGTTGAACGGGGAGCTCATTGGTTTGCGAACGTTTCTTGTAGCTTGGCATGCCCTCGAATGGCGGCTTGTGTCACTTCGGTACTCGTAAGAGAAATGATGCGGTCATCGAGCCCCAAAATTTGAGCGGCGGATTGGTATGCTGCGGAAAACTGGCTGCCTGCTGCGAGAACGATGGGGCAGTGTGTGTCCTGTTCAAGAAGGGAGAGCCATTCGGATCCGATCAGCAGACCACTGAGAAACCAGCGATTGGACTCTGATGACTTTTGGTGGAGTACGGACCGGGTGCGGATTTGGAAAAGGCTTCGCGCGAACCCGAGGTCCCGAGCCAGTTCGACGCCGGATGTGAACGCTGCTTGGTTGGCTGGCGTTTCGGGACTCTCGATCATTCCAGAGGAAAGCGTCAGCGAGGCGGATAGGATCGTGTGTTTAGAAATCGTGTCGAAGAGTTCCCCGGTCATCACAGTATGAAAATCCGTGATCCTGCGATCTCGGATTGACACATGCTTGGAATGTGTGCCGGGAAGAACGACCAGGCAGTCTTCCATCGCTTCGGCGAGTGCAGGGAGGCTTGCGATGCCGATGAGCTCGCATTCCTCGCCTCGCATGATCTCTGTTTCGGAGGCAATTCCACTGAAAAGAAGCACGTTGAAGGATTGCTGATTCGCCGTTCTGATCGTGATCGCATCGTAAACCAGGCTTTCGCCAGTCAGGGGAAACGGTAACGATGTGTAGGGTAACTCTTTCCAGCCGATACTGGATGAGGCCATCCCGGAGAGGAAGATCGTTCGTGAGGGAGGTTCGGTATTGCGGAAGAGCTCGTCGGTGGCTTCGCGGAGGATTTCTTCGAAGGCGTCGCAGCGATCGTCTAGCGAGCGATCTCGACATTGCGAAAACACGTCCTTGATTCCTTGGTTCCGTTTGACCTGGCGTTGAATGCTCAGATCACCATGGGAAACGAGGCGGAGTCGGAACGATGATGTGCCCCAGTCACAACTGATGAATGACGATGACATGGAATTCGAACGATGCTTTCGCTTCAGAGTTGAATGATTTCCCAATGGAAAGCGAGTGAATTCTTGAGTCCGGGCGTTGGGCGCAACGGATCGCGGTGAGAATCGGCTGCTTGCTTGCTTGACGGCATCCGCTTTCATTCTCGGAGGAGTTTCAAGTTGCATTTTTCGATGCGAGAGAGCTTATTGGGAGGGACTTTTCAGTGACCGTAATATCTCGGCGATAGCCATGTTGTGGGGAGAATGGATATGAAGCGATTGACATATTTGGGTTTGGTTGTGGTTCTGGCGGCGAATGCGCAGGCGCAGCTCGTGATCTCGGGAAACGAGAACAAGATCGATCTCTCATCAGGTTCGCCCGAGGTTGTGGCGAACGCGGAGGAGGACTCTATCTCGTTGATTGATTTCTCCGATTTTCCTCCCAAGGTGAATCACCTGTATGGCATCCCGAATACTGTGATCGGGCCTCCGTCGAATATTGCGGTGTCGCCCGATGCTAGTTTGGCGTTGATTGCTAACTCGCTGAAAATCGACCCCTTGGATCCCACTCAGTATGTGCCGGAGAACCAGATCCATGTCCTGGACTTGGAATCCAGTCCCCCGAGGGTCAAACAGGTTGAAGTGGACCTTCAGCCTTCGGGAATCAGCATCTCCGCTGACGGAACATTTGCCTTGGTTGCCAATCGAGCTGCGGGGACGGTTTCGATGCTCCATATTGACGGCAAACGGGTCACGCATTCGCACACGGTTTCCGTTTGCGGGGCGGAAGAAAACATCTCTGATATTGCCATCCACCCCAAAGGGCACATGGCGCTCGCAAGTGTGCAGCAAGGCGGTTACTTGGCTGTGTTGTCGATCGAGAATCGGCAAGTTCAGGTGACGGAGCGAAAAGTATCTGTCTATGGCAAACCGTATCGGGTTGTTATAACACCCGATGGTGAAGTGGGTTTGACCGCAGGGCAAGGGTTTGGCAGTGCGATTGATGATGATGCGCTTACGGTCATTGACTTGAAGTCCAGGCCAATTCGGTCCGTAGATTACGTTCCGGTGGGGGCGGTGCCTGAATCGATTGAGGTGAGTCCCAACGGCCGACTGATCGCAGCAGTCGTCATGGCGGGCTCCAATTTGCCAAAAGGGGATCCTAATCGAACTGAGAATGGAGCCGTGGTTCTCCTATCGCGAAAGGGGACAGAAGTTCAACTAGAACAAACTTTACCTGTGGGCCCAATCCCTGAGGGGGTTGCCTTCACTTCCGACGGCGAATACCTACTGGTTCAAAGTCATCCGTCTCGGGCGATCTGGGTTTTCGAAGTGAAGCGTCGCCGGCTGAAGGACACCGGTTTGAGGATTGAAGTGCCCGGAATGCCCTCGTCCTTGCGGGCTGCGCCTTGAGTTGGAAACGTGAAATTAGAAATTAGAAACGAGAGCCCGGAGTGCCATTGTCTTTGCCGGTCGCGTACTTAGTCTTGGGATCGGGATAATCCAACGGAGAGATAGTGATGAATAGAAGAGATGCGATTAAGACTCTTGGGGTAGGTGCAACCGGGGCGGCTGGTGCGATGGCGACGGCTATGATGAGGCCGAATGAAGCCGTCGCTCAGACTTATTCAGACGCGACTCGTGGTTTGGCTCCCCTGAAGATCACGAAAGTTCGCGCCATCAAGACGAGTCCCCAAAGTCCGCGCCTTGTGGTTGTCAAAGTGGAGACGAGTGAGCCTGGGCTCTATGGCTTAGGGTGTGCGACTTACAATCAACGGCCATTGCCGGTGGTATCGGCCGTTGAAGAGTACCTGGATCCGTTTGCACGGGGGCGGGATGTGGATAATATCGAGGACCTCTGGCAGAACGCCTACACGAGTTCTTACTGGAGAAATGGACCGGTGTTGAACAATGCCTTGAGTGGTTTGGATATGGCGCTTTGGGATATCAAAGGCAAGCGTGCGAACATGCCGGTGTATCAGCTATTGGGGGGCAAGAGTCGATTTGCGGTCGATTGCTACTCTCATAGTAGCGGTCGTAGCTTTCAGGAGTTGGAGGACAGCGTGAAGTCCAAGATTGAGCAGGGTTTTCGCCATGTCAGAATACAGCTAGGTGGGTATGGATCGGGGCATCTTTCCAAGGGCGCGAGTTTCAAAGACGCTGGGTTTGGCTTGCCGGTCGACTCTCGCATGGACTCTCTGCCGTATCTGAAAGCAACGCCCAAGATGTTTGAACACATTCGCTCGACCTGTGGTGATGAGGTCGAGTTGCTGCACGACATTCACGAACGCATTGAACCGATCGAAGCCGTTCGTCTGTTGAAGGAACTTGAGCAATATCGGCCCTTCTTTATCGAAGATCCATTGGCTCCCGAATCGAACGACTTCTTTACCTACCTTCGACAACAAACGTCCGTTCCGATTGCGATGGGAGAGCTCTTCAACAATCCCCACGAGTGGGTTGATCTGATAACGAAACGGTTGATCGACTTCATCCGGGTTCATATCACCCAGACGGGAGGATTTAGCGTGGCTCGAAAGATCGCTACCTTGGCTGAGTTCTTTGATGTGCGGTCGGCTTGGCATGGGCCAGGGGATCTCTCACCGGTCGGTCATGCGGCGAATGCCCATCTTGATCTTGTGATTCGCAACTTCGGGATTCAGGAAAGTGTGAACTTTAATGATGCGATGCGAGAGGTCTTCCCTGGTGCCCCGACGGTCAAAAAGGGTTTCATGTATGTGAACGAGGCTCCGGGATTTGGGGTGGATATAGATGAAGAGAAAGCCAAGAAATACCCATTTCCCGAGCATCCCGGGTATTGGCGCCCCGTGCGTCGAAGAGATGGTACTGCGGTGCGTCCCTAGATTGAACTTTTCTGAACTTTTGAACGGATTTGGAGTGATTCAGAGAGTAGAGCGATAAATGAAGAAACGACGTTTCATGAAGTGGACAGCGACTTGGTTGTTGGTAGTGGGTATGATCTTGAGTGGTGTGGGGTGCGGCTCAAGTGGGGAATCGAGCGGAGGGGGAGGGGCGACGTATCCGAGTCGGTCGATCACCTTGGTATGCCCTTGGGCTCCCGGAGGAGGGACGGACAGAGTCTCGCGTTTCTTGGCGGATCAATTGGAGAAGAAATTGGGAAAACCCGTGGTCGTGCAGAACAAGACCGGTGGGGGCGGTTCGGTGGGGCATTCAGCAGGGGCCGTCGCGCGACCGGACGGGCACACGATTTTAATGGGAACCTTTGAACTGAGCACCATGCACTGGATGGGGATCTCTCAGCTGACCTATGCGGATTACCAACCCTTGATGCAAGTCAACGCGGATGCTGCGGCGATCTTTGTGAAAAAGGACTCTGAGTGGAACGACTTGAAATCGTTCTTAGATCACGTGAAGGCGAATCCGGGTTCTGTTCAAATGTCGGGTACCGCAACGGGAGGGGCCTGGGATTTGGCGCGGTCGGGAATGCTGCTGGCTGCGGAACTCCCGGTCAGCTCAATTCGTTGGGTGCCTACACAAGGCGCAGCACCCTCTCTGGTGCAGCTGATGGGAGGGCATATTGATGCCGTTTGTTGTAGTGTTCCAGAGGCGGCTCCACAAGTTGAGGCGGGGGAATTGAAAGCACTCGCCGTGATGTCAGGTGAGCGTCTGGCGGACTATCCAGATATTCCCACAGTGAAGGAGTCAGGCGTTGATTGGGAGGCGGTCGGTTGGCGTGGATTGCTGCTCCCCAAGAAAACACCGGACGAGGTCGTTCAAGTTCTCGTTGGAGCTTTAACAGAAATTCTTGCTTCCGAGGATTACCAGGAATTCATGCAGAAGAATGGCTTTGGAATCGTGGTCAAAGAGCCGAAAGAATTTGAAGCGTTCCTTGCGAAGGAGGATGCGCAATGGGAAACCGTTATCGAGGCAGCTGGCTTCGCCAAGAAGTAGATGAGGGCTGATCGTCTGGCTGGGGCATGCTTCCTCGTATTAGGGGTTGCCGCTCTTGTTTTTGGACTCCGAATCGAAGAGCTTGGGCTCGGGCAAAATAAGGATCCGGGCCCAAGGGTGTTCCCGATGGTGTTGGGTGCGATTCTAGCTCTAGGGGGCTTGATGGAATTGGGAATGAGTTTGGTGAAAGTAGGAAATCTTGGGCGCCCAAGCCCTGATGCATCGGATCGAGTTGAGGTTCGCTTTAACCTTTCAGATTTCAAGAATTTTTGGGTGGTTCTCTTGGGGCTTGTCTTGTACGCGATTTTGATCGGGGTATTGGGGTTTAGTCTGAGTACGCTCCTTTTCGGTGTGACGATGATGGTGCGATTGGGGGTTCGCTGGTGGGTTAGTGTGTTGGTTTCCTTAGGGCTTGTCGTGGGGATTCACTTGCTCTTCGGGCAGCTCTTCAAGGTGCAGCTTCCTGCGGGATCCTTGGGGCTGCCGTTTTGAGTGTCTATGTTCAGTGGGAGTCGCGAGGGACTTCGGCTCCTGAGCTTCCTTTAAGGAAACCGAAATCTACTCCCGTGTCTGCTTGCCCCACTTCATTGAGGAAAAGACTCAGGTAGCCGCGTGTCGCATGTGGAGGGGCAGGCTGCCAAGTGGATCGTCTTCGCTCCAACTCCTCAGTCGTTACATCAAGGCTAAGAGAGCGGTTTGCTACATCGAGACTGATTTGATCGCCGTCTTGAACCAAGGCGAGGTTTCCGCCGACAGCAGCCTCTGGGGCGCCGTGGAGGACGACTGTGCCGAATGCCGTGCCGCTCATTCGGCCGTCGGAGATTCGCACCATGTCGCGAACGCCCCGCTCGAGAAGTTTTTTGGGAAGTCCCATATTCCCTACCTCAGCCATGCCTGGATAGCCTTTGGGGCCCACGTTCTTGAGAACCATCACGGAGTTCTCGTCGATATCCAGGTCGGGGGCATCGATTCGTTGATGATAGTGATCAATGTTTTCGAAAACAACAGCGCGACCCTGATGTTTCATTAGTTTTGGTGAGGCGGCGGATGGTTTGATGATGGCTCCGTCCGGACAGAGGTTTCCGCGTAGGACTGCGATGCCCGCTTCGGGTGTGAGGGGATTGCTGATTGGGTGGATTACTTCGCGATTAAAGCATTTTGCCGTCTGATTATTCTCTTCGATCGTCTTGCCATTGACTGTGATTGCATCTCGGTGAAGGTGAGGAAGTAGCTCGCGGATCACGACTGGGAGACCGCCTGCGTAGAAGAAATCCTCCATGAGATACTTTCCGGAAGGCATGAGGTTTACCAGCAGGGGCAAACGGCTTCCGAGCTGGTCGAAGTCATCGAGGTGCAGCGGAATTCCGAGGCGTCCGGCGATAGCCAAGAGGTGCACAACAAAATTTGTCGAGCCCCCGATTGCGGCGTTTACCTTGATGGCATTTTCAATGGCCTGCCGGTTGAGGATCTGTGAAAGCTTTAGGTTATCATTCACCATACTTACAATGCGCCGACCCGCTAGTTGCGCAATGCGGCGGCGGCGGCTATCAGCAGCGGGTATGGCGGCAGTTCCGGGGAGGGTGAGCCCGAGCGACTCCGCCATGCAGGCCATGGTGGATGCCGTTCCCATCGTCATGCAATGGCCAATGGATCGTGACATACAGCTTTCCGCTTCTTGGAACTCTTCGTAGGTCATCTCGTTGCTGCGCAGTTCTTCGCTGAATCTCCAGAGATCCGTTCCAGATCCGATATCTTGACCTTGATACTTCCCGTTGAGCATGGGGCCCCCTGAAACGACAATGGTCGGTAGATCGACGCTCGCTGCGCCCATGAGGGTGGAGGGCGTTGTCTTGTCGCAACCGGTGAGGAGAACAACGCCATCGAGGGGATTGGCGCGAATGGATTCTTCGACGTCCATACTTGCCAAGTTACGAAAAAGCATCGCGGTGGGGCGCATGAGCGGCTCGCCGAGGGACATGACCGGGAACTCGAGCGGCATGCCGCCCGCTTCGTAGATGCCTCGCTTGACCGATTCCGCCAGGTCGCGGAAATGGCCATTGCAGGGAGTGAGATCGGACCACGTATTGCAGATGCCGATCACGGGCTTGCCTTCAAAAAGATCGTTGGGGCGGCCCTGATTTTTGAGCCAGCTTCGGTAGATGAAGCCAGACTTATCCCTTTTTCCGAACCAAGCCTGGCTGCGGAGCGGTGTTGACGAATTGGGCATGATGAAGTGAGTGTGGGGGAGATCGAAGGCTGGGGAAATTCTTTTTGTATGGATTAAAGGCAAGGGGAGAGTGCGCAGAGGTCGGCCGGCGAAATCATAGGAAACGAGCTGTTAGCGTTATGAAGGAATCGAGTCAAACGATTGGAATTGTCGCCTGTAGTGCGGAGGGCGCTGCACTGTTTTTGGTGTGAGGATGGTGCCAGAGGCAGGATTTGAACCTGCGACCAAAGGCTTATGAGTCCTCTGCTCTACCACTGAGCTACTCTGGCGTTGGTCTGGGGTGGCAGGAAGCCTCTCCCCAGAAGGGGCGGAAAGCATATGGAATCAGGAATGAGGGTGACAAGTTAATTGTGTCTTCAATTGAATTCTCTGTTGACCCCAAGTGTTGGAGGCTGTCTTAATCGGCCCCTGTTTCGAATCGAGTCGTGCTAAGTTGAAAGAGTCGTTAGATAGTGTCGAGGTATTAGGGACGCCCCTTGTCGTGACGAGCTACGAGGCGTTTTCTGGCTTTTGTCATCGAAAAGTCCGAGAGGAGGGGGTTTTTTCAGTCGATTTCACGAATACTCAGATCGTGACGATGCGTCGAAATCAGGCAGAGTTTCGAGAAATCACTTCGAGCGTTGATTACTTTGTTCCCGACGGGATGCCGCTGATTTGGTGCATGAACCAGACCGGTGCGGGGCTGCAGGACCGGGTGTATGGCCCAACGTTTTTCCGGGAATGCCTCCAGCGCACAACGGCGGATTACACCCACTACCTTATTGGTGGCTCTACGGAGTGTTTGGAGCTTCTGTGTGCCAAGATCAAGGAATTGAACGCCAATGCGGTGGTTATTGGTTCTCGCAGCGGGTATTTTTCGAGCGAGGAGGAGGACGCGATCGTGCGCGAGATCAACGAGTTGAATCCCGATTTCATCTGGGTGGGGCTGGGTACTCCCAAACAGCAGGCGTGGATCAATCGTTGGAAGGGCAAGATCAATCGTGGGGCCCTGATGGCGGTCGGATATGCATTCGATGTCAACGCTGGAACGAAGGCCGATCCTCCGATGTGGATGCAGCGGTGGGGGTTGGGTTGGGCCTTTCGGTTGGCCTCAGAACCGCGGCGATTAGCGAGCCGTTATTTTAAATACAACAGTCTATTCTTGTTTTTTCTTCTTTGGGATGGTGTTTGTGGGAGGGCTATCAGGCGTGTGGATTCCCAGGCTCTTGGATGACGGAATGATGCGTGGACGGCGTAAGGCGAAGTTTTGAGAAAAAATGTCTGAAGTAGCGGCAAACGAATCGGACCCCGAGATTAAACCGGGATTCCTTGATGAGCTGAGTTCATTTTGGGGTGCTCTTCCCGAGAGGGCGGCATTCCTCATGTTGGCTGGGGCTTGGGTTCTCCTTTTCAGTTTGTTTGGGAATTCGACCTTTGGCTATGTGGACACAGGCTCTTTGTTCTCATGGATGTACACAGCCTACAACGCTCCGTTGTCAGAGGATGGTCACGGGAACCTGATCCCGTTCGTCGTCCTGGGGCTCATTTGGTGGAAGCGTGAGACACTGCTGTCCATCAAACTGGAGGCTTGGCCGTTGGCATTGCCGCTGATTTTGGGGGCATTGATCCTCCACGTCCTTGGATTTGTAGCCCAGCAGCCTCGACTCTCGATAATTGCCCTGATCACGGGATTCTACGGGATTATGGGGCTCTGCTGGGGGAGGCAGTGGATGCGACATGTGCTCTTTCCTTACGCTTTGCTTGTGTTCTGCATACCGATTGGATCATTGGCTAATGTGATCACTTTTCCTTTACGTTTAGTGGTTTCGGAGCTCGCCGTCTGGGTTGCAACGAATATTCTGCAGCTCGACATTATTCGGGAGGGTACGATGATTTTCGATGGCGATCGGAGCTTTCAGTTTGATGTGGCGCCCGCTTGCAGCGGTATCCGGAGTTTGGTGACGCTCTTTGCATTGACGACGATCTACGGGTTCATGACCTTTGAGACGGTATGGCGTCGTGGTGTGATGATGCTGGCGTCGGTGCCTTTTGCCATCATCGGAAACGTGATGCGGATCACGACGGTTGTGGTGGTTGGCGATGTTTATGGGCAGGAAACGGGACTTAAAATCGAACAGAATCTTGGATTCTTGACGTTTCTGGTTGCCATCGTTGGGGTGATGATTTTGGGGCACTTTTTGGCAGAGAATCGACCTGCAGTGAGCGAGGAAGTAGATGAGTAACAAGTGGCTTTACCCAGGCATCGCCTTAGGCTTGATGGTGTTCACGGGCGCATTCCTGGGCTATTGGAAGGGCAATCAGAAGCTCGGCAAACCCGGGATTCAAGTGCTTGAGATTGATGGCGCCGGCAAACTTGCAATCCAGTTTCCGGAAACCAATCTCGATTATGCAGGTCGGGTTCGGGAGATTAGCCCTGGAGTTATGGAAGCCTTGCCCGATGATACCACCGTGGAAGCTCGACTCTATCGGGCTCCGGACGGATTTGAAATGCAGCTGATGGGGGTCTTGATGGGGACTGACCGGACGAGCATACATCAGCCCCAATTCTGTTTGACTGGCCAGGGTTTCAACATCACGGAGACGATTCGTGATACGGTCCGCATTGAAGCAGAGGGGGCTTATGACCTTCCGGTCATGATCCTGAAGTCGGAGAAGGAACATCTTGGGGTGATGTACACCGGTTACTACATCTATTGGTTTGTTGCTGACGGATTGACGACGGCGGATCACTGGGAGCGAATGTGGTGGATGGCAAAGGGGCTTTTCACGACGGGCGAGCTTCAGCGCTGGGCCTACGTGAGTTGTTTTGCCGTGGTTCCATCGGGGCTGAGTGAGGAAGCAGTGGTGCCTCGAATGAAGCGCTTCTTGTCGAGTGCGATTCCCACGTTCCAACCTCGTCCGGCCAATGTGGCGTCAGTTTCGCCACAACTTGACTCTAAGCCTCAAGCAGTTGAGGGCGCTGTGGCACCGGTAAGTGGCGAGCAAGTCGCTGTGTCCCGCTAATTCGGGTGCTTTGATTCCTTTTGATCGGTAGCGAATGTTAAGGCGGCAACGACAGATTCGAAACGACGTTCTAAAGGTCGTGGATGGGGTGCTGTTTGGCGTTGGTTTTCTGCTGGCGTATTTTCTCCGTTCGAATGAGGCCTTTCTAGGGCCCCAGGTCCTCGGGTTTCTCGGCCTATTCGGCGGCACCAAAGAAATTGAGAGTCTGGAGAGTTTTCTACCGATCATGGTGTTAACCGTTCCCTTATCTCTGGTGTTATTGGAATTCCAGGGCTTCTACAATCGGCCGTTGATTCCTTCCCGAGGGCAGACGCTTTGGCAGCTCTTCAAGGCTTGTACACTGATCACAATCGCTGTTGTGATGATTTTGTTTCTCGCCCGAATTCAGTTGTCTCGTGCGGTCATTATCCTATTTGGAATCCTGAGTTTTGGCTTGGTGATCCTAAAAGAAGAAATCTTTAGGCGGTACTCAGCGTCGAATCTGGGGCAGGCTCAGTTTCGGCGGCGGTTCATTCTGATCGGAGCTCCGGAAGATACGAGTAAGCTGCAGAAGGAAGTCGTGGATCGAGGCGAGTCTTCACTTCACATTGTGGCAGAGTTGGATGTGAATAAAACGTCCGTCGATGAGTTTCTGTCGCTCCTTCATGAGCATTCTGCCAACGGCGTCTTATTGTCTGCCAAGCACACGCTTTTTGGTCAGGTAGAAAAGGTGATCCAGGCCTGTGAACTCGAAGGGGTGGAAGTATGGATGCTTGCGGATTTCTTCCACACTGAAATCTCCCGAACCATTCTAGATGATTTCAATGGGCACCCGATGATGGTCTTCCGAACCGCGCCCGATGCTTCTTGGCAAGCGGTGGCAAAGCAGTCGATTGACACACTCGGGGCCTGTGCAGCGATCTTGTTCTTCCTGCCGATCCTTATCTTCTGTGCCGTGAGTATTCGAATGAGCTCTCCGGGGCCGATCTTGTTCCGTCAACAAAGGAGCGGGCTCAATGGGAAGCCATTTACCATGTACAAGTTTCGCTCGATGGTAACTAATGCCGAGCAGAAACGTCGTGAACTGGAGGACCTCAATGAGATGGAAGGACCTGTATTCAAACTCTCTGATGACCCTCGAGTGACTTGGATCGGAAAGATACTTCGGAGGCGAAGTTTCGATGAGCTGCCGCAGCTCTTCAATGTATTGAAGGGGGAGATGAGTCTGGTTGGTCCACGGCCGCTTCCGGTCGACGAGACCTTGCAATTTGATGACTTAGCCCATCGCCGTCGCTTGAGCGTGAAGCCGGGTTTGACGTGCCTGTGGCAGATCAGCGGTCGGAACAACGTGAAAGATTTTCAAGAATGGGTCCGATTGGATTTGGAATACATCGATAATTGGTCGCTTTGGTTGGATGTGAAAATCCTGTTGCGAACCATTCCGGTCGTTTTTCTTGGAACGGGAGCGAAATAGAAACTTTCTAAGAGAGTATGGAGACGATCGTTTACTCCTTTGTATGAGCAAGCAGATGTGGCAGCGAATTTGGACGAAAATCGGCGCCTGGTTGGGCGACCAGATTCGCTTTTTCTGTTTGACCCTCCCCTCAAATTCCAGTAACCACCAAGCCGAACAACGCAACTTTAACCAGCTGGGTGTTTTTCCCAAGCTGGTTCTTTGTTGCCTGGTACAGAAAGAGCAACGGATATGATGAAGTCAAAATCGTTTCTAGGTATCGACTTTGGGGCCGGTAGCCTGAAGGTCGCCGAGTTCGAGCCGACGGAATCGGGTGGCATCTGCCTGCGGGCATTTGGGTCGCATCCACTGGGATTGGCGGGAGCGCAAGAGGCTGCTCGCGAAGGGGTGATTAAGAAGGCGATTCAATCCTTGCTCAGCGAGCATGGATTTAGCACCAAGGACATCAATGTCTGTGCGCCAGGATTTCACGTTTTTTCTAAATTTGTTAAACTACCTCCCGTTGACTCCTCCAAAGTCACCCAGATCATCCAGTACGAGGCACAGCAGAATGTGCCGTTTCCGTTGGAGGAGGTCGTTTGGGACTACCAAATCCTAGGGACAACCAGCAGTGGTGAGCTGGAAGTGCTCCTCGTGGCAATTAAGACGGATCTCGTCGAGAAGTTATTCAAAACGGCAGAATCGAATGGTTTAACGCTATCGCTGGTTGACGTCGCGCCCTCGGCCCTTTGTAACGCTTTTCGTTACAACTACGGTGATCTTGAGGGGTGCACGATGCTCCTCGATATTGGTGCCAAAACGAGCAATCTGCTGTTTTTCGAGGATGGGAAAGTCTACTCCCGAAGCATTAACATTGGTGCAAACGCGATCACGCAGGAATTTGCGAACGAGTCAAAGGTTCGATTCCCCGATGCTGAGAAATTTAAGGTAGAAGAAGGATTTGTCAGTCTGGGTGGGGCCTATGAAGACCCAGATAACCCGAAGCAGGCCCAAATCTCCAAGATCGCACGCCAGGTGATGACCCGCTTGCACATCCAGGTCAACCAGACGATGCAGTTCTACCGCAGTCAGCAGGGCGGTTCCGCTCCCGTTCGATTGTTTTTGGCAGGTGGCGCTTCAATCATGCCTTACACCGCTCAATTCTTTGCTGAGAAATTGAACGTTGAGGTTGAGTATTTTAACCCGTTCCGAACGATTCAGCTCGATCCTTCCATCAATCTGGAGGAGTTGGCCAAGGTGGCTCATTCATTTGGTGAAGTGGTTGGCTTAGGTTTGCGACGTGTCGTGCAATGTCCGGTTGAGCTCAATCTGATGCCGAAGTCGTCTCTTCGTCGGCAAGAATTCAACCAGAAGAAGCCTTACTTTATCGCGACGGTCTTCAGTCTGGTCCTCGTGATCGCAGCGATTGGCTGGTTCTTCTCGCAGCTGACGCAAGAGAAGAATAAGGGTGTGGTCACCTTGGTGGATCGTGCTCGTCCATTAGAAGGCCTTCTGAACGAGCTCCGGCCGGAAGAGTCGAAGCTGGCGAGTCAAATGCAGGAGATTCAACAGCTGACCCGTTTTGTTCATGAAAAGTATTTCTGGCCTGATGTTTTGAGTGAGATTCGGTCGGCAATTCTAGGTGCTGAGCGGGAGACAGAGCGGATGCTTGGCGTGCATACCGGAATCTGGATGTCTTCGATTAAACCGGATATCCCTGGGCTGGACCTGACTGAGGTCGAGGAAGTTGATCTTTATGCTGACGAGCCTGGTGCTGGTGGGCAGACGATGTGGCAGATGGATCCGGAGATGATGGCGCGGTATGGTCTGCTTCCGAATGGAGAATTTGGCGGCGGCTTTGGCGGTGAGGAGGAAGAAGAAACGAGCGAGGAAGACGGTTACGTGGCTCGCCTGAATCTGGTCTGCAAAGGCGTCAATCGAATCGGAATCAATCAGAATGCGAATAACCAGCTGGCCTTCAATTTGTTGAACCAGTTGCATTCCCGCACGAATCTGTTTGATCCGGCTGAGACTCAACTTACGGGTGATCTCGCTCCCGTAAGTCGGGCAGACAACACTTTTAAGTTCGAAATCACGATCAAGTTGGTCAACCCACTGGAGCTGTAAAACCATGAATTGGGTCAAAAGTAATATTGGATTGGTTGTCGGGGGCGTTGTCGCCCTTGCATTGATGGGCGTAGCCGGTTGGTTCCTCTTCACTCAAATGGAGGCGGAAAAACGGGCCGAGGCCAACTTGGAGCAGGGACTATCGAATCTTAAGAGTCTCCTAACGCGTGATCCGCATCCTGGCGATCCCAATAAGGGTGTGGATAACATCGCCGCAGTCCGAGCCGAGCAGGCCAAGGTTGCAAAGAACCTCTTAGAGCCACTGCAGGCCTTGTTCCCTCCCTTTGAGACGCCTGAAGAACTCGATACATTTAAATTCAAGAGTTTGCTTGAAGAGCGGGTCGCGAGCATGCAACGGGCGGCTCGAAAGTCTGGCACTAAGCTGCCGAAGGAAGGGGATTCTAAGTACAGTTTCTCCTTCAGTGATGTGAGGCCGAAGGTTTCGTTCGCTCCGGAAACGCTGCAACCTATGGCTTTTCAGTTGGCGCAGATCGAATCGATTTCAGAGGTGCTCTTCGATGCTAAAATCCATTCCATTAACGGCATTAAACGCCCAGAAGTTTCCGAAGCAGAAGAAGAAGTCGAGGAAGATGAGGATGATTACGATGATGAGGAGGAATCAGCGTTTTCGAGCTTTTCCCTTAGCGTGTCGAGTGACAACTACATCGAAGATGAGGTGATCACCAATAGCATCACCGGAGCCATTATCTATCCTTTCCAGTTGAGCTTCCAATGCTTCGCTAGCGAACTGTCGAACGTCATGACCGGGTTTAACGAGAATGACCACTTCTTCCGGGTGAAGTGGATGGTGGTAGAGCAGTCTGCAAAGAGCAACGAAGCAGCCGATCCAAATGCAGGCCTTTATGCTCCCGAACCAAGGGGCGGTGGTATGGATCCGGGCTTGGCTGCTCGCTACGGGATGAGTGGCGGCGCCGGTGCCGACCCTTATGGTGGGGCGGGCGGTCGCTATGGGAGCGCCTACGGCGGCGGCGGCGGCGGACGCTACGGCATGATGCCTCAAGCCAGCGCAGGTTTGAATTACGGTATGCCCGATGACTCCGCGATGGACGATTTAGAAGAAAAACCATTGACGGTTAATATGCTTGTCGAGGTAATCTCCATTCCCCCACCGGCGGAAGAGTCTGAAGAAGAAGACTTGGGTGGTGGTGATTACCGCGGTTACTAGGGTGCCAACGGATTTTAAGTTGTAACGAATGGAATTTCTTAAGAAACACTACGAGAAAATTATTCTCAGTATCGTGTTGCTGCTGCTCGCAGTGGCTGCCGCCTATCTCCCAATTCGAGTGGCAGCTGTGAATAAAGATATCGAGACCGAGGTGCCGAGGGTGAGCCCGAAAGAATTCGTGCCGCTAGATATCAGCACGAATATTGCAACGCTCAATCGAGCTCGGTCCAAATCCAGCGTTAAACTCTCTGGCAACGATCACAATTTGTTCAATCCGGTTGGATGGTTGAAGAACAAGGACGGAGACTTGATGAAGGATCCGTTCTATGGCCGAAAGGGGCCTCAGGCGTTGGTTGTTACGCGAATCGATCCCTTGTATTTCAGTGTGAGCTACGATCGGCTCAGCCAAGACGGCGGGGAGATCAAGTACTACTTTGGGATCAAGCGAGAAGCGGATGCAAAAAAATCCAATCGACGGCTCGTGACGCGTGCAATTCGTG
Organism: uncultured Verrucomicrobiota bacterium; assembly: GCA_964342405.1. Taxonomy (GTDB): domain Bacteria; phylum Verrucomicrobiota; class Verrucomicrobiia; order Limisphaerales; family AAA164-E04; genus UBA2970. The sequence continues at coordinate 2,164 of CAYFGX010000074.1, read as the reverse complement.
AGCGAGAAAAGAATGACATCTTTATTCTCAAGGAGGTCAAAGGGGATCCAACGAATCCTGAGGGATTCGTGATTGACCTATTGGCCGATAATCGCGAGATTTTCGTCAGCAGCACGGAGCCTTATTCAGAAACCGCAGGGTATACCGCAAACCTCGTTTACCCACCTGAAAACGGCAAGAAATTTAACACTAAGCGACGAGGCGACAAAATAACGATTGCCAAGAAATCCTACGAGGTGGTCGTCGTCCAGGCTGATGAGGTCGTGTTAAAAGATAGCAAGACAACGAAGCAAACGACGATTAGGGCAAATGCGTCTGAGTAAAAAATGCGTCTGAGTAAATTTTGTAATTGTATGGGTCCCGAATTGAAAGCCAACCAGACTATGCTACGAGCATTTAGAACAGCGGTAAATCTCTCGGTGGTGATCGCGGCTACCGTGATGGCGACAGCACAGCCTGTCCAGTCAGTCGTGCAGGACGAGATCGTCCGACGTGAGGAAGCCTTAATCGTCTTGCGAATGAAGCTTGAGCAGGCGGAAGCCGTGAAGGCTGAGGGCGAGCTTATGAAGTCTGCCTTGCTCTACGAGGACGCTGTGCGCCAGTTAGAGCTCGTGGGCGACATTCCCCAGGTCGAAAGCGAACGGGCGCGAGCCTTGGCCGGGATGTCGGCAGTTCGCTTGAAGCTGGCCGCTGTTGACCAGCGAAGCGGACGCCTCATCGAGGCTGACAAGCAGGTTGTACGGGTTCTCAAGCTCAATCCAAACGACGAAGCGGCGCTGAAATTCAAAGCGGCGAACGATAAAATCCTCGCTGAGAACCGTGGCAAGATCCCTAGCCGCGAGGTCCAAGCCTTGATCCCGGAGATCAATGAGCAAAAAGTGGGCGCATCCGTTTTGGTTCAAGATGCCAAGTTGCTCTTGGAGGCCAATCAACTGGAACAGGCCGAATCGAAGCTTCTGCAAGCAGCCAAAGAAGATCCCGAAAATCGCGCTGTCTGGTATTACCGATCCATCCTTGCTGAGAAAAAATATGCCCGTGAAGCTCGCAAGCGAGAGATTCATTCCAAAAACAAGATGGTTGAAGTTGAGAGCGCCTGGTCTCCTCCTTTGCAGCGTCATAGCTTGCCGACTCCAAATCCCTTTGCACGAACCAACATTGTTTACACGGGTGCAGGACGTCAGAAGATCCAATCCAAACTAGATCGTATCATCCTTGATCAGGTTGAATTTGACGGTTTGCCTTTGAGTGAAGTCGTTAAGTTCCTTTACGAAGAGGCAGAAAAACGTGACCCAGACGGCGAAGGAATCAACTTCATCATCAATCCAAACGTCGATACTCAACCTCCTTTCAATCCGCTCAATGTGGATCCGCTGACTGGGCTTCCTGCTCCTTCCTTACCTGCAGAAGAAGTCGATCTATACAGCGTCAGCATCAACATCAATCCTCCACTGAGAAACGTGAAGCTGAAGCATGTTGTAGAAGCGGTCGCGCAGGTTGCAGATACCCAGCTGAAAGTTTCCATCATGGATTACGCCATCGAGTTCTCCAAGAAGGTCGAAGATCCGGAGCCTCTTTACACCCGACGATATCGAGTTGATCCCAATACCTTCATTCAAGGTATGGAAGGTGTCACCGGAATCTTCCTTGACACTCTGATTCAGAGCCAAGGTGGTGGCGGTGCGGGTGGTATCGGCGGCGGCGGCGGCGGTGGTGCCGGCGGTGGCGGTGGTATCGGTGGCGGCGGTGCTGGCGGTGGCGGCGGTGCTTCGCTTCCTATCCTCGGTGTTGACCCAACAGGTCTAGGCGGCGGCGCAGGCGGTGGTCTCGGCGGCGGCGGCGGTGCTGGCGGCGGCGGCGGCGGCGGTGGCGGCGGCCTTGGCGGCGGCGGTGGTGGCCTTGGCGGCGGCGGTGGTAACCAGTTTGGTGCCGGTGGCTTCTCGGGTGTCTCACGTGTCACGCTCATGCAGGACGTTCAGGTCCTGGTTCGAAATTTCTTCGCTGCAGCTGGAGTTAACTTTACGCCAGGACAGATTGTTGGTGGCGGTGGTCAGCAGGGCGGCGGCCTTGGTGGCGGCGGCGGCTTTGGCGGCGGCGGTGGCTTCGGCGGTGGCGGCGGTGGCTTCGGCGGCGGTGCTGGCGGGCTTGGCGGTGGCCTTGGTGGTCA
>CAYFGX010000073.1:0-26998 GCA_964342405.1 uncultured Verrucomicrobiota bacterium | reverse complement strand
TTTGATGCGAGCGCAACTCGGGGAATTAAAGATTCCCGCGGTTTTGGAGACAGAGGTTTGGCGGATGTTAGCCGATCCTCGTTCAGAGCGGTTTGCTCAACAGTTCGTGCGCCAGTGGCTGGATATGCAGTTGTTGGACTACGTGAAGACAGATCGCAAGCTGAGCCCGCTGTTAAAGGAGGCGATGCAGCGTGAGCCCGTCTTGCTGTTCCAAGAGATGTTGCGTCGAAATGAAACCGTGCTGAGTTTTATCCATTCGAACTACACCGTGGCTGATGAACGATTAGCTTTTCACTATGGCATCCCGAAAGTATACGGAAATTACTTCCGAGTGGTGAAACTAAGTCCTAAGAATCGGCGTGGTGGATTGCTCACTCAGGCTGGGCTCTTAGCCATGAATTCAAGTGGCGAGGATTCGAATCCGCTCAAGCGAGGGATTTGGATGCTGGAGAGCTTACTCAACGACCCGCCTCCACCTCCGCCGCCAGCAGTTCCGGAGATTGATCTGGCTGATCCGGAAATCGCGAAGATGAGCTTGAAGGAGCGCATTGAAGATCATCGGAATCAAGCCGCGTGTATGTCCTGTCACATTAAGATCGACCCCTGGGGCATTGCGTTCGAGAACTACGATGCTCGTGGTCGCTGGCGGGACGAGGTCGATGGGAAGCCAGTTGACGCATCCAGTCTCTTGTTCAACAATGAAGTCTTAGATGGAATGGACGGGTTGAAGCGGTTCTTATTGTTGAACCGTCAGGATCAATTTGTTCGGGCGATGGTGCATAAAATGTGTGTCTTCGCGCTGGGGCGCCCTTTGAGTTTTGCTGATCGAGCAGCGGTGGATGCGATCGCGACGCAGGTTCGTAGGGACGGAGACGGATTAGCAAGCCTGGTCATGAACGTCGCCACGAGCGACCTATTTCTTTCAAAATGAACAACGCGAGATTGAATTTGGGGACTTTGGATCGGCGTCGTTTCCTGTGCGGGACGGGCTGGGCCTTGGCCTTGCCGCTCTTCGAGACCTTCTCCATTTCCAAGGCTTGGGCGGGAGCTGAGCAACCGAATCCCAAGCGACTCGGTTGCTTCTACTTTCCTGACGGGGTGCCAATGCCGCGCCCGGATGATCCTGCCCACGAGGACTGGGCTTGGTTTCCTCATGGGAATGGTGCCGACTATCAGCTGACCAAGTGCATGGAACCGCTGGATGCTTTGCGCGATGATTTCACCGTCCTTTCAGGACTGTCGCACACAGCGGGGCGGAATGTTCATGGGCACAACAACGCCGATCAATTTCTCACCGCCGCGTCCACGGGATCGGGCGATATGGATTACAACAACACCATTTCGCTGGATCAGCTCTACGTGAAACACGTGGGCGAGGAAACCCGCTTTGGCTCCTTGGTGATGTCGACCGATGGCGGAGCAGGGACGGCGCGGGGAGCGCACACGATTTCGTTCAACCGGCATGGTCGGGCGATTCCGGCTGAGAATCGGCCCAAGCGAATCTTTGACATGCTGTTCGTCAAGAACGACGCGGACGCCGCTCGCCGCCTGGCCTTTAGCGAGAGTGCATTGGATGATCTCTTGGAAGATACTCGACGATTGCGAAGGCGATTGTCCTCGAACGACCAGGAGAGTTTGGACGAATACCTGCAGTCCGTTCGCGAGGCGGAGCTTCGAGTGCAGAAGGCGAAACAGTGGATCAACACGCCCTTGCCGTCCGTGAACGGTGATCATTTGAATTTGGAGATCACTCCGGATGAACCTCGGACCTACCTTCAAACGATGTTTGAACTCATCTATCTGGCGTTCAAGACTGATTCAACGCGAGTTGCCACCTATCAGATTGGTCGAGAAAATGGTGTAGGCATCAGTGATCATTTGTCGCGTGCCATTGGGTTTCCGAATGCTCATCAGCTCTCTCACGAGACCAAGAGTCCGAATGGATGGAAGAACTTTGGTCTCTACTGTCAGTTCCTTCATGAAGAGTATGGGCGATTCCTCACCCGCCTCAAAACGACTCCTGAGCCGGCGGGAGAGGGAAGCTTGTTGGATAACACAATGTTGCTCTTCGGATCCGCTTCCAGCGCGTTCCATTTGTCTCGCAACTACCCCTTGATTCTGGCGGGCGGCAAAAACATGGGCTTATCCCATGGCAAATACTTGAACCACGCCGGTGCGAAAGCCTATCGCGGCGGTTGGAAGCCCGGAGATAAGGAGCCCTGGACCGAAAAGGCCGAGCAGGAAGACCTTCCGCTCTCAAATCTGTTCGTTTCCATGTTGCAACATCTCGGCGTCGAAACCGAATCGTTTGCCGACAGCACCGGCCCGCTCGAGGGCGTCTAGAAGTGGAGCGATAATCCCTCTCGTGCAGGGCAATCGCCCGCTTGCTCTCCTATTCCGCTACCCCAATTTCCAGTCGGATCCCGCTCGAGGTGATCTTGTCACCCCGAAGGGGTCTTGCCCTGGCTGCGTTATCGGCTTCGGAGGGGAGGCGTGTCCTTAGGCCCGAACAGTGAGTGCCGGAGTTTGCTTTCCCACAGCAAGCCGCCGTTCTTGAAGTGGAAGGTGTAATCGATGCTGGCCGGAGACTCGCAGAAGTAGATTCTTGCTTGGTAAACGTCGGGTTTGATCCAAGCGCCGCTTGCGCCGATGCGGGTTCCTTTGTTTTGGGTGTAAGGGAAGGGATTGTTCATCGAAGAACGGATGTAACCGTCGGTGCTGAGTGGAAGTGTTTGGGGCCCTAGAGCTGATTGGATCTTGATTTGGTGCTCGCTACCGCTCAGTTGGAAGGAGATGGAGTTCACCCCGGCATCGTTGTCGGCGAGGTTGAATGTTTTCTCGAACGGTGGATTGGATTGAGAATGGGATTCGAGAACCGGTAGACTGAGAGATGCCAACTTACGAACAAGCGCTCGTTTTCCCCCTCGGTTGATGGGTAGGGAGGAAGTTTTGATGGTGGGGAGGAGGGTCTCCCAAATGACGTTCATGACAGCGCCCATATTGCTAACGCCGGAAGTGACCGCGATGACCATATCGTGGTCTGGCATAACGATACAGAACTGACCGAAGGCTCCGTCCCCACGGTAGCAATCGTGGCGACATCGCCAGAACTGGTAGCCATAACCTTGGTCCCAATCACTCTCGGGGTTGCTCCCATTTGATGTTTGCTTCGAGGTCGCTGCGTGAACCCATTCTTTTGAGAGAAGGCGTTTTCCATTCCAGATCCCTTCTTGGAGATAGAGCTGCCCAAGCTTGGCGATGTCTTCAGTCGTCACCCGAAGGCCCCAACCGCCCGTATTGACGCCGTCGGGCGATTCATCCCAGTGGGGTTTCTTGATGCCTAGTGGTTGAAAGAGACGCTTGTCGAGGTAGTCAACCAAGCGTTCACCGGTGACTTTCTGAAGGATAGCCGAGAGCATATAGGTTGCGGCTGAGTTGTATTGGAAGTGAGTTCCTGGCTTGAACTCGATCTCTGAATGAAGGAAGGCTCGCGCCCAGTTGGTTGGATTATCCCGCACTCTTGGAGCGTTGCGATGTCCGGTGTTCATCGTGATGAGATCTCGGATGCGTAGAGACTTCAACTGCCAGCTCGGTTCTTCGGGAGTGTCCTCTGGGAAGAATGAAATAACCGGGTCATCGATCGAGAGTTTTCCCTCCCCAATGGCGAGGCCGATCGCTGTCGACGTAAAGCTCTTGCTCAGGGAATGGAGCACGTGAGGCGTATCGGCATCGTAAGGAGCCCACCAACCCTGAGTGATGATCTTGCCGTGCCGGAGGATCATGAGGCTGTGGACTGCATCGATGTCTTTTTCCATGCGTTCGATGAGGGAAAGAATCGCCCTAGAGGGGACACCCTCCTGTTCCGGGCTACTCACGGGGAACGCTTGCGCGATCTGAGCGAGGAGGCCTGCAACAAGTGCTAAGAGGATTATGAAAGGTCTGAGTGAGAAGGGGATGATCGAGTTCATAGGCAAAGGGCTGAGATCCAGGAATATGCTCCATGAGACCGCTCTTGGAAAGCCTCAGATTGAACTCAAGGGGCTGTGGGGCGCCACTCACATATTGTAATGGATGGGGCTGAATTGTTTCTTAAGCACGGATACCTCGGATGGGCACGGATCGGACTAAAGCGCCTTCTCTCTCATCCGTGTCCATCCGAGGTATCCGTGGTTAAACAGTCCTTTCTCCTCAAAACAAGGCTGGTTCACTGATATGATCATTCATCCGGCGAAGACTCCGTGGTGTTATCCCTTACATTTTCTGAGCTGCGTCTGGTGCTGAGTGCCCGAAACTCGCATCTCAAGGTGAAACAAAAACATCAAGCCACATTTCTTAGGTCGAATAAGGGATTTCGAGAGTCGGGATACGATTTTCATGCCGAGATCCTTGAGTTCAGTTTTGTCGCTTTTTTGATTCTTGTAGTGCTTTTATTAGTTCGCTAATTAAGGGAGCACGGAACCAAAAAAACAGTCAACTTAGCGGATTTGGCCGGATTGTTTTGACCGCAGCAGCGCTTGTTTCGCTGTCGAATCTCGGTGCGGCTCCATTGCAACACATTACGGATACGACGCCTGGGCGTTCGGTGCGCGATGGGGTCTTGGGAGCCACCGAATATGGTAACCTCAGTTTCTTCTCCTCGGGCAGTGGCGATAGTTTTGGTGGGGGGCAAGGGAGTATCTTGGGAGCGGGCTCAAAGATCTATTTCGATTCTGACACATCCGGGGGAATCAACCTCGGTCTGCAGCTTGGAGGGCTCAATATCAGCGGTAACAACCCTCATGGAATCGCGATCTACATCGACTCTGTTGTCGGCGGGTTTTCCGAGACCACCTTGATTGATGACAATCACGACCAAGGCCGTGCATCGGTTTCTGGCAACGGGACCGTTTCAGGCGATACCGAGTTGATCTTTGCGAGTGGGTTTGAAGCGGATTACGCGATCGCAATTGAGGAGAATTTCGCGAGCCTATTCCAGCTGTCTGCTGGAGGTGCTGAAAGCCTGGTTTGGCAAAAGTCACTGCAATTGATTCCCTTTGTCGGATCGCAGCAGAAAGAGGGTGAGTTCTTACTGAGTGACATTGGGTTGAGTCCCGGAGATTCGTTTGACTTTGTGAGTAGTCTCCTGGAGGTAGCGGTTGGCTGGCGCTCGAACGAACTGCATGGTCACGGGGGCGTGGTTGCAGGACATATTGGAAACGGGCCCTTCACGTTCGATAACTACAACACCTTTAGCTCAGTGCCCGAAGCTGGGTATGTTTGGCCTGTGTCTCTCGCTCTTGGGGCGTTTGTGTTGCTTCGCTATCGATCCCGGACCCGGGCCGCGGCTTCTCAAGCTTAAAGGGTGGGGCTCAGGCTGATGGCAGCTCTTGCATTTGCAGGATTTGCTTGAGGATCAACTTCTTCGGAGTCAGCGGGGCAGCCTTGATCATCAAGGTCTGCCCGAATGTGAGACCGGATACAACGTCCAGCTTTCCAGCCATCATGCCGAAGTAGCCGTCCTCGGCAACGGATCGGGCAGACACGGCATTGGCGAAAAGACTTGTTTCGTCTAAGCCGGCGGCCGAACTGAAGTCAGTGGCGGTGGCACCAGGCATAAGCGCCGTGACGGTCACTCCCGTTTCGGCGAGTTCTCCAGCGATGCCGTAGCTGAAACCGGTCACGAAGTGCTTGGTCGCGAAGTAGACTGCTTGGAGTGGGCCCCCGGGTGTGAGGCTGGCAGTGGAGGACACATTGAGAATTCGCCCGCTCTTGCGTTCAACGAAGTGGGGAATGAAGAATCTGCACAGCGCCGTCAAGGTGACAATATTGAGCTGAATCATATTGAGATCGTCTTGCCAAGCGCGTTCGTGGAATCTGCCTTGTCCGCCGAAACCTGCGTTGTTGATGAGATACTCGATTTCCAGGCCAGACGCTTGAACCTCTTCGTAAACTTCCTTCGCCGCGTTGGGCTGTGTCAGGTCCTTAGCGATCACCGTGACGCGCACTCCGTGCTCGTTCCCCAGTTCCTGTTTGAGAGCCTCGAGCTTCTCCTGACTGCGAGCGACGACGACTAAGTCGCCCCCGTTTTCAGCGTGAATGTGAGCGAGTTCTTTCCCGATCCCGCTTGAGGCACCGGTGATGAGTGCTGTTTTGTTTTTCATCCTAAGTTCTGTTTGCGTGCTTTGTTCCTGAAGACCATGCCTTGGTTATCGATCCGTGTCATTCGCTTGAGACGCCATTCAATTGTCCAAACGCGCCAAATTGGCGTTTTCTGCCAGTTGAATGGCGTGTAGTGTCAGTGACGAGTCCTGCGAGATTGCTAGAATGGGACCGGAATGAATGAAGATACGAAGAAATCGGTATTCTTAGAGCGGGTTTGGGCGATTGCCTTAAAAGACCTCGGAATCAATGCCGAGAATGTTCTGCGTCGAGCCAACTTGCCTCGCGATCTCCTGACGAGAGAGAGTCCGCGCGTCTCTCTAGAAGATTACTTCCGGCTCTGGAGTGCGCTAGAGGATGAAGCGGCTGATCCGGAACTGCCGATCAAACTGGTGCAGCTTGATTCCGCGAAGGTATTTCATCCTCCCGTGTTCGCTGCTCTCTGTAGCCCCAATCTGAAAACGGCTGTTCGCCGCCTGGCTGAATATAAGAAACTCTGTGCGCCCACGACCGTGAAAGTCGAAGATGATCAGACGGGATTCTTTGTTGGATTTGAGTGGGATGATCCAATGGTGAGAGCTCCATCGAGCTACGCCGCCTTGGAGCTCGCCTTTATGACTCAGATTGCTCGAATCGGAACGCGAGAGTGGGTGCGTCCCTGCCGCGTTGAATCTCCCTACAAGCTCGCACCGAGTTCCATCTATGAGGGGTTCTTCGGGTGCGGGATCGTCGATTCAAAGCGGCACGGTGTGACCTTTGAACCCGCGGACGCTGAGCGCCCATTCCTGACGGCCAATGAATCCATTTGGGAGACCTTTAAACCGGAGCTTCGTCGGCGATTGACCCAACTCCAAGCTGAGTCTCCCATTTCCGAACAGGTTCGAACGCTGCTTTTGGAAGGCTTGCCCAGCGGGCGGAGCTCGATCGATGACACCGCTCGGCGCTTGGGGGTCAGTTCCCGAACGCTTCAACGCAACCTGAGGGCCGAAGGGGTCTCTTACAAGGAAGTCGTGGGACAGACTCGGGAACAGTTGGCACGACATTACGTGACGGACACGAAACTCTCCTATGCGGAAATCTCGTTTCTGATTGGATACGAAGAGCCGAGCTCTTTCTTTCGGGCCTTCCGAGACTGGACTGGAAACACTCCGGAAGCCGTTCGGCTGGCTGCAGTTTAGCCCATGTTCGAATGAAAGCGTTGTTGCGGTCTGGAGAGCTTTTGAGTTGAGCACGTTGCTCTGGAATTCTCGGTGAGGCGAATGAATCATTGGACTATGAAGACGAAATTTGGGGCGAGGAGATTCTCTGATTGCGTGATCGCGTTTCTGATTGTGGCGCTGCCTATCGAGAGTGATGCCCAGCAGTCGGGGCGACGAAGCGTGACAATCAGGCCCAACGTCGAGATGCAGTTTCAGTGGGTTGAACCCGGTCAGTTCTTGATGGGGAGCCCGGAGGGAGAGCGCGACAGAGACAAGGATGAAGGGCCGCAGGCCTTGGTGACTTTGACTCGTGGTTACTTTCTGGGAATCCATGAGGTGACGCAGCGACAATGGCAGGCCGTGATGGGGCAAAATCCTGCGATGTTTCAACAGGGTGAGGGTGCTGAGAATCGTCCGGTGGAATCAGTTTCTTGGAATGACTGCGTGAAGTATGCTCGTCGCCTGAGCGATCTTGGCCTGGGGACGTTCAGACTCCCGACCGAAGCAGAATGGGAATACGCCTGTCGGGCGGGGACGAGTTCGCGATTCTATTGGGGCGACACAACGGAACCCTGGGAAGCCTATCCTCACGCTTGGACCAATAGTCGTTCCTTTGCCACCACGCACCCGGTCGGCACGAAACCAGCCAATCCATGGGGGCTATTCGATATGAGTGGCAATGTTTGGGAGTGGTGCCATGACTGGTACGCCCGCTATCCGGAATCCGAGCGCATCGATCCCGTGGGACCACTAGAGGGGCATGCCAAGGTCTTCCGTGGAGGAAGTTACTATGATTTTCCGCACAGCTTACGATCTGCTAACCGACATCGACACAAACCGGATCAGTCGTATACCGCGATCGGCTTGCGGCTAGTTTGGGAGCCCGTGCCGGTGTTTGACCGCAAAGAGATTTCGGTTCCCTTGCCAGGTGGGGTGTCTTTGCGACTGGTCCGCATCCCTTCGGGTTCCTTCACGATGGGAAGTGGGGACGATGAGCAGGGCCGTCAGCGCGACGAAGGTCCCGTTCGTCGAGTGAAGATCGAAGAGGCCTTCTATATGGGACGATTTGAAATCACTCAGGCGCAGTGGGTAGCGGTTATGGGAGAAAACCCGTCGACTTTCCAACGCCTTGAAGAGGCGCCCGATCTTCCCGTCGAGCGGGTGTCTTGGCAAGATGCGCAGGCATTTCTCGCTCGAGTGAATGCTCCAGAGAATCGTGTCTTGGAGGGACACTTTGCGCTCCCGACAGAGGCGGAGTGGGAGTATGCCTGTCGCGCAGCTTCATCGGATCGCTTTCCTTGGGGGGAAGACGATGGGTTCTCGGAACTGCAGAAGCATGCATGGTTCAATTCTCGGGCGGAGGGGAAGCCTCATCCCGTTGGAACGAAGAAGCCCAACGCTTGGGGGCTTTATGATATGCATGGGAATGTTTGGGAATGGTGTGACGATCGGTACGCTCCCTACGGGAATTCCGATGAAGGCGAAACCAAACGAGTGATTCGCGGAGGAAGCTGGTTCAACGAGCCGGAGGCATTGCGGAGTGCCAACCGCCATCGCCATCCCGCTGATTCTCGTCAGACCAACCTTGGTTTTCGAGTGGTCTGGAGAGCCTCGAATGCTCGCTAGTTGATTCAGGAAGCCCTCCTGGTGCTGCCCGATGTTGGCACTTGGCAAGTGCGTTTGCCTCCGCTTGTTCTGTCGGCAGAGGACGTACATCTACGTCACCTTTTTGTGAGTCATCCTATGAGGAAACAATTAGTGTCCCTCATGCCAATTCTCTGGTGGTAACAGGGAAGGAATTCAGCAATGCTACGCCAAGCGAAACAAAGTGAAGAGTAACAACATCAAGTTAGCAGGGACAAGCGGATCTCGTGTCGGGATCTCAGATCGATTTCTGAGTGGTTTTTGGGGTGGGCTGTTCGGTCTTGCTCTCGCATCCCAAGTCTTGGGACAAACTCCGTTCGATACCGCATTGGAGACAAACAACGCTGAATGGGAGAGCAACGGTGGTTGGGAGCTGCAGACGAGCGAAACGGTGGACGGCGTCGATGCGCTCGCGAGTGTGGGGCTTGAGACGACGAATCCGCCGTCCTTGCAGTCACGCTTGAGGGGCCACTCACGGGCAGCTTCTGGTGGAAGGTTTCGAGCGAAGAGGAATTTGATGGTGCCTATCTAGCAATCGATGAGGAGATCGTGGCCTTTATCAGCGGCGAGGTAGATTGGACCGAGGAGACGTTTGAGATCGGTAACGGAGTTCACGAACTCTTATGGGTTTACGAAAAGGATGAAAGTGGTTCGGACGGAAGTGATCGGGCTTGGCTTGATCATTTCTCCTTCGGAGAGGCGGAGGAGGTGCAACCGCTCAGAATCACTGTTCAGCCGAAGCCGGTTTCTGTGGCACTTGGAGCGACGGCCACGTTGTCGGTGTCTGCTGTGGCTAGCGAGGCCATCCAGTATCAGTGGTTCAAAGGAGATACGGCTATCGAGGGGGCCACACAGGCGGAACTCACCCTTTCAAATGTCAGAGAGTCTGATGCAGGCGATTATACCGTCCTGGTAGGTACGGAGTCCGAAGAGGTTCAGAGCGATACTGTATCCCTGATGGTCACGGCAAGTTCCGGAGGCAATGAACCCGGCGGTGGATCTGGAGAAGGAGCGACTTGGACAATTCTAGTCTACGGTCACGGGGATCATAATTTATCGATTAGTCTGTTGCGTGACATGCTCGAAATGGAGCAACTCGGCAGTGGTGATGGGTTCAATATCGTTGTCCAAGCTGACTTCAATGCGGGGGATCGGGATTTCATTTCGTTTGCGGCAGAACGGGGACTGGATCGATCGCTTCACTCGGGTATTTCGCGCTACCTCATGGGAGCTGATACTGACGGCGACGATGAGTCCCTAAATTCAAAGCCAATTCAGCGGCTACCTGAGTCCTTGAATATGGATGAGGTGAGCACCCTGACGGACTTCTTGAACTGGGGGCTACAAGCCTATCCTGCAGATCGTTACGGTCTGGTGTTCTGGAATCATGGGGGGCAGTGGGAAGGGTTTGGTGGCGATACTCAGGATGGCACGACTCACACTGACGGCCTTTCCACGGCTGTCATTCGGAAAGCGGTCAAAGAAACCATGGCAGCTCGGTCCGTGAATAAGTTCGACTTTGTGGCCTTTGATACCTGTCTTATGGGAGGCGCCGAAGTACTTGTCGATTTCGTGGATATTACCGATCTCTTCATCGCCAATGCCGAACTCGATTATGGTGACGGCTTGGATTACGGAGCGGAGCTCAAGCTGCTACGTGATGACCCGACGATGGATATCTTTGAGTTCGGGCGCCGTGAAATTCCGGTTTGGGATGCGCATCATCAAACCGATGTCGATCAGGCTCTCAAAGTACACGCCACTTTTGATCTGAGAAAGTTTGAAACCTTTTCGCAGTCGCTCAACCAGTTCTCTCAAGAACTCGTGAATGTGATGCCGGGAGGTGGCGTGTTGATTCAAGGTCTGCAACGGCAAACGGTGCACTACAATATTTCGGATGTAAGCGAGATAAATAAACCGACTGACTATATCGATCTTGGTGAATTTACGGATAAAATTGCGGCTCATTCAGCGGCTCCGGACAGTTTGCGAAATGCAGCTGCCGCGGTCAGCCGGACGATCGATGACATGGTAGTCGGCATGACGGCAGGCACGAAGCGCGAGGGTAAAGTGCATGGCCTTTCGGTCTACTATCCGAACGCGGGAGTGAATGATCAAAACGTCTATCTAGACCTCGCATTCAATGTGTTGCCTGATTCCTCTTGGCAGAAATTTCTGAGCGAAGTCTCGTCGATTGCTGGGGCTGATGCGCAAGGGCCAGGTGTCATGTTAGCTTCGAGTAGCTCTGCCAGGAGGGCGGGGAATGATCGAGGAGGGGACCTCTTTTATATGGGATCTCTCGATGATCCTGCATCGTTGGTTTTCAGCCTTACGGAGGGTAATGACGCCTATGGATTCTACTCAGCACTCGTGAGCAATCAGGAGACTGGCAATCCTGAGGAGTTCGTTTACCTAGGTGAGATTGCGAATGGCTTAGCCGATGGTCCCGGTGATTATGAGCTGCTATGGGATACAACCATGCTGACAATTTCAGGCACAGATGATGAGGTGACTCCTTGTCTAGGCGGGTGGTTTCAAGAGCCTGGATCCGACATCCTGGTCAGCTACGCGGACTACATGGCCCCGGGGGCGGAGGAACCTGTTGAGGTGGTGCTTCTGACGCGGGCAGACGACGACGGCGGGGAGATCATTCAAGTGATGGACTCCGCTGAGAATACCTTGTCGGCTGTGGCTGACGTTACGCTTGAGCCCGGAGGAAAGCTGACGCCGGTCTATTACACTGAGTTACGGACTGGTGCGCCGGAGGATTGGGATACCTACGAGATCTTTTTCGAGGACAACTTCATCGTGATTCCAGAAGGAGGGCTAAGTGCGATCAAGGTGGAATACACGCCTGTGTTCCTTGGTGAGTATACTGTGGAAATCCTAACAACCGATGTTTTTGACAACGAAAGTGAGATTCTCACTTACCCGGTTGTCGTGGTAGATGATATCTCTCAACTGCCTGTGAATCCTCGGGTGAACATTTCTCTCCTGAGCTCGAACCAGATTAGAGTGAGCTGGCCAGCCGTCGACGCTGTGAACTTCAGCCTGCAAAGCAAGTCAGATCTTTCAGGTGATTGGGCAGATATCTCGAACGATTTGATCGAGTTTGATGAGGCAGCAGGGACGGAGTCGGCTACATTTGAAGTCGGTGAAGCACCGAGGTTTTTCCGCCTCTTCAAGCCCTAAGCATAAATTTGACAGGGACTGGAGTCGGGCACGCCGGCTCCAGCGAGTCAGCAGCGATCTGTTCACGAAGGAACTGTTCATAAGGCACATCGTCGTTGAAGGCCCGAACCACGTAGTTGCGATACACCCTCGCGTTCTTGCGGTAGAGCTTGGCTTCGGAACCATTGGACTCTGCCCAGCGGATGACATCCAACCAATGTTGTGCCCATCGTTCGCCGAAGTGGGGAGAGGAGAGGAGGCTGTCAATGGTCTGCTCATAGGTCTTATCGGCATCTCGAGCGAAGGCTTTCTCGAAGCGGCGGACTTGTGTTGGGGTTGGGGCAATTCGGTCAAAATGATGGAGGCGCGACGAATGAGTGAGCGGGCGTCAGCTTGTTCGTTCGGCGTCACGCCGGCCTGCGTTAATTTCTCATTCAGGAAGGCATCGATAGGGTTGCGAGATTCGCTCGGAAGTGAGGGGCGTTTGACGGGCTGGAAGGACCAATGATCTGTTGTGAGTTTCGCAACATCGTTCATTTGGCCCGGCCATTGAGCCCCTTCAGTAATCCATTGTTCAATGAGGGCAACTTCCGTTTGCATCAAGGGATTCCCCTTTGGAGGCATGATCTCGTCAGGGTTCGTTCCCCTGATCAGTTCGAGCAAATGGCCCTTGGCGGGATCGCCCGGCACGGTGGCGGTTGCACCGCTGTTGCCGCCACGGATCAGGATGGCTCGCTGGTCCAGTCGCAGACCTGACTTTTGTTTGCTTGGACCATGGCATTCGATGCAACGACTTTCGAATATCGGCTTGGTCTGAGATGGGTTATCCACTGTCTCGGCGATTCCTAGAGCAATGGATCCCTTTAAGACTGTGGCGATCAATATTGCTTGGATGTGCTTCACTGTGATGTTTGGAAGTTGAAGAGTTTTCTATGGATCGGAAGGAAAGAAAGTCCAATGTCCGGGTGAAATCTGACTTATTTCGTAACTCAGTCCTTCTCCACCATAGCCATCCGCTTCCGAAGTACAGGGTCGTGAAGGTTTGAGGATTCGGAGACTCGTGGTGCCCTTCCGGACGAGAATTGACCCGTGAGCTTGAACTTGGCACGATCTGCCGCGTTTCACGGATACATGAGTGCACCTGTCAGTCTTCTTCTTGCTGATGACCATCCGATCTATCGTTTGGGCCTCAGGGAAGCTGTTGATCGCATGGATGCGTTTACCGTTGTGGGTGAGGCTGAGGACGGCGAAGTGGCTTGGGATGAAATTAATCGGCACCAGCCCGAGATTGCTCTCCTGGACATTGATATGCCGAAGATGAGCGGTCTTGAGCTGGCTGAAAAGATTGGAGAATCGAAGCTCGGAGTGAAGGTTGTGATTCTCACGAGTTACAAAGAGGAAAGCTTCTTCAATCGAGCGATGGACTTGGGTGTGAGAGGCTATGTGCTCAAAGAGAACGCGATCCACGATTTGAAAGCGGCCTTGCAGGCGGTGTCCCGTGGGGAGGTTTTTTTGAGCCCCTCCATCTCTTCGTATCTTCTCAATCGGGTCCAGCGACTGGAACAGCGGGAATCCAAAGTGGCCTCCTTGGATCTACTGACCCCCATGGAGCTGCGCGTCTTGCGCCTTATTTCCGAGAACAAGACGAACAAGGAGATTGGAGAACTGCTCTTCATCAGTCCGCGGACGGTGAATACCCATCGCACCAACATGAGCAACAAGCTGAGTTTGAGTGGGAGTCGCGGGCTATTGTTATTTGCCCTGGAGCACAAGACCGATCTTGCGTGTGTCAAATGGTTGCCGGGTGACGCTTGAATGCACTTGCCTCAATCCAGTTCTATGGCCCTCGCTATTTTCTTGTGGGCAATGCGCGCTGGTCTCCTCGCGGCGGATGTTCGGGATGCTTCCGTTGATCTAAAGCGAGCCGTTAATCCGTTTGGTACTACGGAAACCTTTCCGGCGATCAAGGCTCGCTATGTTCGCTTCACCATTCTGAAAGCGAACGGAAAGGAACCCGGGCTCGACGAGGTGGAGGTCTACTCGGTCGAGCCACAACCCCGAAACCTTGCGTTGATCTCGGAGGGGGCGCAGGTCTCTTCGTCCGGTCACATCGACAACCGCTCTCGATTCCGAGCGGAGAATATTGGCGACGGTGTTTTTGGCAGGGAAGGCCTTTGGGTTGCGGACCGATTCAATGACGTGTGGGTGGAGATCGCGTTTCCTGAGATCGAAACAATCAATCGGATCTATTGGAGCCGAGACCGAACGAAAGAGTTATGGGATCGGACGCCTGTAGATTACCGAATTGAAGTTGCGGCAGAGCGGGGGGACTGGACCACTGTTGCTAGTTCGGAAACGAGATTGCCAGGTTTGCAGTTCGCTTCCTTGCCTGTACCGGAGAGCGTTGGGACTGATCCTGCTCCCGCACAAAAGGATCGTCGTGTGCCCGTCAATAGCTATCGGAACATCGAGGATTTTTCAGCAGTTGAGGCCCGATTTATTCGGTTCAATATCCTAAGGACACTTGATCGGGATACTTACCTGGATGAGCTTGAAGTGTTTTCGATCGTCGATGGTCAGGAAACGAATGTGGCTTTGGCGTCTCGTGGTAGCCGGATCGAGTCCTCCAATGCACCGGGGCATGTGGAAGACTACTATAATCCTGAGTTCCTCATCGATGGAATCTACGGTAATGATTCGAGATGGCGGGCAGATCAGGTAGGGGCTTCGTGGATTCAGATTGATTTAAAGCGAGTGCTTCCGATTCATCGAATTGTCTGGAGTCGGGATCGAAATGAACGATGGTTTGATGGCCTTCCCGTTGAATACGAGATTGAAATCGCCTCTGAGCCTGGGGAATGGAAAACGATTGCGAGTTCTGAAGATCGCCTGACTTCAAACGTGGTTGAGTTATCTGCTCAGTCTCGGAAAACCACGGACTATGTGATCGACTCTTGGAGTGAGGAAGAAGGGATCTCGTTGGATTCGATTAATGCCCTAGCGCAAACCCCCGATGGTTATCTTTGGATTGGCACTGACCAGGGACTCCTTCGCTTTGATGGGAATCAGTTTGTAATCTTCAATCGAGGCAACACAGCGGCACTCTCAACGGCGAAAATCTACAATCTCTACGTCGATGGCCGTGGGCGAATGTGGATTACAAATCGAAAATTCTTCTATGACGCTAGCAATGATCTGGTTCTCTTTGAGCGGGGACAGTTTCGTCGTGTTGAGCTCCCTGACGGAGAGCGAATGACGTCGGTTTTCGAAGAGCAGAACGGACAGCTCTGGTTGGCGACGAATCTCGCTGCGTATCCTTGGCGTGGCGACAAGTTGGAATTTGACGGAGCGATGCTTGGTTTTGATCTGGCGACTCTGGACTACTCGCTCTCCGAACAGGACTCAACCGAGATATTGAGATGGAAAGGGCGGCACGGGCGATGGCTTCAGGGGGAGTTCATTCCGGCCTATGGCCCTCACGGACCGGTGTTGTCACCCGAGGGGGAGCGAGGTCGCCGACGGCAATTCTCTCGTAGGGATGGAGGGGCTTGGATTGTTCACGGGGGACTGGGCGGTTCGAGCTTGCCAGGTCCCAATGAATGGAGACTGCTTGAGAGCAATGGAACTCTGGGCCCCCCACGAGAGATTCCCTGGGCGTCCCAATCTACGACCTTCGATTCATTGTTAGTGGATACGGACGACAATCTTTGGGTTGCCGACCGGACCCATGGTCTCCACTGCTTGTACGCGGACGGAGAAGGTTTTGAAAGCTTCGCTGAGTTGCCCGGACTCGGGGAGCGGAGTGTGCGGCGACTCTTTGAAGATCAAGCGGGAGACCTTTGGATCGGAACCGCTCGAATGGGTTTGCGCCGCTTGCGAAAGCGTCTCTTTCGCTCGATTGGTGAGAAGCAAGGAATGGTGACCAAGTCTTTGAGCGCCATCTCCGACAACACCTACTCCGTTTTTCCTGCTACCGGGGGAGGCGTGTGGATCGGGACCCATGCCAGCCATGCCTATCTTTGGAGAGAGAATCAATTGTCTGCGCTCTATCATTCGGCAGGTGCCACTTGGTCTGTTTTTGAGGATTCTCGGGGAAATGTCTGGTCGGGCGCCTATGGACAAGGGGCGAGGCGGCACCGCAAACACGAGGTGACAATTCTGCCTACGGTCAACCCTCATCCCTTCGCTCTGCTCGAGGATTCTGGGGGGCGAATCTGGGCTGGGGGCGACTTCGGAATCTCTTGTTTGGTGGGAGATGTGTTACACCGGTATGTACCGCCCGAGTTTGCGAGGGGGCGGTTTGAGTGGATTATTTCTTTGGCTGAATCAGCGGACGGTTCCATCTGGGCTGGGTCAAAACTGGGAATGCTCTATCGTTTTTCGGAGGGACAATTTGAAGTCGTTTGGGCTTCTGAACGACGCGATGAGTTTCCTGTTTGCGCACTCTATATCGATTCGAAGGGAGCATTGTGGTTCGCGAGGTATGGTGCCGGATTGAGCCGCTACCACGAGGGCGAGTTGACCCACTACACTGAGGCAGAGGGGCTGCCTACAGCGACGATCAATGGCATTCTCGATGATCAAAGCGGGCATTTGTGGATGAGTTCGAAGCAGGGCGTCTATCGGATATCAGAGGAGCGTTTTCAAAGTTTCGCCGGAGGGGATCGATCCCCGAGCAATTGGGAGCAGTTTACCGAGAGTGATGGCCTGCCGAGCGATCTCTGTAATGGCGAACAAAATCAGCCTAGTCTCTGCCGGACGGAGGATGGAAGAATCTGGGTCCCCACACTGAGGGGCGTGGGGGTGATCGATCCCAGGGACTTGGTAGGATATGGAGCAGTTCCGCCCGTGTTGATCCAGTCAGTGACGATGATCGGAGTAGAGAGTGAGACGATCGAGCATCTCTCGGCAAGTGCGGCCGGCGTCGTCCCTTCGCTTACGGTGCCCCCCGGCAATAGAAGCTTGCTGGTCCGCTACACGGCGATGGAGTTTTCCGAGCCGAAACAAGTCCATTTCAGATATCGAATTGCCGGGTTGGATGAAGACTGGGTTGAGGCTGGGAACGAGCGAGCCGCCTTGATCGCCTCCCTTCCTTACGGGAATTACCGCTTTGAAGTGATGGCCGAGAATCATCTGGGCCGAGAGAGTGAAGTCGTACCGTTAGATCTAAGAGTTCTCCCTTACTGGTGGGAAACCCGAGTGTTTCGAGGCTGTGTCGCTTTGCTCCTCATTGCCGCTGGAGTGGGGGCGTACCAGCGGCGAGTCATGATTCTGGAGAAGCGCAGTCGCGTTCAGGAACAATTCGCTCGTCAACTGATTGAACGAGAGGAGGGCGAGCGAAAGCGTCTTGCTCAGGAAATGCACGACGGACTGGGGCATGAGCTTCTGCTCGTCCGCAATCGTGCGATTGATGGTGCGGATGCGCCTCCTGACGAGGCCTCCGATCGGTTCAAAGCAATCTCCAGTATGGTTGGAAGCGCGTTGGAGAGTGCCCGCCACATGGCCTTCAATCTTCGTCCCTTTGAACTGGATCGCATTGGTTTTAAAAACGCTGTTGAAGCGATGATTGACAAGCAGTCGCAATCTTCCGAATCCCGTTATTTTCGCGATATCGATGAACTGGAGGGAGTCCTTCCAAGCTCTTCGTTGGTGTATCTTTATCGTCTTGTCCAGGAGGGAATGAACAACGTCATGAAACATGCGAAGGCCACCATGGTCTTGTTGGAAATCAAAGTGGAGGAGGGGCATGTGCGGGTTCAATTGGAGGATGATGGCGTTGGATTCGATACCAAGAAGCCGTCTGCCGGCATGGGCCTAGGTGGGATGGAAGAACGTGTTAGGCTCATCAAAGGAAGCTTCGCCTTATCATCAGTTCCTGGAAAAGGTACCCGCCTTCGCATTCTGATCCCAATTTGACATTCTCTTGATGGGAAAACGCCTCTGAATGGTCCCGCCTCTCCTCACCTGATCCACGTTGCGGGCTTAATCGGGGTCGTCTTGGGCTTGCCCGTTAGCCAGGTTAGCTACCCAACTGAACCTCGCGAAACTCTCGCCCCCCGAGATTCAATCTACGTACGACAACGTAGATTAAATTGCGTTCTAGAACTTAATCAAAATGCGTCATCGACTGGATACCCGTGATCCGGGATGTCGGATTAAGATGCTTTCCATGCAGTTTCTCCCGTTGCTGGGTATCACTTCGCTCTGAATGGCTGATATTAGGGGGCTCAAGATGGGAGTGAAGAGAAGTAGGGGAACGGCATCGAATAGACGCAAGAAGAACGGAATCTCAAACCCACCCAACACATGACCCCGACCATTTGCACTCTTACCAATCCTGCCGGCCTACTTGCTGGCATTGTCTTCGAATACGCGTTCCCGAAGGGCGAACAGAAGGAAGGGAGTCAGGTCAGTCCTCGGCCGAGCGACGAAGATCTCGCTCTGGCTGCGAAGGCTGGGAGCTTGGATGCCTTTGATGAGATTGTTGGGCGATATCAGCAAAAGGTCTGGACACGCCTCTACAGGTTTTGTCGGCACCACGCCGAACTTGAAGACCTAGTACAGACCGTTTTCATCACTGCCTTTCGAAACCTCGACCGGTGGCGCCCTCGGGGGAGGTTTGGGAGTTGGTTGATGCGCCTAGCCTTCAATCAGGGTTGTGACTACTACCGGAAGCAGAAGCGAGAGCCCGTTGGAATTGCGCAGCAGTTCGCTGCGGATGAAGAATGGGAAGCCTGGGAGCTCTTCGATACTTTAGTTGAGTATGAATCGGAGCATCCCGATGCAGGTTTGATCGAATCGCTGCTGCTTAACTTGGACGTCGAAGATCGGATGCTGATGACGATGCAGTACTATGACCAATACTCGCTCCCTGAAATAGCAGAACTTAAGGGATGGAGTTACTCAAAGACTAAAGTCAAAAGTTTTCGTGCCCGCAAGAAGCTGGCTGAGATTTTTAAGCGAGGGGGAGTCCATTATTAGATATCAATCTTATTTCTCTTGAGTCCTCCCCTGCGAAGCAAGGGTCGACCCTCTACGGCCGCCCTGGTTGGGCGTATGATTAGAGTGTGGGGCCGCTGACTCCATTGCTTAGCTGGGGTTCAACGTAGCTGAGAAAGCCGCCAAAGCTCCCACAAGAATGCCGGCGATAATCAGGGCGGGAGGAATGAACATTTGGGCGAGCCGTCTGATGGAGGTGGGATTACTCTCGACAACGTGCCAGTCTTTTTTGTGGGTGTTGAGCTGGTACATTTGATTCACTCGTTTGATGAACGATGATTAGAACATCGCATTGGTGTTCTCGATTTGATCGTTTGGACCATCCCAAGGAGTGATCTGTAAATCACGCGTCCTCGTTGAGACTCGGGGATCAATCTTTTCGGGCCGGGAAGTTTCAGTGAAACCTCGTTGCTTCGCGAGACAGAATGGTACGGCGTGGCCAGTTTTGGTAGCCAGGTTCGTTGGAAGCCATCGCATGCCTTGCATCGCATCATTCACTGTCTTTAACGAAATCGCGATGGCGAGCGGTTACAGGTATCTTTTGTTGATTCGATTCT
Organism: uncultured Verrucomicrobiota bacterium; assembly: GCA_964342405.1. Taxonomy (GTDB): domain Bacteria; phylum Verrucomicrobiota; class Verrucomicrobiia; order Limisphaerales; family AAA164-E04; genus UBA2970. The sequence goes on along the minus strand of CAYFGX010000073.1, from coordinate 7,290 downwards.
CTCTGACGCAGGCTCGGAATCTGGGGCCCAGGCTCAAGGGAACTGGGGGATCGGAGGTTCCTTCCGAGGTGGTCTAGTATTGAACGGTGAGTGAGGAAGGGGTAGGGGCCGTCAGCGATTGTTGGTGGATCTTGCCGTCTGGCCAGCGGACCTTGAGTGATTGGGGGGCTGCGTCCTTCAGGGGGAAGAAGGCTGTGGCTGTGCCTTGTGAAAGATAGCCGCCACCTGCACGGATTTCGCAGGTCGATGAAGTCCCGTCGTTCCACTGTAATTGGATCAAGGCACCCGCCCCGTTTGGATTGCCCTTGGGGCCCTTCAGGCGAACTGATAGGTGGCGACTGTCGTGTGCATTGTTTTGGTAGGCTAAGATCGAGCCGTTGTTTTCGATGGCAACGAAGTCAGGACGTCCGTCACTGTTTAGATCGGTGACGGCAAGCGCTTTGGTATCGCGCGGAGCAACAAGTCCGCTCTCGTTGGCGGGAAGGTATTGCCACTCCTGGGTGCCGCTTCCCGTTAACAAGAGTCCGGGAGTTCCGCGCCAGAGTCCTGTTTCCGGTTCGCGAGTGTCGTTGTTTCCAACCAGGATGAGATCGTCGTGGGCGTCTCCATCGGCATCGAATACCGCCACGCCATAGCCAGGGCTTGCTTGCGCGATCCAGGGGAGGGGGCGCCAACTGAAGGCTGCTTTTCCATCCTTGCTCTCATTGATCAGAATGCCGCTTTCGAAGGTGTTCGCTTCGTAGCGATGGGCTGCATCTAGTTTTTTGGGAGTGTAGATGTCGAGCAGGTCGGCCGACGCAAACGCGCGGAAGGTGGGGAATTTCTTGCTGAGGTGAGGCATCGCGGTGGAACTGCAACTGAGACCACGAATCGGCAAAATATCTCCCGCTCCAGGCTTTGCTTCGACGAGGTGTGGTTTCCCTGTGCCGTCCATGTCACCATAGTAGAGTGTGGCTGGTTTCTTGGCCGATGCGATTCCGTACTTAGTGTTCAGTCCGACGTTCATCGCGACGTAGTCGATGTCGCCATCGTTGTCGATATCGGCCCCCGTGATGCTGTTCCACCATCCACTTCGTTGCTTGAGTCCGACTTCCTCGGACTTGTCGATCAGACGGCCTTGTTGGTTCTCGAAATACTGGATGCTTCCCCACTCAGTGGTGATGAGTAAGTCTGCATAGCCGTCTTGGTTTGTGTCAGACCAAAGCGCGCTGGTGACCATTCCGATTGTGCCGAGGCTAGGGGCCCGTTCGGCGGTGGCATTGACGAATCGCGGATTGCCAGGGGTCGATTCGTTGATCAGGAGGTGGCTTGTGGGAGTCAGGGGATATTTCCCTGGGATGGACCGAGAGCCAATGAAGAGGTCAATGTCATTGTCATGATCGATGTCGGCGCCTACTACGGCGCTGGTGGAGTGAGCTCCATGTGGTAAGCGAGATGGGGGTGCCGAGATGAAGTTTAGGTTTGCCTGGTTGAGGTAGAGCCGGTCTCGGAGCGGTGCGCTTCCAACCGGATGCTCGACTCCGCCACTGCCGACGTAGAGATCAAGATCTCCATCCAGATCTGCGTCCAGCCACAGGCAACCCATATCCTCTGATTCGCGATCAAGGGTCCATGGACCAGTTACTTGTTTGAACGGGCCCTCAGCACTGCGCGTGTAAAGGCCTCCAGCCTGGCCGGCTGCTCCACCAACGAAGACCTCGTCGTGCCCGTCACCATTGGCGTCGCCCCAGGCCATTCCTGGGCCGAGCTGGGAGAGCTTGGCCGGCAGCAACGGTTGGCGAGCGTAGTCGTCGTAAGGACGTTCTTTATGCTGAAAGTTGAGGCCTAGTTGCTTGCTCTTCTCGGTGAAGAGGGGGTTTTTCTTCTGGGGCGCTCCCAGTGGGGTGTTTGCTTTGGTGTCCGGCTCTGTGATCGTGTAGCGGTAGCCGGTATCGAGATGCGAGACGATCTGGCGCTCACCGGATGGCCAGAGAACTTCCAGGTTTTCGATGGACGAGCGATCACCGAGACCAAAGTGAAGTTCGTCCGCGTTGCAGGAGAGGAATCCGCTTACCGGATTGAGAAATGCGGTTTGTGTTTGGTTTGAGAATTTGAAGGTGACTCGCGCCCCGAGCCCCCGACGATTGCTTTGGGTTCCTCGAAGTTGCAGGGTGATTCGATTCCCTTGCTGAAGTTGGTTTTCGTAAATGCTAACGTGATCGTCCAAGTTGATTACTACGAGATCAAGGTCTCCATCATTGTCCAGATCGCCGTGGGCGGCACCATAGCTCATGGATTTCTGATCCAGGGCCCAATCGGTAGCAGGCCCGAATTGCAAACCACCCAAGTTCTTGAATGCGAGATTGGTTTGCGGCATAGGTGGGGTGTCTTTGTAGATGTCCCAGACGGTGCGGCCAACGAGCATGTTGGTGTCGAAGGGGATATCCGCGTTTGAAAAATTGCGGGCCATGCCATTTGAGAGAAAAAGATCAGCCAATCCGTCACTATCGAAATCGGCCGCTTTGACGGCCCAGGTCCAATTGGATTGAGCCACTCCTGACATCCATGCCGTTTCCATGAACGCATCGGCGCCCGTGTTGACGTAAAGCATGTTCCGCATGATTTGGCGTGGCCAGCCGGTCTCCATCAGGTAGCGATGTTTGCTCATGTCTCCCATGTTGATCTTGGCTTCAAAGTGAGTCGTGGCGGCCATGTCGGCGCTGAAGAAGTCGAGGAGGCCATCGTTGTTGAAATCGGCTGAGCTGGCGCCCATGGATGACCAGGTGCAGTAAGGCATCGTATTTCCGATCACGTCCGTGAAGGTGCCGTCTTGGTTGTTGCGATAAAGCTTGTCTGGTTCGGTGAAGTCGTTGCCAACGTAGATGTCGGGATACTGATCGTCGTTGTAATCCCACCAAGTCACCGAGAGGCCATGCCCGATCCCGGTGACTCCAGCTTGAGCGGAGACGTCTGAGTAGGTGATCTGGCCGGAATCGTTCTTTCCATTGTTACGAAAGAGCCTGTCGGGACGCCCGTAGCTATCCATTGAGAAGCTGCCCGGGGGCGATTCTTTGATGTGGTAGTATTTCTGGAACTCGGGCAGGACGGTGGGCTTGCCGTTGACCATGCGGAAAGGGGGGCGTTGCGGGCGTCCGCCTGGGCGGTAGTATTGATTGTTCAGGATGTAGACATCGAGGTCGCCGTCGCGATCATAATCGGCAAAGGCTGGCATCAGGCATGCATCGATAAGGTCGAGTCCAAAAGCTTCTGCTGCCTCCTCAAACCGCACTTTTCCTTCAGGAAGGGAGTGGTTTAGGAATAGTTGATTGGGGCTGTTGTAGTTGCAGACGTAGATGTCCAGATCGCCGTCGTTATCGATATCGACCAGAGTGGCTCCTACGCCCCAAGCCGCTTCGCCGCTTGCGCCGGCTGCGCTCTCGATCTCGTTGAACTTGAACCGAGAGTCCTCATTCTGAAGATAAAGCCTGTTGGAGTCGGGCCCGCTGACGAAAAACAAGTCGGCGTGTCCATCGCCATTCAGATCCCCGATACAAACGCCACCGGTTGCGAAGCCAGAATAGTAGAGATAGTTCTGGGGATGGTCGGAGAGGAGTAGGGAGTGAAAATCGATGCCACTCGTTTCCTTTGGGACCTGCTTAAATTGAGCGCTGGTCGCATCATTGGGGTTCAGTGGGGTGCGTGTAAGAGCATCGGCTGCGACCATGGATGTCTTGCTGCTGTAGACGAGAGTCAAAAGGGAAAAAGCTACGACGAGAGTCTCGAGGGTTCGGACATGGCATCGCCTAATGCGACGAAAATCAATCTCGGTGGTCACGTGCACAGTCTAGGTGGCTCCCAGTTGTAGTGGAAGGCCTTTTAGGCTGTGTTTTGATTGAAAGAAACTCCAATGATGGCGAGCGATAGAGGTCTTCTCGCCGGAAAGCCGGAGGCAAGTTCGGGTTTTTGTGAGCAGGTTTTACGCCATGCTTATGTGAATATGTCGCATTCATATCTTGAATTACTTTGACCCGGGGGTGTTTCTATGCGCACCATACTCTCAATCCCAGCGTTGGAGTCTCGAGTGGTCTCGAGGCGTGTAGACACGTAAATACATTAGCGCAGTATTCGTATGACAATAGGAAACAAAAGAAGATCAGGAATCTCTACCTTCTTGGTAGGTGCACTGGCCGCTGCCTCGTTGCAGTTCGCCGTGGCGTCGCCAGAGGGTAGCAGTATTGCAATCAACTTCGGTGCGAACGAACCGAGTAGCAGTGACGAGCCGACTTCCGCCGTTGAGGGGGCAGCCGGTTTGTTAGGGACGGCCAACTGGAACAATTTTGAGGGCGCATCTGGTGGCCCTGAACCTGTTTCCGCCGACAACAACGGATCCAGTGCGGATTCGTCCGCGACGGTGACCTGGGCATCGAACAACACTTGGTCGAGCACGGGCAAGGGCGAAGAAAACAATGATGCTCCTGCCGGTGGCGATCGAAACTTGCTCTCTGGGTATCTGGATACCAATGCATCGGATACAATCTTTGTCCAAGTAGACGATGTTCCTTACGACGTTTATACCGTTTATGTTTATATTAAGGGCGGTGTGATCGGCCGTGGTGGTGATTACCAAGTTTCCTGCAACGTGCAGTATCATCAAGATGACGCTGCCTTCTCTGGTGAGTTGGTTGTGGGCGAAGGTGGTGATGTGCTCGTCTTCGAAAACGTGACGGGTTCGACGGCTCGTATCGAAGCGACACCGGTCATCACGCGTGCGCCAATCAATGGGATTGAAATCGTGAACACCCCAGGAGTGTCTGTTCCGAGCACGGCTCCCGCTGCGCCCGGTAACTTGGCTGCAGTCGAAGAGGGCGCTCTTCGAGCTATCGTCGGTTGGGATGCTGCTGAAGGGGCAACCAAGTACGAAGTTTGGCAAGATGGTGAGGTCGTTGCCCAAGTGAGCGGCACTTCCTATGAAGCTTCTGGCTTGAATCCTGAGTCTAACTACACCTTCCAGGTTGTTGCACTCGATGATTTCTGTAACTCATCGGAAGCGAGTGCTGAGCTCACAGTGACGACCGCTGCTTTGGGCGAAGCCGAAGGTTTCGTCATTGGTAAGATCTACAACACGGGTGGCGGGGCTTCATTTGATGACCTCTTGGCCGCTTACGAGCATGCTGACTTCCCAGACAATCCCTCTTCCAGTATTCCGGCAGCCGGTGCGCAGCTCTTTCCTGGACCATTTGGCGACAACTACCTCGGAATGATCCAATTCGAATTGGTCATCGAGCAACGGGGTGACTACGACTTCTTCATTCGAAGTGACGACGCCAGTGAGCTCTATCTTAACACGGACGGTCCTTCGTTCCCTGTTCCTGGTGGCAATGAGTTCCCAATCGCTTGGGAAGAAGGTTGCTGTAATCCGTTCCAAGAGCCAGATGCGGGCGGAACCCAAACGAGCATTGTTCCGATCACGCTCAATCCAGGTCGATACGGTATGACCATCACCTGGAAAGAAGGCGGCGGTGGTGACTGGGTTCAGGTTGCCATGCGTAACGTGAATGATTCCACCCCAGCTGCTAGCTTGGCTCCTATCGGTGGCGCGAACATTATTTCTGCCTTCGATACCGTTGGCAGCTTCGTGAACATCACCAGCCAACCTCAGGGTGGCGAGATTTCCGAAAACGAGCCCTTCACCCTCGAGGTGGGTTTTGACTTCGGTTCTCCCTACGTCCCTAGCGCGGACATCCAATGGTTCAAGGATGGCGCTGCCATTGCTGGCGCCAACTCAGCTAAGTTGAATTTCAGCCTGTTGCAGAAGTCTGACGCAGGGAAATACAAGGCTGTCTTGTTGGTTCCTGGCGGTGGTGCTGAGACCGATGAAGTCACCTTGACGGTCTTGGATGACACCAAGCCTCCTCGTGTCAGCGCCGGTGCCATGGCGGGTGCCGATGGGAAGTTTGAGATTGGTGTTGGGTTCTCTGAGCCTGTAAACGGTGACACCGTTGGTGCTGCTTCGAATTACAGCATCAGCGCTGGTACGATCGACTCCGTAGAAGTTCTCACCCGATCAACGGATAACTTCTCGGATGAGATCACAGCTGTCGATATTCGTGAGTACTACTCTGCGAAACTCGTTGTCTCCGGTTTGACCGCGGGTGAGACCTACTCGGTGAACGTGAAGGGCGTCGCTGACGTCCGGGGGAATGCGATTCCAGATTCTGGTGTTTCCGTTGATGTCGTCGCGGACGATTCCTACACCTGGTCGGTGATCGGTAGCCAAGAGGCTCATTCCGAACCTGGAACTTGGGTTGACGATGCCGTTCGTGTCGGCGATGACAGCTTCGACGTTCTTGCAAGTGGTGTGGCCTACTGGTCGGACTACGACGAAGCAACCTTCGTCCATCAAGAGATCGAAGGTGACTTCGACAAGATCGCTCAGGTTGAATACCAAGATCCTTCTAGCCAATGGGCTCGAACCGGTCTGCAGATGCGCGAATCTCTCGACATCGGCAAAGGCCGTGTTCCGGATGAATTCTCCGATTGTCCTTCGCCGATTATCGTCGATCCAGACGATCCAGATGCGGATCCAGAAATCTGTATTCCTGAGGACGTTCGGTTTAGCCGCTATCAAACGGTCCATGCAAACGCCGCTGTTCGATGGGACAACGGAACCTCGAACAACTCCTACGAGAATAACTACCGAAACGATGATGGTCTCGCTGGCGGGAATCAAACCCGTGGCGGTGACGGTGGCGGTGGCCCTCTCGACTACCCGAATGTTTGGGTTCGAATCAAACGAGAAGGCAACACCATCATGACCTTCACAGGATCGGATGGTGAGAACTGGGAAGCTCGGACGACTCGTGAGTTCGAGGACCTCAAGCCGAGCTTGTTTGTTGGTCCGTTCTACGCCCCTGAGTTTGGTAACAATGGGACGACTGGTGGCCTGCAACACAGTGTATTGGCGAGATTCCGCAATGTGCGGGACTTCGGTGCAGCTCCCGTTGATCCTCCTGTTGATCCGCCCGTTCCCGGTGGTGGCAGCATCACAGGCGTCTCGATTGCAGATGGCACGATCACAATCGAGTTCAGTGGAACGCTGATGAGCTCTGACACAGTCGATGGCGAGTACAGCGCCGTTGACGGAGCATCTGGGCCGTCGTTCTCAATCTCGGCTGAAGGTGCGGCGAAGTTCTACATCGCGAAGTAAACAGTCAGATTCCTCGAATCATAGGGGCCGGGCGTTTAGCTCGGCCCCTTTTTTGTTTGTGCGCCCGGCAGGGCGCACTCTCTAGCGGGTTAGAGTCCCGTGCA
>CAYFGX010000072.1:0-27927 GCA_964342405.1 uncultured Verrucomicrobiota bacterium | reverse complement strand
GTCCGCGTCGGCCGGCCTTATGTGATCGTTTTCGCCCCTTTTGTTGTGTCGAATCTGTGTCAGGAAAACGTGAAATCTCGTTTTCCTTAAGAAAGAGTGGTGGTGGGAACAGGATTCGAACCTGTGAAGGCAATGCCAGCAGATTTACAGTCTGCCCCCGTTGGCCGCTTGGGTATCCCACCGATGCTCTATGCGAGGGGCGCAAATTACGCCACACATTCCCCGCCTTGTCAACTCATCGAAACGAAATCTTCAAAGAAATGATGTTTTCGGATTTTTCAACAGAACACCTACGCTTGGGCTCCGAAGCGGTATCGAATGCCGACCGCTGATACCAGAATTAGAATAAGCCCCATCGCCGTGGCAACGTTGGCTTTTGGGGAATCTTGATCAGCCTGCAGTGAGAGTCGCAGCGTTGAAGCCGCGTTGACTTGGACGCTTTTGACGAAGGTGAGTTCAGTTCCTTGAAGTGGGAACGTGATATCAAAGCTTCGAGCGATGCTCGTTGTGTCTTCATGCTGTTCGATTAAACGATCGGCCAAATTGAGCAAGGTATTCTCGTTTGCGGGGCTCGCATTCGCCAGGATCTGCTGCGCGGACTGCTGACTTTGAGATTGTGGCGCTGCCGTCACCGCAAGATTGGCGTTTCGTTGCCTCTGTTGAACGCTGATACCAGCCATGGCTTGCCGGGTCTTCACGGTTCGGAGCTGAACCCGAGCATCTTCGTTGAACGCGGCATCGTGTTGGGTCAGTCCATAGGCATTCTTAAAGGCGTTGCGAGCCAGCAGGTCATTGCCTTCAGAGAGAAGTCTGTTGCCTTGGACCAACCAGTCCTCGGCCTGCTGTGTTTTCCCTCTCCGTCGATTGAGTTCTTCCTCAATAAAGGCATTGATATCCGAGCCGTCCCGCTTCAATACGTTTTGATTGATCAACTCTAGATCGCCAGCCCATTGTTTCAGGTTCCAACTCGAGTCGAGCACAACCATCCAGGTCACAGCATTAGAGGGTAAATCGATGTTGAGGCACTCCAGTTGAGCATTGAGTTGTCCGTCTACGGCAAAAGGACTGTTTCGTTGAGAGAAGATTTCAACGACGGCTTCGCTTTCCTCAGAGAGAGTTTGTGTCAAGGGCACTGAAAACGTGTCTTGATTCCTCCAGGTGGCTACCGCCTGACTATTGACTCGGGCAAACCAGTATTCATGGTCGGACGGGAGGGTGAACTCGAGATTTCGTTTACTCCCGGGGACAATGTGAATCGTGGCGCGCGTTAGACTGCTTCCAGACGGGGAAATGATGGTGACAAGATTGAAGTCCTTAACCTGTGCCGGTAGGACAGAGGCGATTTCATGACGGGTGTAGGAGAGTGGGAACTCAAAGGCCGGATCGACGATTCGATAGCTTCGGGCAATGGTCACATCTTCTGGCATGCTGTCCCGGAGATTTCGAGGCACGTTGCTCCAGGCTGTTGGGTAGAGGGCTTCGGGCGTTTGTGTCGGCTGGATCTGAAGTCGGCCCTGACTGCGGAGTGATAGGAAACCTCGTTGAGAACTTGTCTGCTGCAGTTGCACACCTTGGATGGAAACCGGAACGGACTCGTCGGGTAGGCGCAACTGATAGCTAACGAGAAGTCGGTAAGCACCAATCACGCGACGATTGAGCTGAACGGCCCAGTTTTGCCGAGGGGCGTTCTCTTGGCTTGAACGATTGGTGTTGCCGAGATGCTCGCCTTCGAATCGAACGTTCGTTGCGTTGCCGGGCAGGAGAAGTTGAAGTTGGTTGATTGCGGTGTTCTTAATCTGGCAGTCAACGAACGTGGTGACGGTTGCCTTTCCATCGGACAGTAAGACGTCTTGGAGCGACGTGACTTCAACCCACGGAGCCACTTGCTCCAGTCCAAAGGTCAGATTCCACTCGGTGTTCAGGAGCTCGAAAGCCAGAGCTCCCGAAGCTTTGAAGCCGCCCGTTTGAGCGTCGATCTGAGAGGTATTGTCCCGGGCCAGGGTTCGCAGTCGAATCCCTTGTTCAGGAATCAGCGTGAGGCGACCTCGCTGCCGGTTGGCCTCTCGAATGATCAGTTTTGGAGCTACCCAATTGTCGGCTGAAGAGATGCCTGCACCCGTCAGCGTGACGTCGAAACTAAGAGCTCCTTGCCAACGCTGTTTGAGGTGGAGAGTGATCTGGCGGTCGTCGTCCTCTACGAATTCAGACCAATGGCTGAGTTGCTCGCCACTGATGCTATCGATACTCAAGTCTCGAGGGAGGATAAAACTGAGGCTAAAGATTCCGGCCCGAGCAATGGTCGCCTCGATTTTTGATGCGAGCAGTATGCGGTCCGCCCCGATCGAGAGTCGTTCGCTGGTTTGGATCGATACGTGAGGCGCCACTTCATCCGCCTGAAACGTTAACTTAGCCCCGCTGCCCGTATACCTGAAGGTTCTTCTGAGGGTAGCGCCAGGAAACTGCTCCCGGCATAAATCGAGGAGGACAGTTTGAAAATCTTGCAGATCAATTGCCACTAATGCCTCAGAGAGAACATCGGAAACTTGAATGTCCTTTTCAGCACTGAGGGCGACACTTCCAACCTCACCGGCAGCTCCCTCGACGTGGGGGAATGTGTGGGTCGAGTTGTAGGGGAGGGGTTGCGTGACCGTCTGGCTCAGGATTCGAATCAGAAAAGGTTTGCTCTGGGCTTGGGAGAGTTCAACCCTAACCTGGTTTTTGTCTGGATCGAAGCGCCACTGCGCGAGATCGTTGGCGATCACATCGTTAATCGTCACGGATTCCGGCAAAGACACCACCACTCGGTCCAGTTCTCCCTGAGCAGGCCGTATGGCTAAGTCATGAAACCCTTCGACCAAGCCGGAACTCGGCGTCAGTAAATGAGTCCATTCGGCAAAGTAGACTGGAGTCTCTTCGCTTCGATCTCGGCTGCGCGGTCGCCACTGAATTTTTAGGCCATTCTCAGCGGGTGGGATCACCGTCCAGGCGTGGGACGTTTCCCCGTTCTTACTCGTTCGCTTGATCGAAATTGCGTTCGGCACGACGAGTTCGACGTTACTTTCAACGAGCTCGACCTTGATCTCGTTGATGATGCCGTATTGGGTTGGCAGAGTGAAGGCGGTCGCGTTCCCGCCATTCCCACCATTGGCCAGGGGAAGCTGGTAATCGAACTCAATCTCATGCTTTCCGGTCTTCAACGCCGTAACCTTTTGGGCTTTCGACTTCTGTCCGGCTTGCGAGATCATCGTTGCGTCGGGGGCGTGATGCATGGAAGTGATGAAGGCTGGTGCTCGGAGGATTTCCACTGAAGTATTTTTCTCGGCCTGCCAAACCAGTTTGACCTTGCCCATGACATATCCCCCTTCAATGTGGATTTCCTGCGCCACCCGATTCGGCACGCTCGCGACTGCGTTCTCTGTGGCAGCGACCCCGTTGTTTGCGAAGAGCCCTATTCCAAAGAGAATACAAGCTAGCTGCTTAGCGCTCTCGGTTGAGACTCCCTGGCCGGAGTGTCGGATGACCGGCCAGCAGAAGTGTCTTAGCAAGAACACAACGAGAGCGAAAAGTCCGATGGGCCCGCCATACTCGCTCTGCAGGAGTCCAAGAATTCCAATGCTCCAAGCAAGCAACTCCGTGAGCATCTGTTGCGAACGTGATTGCAGGCTGCGTGACCAAATCGCGAGTACGATCGCCAGAACCAACGGACCACCCACAGCTGCCGCGTCTTTGGCAATAAAGCCTTGTGGACGATTCTCTACGACGAGATAGAGTTGGCTGGCAGCGGGCGTGACACTGGACTGAGATTCAATGCGATCGTTCGCTGGTTGAATGCGGTCGAATGCGTCCAGACAATTGAGTCCAATCGAAAGGGTGCCCCCGATGACACCAATCACAGCGAGCGTGGTGCAGAGTCGCCGTCCCCAGCGTGAAGGCTGCATGGACTTTGAGCCGGTGAACATGAGCAGGCCGACGGCAACTGCGATCACGAGTCCGGCCATCATCAACTCGAAGAAGCTCGCGTTCCGCCAAGGGCGAGTTCCGGAAAACAAACTGCGTAGCTGAGCAAATCCACCCCGTACTTGCGGCTCAGAGAGCAGGGCCGTGTTTCCGTCGACATATTGGAGCCTCTGCTTCGGAGCGGGAACGGCGTTCCAGCTCGTGTGCAGCACGGGTATGTTCAACTTCGGAAGCTCGATGCGGACTAAATCAGCAACGGAACTCGTGTTCGCCACCCGGATATCGATCACCCTGAGATCTTCTCCGTCGGGTGGAAGCGGAATCAGAGTGGTATCACCGGATTGAATTGGCACTACTTTTTCGCCATCAACCGAGACGGACCAGAGTTGGGTCTCAGCTGCCAAAGTCATCTGGAGATGGGGTTCGTCGCTCGTTTTCACGATGTAGTGAATTTGAGATACAGACTGCCCATCCTTGGCGATTCGGGTCTCCACAGCCGCTCGATCAACCACTTGAGTGCGGGTGTCAGCCTCTGCGAGATTGCGAATTCCCAATCCGAGCGCAAAGGGGCGCTCGGTGTATTGATAGGCGGCCAAAACCGGTTGCTGAATCAGCAGTCGGTTTTCCGCTGTGAGTTCTTCAGGGGTCAACCGGACCAGCGCCGTGGAGCCAGTCGTCTCGCTGAGTTCGATTTGGCGATTACTAGTCACGACGACAGTGCCCTGTTCATTTGCCGTCCCAAGCGGGGTGATTCCCGTCGCTACGAGAGCGTCATTCGTGTCATCGTAGGATCGTTCAAATGTAGCGAGGAGTGAATACGAACCGATGATAGGGGTTTGCAGGGCGACAGAGTAGTTGTTCTCGTTTTGGCTCCACGTACGGACATTGTCCCCAGTAAACTCAAGATTCTGATATTCGCTGGGCACTTCGAACTCGAGTGTATCGAGGGGGGCCCCAGAGATCTCGAAATGCATCAGGCTACTACCCCGAACGAGGCCGTTACCGAGCGTGAACATGTGGAAGGCGTCGACCTGGAGCGTCTGCGGAACCACCTCGGTGTCGAGGCTCAGATTCCAGTCCGCTTCCGTGATTCGAAAGGCAGCCTGGAGTCCTTGGAGCTTCTTGGGGAAATAGACAGTTGCGATTTCGGCCAAGCCCGTGAATGTGCCGGGCGTCAACCGATAGCCCTCGATGGAAGAGACGCCCACGTGTCCCCGAATTTGCCTGACCGATTCGGGAATCAATCTTCCTAAAGTCCAATCATTCCCGGCGAGAGGCGCGTTTCGCTCCAGTCGCAATCGAATCTGATGCCGCCCCAAAACGGGCTCGGAGAACACCAACTTCAAGCGATTGCCTTGATCACCTGGGAGGGGCGTCAGAAAGAAATCGGCGAGCTTGTGCGTCGAGACGTCGGCGAGGACGTAGGCCGGGGGAAGTTGGAGATTAAAGTCTCGAATGGGTGCTTCACGGATATCGATCTCGAAGTCCGCCTCAATGCGTGTTTGATCATACTCCAGGAAATAGAGGAGGAGGGCGGACGCGGAGATCTCGGGCTGAATCATGGACGCTTGAACGGCGAGGCTATAGCTCCCCGATGAGTGACGGAACGCGAAGCGTTGCTTGGCAAGGCCTTGCGATCGTTCCGTCTTTGGCGCGTTAGGTCCCATCGTATCCGGATTGATGCGTGATAGACCGCTTGTGCCGATCACGTTGAGTCGCACCGCTCCATCATTGACCACCTGGATCAGGCCGTGATGTCGATCACTCGTCGTAGGGGTGATTCTGAGAGGGTTCACCTCGACTGGGAAATCGGCCACGGTCGCAACTGTGGTGATCGAAATCTGAGATTCTGCTTTTTGAGCTTGGTTGAAGCGAACCACGAGCCTCCGATCGCCATTGTCTTCCTGGGACATGTCCCAGGAAAGGAGTCCAGGGGCGGTGACGCGCGTGATCTCGCCTTCACCCTGCAAATCGAATTCGACGGACTCCAGTTCACCTTGCATGATCCGAAGGTCGATGTGCGTGTTCTGCCGCATCACGCCTGTCCCGATCTGGATCATGGTGTGAGATTGCGTATTGTAAAACAGTTTCGAGGAGCTCACTTCCTCGCGCTCGCTCCATTCAAGCGAAACACGTCCTGATGCCGGAACGAAACTCCTGACAGTTTCCGGCCCGACGCGCTCGATTGTCCCTCCGCCTGGAAATCTGAGCTCTGTATTTTTGTCATATCCCGCGAGCTGAATCGGAAACAACACAGAGCGGGGGAGTTGGAATTGGGTTTTGTGGTTCCTATCGCCCCGATCGATTCGAGCAGCAAAGTTGCATTCAAAAGGAAAGCTGCCCGGTCTATCCAGTTTCAGATGGTAAGCCCCATCCTGTTGCTCAATGCGTGCTTCTTCGGGTAGCTGGTAGTCGACGATGGCAACGTCACCGCTCAGAATCATGAGCGATCCTCCTTGCGGATTGTCCGTGGAGACGACTCCCTTGAGAGTAAAACTCAGGGCATCATTCTCGTAGCTACCATCCAGTCTCGTATTTTTCACGTAAACCTCGTACGCACTGGGATCTCGTAACGAAAGTCGAAAGCTTGCCCGGTATCGAACGCCGTAGAAATGGTAACGGAGCGGGGAAACTGGATCGTCGGATTTGGCGGGAGCTTGCAAGATCAAGCCTTCCACCTTTCCTGAGGAAAACTGCAGGGAAGCGGAAGGAATCAACAAAATCTCGCCGGTCGTTAACGATGCGTATTTTAGATCCCACGCGGTCAGCTCGAATGCCAGGGGAAGCGTCTCAACCCGGTGGGGAGTGAATGCGGTAATGGATTTTCGCTCGTCTTCCTTGGCCGCAGCCGACCAGTTGAGTTCGAGAACACGTTCTGATTGTGATAGATGCCGAATACTCCAACTCTCGAGCTTATCTCCTTCAACGCGGAAAGGTGCTGCCGTTCCGTGAAACGGTATTTCAAGCTTGGAAAAGGAACCGCGAACCCGCTCAAAATGAAACTGTGTCACTTGAACGATTCGTTCATCTGTTGCTTCGACCTTCTCGTCGATTCGCGTCGTGTAGAGGAGGCTTTCCTTCTCGAGTTCGGGGTCGAGTAAGTTTGCTGAAATAATCAACTCCGCCTGGCCCTTGTTCAGGCCTCCCGAAACTTGAATATTGTCGGCGCGAACACTCGCCGCGAGGCCGTTCATCTCTAAGAACGGGAATGCGAATGCAAGAATTAGGAATCGAAAGTTTAGAGTTTTCATTTGTTCAAGGACGAGGGGAACTCGATTATAGATGGCCTTGTTCTGGGGCTAAAAGTTACTTGGGGCAATTCGTCTGGCCTGCTGAATCATTCCCTTCAATTCATTGATCGCAGGGTCCCATGCGGCCGCCTCTGTATGCCGAGTGACGATCGCTTCTAAATCACCGAGAGGAACCGACTTGCTGTAAGGAATATCGGCAAGCCGCTCAGCGAAGAAAGCCGCTGCCGTTGCCAGCTGTGTGCCGGCGGACACTTGTTCTAAGTCCGCTGCAGGACCAGAGTAGGGCAAGGGCCACGAGAGTTCTTCATAGCGTCCCGTCTCGGGAGACTGAAACCGAATCGCAAGCTCACCGACCGGTCCGGATCCGTTGGGATTCGTGGCGATCAGGTAAAGGGCAGAGCCAGATTCCTCCGCCGCTAGCTCGGCTGCATCGACTCGGTTGTCACGAAACTGTTCTTTCTTGAGCTGGTGCTTGGCGTAACCAATCTGACGATACCTGTCGACTCGCTCTGGGTTGAAGGTAATCTGAACCTTCACATTCTTGGCTGCGACGTTCAGTGCCCCTGTAAGTTGACGGAGGAAATTCGTTTCCACATCCTCGGCACTGTTAAGAAAAGCGTAGCGACCATCGCCATTGCGGGTGAGGGCCTCTAGGCGTTCATCTTCAAAGCCATCGAAGCCGATACCGAAAGAGTCTAAGGCAATACCGCTCTGACGGTTGAATTCAACCAAGGTGCGGAGTGCCTCTCCCCGCGTATTCCCTAGATTAGCCGCTCCATCGGTCAGAAGAATAACGCGGTTTTTCCCCTTGTGCTGATAGTTCTTGGCGGCAATCGAATAAGCCGTTTCCAGGGCGGCTTCCAGGTTTGTGCCCCCTTCGGGAAAGACTTGAGTGAGTTCATTGACTCGGGCCAAAGCCTCCGTCGGCGAAAGGGCTTCAGCCCAAAGCCTGGGTTGTCGAGCAAAAGTAATTAAGCTCACACGATCGTGCGCAGCCAAGGCGCTCATGAGCGATTCCAGGCTTCGCTGAACGATGATTTGCCGATCGGGACGCTCCATGGAGCCGGAATTGTCGAGTAGGACAACCAGATTCATCGGCTGTTGTGCACTACGCCCGGATGATCGAGTCTTGAGTGAAATCCTCAGCACTTCTTGTTGATGTCCGAAGTCGAGGCGAGCTCGCTCGGTAAGTACAGCGACCGGAAGTCTTCCTTCTGATGGGATATCATGATAGTTCAGTGCATTGATAAATTCCTCCGGTCGAACAGCTTCTGGAGCTGGCAGCGCGCCTTGCTGAAGACTCGCATGCGCGAGCTTAAACGAAACGTCGCTGACATTCAGGCTGAACGTGGAGACGGGTTCATCGGCGGTCTGTTTTTCCTGCGGAAAGGCTGGCTTCGCGATTTGAGCTTTTGGTTGAGATCGTTGCGGAGATGGCGACGCTTTCTTTGCTCGAAATCTCTGCTCTTCGGGCTGCTTGAGTTCTCGTAGTTCCTTCGTCGTGTCGGAAAGCGATTTAGTCTTAAGGGCCAGCAGGGGCAGGGCCGGTTTCTTGGCCAAGCGAATGGCCAGATCGTTAGTCGCTTTTCCGAGCTCGGGCTCGAACCATTCCACTCCTTGCTGATTGCTCGCTCTTCCTCGGCTCCGACCCAGATCCGTAGCAAGCTCGGTGTATCCATCGAGGACGTTCCGATCGAGATCTGGGGAGATACTGAAGTCGACATCGAGATTGGGCTGTGCGCCGAAGCTTGCAACACCACGGCTGCTTGAGGATGGCTGTAGACTGGATTGAGGGGCTCTCTCTAAGAGATTGCGAGGCGAAGAAAAAGGGCGAGAAGTGGGCTCACTGGTTTCCGGCGTTGGCGTGAAACCGAGCGAGAGACGGCTGAGCTGCCGTTCCGGTCGAGCTGCGGCCCCTTCCAAGTTCGGCCGGGCGAAAGCGTCCTCCAGCTGCCTAACCTCGTCAAGTTCGCCAGCAACCCCCGCAAGTCTAGGCTCTTCTGTTTCGATATCAGGAACAACGATCGCCGAGGCCAAGGAGTCAGGTTTCGATTGCCCCAAGTTCTCTGATAAGCGTTCGCGGTCTTCCAACTCGGTGATGTCAGCGAGGTCGTCTGTGGGTTGGGCGGCGATCGCGGGCAGGCCAAATCGAGCGCCTGCGTATAGGGCTTCGTTGTCGGTCCTGCCGAATTTGTCGACCGCGCTCGCATCAACATCAGCAACAACGCCGGAGCTCGGGCTCACGTTGGATTCCCAGCGTGCCTGAGCATCTGTTTCAAGTGAACCGCTGTTGCGCAACATGGCTTGCCCACCTCTGCCACCGAGGCCGCCGCCACCACCTCCGCCCATTCCCCCCCCGAAGCCCCCTTCTTGAATCAAGTCCAGCTCTGCGCCGTTGGAACTGCCGGCAATGTTCACACCAAGCCCATCCTGATTTTTATTCAATCCATGCTCCGAGAAGTCCCGTGTCACATCTCCGAAGTTCAAGGATGGAGCCGTCTCGGCTGCGACCTGTCGCCGGAGCATCATCTCGCCCTTCGGGGCTACCGAGTCGCCTTTAGTCTGGTATCGATAGAATCGACTGGTCGATTCCTGGGGTGAGCGCTTTAACTCTTGAGCCTCAGCGACAAGGCCCTCCGAGAGTGACTGTGCGAAATAGGCCTGTCCTCCAAGGGATTCTTTCTGAATGCTCTGAGCAACGAGTTTTTCGGCGCTCCTAGGGGCTGTTGTTACGGAGATTTCGGGGCTTTCGGAAATCGACATTTCATCCGTGAAAGCAACCACCGGAACCGGAGGAGATTCAGCGCGGACGATCTGTTCTGGCATCAAGCCCCAATGTGCGTTCCCGTCACGATCAGCTGCTACTGCTGTTCGAAGCGCAACCTCTCGGCCGACGGACGCCCGTTCAGATTTCGCTTCAGTATTTGACTTCAAGGTGACCGCGAACGGGGTGGAGCTTGTCACTTGAGATCCGGCTGCGGATTTGGGTTTGGGCGCGGCGAGTAAGGAGAGCTTGCTATCAACAGGGGCCGCAGAGGGGCCCGAGGTGCTATCGGCGTCAAAGCGAAACTCTTCCAATCGAGCCGACTCTTGTGTCAATAAGATAGCGTCAGCCCCTCCCATTCTCGCTCGAAGGGCCTGAGGTCTGGCCGGGAAATAGGCGAAGTAGGACAAGGAGAGCATCAAGGCAGCCGCTACACCAATGGGCCAGTACCAAGGAATATGACTCTGGATCGGTTTTTCTGATTTCACTGCTCGAGGCGATGATAAAGTGGCCATCAGCGCCTTTCGGCGATCGGGATCGAACTGGAAGTTCGGCAGCGAGGAAGTTCCAGCCTCGACCGTTTCCGAGAGCGGAGCTGCCTCTTTGACCAGACCGATCGTAAGGCGCAGCCGTTCGGTGAGCCCACGGAGCTTCTCGTCCTGATCGAGAGCGGCCTCGAACGCTTTCTGCTCCTCTGCGGAGAGTTCTCCCAAGAGGTAGGCCGTGATCTTGGATTCGTGGTCGGGGGTAGGGGACGAAGCTTTCATAGTAGGGCTCCCGATTCCTGGATTTCAGTCGCTAACGATTTCAGGAGGTGATGGAGCTGGTAGCCGACATTGCTTACGGAAAGACCCGTTTTAGCGCTGATTTCTTTGTAGGAGAGTTCTTCTTCAAACTTAAGACGTAGCAAGGTGCGCTTCTCTGGACTGAGCGCGCCGACAACCAGACGGATCTGACCAATCGCTTCGAGTCGCGTGATTTGTTCATCAGGCATCGGAACAGCCCCGAATTGAGAGTCAGAATCCGGATTCTGATCGGATTCCGGGAGCGGAACGATTCGATTCTCTTTCCGGTGGTAATTCATGGCCAAGTTGTGGACCGTTCGGTAAAGCCAGGGTTTCGGGTCGAGCACCTCGCCTTCTCGGGCGTGCAGCTTCAGAAATGCGTCTTGAACCAAATCCTGAGCCACTTCGATTCGCTTCACGAGTTGGTAGGCATACCGCAGAAGCGGCGTTTCCAGCTGCTCGAAAACCTCAGTCAATGACAATTGACCAGACTTATCCGTTTCCTTTGTGTCAGCCACAGGCATCTTGGGGCGGCGTGTCAGGCAAACGCTGACTGATCTCGATTCCTTCCATAGCGTTCCAGGCAACCCTGGTCTTCAGGCATAAGACAATCGGATCGGGCGTTTCTTAGAAAATTCTGAAGAAAATCCGGTTTGAGGCAGAAAGCCGTGAATTTGGCCTCTTATTCTAGCGTCAGAAGGGGTGTTCGATGATAAGAGTGGACGTTTGAATAGCCGGGACACGGAAACAATCAGGGTTTGTCCTCGACAGGATTGCATTTTTCAGACAGGCTCTTCAACTCTTCGGTTCGGTTTTGTTGGAATCTGAGATTTCTAGAGGCCTAAATGCGGAATCCGCAACCCTTGTATTGGGCCGATGAGTTCAGGATATTGCCACCCTCCGCTTATGCGAGGGCTTCCGTTTGAACATTCGTAGGATTGGCACTGTCCTAGTCTTTTGAGAATATTATGAAGTTGAATAAGGATGTCACAGAAAAGACGGATTTAGAGTCAGGGCAGCTCTGGCAGGTTGGCGAATTTCACATTGAGATCGTCCAACTTGGCAAGACGCTCTGCCACTACCGCCATTTGCGTAACCTCAATCAGAAGGGAATTCCCGTGCGATTGGAGCAACGCCGCGCTGTCGAGAAGTACTTGAAGCAGCATAAGGCAAAGCTGGTTGGGAATCGAAAAGACAAAGCCAAAGCAAAGGCCAAGTAAGTCGGTTTTCCTCGAATGGGGGAAGGAGCGCCTGATTTTTTCAGGCGCTTTTTTTTATGCCTAGATTGCTAACAGGCCGCAATTAGTCTGGGCTCAAGTGAGGGTGCGAACACCATCCGAGAGGACCTGACTGCGTAGGGGTAGGTTTTTTCCCAACTCTTGGGCCCATGAATGGCCCAGAAACGAAGCAATTTCGCCGACCGAGCTTGAGTTGTGCTCGTAATCCACGCCCGATCCAGTGCTCCAGGCCTCAAGAATCTGTCTCTCATCGTTAGGAAGGCCTGAGGATTGGAGCGGAAGCTGGAGCCCAAGAATTCCGAGAAGCTGCCACTCGAACCAGAGAGTGAACCACGAGCCCCGATATTGTTCTTCGGAAACTCGAATAGATTGGTGGAAGAGTTGAAACACTTCCTCCAACGGCGTGCATGTCTCGGTCGTCCGTCGGATTAAATCGACGAAGTAAGCCACCTGATTGAGCCGTTTCAAGGAACGCCGGATTTTCGATGGAGTCGAAAGCAACTCGACTTCCTTCAGCTGATGAAGATCCGATCGCTGGCTGGGCCGGTAGCTCATGTTAGCAAGAAAGAAGACATCAAGCTTGCCCGCGTAGTTAGATTTTTTCCGTAAGGCACCCTTTGCCACGGTGGGAACACGACCCTCTGATTCAGTAAGCCACTCGACTATGAGACTGGTCTCGCTGAGTCGATAAGTTCGAATGATGTATCCCTTTTGACGGATATCCGTCGATGCAGCCGAAGGCATAGGGTGTAGCGCTTACCAGGTTACGGCAATTGGTGAATCGTATTGTAGATCTCGCCTCGGATACGCCCACCTGTTGCCGAGTCAAGGTTGTAGGCTATCTTCATTTGCATCACGGGAACCACCTGATCGACTTTGATCCGAACAGTCTTGGCATCGGCGCTCAGTTCCAAACCCTTTATTTCCACCTGGTCATGCCCCTCTTTATTCGGATCTAACACTGAGTAATGCGGCGAACCATAGCGGTCAATCCACCGATAGTTCCATTGCTCGATGTTGTAGGACTCGGGATCGAGTGCGAGCTCTCGGTCAACGGGTTCCGAGAATGAGATCTCGAGACTGTCTTGCTTCGCATGCAACTCAATGGGGGCGTTGAGCGGACGCCCGGTGTAGCGGACTCGATAGAAGCCACCCGGCTCAACGCCTGTGGTTTGCCAAACACTCAAACCGCAAAGATAGAGATGCTCATCGAATCTGCTCTGTCGTCCGCGGATGATCCCGCTGCGAAATCTCAGCGGTAGTTTAACTGTTCCTCCCTGAACTTCTCCGTTGACCTTTTCGGTCAGGACGAGGGAGAGAGAGGATTTCCCGTAGGAAGTCATTAGTAGCTTCCCGTTTAGAGGCCCCCAACTTTCGCCGTCGATCCAGATTTGATCTCCAGGCGAATTGTCAACCGCATGGGGGATCCAACAGATCGGTTGCTCAAAGGTTTCAGGCGTACCTTCATGGAGGTGCGCGGTGGGTTTCATCCCATGAAAGCCTCCTTTGCGAATCAATTGAAGGGAGCAGGTTGGTAGCCAATGGCCTTCGTTATCACTGTAGGTAATCATGTCATTGGGCCCGATGGCCATCCCATTGGGCCCTCGAAGTCCATCGGCGTAGGATTCGAACCGTTCTCCATCTGGAGACACCTTGAATAGAATCCCTTGGTGAGGCGTCTTGACGTCAGGCGGCCAGGGAGCTCCTTGAGCGTAGTAAAAATTGCCGGCGGAGTCCGTCTCCAGGTTTAGTGTGAAGGAGTGGAAATTCTCAGCCACCATGCTGTCATTGTTAAAGTTCTCGTAGAAGTCAGCTTCACCATCACCATTGGTATCGTGAAGCCGCGTGATCTGATCGCGGCCCAGTACGTAGATCTTTCCGTCGACCACTTTAATGCCAAGCGGCTGGTAGAGTCCGGTTGCAAAGCGTTTCCACTCGAGCTTTCGGGATCCTTCTTTCAGTCCACTCACCAGCCACACATCACCGCTAATTGAGCCCAAAAGGGCCTGATCGTCGGACAAGAAATCTATTCCTCCGAAACGAATCCAAGAGTTCCAGGGATTCGATCGAGGCACGAGAAGTGTGTCCACCGCCAGTGCTTGGCGATTGCTGCCTTTTCGAACAGGGGTCGTCAGGCGTTCCTCCCAAAGCACCCCCGTGTTGTGGCGTTCCGTTTCAAGTGCTCTTAGGTCAAAGTCTGACTCAAGGTGTTTCTTCAGAAGGCCTTCATGAGTTTTGAAATGCCCCTTAGGCTCTCCTCCCTGTAAGAGCGCGAAGCCAGCGGAAGACTCGCGAGCCGGGAGAAAGAGACAAAGGTCTTGGTCTACCTGCTTCCAAGAGGCCCCTTCGGGAAGCCCTTTGAATCCAATGATTCGATTCTGTGATTCAGACCGGATTCTAAGCGTTCCGGTTGAGGTTTCAGCAACGCCTCCCCAGAGTTTTATGTCGTTCCCTTGGAGTTTCATCACCCGAAGAGTGGTGGCGGATGTTCCGGGGCCCACTTCTAGGTAGCGCACGAAATAGCCCTCGCCATCTATCTCCTGATAAGCAGGGGAGTCGTAAACTTGGTGATCCCCAACTGTGTAGGAAAGCACGACCGAATCCCCCGTTCGATAGAGGCCTGAGTAGTGGGTGAGGGATTTGGGCAATGGCCCGTATGGGATCTCGCGTGGATCCGAGAAATCGGAACTCAAAGACCATCCAGGACCTGCTTCATTCCAAAACGAAATCTTGCCCGCAATCGTGGGGTTCCTCTCGAGTCCATCCCTTTCCGGATACCATTGAAGGAATTCTCCCGTCCAAGCTGCCGAGTAACGCATCAGGTCAGAATCAAATAAGACTGAAGCCCCAGATTCCGAATCCAGTTGAAGAGCGATTCCTTTGTAGGTCACCGAATCCCCTTCGCCACGAATCGTCCAAGAAACGAACGGGCCGTGTTCCATGTCGTTCATGCTCGCAGCGTTGACAGGGCGAAAGGCTAAAGCTCCGAGAATGAGAGTGATCGCTAGCGGCTTCATAAATCCAGTTGGAGTGTTTTGCTTGGGTGATAGGAAAATAGGGACTATGGATGGTCGGGTAAAGCGCGAACTCAACTCGTTGCCAATCCCAGGCATTGCGGACACCTACAGCATCTAAAGGGTCCTTCGACCCTTGGAATACCGAACTGCCTGAGTTCAAATATTCTTGCACCCCGGAGGAAGGGATTCATCATGGTCTCTGAAACAAAACACGGCAGCCTTAATTGGCATTGCACTATCTACCCATGACTCGATATCTACAAAGGCAAGTTTTCATCGGAGTTTGTTACGCTGTTTGCCAGCTCTCGCTCGGGACTACCGCAGCGGAGCTACCGGGAGACGAACACTTCAAAGTTGAAACCATCGCAGATGGATTCATTGATGCTATGGAGATCGCGGTGGCGAACGACGGGCATATCTTCGTCATTGAGCGGACTGGCGGCGTCCACCTTTACTCACCGCAAAGCTCGGACACAACGAAGCTTGCACAATTGGATGTCGAAGTGCGTCGAGATGAAGGCTACGCCCGCGAGTCAGGGCTGCTCGGAATCACACTCGATCCAGGCTTTGATGCGAACCATTGGCTCTATTTGTACTACTCCGTTCCCGGGGTGCGATCGGTTCAACGACTCTCTCGATTCACATTCTCCGGGACTGAATTGACGGAGGAAAAGATCATGTTGGAACTGCAACATGATCGAGAGAATCACGTCTGCCATGAGGGCGGTTCGCTGACCTTCGGTCCGGACGGTAATCTGTTCATTTCGACGGGGGACAATACGTGCCCATTTGAATCCTCGGGCTATGCACCGATCGACGAGCGCCCAGGACGCTTTTACTACGATGCACAGCGGAGCGCAGCCAATTCAAATGATCTACGAGGAAAAGTTTTACGAATCCGACCAACGGCCGATGGTGGCTATACCATCCCCACGGGTAATCTCTTTCCCCGCGGCATGGCCAACACCCGTCCGGAGATCTATGCGATGGGATGTCGGAACCCCTTTCGAATTTCGGTCGATTCTAGGAATGGTTTTCTCTATTGGGGCGAAGTAGGACCGGATGCAGGCGAAAGCACGAATCGCGGTTCGAAGGGCTTTGATGAATTGAATCAGGCCAAAAGTGCTGGTTATTTCGGTTGGCCCTACTTTTTAGCGGATAACAAGGCGTATGCGAACTATGACTTTGAGTCTAACATCGTCGGGAGCCGCTTTAATCCGGATCATCCTGTCAACGATTCACCGAACAATACGGGGCTAACCAATCTTCCCTCAGCAACCAAGCCTCTGTGGTATTATCCGCGAGCCTCGGCTTGCGCTGGCCCCGTTTACTACTACGACGACTACCCGGCGTCCTCGTCCAAACTCCCACGAGAACTGGACGGTTGCTTGATTGTTTACGATTGGACCAGCGCCTGGGTTCGCTTGCTCAAACTTAATCCTGCTGGCGAGATTGTTTTCAACGAGCCCTGGTTGGGACGACACCTCTTCGTTCATCCCGTCGACATGGAGATGGGACGCCGAGGCGAAGTGTATCTCTTGGAATATGGAACCCCTTGGTATGATGGCAACGACGGGAAACTCAAGCGAATCACCTATACGGCTGAACCTATCTCTTTCGACGTCGCACAGACCGACCCTCGCATGAAAGGCCTCGATCCAGAAGCGGAAGGTACGACCTTGATTTCTAAGAGCACTTGCTTGGCATGCCATACAACTGAAATTAAATCGATCGGTCCATCTTACGAAGCCGTAGCGGAACGCTACGCCGACGATAGCTCCGCTCGAGATAGACTGGCGGAGAAGATCGTTAAAGGCGGTCTAGGTACGTGGGGGGCAGTTCCCATGCCGCCTCATCCGCAACACGGTATCTCGGAAGCTCGTAAGATGGTGGATGCGATTCTCACACTGAAACTCACGGACGAAGAGTAAAGTGAACGAAATGAATCCAAGAGAATCTCTCAGAGTTTTTTTGAAGTCTGCGCTTCTTTTCGTATGGGTCGCCTCATGCGTTGAAGCCCAAGATTTGAAGCCCGACAGGGTGGAGAGCTACAAAACTGTCGGGGACGTCTCTCTCAAGATGCATATCTTCGAGCCGGTGGATTCTGGGACGAAAGCGCGCCCTGCGATCGTGTTCTTCTTTGGTGGAGGCTGGGTCGGAGGAAACCCGAACCAATTCTTCCCTCATTGTCGTCATTTAGCCAAGCGAGGCATGGTGGCAATGTCTGCTGAGTATCGCGTTCGGAGTAAGCACAACACGACGCCCTTTGATTGTGTTAAGGACGGCAAGTCCGCGATTCGCTGGATCCGCTCCAATGCTCAGCGTCTGAACATTGACCCGAAACGGATTGCAGCCGGAGGTGGCTCTGCGGGAGGTCATGTGGCCGCCGCCACGGCCACTGTCCCCGGTTTGGATGTGGATCCTCAGAAGACGGTTTCCTCGACTCCTAATGCCTTGGTCCTCTTCAATCCAGTTTATGACAATGGTCCTGACGGCTATGGATACGACCGGGTGAAAGAGCGGTATTTTGAGATCTCGCCGATGCATAACATCAGGGAAGGAGTGCCTCCTTCGATCGTATTCTTAGGCACTGAAGACAAGCTGATACCAGTCGCAACGGCAGAACGCTTCAAGCGGCGAATGTTTGAGGTTGGGAGCCGGAGTGAGCTCATCCTTTTTGATGGGCAGGGGCACGGCTTTTTCAATCACGGAAGAAGTGAGAATCGATTCTACGACGAGACCGTTGAGCACATGGATCGGTTCCTCACGTCGTTGGGTTTTCTTGGGGAGGAGTGAGCTTCACTGACGACCAGACGCCTCAGTCCAGTCGAACACGTATCTCCTATTTTATTGGTGCCAGTCGCCATCCTTATTGTAAGCTTTCGCAATGACTAGTCGTCTGTCCCGCCGGCGTATGCTCCAAGGAACGGGTGCCGCCTTGGCTCTTCCGTGGCTCGAGTCCTGGACCCCGAGGCTGGGCGCAGCGCCAGTTGCGGAACGTCCGCCACTGCGCTCCGCGTTCTTGTTTTTCCCAAACGGCGTTGTGCCTTCAAACTGGACCCCTGAAGGAACAGGAGAAAACTACCAGCTAACTCCTATGTTGCGCTCGCTCGCGCCCCATCAGTCGGAATGCCTGCTGCTAGAGAATCTATGGAATGAGAATACGGTAGGTCGAAACGGGCATTGGCCGAAAGTTCCCGCATGGCTTTCTGGTGGTTATGTAGAACGTGGTTCTGGAGCCGATCTAGACACCGGAGGAACCAGTGTCGATCAACTCATGGCCAGGCAGATAGGACATCGAACAGTTTTACCTTCCTTTGAATTGGGAGTCGATGAGTCGCGAACTGGCATCGATAATATTGGTGGGGGTTTCCCGAGAATCCTTGGTTCGCATATTTCCTGGCGTGACCCACACACTCCTGTCCCGAAAGAGATCATACCCCGACTGGCATTTGACCGGCTCTTTCGCACCAATCATTCGTTCCCGGTCGTGTCAGGAATTAATCCAGATTCTCGAGTCGTTCAAGAGTCTCTTCAACGCGATGATGCGAGCATCCTGGATCTGGTCTTGGGTGACGCCAAGTCTTTGCAGAAGCGGGTCAGTGGTCCTGACCGCACGAAAATAGACGAGTATCTTGAATCCGTTCGGTCTGTTGAAAAGCGAATTGAGTCGGCGATGAAACCTCAAAAGCGGTGGATCAACCAGGGGAGGTTTGACATGGTGCGACCCGGGCCAGGGATTCCGGAAAGTCACGAGGAGCACGTACGATTAATGTTGGATATCCTTGTGTTGGCGTTCTGGACTGACTCGACGCGAATCGCCTCTTTTATGTTCGGCAATGCTCAAACTGGGCGACGATTTGACTTTTTGGAGGGGGTTCCTCGGAAAAGCTTCCACGGACTCTCTCATCATCGAGAAGATCGCCAAACCCGGGATCAATACGAGAGGATTGGAACTTGGCATGTCGAACAATTCGCATACTTACTCAACCGAATGAAGCAACTGAGTGAAGGTGAAACCTCTTTGCTGGACAACAGCCTGTTGCTCTTCGGTTCAACTCTCAAGGATGGCAACAGGCATACGGAAGAAGATCTGCCATTAATTCTGGCCGGGCGCGGCGGTGGCATTCGACCAGGACGACGCCTTCGTGCGAAGACTGAGACACCTCTTTGTAATTTGCACTTAGACATCATGCATCGGATGGGCGTCCCCGCCGACCGATTTGGCGACAGCACCGAGCGATTACAAAACTTAAGCTAGAGTATGTCGGTGAAAAAACCGCTCGATCGAGTGCATGCGCAAAGGTTACCTTCCTTGCGACCCCGGTCCCTAACGATTTGAAATCGCCCCCAAAAAAAATTCCTTTATGACAACAACTCGTATCAATCGCCGACAGTTCGGACAGCGCGGCCTCTTAGCAGCTGCCGCAGCAGCTGGAGCAACGTGGTTTGACATTCCTCGAATATTTGCCGATTCGCGTGCGGATGCCTTCAAAAAATACGGGGGTTTTCCAATGGGGCTACAGAGTTACTCGCTCCGTGCCTTCGGCGTTGATGGAGCCTTGGAAAAGACGGCAGCCTTAGGGCTTCACTACATCGAGTTCTTCCGCGCCCACTATCCAACGATTCCTGATCCCCTCAAAGTCGCGGAGATGAATGCGAAGCTGAAGAAATATGATATGACCATCAGCAGCCACGGCGTTCAGGGATTTTCCAAAGACCATGAAGCCAATCGCAAGATGTTTCAATTTGCCAAGATGGCGGGCATTAAAAATATTAGCGCGAATCCCTCTCCGGATTCCTTTGACAGCCTAGATCGATTGGTCGCTGAGTTTGATATTCGAATCGCGATTCACAATCACGGGCCTGGAGCACTCTATGACAAGCCGGTCGATGCTTGGAAGGCCGTGGCGGGGCATGACCGGAGAATTGGATTCTGCGCAGACCTCGGTCACTATATTCGCTCTGGTATTGACCCAGTCGAAGTCACCTACTTACTTGGAGATCGCTTGTATGGTGTTCATCTGAAGGATTTCGCTGAGCAGAAAAAGAAGGCCGAAGGCGTAATCATCGGGGAAGGGCATCTCGATGTGGAGGGAGTCTTTCGAGCGCTCAAGAAGATCGGATTCCCTGCTGATGGTTCTCTCTCTCTGGAATACGAAGAAAGCCCGAATGATCCGATTGCCGATATCCAAGCCTGCTTGAATGTCGCCGCAAAAGCAGCACAGAAGGTCGCTGCCGGCTAATCCGCCTACAATCTAGGATGCAAGGGTAGAGCGTCCCTATTTTGGGGGCGCTCCTTTTGTCTGCGCTATCGCTTCAAGTAAGACTCAGCCGCAGGAGTCAAAACCGAAACCACGCGGTCATTTTTAATTTGAGGCCCGGGTGTGCATCGTCCTAAGTCTACTTGATGTTGCAGGAGCCTGAGAAGGTTTGTCACCTTATCGGGACGTTCTTCAACCAAGTTGTTCTTCTCCGATGGATCCGTGCTCAAGTCAAAGAGCTGAACTGGAGGCAGACCTCTCTCTGAAGCGAGTTTCTCTCTCGGAGCACTCCAGCCTCCACTCCCGCCACTGAGGCAGAGTTTCCACTGGCCGTGTCGGATAGCAAAAGACCCTCCGATTGAGTGGCTGATAAGCGTGTTTCGTCCCGAGTTGGGAGCCCCTTCAAAAACAGGAAGCAGACTAAACCCGTCTTCTCCGCCATAGTCACGACGCTCTTGACCGGTAATGGCTTCCAGCGTGCTGTACAAATCGGTCAAACACGCGACAGCTTTCGTCGTTCTTCCACCTTCAATCTTGCGGGGCCAACGAGCGATGAAGGGGACTCGATGCCCGCCCTCATAAATGTCCGCTTTGTGACCTCGGTAGCCAGCGCTGGGATCATGCTCGTGTTCTTTCAATAAGGCGAAATTCGCTTCTGGCGAACATCCGTTGTCACTGGTGAATACGAACAAGGTATTGTCTTCGATTCCGTGCTGTTTTAGGGCCCCGAGAAGTTGTCCAACATGGTGGTCGGTTTGAGTCACGAAGTCGGCGTAATCGTTGAGTCCGCTAATCCCTCTAAACGGTGACACCGGTACGATCGGGGTGTGAGGTGCAGGCAATGCTAAGTAGAGAAAAAAGGGTGATCCTTGTTTGGCTGCCTCGGCGCGCTGGTTCACATATTCAATCGACTTATTGAAAAGGTGAGGTAGGACTTGATCGATGTGGAAGTCTGCCCCAATCGGCCCTTTGCGATACCAACCGTAGCGGTTCTGTGCCTTGTTGACGCCTTCTTCCCGATCCGGAAGTGCCGTGATCTGCCCCGTATCCACCCAAACGTAAGGCGGCATATCGAGTGAACCACAGTGCCCATAGTATTGGTCGAAGCCATTGATATCGGGGCCGTTGAGCACAGGCTTAGTAAAGTCGATTTTGCCATCCGTCTTGTGCCAGTCCCAGCCGAGGTGCCATTTCCCGATCATCGAAGTGTGGTATCCTGCCCGCTTCATCAGGTGTCCCAGGGTCGGGCGCTCGGCAGGAATCAGGTGTTCACTGCGGCCGTTAAGGACTCCTCGTTCGAGTCGTGATCGCCAGTTGTAGCGGCCCGTCAGCAGCCCGTAACGCGTTGGGGTGCAAACAGAGCTCGGGGTGTGAGCATCAAGAAAAGTGAGCCCTTGGTCGGCAAGACGTTGCAGATTAGGTGTCTTGATTTTGCAGTCCGGGTTCGTGGGCGTGATGTCCCCAATTCCGAGGTCATCGGCCATAACGATGATCACATTGGGCTGCTCGCTCGCATTCGAATCAGGCGCACAAATGGCCATGAGACCGAGTATCCACGTCGTGCGCAGCAATCGTTTCATATCAGAAAATAGCATATCAAGATGAGATCTTGGGTTCCCTTGAATCTAAAGCGGATTCGATATGGGATGCGATAGAAAAACACTTGGTGATCCGTGATTTACTTTGGCTGGGACATACGTCACGTTGCTCAGATGAAAAGAGTGGCAGTCGTTGGGGCATCAAACGATCGAAGCAAGTTCGGAAATAAGGCTGTGAGAGCCTATCGAATGCAAGGCTACGAGGTGTTGCCGGTAAATCCTCGTGAAGAAAGCATCGAGGGATTGAGGTGCTACCCGGATGTTTGCAAGATCGAAGGAGATCTCGATCTCGTCAGCGTCTATGTACGACCAGAAATCCTTGACGGACTCTTGGATGGAATTGCCGCCAAGGGAAATCCAGAGCTATGGTTGAATCCAGGTTCCGAATCCGAACAAGTCATTTCGAAGGCCGAAGATCTAGGGCTACAGACCATTCAAGCTTGTAGCATCGTGGGACTAGGGTTGAGTCCGAACGTTCTGTAAACTAAGTCTTGTGCTTTCGCCTACTCGAGTGTTTGACACTTGAGCAAGGTTGGATGCCCAATGTGAGTTACTGCTTGAACGTCGAAGAGTTCTGCGATCGGAGCGTCAAATTCGAGAGAGTGACAGATCTTATGAGTTTCGATATTCACAACCATTAGTCCGCAGATTGCAGATTCCGAGCGTTGATCCAGCGATTCGCCTAACTCTAAGCCAGAGAATTTTCCGTTGTGACGCGCCTGAGACAAACCGATGATCGCGTAGTCTTCATGAAAGGCCAAGCCGCGTAGGAATCCGGGACAAAATGCGATGCTATGGAAGCCGCCTTGAGCCGGATCCACAAAGCCAAATTCTCCAGTGCCTGCGTTTAAGACCCAGATCCGGTCGCGATAGAGTCTCGGTGAATGCGGCATGGAAAGGTTTCCCGCGACGACTCGATTGTTCTCTACATCGATAAGCTGACCTCCGTTCCTTCGATTTTCCCGCCAGCCTTCCTCGTTGTCGGAATCGCTGACAACCGTTGCGTAGCGGGCCAGTCCGTCCTCGGTAGCCACGCCGTTAAGATGGCATCGATCTTCCGCTGCAAGTGCTGAGATGAATTCGGGTTGCCAGAAGGGGATCGCATTGCCTGAAGAATCGATTTCCCTCAGACAGCTGTGATGAGTGTCTACCAGGATGGAACTTCCGTCCTTGCTCTGAGCTAAGTCGTGGGCGTCCAGGAACCCGGTCGGTGTCACTCGGTCGAGCCGATAAATAGAATCACCAGGCGAGCGGGAACTCGTCTCGATTGGATTCAAGTTTTCGAATTCCCAAATGTGCTGACGGGTTGCTATGCGAAAAGACGTTAAAGAGAGCGTCATCCCCATCGGGCGATCAAAGGGATAGCCCGTTATCCGCAATTCATCAGAGCCCGAAGCGGAAAGAACGATCAAGCAATCGTGCTGATAGGTCGAAACGAAAAGCGTGAGGGCCTCCTCCTGCATCCAGCTGGAGAGGCCCTCGCTGGAAAAACGAATGCGAGGAGCTTGAGTGCCTAGGGGCGACTCCATAAGCGCCTGACGAAGCCCGAGAGGTTATGAGCAGTTCTTCATGAGAGCACGACCGAACTCCCTATTCATGCGTCCGATGAAATCAAGGCTGATCTCCTTGGGACAAACGGCCTCGCAGGAACCCGTGACGGTGCAAGCCCCGAATCCTTCCTTATCCATCTGATTCACCATATCGACCACACGCGACTCGCGTTCCACTTGCCCCTGCGGCAGCAGGCTCATGTGAGACACTTTCGCTGAAACGAAAAGCATGGCTGAAGCGTTCTTACACGCCGCTACACAGGCTCCGCAACCGATACACTGAGCAGCATCCATGGCTTTGTCACTGTCCGGCTTCGGCACGGGAATATTGTTGGCATCAGGGGTGCCACCGGTCGAAACCGAGACATAGCCCCCAGCTTGAATAATGCGGTCGAAGGCCGTTCGATCGACGATCAAATCGCGCACGACGGGGAAGGGGCGAGCCCTCCATGGTTCGATCGTGATCGTCTCGCCATCGCTGAAGCTTCGCATGTGAAGTTGGCAAGCAGTCGTGGCTTTTTGCCCGCCGTGTGCAGACCCGTTGATCACAAGGGAGCATGTTCCGCAGATTCCCTCACGACAATCAGAGTCGAAAGCGATCGGATCGTCACCTTTCTCAAGCAAGTCCTCATTGACCACGTCCAACATCTCGAGAAACGACATGTCAGGGCTGATGTCTCGTGCAAGGTAAGTGACAAACTCACCCGATTCATTGGCGTTCCGTTGGCGCCATACGTGCAGCGTCAGGTTCATTTACTTGTAACTCCTTTGAGTCATTTTTACTTCCTCATAGACCAACGGCTCCTTATTGAGGGCAGGGCGTTTGCTAGCACCTTGGTATTCCCAAGCGGAAACGAAGGCGAACTTCTTGTCGTCTCGTCTCGCTTCGCCGTCTGAGGTTTGATGTTCTGTTCGGAAATGTCCTCCGCATGATTCATCCCGCTTGAGGGCATCCAAGCAGAGAAGTTCGGCAAATTCCATGAAGTCTGCTACCCGACTTGCATGCTCGAATGATGGGTTGAGCTCGTTTGGCCCACCCGTGATGTTTAAGTTCTCCCAAAACTCGGCGCGCAACTCAGGGATCATTTTGAGCACCTTGGTCAACCCAGCCTTGTCCCGGGCCATCCCACAGTATTCCCAAACAAGTTTCCCTAATTCGCGATGGAATGATCGAGGCGTTCGGCGCCCCTGAATCGCGAAGAGCTTGTCGATCTTGTCCGTCACTTCCTTCTCCACCTTTTTGAATGGGCGAGCATCCGTGTCGGGCCGGTCTTTCGGACTCTCACCTGCGAGGTAATTGCCGATGGTATAGGGAGCGACGAAGTAACCGTCAGCGAGCCCCTGCATCAGCGCACTCGCACCGAGGCGATTCGCTCCGTGATCAGAGAAATTCGCCTCCCCGAGAACGAAGAGACCGGGGATGGTGCTCTGGAGATTGTAGTCAACCCATAGCCCACCCATCGTGTAGTGGACAGCCGGGAAAATTCTCATCGGCTGATGGTAGGCGTTTTCACCGGTGATCCGTTGATACATGTCGAACAAGTTGCCGTATTTTTCGCGGACAACGGCCTCGCTTTGGCGGTCGATCGCGTCGTGAAAATCGAGATAAACCCCAAGCCCCGTGGGTCCGACACCTCGACCGGCGTCGCAAGCCTCCTTCGCTGCCCGGGATGCGATATCACGGGGCGCAAGGTTCCCGAAGCTGGGATATTTCCGTTCCAGGTAATAGTCGCGCTCGGATTCAGGAATATCTTGTGGCGCTCGTTCATCGCCCTTCTTCTTTGGCACCCACACACGTCCATCGTTACGGAGAGACTCCGACATCAGCGTTAGCTTGGATTGATGGTCGCCCGTAACCGGAATACAGGTCGGATGAATCTGCGTGTAGCAAGGGTTCGCAAATGCGGCGCCTCGCTTGTAAGCGCGGAATGTTGCGCTGACGTTACATCCCACCGCATTGGTGGAAAGGTAGAAGACAGGCCCGTATCCTCCGGTTGCTAGGACCACGGCATCGGCAGAATGCGATTGAATCTCACCGGTGACTAGATTGCGCACTACGATCCCCTTAGCCTTCCCATCAACGAGGACGATATCTTGAAGCTCAGTTCGCGGATGCATGGCCACCTTCCCAGCCGCGATTTGACGACTGAGAGCCTGGTAGGCCCCTAGGAGAAGCTGTTGACCTGTTTGTCCCCGGGCGTAGAAAGTTCGAGACACCTGAGCGCCACCGAAGGATCGGTTGGCAAGCATGCCGCTATACTCTCGTGCAAAGGGAACGCCTTGTGCGACGCATTGGTCGATGATGTTGCGGCTGACTTCCGCGAGGCGATGGACGTTCGCTTCCCTTGCTCGGAAATCGCCCCCCTTGATTGTATCGTAGAAAAGGCGATGAACACTGTCTCCATCGTTCTGATAGTTCTTGGCACTGTTGATGCCTCCCTGCGCAGCGATACTGTGTGCTCGGCGAGGGCTATCTTGGTAACAGAAGCACTTAACGTTGTAGCCTAACTCGCCCAAGGTTGCCGAGGCGCTCGCTCCCGCGAGCCCCGAACCGACGACGATTACCTCGTATTTTCGCTTGTTCGCCGGATTGACGAGCTTAAGGTCAAACTTGTGTTTCTCCCACTTTTGGTCGAGGGGACCGGAAGGGATTTTTGCATCCAACTTCATTACTTAAGGGCCTCCTTTCCGAATCCAAGAAGGATCGCCAGGGGAATTGAACTGTTACCGATGAATATTGCCCACGCCATCACGAAGGCTAGACGATCTGCCCAAACTTTCTGCTGGCCTGAACGGAATCCGAGGGACTGGAAAAGACTACTGATGCCGTGGCTCAAGTGAGAACAGAGAAGTGCCATTGCGAAGATGTAAAACGCAGATACCAAGGGGTGGCTAAAACCCTGAACGACCATCTTGAAAATGTCGTGTCGTCCTTGGTCATCCTTCAGAGTCAAAGATTCCGGATCGAAAGCCCCGACGGTGAAATGGAGAATGTGGTAAATGATGAAGGCCAGAACGATCAACCCACTCCAAACCATCGTTCTGGAAGCATAACTGGCCCCCACAGCCCGATTCACTCGGTAGGCGACGGGGCGGGCAGTCTTATTCTTGGCCGACAGGGTGATGGCAGACCAGATATGCACAGCGACGAGCAGCAAGAGCCCCCCTCGGGCGCCCCAAAGCAAAGCTGGCTTTGATTTAAGAAACGCTCCGTAGGCGTTCAAGGTATCTGCTCCCAGAAAAATCTGAAGATTGCCGGCCATGTGTCCTAAAACGAAAAGGATCAGCATGAGCCCTGTTATTGCCATCAGGTATTTCTTCCCGAGGGTCGAATGAAATATGGCGCTGAATAGGTTCATAATCGCTGGCAACTGCCCCAAAATCTGGGAGTGTTTGTGAGTTTGATCACCGAAAACCCCGAAGCTGCAACAACTGCTCCCCAGATATTTATAAGCAATTGGGCGGGACGTCAATTGGTCGCGCAAACTATTAGCTGCGCTTCTGAAGAAATTAGCTCAACTAGCTGCCCCAATCTTCCTTCAACATCGAGGAAAGCTCGCGCAAGCTGGATATCGAGTTCCCCCCGTTGCTGCCTTTTCGGCGAATGTGAATACCGGTAATCCCGGCGTTTTCTGCCCCATCAATGTCTTCCGGGAGCGAGTCACCCACATGCACGACGGCCGGAGAGGGGAGCCCGAGCTTTTTGAGCGTATGCTCGAAGGGAACAGAGGACGGTTTGGTAAATCCGATCTCTGACGAAATCGTTGCGGTTTCGAAGAAGGAGAGCAGCTTAAGATCTGAAAGGAGGGGTCTGAGTCGATTGTCCCAATTGGAAATGACGGCCAGTCTAAATCCGCGACCAGCCAGGTCGTCCAAGGTCGGGAGGACGTCCTCATGAATACGCCAAACAGACGCGTCCTCGAAGCGCCGATAAATGTGAGGGAAGATGCGACGCGATTCCTCAGCGGGAATTAGTTCATCGAAACTCTGCTCGACCAATTTTGCCCACGCTTCCTCGGTGTAGTGAAAGTCGCCCTTGGTCTTCCAAGCGGCCCCGAATTGTTCGTCGATTCGGTCGGCATCGAGCCCTGCCAGGCCCTGCTCATCAGCCACCCCGGCATATATTGCCCCGACCGATGGATTCGGTTCGATGAGTGTACCTCCTACGTCAAAGGTGATTGCTTGCGTTCTTATGGTCTCCACACGTGTCTCCTCTCCAGTGTCATCAAGCGGAAGGGAGGTATCACAGCATCGAAGTCACGATGTTTCAATATTTAGTGCAGAAATAAAGTGGTGGATTCCAATTCTTTGGCCTTGTCCGGAGAGAGTGCTTTTCTGACTCAAGCGGGAAAAACAGTTGCCATCGGCAGACCTTTTGGCGAGAGTCCTCGTCGTCAGCAGGAGAGATGGCTGAGCGGTTTAAGGCGCACGCCTGGAAAGCGTGAGTACTCGAAAGGGTATCGGGGGTTCGAATCCCCCTCTCTCCGCCACTTCTCTTGCCAG
>CAYFGX010000071.1:0-28307 GCA_964342405.1 uncultured Verrucomicrobiota bacterium | reverse complement strand
CGATAGGTCCAGCCGTCTCAGTCCCTTCCGCCCCTAGGCTGCGACCACCCAACCCCGATCCATCCTCTGCTTGCAGACGGAGAATGGCAGCGTCCGAATCCGCACCCGCCAATCTAAGAATCGTTCCTCCGAGGAAGAGATTTTCAAACTGGTCCGCCGACACGAAGACCACAGACGAATCACGGTCTAGAGCGATGCCTTTCGGTGAGGCATTCGCCACGCGCTGAAACCAGTCGAGCGAACCGTCAGGAGCAATCCGGGCGATGATCAGACTGTCGTCGTTCTGCGATCCAGAACTCTCCGAACCACCACCGATGGAGATGTTGCCCCGTGCCGTGCCAGTCAATAGCAGGCCTCCGGCGCGGTCCCCTGCAATTCCAGCGAAGTGATCGTCGGAGGAACCGCCAGCGGATTGAGGCGCTACCCAGTTACCATCCGGATCGATGCTGCACCAAAAGAGATCGGAACCACCCGTGGAATTCAAAGAGTCCAAAAGCGTTCCGCTGAACTCGCCACCAACATGGACGCCCACTGTATCGGTAGCAATGCCCATCGCCCTACCGTTGCCGCCGGCTCCTTGAATCCAGCGAAATTCTCCGCCCAATGAGAGGGACGCCACAAAAGGTTCCTGAGCATGTTTCGTGTTCCAATTACGCTCACCGGCCTCACCGGTTCCGGAGAACCAGCCGGCGACGAAGCCGTTACCGGCCCCATCAAAACCGGCGGCGAGAGCCTCATTGGCCCCGCCCGACAAAGCTCGAGCCCAAGTCCAGTTGCCCCCTTGGTCCAAACGTGCGACGAATCCCTGTGCTCTGCCGTCGGAAACCAATGCATGCTCACCGAACCTCGCGGCGGTCTCAAAAACACCGACAATCCATGCCCCCCCATCCGGATCGGGGGCCAGGCCGCGCGGGGCTACCGACCCGGAGGCTCCGGCCGTCCAGAGCCAACGCCCGGCTGGATCCACGAGCGCAGCAAATAGCTGCCCTCCATCGGGATTTCCATCCAGAACTTCGTCACCCAGGGCCACATTGCCGTCATGACGGCCAGCGATCCACACGTTGCCATTTTCCGCGATCGCCTGAACCGGATCTCCACTCACGGCGTCCGTGGTCTTCGTACTAAGAGGCCAGCCGCAGTCCAGAGGGAGCGTCGTGAAAGAGCCTTCAGCGACCTGGATATTCTCGTCCTGAGGAAACGCCTCGTTCACGGCCATGCCGCGATAGTTGTATTCCGTGTCAGGTGTGAGCCCGGTCAGGACTGTTTCGATTGAAACAACTTCCTGGCCTGACTCGACCAAGGTGACAGCTGTGGTTTGAACCACTCCCTGGTCGTTCGGATTCTCCGCAGCCGGCCACCATTCGAACCAAACCTGGGTTGCTGCTCCACCGGGATGAACCAAGGCTCGGAGAGTCGCAGTCACCGAGAGTACGGGTTGTGGTGCTTCCAAAGTCAAGCTGGGCGGGCGTTCTGCTGAGCCGAGGAAGTCCCCCGCTAGCAGAGCTGTCATTCGATCGGGTCGGTTCTCCGAATCAATCTGTGTATTGTAACGTCGAGCCTCCTCAGACCGAGGAAACACTCCCGGCGGGTTGTAGCGGAAGATCCGCACGTTAAAAACTTTCTCTCGGCTGATGCCTCCCTGCGTGGAGCGAGAATAGTCATAAAGGATGGCCATATCGAATAACCCCGCGTCGCCTTCCAAGGCTTGCTCCGCACTGAATCGACCCATCACGAACGAACGCCGAGAACGGTCTCCGTTGTCCCATCCGGGCGAAAACATGGTGAAGCTAGAACCAATTGAGAGGTCTGCATTGATCTCAATCGCTTGCACGTTTCGACCAGCGTAGATGAGTTCTGGCTCCGAATCCGCGTCGGTGTCCGCGATGTGAAGTGACAGTGGCCAACCATTGTTTCCCGTCGTCTGATGCAGGCTCTGAGGTCTCGAGAGATCCTCAGTGAATCCCGCGGTGGTGTTGGTTCCGTCGGCCACTCGAAGATGCCACGTACTCGCTGAACTGTTGACGCCGATGTGGTAAGCCACCGCCAGTTCCTCCTCGTCATCGCCGTTGAAATCATGGGCGATCGCAGCCAAGCGCGAAATCCACACCGTGCTTCGATCGTCCTTGAGATGCATTCCCGCAGCCTCGTCAGTTGTACCGACCGGAATCAGGCCGTCGATGCCACCGAAGTAGCGCCGAGCGTAGAGCCGCCAGTTGTCACTCCCCCCCTCGATGGTAACCTCCTCGACCGCAACAAGAACTGCCTCATCCTTACCGTTGCCGTTGAAATCACCGGCCGCCAAGTCGAAGTTGGAGCCAGTCCTCATGAAATACAGCGTCTCGGAGACTTGCTCAGGCCCGAAAACCGGATTGTTTAAAGTTCCATTGAAGTCGACCGGGAACAGGTGGACCTTGAGGTCTTGCCCCGTGTAGGCGATCACCAATTCATCCGCTTGGTCCTCGTCGAGCTGGAGAGCAACGATGCGGATCAGCGTCGGCCGTTCCCCATCTTCAGGATTAGCCACTGTGCCTGGGATCACAACAGAAGTCACATTCGACCAAGGATCTTCGTTCCCTTGAATGTCGGGCACACTCAGTCGAAGAGACAGACTGTCATCGACCCAGCAGAAAACCGGATCGGGTCTTCCGTCGTTGTTCAAATTCGCGGTGATCGCATCCTGAGCCTCCTGACCGTCAAGTCCGTGGTCCCCTTGCAGTTCGACTGGAGGCTCGACTGGATCGAGCACCTCAGTCTCAGTCGTCTCGTAGAACTTCGCCCAAACGCTACTACTCCGATCCTCGTTCCACAGGAGGAGGACTTCATCACGCATTTCAGGCACCTGTGCGGTCACCCTCGGAGTGAAAAGCGCCGCGCAAGCCAAGCCGAACCAGAGTGCCGGTTTCGAAAACAGGGAGGAATTCATGGAAGTCATGTCGTGATAGAATCGAGGCTTGGTGAAATCAGCGCGAAACAGAGCGGGGTTCGGGATTCAGTTCTCCAATATCGGAGACACGGATCAGCCGAAAGCGGCCGGCGACCCGGATGGGACGATGATGGATCCCCTCAATCGTCTCATGGTACACGCCCCCCAGAACGCCGTATCCGTAGTCGGGCGGCGAACCGGACGCTGCCGCGTCATCGTCGAACTCAAACTCGATGCGACGAATGATCGGAAAGGCTTCTTCCTCAAACTCCTCAAAGCGAACGTCCAGGTTGTCGTGATCGGGGTGGAAACGATGACGGTAGGGATGAGTCGGGTGATTGGGCCCCACAGTCAGCGTGCCATTGAGGCGCTGGCCGATCCCGATGCCGCCCTCCAGTTCCAGGGTGTTCCGGGAGCCGCCATCAAAGTCATAACCGATCGAGCTCAGCCGTCGCCCAACCGGCACACCGTCACGCAAGGTCACTCCGGAGAATGCCCCTGCGTTCTGATAGTCGGTAAGTAAGACATGACGCCCTGGCTCGTTCTCAACGAGCAAACCATTATCCCCTTCGCGATAGTTCCCGTCTTCCCACAACTGAATGACCTCCTTCAGAAGCCGCCCTTGACCGCTAGCATCCATGTGAAGCAGCACCCTCAGCGGGAACGATGACTTTGCGTCGGTGGGCCGTCCAGGTTCGGCCGAATGCACTTCGGCAACCGCATCCACATCAGCCACTCCGACCCAGAGTCCCGCATGCTCGTGCGTACCGGTATGGTTTGAAGCACGAACGATGGGCTGGCCGGCCGTGCGTTGCGCCGAAACAGGGAGCCACAAGCGAGTCCCACGCCCGTCCCGAATCTCGAGAACTGCTCGGTAGCTAGCCCCGCTGAAAGTCTGCCGGCGTGGCGCCAGCCGAAGCAGTCCCTGAGCACCGGGATCCAAGGAGCGAACCCACGGTTCCACGAGAACCGGCCATCCCGTCGTGCCGGCATCTCCGTCCAAGTTCCAACTGGCCAGCCCTGTCGGATCTCCAGATGCGACCGAGACAGCAAGTGTCGCTGAATCAAGCCCGTCATTGCGAAATCGAACAATCGACTCACGCAAGGTGAAACCAAAGTCGAGACCAGCTGAATCCTCCAACGTCATCTCCAGTGGAGCCACGAAGTCCGAACCGGCATTTGCGTAAGCCCAATATGCCTCCCCCGGAGCGATCCGTTCGCTCGGATCCACCGGAACCCAGACACCTGCAGCATTCATCCGGTAGACCGACTCTAGATCACCACTGACCGGATCATGGTGGGCGGCTCGACCACGAAAGAAATCTTCGAACGATGGAGGCTGGGCTGGATCGACGGGAAACCCCCTCAGATTGAAAGCGGCAGCCGTCCAGTCAGGGTAACGAGGCGATGGTGTGCCACGCACCGTCCAAGTTACCGAGGCATTTCCTCGGATTTCGATCAGGTAGGGTTGCGGCCCGCGAATTGTGAACAAGGAGGCGACACGGGCACCAGGCGTACCTTCAGGATAATGAACCAACCAAGCAGGATCATTCCACGCCGCCTCATTCTGGTCCTGGATAAAGTCAATGGAAGAAAGCGGTTCCTTGCGGGTCCACACCGATACATACGGAACTCCGGCAAGCACCTCAGCCGGCCTCGTATCTTCCGGAGTGAGCTCCAGAAAGATCGCGTTCCAACCGGGACGTAGTTCGAACGATTGCTCGATTGAAGAGGCCGAGATCGTCGCCAAGCCGAGCATGCAGACAGTTAAAAAAAGCCAAAAAAGCGGCCTAAGGATCCTAAAAGCCGCTAAAATCCGACATCTCGGGAAGGATAGGAAGAACTGATTACACATGGTTTAAAAAGGAATTCGGAAAAGACGAATGCGATAGCCCTGCGGGACTGCTGGCATCAAGTGAAGAGATACAAACTGGGTTCCGCCGAGCCGATTGTTCAAATCGAGATCACCCCTACGAAGCTCACATTCTACGAATTTGACTAGTCGCCCCAACTTGACCATTTCCCTCAACAAGTAACCGGACCGCCCCCTAACAGAAAGCAACGCAACCAGCGTCACCCCAACTAGGATCTCCACTTCGCGTCAATCGAGCGGCGGGCCAAGCCAGAAGCCCTCAACGAACACGAACTGGCGACATGCCGCTCCAATTAAGCGGCCCGACACTTCCAGAAATCAATTGTTGATTCAAGGAGAATTGGAGGTAGTTAGGAAATCGGCCAGATTTAGGAAGAACACCCTAAGTTGTCGCTATTTTCCGGCCCTATAGCGGAGAATCAATAATTAAGCACAAGCTACTTTTAACAATTATCAGCCACCCGCAATCCAGCAGACTCGACCGAAACTAGATTGATACAAATATCCAGCAAAATCCCCCGCAAATCACAAACGTTTCCCGACACGAACGAAGAGCCGAAGCTACCATCGGCATTGGCATCAAAGCCTCCCCTACCTAGCCGGGTTCTGAGCTCGCACATTCAGAGCTAGTCCGTGTTCAGATATCCCTCCACCCATCCGCGTGAACCCTGCGGCGGTACGGAATCGGCGATGTCGGTTCCGTCGGCCAGTGAGAAGAATATGGCCAGCGGAAACGCTCCTTTTGGGGCGCCCCGAGTATAACGCCCTTCCCCTTCAAAGTCACCGTGGGCAACAAGTTCAAACCGAGTCACCTTCTCTCCAGTGATATCCAAGGATCCACTCAATCGAACGTCAAACTTCCGATTTCCGGATTCAGTGGACAGTTTCGCCCGTCCGGTAAACCTGTTCTGATCCAGCTTGAAATCAACCTCGCGCAAATCGTTCGAACTCCACATTGGAGGCTCGCCGCGGGTATTGTCGACCAGATGAAATCTAGCTATCCGGCGTTGAAGGCTCCGTGGGAATTCACCTCGTACCAATGACCGATGCTCCTGCTTCGTAATCCAAAGGTTGTCTCTCGATATGGACTGTTGAAAAATCCTCTGCCACTTCCGATTCGTTCTCTGGTATCCATCGATCACTTTGGTCTGAACACGAACGACCAATCCGCCCTCCGGAGGAGTTGGATTGTATCGCGCATCAGGACTCCCTCGCTGGAGGGAAGCAACCTCTGATGGCTGATAGCGATTCAGGGCCTCAGCCAACATCTGTCTAACGCGAGCGGCACCGCGGTTGTTGGTATAGCCTAGGAACTGGCCGTCTGGAGCAGCCGTATACAATCCCTGAGTCGTTGACTGAAAATCGTTCCGAGGCCCCTGGCCGGCAATCCTGCGATAGAATTCCCCCTCGGCGTCCTGCTGTCGCCGTTGATAGGCCTGATCGATGGCAACTGGTATAAACCGGGACTTCAGTAATTCTATGATTCCTCTATCGGCAAACGTCGACGCACGGTCGAGCACTCCGTTGTTTCAAGTGCAGGCGAGCGGATGACCGTCCATCGCCCAGATGAAAATGGGTTTCTTCTCCCGGGCCGCAATATTCTGAGCCTCAATCAGCGAGGTTTCCCAGGGAATGGTTCGCCATGGTTCCTGAAGGGAGGCACGGCACTCCGATTCGAACTGGTTAAGTTCAAAGCGTCCGGATTCTGCCGCAGCAATGACCGCAGAGCCCAGCACGATCGCGAAGACTATATGGACATTCATTTAATTCGTTTCGCCTGATTCCTTTTCAACTCAATCGATGCAGTAGAGACTCTCAGAGGTGCGCACTAGCAGTCGACCGTTGAATGGAACGGGAGTCGCAAGAATCTGTTCCCCCATATCGTTCTCGCTGAGGAATTCGAACTTCGCTCCAACTCGAGCGGAGAAAACCGTTCCATCCTCTCGTGCCGCATAAAGGATACCACCGGCAATGACTGGTGAAGCATAATAGGCAGAAGCGTCACGAGGAAGTTCAGCCTCCCAGAAGGGCTCACCAGTGGCTGGGTCCAGACAGACAATGCCGCCCTTGTTGCGAAGGATGTAAACTCTACCTTCGTAGGCAATCAGGCTAGCGGCAAACACACCGAAATCTCGCCGTTCCCAAAGACGATGGGTGCCCGTTACATCGCCTTTGCCGCCGAGGCGCACGGCGTGAATCTCGGCTTGTCGACGATCGTCGCGCCCGACAGGAATCACTGCGATATCACCTGAGACGACCGGAGTCGCAATCGGCGGCCAGAGTTTATTTCCCTTAGGATTGAACCCGCCACATTCCCAGAGCAGCGCGCCACTGTCTGCGGCATACGTGGTAATGTGATCCGAACACCAAACCAACACGGCATTCCGGTCTCCCTGACGGATTGGAATTGGAGTCGTATAGCCATTGTCGTTCTCAGCGGGAACCTTGTAATTGCGTTTCGTCTGCCAGCGAATTTTGCCCGTGGTTTTCTCGAAGCCAGCGACCCACGAGTCCCCCGCGTGCAGCCGCGGAATGATTACGAGGTCATCAATGATCACAGGCGAACTTCCCTG
The DNA here is from genome assembly GCA_964342405.1 of uncultured Verrucomicrobiota bacterium. GTDB lineage: Bacteria > Verrucomicrobiota > Verrucomicrobiia > Limisphaerales > AAA164-E04 > UBA2970. Next base: position 20,938 of record CAYFGX010000071.1, on the reverse strand, counting down.
ATCCCAATACAACTTCTGTGCCCCGAACTCCTCAACGAGATTCCGACTCCAACGAACTTCCCCATTCATTTCGAGGGCCGCAAAGTTGCCGCTCTTGAAATAGACGAATACACCAGTTCCGTCGGTCACTGGTGAGGCGTTGCTACTAGTACCCAGTTTCCGGTGCCTTGGCGGAGTCTCCTCTCCGAGACGGGTCTTCCAAATTTGGTTTCCCGCGAGATCGAAGGCCAAGACGGAATCGGATCCACTGTCTGGGGAGGTCACAAAAATGCGATCCTTCCAGACGATCGGGCAAGATGCGCCCTTTCCAGGTAATTCGGCCTTCCACGCAACGTCATCGGGCGTCCACTTTGTCGGGTAGTCTTGTCCTGTTCGACTCCCCGTATGCGAGGGTCCACGCCACGAAGGCCAGTCCTCTGCAGAGAGACTTGAAAGAGCACAAAGTAGAATACCAGCGCCAAGCGCTGTTTGTCGTAAGGTCGTTTTCATTTGTAGGATTTGTCTGCTGGTATAGTGCGTATCGTTTTCTCTTTTTTCAACGGCGATTCTGTAGCCGGAACAAAAACCCCTCGATTAAGAACAGAAGCAGAGCCCAAACCTTTCCGAGCTCGCATCATAAGAACGTGAAAACTAGGATCGCTCACGATATTTGATACGAAGGCCGCCTCAACGCAGCCGGGAGAGCAGAGTCCCAGCGTGAGCATGCTTACGAGCACGCTCGCCACGCATCACACAGGGTGAATTCGTAAATCGGAATATCAGGGCAGCGCTTTCCCCAACAAGCAGGGGCGAAAGGCGGGTCAAGAACCAATATGCTAGAAATAGTCTACAGAGATGAAACGATCGTGGTGATCAACAAGCCGGCTGGCATGTTGGTTCATCGTTCCTCAGTCGATCCCAGGGAAACTGTCTTCGCGGTTCAACGGCTGCGAGATCAGATCGGTATGATGGTGCATCCGATTCACCGTTTGGACAAAGCCACCTCTGGTCTGCTGGTGTTCACACTCAACGTGGAGACTCTGAAAGCTCTGCAGGAACAGTTTACAGAAAAAAGTGTTGAGAAGATTTATTGGGCGGTAGGACGTGGTTATTTGGACGGAAATGGGACTATCGACTATCCGCTCAAACGAGAGGTCGATGCCTACTCAAACTCGGCGGCAGAAGGAAGTCAAAGCGCGGTCACCCACTACCGATGTCTCTCGCAAACAGAGTTGCCAATACCTGTTGGTCGATACTCTACCGCTCGATACTCTTGGGTCGAACTGAAACCCGAGACCGGACGCCAGCACCAGCTAAGAAGACATATGGCCCATCTCCGGCATCCTATCGTAGGAGACACACGCCACGGAGTGGGCGTGCACAACCGCTTCTTCCGCGAACAATACGGAATTCACCGGCTCCTACTCCACGCACGTGAATTCAGCTTCATTCATCCAGGAACCGGGGACCGGATCACTTTGACAGCAGATCTAGACGAAGCCTTCCACAAGGCGCTCACGAAGACCCATTTGGCCAACCCCGACCTTGCCACATCAGCTCCCTAATATTAGCCCATCAGGACCCCTGATCGCCGGCAGCTCGTTCGGAAAACCCTCGAATCCAGCCATCGCAACCGGGGAGCTGGCTCTCCAAGCTCCGGAGTTTCATGACTCTTAAGCGAGGAGACCTAGTTTGAGCCGTAGACCTCTGAAACGCTTCTCGGATCGATCTTCATGAAATGAAATTCGATGAATTTCATGTATTGCTCCCAATCGAAGAGCTCAAACCCATGAACACCAGACCGCACATGGTACCCGATCGCACTTTTCGTGATCGGCTGGTTGATCTTTGGTTGTCGAGAGGAGGTAAATCCCACCTTTTGACCATACAACTCGTAGGCAGGCGAAGCGTTATAGGCCCCAATCCATTGTCCCTTTTGGTCCGCCCACAGATCGTGTTGGGCCGTCGCAACGTATAGCGGGCGGGGAGCCATCGTCGCCAATAGACTATGTTGATCTACCGGCATTTCATTGACTCTCTCAGCATACTGATTGGCATTTCCACAAATCCAAGTCGGTAAGTATTTGCACATATTGTGCAGGGTTTCACCGAACTCCCGTCGCCAAATTGCATCCCCACCGTGGCCGGCCGTCGCGAGTAGGGCCATTCCAAAGCGAGCGTCAGTCGCGGCAGCCCACAAGGCAACCTTGCCACCGATAGAACAACCGAGCGTTGCCACCTGGTCGCCCCGGACACGAGAATCGGTTTCCAGATAGTCCAATCCCGCTCGCAACGCGTAGGCCCAAACAGAGATCATGCCCCACTCATTATCCCGCCTCGCCTTCTGTCCGGGCTTCATGAAGAGATCGATGATACCACCGGCCACCTTCCCTTCCGGATCTTTATTGTCCTTACCGAAGGCCTGGTAATCGACAGTTGCAACACCAATACCACGCGTCATCAGTTGATGTAGAGGAATTCCATTTCGGGTTGTGCCAAACCGTTGTGAATCATCGAGGGCCAAGTTCTTGCGCCTGATATCACTGCCATTGGCAAGGAGGATAACAGGCACCTTTTCTCCTGCTGGATTGGGCACAAACAACGCCAATGGCATCGTGACGCTTCCAACCTCGTTTTGAAATGTGATCTCGATATCCCGGCGCGTGCACAGACCACCGAGCAAAGTCGGGTTCTCCGAAACAAGTTTAAATGATTTTCGGATCGGGCTCGAGGGTTCAGGGATCTCCCCATAAATGTTTTGCTCGAAGAACTCTATAATCTCGGGACGACGAACGTCTTCCCATGCCTTGACACTGTTGACGACTTGCCCACTGAACGAGGTCAACACCGGAGGCAGGCTGTAATCGGGCACTTTCGATTCGTCATAGTTGGCCTCAAGGAATTTTCCGGAATAGGTCTGGGCCAACACCACGTTGAGGGAGCAAGCCAGGACAAGCAGCTGTAAGGTTCGGTTCATCGCAAATAGTGTTTCTCGTGAGAATCAGTGAGGTTCAGACGCTTAGCCTTTCACCTTTGGTTTGGGATCTGGGGTGCAATATCGCATCGCCTCGGGCTCCTCGTCAAGAAACCGCACGGGCTCGAACCGGCACTTTCTCACTATAGATCAAATGCACAAGTTGCAGCATTCAATCATGCCCCAGAGTGACATCCGGTTGCCTCGTGCATTCAAATCAGGTATCGCTAACCTTACATGCGTATGGCACACACCAGAAAAGATCTCGCACGACTGCTGCCGGCCGCATCGCGTTCTTGCTGGCTGATTGCTTTGCTGGCCGCCTTCGAATGGAGCACGGTTTCCCTGTGGAGTGAATCCGCTGATTCCGTCGTCGTGATCAACGAAGTCCAATACCAACCGGCCGACGAACAGAACCAATCCGAATGGATTGAGCTCCACAATTTGATGGGAGTCACAGTTGATCTCTCTGGTTGGCAGCTTGAGGGCGCCGGGAAAATCACCTTCGCAGAAGGGACCCGAATTGGCGGACGAGACTTCTTGTTGCTCGCAACGAACCCTCAAGATCGAATTTTCGGGGGTCGAAGTATCTACCCAGAGCCCCTCACCGGTCGCCTAGCCAATGAAGGAGAAACGATCCGCCTCCGGAATCGTTCCGGCCGCGTCATGGATCGCCTCCGTTATCGGCAAACTGGCGACTGGCCTGTCGGGGCGCGAGGCTCCGGAGCAACGCTGACCAAACGAAACGAACAATCAGCCGAGTCCGGCCCAGAAAACTGGATGGCCTCATCACTTCTGGGAGGCACACCTGGCATTTCGCGAGAGCCTCCAAATCTGGACCAGCCGATCACCACCAGCCTGGTTTCAGCCGACGCCGAATGGCACTACTATAATACCGGCGAACCAGCCCCATCAACTTGGGCATCACCACAGTTCGACACCGGCAACTGGCCAACAGGGAATAGTCCTTTCGTAGCAGGCCAAGCCAATACCCCTCCTGAATCTCGCCTATTCGCCCACTGGAGTTTAGACGATGAAGGTGCAGAGACCGCCACTGATCTCGTCTCAGGAAGGCAAGGTCGTTTGGTGAATGGGGCCAAATGGATCCACGATGCAGAACGAGGTTCCGTCTTAGAATTTGACGGAATCGATGGATATGTGGACACAGACCTTGTCATCCCTCAAATGACCCTAGAAAATGAATTCACTTGGGCATTCTGGGGCTTCTCGCGAAAAGCCGCGAATGTGAACGTAATTGTCGGCAATCGCCACCGCGCCGATGGGGCTGACTTCTCTCCCAGAGAGTTCATCAAGTTCACCAACGGTGGCTTAGAGTTTCATCGACTCGGCTCAGGGGAAGACATCCTTTATCCACCAATCCCCCGAAACGAATGGGTGCACCACGCCCTGGTTAAAAAGGGACGCTCGCTGATTTACTATCGCAATGGGGCCGAATCGGGAAAGCAGACGCTCTCGGCTGGATTGAATCATCCTCAACCCCTCTATTTCGGAGGAGATCAAACTCGGGAAAACTGGCGGGGCCGCCTCGACGAAGTAGGCCTTTGGGAGGTCGCTATGACGCCATCCACCATCAAGGGACTAGCAGATGGAACCTTCTCCCCCGACACGGCTCCCACGCCCTCTGGTCAGTTCTCATCTCAAGCCGGCACGGAACTTCCAGGTGTCAGTGCCACAACTTACTTTGTGACATCGTTTTCGTTCGACGGCAACCGACAAGGCACAGATCTTGAACTGAATCTCCGAGTGAACGACGGCGCGGTAATCTACCTCAATGGCATTGAGGTTCACCGATTTAACCTGGAGGCCGGCAATCTGGAATTCGATTCACTCGCGAACACACCGATTGCTGAAGCCGAGGAACTCGAGCTCGTCGAACTACCAGGCGATCAACTCATTCTCGGACGAAATGTCCTCGGTGTTGCCGTGCATCAAGCGACATCAATTCTGGGTTCCGAGGATCTGGAATTTAGCCTCAGCTTGGTCGCCCGAGAGCACCCTCCCCAATCATCAACACGCTCCGCGCTTCAGTTCACCGAGATTTCTGCAGGCGGCCAAGATCCATTTCTGCTGGAGATCTCAAATCAAGGATCCACGCCCGTCGATCTCTCGACGCACGAAATCCGTAGCTCAACCGGGCATCTTTACAGGTTTAGTCAGACCGAGCCACTCTCTCCCAACAAGTTCCACGTGGTAAATAATCTCGAACAAAACTTGCAGCTCGAAACAGGAGTCCGCCTGTTCCTCGTAGATCACCGCAACGAGCGTCTGATCGATGCCGTGGAAGTGAGTGAAACGGTTCAAGCCCGTCAGTTGCACGGAGAGGCTTCTTGGCACACGCCCGTCGCTACCACCTTCGGCCAAACCAGTCTCGCACCTGTCGTACCACCTATCGTGATCAACGAGATCATGTATCACCCCATGAAGTCGAATGCCCAGAGTCACACTGCCGGACAATGGATTGAGTTGTTGAACCGTGGCACCGAACCCGTGAATCTCAGTGCTTGGAAATTCGACGACGGGGTTCAATTCACGTTCCCACCAAACACCACCCTTGCTCCCGAACAATTCCTACTTCTAGTCGGAGACAAAACGGGTTTCGAGCAAAGCTATCCACAACTAAACATCGCCGGACAATGGGAAGGATCTCTCTCACGTCGAGGCGAACGCCTTCGACTCGTCAATGCCATCGGGAATCGAGTGGATGAAGTAGCTTACTTCGATGGCGGCCGATGGCCTTCGAGAGCAGACGGAGGAGGATCCAGTCTCGAACTGATAGATCCACACGCCAACAACCAATCCGCAGAATCATGGGATGCGAGTGTCAACGAAGGGGGCTGGCAAACGATTTCCTATCGCGGTCGTGGCATGAGTCCCTCAGGAGATCCGACCCGCTACCAAGAGTTCTCCTAGGATTACTCGCCGCCGGGGAATGTTTAATCGATGATATCAGTGTCGTTGAAGATCCGGATGGCGTCGCCCGCGAGCTCATTCAAAACGGTGATTTCGAGCAAGGGAACGCGAGATTTTGGCGAGCTCTAGGAAATCATGATTCAGCAGACGTGATCGACGACCCAGATCAACCGGGCAACCCAGTTCTCCGGCTCGTCGCAACAGGCCCTACCGAACACATGAGCAACCATCTCGAAACAACGCTTCGGTCGGGAGATACCTATGTTCGGGTTTCCGATCGTCGCGAGTATCAAATATCATTTCGGGCTAAATGGATCGGGGGCTCGAACCAACTCCACTCCCGGCTCTACTTCAACAGGCTTGCCCGCACCAGCCTACTCTCGACTGATCATGCAGGAGGAAGCCCTGGGAAAATGAACACCGTGCATCGCTCCAATATAGGGCCAAGCTTCGATAACCTGTCTCATTCACCCGCGGTTCCGAAGCCTCAAGAATCGATCTCCGTTCGCGTCTCAGTTGAGGATCCGGATGGCGTTGATCAGGTCAATCTATACTACTCGAATCAAAACCGCCGATTCACCAAGGTTCCGATGTCCCTGGAACGAGACGTATGGATTGCGAGCATTCGAGGCCAAGATTTCGGATCTACCCTTCAATTCTATATCGAAGCCCAGGACCAACTCGGCGCAACCGCCCATTACCCTTCAAGAGGACCCGACTCGGGCGCCTTCATTCCGATTGAAGATGGGCAGGCAGATTTGGACTTGGGTGATTGTCATCCAATGAATTTCCGAATCGTGATGAAAGACGCAGACGTCGATCGCTTGCATGCCCCGGAGAACGTGATGAGCAACCAACGTCTCCCCTGCACGGTAATTGTGGACGAACGAGAGATATACTACGATGCCGGAGTTCGTCTGAAGGGAAGCGAACACGGACGTGCCAGCAATCTGAGGGTCAGCTACAACCTCCGATTCTCTCCCGATCGATTGTTTCTCGGAGCTCACGAGACCATCGCGATCGATCGTTCCGGAGCCGGCGAGCAGTATAGTCAACGCGAAATCTTGATAAAGCATGCGATCAATCACGCTGGCAACATCCCAGGATCGCAGGACGATCTCATCAGGGTGATTGCTCCCCGCTCGCAACACACCGGTTCCGCGATCCTTTCCAAATCTCGTTTCGACCGCGAATTCCTCAACAACCAATTCTCGGATGGCAACGACGGAACACTCTACGAATATGAGTTGGTCTACGTCCTATCGGGAACCACGGGTGGCGTTGAAGGATTCAAACTGACGCAGCCGAGCGAGGTGCACGGCGTGCCTGTGAGAAACCTCGGGACCGACAACAAGGAGCGCTATCGCTGGCATTGGCAACTCAAGAACAACCGCGATCTCGATGATTTCACGCCCATTCTCAACATGGTGAGCGCCCTTGGACAATCCGGAGACAACTTCCGCCAGCAGACTCATCAACGGCTCGACATCAATCAGTGGCTACGTGCATTCGCTATCCAAGTGCTCTTTGGAATAGCTGACAACTACGCCAGTGGGTCACAACACAACGCCATGTTCTATCAGCGGCCGTCCGACGGACGCATGCTCTACTTCCCTTGGGACATGGACTTCACCTTTGTTCGCAGCCCTTCAAGTGATCTGACACCCAACTCGGACTTGAGACGATTGATTGCAGCCAGCGCGACGAACCGGCGCAATTACTATCGTCACCTTTGGGAGATCATACAAACCACCTTCAACCCAGCTTACCTCTCCGAATGGAGCCGTCACTACTCTTGCTTTCTCCCGAACGAAGACTTAACCCGCTTTGACTCCTATATTCGTCAACGAAGCCAGTTCGCTCTCACCGAAATCCAAGATCAGTTTCCGCCCCAGAACTTTCAAATCTCAACAAGTCCCCAAACCGAAGTTGCGCAAACGTCCGTGTCCCTTGATGGACGCGGCTGGTTAGACCTTGCTGAAGTTCGCCTCGTCGACGGAAGAAAAGTAGATCTCGAATGGACGGCCTGGAATCGCTGGCGAACCACCCTTCCGATCAAACCGGGAATGAACCGAATCGAACTGCACGCCCTAAATCTCAAGGGCGAGACAATCGGTTCAGATTCAATCAACATCATCGGCGTCGGAACCGTCCTCCCGGCCACCAAAGAGAACTTGGGCATTTCAGAACTCATGTATCATCCAGCCCCACCAGATGAGTTTGAACGAGCTGCCGGTTGGACCTCGGCTGAAGACTTCGAATTTATCGAACTCGTGAACCTTAGCAATGAATTCTCGATTGACCTCGCTGGCAGCACATTTACAGACGGCATCCGTTACACGCTACCCAGCAACTTGGTTCGACCGGGAGCCCGAGTCATCATCGCCGGCAATCTCAGGGCATTTCAGGCCCGCTACGGACGAGAGATTCCCGTCATCGGGGAATTTCACAACGGCGCGAGCAACCGCCTTTCAAACAGCGGAGAGCTATTGAAACTCGAAGACGCACGAAGCGAAACGATACTAACCCTTAACTGGACCGACTCAGCTCCTTGGCCAAAAGCAGCAGACGGAACGGGCTACTCGCTGGTGCTGAGATCTCCAGGATTGAACTCAGCAGAAACACCGTCTTCATGGAGAGCCAGCTCGGCCATTGGAGGAAATCCCAATGCGACAGATCGCCTCCCGATCAGAGAGTGGATGGAGGCATTTGAGGTAACGGATCTGACCATCGACTCGGATGAAGACGGTTGGAACGCCACTTGGGAGTATCTCGCCGGCACCCATCCAGAGGAAACAACATCCCATCCAAGCATGCTTTTGACCCTGGACGATGAAGCGGACGCACTTGTCTTGGAATTGCTTACAGAAACAGGCGCAGACGATGTCGAGATACACCCTCAGCTTTCCTTCGACCTAGAAACCTGGACAGACGGTATCCGTTTTCTAGGTCGAGAGAAGCACCTTGATGGGAGGGAATGGATTCGCTTTGTCTCAGAAATACCGATGTCCGAGACAGACGCACAGTATATTCGAATCAACCTAGCCGCGCCCCTCGCGAGTCTCAAAGAAGACGACTAGCCCGATCGGGATCAGGCCTTGGGACGCCAAGGCAATCAGCCAAACAACTCTTCGCGTGCTTCACCTTTATTGGCCAATCCGAAGGGACGACCACTGGCAGATTTCTCTTCGAAGGCAGGATCAATCCCGAGGCGCCAAGCGATCGTGGCGTTGAAATCGGTCACGTCCAATACGTTCTCTGCTGCGACCTTCCCATCCTGGCTCGTGGCTCCATAAATCTGGCCCGCTTTCACTCCCGCACCAGCCATCAGGCAGGTAAAGCCATCAGGGTGATGATCTCGCCCCTTATTGGGGTTCAGCTCAGGCTTTCTCCCGAACTCGGTTGATACGACGACCAGTGTTGTGTCCAATAGCCCCTTCTGGCTCAAGTGGTTCAACAAGCTAGACAAACCTTTGTCTAGCTTGTTGGCGTTGGCTGGCATCCTGTCGTAGATCCCATTGTGATAGTCCCAACCACCCAAGCTCACTTTCACGAATCGCACGCCGCGTTCGACCAAGCGCCCCGCCAGCAGACAACTTCGACTGAAATCATCCTTATCGTACAGCCCCGCAATTTTTGGGTGCTCAGATTTCAGCTCAAAAGCATCAATGTCTTTTGAGTTCATGAACTTCAAAGAACCCGCATAAGTATCGATGTAGGATTGCGTGTCCTTTGTGCCGTATTCCGCTTCAAACCCCTGGTTCAGTGAGTCCAGAATATCGAGCCGCTTCTTGAAGGATTCCTCCCCAACAGTTTTCTTTCGCTGAATGAAGTCAATTCCCCGGTTGGGATTCTTGACGGGCAACGCCGCCCATTGGCCAGGGAAAAAGCCCGCACTCCCAGCGCGTCCGCGACCTATGCTGACGAAATTTGGCAGGCTGTCCTGCTCGCTTGTCAGACACTTGTTCACCCAGGCCCCCAACTCGGGATGAGTGACGGTTGAGCGCGGATTGTAACCGGTCAGCATTTTATAGATCCCCGCAGGGTGGGCCCCTTGGTTGGTTTTCATGCTGTTCAAGACAAGCACCTTGTCCATCTGGGTCGCTAGTTTGGGATAATAGTGGCTAACGCGAACCCCATCGACATTACTCTTGATAACCGTCGACTTCCCAAGGACCGCTTCATCAACGTCCATATTGAAGCTGTCGTACTGGCTCAGACCTCCCTCCAGAAAAACATAGATCACGGACTTCGCCCCGGCTGCTGGAGATGCTGCCGAAGCCGCATTCAGGAACGGCAAGGACATCCCGGCCATGCCCACACGATAGATAAACTCTCGACGATCCATGTTCTTACCTCACAAATCTAAATTCATTGGAATTAAGCAATGCCCAGATCATATCGTCTGTCTCATGCTCAAACAGATGCTCCTCCGACTCCTTGGGTAAACGGCCCAAGATCGCTTTCCAGATCACCTCCATCTCTTCCTCATGATTCTCAGCACTGTCCAGCCTGCGGTAAACTAGACTATCCTTCGAGATTCCGAGACCGTTCATCATGTATAGAATCTGCGGGATATCGGGCTCATGATTCGCGCTGTCAATCAGCTCACGATTGGATTTCCCCATCAACATCGATACCCAGTGTTTGGCGTAGCTCCTGCCATAGGTGGAGACGCGCCACAAGTGCGCCGGCCCCATATCACCATTCCTCATCTCTGCCTCCTTTTCTTCCCTCCTCTGGAACTCTGCCCGTCCTGGTCCCTTGACGGAGTAATCGACAAAGTCTTCAACATCCATGTTTCGAGATTTATCGTAGAAATGTGTGAATCCATCCCATCTGAATTCCGTCGCGACGTATTTGTCCGGCGTTTCCGTCTTCAAGCTCAGAAACGAATCGACAATCACTTCCGCTGACAAGCGCCTCACGACCGGGCCATCGAGATGATATGCCGGAGGCTCCGGGCCCAAGGCCAAGGCTTTGCTCTGATAGGTCCGACTGTTGAAGAGAGTCCCAAGAAATACTTTCGTATCGTAGTTCGACGCTTTCATAATCGAGATGAGCTTCTCTGTCAGCTCCGGATGCGCCCCCATGGATTCCAAAGTCAAATCGCCTAGCTGCCCCACCAACTCGGTTCCCATGATCTGATACCAAAGCCGATTCACCGTCGCCTTTGTAAACAAGGGATTCTCCGCCGAAGTCATCCAATCAGCCATCGATTCACGCGCATTAATTTCTGGACCGAACTGGTTCTTAGGAAGCGTCTCCAGTTTCTCTTTGCTCATTCGATAGTCAACCTTTGGCATCTTTCCGAATAGCACATCCGCAACCATGACCTGATGAGGTTTGCCGTCGTCATACTGGTAATCATGCGGCAACCGCGTGAAGCCGGTTCCGTTTCCATATATGGAGGCATGCTTCACGCGAAGAGACTCACGATAGACAATCCACTCATCAAAATCCCGCTGCTTCAAAATCTTGCGATCCTTGGCATAGATCTCCCTCTCCAGCTTCGGCAATGGATCCACACGCAAGTGGGTTTTCGAGCTGAAGGCTGCGAGCTTATAAAAATCCTGTTGAGACCAATCTTCATACGGATGGTCATGGCACTGGGCACACTCAATACTCATCCCCAGGAACGTTTTCACGGAATTCGCGAGATGATCCAGTGGCATGGGTTCGCGGGCATAGAATCCAGTCGCGCCGTTCCCAGGCTTATACAATTCACCACTCGCGTTGATCAGTTCATGCACCATACGATCGTACGGCTTATTCTTTCGAATAGACTCCTTTATCCATTCTGAAAAATTCCCCGCGTGATGTAACTTGTCGCCAACGTGTTTAACGCGCAGGAGATCGGCCCAGTAGTTATACCAATGACTATTGTAGCCTTTCGAGTTGAGCAACTCATTGATGAGCAGGACACGCCTATCCGTTCTCTCGTCCCCGATGAATCGTTCTAACTCATTGATCGTCGGGATTCGCCCAATGGCGTCGAGGTAGATGCGGCGACAAAAAGTGTAATCACCGATCTCGGGACGAGCGGCCTGCCCAAGACGCTTCAACTCATCGGCGACCAACCGATCAATCTGACGCGAATGCTTTAATACCGTCGCAACGGGAACTACAGCTTGATCCTCAGCGGAAGCAACTTCCTTTGAATCAAGCAGCTTCTGGGCAACCTCTTCCGGTTGCTCCGCTGACTGAACCGGCCACTCGACCAAAGAAAGGCCGATAGCAGTCAAAATCACAAGAGTCCTCGACATGATCTAAGCACGTTGTTCTGAACTTCTTCATTCTTGGCAATCTGAATACAAATGCAAGGTCGATCAGAGACAATGGATCGCGAGTCTCGAGCATAAAGCATGACACAATGTACCTCATCTCAGGGGAAGCTCCCACCTGCAGTCATCAAGAACGAGAAACTCGGCTTTTCCGCTCCAAACGATGCACTGCGGAGAATCGGGACAGAGGGGATGCGACCTGAACTCATCGCTTGATCTGCAAGCCAAGGACGGCGAAGGGACTGACTATTCTCAGGAAGAGCAACTGTAGTGAGAAACACCACCGGACACAAAATATTCCTCGGGACGCAATCTGTAGTACTTGTCCTCGATCTCGCTCGACTGTTCATCAAACGGATTGGTCAACACCCCCTGCAATTCTTCAACCAGCGCATAGCTCCCTTCCATTGCTTGTTGATAGGCAGGAACGACAAGCCACTCGCGCCAAGAATACTTTGGATTGCAGCGTTTCATTCGCTCACGGCACGACGCGGTATCGCCACCAGCTTGAACAAGTTCACGCCATTGTCCCAACCACTGATCCCATTGACCTTGCAACTCGTCTGATGCCTGTCGGTAGAAGCTCTTACTCAGACTGGAGCTATTTTCCGGAATTGCAGAGAGCTCTCGAAAGAACATCGTGTAGTCTACTGCCGTATCCACCATCAGTTTGATCAGTTGAATGAAAAGGGCGGACTCAAACTCAGGCAGCCCCAGCTTTGACGCCCACATGTTTTCCATCTTCTCTTCCATCACCCCCGCAAAACCCGAGCGAATCTCATGCAACTTTTCGAGCACCTCAGGCTTTGAGACCAACAGCGGCTCGAGAGCGGAGCAGAACATGTGAAAGTTTTTTTCAGCTGCTTGAGGTTGATTCAGAAAAGAGAAGTGACGTCCGCCCCCTGTCCAGGGCTGAAACACAGGATCAAACAACTCACAGAATCCGAATGGACCGTAGTCGAAGGTAAACCCTCCGGCCGTACAATTGTCGCTGTTGAAGTTGCCTTGACAATATCCGACACGGATCCAATCAGCCACCAGCGACGTCAAGCGGTCGCGATACGCTGTCGCGAGCAAAACCAATTTTTCTGGTGTGGGAAGGAGATCGCTGATCTCCGTTTGATACTCACGCTCGATCAAATGCAGGACAATCATCTCCAGTTCATCCAAAGCCTTGGGATGCTCATTCTTTCGAGCTCGCCGACCAAACAATTCGAGTTGGCCTACCCGAAGGAACGATGGAGCCACCCGTGTTGAGATTGCGACGGGGTTCGAAACCATGACATCCGGATTTGCTGACTGTGAGCCTTCATAGTACCAAGGACGGTCGACTCTTTCGGTCTGCGAAACAAACAGGCAAAGAGAACGAGAGGTCGGCACACCCAAGGCATGCATATGTTCCTGGGCCAGAAACTCCCTCACGCTAGAACGCAAGACCGCTCGCCCGTCCGCGCCCCGGCAATAAGGCGTTCGCCCTCCGCCCTTCAGCTGCATCTCCCATCGCTTGTTGTCAATCACCGTCTCAAGCACTGAAATCGCGCGCCCATCACCATAGCCATTGCCCGTGCGAAAGGGACATTGTTCGGTGTATTCCGTGCCGTAAATCGATAGCGCATACCCCGTCGCCCACCCTACCTGCCTCATCGGATCAGGCAGGCGAGAAAGGTCTCCCGAGAAGAGGCGCGCAAAATCTTCGGTTCGCGCAAGCTCATCTTCAAAGCCCAGCTCTTTGAAAAGAGTCTTGCTGTGAGCGACGTACTCAGGATTAGGAAGCGGGGTTGGCCTGACCGGCACATAGTGGCCAGAAAAGACCTGTCTGGGATGGAAGTCCTCACCTGTTTCGCTCGCACCAGGATCACAGGACAACCTATCAAGCAGTGAATAGTCGGCAAGGCCAGCGAGGTCGTCGAGGGCCTTTACGATGGTCTTCGTTCCATGAGTTCGTCGATTTGTCATGATGTCTGGCTCGCTTGCATGCTGGTCACCGGCCCTCGTCTCGAAATTCGAGCTGGGGTCCTGGCGGTTACCCTCACCTGAGCCGGTTGACTCTAGCGATGAGCACTTCGCATTACCAGTGTTGAGCAGCTCCTGTCCGTGAAAAGTTGAAGAGCTCTTCTCGAACGGTACCGATTCATTCCCATGGACTTGACGGCATCAGATCTACCGGAAAACAGATTAGAATAGTTGAGACACTCCAGTCGGCGTCGAGTTTTGAGCTCCATCTAATGTGGGATTGAAGCGATGGAGTGTGGCGATCGAGATCTGCTTCTGACGGCAGGACGCTTCTTGGTTCAGATCTCTGCAACCACATTCGTGTCCCAGTTAGACCTGAGACGACTCGAGATATTGTATTGCTAGAATCGCCCCCACGACTACGCTTCTCGTATTATGGACCTTTTGATTGCCGCACTCCAATGCCTGATTGCCGGAGCGATGTTTGACGTCTGGTTGATTCGGTATAACAAGAGAGGCCTTGTTCGAGGCGGGAACGCCACAACGATGCCTGAGGAGTTCAGGGTGTATGGTCTACCTGACTGGTTCAGAGACACCATCAGAGCCTTAAAACTGAGCGCCCGTTCTCTCATGCTTGCAGGCCTCTGGATTCCTGAACTCGCAATCCTAGCCGGGTATGGTCTCGCGATACTGATGGTCGGTGCGGTCGTGATGCACGTTCGAGTTAAGGATCCAGTTTACAAGTCTATTCCCGCCGCTCTTTTCGGAGGTATCAGCCTCCCTATTGCGATCTACCATTCGGGCCTTGGAGAGTGAGCAATCTCGTCGACCATAGTGTTCGTACCTGGGCTTGGGTTTCGTGAATCTTTGATCGGGCGGGCATCTCGCTCTAGACCGCCTGTTGTATCGAAGGAGATGTAAAGGAACTCCTCAACATGTGGGCAGCAAATTTCTCCTGTGGGGCCAATTTAATGTAAGCGGTAGACAGACCACGTACTAGCAAGGAAGGGTTGACGGTGGTAACTGAGGTGAATGAAAGGTCGTCGCAAGTATCACCGTTTCAGCCCGAAGCAACGCCGGGAACTTCTCAACGCATTCGAACGAAGCCAGCTGTCGGCCTATGCCTTTGCTCGGAAGAACGGCGTGTGCTATTCCACTCTCCGTAAATGGCATCGGGAAGCTCAGTCGGAGCGTGGCAATGGGGCCGAGGTCTCGATGAGTTTTGCGGAAGTCGATCTACCTACGACTCCCTGCTTTGGAGTGACGGTCAAGCTTGGGAGTGCCGTCTCTACCGAGATCACATCAGAGAGTCAAATTGCCTTGGTGGCAGCGCTGATTAGAGAAGTGAACGGGTCATAGCAATGCTCAGCTTTCATTCCACTCTCAAAGTCTTCGTGGCCTTGGAAGCCTGCGATCTCCGTAAGAGCTTCACCGGTCTTTGGGCCATGGCCTCGGAACAACTAGGAGAGGATCCTAAATCGGGAGCTCTGTTTGTTTTCGGCAACCGACGGCGAAATCGAATCAAGCTGCTCTATTTTGATGGTAGCGGGATTTGCATCCTGATTAAGCGACTGGAGAAAGGCACATTTCGGTGGCCTGTCAGCGCAAGCGACCATGAAACGAAGCTACGCTTAGCGCCACAGGCTTTGCAGTTATTACTCGATGGCGTGGATCTCAAGGATGGCGCCCAGCGCGCTTGGTATGAGGCATTACAACAATGGATGTATTGAGTGCTTCTTACTTTTCATTTTCGAGAGTGCTGATAGATTAGTATCCCAATGAAGGGATCGGCGAAGCTCAAAGCAGAACTCAAAGAGGCTCGCCGCCAACTCAAACATGCCCGCCAAGAGATATCGTTCCTTCGTCAGAAGATCGATGCCCTCGCCAAACGGCTTTACGGCAAGAAAACAGAGCAACTCGATCCAGGACAGCTGGAGCTCATTCTAGGGCAGATCGAACAAGAGCAATCCACTTCAGAGCCTGATGGGGAAGAAGAGGAAGCAAAGAAAAAGCCTCGCAAAAACCGTCAACGCTTAGGGCGAGCCAGAGCCCCTGAGCACCTCAGGGTTGTCGAACAGCGCTTGGTTCCAGATGAAGTCCAGGCCCATCCAGAACAATGGAGAGAGATCGGCAGGCCTGAAGTTCTGGAACAGTTAGATTATCAACCTGCGGAGTTCTTCTGGCTACGCACCGTTCGCCCCAAATTCATCCGTATTGATCAAGGGCATCCACATCCTGTACTTGTTCCCGTGGTGTAGAAAAACTCGATTCGTTCGCAATCTCCTGATTCAGAGCGATTTCGGATTCCTCCCCCTTTCTCCATTTGCCTTCGATTCCATCCTCAAAACTCCTAGGATTCGTCCCTGTGAATCCATTGTCGTTCATTCTCCTCTGTCTTGCCGGATGGATTTATCGAGAGCAGCAAGACACAATCGACTATTTGCAGGAGGAAATCAAAGTCCTGAAAGAAATCCTCGGCAAGAAGCCCAGATTCACCGACCGCCAACGTCGGCGCCTGGCCGTCAAAGCCAAGAAGATCCGGTTTAGCAGTCTCAAAGAAAGAAATCGCTAACCTTGCTACGCCACACACTCTTCGAGCTTGGTTGCGTAAACTTGCTGGCAGCAGATACGACTCTGCCAATCGTCGCTCTACCGGAAGGCCCTCAACAAAAGAAGAGATTACCGAACTCGCTGTACTCATGGCCAAGGAGAATGAGACTTGGGGCTACACACGCATTCGTGATGCAATCAACAAACTCGGCCATGAGCTTAGTCGAGACACTGTCGCCAACATTCTCAAAGACCACGGAATTGAACCAGCGCCGGAGCGGGGAGAACGAACCACTTGGGCTTCATTCCTCAAACAGCATTGGAGCGTCCTCGCGGCGACTGACTTTTTTACAGTCGAAGCATTTACGCCTCACGGGATCATCCGTTACCAGGTCCTCTTTGTCATTCGTCTGGCTACGCGAGAAGTTCACGTCGCGGGTATATGCGAGAGAGGAAAAGGCCCTTGGATGGAACAGATCGCCCGCAATCTCTCCGATGCATGTGATGGATTTCTGAACGATTACAGACTCCTCATCCACGACCGCGATCCCCTCTTCACTCAAGAATTCAGAGCCATCCTTTCAACAAGCGGAGTTGAGTCAATACGCCTACCACGGCGCTCTCCCAACCTTAATGCCTTTGCCGAAAGATTCGTCAAATCGATCAAGCATGAGTGCCTCAATCGACTTGTGTTTTTCTCTGAAGACATGCTCAGATTCGTTATCAACGAGTATCTTGAGCACTATCACTCGGAACGAAATCACCAAGGAATTCAGAGCAAGATCATCAATCCCAGTTTCCAGAATTCCGAGAACCGTGCGTCGGCCCCGAATTCGAGACTCGGCGGCTTGCTCAACTACTACGGATCCAAAGCGGCGTAAGTATCAGCGATTCCACTTTCAATGAACATAAAGGCGAACTGTGCTGATCCAGCCCCGCCGTATCGGCGAATCGATCAATGAATCTCCCAAATCAACCTGAAAACCCTTAAGAACGACGCGAATCCAGTTTTTCGACACCACGGGCAATGGCCCACCACCTGTGTTTGCCAATAACTCAACAGGTGACAACCGCACCATTGTATTCTAGGTTCCCAACATGCATCTAGAAATCGATGTTCCAGATTCGGCGTTTAGCGCGTTGCGAGTGAGTCCGACCGAATTCGTTCAAGAAATGCAACTTGCCGCTGCCATCAAGTGGTACGAAGTCGGCATGATATCTCAGGCCAAAGCAGCTTCGGTAGCAGGGGTCTCGCGAGAAGAATTTCTCTCGGCCACAGGCCGGTTCAAAGTATCAGCAGTCCAATCCACGCCCGAGGAATTGAGCGAGGAACTTGCCCGTGACTGAACACTGGGCAATCGACGCCTCACCTCTAATCCTTCTCGGAAAAGCCAATCAACTCGACTGGTTACCTGGCCTGGGAAAAATCGTGATTCCGAGTTCGGTAGCGCTGGAAATATCCGCGGGTAATTCAACCGATCCTGCCCGGCAATGGCTTTCATCCGGCAGCGCACGGGATATGATAAGGGAAGACATCAATGCGCCCCGAGAACTATTGAGTTGGGATCTCGGTAATGGTGAGACTTCAGTCATAGCATGGTGTCAACGCCATCGTGAATTCGAAGCGGTCATTGATGACGCCGCCGGTAGACGCTGTGCCGGCGTATTCGGAGTAAAACTAAGAGGAACGCTTGCAATTCTCGCATTAGCCAAGAAGCGTGGTCTCATTCCTCTTTGCAGACCGATCTTTGAAAAGCTTGAAGCTGAAGGATTCTATATCGCTCCAGATCTCATTGAAAAAGTTGCAAAATCAGCGGGCGAATAGGCGTTTATATTTCATCCTATAGACCTGTGGGTGCCGAAAACCTCATGTCATGCGTTTCCAATAGGTTTTGAAGGCTGACACACTTTCATGAATCTTCCCTATCTTCGAGATACTCGATCAATTCCCCTTCGAACCAGACCGAATACATCGTAAACAGATAGCCTACGAGTCGTCCCCACATGAACGCAGCAAAGATTCCTACCGGAATCAATACGTAGAGTTTCGACACGTAAAGTCGCAAGACTACGGCTGTCGTTACACCCATCACCCAGCCGATGATCGAAAATGCCGCACAAAGAATCTCGGCTTCTTCTTGTGACATATGCCCTACACCCTCAGGCGCATCGATCGGCTCTTCTTCATCGTCCAGCGGCAGCAATGGTCCAACATATGACTCATTCACGATCTGTTCCTGGAGCCACTTCCACTGAAGGGTAAAGACTCCAGCCATGCCCAATAGCCAACCGCCCAGCCCCCATCTCCCGATTACGATGAATACGCATCCAGCCACGATGCAAACAAGCCTCAGCGGCCGCAGTACCACCTGATACAACAAGATCAACCGAAATGGATTTCGCTGCTCATTTTCCAATTCGCGCTCTTCGGCCTGCCCCATGGTTCCTCGCTCACTAGGCTGCCGTTCGGAGGTATTGGTGGTGAAGCCCTCCCAGTATTGGCTCCCTAACTACCTCACCTTCTTCCTCTACCGATCTTCCAACTGGTGAATCATCTCCCAATGACTTATGTGGGCGGATTCGGTTGTAGTAGTCGAGGTAGCGAGCCAGAATTCGGTGAAGCTGCCCTTCATTGAAAATGATGAAATGATCCAAACATTCTCGCCGAATCGTTCCGATCAATCTCTCCACATAGGGCGATTGCCACGGCGAGCGAACAGCTGTTCTTTTTTCTTCCATGCCCAATCCTACAACTCGCTTTGAGAACTGCTCTCCGTAAATGCAATCGTTGTCTCTCAGAAGATATTTTGGAGGAGACGTAAACGAAAATGCCTCCACCATTTGCTGCCCCGTCCAAAACGCACTCGGGGAATCCGTGACACTGAAATGAAGCACACGCCTTCTGTCATGATGCAGAACCACAAACACGTAAAGCATTCGACATGTCACTGTCGGAACCGTAAAGAAATCTACAGCAGCCACTGAATCCAGGTGGTTCCGCAAGAATGTCGTCCACTTCTGATCTCGCGGTCCCTTCCTGCGTGGCCGATATTTCTGAACGGTTGATTGCGATACTTCAATCCCCAGCTTCAACAGTTCCCTTCGAATCCGAGGGGCACCCCAAGTCGGATTCTCATTCCACATCTGCCGAATCAATTCAACCGTTCCCTCTCGATTTTGGGTCGTCCGCCCTTCGCCCTCGAAATCCAAGCCCACCATCTTGAAAACACATTCCGACTCCATCCCACGACAGTTCTAGGCTGAAACAAATGCAACGCCTCCTGCCATCCTCCCCACACCTTGGATAGAGTTATCCAAATGAGCCGATCGCTCTCCTTCGGTCGGGGTTTCTTGCCGCCCCTCTCAAGAATGGAGACCTGGTGCCGCAACGCCAAGTTTTCAAAAGCCAGATCCGCCCTACATCTCAAAAAAGCAAGGATCCAGTTTAGGAGCAATTTTCCTATTTCCACCACGCCGCCAGCCTGGCAGCTATCACTTTCAGGATCAATGCTTTAGGCTCGCTACGAGGTTTTCGGCACCCACAACCGAACATCATGATCACAAGACGTGATTCTAGAGATTCTCGAATCTCTTGCTTCCATGTTTTACCTACTCTGTTGAGGGGAAGCTCATCAACTTCCGTCCCCTATCCAGATTCAACTCCGGCTTTCACTCCTGAGCGTATAACCCGTTGTCGTACAAAACCAGACTAATGACCAATAATAACGGTTTCCAGTATTTCGCCCCCATTTCTCACGAAATTAACTTCGTCGCTCAATGTGATGTGAGCACAATCTAAATCGCAGTTGTAATGTTTCTATCGATCTCAAACCGTTCTCAATGTACGCCGGACAAACGAGAACATCTAAAGTAGCACCTTGTCTACGTTCCAAACCGGGACGGACCTTAGACAGAATTGAGCTTTGCGCCATGCCCACTCGGCATTTCCGTTTTTTTGCCCGACCTCAGATGTACAGAAGCGGGTTCTGACGATGTCGATTCCGACCTGGTTGTTTGATTCTACAGGCAAAAGGCCACTCATGCCGCAGTTCCTTTTATTCTCTGACCAGCAACCCACGTGATGGTTCGTTTTCGACATCGACTGGCCTCCCACTCGCCCCCCAAAAGGTAACAGTTCGTTTTTAGGTATCGTCTGGGCCCCGGGTTAGAAAAAATTGTTGTTCTAGGACCTCGGGAGAGCGGAGAGAACGGAGAGAATTGGACCAGTTTTGGTACTCGGCCCAAAAATCGGGGCTCTCCCCTACTC
>CAYFGX010000070.1:0-29274 GCA_964342405.1 uncultured Verrucomicrobiota bacterium | reverse complement strand
ATTTCTCATTTCTCATTTCTCATTTCTCATTTAATCTAGAATCTTACCAAGAAGATAAGAAGTATGGAAGTATACAATATGGGCTGTTATCGTTTCTTGAAATCGTTCAGACGATGTGAGCGTGATCTTAGGCTGATTGCGACGGCGTTGTTTAGTTTGGTTCTTTTCTCCTGTCTCTCGTCTCTGAGGGCCGCTGAAGCAAGGAAGGTTGTGGAGGTCCTGACGGTTAACGAGCTACGAGTGGCTCTGCAGCGGAATGATCAAGAGATTGTCATGAAGCCGGGGAACTACGAAATGGGGGATCGAAGCTTTCGTCTCTCTGGCAGCAACAACATCGTGGATCTAACCGGGGCCTATTTTTCCTGGGTCGTGGGTGAGGCTGGAAGAGGGCGGCTGAGCATCACCGGAGAGGGGAACACCGTCCGGAATGGCGAGTTCGAGGATCTGTATTACGACGGAAGGAAAGAGATCGTTGACTTTACCGCATACAACCTAAATCGGAAACGACTTGCGAAAGGTGGTGGATCGAATGTCTCAATCACGGGAGATAATAATCGGTTGATTGGATTCAAGATGACCGTAAGGGGGTCTTATCCCTACGGGTATGGTGCGATGTTTGGGATCGGAAGGAACCATTCGGTTAAGTTGGATAAACATTGTGGCATTGTGATCAAGGCAAAGAACACGCTGCTGGACAGTGTCGAGGTCTATCAGAAGGCCTTTTGCCATGCGATTTTCATGCAACGTCCGGCCGACAACACGGTGATTAGGAATTGTCTGGTTGAGGGTGCCGTGCGTGAAACGAATGACATGTACCGTGAGACCGATCCCCGTTCCTTGCCGTATCGATTCAACTACAAGATGCCATTCAGTATTGCCGGAAGTCGCAACGAGCCTGAGCTTCCGATACCGAGAGATCATATGTTTACGATCACAGAGGATGGGATTCGCGTCTACACGGGCGGGGGTAGCGTCAGGGTTGAGAATTCGATTGTCAGGAAGACTCGAGGGGGGATTCGTTTGTATTTAGCGAGGGCTGCGACGGTTGTGAACTGCCAAGCAATCGATTGCGGATCGACCAATTTTAACCTGCCGAAAGGGGGCTCCATTACGGGCTCGAGCGGAAACTTCGCCTATGGCCCCTTGAGCGATTTTAGATTGGGAAGATCGAATCAGAACATTGATCTGACGATCTTACCGTCCCCTCATGCGATGGGAGATCATAACATCGCGGACATCAATGGAGACGGTCATACGATTGTGTTTCGACGAGCGCCCGGTCCGGTCGATAAGACAAAGCGTCCTATCGTCGTTACTGGACGGAACTCTCACATTCGGAATGAAACGGAGTATTCTATCGTGCTCGCCAAATCCTCGCTCGGTAACACGGTTATCAGCCGTGGCCCGGTGACTGACCAAGGTGAGGAGAATTCGGTTTCATTGCTGGAGTAGGCAGTGCGACTTTGTGGCCCTGGTAGCAGGCACCGATTCGGTGTCCCCAATTGTTAGGACCGGTGGTGCTCACATTTTGAGATTGAATGCTCGTCGTGGCTGTTTGTGCGGGAGCGAAAAGTATCTGGGCTTGTTCGTCGGTGCGCAAGACTCTCCTTGGGGCGGTTTCAAGGAACCACGGTTTGGAGCTTTGGTGGGGATTCACCGTTCAAGAGTTGTTTTAGAGTTGGGAGAACGGCTCGAATCCAGGCTTCTGTTCCTGCTGGGCTGGGATGGAGTAAATCCCACATGAGATCCGTGTTGATGGTTCCATCTGGATTGAGGAAGAGGGCGTTGATATCCATGCAGAAGACGTGCTTGCCGTCTGCAAGTTGCTGCGAGAGTTGGCCCGCCTTGCGGCAGGTTTCGATACATTGAGTCGAGGAATTGAAGGTGGGTGGGCTCATTCCAATTTCTCGATCGCTTCCTCTTGGGAAGATCCTCAGAACAAGGATTTTTGTCGTGGGGTGTCGATTGCGAATGGCATTCACGATCGCTTTTGTGCCGGCGTAGATTTCTTGTGCCGAGTGAACGGTTTCGAAGTGTCGATCATCCGCATTGTTTGTGCCGATTAAGAGCATAGCGACCTTTGGCGACTGAGGAAACTCCAGTTCGCCGTTGAGGAGATTCCAGAGAATCTGTTCCGTTCTATACCCGCTGTAGCCGAGATTGATCGCGTTGAGAGGGCGAAGATGTTTGTCCCATATTTCTTTATTGGGTGCATACTTCCCGTCGAACTCGCCGATGGTGTGGGTGATGGAATCACCGATGAGAACCAAATCATAGGCGTGCGCTTTGACGTCCGCGACCTTTTGGGTATGCCGTGCTGAGGGAGATGGGCGCGGGAAGTCGGTGTCCCCCAGCTTGGGCGACGCTTGAGGTGGGGCGGCGATGAGGGCGACCGGGAGAAGGACGCTAATGAAAGGTTGAATGAAGTTCATGGGAAAACCATAGGGACGTGAGTGGCGTTTGACGATGAAACAAGACAATCGCCAATCGGACCGAGGGTGTCACCATCGGAGGCTTTTACAATCGGTGGGCGCGCCTTCAATTCCTCTCTCTCAATGATCTAGTGATTCGGATCCTCTAAGATTGGAAATCGAAGTTGGGGATTGCTGCAAATGCGGCTTCCTTCTTAGGATTCAAAGGATCCATGCTAAGCCCTTCGGAAATTCGACAGTATCATCGAGACGGATTTGTCACACCGGACTTTCGGTTGGATGAAACCACGCTAAACGATATCCGTGATGCGCACGCTCGACTCGTCAAGCGTCACCCGGAGTTCAGTGACTATTGTTCGGCGGTGCTCGCGTATGACACTTGGTTTCTAACGGTTGCTCGACGGCCTGATATTTTGGATATGGTTGAACAGTTGATCGGGGGCGATATCGCGTTGTGGAATTCCAGTTTCTTCGCCAAACCGGCCAAGGTGGGAACGCGGACGCCGTGGCATCAGGATGGAGAGTATTGGCCGATTCAACCGCTTGCGACCTGCACTGTTTGGATTGCGATTGACGCGTCTACGACCGAAAACGGTTGTTTGCGGGTGATTCCTGGTTCTCACAAGTCACAACGATTGGCCAAGCACAACCGAAGTGAGGCCTCGAACATCGCGTTGAATCTGGAGCTGGATCGAGAGGAGTTTAATGAATCTGATGCCGTGGACATCACGCTGAAACCCGGAGAGATCTCGCTTCATGATGTGTATCTGTACCACGGGTCCGAGGCGAATGTTTCGGAACATTCCCGACGTGGAATGACCTTGAGGTACATGCCAACATCGTCAGTTTACTGTCACGAGAGCGAGACTCGTTTTGAGCGCGAAGGCCCTTTGGTCATGTCGAACCGAACCGTCTATCTCATGCGGGGACGGGATCAATCGGGGCAGAATGACTTCCGGATGCGGTATTAGAAGTTAGAAATTAGAAATCAGAATTGAGAAATGGGAAACTCGCGGCCATTCACCCACCCCAAACCAAACGAACCCAACCTCTAACTTCTAACTTCTATCTTCTAATTTCTAACTTCAGTTCCCACCCTCAGGTCGACGCGAATCTCCTGGGAACCACATGAGGTCGAATTCGATGAACTCCTGCGTTTCGAAGCTCGCGTTGCCCGAAACGTAGGTAATGACGCTGCCTGGTCTAGACCCGGTTCCTGAACCGTGTCGAGCGTGCTGTTTCTTTGGGCGGTTCTGAGTCGCGCCGATGGGATGAGGTCCACCTGCGTTGTACACCCGTTCGTGATCCCAATCCGGGGCAATGAAATAGGTTGAACATCCAAAGAAGAAAATGCGGGTGGGATCTTGAACGGTCTGAAACTTCGGCATCTTGATTCCGGCTGGTCCTGCCATTCGTTCATTGATGCCGTAGGACAGAATGGCTTCTTCGTCGCGGCCTGTCATCTGGATTCGAAACCTTCGAAGGTCTGTGAAATTGTGTCCTCCCTCTGATTCAGCCGGGTCGTGAAAGACTTTGAGAGTCGAGAAATAGCCTGAACGAATCATGGTCTTAATCCATTCTGCATGGTCGTTGCCAAGCGCTTTTGGAAAGTTTCCTTCGAAATCGTCGCCATACATTTGAGTGGAGAGGGCGATCTGTTTTTGATTGCTCATGCACAACACTTTGCGGGCAGAGACCTTGGCTCCAGCCAAGGCTGGCAGGAGCATGGAAGCCAGAATCGCGATGATGGCGATGACAACCAACAGTTCGATGAGAGTGAAGCCGGATTGTCGTTCGGCGATCTGTCTTCTTGGAGTTTGGCTCGATAGAGTAGCTTGGTCCATGGTCTGACTTACTAAGTTTATAAGCGTATGGATGCTTGGCTTCTGGGATCGTATGTCATGAGCTAGACGGATCGGTTCAGATTAGTCAAGCACGTTGGTGGTCGGATCTCGGTGAGTCTCAAACGTGGCGGGACGAAATCTGATTCAGACAATTGGCCCATCAGATCGATCACGAAGCCGTTGGAAGACTTGAAATGGAGTTGTTTCTGCGGCCCGGCCCAACATACTAGTGACGATGAAGCCCATTCGAATCGCCCTCACACTGTTGATGTCCAGCATCTGCATCAGTCACGGCGCGCAGCCAAACGTTCTGTTTGTTGCGATCGATGATCTCAACGATTGGGTCGGATGTCTGAATGGTCACCCGCAAGTTCAGACGCCGCATATAGATTCATTGGCGAGACGGGGAACAGTCTTTTTCAATGCCCATTGTCAGGCGCCAATCTGCAATCCCTCTCGAACCAGCCTAATGACAGGCCTCCGTCCCTCCACCACGGGCGTGTATGGTTTGGTTCCTTGGTTTCGGAAGGTGGATGAGTTGAAAAACCTTGTAACTCTGCCTCAGCACTTTTCGAGGGCTGGATACAAGACCTATACAGTTGGGAAAATCTACCATGGACGGGACTGGAACAGCACAGGGATGCGGGAGTTTGACGTCGTAGGCCGCCCGGAACCGGGGAAGCGCCCATCTGAAAGACGGGTTGTGACGCCACGCGGTGGTCGGGGTATGGATTGGGCTGTGTATCCTTTTGAAGACTCTGATCACCAGGACTGGAAACGAGCGACTTGGGCGGTTGAGCAGCTTGATCAAAAGTTGGATGAGCCCTTCTTTATGGCCGTGGGATTTTCTCTGCCGCACGTGCCTTTGTTTGCGACGCAGAAGTGGTTTGATCTCTACCCCGAACATCAAATCAAACTTCCGAGGATGCTCTTAGACGATCGGTCCGATACACCTCGATTCAGTTGGTATCTTCATTGGAAACTTCCCGAGCCGCGACAGAGGTTCCTCCTGCAACAAGGTGAACAGCTCAAAATTGTTCAAGCCTACCTGGCGAGCATTAGTTTCATCGATGCCCAGGTCGGCCGATTGTTGGATGCGTTGAAACGAAATCGGCTCGAGGAAAACACCATCGTTGTTCTGTGGTCAGATCACGGATACCACTTGGGCGAAAAGGAAATCACGGGGAAAAATACGCTGTGGGATCGGTCGACTCGCGTGCCCTTGATCTTCGCTGGGCCTGGATCCAAGGAGGGGCAGTCTTGTGAACGGCCCGTGGAACTCCTGGATATCTATCCCACGCTGAGTGATCTATGTGGCTTAGGTCTCCCGGATCACCTTGAGGGAGTCAGTTTGGTGCCTCTACTGAATGACAGCAATGCCCCTCGAGCGAGGCCTGCAATCACCACTCATAACCGGAACAATCACACAGTTCGCACTGAAGAGTGGCGCTATATTCAGTATGCGGACGGATCTGAGGAACTCTACGACATGGTCCGAGATCCGGATGAGTTCAAGAACCTGGCAGCAGAGCCGAGCTTTACCTCTTTGAAGGCATCTCTAAGGGAGCGATTGCCAAGGGTGAACAAGGAGCCGGTGAAAGGAAGTGCTCGTCGACTCTTGATCTACGAGAACGGCAAGGCCAATTGGGAAGGTGAGGATATTGATCCTCTCGAACCGATCCCGGATTGAATGACGCACGCGGGCAAGCGGGCCGAGACACAGAGAGAGGGCGAAGACCGTGGGCGACTTTGGACTCCCATTCCACTGCACGCCAGTGACGAGATTCTTCGGACGACAGAATCCCAGATAGTTCTGGTATTCCGCAGTCGCTTCGAGGCACGATTCACTTTCTCCTGAAAGGCATTAAGACGTGAGATTCATGGCTCAAGTTCCTAGTTCGTAGGGCGTCTCTCCGTCATCGATTCCACGGGGTAAAGAAATGAACAGATCTATTCGACGAACATTACTGTGTTTTTTTTCAGCCCTAGCGGTTTCGTTCACCGCGATGCACGCGAGTGAACGGCCCAATATCATTCTGATCATGGCCGATGACATTGGGGTGGAGGGGATCGGTAGTTACGGCGGAACCAGCTATGAAACCCCGGCGATTGATCGCTTGGCTGCCGAGGGAGTTCGGTTCACGCATGCCTACGCACAGCCTCTGTGCACCAACACGCGCGTTCAGCTCATGACGGGCTTGTACAACAATCGGAACTGGCTCTATTTCGGCGTCCTTGATCCGAGTGCCAAAACGATTGGTCACTACATGAAGGGGGCTGGCTACAGCACCTGCATTGCCGGCAAATGGCAGCTTCAGAGCTACGACCCGCCCAGTTATCCCGGATCGCATTTGCGTCGAGGGAAAGGGATGCGGGTGACCGATGCAGGGTTTGATGAGTATAGCCTGTTTCATTCTTGGCATTCCGAAGACAAGGGCTCCCGCTTTGCCGATCCTACGATGTATGAAAACGGAAAACTGTTGAAGGATCTGAAGGGAAAGTATGGCCCCGATCATTGGGTGGCATTCATCAACGATTTTATTGAGCGCAAGAAGGATGACGAAGATCCATTCTTCGTTTACTACGCGATGGCCCTCCCGCATCGTCCCTTTGTGCCGACACCGGATAGTGAGTCTTGGTCAGACGAAGAGAATCGATCGACGGAAAACGTGACGCACTTTCCGGATATGGTTGAGTATATGGACAAGTGTGTGGGGCGAATCGTCCGTCAGGTTGATGACTTGGGGCTCGGAAGAGAAACCTTGGTGATCTTCTACAGTGACAATGGCACGCATCAGAAGATTGTCTCACAAACAAACGCGGGCCCGGTCAGAGGAGGAAAGGGGCGAACAACGGACGCGGGAACGCACGTGCCCTTGCTTGTCCGCTGGACCGGTAAGATTCAGCCGGGACTGAATGAGAATCTCGTGGACTCGACGGATTTTTTACCCACCTTGATGGAAGCCACGCAGCAGCCGATTTCGTCGGATGCTGGTCTCGATGGCATTAGCTTCTTTCCCCAATTGTTTGGTGATTTCAATACCCTTCGGCCTTGGGTCTTTTGTCATTACGATCCCCGGCCGGGCTGGGATAAAGATCAGTTCCGGAAGATTCGGTTTGCGCGTGATCGGCGATATAAACTCTACGGGAACGGAAAGCTTTACGATGTCGGCAATGACAAGCTTGAGCAGCATCCGATCTTGGTGGAGAACGACACGGATGCGACTCGTCAGGTACGGCGTCACCTAGCAGGTGTGTTGAATGAAATGCCCAATCCAGATCCGGCGCCACGAGACGGAGATCCCCGAGACTCGGAGCAACGACTGTATCTAGCCGCGGGAGGCCAGCTCACCGTATTCGACATCGACAAAGAAACGGGCGAGCTTTCCCTCCGGCAGGAGCTCCACCTCGATCGGGTTGGGCCCTTCACGTTTGCGCCCAATCGCAAACTCTTGTATGCCGCCGCCACGATGCCCGGAGCAGGCAAGCCAGCCATTGCGACTCTGGGCATCGAAAAGGGAGGCGAGCTGAAGCTCCTCAACCGTGCAGCCGTTAATCTACGTCCGGGCTACCTTATGACAGACAACAATGGTGAGTTCTTGGCTGGGAGCCACTATGGCCCAGGCAAGGCGTCAATTTGGAGAATGGATCCGATCTATCGAGGCGAGACACTTGAAGAATTGACACTCGAACGGAACGCACATAGCGCCGTCTTCTCGCCGGACAATCATTGGTTGCTCGTTCCTGCGACGGGACCGAATAAGGTTTTCATCAATCATTTCACCGCCCAGGTGGGCACTCTGGAACCGCGCGACCCTTCATACATCAGTGGCCCCACCGGGAGTGCCGAGGCCCAGCAGCCACGACATTTGATTTTCCATCCGAATCTATCCGTTGCTTACACGACAAACGAGCGTGAGAAACCAGGGGTGGGGGTCTGGCAATGGGATACCGAACAGGGACTGCTCAGGCCTGATCAGAATCTGGTGACTCAGCCGGACGGATTTCAGGGCCGCATCACGACCGCGGATCTTCACCTGACCCCCGATGCCCAGTTTCTCTTTGTGTCAAACCGCGATACTACGGTAAGAGGGGCACCGACCGGGCAGGACAGCATTGTTGGATTCAGTGTCCATTCTCAGACGGGCCATCTAACGCTTCTGGGCCATAATCCTTGCGAGCGAATTCCCCGGTCGTTCACCATCGATAAGCTAGGCAAGTTTTTGTATGTCGCAGGCCAAGGAGACAACCGGCTTGGGGCCTATCTAATTGAGGCGTCCGGGGCACTACAAAGGATAGGTCAGTATGAAGTGGGGAAAGGGCCGATCTGGGTAGAAGCGCTTTCGCTTGTCGAATGAAGCTTATTGGGGCGGTTGATTGAAATCGAGCGATCCAAGACCATTCTGCTTGATTCCGACCTTAAAAAAGAATCGCAACTTGCTTGGAAAAAGGAGATACCAATAGCGGAATGATCACGAAGCACCACGAAACCAGTAAGAAACGGACAACGACGCCTTCTGAGAAATCGCGTGTAGGATCGACGGGCTTCACGCTCATCGAACTCCTGGTCGTGATCGCCATCATTGCCATCCTTGCCGGAATGTTGCTGCCAGCTCTGGGCAAGGCCAAGCAGAAGGCGCATGGAATCTTTTGCATGAACAACCACAAGCAATTGACCTTGGGGTGGATCATGTACGCCGAAGATAATGACGGGAATCTCCCAGCCTCTTCGAACCAGGCCTGGCTGAAGGGACCGGAATGGACGGGGGGAGGGAACCTTAGACTCCCTTGTAGTGGTCCGGATGACCACGATCCTGATGCCCCGACGAGCATAAAAGATAGCCCACTTTGGCCCTACTTGAATGCCGTGACCGTGTTCAAGTGCCCTGCAGACAAGAGCGCTTGTGTTGTCGGTGGCACCCGCATCCCCCGCGTGAGAAGCATGGCAATGAACATGTGGATCAACGGCCCGGGCTGGGGATCGGCTCGAGGGGAGAATGGCCGTGGGTGGAGAAAGTTCTTCAAGATAGATGGCTTTGTGGATCCCGGTCCGTCGAATACTTTTGTGTTCCTTGATGAGCGCGAAGATAGCATCAATGATGGCACCTTTGTCGTCGATATGGGAGGTTGGCCTGACAACGGTGCTCAGCATCGAATCATTGACTATCCCGCATCCTACCACAACGCAGCCGGCGGATTCTCCTTTGCGGACGGGCACTCCGAGATCAAGAAATGGGTGGATCCCCGCACGATGCCGACCTTAACCCGCGGTCGGGAGATCCCGTTGAACATTCCGTCTCCAAACAATCGAGACGTTTTCTGGATGCAAGAAAGAGCGACCCGGCCAGACTGACGGCACCAAAACTCTCTCTAGCTATCATTCCCATACCTGGCCGAGCCATAGGTTCGCGCTAGACTTAATGAAAAACGAGCACTGGCAGCCCAGTGCTCGTTCTGCGAAACGCTAACGGATGGATATGGCCTATTGGCCTACTGGCGCTAGCGGAAGAACCGTTGGTCGCCCGTTGCCTCGATTGCAAGCGGGTTGCTCGCGTCGGGGACATCTTTCCATCCGGCGCTGACATTTCCGCTGGACTGAAGCACTCCCTGTCCCTCCCAACTCAACGCGATGCCAGTACCCTCTGTTGAAGAGATACTGAGGATTGCAGGACCCGATAGGGTCGCCGGGTTCAGATCGAACTGATCTGGAAGTTGTGGTTTTCTGGAGGCAGCGCGGAGATCACTGTCGCCGTCAGGTGATCGCGAATGGACAGGAGCAACTCGAGCCCCGACAACGAGGCCGACAGAGAAGAGCAGCTCTGATCGGTCACCGCTCAGTTCTCTATGCGCGTGACGCGAGGCGCAGAAGGACTGACAGCTGGGCCAGGTTTGTGATGGAGCTTCTCAAGCCTAGGGCTCGTCGCCAGTTTGGTAGTTCGTTCTTGTTGTAGCGATCGACAGACATCATCTCAGCTGAAAACTCATGCCTGGTTTGAACCTTTCTGAGACGGTCCAGGCGATTGAAGTCTTCGGTGAGAAGCGACGGAGAATAGGCAATCATCAGCCGAAGAAAGGGACGCGCATGCCATCGCGCCGACTTTACGAGCAAACGAGGGCAGAAATCTCGCTCAGAGATTTTTTCTGTTCCGCAGAATACCCGCTCAAATGCCAGTGTATGGTCTCTCATCAATCCTCCATATCCTCCCTTCAGGATACTTGGTAGTATGCACATTTGGTGCCAATGCAGGTCGAACGCGAGAATGCCCCAGCTTTTTGGGTGGAAACCGAGAAGAAGCCAGAATAGGCCCTATATTGGGGATGCCGGGCTCGGATTCTAGGTTTCGGCTAGTCGGTTTAAGCCCTGCATTCTTGAAGTTGCAATGCAGTCGGGATGCATTGCAACTCTGCGGGACTGAGGACATATTTGCCTCACGATTTGAGATTTACAACCTCCCTCGGGGATTGAGGTAATGTGCTGGGCTTCTAGGAGTGGGGCCGCTCCCCCGGTGATCCTAAGGGTGAAAAAATAATTGGGATTCTTGTAAGAAAACCACTCTGGGTTGCGCCTTATAGGGCAGTTGATGACAGCTGAGAAACAGGATGAGGTCTTCGGACAGTGGATGAGGGATCATCAGGGGATCGTCTACAAGGTGGCTCGTCTCTTCGCGGATTCGGAGGCTGAGCAGCAGGATCTGGCTCAGGAAATCCGATTGACTCTCTGGAAGAGCGTTCCCTCCTTCGATGGGAAGAGTAAGGCCTCTACCTACTGTTATCGGGTTGCGTTAAATCGAGCACTCTCCTGGCAACGGTCCCGGAAATCTTATGAGAACAAGGTGGCTCGCTTTGCCGAGGAGGCTGGTCTCGATGCCCACTCGCAGAAATCTGATCCCAGGCTTGCGATGGTCTATGAGGGCATTCGGACCCTCAATCGCGCAGAGCGTTCGCTCGTGCTCCTGTATCTAGACGGTTTTCAATATGAAGAAATCGCTGAAACCTTGGGGATGAGCGTCAGCAATGTCGGCGTTCGACTCTCCAGAATCAAAACGAAACTAAGCCAAAAATTGAAAGGAAAACGAATATGAGTATCGATGAGATGGAAACGGTCTGGCGGGAACAGAAGGTGGATGACACCCGATCTGAGCGCTTTCAGTACTGGACACGAAAGGCGCGGACGTCGTCTCGAGCACTTGTGGCCGCTTTGTGGATCGCTTTCGTTGTCACCATCTTAGGAGCGGGATTAAAGGTGCATCGCCTCCTTACGGACGCCGAGATCACGCTCTCCAATTCCGGGGTGGACCTCCTGATTAGTTTCGTAACGATTGGTTTTGCGGGCGTCGGTCTCCGGCAATACTTTCGGCATCGACGGGCGTTGGCATCGCTGACCCATGATCCGGCGGCTTGTATCAAGCAGTTGATGCAGGGCACGAGGCAGGAAATACAGGACATCCGCTGGCGTTTACCGCTGGCGTTTTCTGGAATCCTATCACTGGCCGCGTTGGCCAAGTGGCAATCTGTCAGCACGGGATATGAGACCATGAACAACGCGGCCGGCGGGCTGGTCTTGATCTTCGTGCTCGTCTTGATTGCGGGAGCGGCAATGTTCCACCGGTTGAAGGCTTTTCTGGAGCCTCGACTCAGGGAGTTGGGGGCCGCTCTGAGCGAATTTCAAGAATAGCGGCGAGTAGGGCCGCAACCGATAGGCTCGGTGCTTGTTCCTCCGATCGAAACTGATGGGAGGAGCAAATGGTTTGGTCTTTCATCGCCCGCAAGAGAGCGGGGTGCGGATTAAGGCTCCGTCGCCAGCGACTTGAGTTTGGCTAGATCTTCTGAGCGATTGCCCGGATCGAACTCGTAACGTGCCTCTTCTTCGAGTAGCCGCTTCCATTTTGTGGAGAGTGCGGTTTGATACGCGGGATCTCTTGTTAGGATATAGAGGCCAGCGATCTCGACCGTGTCATGAATGGTGACCGACGCGGAATCGAACGAAGCGTCCACATCTTCAACGCCGTTGGCCCCTAACTTGAGAATCTCGCGGGCGCCCCTAAGGTAGACCGGAAGACGGAACCTGGAGCTGGTCTTTCGGGGGCTGAATCGAAGTTCTTTGTCCCGAGCCTCATAGCCAATGTCATTGATGAAGAGCAGTCCCCCACGAGGTCCGGTGACGGAGCTCAAGTCGAATCCGTCGACGGATTCAAAGTTGTAGGCGTCTCCCTCAAGAAGAAAGGGCTCCAACATGAGGATCTCGCGATTGACCCGGGTGATGGGGTTGATGAGGTCTGGGTATCGGAGGAGGGATTCAAGACTCAGATTGAACCAGTAGAGAGAAGTGATTCTTTGGCCCAGGGCATGATAGGCTTGGGAGCGAAGCTCGGCAGGAGTTGGTGAGCCTCGCTTCCGGCTCCAGGATCGCCACGAATGAGCCCCTTGAGACCAGTAGGCGATCGGGCGGGGGCGATTCAGCTCTCGGAGACTCCGGGTCATTTCGCCAATCGTTTCGAGCGGTGCTGCCCAACGAATCTTCTCGCCACCCCATCGGTCGTAGCGGCTCCACGCATCGGCTGCCGGAGCCGTGATTCGGTAGGCGTCATAGTGGGGATAGTCCGAGAGGCCTGCGTAGTAGCGCCAAATCCGTTCTTCACTATGCGTGACCGTGGTGGGCAGTCGGCTTTTGTGATAGGGAACGAAGGCTTCCCAGACCTTTTGCGGTGGCACTGGGGTGCCGCCACCGTATTGAGGTTCTCCCAGAAACTCGACCGCGTGAATTTGAGGAAGCATTTCATCTCGGTCGTAGCGTTCGAGATTCTCCAGCTTGTTGAAGCGCTTCAGGGGATACTTCTCATAGAGCACCGGATTGTCGGTGTAACCGCTGACTTCGCCGAAGTGCCCCGTATTCAGATGCATTCGCTTGTAAGTCTTGAGCAAGGTCTCGGTTGCAAGTTTGCCTTTAGAGTCGATCCAACCGCCGCTGATATCGAAAACTTCCCGTTTGATTCGGAGCTGCGCCCAGAGTGATTCAGGTTTGCCCTTGCCGGTGTCGTATTCCACTTCGACGACTGTGTAGGTCAGCGGAAGGGGCCCGAGCTTGAGTTGAAATCCATTCCGTTCTTTTGGTGGCACGAGGCCATCATTTCCGAACCACTGGAGATGGGATTGCCAGTCTCCGGGGTAGAACACTTGAACCGACTCCTGCGGTCGTGGGAGCCAGAGGCGACACCGAATCAAGCGGATGGGTTGGGAGCCATCATTGGCGACATGAACGACGATCGTGTCGGGCTGTAATTGATCCCCTGAACTGAGGAAGGTGATGGCGGATAGCCAAGTCGTGGGGCGATCGAAACTGAGGGGAATAGACTGTCCTGCGATGTCGATTTGATGTCCGGTATTCGTCCCCCATTTGTTTCCCATCGTGTTGAGTCGCCATGCCAGCAGGGCGCCGGGTGGGATGCGTGTTGCTGAACTACCCCGAGAGGCGACGGTGTCATGCCATGCCCACTGGTTCTGGTCGATGAGCTCTTGGGGTGTGTTTCCATCGAAGCGGATGGAGGTCTTATCCGAGAGACTGATGGCCTTTTCTCCATCGTTTCTAAGGAAGAGTTCCACTCGAGCCCCGAGTTCTGGATTGATTGGTTGGCGATAGCGCATCATCGAAGATTGGATGTGCGGTGTGACGCTCTGCCCGGCAAGGCTCAGTGGAGGGGGGACTGAGGCTTCGTCTGCATCTAGAGAGCCAGCGAATAGCAGGATCACCGCGAGGAAGAGGGAGGGCCGGAGCCGAGAAGTCGTTTGGGCGATGTTGCTCAACATTTAGGAACGTTACTGGGAACCGTTTCAGTTTGCAATCCGTTGCCGCGATTGCGGAAGGTTGCCTGAAGAAACTCCACTCCGTTGGAGGTGGGGATTGGTTGGCCTGGCCGCGCCAGAATCTCTGGGACCTGGCTTTGTGCGATCTGCCCCGATGAAAGGGGCAAAAAAGAGAACGGCAACAGGGAAGCCCTCGTTGCCGTTCTCAGTGATTCTTGGTCGGATCCTACGTGTTGTGAAGGACCGCCGAGTGCGATTCAATTACACAATTACAGGATAGACTTGCCAGACGAAAGGAGGTCGTCACAGGCTTGGCCAACGCGAGCAGCCATGTTCTCCTCACCGCGTTTTAGGTAGCTGCGGGGATCGTAGTGCTTCTTGTTGCCGATCTCACCGTCGATCTTGAGCACACCCTCGAAGTTCGAGATAATGTGGTTGGCGACTGGGCGGGTGAAAGCGTATTGGGTGTCGGTGTCGACGTTCATTTTGATCACACCGTAATCCAAGGTCTCGCGGATTTCTTCGAGAAGACTGCCGGAGCCCCCGTGGAAGACGAGGTCGAATTCGGCGTCATCACCGTATTTGGCTTGGACAGCAGCTTGGCCCTGTTTGAGGATTTCTGGGCGAAGCTTCACGGCGCCTGGCTTGTAGTGACCGTGCACGTTGCCGAAGGTGGCAGCGAAGGTGAAACGGCCGATACTGGCCAAAGCTTCGTGGACCGCGACCATGTCCTCAGGGGTCGTGTAGAGGTGCTCCTCTGGCGTGTCCTCGGTGCCGGCAGCACCATCTTCTTCTCCACCGACGACGCCGGCTTCAACTTCGAGAATG
This sequence comes from uncultured Verrucomicrobiota bacterium, assembly GCA_964342405.1. GTDB lineage: Bacteria > Verrucomicrobiota > Verrucomicrobiia > Limisphaerales > AAA164-E04 > UBA2970. The sequence goes on along the minus strand of CAYFGX010000070.1, from coordinate 14,369 downwards.
ATGTCGAGTTCAGCGCATTTCTTGAGGTATTTCTGCGAGATGGCCATATTTTCCTCTAGAGGAAGGATTGAGGCGTCGAGCATGTGGTTTTGGAAGAGATTGTTTTCTCCGCGGGCACGACGTGCAGCGGTTGCTTCCAGTAGGGGATCGAGAAAGCCTTCAGCCTTGTCCGGCTGGCAATGGTCGGTATTCAGCGCGATCAGGACATTGTATTGTTCTGCCAAGGCGTGAGCTGCCTCTGCCAGGACGAGCACCCCTTTGACGGCGTCTTTGTTGTTCAATCCGGAGGCGAATTGGCCGGCTCCGGTGGAGAACTGGATGATTCCGTCAGATTTATTGTCGGCGAATCCCTTCATCGCTGCATTCAGCGTGCTGAGGTTCGAACAGTTGATGGCGGGGTATGCGTATCCTCCCTTTTGGGCGGATTCCAACATGTCAGCGAATTGCTTTGGAGTGGCTATTGGCATAGTAAAATTCGAATTTTCGGTATCGTTTAAAGGATATCCAGGGGCAATGAAAGCCTTTTATGGGGCTTTAGGGGATTCTGGGAATCATCTCTCTTCTGTCTGTGATGAATGATTTTCACAGTCTACTGAATCCGGGGTTTTTGCCGGCCCCCAGGGAAAGCTTCCGCCTGATCTCGGGAGCCTTGAGATCATTTGAGATCTGGTTTGCCGGTCTGAGTTGCCGTCTTTTTGAATGATAATTTCGTGTGTAGTTTCTTTATATGAGTTTAAAAAAATATTTTGAATGAGTATTTAAAATTAAACTTACAAAGGCGTTTTTTGCTGAAGTATTGATGTTTTGCTTGTTTTGGCGGTCTGTAAATGGATTCGATTCTTGATCTGCTCAGTTGGCTTTTTCTGGCGACTCTTGCCTCCACAGTCTTGCATGATTCCTTGCATGCCACCGACCATGCGCTCGGAGTTTTCACTTTTTTGTAAGAAAAGGCAGAGTCTGGCTCACTGGTTGAGGTGAGTAGTTAATTTGAACCGTGAACGCCCGGGAGCAAAAACGAATCTTCGACGACTGGTTAGAGACCCACCGGGGGCTCTTCTTCAAGGTTGTTCGTTCGTATGCTTTCACTCCCCACGATCAGGATGACTTGTTCCAGGAGATCGCTACTCAGGTCTGGCATTCGATCCCAAAGTTTCGGCGCGATGCCAAGGCTTCAACCTGGATCTATCGGGTAGCGCTTTACTCGGCGATGGCCTGGTCGAAGAAGGAACGTCGTTATCGCGAACGGATTGAGGTTGTTGAGGAGTTTGAGCCCACCTTGCTGAAGCCCTTGAAACAGAGTAATGGGCAGCTGAATTGGCTCTTCGAACAGATTGGTCAGTTGAATGAGATTGATCGATCTCTGACCCTTTTGATGCTGGACGGTTATAGCTATCGAGAGATCGCTGAAACTCTGGGGATCACCGAGAATCACGTGGGGGTCAAAGTCAGTCGCATCAAGAAACAGCTTTCCGAGAAACTTGAGATGGAGTCCGTGGTATGAATTTTGATCAATTGAAGGTGATTTGGGATTCTGAGAGTCAAGAATCTCACTATGCGATCAATGAGCAAGCACTGCATGGCCTATTGCGTGAGAAGAGTGAAAAACTGCAGCGCTTTATCTACTGGCAGGTCTTTCAGACTTACGCTAGCAGCTCGTTTGTCATTTTGGTCATCTTGGCCATGCTGGGGGCGATTTTCAGCGGCCTTTTGCGCGATCTCCCATCGCGCTGGGATACCGTGGCGCTGTTTGTTGCCGCGACGGGATGGGTGTATTTTGCGGGCTCAGTCTATTTCAGTCGCCAGCGCCAGCGTAGACAGCAGGAGCAAGTAGGATACACTTCGTCGATGCGAGATGAGCTCGAGCGGGATCTTGAGCAAGTGGGTTTCGAGATCGAAGCAAGGAGGCATCTTTGGCTGGGGTTTCTGCCGCCCTACATTGGAGCATTTCTTTTTGTTTGGGTGGTTTTCAGGCTTTCTGGCATTCCGGAGTGGGGGATCATTCCCTTCGGCTGCTTTATGGGGGTGGCCTATGTGGTGGAGACGCGGTCGCAGCAGAAGGTCGTGAGAGACGATCTCGAAGGGCGCAGACGAGAGCTCCTCTCATTGCGGGAAACGCTACTCAGTTCGGAGTCCTAGCTTCTCCGGTTTGAGATTGAATACGCTGGAATCCGTGAGGATTCTTCACTGGGCCGACAACATCCGGTGTATTGAACCTGAAACCGTCTCTTCGCAATCACTGTTTCGGCTTAAAAGTTAGGTCTTCAGTTTTTCCAATCTATGCCACATGCTGCATGGGTTCCTGTGAATCACGGAATTGAAGCATGATGGAAAGGCGAACACCCAATTGGAATTCCCGCTCTGGCGAGACGCGAGTGGCTAAGTTTGGAGGGCTTTTTTCTGGCCTCGCAATGGCGTCAACGGCGCTGTTTGCTGCTGAGGAAGCGAAGGGCGCAAAGGAGATTGATTTTGCGCGCCAAATCCTTCCGATTCTCTCTGATAAGTGTTTTGTCTGTCACGGACCGGACACGCGCAAGGAGGACTTTCTTCGCCTCGACTCGTTGGAGGCGGCGACGGAAGATCGCGGAGGCTATCGGGGAATTGATCCAGATGATCCGGAGAAAAGCGAGGTTCTGGTGCGGATTCATGATGCGGACGATCCGATGCCGCCCGAGGATGCGGAGAAGCAACTCACGTCGGACGAGAGAGAGCTCTTAAGTGCCTGGATCCGGAACGGTGGAGACTATGCCAAACACTGGGCCTTTGTTCCTCCGGTCAAGGGGCTGCCTCCTCAGGCAGACGGGGAAGGCCAGAATGAGATTGATGGCTTTATCCAGGCTCAGATGCGAGATGCCGGCGTCGACTTTGGTCCAGAAGCGGACAAAGCCACCTTGGCCCGCAGACTTGCGCTCGTGCTGACGGGTTTGCCCCCTGAGCCAGACCAGTTGGCTGGATTCCTCGCGGACGATGCGCCGGATGCCTATGAGCGCCTGGTTGAGGCAATGCTTTCGAATCCCAAGTACGGCGAACACCAGGCCCGCTATTGGTTGGACGCTGTGCGCTACGGAGATACCCACGGATTGCATCTCGACAATCGGAGAGGGATTTATCCTTACCGGGATTGGGTGGTCAAAGCCTTCAATGACAACCTTCCATTTGATGAGTTTATCACTTGGCAGTTAGCGGGGGATTTGTTGCCGGATCCCTCTCTGGAACAGACCTTGGCAACCGGGTATGTGCGAATGAACCCCACTACCTCTGAGGGTGGTGCGATTCCGTTGGAGTTTCAGGCCAAGAACAATTTTGACCGAACGGAAACGCTGGGAACGGTCTTCCTGGGAATGACGATGACTTGTGCCCGATGCCACACGCACAAGTACGATCCGATTACCCAGACGGAGTACTACCGATTGTTCGCCTTCTTCAACAGCACCTCTGAGAGCTCAATGGATGGGAATGCTTATGAATACGGGCCCACCGTTAAGATACCCAAGGACCCTGCTGCGTGGTCGGACTGGGAGCAACTCTTGATCACCCGTGACCGCTTGCTGGCTCGAGCGTCGATCGAATCTGCTGGCGGTGATGAGGGGCTTCTTAAGTATGCGGAACCTCTTACGGGGTGGAAAACGAGTGAATGGAAGAAGACGCCGAGTTTAGGGCTGAATGTGGCTGTTCCGGCCGATGAGGACTGGAAATCTGTCCGGGGCTTGCCCGGGAAGGCAAGGCGTCAAGCTCTGCCGAAGCGAGGCGAGGCCCTGTATCTTAGTTTTGAGCTGGAAGCGCCCGCGGACCAGCTTCTCTGGCTCACTTTTCTTGGGGGAGAAGCTTCCCGCGTTGAAATAGATGGAAAACCCTTGGCCCTGGTTCCCTCAACGAGCATCGAACAGCAGGAACACCTGGTGCCGCTACGCGTTACCGAAGGGAAACACCGCGTGCAGTTGACGATTGCCGGCTCGTCGCGGGCGGGTGATATCGAGGTTCGCCTAAAAAGTCCTTGGGAACAACTAACCAAAGCGAAGAGCTTTGCGGCGGTAAACGCCGCTGATCGCTTACTCTTGTTGGCAGATACTCAGGGCCCTTTTGGGCAACAGCAGCTATCGATGGAGGCTGGAAGCTTGGCTCAACGCTTCTTCGCCAACGCGGCAAATCTCACGACGAGCCTTGTCGCCCGGGATTTGGACCAGCCGAGGGAAACCAAAGTGCTTCGGCGAGGAGAGTACAATCTGCCAACAGGAGAGGCTTTAACTCCTGGGGTACTGAACGTAATGGGAGCAATGCCTGCAGATGCTCCCAAGAATCGCCTGGGCCTCGCTCAGTGGTTGACCGATCGCGAGCATCCGGTGGTATCCAGAGTCCTGATCAATCGAGTCTGGCAGCGGGTGTTTGGTGTGGGGCTGGTGCGGAGTCCGGAGGACTTCGGCCTTCAGGGACAATATCCGACCCATCCGGAACTTTTAGATTGGCTGGCCGTGGAGTGGCAGGACCGGGGTTGGGATCTCAAGGATATGATCCGTTTGATGGTGAATAGTCGGACCTTCCGGCAGAGCTCCCAGTGGCGTGACGCTGTCAAAGATCCCGAGAACCGACTGTTCGCACGAGGGCCCAGTTACCGCCTCGATGCCGAAGTTCTGCGGGACTTGGGCCTTTGGGCTGCGGGCGTGTTGGACCCTCACATGGGCGGGGAAGGCGTGAAGCCTTATCAACCTTCCGGTTTGTGGATGGCTCTGGCTCATCCGGCTAGCAACACGAAACAATATGTCCAAGACACGGGCCGACGCCTGTATCGGCGGAGCCTCTACGTCTACTGGAAACGCACGAGCCCGCATCCCATGATGACACTCTTTGACGCACCGAGCCGGGAATCAAGTTGTGTTCGACGCTCGCGCACGAACACGCCGCTTCAGTCCTTGGGGCTCTTGAATGAGACTCAACGGATTGAGATGGCCCGTATGTTGGGCGAACGGCTGCTCCGGGAACGAAGTGACAATGAGACGCGCTTGGAGCTTCTGTTTTCGCTCCTTGCGAGTCGGTCGCCTCTGCCGCAGGAACGCTTGGTCTGCGAAGATCTCTTGGAGCAGATGCAACAGCGGTATCTCAACGCACCGGATGATGCCACGTCGCTGCTTTCAACCGGAGAGTTGGAGCGCGACGAGAATCTCAATTTGGCGGAGCACGCCGCCTGGACACAAGTTGCGGCGACGGTCTTGGCCAGCGACGTTTCCATCCTCCTTTACTAAGAATCTGAAGCTAGGGAAGCACGATGAATCCACTACGAGAGCATGAATTATTAATGACGCGGCGCCACTTCTTTGGACGTTCTGCGCTGGGGCTCGGAACGGCTGCGTTGGCGAACCTTTGGGGAGGAAACGCGCTCGGCGCCGTGGGTGCCGGGAACGGCGGACTGCACCACACCGCCAAGGCTAAGCATGTGATCTATTTGTTCATGAGCGGTGGGCCAAGCCATCTGGATACTTGGGATTACAAACCCAAGATGGAGAACATGTTCAATGAACAGTTGCCAGATCATGTCCGGGGCGGCCAACGGGTCACGGGAATGACGGCGAATCAGAAGAACGGACTCCCTCTGGCTCCGAGTAAATACAAGTTCACTCGTCATGAGAATAATCAGGATGGAGTTTGGGTGAGTGAACTCCTTCCGCACACCGGCAAGATGGCCAAGGAGTTGTGTGTGGTTCATTCGACATTCACGGAGGCGATCAACCACGATCCGGCCATCACATACATTCAAACCGGAAGTCAGATTCCGGGGCGCCCGAGCCTTGGTGCTTGGGTGAGCTATGGGCTGGGTAGCTTAAACGAGAATCTACCGGGCTATGTCGTGATGCACGCTAAGAGTAAGTTTCCGGAGCAAAGTCTTTTCAACCGTTTGTGGGGAACGGGGTTCATGCCTTCTGATCATCAAGGGATTCTCTTGCGAAGTCAGGGCGACCCGGTCTTGTTCTTGAGCAACCCCGATGGTGTCAGCCGGTCCGATCGTCGCGCCCAGCTGGATGCTTTGGCCGCGATCAACCAAGGGCAACACGAGCGATTTGCTGACCCTGAGGTCTTGTCTCGTATTCGCCAGCATGAGATGGCCTACAAGATGCAGGCTTCAGTCCCGGAACTGATGGATTTGTCCGGCGAGAGCGATGATACCTTTGAGCTGTATGGTGAAGAGGCACGCAACCCCGGGAGTTTTGCGGCTTGTTGTTTGAATGCGCGACGACTGGCGGAGCGGGGAGTAAGGAATATTCAAATCTTCCATCGTGGTTGGGATGCCCACGGGAATTTGCCTAAAGAACATGAATCTCAGTGCGCTGATGTGGATCAAGGAGCTGCCGCTTTGATTCAGGATTTGAAGCGACGGGGAATGTTGGACGAAACGCTCGTTGTCTGGGGCGGCGAGTTCGGTCGGACCTCTTACTGCCAAGGGAATCTCACGCGAGAAAACTACGGGCGAGACCATCATCCTCGATGCTTTACTGTCTGGATGGCAGGTGGAGGCGTGAAGCCTGGAATCACTTACGGAAAGACAGACGACTACGGCTACAACATCGCCCATGAGGATGGTACTCCGATGGATCCCATTCCGAACAAGGAGAAGTGGACTCCTGGGACGATGCACATCCATGATCTCAATGCCACGATTCTCCACTTGTTAGGCGTTGATCACACTCGCTTGACCTATCGGTATCAGGGGAGAGATTTCCGTCTAACCGATGTTCATGGCCATGTGATCAAAGACTTGATCGCATAGGCATTCTCGACCCTTTCAATGTCCCTTGTCAGCGTGTTGTCGTTGGGAGCGGTGATGCTTGCCCTGGCCGCGATGCCGAGCGCCAGCGTGGCTCTCGTTGTTGCTCGATCGGCGAGCCACGGTATTCGTAACGGGGCAGCCGTCGCCGCGGGAATCGTCTTAGGGGACCTGGTGTTTGTTTGGCTCGCCATTCTGGGGCTCTCCGCGTTGGCGGAAACCATGGGCGCTTTTTTCTCGGCCCTAAGATATGTTGGGGGAGCGTATTTGATCTGGTTGGGCCTGAGTCTCTTCCGCTCCCAGTTGGAGCAGCGCTTTGACTCGGACTGCTCAGATCCATCAACGGTATGCATGAGCGCCTTGTCTGGATTCTTGCTCACGCTTGGAGATGTAAAAGCCATCTTTTTTTACGCGAGCTTGTTCCCTGCATTTGTCGATATCCAGGCGCTGAGTTTCGCCGATCTCCTGGTGATCACATGGGTCACTGTGGTGAGTGTGGGAGGAGTGAAACTAGCGTATGCGTTCATGGCGCGGAAAATCCTCGAACGATGGAAACCTACCTCGTTTCCTCGAAGGGTTCGCTCGGTTGCGGGTGGCATTCTGACTGGAACCGGAGCCTATCTGATTGTGAAGAGCTGAATAGAAAAGAGCCCCATCATCGCAGCGGATGATGGGGCTCTTTGAATGTGGTGTCGATCCCTAGCGGACGACGTTGAGTATGCCGCGCATCAACTGGCCGTGTCCGGGGTAGGTGCACACATACGGATATTGGCCAGGCTCTTCCGGAGCGGTGAAATAGAGTGTGAATTTCCGATCCGGCGCCACTTGCGGAGTGGATGCGAGCACTTCGGGAATATCGGGCACGAAGTTGAGTTCGATTGCTTTTGGGCCGAGCGTGAGGGCTGCCTGGAGGACTTTATTCAGGCTTCCCTTTGTGACGAGCGCCCAATTGTGCATCATTTTTGTCGGATCATCATTGAGCACTTCCAGGGCGACTTTGGAACCCGCTTTGACGGTCAATGTGCTCTTGTTGAAGCGCATGCCCGCAAGCATGCCGATTTTGAGACGTTCTGCGCTTTCGTAGCCTTCAGGGACCAGCTTCAAGGCGCTTTGGCTGAGTTCGTCCATGGCCTTCCGTTCTTCCTCGCTGGCGATCTTCTCCAGTGACTCTTTGCGGAAGTTCTCGATGAAGCCTCCGAAACTGGCTCCTCCCTTGAAGTTTTTCGCTTTCGCGAACCAGGTGAAATACGCCTCCCGCAGTTTGGGCGTCCAACCACTCCTGATGTTCTTGAGGGCATACGCGTAGTGGATCTGCTGTCGTTGGGGGTTATTGGCTTTTTGGTTTAGAAAAGAACCGCCGTATCCTTTTGATCGCTTGAGGAGATTGTCGTCAAATTCAATCTCTTCCAATCCGCTAGCCTCCTGTCCCATGAGCGGCACGGTCTTGGCGACCACGTCCGGTGCATCGAGATAGACGAGCATCGAGACGAGTTCTCGATTCAAGGCGTTGGAGGGGGCCGGGAAGTAGGGCGTTAGTGCTTCTGCAAGTGTGTAGGCAAGGTCTTCATTTGGTTTGCCCATGCGGATGAAGCTTAGGGACATGATGCGCAGAATTTCGAGCTTCTCACTTTCACTCCGCTCGGCTGGTTGAAGGTTGCCAAGGGCTGCGAGGAGGGGACCCTGTTGGCTGGAGTCGCCCTGTCGGGCGAGAGCGAGGAGGGCCGAGAGTGCGGTTTGTGGATCGCTTTCTGATATCGCTCGCTCTTGCCACTGGCTCACGGGCTGGTGTTCGAGGGCAACTCGGGCCGCGTAGCGAATAAAGCGGTCGGAATGACCTAGGTAAGACCAGACCGCATCCACCGCTGCCGCATCTTTCTTGCCGTGGTACCGTTCGATTGATCGACGGAGTGCACGCAGACTGGCAGCCTCGGGGTTTGAGTGAGGGACAAGATCTGTCTTTGCTGAACCCTCGTAGCGCACTCGGTAGAGTGCCGACGGGGTCCCTCGACCGCCGACGGCGAAGTAAAAGTGCCCGTCTTTTCCGATGACACCATCGGTGACATTCAAGGGAATGCCGGTGACGAACTCTTCCTTCTCGGCTCGATAACTGGAGCCCTCCGGTGTCAGATGGATCGCGTAGATGGTTCCGTAGGTCCAATCGAAGGCGAAGATGGCGTGCTGATATTTGGACGGAAAGGCGGCTCCAAGCCCGGAAAGCACTCCGGTGGGAGAGCCAGGACCGATGTCCATCGCGGGAGGCAGGACGTCTGGGTACCAAACAGGAAATTTCCCAGTGCCGGTGCGCCATCCGAATTCACTTCCGCTGGTGCAATGGTAGATTCGAGTGGGACGGTACCAAGGAGTGCCGCTGTCCCATTCCATGTCAGAATCGAAGGTGAACATCTCGCCATCGGCGTTGAAGGCGATGTCGTATTGATTGCGGAATCCTGTAGAAAAGAGATTCCAGGATTTGCCTTCCAGATCGGTTTGTGCAATCCACCCACCAGGAGCCCGAATGCTTCGAGCGTGCCCGCGAGCGTCCGGCATTCGAGGAAGCAATTGATCTTCGCCATAGTTTGGGACGACGGCAGAAGTTTCGGGATTTGGAGGAGCCGTGTGGTTGCCGCCCAAGACGAACAGGGACTCCCCGTCGGGGGCAAGAACGACCGCATGCGGTCCGTGCTCGCCGCCTCCTTTAAATTTTCTCAAGACGACGATCTTATCCAGTTGGTCATCTCCGTTTGTGTCCGTCACGCGGTAGAGGCCTGACCCGTTGCCGCCGATCCCGCCACCGTTGACGACAATGTAAAGACTATTGTTCGCCCAAAGCATTCCGTGGGCAGATGAGATCTCCAGTGGAACTCGTTCCACGACAGGCTGTGCTCCATCGAGGCTAACGCGGTAGATGCCTTTTTTGCCTTGGTCCGCACAATAGAGACGCCCTTGGTCGTCGATGGTCATCGAGACCCACGATCCCTGTTCGTCCTTGGGAACATCGTAAATCTTGTCGATGCGGAACCCTTCCGGGTGAACAGTAGCGGCCGCTTCTTGCGCGTGTGTGATGGGGCCTAGCAGCAGGCTTGCGAGGCATGCGGCTCCGAATAGGAGTGGGACTTGAGTGTGTTTCATGCTTGAGTGAGTGGCTAGAATTTAGAGATCGAACATCGACAGGTAAAGTCGGATTGTTTTGAGCATGGCCCTTTTGAGTTGTGATGAATGAAGGGAGGAGGGGATTGAGAAAGGGGGCATCGGATCTAGGAAAGACGTACTGTGTTGATTTCCGAATTTTCCGAATTGTGAGATAAGGGTGAGGGACTGCGTGATCGTTTCGACGGGAATCCGTCCGCGCTAGTGAAAGCGACAGCTTCGCTCTCGCACTCCAAATAAACGCTCGACTACCGAATCAATATGGACTGCGAGAGCGAAGCTGTCGCTTTCACACTTTCGCAGCTGCTGGCGGGAAGGGACCATTACACCACCCGCCCGCTTTCGTAACAATTGTATCTGCGTCATCCATGCACTCTGTTTCAATCACACGCTGAAGGGAGTGCTCGCCTCGTTTTTTATCGCACTTGAATGGGCTGGACGGCTAGAGTCTCGGGGATCCCACCTGAGACGAGGAAATTGCGATGATGATGTTTTTTGATGACCGAGTTCGTTTTGAACGCAAACCATCGAACGCTCGATTTTTACGCCCAATCGTTGGGGCAATGACAATCGGGATGGTATTTTTCTTCGGAATGGCCGGACTGCAGGCGCAGCATTCTCCTGAGATCGGGGATGACGGGAAAGTGACGTTTCGTTTTCGATCGGCCGATGCGACACAAGTCATCGCAAAAGGGCAATTTGGGGAGAGTGTTGCGTTGGTGAAAGGGGAAAAGGGGCTTTGGGAAGGGACCACCGACAAGCCCGTTCGCGCAGGGGTTCACGAATATCACTTTGAGGTGGATAAACTTCGTGTGTTAGACCCGCGAAACAACCAGGTGAAACCCCAACGCTGGCCCGGGACGAGTGTGCTCCACGTGCCATCTGATCCGCCTGCGCCCTGGGATCTGCAGTCTGTTCCGCATGGTACGATTCATCATCATGGCTATGTCTCCAAAGCTCTCGACGGTGCGTGGCGCGAATTAGTGGTTTATTCTCCGCCCAACATTAAGGGGCCGATTCCCGTTCTCTATTTGGCGCACGGTTATAGCGACGAGGAGAAGACCTGGACGGTCCACGGGAAAGCGCATTGGATCCTGGATGCATTGATTGCTGATGACCAAGCCGAACCGATGTTGATCGTGATGCCCGATGCTCATGCGATTGATCCAGAAGGGACGGCGTGGGATACCTACGCCCCGGCCAACTCGGAAGCCTTTTGTCAGGAACTGATGCAGGATGTGATCCCCATGATCGAGCAGCATTACAAGGTCAAGAAGGGCGCCTCGAATCGAGCCCTCGCTGGTTTGTCGATGGGGGGACACCATGCGCTGACCGGAGCGCTCAAATATAGTGAGCATTTCTCACAGATCGGAGCCTTTAGCTCGGCGACCCCTCCCGACGATTGGGTAGCCAGTGCCCTCGAGAACACATCCACAATCAACGATCAATTGAAGCTGCTGTGGGTAGCCTGCGGAGACAAAGATTTTCTCTTCGAACGGAACGAATCCATTCATGCTTCATTTGAGAAGGCGGGGCTTGAGCACGAGTATCTTGTCACTCCGGGTGACGACCACAGCTGGCCCGTTTGGCGACGCTATTTGGCAAGCTTCGTTCCGAAGCTTTTTCGCTGATTAAGGGGCGCTGGATTCACGATCGGCAGGGCCCATCCTTGCCGGTTAAGTGGCTGTGGTATGTGGCTAAAATTTTACGGTTGCAGATTCGCTCGCTCGCTCTAGCTTAAGTTCAGACTCCTAGAAGAAGCCCGGGCCATCTGCGGCTTGAGAGTCTCGCTATGCTATGAATACTCGATTGGAACGGCTTGGAGCGATGGTTCCGGTGTCCAAAGGTTCTGCGTTTACCTTGATTGAACTCCTGGTTGTGATTGCGATCATCGCCATTTTGGCCGGGATGTTGTTACCTGCCTTGTCGAAGGCCAAGGGCAAAGCAAATACCACAAAATGCTTCAACAACCTTCGCCAGATGGGCATCGGGGTGCAGCTGTATGCGATGGACAACGAAGATTGGGTGCCCGGGGATACGTTTGGGGGAGGCTACTTCTTTGCGAACTTACTAGCCGGATACGTGGGGCAAGAAATTGATCCGAGTCAATTCCAGGCGGGCAACGTGCTGTATGAGGCATACAGCCGGATCGAGATTTTTCATTGCCCCTCAATACGCAAGAAACCGAGTCAGGCTCGACCCTTTGCGCTGCACTACACGATCAACTCGATCGACTTCAATCACTTTAGAACGACTCGGCAGTATGAGGCAGCTGCATATCAAAAAATCACCTCCATACCCGGCTATGTGAACACAGCTTATCTCATGGAGATCAACGACGACGGCCAGCTTCAACCTCAGGGATATTCTGGCTGGAACGTCTGGAATGATTCGCACACACCCTACAATAAGGATGACCGCGCGAACTCAAGCCCCCGAATGATCAAGGCTGACGATGAGCGTCACGGTGGGCAAACGACTTTTGTTTTTCTGGATGGGCACACTGAAACCCGCAATCTGAAGAATGCGCAGGGTGGGCGAGGGGTGCCGTTCCGGCTGTTCAATCCCTTAGAGGCAGAGCCGAATAGTCGGTAGATCTCGTAAACAGGAGTTGAACCACACTGCGCCCTGCATCTGTTTCCATCTCCCTGCACTCATCGTTCTCTATCAGCATCTGATGACATTTCCGAACTTCGAGGAAATGCAAATAGATGCAGCTAAATGCAGGGAGTTTGGCAAATAATTGGCAAATCGTGGACAGTGAGAACCTAACCTGTTTTTCTTCTGGAGATCCAGGAACGACATCATGTGCGGGCTCGTCGCTGGGACGTGGAGATAGAAGCAGTCAATTGGGCACGAACGTAGATTGACCAGCCGATGCTCGCTGCTACGATTGGGGTATGAAAATTAAGGTGATCATTGAGAAGGGCGAAGATGGATTCTACTCGGCTCGGTGTCCTGCTTTGCGTTCTTGCTGGTCACAGGGAAAAACTCGGGACGAAGCGCTGCTGAATATCCGAGAAGCTATTGAGCTCTATTTGGAACCGAATCCTTCGGAATTGGAAGGAGTTGCCGCCGAAGAAATCTTCGAATTAGCATGAGGCTTCCACTCCTGTCGGGGAAGGACATATGGAATGCTCTTCAGCGAATAGGTTTTCAGGAGATCAGTCGGCGAGGGAGTCATGTCAAATTGGAACATGACGATGGCCGTCGGATCGTATTTCCGTTTCACAAGGAAGTGGATCGATTTACCCTCCGCGGTGCTTTAGGAGATGCGGATATTTGCGAGGATGAGTTCTTGGAAGCCCTGCGGTAGGCAGAACCGATGATGCTGGCGGTGATGCTGCGACCGAGTCGTTGGCGCAATTGGATTTGCTATTACCTAATAGTCGGGATTGGCTTGTGGTCACATTGCAGTGTCGGTCGCATTCGTTACCCAAGTTGAGAGAAAGTGACGAATCCGGAATGGTTTCTGATTCTTTGGTTGTCGGGGGCATCGCCACGAGGTGGGCAAGGCGTTTGAGTGTTTAGTTTGATGTAGAGAAATTTCCTCGTTGGGGCATCGACGGTGAGATCTGGTCTGAGCCCGAAAAAAGATGAGCGAATATAGGGGATAGACAGATCGAAGTCGGGCGATGCAGAGGGTTCATAATCGAGAAGCCGATCACTGCTCCATCTCTTCCATTTGGCAACCTGGTTGCTTATGGTTGGCTCGTAGGGTTCTAATGTCAGAGTAGAGAGAATCTCCTCGCCGGAGGATCCCCAATGAGGCTGCCGGGGCTCAGAACGAACTGAACGGTGTCTAGGAGATTGGCGGCCGAAGTTGTCAGATCAAGAGGGTTCGCAATCGAGAAGCAGACTCATGTCCCACTCCTCGTAAGGCGTTTTCTCTGGCCGACGGATGGGTTCATGGTAGTGTGACTGGATGACAGAAAGGGTAGCCATTATTCGGCAACAGATCGACGAACTGGGCGCAGATGAAAAGAGAGAACTTCTAGCTTCGTTAGAGGACCTATCTGATATTCTCGTGTGCCAGGAGCGCCTTGAAGAGCACAAACGTTCGGGTGAAGAGGGAGTCTCTCTTGACGATGCCTACGCATCGATCCCATCCCTCTAGTAACGAGTGTTCACTCTCCGATTTCAGAAATCTGCTCTCCGCGACCTCCGTGGGCTTCCGTCCGCAATCGCCCATAGGTTGAAGCCGGTTTTTCGGAGTTTGGAAGGTAATCCTCGATCTCGTGGGACAACCAAGCTCCAAGGACTGCAAGACTGTTATCGAATCCGAAGCGGAGACTATCGGATCCTATACTAGATCGACGATAAGGCCTGTAGTGTGCTCATCCTTCGAATTGCGCATCGAAGGGATGCCTACCGATTCTGATGCCGCGAATTGAACGTGGCTCAGAAGACAAACTCAACGGTCTAAAGTTTTCTCCGATTGTTCCGTTTACCTTCCCATCGGCACACGTAT
>CAYFGX010000069.1:25901-29788 GCA_964342405.1 uncultured Verrucomicrobiota bacterium | reverse complement strand
CGGTTTGAGCCGGATGGCGACTTCTAAAGGGTTTCTAGGACCTCGGCAGGATGGGCCTCTGGCTTTACCTTGGGCCATATCTTCTGAATAGTGCCATCGGGCGCAATGAGGAATGATGCTCGAAAGGTTCCGTCGAAGGTTCTTCCCATGAATTTCTTTTCACCCCAGACCCCGTAGGCGTTCACAATTTTCCGATCAGAATCTGAAACCAGTGTGAAGGGGAGTTCGAATTTTGTCGCGAACTTGTCGTGGGACTTGACCGAATCCGGGCTGATCCCGAGAAGCACAACTTTCTTTGACTTGAACGCACTGAATTGATCCCTAAAGGCGCACGCCTCTTTGGTGCAACCGGGGGTGTTGTCCTTCGGGTAAAAGAAGATCAGGACGTGTTGACCTTTCAATTCGGACAACGTGACTGTGTCACCGTTCTGGTCAGGTGCCGTAAAATCGGGTGCTGAATCGCCTTCTTTGAGTTTGATTGGAGGTGCTGTTGGCATCGGCTTGAGTGTGCCGTCGAGCTGGAGGGGAGTCAAACGCGAGCCTATGAAACCTGCTTACATGCGGTGTCGTTTTGAAGTTGACGTGAAATTTCAGTCAAATATTAATTGGTGATGCCAGTATTCACTTCTTCCCCACCCAATCTGTACTCATACACCCAAAAGGCATTCCTAACGGGGCTTTGCATCGCGCTTTTACCGCTCGGCGATTTGAGGTCGCAAACTCTCATTCCCGCTAGCTCAGCGGCTCCCTCGAGTTTGATTGATACCTCTTCCGGCGGTTTTCTCGTTCGCATGAACCAACTCCCTGATGGGGTTCAACGAGACCCGCGACATAGCATTTTGGTTGTTGAGCAGCAATTGGCGGGTGAGTTGATCGATCCTGAGCTGGGTGAACCGTTCTTGAACGAAATCGACGATGCTGACAGCACCTACGAAAGGACGGATGACGGCGGTTTCATTGTCGAGGGGCCGATCAATTTTAATCAGGATTCTGACCCCGCTTTCGGTGACATCGGAGAAGCCGGCAACTTTACGCCGGATGATAAATATCCCGGCATCCCTGGCTTCGGCAATGGAGGCGGTCTAGATGATTTCGCAATGTCGGCTGAGGGCTTCTTGCAATTGTCGGCCGGAACCTATCGCTTCGGCGTGAATTCGGACGATGGTTTTCAGGTGATTTTTGGAGTGGGAACCAACCCGCGGGATGCCTTTGCGCAAGTGCCTGATGGAGCTGTCTTTGAAGGGGGACGTGGAGCGGCGAATTCAGAATTTGATGTCACAATCGAAGCTGACGGATTGTATCCGGTTCGACTCCTACATTGGGAAGGGAATGGCGGAGCAAGTGTGGAGTTCTACTCGGTGAATCCTCCCGAAGATGGAGGCACGCCCGTTCTGATCAATGACTCAGGGGAGGCGAATTCGATCAAAGCTTTTTGGAAAGCGAGTGGCGCCACGCCGAGTGTTACCGGAGTGGTTCCGCGCCCCGGATCAGCCGGAGCCTTTCCCCGGCCGACGATCAGCGCCACCTTGGCCGATGGAGACACCAGTATCGATGATAGTACCGTCGCCCTCGCTTTTGACGGCACACCGGTTGAAGCCAATGTGAGTCGGAGCGGGGCATCCGTTTCGGTTTCTTTTGAGACAGCCGACTTCCTTGCGGCAGACTCAGAGCATACGGCGACCTTGAGCTTTGCTGACTCAAGCGGCGTTGAGCGCAACCACTCCTGGAGTTTCTCTGTTGGTGGTTTCGTAACCTTACCCGCCAGTTATGCCTACCCAATGGAATCAGTCGAAGGCGCCACGCGCGGATTCGTGGGCAATGTGCATCAGGCTCGTCAAGATGCCGGCCTCGTTCCTTCGGTCGAGCGAGCGGATACGCAAGTTCGAGGCACCTTGGTGGATCCCTTCACGAGTGAGCCCTTTGACAATCAAGTCTCTCGTTCCCGAATCGCTCACGAGGGCGTGATTAACTTCGAGGAGGAGGCCCGAGATGCGGGTGCCTTCAACAGTACGAACAATGCCACGGACAGCATGTTTCCCGGTATCCCTGGATCCGGCGATCACGACGACCAATTTGCGGTCGAGTTCGTGGGTTATCTGGAGCTTTCCGCTGGGATTCATGTTATTGGTGTGAATAGCCAAGACGGTTTTAGTTTACGAGTTGGTCCCGATGCGAGAGGGCTTTTCGGCACGCAAACATTGGGAGAGTTTAATGGAGTTCGAGCAGAGCCGGCAGAGGATATCATGACCTTCTTGGTAGAGGAGGCGGGTGTCTATTCGTTCCGTCTGTTGGGATTCGAAAGTGGTGATGACACGATCGACAACGGAACCTTGAGCACCGAGGGGTCTGCCCTGGAGTTTTACTCGATCGATGCAGACGCGTTTGCTGCCAATCCCGAGTCCGCTCCGCGTGTATTGATCAACGGATCGTCAGCGAGCGCGATTAAATCCTGGCAGAGTGTCAATGTCGACGGACCAGCCTATCTGAGTTCAGCCTTTCCCGCGCCTGGTTCTGTTTCCGTGCCGGTGAATACGAGTATCAACATCGTGGCTCAAAACCTCGATGCGGCTGCGGCTGCAGCGGTGACTCTGAAGGTGAATGGAGAAGAAGTGAACGTTCGTCCGCGGCGGCGGAGTACGGGCACGGAAATCAACTATACGCCTGCCGACATCTTTAGTAAGGGTGAGAACGTACAGGTTGAGGTCTCGTATGCAGGGCAGACTGACCGATGGGAGTTCTCTACGTCGACCGGCAATCTGGCGATCATGATCGTCAACGGAGATGAGGCTTCAGAGTCAGATTTTGCGGTTCGCGAGCGCTTGCAGAACGTGTTCGGATTCGATGTCCTTTTGGTGGACGATACCACGGTTGAGAATGGCGCCTTTTCCGCCGAGGAAGCAAGCGGCCTCGATCCAACGTTGATTTTTGTCTCCTCGACAACCTTGTCAGGGCGTGTCGTTGCTCAACCGTGGCATGAACTCGCTGTGCCGATTGTCAACGTGGAGCAGGCTACGGCCGATGATTTTCAGTTGGTGACGGGCAATGGCCAAGCCAACAATATCCAAGGGACGGTGGAAATCGTGGATCCAAGCCACCCACTGGCTGCCGGATTTGACGCCGGAGAAATCGCCTACATGGAAGGACAAATTCGTACCGGTGTTCACTGGGGCACGCCAGTGGAGGAATCAACCGTGGTCGCTCATCGAGTCGGTAATCCTAACCAAGTCTTGATCTACGGGATTGAAGAGGGAGCTGAGCTGCTTGATTTCACGCTGGCACCGGCCCGTCGGGTTCAGTTTGGAATTACGGGAGATAACAACTTCTCTGTTTTTAACGATAACGGGATCAAGCTTTTTGATGCCGCGGTGGCATGGGCTTTGGGAATCGATCCTCCTGTGATTGAGGAGCCGCCGGTCGTTGACAACACGCCAGCTCGATTGAACGCACCTGTGTTCAGCAATGGCCAGGTTACCATCTCATGGGAAGGGAATGGAGTGCTGCAGGCTACCTCCGATCTCTCGGAACCGTGGGCTGATACCGCCGATCAGTCGAACCCTCAGACGATCGATGCAACGGGGATTCAGTTCTTTAGAGTGCTCAACTAGACCTTTAGTCTGGCAGATAGCATGATGGGCGGCTTCCAATAGGATGCCGCCCATTTTCGTTCTGATGCCGAATCCTCTCCAAGTTTACTCGGACCGAAGATCCTCTAACAATCTCACGACCAAAGCAGTCCAACCCGTTTGATGACTTGCGCCTAGGCCGAGGGCCGAGTCGCCATCGAAATACTCGTGAAAAAGAACGAGATCTTTCCACTCGCCAGATTGCGAATACTTCGGCTCGTTGCCGTGACACGGACGATATCCCTCGGGACCGAACCGGAAAAT
>CAYFGX010000069.1:0-25801 GCA_964342405.1 uncultured Verrucomicrobiota bacterium | reverse complement strand
GAGAGGAACTCATCTTCCGAGCTGAGGTATTCAAGCGTCTTCTTGAGTCGGTCGGGTGTCGACAGCATCAGAAGAATCTTCTCTTTTTCTCCTTCTTGGCGATGGATCAGGTGGGAGGAAAGCTCTGGCTGATGCTCTGAGAACCACAGCAATCGTTTATAGAAGCCGGGTAGCTGTTTGATTCGATGAAGATCAAGCACTTCAACTGCAATCAGCGGCAAGAGCCCTACGAGGGACCGAGTCTTGACTTTGATGTGTTTCCCGTTCTGATTGATCTGATCGTAGTAGAACCCATCCTCTTCATCCCACAATCCTGTGCCATTGAGGTGATTAAACGCCTCTGAGATTTGCACGAAGTGCTCGAAGAATTTGGAAGCCATGTCTTCGTAGGCCGTGTGGACTTTCCCGTCTTCCTGTGACAATTCGAGGGCGATGCTCAACATCGTGAGACAATAGAAAGACATCCAGGCCGTCCCATCAGCCTGGGTGAGCGTGCCGCCACCGGGAAAGGGTTTGGAGCGATCGAAGGGGCCGATGTTGTCCAAGCCGAGGAAGCCTCCTCCGAAGAGATTATTGTCGTCCTTATCTTTGCGGTTGACCCACCAAGTAAAGTTGAGCAGCAGCTTTTGAAAGGCGCTCTCGAGGAATCGACGATCTTCGTGCCCTGCTTTCCGGGTGATCTTGTAGATGCGCCAGACAGCCCAGGCGTGAACCGGAGGATTGACGTCATCAAAAGCGAATTCATACGCCGGCAGTTGCCCATTCGGATGAAGATACCACTCCCGAAGCAGCAGACTCATCTGTGACTTGGCAAACTCAGGATCGATTCGGGCAAACGGAATCATATGGAAGGCCAGATCCCAGGCGGCAAACCAAGGATACTCCCACTTGTCAGGCATCGAGATAATGTCCCGTGCGTAAAGATGATTCCACTGGCGGTTGCGTCCCTCTTTGCGTGACTCGGGTGGAGGGGGCCCCGCGGGATCGCCTTCTCGCCAATGCTTCACCACAAAGTGATAGAACTGTTTGGTCCAGAGCAGGCCAGCGTATCCTTGGCGGATGATGTTCTCAGCGTCCTCGTCGAGAACTCCCCGTTTCCGATCTTCGTAGAACTCGTTGGTCTCTTGAATTCGGTTCTGGAAAATCCGATTGAATTCAGGGCCAAAGGGTTTCTCCGTTCGATCCCCTTGGTGCGTGAGACGCAGCGTGAACTCGCGAGTTTGCTGGCTTTCGACTGTCTCAAGAAAATAAGGAGCGGCTTTGGTTCCAGATTGAGAACTGAGTAACTCCGGGACCGGCTCTTCGATGACGTGTTGGTGGAATGCGTCCTTCACAAGCGGACTTTCGGAAGGGGTGCCGTAGAGTTTTTGCGTATTCGTCTCGTTGTGCGTAAGGAGGACTTCTTTCGCGTTCTCTTGCCATGAAAAATGGAAGGAACCGAGACTTGGATGGGATGTCACCATCGATTGTGGGCCATCACGCCGAATCGTCGGGCGTACGGAACAGCCTTCGTGGTTGCAATCCCAAGTCCACGTATTCCGAAACCAGAGCGTTGGGAGCAAGTGGATGGGAGCAGCCTGATTCCCGTGGTTGGTGATCCGAATGCGGATGAGCAGATCGTTCGGGGTATGCTTCGCATATTCGCACTGCACGTCAAAGTAGTTGCCATCTTCGAAAACGCCGGTGTTCAGAATCTCGTATTCCAGTTCCTTGCGGCTTCGACGCTGATTCTCTCGTAAGAGTTGTTCGTATGGATATTTGGCTTGCGGATATTTGTACAGCGCCCGCATGTAGCTGTGCGTCGGGGAGGAATCCAGATAATAGTAGAGCTCCTTGACGTCCTCGGCGTGGTTGCCTTCGTTTCCGTTGAGACCATAGAGTCGCTCTTTGAGAATAGGATCCTTTCCGTTCCAGAGTGCCAGTGCAAAACACAGGCGAGCCTGTCGATCCGTTATACCCAATAGACCGTCTTCCCCCCATCGGTAGGCGCGGGAGCGGGCGTGGTCGTGTGGGAAATAGTCCCAACACGTTCCATAGGGAGAATAATCCTCCCGGACCGTGCCCCATTGTCGCTCAGACAAGTAAGGCCCCCATCGCTTCCAATTCTTCGTTCGGCGACGATCCTCCTCTAGACGTCGTTCTTCAGCCTTAGTCATGTTCGTTTGAGAATTCAGTTACCCTCCGCAGTCCTCTGGAGAGCAGCTTAAGCCGCGTCATGTGTCGACGCAAGGCGATGGCCAAGTTTGTGCGATTCTAGCCACTGAAATGGTAGAGCGAGCGTATCGCGAGTCGCCGTCACCAAACGCGGCCAATAAAACAAAAACGTCCGACGCGGACCAGTGGCATCCTTCCCAGAGTGCCAATCTTGCCGAGGCGCAGGCTAGTCGGGGAGGAGACTTTGTACGGCAGGCAGGTGACGACGCAGCGGATAGCGTAGTTTCGTCCGAGATGTGGACTGCTGAAGCAGGGCTTCAGCTTTTTCTAGCACGTCAATTTCCCAGGTCACTGCACCTCCATTCAATCACACCCCCTGTGGAAACACGGCAAAATTCTCTGTTGAAAACCATTCCGAGGCCTGATAGCTTCTTCCTGTCGTTCGGGTTGCAGCTCATGGAGTTGACCGAGCGATTCTCCTTTCTAGGGACCTTTTGCGGGTGCTAGGGCGAAAAAGTGTCAGGCCAATGTAGCTCAGGGGTAGAGCAACGGTTTCGTAAACCGTCGGTCGTCAGTTCAAATCTGACCATTGGCTCCACTCTAACTCCCTTGTTATCAGTTGTTTACGGATGCATGTGAGTTTTCCTTGTTGATGCCTCTTGCATTTTTCCAACAGTTTTCCAACAGTTGGTAGATGCAATCCGGACAAAAACCGGTCGTGGTGAAGAAGGGATCGATCGTTGTCTCAATTTATTCGCGCATTAAGAACGGTCGTTCTTACTTTCAAGTTGCCGATTACTCTTCCGGTTCTCGGCGTCTTCGGAGCTTTTCCGATTTGAAGAAGGCAAAGGTCGAGGCGGCCAACATTGCGGAGAAGATGAGCCGTGGTGAGGCGGCTGTCCTTGAATTGACTGACAGAGATCGATCGATCTATTTGCGTTCGATTGAGCATCTGAAACAAGTGGATGTATCTCTTGATGAAGCAACGAAGAATTTTTCTGAAGCGTGCCGGATTCTTGGTGGAGATTGGGTAATCGAAGCGGCTAAGTTCTATCGAGATCGAAACAGTTCCCGGACCGAATCAAAGACCGTTGAACAAGTGGTGGTCGAGTTCTTGGAGGCAAAGAGGGCACGACTGCAGAGTGATGGAAACGGCCGGGGACTAAGCCCGCGATATCTACAGGACTTACGTTATCGATGTGGCAAATTCACGGAGCACTTTAAGTGCGATATCGATTCGATAACCACGGCACAGATTGAAGAGTTCCTCAATGGGATGAGTCTGTCCCCTCGGTCCTTTATCAATTTTCGCCGTGTTCTTAACACGCTTTTCGAATTTGCTAAGCGACGTTCATATCTTCCGAGAGACAATCATGTGATGGAACAGGTTGAACGTCTCAGAGATGCTGGAGGTGATATCGAGATCTACAAGCCGGGCGAGATGGCTCGGTTACTCAAGGCGGCAGACCAAGATTTTCTTCCCTGCCTTGCGCTCGGAGGCTTTGCTGGATTGCGCTCATCGGAAATAGAAAGAATAAGCTGGGCAGAGATCGATCTCAGTGATGGTTTCATTGAGATAAAGCGAGGCAAGACGAAGACAAAGACCAGAAGGATTGTGCCGATTACCGAAAATCTAGCCATTTGGCTGAAGGAGTGTGGTAGATCAGATGGCCAAGTTTGGCCTCACGGACACGATAGCTTTTATGACGCTCAGCAGGAGACGGTAGCTCGAACCGAAGACAAGTCGAAGAAACCTGTTCGACTGAAGTGGAAAACCAATGCGCTCCGACACTCGTTCATTTCATATCGATTGGCTGAGATTCAAAATGCGAATCAAGTGGCGCTAGAGTCAGGTAACAGCGTTTCAGTGATCTTCGGCCACTATCGCGAACTCGTCCGCCCAAAAGATGCCAAAGCCTGGTTTAACTTGATCCCGGTTTGAACTACGAGAACCGCTTGGAATACCAAGATTGGTATCTCGACTCTCAGTCCACTGAAACACCTGGCCGATTGCTGCCGCATTCTTCTTTGATGAAAACGATTGAGTCAACGCGGCACATGCGAATCCCCGAGACGAGCCTTGAGGACGCGCTTGAATTTGAGGCTCCCAACAAGACGAAAAAGGATGTGGCGAAATTTCTAGGGGTCACAGTTCGGACGGTTGAATCGATGATGGTTCGATCCGGACTTCCTTTCTATCGCCTCGGGACCCGTCGTGTCCGTTTTCGATTGGCCGACGTATTAAAGTGGATGGATGAGAGAAATCGAGTGTCGTGAAGATATGTCGAATATGTGGTTCGAAAAACCAGACTTCTGAGCTGCGCAGATGTTTCAGGAGATTAGTGAAATTGTCTATTCTGTCATGTGTGATTTCTCAGGCGTAGGGAAGGAGGGGGAAATAGAGGAGAATTCTTGAAGATGCAATCAGCATGGTAAGACGTGTTCGAGTCCCGCAATCCACCCCATCCAACCGGAATTACGAACTCTCCGTTTCCCAATTTAATAGAAAAGACAGGACAACTACGTGCATCGCAAAAGCCCCTTTAAAACTGGGGCAAATGGTCGTTGGCAGTTCGGCCTGATGACTTCGAGATTGTTGTTCTGGAGAGTAGGGGAGAGTCCCGATTTTCGGTCCGAGCAGTCCAATCGGATGAATTCTCTCCCCTCTCCCGAGGTCTCAGAACAACAATTTTTTTTCAACTGGGGCCCAGTAGACACCTAAAAACGAACTGTTACCTTTTGGCGTTCGGCTGGGCGGCCACTGGAAGCCGAAAACGAACTTTCGATTTGATAGTCAGTCGCACTTCGAGACGAACCATCCAGATCGGAAACACGAGGGTATTAGATGAATCACCGATTGTTCGCTACACCTTCCGGCGCCGTGTCTCTTGGAGACCACACTAGGTTCTATGAATGGCCATAAATCTGTTGCGGTGTGACCCTCAGGTGTAAATGGAAGGGACCAAAAGAACCGGCATTGCTCTTTTTCGAAGGGTTGGTCGATTTGCCGGAGCTAGATGGGAGAACCTGATTGTAGTGAGCATGGTTATAGGGGAAACTGAAGAGACATTTGGAGAACTATGAAGACTTCGATGCTACGAGAAATCAAATACGTGGAGAACATCGGAAGGTTCGCTCGAGGCCAATCAGTGTCGAATGCCGTGTTTGGAGCATGCTCTCTTGTGTTCGGAGAAAATGGATGGGGCAAATCGACAATCGCTGACGTATTACGGTCTCTATCTGAAGACAGGCCAGATATTCTGACTGGGCGTAAAACGTTAGCTGGAGGGCAAAAGCAGAAAGCGGTTCTGAAATTCGGCGACCAAATCGCCCAATTTGAGTCTGCATCATGGACGGGTATTCGTCCGAAAATCGCTGTCTTTGACAGTGTATTTGTCAACGACAACGTTTTTTCCGGTGATTTGGTCACCAATGAGCATTTGGTTAATCAGTATGGAATGGTAGTCGGCGAAGAAGGCGTCAGGCGAGTCCATCGCATTCTCGAGCTTGATGGTGAAAATCGGGAGAATAATGCTGAGATAAGGAATTTGGAATCAAAGCTCGATGGAATTATTCGCGGTATTGGACCACAGGGAATGTCGCGTCAGCAGTTCATTAAGCTCGGAGACATATCAGGGATAGATGACAAGATAACGGAAAAGGAGAAAGAGGTTCTAAGGGCAAGTCGAGCAAAAGAACTGAAGACAGCTTCCGTCCCGCAATTGCTTCCGGTGCCTACTGAGACAGAAGAATTGAGACAGTGCCTACACAGTACGATTCAAGGTATCGCAGAATCGGCAGCAGAAGCAGTCAGAAAGCATATTGAGCGCCATGCAGATGCCGACCGGACTAGCTCAATGACACACGAAAGTTGGTTGGAATCTGGTGCCGCTTTTGTCGAAGAGAAAGAATGTGCTTTCTGTGGTCAGCCACTCGATAATCGCCTTTTAGTAGATTCATACAGTGAATTCTTCAGCGACGCGTACAAAAAACTGGCTAATGACGTGAAGGCTAAACGCGATACGTTTTCACGATATACAAACCAAGACTACCGTAATCGGGCCCAGGAAATCCTGAAGCGGAATATGTCGACATACACGTATTGGAAGGACGCAGGCCAAATCGAAGCTCCAAATCTCGGGGATATTGAAAACACCATTGCCGCAATGGAAGCAGCAGCCCGCCTTGCAGACGCTGTATTTGTTGCAAAACAGGAAAATATGACTGAAGCAGCCACGGGAGTTGAGGTGGAGAAGGCGATGACAGATTGGAATGAAGGTCGTAAATCCGTTATCCAACGGAATGAAGTCCTCAATGCTTATGTTTTGCGGGTCAACCAAGTAAAGGCCACCGTTGACTCTACGGAACTTCCGCGGCTTCAGAGCGAGCATAAGACTCTGGTGGCGACGAAAGAACGGCACGGGAACTCTACCGCCCAATTAATCATGCAACTTGAAGAGCGTCAGGCTAAGAAGAAGAAGCTTGCCGAGGAGAAATCGGCCGTAAAGAAGGAGCTGAATGAACACGGTCGAAAAATTACGGAAGCGCTCGGGAAGACAATTAACTCGTATCTAGTGCGCCTCAATGCTGGCTTCAAGGTAGACTACCATGAACCCAACTACAAAGGTAAGGAGCCTGCTGCAAGCTATCAGATTCTAATCAACGATGTGCCGATTGCTCCAAGGAATACAGCAGATAGTGTCGCGAAACCCAGTTTTCGAAATACCCTCAGTGCTGGAGATAAGTCGACTCTCGCTCTGGCATTGTTTTTGGCAAAAGTAAACGCTGATCCGGAGCTGAGTGAAACGATCGTTGTTCTTGATGACCCGTTTACAAGTCTCGATAACTTTCGACGACAATTTACGGCCAATGAGATCCGCAAGCTCTGTGGCCGGAGTGCTCAAACGATAGTGCTATCGCATGACAAGAACTTCCTGCGCCTGCTTTGGGATAAAATTGAGCAAAGCACTATCAAATGTATTGCCATACAGACTGGAGGCCCAGGAATAACAACAATTGCCCCATACGATATCAAGTTTGAGACAAGGGCAAGGTATGTGACCGAGAGGATGAAAATTGAGGAGTTTGTTGAGGGAGAGCCTCACGATCCAGCCTATATCCGAACTCGCCTTCGCACTGTCTGTGAAGATTTTTACCGCCGAGGTGACCAAAGCCTTTTTCATGAGGCGGCCAGTCTCGATCAAATTATTCGCCGTCTTGAAGATGCCCCTAACGACCATCCATACAAAAGGGTTCTTGAGGACCTCCGTGAAGTCAACGAATATTCACGTCGTGAACACCACGCAGAAATTCAGGATGACCCGTACGGCGAATCGTCCGATGAAGAGCTGAAGGGGTTTTCACGGAGAGTTTTGCAGTTAACCTGTGGTATGTGATTCAAAACATCGCTATTGATATGGCTTCTAAAGTGCCTCACGTAAAAAATCCGTTGTCGATTATTGCATTGTTTGCAGGGTTCACGGAAATAGGAGGAACCGTAGTTTTGCCCATGTTAGAGCCCGATATCCAAGGCAAATACGTATGGTTCTTGATGGCCTTTCCAAGTTGCCTGGTCGCAGTGTTCTTCTTCGTGTTATACACCAAATACAAAGTACTTTATGCGCCATCCGACTATCGAAGTGACGAAACCTTCAAAGAACTTGTGCAAGGCCAAGCGAAGGCCGAAGATGTGCAGGGTCAAGGTACGGCTGGCGCACCAGTAGACGCAGCTCAGCAAGAACGCCCTTCATCAGAGGAATTGTCCTTTGCCGCACTTGATGAGAGTGAACGAAAAGTTCTAACGACTCTTTGGAGATTCCAAAAAGAGGCATTTCCTAATGATGAGAAGCAAAGGTGGGGGTTTGGTGTTGCGTTAGGCTCGCAAGAATATTTTCAATTTCGAAAAGGAGCAGAATCCTTGGCGCAGAAACACTTTGTGTCGATTGCTCCGACAGGACTGTGCTTCCTTACAGACACAGGACTCAATTATTGCAACAGTGAGAGCTTGAACATCGCCAAAGAAAAGTCCTACTGGTCTAATTTTTCAAATTGATCAGTGCCTTTTCTAACAGCATTACGTCGATTTTGTGGCTAGTACTCGCCGCCCAAGGGAATTCTGGAATGGATTCCCATAGCCAAAGGTTTCTGAGTCGATGTAGGCCTCATCTTCTATTCCGGGTTCAGTCTTGGGTAAGGTCGTGAGGTGGGACGTTTATCGGGATAGCGAGTGTTTGGGATGGGTACCGCCAATCGATGAGTGAGCGAGAAGCGTGGATTGAATCATGCTGATCTTGGTCAGGGGGATTCAAAAGCAACGTAGAGTGGGAAGCGGTAATATACGTTTTGGGCTTCTCGACGTAGCGTAAACATTTTTTTGAAAGATTTGGCTCCTAGATTACGTATACTTAACTAAAGACTGTGCCTGACGAGTCTGAGAGAGAAATCCGGTTGCAGATCCTAGCAGAGGCGCGAGATCTCGATGGGCGAGGGGGCCTATGTTATCCGCGATCGGAACCGATCGTTAATGATGTAGCCTGCGATCTAATTGCGGAACGTCTCGTGACAGGAACACTCGATCATGGTACGGCGGTTATTAGTGGGATCCGCGATGCAGGATTGCGCGTGCTGCGAAACTCAGCGCCTCACAGGCGAGTTCTACAGAAATTCAAGAAACTCTTTTTTGTCGTATATTCGATAGGATTGCTCGCTGTCGGTTATGTCTTGAATCTCGATTCTGTGAAAAAGTATTTTTCAGATCTAGTGGAGAGGATCCTTCGTTGACCTCTTATGGGCGGCAGCCGGGAATAGAATAAAGGAGTTTGCCAGTGGATGATGATAAACTGAATTGGGGAGTTCTGATCGGATGGGTAATAGCGGTGGTCACAACTGGAGCCGCCGAGTATTGGGATTCCCCAGCTTCGAAAGGCTTGCAGATTATTGGATTGGTCATTTCTGGTTTTTTCGCATTCTTGCGGTGGAAGAATCGACACCCGTATGTCTTCGTTCATGGACCAAATGATTGGATAGAGGTGGTCGAATCAACTAGTTCAGGGAAAGAGGATCGATCTTGGGATCTTAGAATTCCCCGAAAGATTCACAAAAAAGGAAAGAATCCGCAGGTTACTCCCAGGTGTCTGGCTGAAGATGGGAGCTACGCCGAATTAGTCGTTTATTGCTCAGTTGATGATGATGGTTGTGTGAAAATTAACGCACGATCAGCCTATGACGGTAAAATCATCATCAAGTGAACGAGCGCTTTGCCAATCTGGAAGACCTTTTTGAGCTTCAGGATAAAGCCAACGACCTTTAGACAAGTTGGTGTAATTAAGTGGTGGCGCTAGCTGCCGGAGGGTTGGCAGTTCTTGTGGGCCTGGACCCAAGTGTCTCTGTCGAGGGTGGCACTGGTAAACAAACACCGAAAATTCTCTCTGGGCATCGAATTAGGTTTCCGAACAAGAACAAATAAGTGTCGCGAAATTGTCCCTTCTGATGAGTTGGTCGCGAGATTCTCGTTAGTACGGCTCCATGGTGTGGGTTTGTGGCTCATTTTATTATCGCTAGTAATATTATATATCCTAGACTTGCCTTTCGCTCTTAAAGCGCGACTTTGTCTAGTATCTCATGAAGAAAACGGAAAACGCTCAACGGGGGAGTCGACTGAACCGGGAGTACATTCCCTCCTCGGCTAGGAAGACCAGAGCGGGAGGTGCTAGTCGGACTGGGACTCGCAGCCTACCGAAGAAGACTCAACTTCTGCCGATTTTTGACGAACGGTTGCGAGAATCTACGCTTAGTGGCCGAGAAAAGGTTGATAATTTTTGCAGTGATAAATCCCGGATTGTCTTCTCATCTTCATTCCGGCGGCTCGTTCAAAAAGCTCAGGTATTCTCTCTCGAATCTAATACTTCAGTTCGTAATCGGCTGACGCACTCCCTAGAGGTGGCTGACATAGGTCGCACCCTTGCCCGAACTGCTGGGAAACGTTTGCATGACATGCGTAGGGCTTCCGATGAGGAACGGCTTTGTATGGAAGCCATTGTAGAGAATGCCTGTCTCCTTCACGATATTGGAAATCCACCGTTTGGTCATTTCGGCGAGGAGGCAATCAAACAATGGTTCAAAGCTCGGGGCCCGGAGCTCGTCAAGAGTGTAGAAAATGGATTGAATATGGATCCAGAGGAGACCCACAAGCTTAACGACTTCTATTGTTTTGACGGTAATCCCCAGGGGTTTCGAATTGCCTCACGACTTCACTGTGAGATTGACCAGTTCGGGTTGAATCTTACGGTCTCGACCTTATTGGCTTCCATCAAATATCCGAACTGTGGTTCCTTGCCTAAGAGTGGGCCATTTCGAAAGAAGCTAGGTGTTTTTTCAAGTGAACGTGATCGATTCGACGAATTGCAGAAAAGAGCCTCTTTGAATACAGGTAAGCGATACTTCTTGGCATACTTGATGGAGTTGGCCGATGATATTTGTTACTGCTTGAGTGACATTGCCGACAGTTTTGAGAAGCGAATAACTACTTCACGGGAATTCAAGGCCGAGTTTGGAAAGATCTGCAAAGACGTGGGAATCTCCAGTAAGTCTTTTCTTCCTGAGGAGAAGATCGAGAATTTTGCTTGCCAAGTATCAATTGGTGTGGCCCGAAGGCTAATCGAAGAAGCGTCAGTGCAGTTTGCTGAGAATCTAGATTTGTATCTTAGTGGTGATGCACCTGAGATCTTGGATAGCATTCCAAGTGGAAAATTACTCGGATGCTTCAAACAGTTCGCTAGGAATTTCATTTATACCGACCGCGAAGCTCAAAGAATAGAGATTGCTGGAGAGACAATCGTGAAGGGATTATTGGACCATTTCGGAAGGCTGCTGCTTGTGAGTAGAAGTGATTTTGAGATGTTCGCAAAGAATGGGATGCTCAGAAAAGGCTCCGGCCTCGATGCCGAATGGCGTATCTTTAATCAACTTTCGAATCGAATGATTGATGTTTACATCCATCAAAGTAAGAAAGCCGATGATTTGGGAGAGAGGATTTGCAGAGCTCGATTGGTTGTCGATTATATTTCAGGGCTGACTGATAACTCCGCAAAGGATGTGTATCAGAATGTCATGGGAATCAGTATCTAGTAAATATCTTGGGCTCGATGCCCGTAGCAGGCGTTGAACCTTCGGTTGGGCGGGTGCGTCGATAGACCTGATCTATGAGACCCTTACCCTGTCGTGTTGAATTGCATACCATCTTATTGCTTGCTCAGCGGCTACTCGACATAAGTTCGCAAATTCGCTAAGAAAATTGTCGGGGCATTCATCACCCGTTCATTGATAATTTATTTTCGCGTGCACGATTTGATTTCTGGTTGCACTGAGAGACGAAGCAAATTCCTTGAGCGAATTTGACCGTTCTTTCTCTTTCGCTTCCAACGTAACTGTCGCTAGACTAAGATATTTTGGAGCATGGTTTGCCAGTTCGGTGGCATCACAGCATTCTTGAATGGTCAGGTTTAGTGCGTCGCTATCCTTCCGGTACTGGCGTGTATGTGTTATGATCGTTGATTCCAGATCAGAGATGAAGTCGGCATCTGGATCGAGGGCACGCGAACTGTTGAGTTTTGCTCGAACAGCTGAATCCAAGTCCGCTTTTACTACTGTTGCCGAAATATGCTCCAGCACTTTTACAATGCCGATGATCTGAAATTCTGGTTCGGTGGTCGAAATTGAGGTGGAATAGAGATTGGTGGCAGCGGCTACACCGTCACCGTAGATGATTGGCCGGAATTTGATATTCTGGATCTCCTCGTCCTGTTCATCCGAATCGAGGTCAACGTGGGGTCGAGGTGCCCGTCGTAGAAATATTTCATGTGATGAAGCCAGTTCGAAAAATAGTCCATCAACGATCGCTTTCATCATGATCTCATTCGGTGAACCCTTCCATTTGATCCCGACAAATAGGTCCTCAGCCACAACTGGAGGAAAATACTTTTCCCAGTTCCCTGACTTGAGAACCATAAATCCGAACGGAGTTGTGCCAGAATCGAGAAACACTTCGTATTCGCAATCATCCATCGTAATACGCTGCAGAACGGGTTGCTTCAACATGCTGCAAAGTTTTAAGTAGCTCTCATAAGAGCCAGTGTTCTCGACTCGAATCAGAAGGCGTTCGGGCGTTCGACACTCAACGTTGTCCGTTAGAGCTGCCTTTTCGATTTCAGACACAAAATCTTCAAACTTTTTATAAGTAATCGAAATGCCATCGTCGTCGCAACGTGGTAGCCGAAGTTCGATTTTATCATCTGGACGGATGTCGAAGTCATCTGGGGCGAAATCATCAACGCCCGGGTCAATAAAGTCGCCCAGAAGATCAGCTGCTTCAACGTTCAGGATTGTTTCAAGTCGACGAAAGGCACGGTTGATTTTATTCGCTAGGTCTTTCATGGAATCAAGTAAGGCATTTTGCTTTACCCTAACCGCTAATTCAAGCAGGAGCGTGGCTCAATGAAAGACATCCTGACTCGGTTGCCGTCCACTGCCGACTCAGAGCTCGAAGCACTCACGCCGATCAAATGGCATGAAGCGCGAACAGCGCTTGTCCGCCAGGCCGTCTAACTGTCAGACGGTCGCAAACAAATCCTCCATCGTACCCCAAATCCCGGTTCCGGCAATGGGGACATTCTTTTGACGGATACTTTTCGGGGAATACTCATTGGTTATAAAGAAGGTGCCAATTCCTAATCAGCGATCGCAAGAAGAACAGAAGAGAAGAAGAAATCCCAGGCTGAAGTTCGAAGAAGATTCAAACAAGAAGAAGAGGTAGTTTTAGACCGCCGGAACTGAGCCCTTTTCATTCCGCCGCTGACAACGTATTTCACGAATTCGCCTTTTCTGAGGGTTCTTTGCATTTTAGGGTTAGGCGGATGAATGATTGGCGACTGGAAAAATCACGAAATATGATCGCGCAGGTCTGTTTCATTCTAAAACACACTCGGTCGATTAAAACGGACGGGCAGGTAGCGACGGATGATTTGAGGAATCATTTCCTAGGCATCTTGCACGATGCCACAAAGCTTTATTGTGACTCAGTTGACGCTCGCCCCTCCACTGAGGACGCGCCGCAGCACGGCGACCGATGGTCTCCTGATCTTCCTCGATATCTATTCGACCATCCAGAGGAATGTGACAGCACGCTAGAAATTGTTGCCGGCGAGGACTACCGGGACAATTACTACGA
This sequence comes from uncultured Verrucomicrobiota bacterium, assembly GCA_964342405.1. Lineage (GTDB taxonomy): Bacteria > Verrucomicrobiota > Verrucomicrobiia > Limisphaerales > AAA164-E04 > UBA2970. The sequence continues at coordinate 12,423 of CAYFGX010000069.1, read as the reverse complement.
TGATTGCTCCTCCACTGGTACTGGCCTCGAATGATTGCTTGAGATTCTTCGTTTTCCCAACGGAACGATGATCAGACAGGTGTTTCCTAGGATAAAGAGCGGGCTTTCAACATGAAGACTTTGGACTCATTCCAATTGGTTCGAGATTTGGCGAGCCGCTACCCTGATTGCGATAGTCAAGGTCCGCTTTTACCTCTGAACAAGAAGGTCAGCGCAGCTTCCAAACGGTTGGCAAAACTCGTAGACAGCCTCAACGGGGATTCCTGCTTCATTCCATATCGCGAGTCGTTCCGCTTTGCCGAGGTACTGCACGCAGCGCTCGACCGGATCGAAGATGAGATCATTCCTTCTGATCCGGAGGAGGGATTGTGGCTCGTAGCCATGTTCATCGAAACTGACTTGCGGATAATCGCACATGGTGACGACTCCGGGGGAGCGATGGCAGAAGCCTACTACCGGGCATGCGGGCTCTTTGCGACGATCGCCAAAAAGCTTGAGAACCCAAATTATGCTCGTGAGCTGTTCTTCAGGCTTATCGCATGTACCGACTACGGAACTCGAGATCTGCTTTTTGACTGCGCCAATCAGATTCTATCACCGGCAGTTGTGAAGCATGTGATTGAGGTTTGGTTGGCTCGCCTTGAGCAGCTAGACACGGAAGAACGCTGGGGACTGAGCATTAGGCTGGGGCAACTGGCTAAGAGTATCGGTGATAGCCTGCTCTATGAGCGGATACGGATGGAGGGACGAGATCCCAGAGAATACCTACTCGTCGCGTTCGATGTTGCGCGATGCCATCTCGAGTGTGGAAATCCCGAAGAGGCTCTGGTGATGTTATCGTTTGAGGGAATCGAGGGTAGGTTTATGTCGGAGCGAAATGAGCTTCTTGCAAAGGCATACGAAGCCCTAGGCCGAGAGGACAAGCTCCGGGAAGTGTTTCTAAAGGAATTTCACAACACGGGATATTCAAACAAGGCGACACGATTGATTGAAATGGCGCCTGAAGTTGAAAAGCAATCGCTTCGGGCCGAGCTGGATCAGTTCGTGCTGAAATCGGCTCTTGATCCGACCCGTCAGGCTGGCTATTTTGTCGAGATGGGGGATTTGAACACGGCAGAACAAGTCATCGTTTCAAATCACAGTGCGTTCAACGGAGATTTCTATGACACGCTCTTGCAGTTGGCGGAACCGCTAAAAGAAAACCATCCGTTGGCAGCGAGTGTACTCTATCGGGCAACGATGGAATCGGTTCTGAACCGGGCGATTTCCAAATACTATCCACATGCGGTCCGTTACTATAAGTATCTCAAGAAGCTCAATCCGCGAATCAAGGATTGGAAAGGCATTGAGGATCATTTGACTTATTGGAGGACGATCGAAACAAAGCACGAGAGAAAATCGGCTTTCTGGCGGCGTATTGAATAGACTGCCCACGATCGAATTCCTCTGTCATTTCGAGGTTTAGCTGAGATATCCCAGTTCTCTAAGCGAAGAATACCCTCTTGGATGGTCTGAGTCGGTTTTGCCCAAGATGATATGGTCGAGCAGGGGGATCCCGAGTAGTTTACCGCTTGAAGCCAACTTTCGAGTGGTATTGATATCCGACTGAGAAGGTGTTGGATCGCCACTGGGATGACTGTGGGCGAGAATGATCGATGCGGATCTTGCTTCGATGGCAGGAGCATAAACTTCTCTAGGATGAATCAGGACAGAATCAAGTGTTCCCGTTCCAATGTGCTGGAGTCGGATCAATCTGTTCCGGGAATCGAGGAGAGCCACATATGCTTGTTCTTGGTTCGTTCTCCCTGTTTCAGTGAGGAGAAGATCTGCAACGAGATCAGGTGAGTCCAAGAGCTTGCGCTCGGCTCTCTCCATTTTCAGGTGAGTCGATAAATCGTACGCTGCAAGAATTGAACGCGCCTTTGCGGTTCCAATTCCAGGCACGCAGACTAGCTGATCCTCAGACGCAGTTCCAAGTTCTCGGAATGTAGAGAATCGTTCCAGTATCGAAGATCCGACGTTGGCCTGGAGAAGCTGATCGAGCAACCTAGCCTTGCTCTTGTAGTCGGGTTGATCTGAGAGGTTCATACGGTTTCCGTGGACAATATCTAAATGAATAGTTGCCCATGAATCTATTGGGATCGGATTGGTTGCTATCCCGAAGCGTATCGTGGGCCTATTTCGACACTGGCCAACCCAGAATTCTGGACGAACGAATGCCACTGAATTCTCACATGATATTCCAAACTGAGGGCTGCCATTAACCTGCGGGGCACAATGCCGGTTACTGATGTCTGGCATCAGTTGGTGTGAAGCCCACACGTCCCAGAAGAGGAATAAAGAGATTGGTAACGGAAGAGATAAGAAAAGTGTTGCTTAGAGGAGGGCATTCGGCTCCGCCGAATTTTCTCCTCTCAAATCTGTCAGAACAGATCCTCTTTCCTGCCGCCGCTAAAACGCAGGATTCACACGTCGATAAAATCGAGATCCGTGAATGACTCTCGTTTAACCCGCTGTGTGGGCTCTGGGCGAGAATCCTCGGGACGGCAGTCTTTGCTGTTAACATCCAAGCCAGAGACTTCGAGTTCTTTTCTGATGTTGCCAATAAGTTCGAGGCGTTCTGCCGAAGAAAGGTCAGCGGCATTAGAGACAAGATCTGCAGCCGCCTCGTATTGGTTCACGGTTGCCTGTATTTCATCATCCATTCGAAGTTCCATGATTCTTATTTCAGCATCCAAACGGATGTCTTCAAGTATCTGAGTGATTCTAGCATCCATCTCATCGATTTTGAGTTTTTCATGGAGTCGTGCGGCCGCTGTAAATGCCTTCGCTTTTGCCTTCTGCTGGTCAGCGGTAAGTTTGCGTTTTAGTTCGTTGTGCAAGATAACCTTTTCTCGATATGCCTCCAGCTCTCCAACGCGTCGCTTCAAGAATCGTTCCGTCGGCTTTGATATGAACATCCATACGGCCCAGATAGAAAGAGATACTAAGATTACTATTACTACGAGTATTCCGCCGCTTAGTGTGAATTCCGCGATGCTAATGAGCAACTTGCCCAACGATTCGAACATCTCTGCAAAGGCTCTTGCTATCTCGTCAATCAAGACGAAGGCTAACCAGATAGCAAAAAGTCCCAGGATGACCGCAAGTGGAATGAGTATCGGCATGTCCAGCTACTTTAATCCGTATTGTTCGGCAAGGCATTCGTTGTTGAGTCTTTCCAAGGTCCTTTCGAGCTCAGCTTGAAGTCGTTGAATTAGGTTGCTCTTTCTTGATTCAGGAAGGTTGGACTTCATTACTGTCTCCATCTTTTCGTGAATCGTCATTTCAGCCTTCATGAACGCTTCGGAACGAGAATTTCCCCGCTCTACCTCGAGGGCGCTCAATGCACTCCGAACATACGTCTTCATAATCTCTGCCAATTCGGCTGACTTGGAGCTCCAAAATGCCTTGCTCTCTCGCTCAGCAGCTTCTGCCTGGTGGACAAGTAGCTTTAGTTCGGTGTCATAGATTTTCTTGGCCTTCTTCAGTTCGAAATCCGCTTTCTCGGAGCCAAGCTTCCAGCTCCCAATAAATCCAAGGTTTTCCCCGTTGATCTGGCTTTCAGCCATCGATGGACTAGTGGGCGCAGAATTTGGAACAGGCCCATTCGATATACTTGAATTTGTCTCTCGGCGTGCATCATTCAAGTAGTCATCGATCGTTGGTTTCTTTTGATTTTTTTCCATTTTGGTAACTTTCGATAATTGTGAGTTCGTCGGCTCCTTATGGATGGTTCCTTGCTATCGTACTAGGTCGTAACGGACTTTTGAAGCTCCTCGATGCGCTGATCTAAGAACTCTCCAAGGCGATGCGCTTCTTCGACATATTCTTGGAAGAATTCCATTGTCATCAGGAAACTCTTAAGGAGCTCCTGCCCGGATTGTCCTCCATAGACAGAGTCTAGTGCACGCCACGCCCCGGTAAGGGATTCCACATCCTCGGCGAGTCGATCAGACTGATTCTTTAAGCCTTCCCGGTATTCAACCAGGCCCTCGTGCAGCTTCTCGACGTCAACCTTCATTGAGGTAACCTCCGAAAGAATGTTCTTTGCTCTGAAGAAGATCCATGTAGTCGCCTCTCGTTGACTGGATATACTCTTTTAGTTTTGTCTCGAGGGGTTCGAATTGTGATTCGAATTCTTGTCGCATTGAATCGTCCCATAGGCTTGAGAGCGAGTCCTTAATAGCGTCGAGCTCGGACGTCGATTTCTCGACGTTCTCGTTGAGCTGTTCCAATGTGGTAGTAAAGGCTCTGATCTCTTCTTGTACGTCATCTATACTCATGGTCTTTTTACGCTTTTCTTGTTTGGGGTATTGATTCTTCAGGTTACCATTTCTCAATGGGCTTGAACTTGGTTATGGAGTTTTCTTCGGTGTCAAAGTAGGCCGCCACTAATGGGCGTTTGCCATGAAGCCTGAGCTTTGATGCTGTCTTTGACCCAGTCAACGAATAGGAGTCTTGTTCCGAGGTCTGAAGGACTATTCGATGCCGGAACATCTCGAACGTGTACTTCTCGAAGCATCTAGCTAGTTGTGAGACCCCTTTTGAGACTAGGAGAGTGTGAAGCCCCACTTGCGGTCCATCGTTCAGGAGTTTCTTTAATTCTTTGGCAAAGGTAGATTCCGTGGCTCCGTATTTGCCCTGGACTTTCCCAAGGACCTTGATCCTCTCAGGATACTTGATCACGTATACAACTGATTGGCTGAGTTGGTTGCTTGTGACTTGGTGATTCGATCGCATCTCCACTTCTTGAAGTGCCTGTCGTATCAAGCCTTCAAGCTCTTCTTCTGTGCTCATGCAATGGATTCGTTGACAATGAACGTCATCCGATGGCCCCAGGTTTTCTCGGATTCTGCTGATGGGGTCAGATTCGTCTTGGTAGCGATCCCAGTAATGGATTGATTTGCCGAGAGTATCTGGCGTCACTAGGAAACTCGAAAGAATCGCTGCAGCAGTCAGATCCTGTTCCCTGGAGTCTCCTCCGCAGACGAGAATGTTCTCATTGACTCCCCGGCTGAGGAGTAGCTCGCAGACATTTAATCCTTCAAACTCCGTTCCTATAGGCATTCTAGCCGTCTCTGCTTCCTTGAAAGGGGAACCTGAGTGGCGGCCGTTCTCTGTCGATTCACGGTTTGTTGGCGGTGGGGAATCACGATTGTAACTGGCTTCGAACTGATCCCGGCCGGGGAAAAGTAACGAAGCGAGTTGAGGTTGCTTTTTGCCGTCAAATACTCTTGGTCTTCTCGTAAATCCTTTAGCGGATAGATCTTCGATGACTTCTGATACGATTGATGACGACTCTTCGAAGTTGAGAAGGGGGATTTGTCCCTCAATATTGGCGCCATCAGAACCGCCCATTGTGTTCAGTACGAGGCGTCCTTTTTTGTTACATTTCTTTAGGAGCCGCTTACCCTCCGCAGCTAATTCAGCCGAACCACTGATTTCAGAATCTGCCATCTGCATTGCAATGCGAGCTTGGATGTTGCTTAAGATGTCTTTCCTGCGGCGCATGTCGGTTGGTGCGAATCGTTGAGAACCTAAGAGCATATGGATCCCGGCACTTCGGCCTTGTTTCGCCAACAATGAAAGAAGATAAGATGCCTCTTCCGCTCCGTCTTCAAACAGGATTTGGTACTCGTCTATGAGTAGGAGGCAGCGAGGAAATATTCCGAAGGCTTGCTCGGAGTCTCTGTATGCTTTGAGGTCAACGACGTTGGATTCCCCAAACGCCTCGTTTCTTTTTGTTTTCTCTTCAAGGAGCAGTTTAAGGATTGCGCGAGATACGCCTGGTTGGGTGTTGAGGGAGACAATCTGAGCGTGAGGAAGTTTCTGGTATCTTCGAAATTCGACACCGTCTTTTCCATCAATTAGGTAAAGTGCTATCTCGTCTGGAGAATACTTGGTTGCAAGGGATGTAATGATAAGGTGATACAGGTTGGATTTTCCCGCACCGGTCATCGCTGCAATGATTCCGTGACTACATCCTCGTTTGTGCTCGTCTTCTCCAAACCAGATCTTGAGAGGGTCACCTCCTAAGGTCTGGCCGATATGTGCCCTCATCATGCGAGAGGCCGATGAAGTGAAGCGTTCGGGTCTTGGAAGGACCAGCTCATGCGCTCGCAATTCAGTTTCTTGGTTTTTACAACCGACTAGGGACTCGACTATTGCATGTTGGACCTGGGGCGGTGGAGGGGAAAGAAGCTCTATGCTGGCATTGTTTCGTGACTGATCGCAGATTTTTGCCATGTCTACGATGGTTAGATCGATATTTTCGAACGCTGTATTGGGCTGGTCTTTGGTGGTTTGTTGGTTTTCTTGGATGAACATGTATATCCCTGCATATGGGCCGTTCCTTGCGATTTTGTAGATGAGTGAATGGGCGGCAGTGTCGAATTCATCGGGAAAGCCCGTGAGGAAGATTATTTGATAACCGATCTTCCTTCGCTTGCTATCGGGGAGATTGTCAAACGACGGAGCGCTGTGATGCATGTGCTCTTGAACGAATCTGTCTATCTCGGATACTGTTGAATCGAGAAAGTCTTTGGCTGAGTTCCCGTAAGTCTCCAGCTCGTTGGGTAATGACCTAAGGTTCGAGAACGATCGTCCCTGTCCGAATGGGTCAATAAATGTGAACCGTGTGTTTTGTGGGAGGAGCATGGCTATTCTCAGAGCGATCGCCTGGAAACAATTGTGCACGGACGAAATTTCATGTGGACTGCACCGAAACAACGTCGCCCGATTTGAGCCGATGAAGGGAAGAAGCTGCGGCAGCCGGATCGATGGTGTCTCATGCTCGATCAAGGTCGCATATGTGATTGCGTCGGGGAAAATATCGCGTTTGTAGTTGTCGGGGTTCGTGTAGAGCTCCCAGTTAGAATCTACAGCATGTGGTTGTCTGAGGAGAATCTCCCGCAAGAGCGCTGCGGATGGGGCAAGGAGCGCTGCTTGATCAAGGCTTTCTCCGAAAGAGAGAAGAGCCACTCGGTTTCGCTTGTTCAAGAGTTCGTATTCATCGACTTGGTCGATTGATTCATTGAGTTTCTCGAGGCAGTCGGGTTCCCCCTTACTGAGGATATTAATCTGCTCACCTATCTCACGAACGTCTTGGGCCCAGGCTTGCAGCATGTTGGCGTTCTTTGCTAGCCATGTTGCCCCGATGAGTTCGGCTAAGTCTTCCGACTCGTCTGGGTTGTTGAACTGACGTCGCAGGGAATAGACCTCTTGTGTCCAAGCACGTGCTGTTCTTCGAAGATCCTGGCGAGAGCTAAGTATTCGCTCCAGAATCGCGTTCAATTCCCCGTGTGGCTTCATGCTTACTCCACATCAATTACTGGGTCTTCGTTATTCGGCTCGCCGGATGCCGAGGCGTCAGACGGATAACAGAGGTCAAAGAGTAAGAAGATAATGCATCCTCCGACCCAAACTAGGGTTATCTCGAAAAAGCCAGGTATCCCTGCAACAAGGTCCAGCAAGAAGACAATTGGAGTTAGGACTAACCCCAGAAACCCTAGCCCACGTCGGCGTCTGGTTCGTAGCTTTTGTTCTTTCATTGAAACAGAGTTTCGCGAACGTACCAGGCCTATAAGTTTAAGTAGGATCCCAACATTGCTAAATCTTCTGGCTTGTCTGGATTGCTTGCCCACATCGGGACTGGAACCTGCGTCGGATTCATATCTGTGTCTCGTCCGGTTGTTCATCAACTGTTGAAGGCTTCGTTGTTGTCTTGAGAAAAAAATTCAAGGCCCAACGCGAATTTCATCTATTGCAGGTCGATAACGGTAGATAATAGGTATCCATACGAACGCCGAGGTGTGCATTCCACTCGAGTTGCGAGCGATCGTTGTGCTTTGATCTGGTCACTTACTCATTCGAATTGCCGCGCTTGATTTGGCCTAGGAACGAATAAGAGTCTTTGCTCTTCGAAGCTCTGCAGTTGCGCAAAGTCTTGGAGCATACATTTCTGTGCATACCCTCGACTACGCCACTTCTTGCGAATTCTTGACAAAAATTTCAGACTATTTTTTTTGCGTTGGCTTGGCGTTGCAGAAGGTAGATTCTTGAGTTATGTAGGTGAGGGTTCTGGGAGAATAACTGCCAGTCTGGAACCTTATCAGACTTCCAGACTTGGTAAGCTAGATCGGGAATCGAGGCTATGAATTCGAATGAGGAATTTCGAACGACGCGATGGTCGAGGATTGTGCCTGAGATTGATGGCGAATCCGAATGCGCGTCAAACGTCTATGAAGACTATTGGCGCCCCTTGTGTCTTTATTTGGTTCGGAAGGGCTACTGTTCGGTCGATGCGGCACCGGACTACGTAAGTGATTTCTACGCGGAGAAGATTATCAAAGGTGACTTTCTCACGCGTGCCTCTAGAGATTGCGGAAGATTCCGGAATTTTCTCATGAAATCGCTAAAGTACTTCGTGTTTTCAAAGATTAAGCACTCGAAGACGAGAGCGAAGTCGCCACCGGACGGTGTGATCTCGATTGAAGGGGCGAGTATTGATCTCCCGGATCCATCATTGATCGAAGGTGACTTCATCTCGGATGATGCACAGATACTCATAGACACTGCGTTACTACAGTTCGAACGGGAATGTGAATTGAAAGGAGAACTGGTTAGGTGGAAGATTTTTGAGGAAACGGTAATATTGAGAGCTCTGAGCAATCACGCAAAGCCAGATTATCGGCAACTGGTCTCAAAGTATGGGCTGAAGAATGAACAGCAGGTCGCCAATATCAGTTCGTATGCGCGCCGTCGTTTTCGAGAACTGCTGAGACAGGAGGTCGTCAAATTCTCAAATGGATCTCGAGATGCACAGGACGAGTTAAAATTCCTGATCCGAAGGCTAGAGAAGCAGGCTCGTTAGTTTTTATTCAAGGATTCAATGCAAAGGGAGTAGTATCACTAGTGGATGGAAGTGGACCAAATGAAGATGCCGGGGTAGGACGCCCCTTCGAGTCGGACCTGATTGAAATGTTAAAATTGGGCCTGGAACACGAAAGCGCCGAAATCTCAGAAGACCCCATCGGCGAATTTGAGGTGTTGGAGCAAGAACAGGTCCTAGATGAGTCATTGGGGTTCCCGTCTGTAAAACAATGCCTATGCAACGATAGCGTACCAAGAGTTTCGCTTGTTGCGCTGAAGGAGTTTCTGAAGACACAGTTGGCGGGACTTCCCGGGAATAGATTTTCAACCGAGGTCTCAGCCTTTGGCTACTTTGTCATCCTCGCAGTCGCAAGAAATCGAAGTGTTGAAAACATGACGACACTTGAACCCAGCTCTTTGCTATCCGGTTGGACTTGGGTGCTGTCGCTTGATTGGATCCCAGAGAACTACAGAGAAATAGTTGGCCGAGCATCAAACGATTTAGGTGGGAGATCATGACTATTCCCTCAAGCTCGAGATTCGATCCCGGAACTCGAGACCTCATTTCTCAAGGTTTCTTTTCCCCTGCTCGGGCCGTTGGATCGATCGCGAGCCTAAGTGGATTGGATGTCTTGAGGCCTTTGGATCGAGGGGGTATGGGGATTGTTTATCTCGTGAGGGCCAGAGGCGACAGTCGGCTATTGGCGATGAAGGTATTGCGTCCTGAGTTTTCGACGGTCCCTGCGATCCGGAATCGATTCCTGTCGGAGATAAGGCTGATGCGTTCCTTGAATCATGAGCATATTGTGCCATTGATTGTGGATGTTGCACCTCGGGATGATCAGGCCATTCTGATGCCTTACTATTCATTGGGAAGCCTGGGCGACTATTTGGCTGCTGAACGGAGGGTCGATCGAACGACAACTCTCCAATTTATCATTCAGATTGCGACAGCACTTAAGCATGCACATTTAAGAGCTGTCGCCCATCGCGATCTGAGTCCGCGAAACGTTCTCTTGGAATCGGAAGAGAGGCTTCGAGTTTCCGATTTTGGTCTGGCAATCGACTTCTCTGACACAGACGAACTGTTTTTGCCTCGTAGCCATTGTGAAGGCACGCTCAACTACATGTCCCCCCAGGCTGCTCGGGGCGAGAAACAGTTTTTTGGTGGTGATGTTTACTCGCTCGGTGCTGTGTTCTACCGACTTCTTGCCGGAGTTCCTCCGTACAGCGAGGTTCCTGAAAATAAGCTGCTGAAGGCAGTGGCGAGTCGCCCGCCTTTACCGATTAGTCAAGTTAATCCCGATGCGGATCCAGGGATGGTAGCAGTCGCTGGGAAGATGATGGCTCGTGAAGAATCTGACCGCTATGCGACAATGCAAGACGTTCTCATGGCCCTAAAGGAATGCGACCCTTCTCCTCTCTCTGTGAGCATATGGAAATCTTCGTGGAATCGAAAGGTGCATGTATTCGTCGGAGTGCTCTTCGTCATACTCTTGGTGACTCTTGGCGTGGTGTTCAGCGGGGCTGATCGAGGGGTGAGGGTTGAATTGAATCGTGAATTTGATTCTGAGCTTGTACCAAGCTGGGGTCGTGCACAATTAGTTCAGTGGGAATCGTCTCCTGTTCCTGAGCTTGCTGTGCTGGCACAGGCGACACTTCGTGTTTTCGATCTATCAGGCGTGTTGATAGATGAACGCACCATTGGTGAAGGTGATGACGTTCTGCTAAAACCTCAATTGCCTGTTGATATCGACTTTGACGATCAAGATGAGTCGACCCTACTAGTCGGTGACGAAAAGAGGCTTGAACTTCTGGTCCTTGATCCAGAATCAAACGACAGCACTCGTTTCTCAGTTGTACCATCACCGTGGAATTCATCCAATGACGGCTTCACTACGGAGATCCAACCCTTCGCAGCCGTTCAGAGTTCCGGGATGGAATCAGGAAGAGCAGCGTTATTTGCCCTATTGGGAACGTACTATTCTCAGAGCACGGATGAGCCGTGGATGCGAGGCGTAGTGGCGTTCGATCTGGCTGATGGCGGGATTCTCTGGGAGTCGCTTCATGGACCTCCCCCGTGTACCCCAAGAGTATTGGATTTGGATCGAGATGGGCTCATGGACGTCGTGTTCGGAAGTTCCGCAGTCAACAATGGCAATGTTGGATCCGATGGCTCCACTGACAACAGGGCTTACGCGTTTGCGGTTTCGAGCTCGGGAAAGCTGATTTGGCGGCGTCCACTCGGTGGTGCGAATGGGGCGGTTCGATTCTTTGAGCATCGAGTGAACTCTTCGGGTGCCGTTGAGCTTTACGCTGTTGTTGTTCGTGGAGAGCATGGTTTTGATGATCAGATGCAGCCCGTGTGTCGTGTCGTGAAGCTTGATGAAAACGGGCAGGTGACAAGGGAGTTTCATAGCAACACAGATCTTCGAGAAGCAATGTTTCTTGAGGTCGGCAAGGATGGGGGTTCTCGGATTGTAACGATCGATCGAGATGGGCGGGTATACCTGCTGAAAGATTTTGAGCTTGATCGAAAGTGGGCCTTTGCGGATGGCATACCTAGCTGGACATCTGAACGGGACTATGTCGATGCAAGGTTGTTGGGGGTTGGGGAATACACTGAGCCCGGTGAGCCGCTTTTTGGTGTCGCCGTTGCAAAACGGATTCACGGGGAAACTGCCCAAGTGAGTGGTAAGTCAGGTGGGACAAGTTTTCGGGATTCTAGACTGCATTTCTTCAATCGCGAACTCGATTTGGTTGGAACACATGAGCTTGATCGTCCCATTGAACGTTTCGAATGTGTTGACATCGATTCTGATGGACGACTGGAAATTATTTGGATGGCTGAGACGGTTCGGGTCCTGGAGGTCGAGAATTTACTGTAGCCGTGATTGGCCATTCCGGTGATCTGACATGCTGGGTTGTCTCCGCGTGCATGAATCAGATGTTTATTGGCTAGCCGGCTTACGATTTCTCTTCCTGGATTGATTCTTCACTGCTGGGGCTGGTGAAACCTGTCCCTCAATACTGCCTCTAGCCTTGGGTATGACGAGATACTCAAAGGATGTAGAGAAAGGCAAGTGGGTGAAATCTGTGCCTGTCCTCGAATCGACTCCCGGATTGCGATTCTCGAAAGTGCGATTCAAGAGCAAACGACCATTCGAGAAGGATTGGCCTCGACGCCCCTACACGTATCGGGAGATTCATGAACATAGAAAAAATTGTATCAATTACGGAGTTCTCTGTGGTTACGGTGGCCTTGTTGTTGTTGACGCCGATGGCATTGAGCTAATCCGATTCGTTGAACGTGTCTTGAAACCGACCTTCAGTGTTCGCACTGGGAGTGGGGGACTTCATTACTATTACTTATGTCGTGGATTGAAGAAACGGATTAGCCTGGAATTGGGTGGGAGGCACCAGGGTGAAATCCAGACTTGGGGGCAACAAGTTGTTGGCCCTGAATCTCTTCACCCAAACGGGCGTCGCTACCGAATTGCATCGCATGTA
>CAYFGX010000068.1:0-33421 GCA_964342405.1 uncultured Verrucomicrobiota bacterium | reverse complement strand
TATGAATTGTCGATTCCTGAGAGCGCTCAAGGGGACTTGCCTTTCCGTGGGTTGTTGTCGCTGGATGGACAAAGCCAATCCGTAGGCGGGGATCAACGTTTGACGCTTCGCAGTGACATGCCAGCGCCGGGTGCGGGCACTGAATCGGCAGAGCGGCGCCTGCCAGATTCTGCTGTTGCCGGAGGCAGTTTGGAGGTCGCAATCGCCGTCTCACCTCCATCCACCATCAGTGTTTATGCCCTTGAGGAGCGTGTGCCTCAGGGAGCGACCGTGACATCCGTTGAGGGAGGGGGACAGTGGGATCAGGCAGCCGGCACGATTAAGTGGGGACCCTACTTTGATAACCAGTCTCGAGTTCTCGCTTATGTCCTTCAGTTGCCAAGTAGCCTCTCTGGAAACGTGTCCTTCGACGGCCGACTTTCGTTGGACGGTACGAGCGAGGCCATTGGGGGAGTGCGAGAGCTGGTCGTCGTCACTAAAGGGGGGAATCTGGGAGGGGACTCGGCTGCCCAACGTCGTTTGCCCATGAGCGTGGGTGTGGGGGGAGATCTGGACGTTTCGATCGAGGTGAAACCCCCGACTGCAATCAGTGTGTATGCGGTGGAAGAACGGATTCCCGACGGGGCGATGGCCCTCGAGATCGGAGCAGGGGGACAGTTTGATGCTGCCTCTGGCAGTATCAAATGGGGTCCGTTCTTTGATACGCAAGAACGGACTCTCAGTTATCGGCTGAAGCATGGACAATCGGCGGGAGGCCTTTTGAGTTTTTCAGGGGCTTTGTCTCTCGATGGAGAAAGTCAGTCGATCGGCGGTATGACGAGCGTGAGTGTTCGATCTGCGGGCGAAGTGCCTTCGCCTCCTGTGCCACCCGCAGGGGGAGATTGCTTGGAGGGAGGGGGATTGCTCACTTTTCTCAATACCGGTGGCCTGGTGCGTGATGTCGACGGTAGCTTGGTGGGAGCAGGCGTCTTCGGCCAGGTTTATGCGGGAAGTGACCCGAATAACCTGGTCCCTGTTTGTGAACCCGTTGAGGCGTTTGGAAATGGTGCGTTCATCGGCGGGGAGATGGCAGTTCCGGGAGTTGCAGGTGGGGAAACAGTTCTCGTTCAGCTGCGCGCCTGGAAAGGGGCCGAGCGGTTTGAATCTGCGACGGTTCGTGGCGCCTCGATGATCGAGTCACTCGCGTTGAAAGTCCCTGGTGCTTTGTTTCCAGCGCCCTTGTTGCCGACCTCAGCATTCTCCTTGCAAGAGGTGTCTGATCCACCGGTGCTCTTGCCGCTTCGTTTTGCGGACGGGGTCTTGACAATCGAGTGGAGTGGTGTGGGTCGATTGCAAGGGGCGAGTGATCCGGCTGGGCCCTATACGGATCATCCTGATCAGACGAATCCGCAGACCGTGGATGTTTCGGCCAATCCATTTCGATTCTTTCGGGTCGTGGAGCCTTGATGGGACTCGATGCTTGATCAATAGGTGTTCGTGCGATAAATCCTGCGGAGCATGAGTGGGCGGAGTGATAGGGTGATTCGGGTGGCGATGCTGGAGGATGATGCCTCGTACATCGAGACCTTGCGCCTGGTCGTCGAGACCGATCCTCAACTGGTCTTTGTAGCCGCTTTTCGCAATCCCATTCGTTTTCTCAACGCGATGGAGGAGCTCGATATCGATGTGCTCTTGCTCGATATCAATTTACCCAAGCTCACGGGCGTTGAATGCATCGAGGCCTTCAAGAAGGCGAAGTCTCGTGCTCGGGTTGTCATGCTCACGGTGGAAGCAAAAAAAGAGACGGTCTTGGATGCGTTTCAAAAGGGAGCAGATGGCTATCTATTGAAGGATTCGTCGCCGGAGCAAGTGGGCGATGCGATTCGTGAAGTATGTGCGGATGGGGCTCCGATGTCGCCATCGATTGCCCGACTGGTAGTGGGGCTCCTGAAGCGTTCGGATACGACAGTCTCTTTCTCTTCAGGGACAGCTTCTGAGGCGGTGAAGCGCCTCACCGTGAGGGAGGCTGAGGTGCTTGATTGGTTAGCGAAGGGTCTCAAGTACGCGGAGATCGCCGCTCGGATGGGGGTTTCCCTCGATACCGTTAAGACTCACGTCCGTGCGATCTATCAGAAACTTGAGGTGAGGAACCGCGCGGAAGCGATGATTCACTTGACCTCTGACTGATCATTCAGTGCCGGGGTAGGAGCTCCTGACTGTCAGCCCTTGAGCAATTTCTGTTTCAGGTCCTTTGCCGCCATCTTCAAGGCATCCTTCTCAAGCTCTGATTTTCGTTTCAGATTCTTCAGCTGAAAGGTCATCCGTTGGTTCTTGCTCAGCAGGGTTTCGTGTCGGATGAGGAAGTCCCAGTACAGCGTGGTGAAGGGGCAGGCGGTTTCTCCGGTGGCATGAGCAGGATTGAAGCGGCAGGTCTTGCAGTAGTTGCTCATGCGCTGAATGTATTTGCCTGAGGCAATGTAGGGTTTGGAAGCCATGATGCCGCCGTCGGCGTATTGGGACATGCCCAGGGTGTTGGGGAGTTCAACCCACTCGACAGCGTCGACGTAGACGGCTAGGTACCATTGGTGGACTTTTTTCGGGTCGACGCCAAGGAGGAGCGTGAAGAGGCCGGTCACCATCAGCCTCTGGATATGATGCGCGTAAGCGTATTCGAGGGTCTGAGTGATGGTTTGTTGGAGGCAGCGATAGGGGGTATCGCCCGTCCAGAAAAAGTCGGGAAGTGTCGCCGTCGCTCCCAGTGCATTTCGTTCCAAATACTCCGGCATCCAGGTCCAGTAGACGCCACGCACATATTCTCGCCAGCCGAGAATTTGACGCACAAAGCCTTCGACGGAGTTCAGAGGAGCGCGGCCCTCGCGGTATTCGGTCACGGCTCGGTGGATCACGTCTCGCGGGTTGAGAAGTTTCAGATTTAGGGCAGCCGAGAGGCGCGAGTGGAAAAGGTAGGGTTCATCCTGCCACATCGCGTCCTGGAATTTTCCGAATAGAGGAAGTCGATTGCGGACAAAATCGTCGAGGGCTCGCTGGGCGTCTTCAGGCGTCACGGGCCAATCGAAGTGGCGTGTTTCCCCCGGAAGATCTGGTAGCTCGGTCTCAACTTGCTGAATGGTTTTCTTGGTCAGCGCATCGGGTTCGAAGGATAGAGACGTGGGGTGCTCGGGAGGGCCAGAGGCTGGAAAGCCTTTTCGGTTCTCGGTATCGAAGTTCCATTTATCGCCAACGGGTGTCTTGCCATCCATGAGAATGTCTTCTCTTCGGCGAAGATCTCGGTAGAAGTATTCCATCCGAATGCTGGATCGTTTCTGAGCGTAGTTGCGAAAGCTGTCGATGGAATGGATGAAGTGGTCGTCGGTAGCGATTTCCAGAGGGATGGACACGTCATGACAAGCGTCACGAATCAACTGCAGAACTCGATGTTCCCCCGGTTCTTGGACGCTCACGCTCTCGGGTTTCAGACGCTGTAAATCCTGTGTCAGAGCTTGCTGGAAGTCGAATCCCTGGGGAAGTGATCCAAGTTCGTGGTAGTGCATCGTCCAGCCCTTGGCTTGGATGGAGCGTGAAAAGTGGCGCATCGCTGCTAGAAACATCACGACTCGCGCTTTGTGGGATCCGATATCCGTGCTCTCACGCTGGAGCTCGGCCATCCACAACTCGTCTTGGGCAGGATCCAGGTTCTTTAGGAACGTGGATTCGGGGTCGAGTTGATCTCCTAGAATGATTGCCAGGGTTCGCATGAATGTCTGGGTTGCCGGGCCATAACAATTGGCCCTTCTACAGGATTCCTCGGCTGTGGAGAGGTGTCAAATGGAAGCTGGGGGCGAGTATCGACCGATTTGCTTTCGGGATTCCTCTTTCGCTTAGGCACTTTTCGTGGAAACATTTTGCCCAGACATGCCCCTGGCTTCTAGAAGCATGGGGGACGATGGAATGATCAATAGTGTGGAGAAGAGATTATCTCACGACATGCAGGCCTTGTTGCCGGGGCCTTTGGTGCGACTCCTGGAGACGGAGCAGGTTCTGAGGAAATCGTATGTTGTCGGTGGTTTCGTTCGGGATGCATTGCTGGGGCGGCCCTCAAAGGATGTTGATCTCGAGGTCTATGGTGTCGACTACGGTGAACTCGCTGCTGGGCTTGGACGGCATGGGCGGGTGGACTTAGTGGGAAAATCGTTTGGGGTGATCAAGTTGACTTTGCCTGGTTGTGAGACGATCGATTTCGCGATTCCCAGGAAAGACTCCAAGACGGCTCCCGGGCACCAAGGATTCGAGATGGACCTTCTGCCTGAGCTCTCGCTTCATGAGGCAACACGGCGGCGCGACTTTACGATCAATGCGCTGCTCTACGATCCGCGCGAGCGGCAGGTGATTGATTGGCACGGCGGTCTGCTCGATCTGGAGGAGCGACGTCTGCGGGTGGTCGATCGAGCTACTTTCACGGATGATCCACTGCGCGTGTTACGTGCAATGCAGTTTCTCGCCCGCTTCTGTCTAGAGCCGGATCCGGAGCTGATCGATCTCGCCAGCAGTATGAAAGGGACGTTTGCTGAATTAGCGAAGGAACGCGTCTGCGATGAGTGGTTGAAGTGGGCTGCCCAGAGCCGGGAACCCTCCCGGGGACTCGAGTTCTTGCGGGTGTCCGGCTGGTTGACGCATTTCGTCGAATTGGAACAGATGCGAGGCGTTCCGCAAGATCCGGAGTGGCATCCCGAAGGGGACGTGTGGTCGCATACGAAACATTGCTGCGACGCGATGGCGGATCTCGCCGAGTGGCAGGCTTTGGGGAAGGAAGATCGCCTGGTGTTTATGCTGGCGATTCTTCTTCATGACATTGGCAAGGCGAGCACGACGAGCGAGGTTGAGAAGAATGGCAGGCTCCGAATCGTCTCCCCCGGTCATGAGGCCGTGAGCGCGCGCGAAGCGAAGGGTTTCTTGGAGAAACTGGGATGTGCGAAGGTCATTCAGAATCGAGTCGTCCCGCTGGTTGCCAACCATATGATTCACTTGAAAGACCCGACGGATCGGGCTGTCCGGCGTCTGGCTCACCGTTTGGCTCCGGAGACGATTCGTGGTCTCTGTCTCGTGATGAAGGCCGATAGTCAGGGCAGGCCTCCCAAGCCAAAAGCGGTGCCGGAAACGGTGACAGCGTTGTTAAAGCGATCCGAGGAGCTGGTGCTGGCTCAAGGGGCTCCAAAGCCGCTGTTGCAGGGGCGAGACTTGCTCCCCTTAGGATTTCGGCCTGGGCCAGGCTTGGGGGAGGTGCTCAAGCAAGCGTTTGAGGCTCAACTTGATGGTGAGTTTCGTGATCGCGAGGGGGCGCTGAATTGGTTGCGGCAAGCCCGTCCAGAATCGTCTGCGTGACGTCGAGGCCGGACGCGATCAATCTCCGATACGAAGCAGAACCGTCGTGACGTCGCCCGTTTCGTCAAAGGTCAGAATGTAGAGTCGATCGAACTCAGTTGGCTCAGCGATGGGCCGGCCGCTTTCTCCGCCGAACTCTGCCACGAGAGCTGGGACAGTATTGCTGTGGCCTACGACCAAGTGTCGCCCTCCAGCAGCTTTGATTTTCTTGATCAAAGAACGGTGGTCGCGGGGATTGTAGATCTGGACCTTTTTCGAGATTTGATTCGCGAAAGGAAGTGCCGTAGCTCGGGTGCGCTTATAGTTGGTACTATGAACCGCTGAGATTTGCGAGTCTCGGAGGACATTCGCGAGGGCTTCGGCCCGTGCCTTTCCAGCTTCGGTTAGTGACGGATCGGATCCGGGTCGCTGTTTTTCTGCGTGCCGGACTAAGAACACCACGAGTGGGGAATTTTCTGCCTGGCAGAGGGCGTTCGAGCCCGGTGCTAGCAAGATGATAAGCAAGAGAACGGTGTTCAGGATAGGCCGCTTTGAGAACATATCGCGAAGCTAGTCGAAGGGAGCTTGCGATTCAAGTTTTGGCGCCGATTCGACTCCACTTGTTTTCGGGGACTGCTCGCTGCCGGTGTGTTGGATGCTAGTTGAGTTGCGTGAATTCGATCACGTTGAAGAAAGAATCCGCTTGGACGTAATCACGAAACTTTTTCCTCGCCTCGGGGTCTTTGATCTTGTCGAAAACGTGCTGTTGCGAACGCTCGACTCCTCGTAGGCGATATCGATGCTCCGGCTTGATTGAGTATCTTCCGGACTCCTGTACGGTTTCCTCTCCTTCCAAATTGATTGCCGACTCGAGGCGAGTATCAGTCAAGGCGAAGCGCCGGCCATCGTCGGCGCTAAAGTAGAACTTTCCGAACGGCATATGGATGGGTTCTGCTGGATAGTCTGGGATGGCCTCGAGGGTGCCCGTAATCTCTGATACCGTTGGATGAAAGGGCCATGTCTCCTGTTTCTTGAGCAACAGTCCGAAAGCCGTAGCCCAAACCAGAAAGAGGATGGGAGCCCACGGCTTAGGACGAGCTGGTTTTGCAGGTGAGGATTCCATCAGTATTCCCAAGAGTAAGCGAATTCTGAGAGGCGGCAAGGAGTCAAATTACGGCAGGTGACGAGTTTCGAGTTCGAAGTTTTCCGTAAAGCGGCCGCCGTGTCTGTATGCCTGACTAGTGGAGGGTTGGTAGCCATCCGCTTCGATTCTCAGAAACTTCTCGTACTTTGAATCAGCGTCAAAGGTGAACGAGTACTGGCCGTTCAGCGCGATGCCTTGTGGGTTGTCCAGCCAGGTCGTGGTCTGCTCGCCGTGGAGACGGATGCCTTTTTGGATTCTAGCATGAGCGATCGGCGCTTTTGTTTTCCGGTTCAGGACAGTCCCGGTGAGAACCACGGCGCGTTCCATTGTGTATTCAGGCATTCTGAAACCGCCACTCTTTGCGTTCACGACCTGGGTAATGAAGTCGGGATGGCTCAGGATGAGTTCGAAACTGCCCTCAGGGGCATTGTTGCAAGAGAATACTCCCTCGATATCGGTGAAGGATTGAAAAGCCTGACTCTTGCTGCGGAAGCGGACGTGGACGTTGGAGATTGCCTGGCCGTTCGCGTCCGTGATTTGACATTTGAAGGCTTGGCCAGGCGTCAGCTGAACGGAGACGGGGGATCGATCGTTGGACGGAAGGCCAAGGTTCCGAGTCTCATAGTCTGGATGTTCAAACGTCAAAACATTGAGGCTTTGGATGATGTTTTCGAACTGGAAATGACCTGTGGCGTCACTGAGCGTGGTGCGTCGATTCCATCCTTGGCCGAGGCTGACTCGGGTTCCTTCGACGGGCGAGCCAACTTGGTCCGAGACCGTACCCTCGAGGTTGGAACCCTTTCGAAGGCGAATCAGAGACTGTTTCTCCCTAAGCGCCTCATGGGTGATTTGTGTCCGTCCAAACCTTGGAGGTAGGTTGGCCGTCTGTGCGTGTTCGTCGATCGAGACATAGGATTGGAGATAGTTGGGGTGCCTGAATGAGAGTTGATAGCTCGAGATTTCCGCTGGAATGCCTTTGTATTCCCAGCGCCCAGTTGGATCCGTCACGGTGAACTCCTTGGTTAAGGCGAGGAGTTGTTTCTCTCCTGAATCAATATCGATTCGGGGCCCTGAGATGCGAATTTCAACGCCCTCAATGGGCTTGCCATCCGGGGCCTCGACGCGCCCGCCTATGGAGGTGCCCTTTGAAACCCGATAGTCGTAAGATGCCGGGAAGGGGCCATGATGGCGGGTATCCCACTGAACGATCATGGGAGGGTAGTCTTCTGCGTTGGCCCAGATGGTGAGATAGATGAGAGGCGCTTTGGGGATCTGGATTTTCGCTAATCCGTTAGCGTCAGAGAAGAATCTCCCCAGAAAGAAATGGGCATGTGGATCTGCTCCCTCAACTCTGAGATGGAGCTTGTTGATGGGGGCGCCAGTGTCCTTGTCGATGGCTCTGAAGGCAATGCTTTGGTTGTGCTCGATCTCTGGTTCGATGCGCTTAGGCGTGGCCATCCATTCGGAGGGTAAATTCGCTGGTCCGCCGCTGATCGCAAAGACGACCTGAGCGGAGTAGGCGTTGGCTGAGATGAGATCGATACTCGTAATCTTCTTATCAGGTTGCGGCACGTCGAGAGCCGTCATGCAAAGCCGGAGCGATTTTCCATACGTGGCGAGACTCTCATCATTACCTGTCCACACAACGCGTGAAGCCGGATCTGAGAGGTTTACGGGCCATTCATACTTGTGGCGCCACCAATCGCGGGTGTGGACTCCATATTTGAGATCGACTGTGGAGCTGCTTTGATCGCTGTAGTTCAGTTTTACTTGGGCGGTCGTGTCTCCCTCGGGGCTGGAATAATGGGTGGCGTGCAAGAGATAGATTTTCTCGAAGGACTTACCTACAGGAATCCCTTTCACAACCGATCGGTGGTGTCGATTGTCGCGGGTTGATTCCGTGCTCTTGAGGCGGATGGTTCCGTTCACATGGAAGGGAACTCCCAGAAATTCTAGGTTGCCCTTGGGAACGTGTTCCCAAGTCCAAGCTTGATCGGTCGTCGCCACGAATCCGAGGCTGTCGAAAGATGCATGGGGGTGATCGTAGTGGGCGTTAAGGGGGATGGGTTGGATTGGACTGATCGTGGGCGTCGGCTGCCCTTCGGTCAGGAGAAGGGCTGCGAGGCCGACCCATGCGGTGACAGCGATGAGTTGAAGTCGGGGGCGGGGAGTGTTTTGTGCGATCATGCGAACTCTCTCCTGGAGGTGTTTCTTGTTTTCGAGGACGCCAAGTTGGCCTCGGGCGACAGGGTTTGCGGGAAGGGAGTTCACTGCTTTGAGGATCGTTTCCCCGTAGTGTTTGGTGTTCGTGTTACGGACAACCGAAAGGACATGAGCATCGCAGGCGAGCTCGCGTTCAATTCGCATTCGTGCTGCCATCCAATGCACCAAAGGGTTGTACCAATGCAGGATTTGGATAAGGCTTAACCACAAGTTTGTGGTGATATCGTGTCGCTTGACGTGGGCGAGTTCGTGGAGAAAAAGATCCCGCCACTCGTCGGGGGTGTAGTGATCCTGTTGGCCTTTGGGGATCAGGAGTCGGACTCGCGTCAGTCCGAATACGGCAGGCGTATCGATATCGGAACTTTCGACGAGTTGAACGGATCGCGTCACTCCGATGGCGGTCTTGGTTTCGGCGAGTAGCTGCCTGAGTTTTGGTGACTCGATTTTTGGGCAACGACTCAAGCGGAATGAGAAGGATAGATTGATGAACAGGAATCTGAGTAGGAATAGCAGCGCAACGGTTAGCCAGGCGATGGCGAAGAGTGAGGAGATCCGAGGGAACTCTGAGGCTTGTTGCTGAGCGGATTGGGTTTGTTTGGCTAGCAATCCTTGGGTGGGTTCTCGGTTGGTAACAGGTAGAGGCGAATTGGTCGATTGAGCGACTTGCTCGCTTGCTGATTCATCGCTCAAGAAAGAGGGTGGAGGTACGTTTGCAAGGTCTGAAGGAGTGAGTGTGGTCTCAACTGGATCGGCTTCGGTCTCATTTAGGATCACCATCTCCGAGATATCGAACTTGGCCAAATTGAAGAGGCTCCAACGAGTGTCGGGAAGATCCCAGATGGTGAGCCGGATGAGAACGAGAATCCAGAGGGCATAGCCCCACGCGGGCGAGATGCGGTCCTTGGCGAGGAACCGGAGGCAGACCAGGCAGAGAAACAAAACACTGCCTTGCGCGGAGGCTTTTGCGGCCAACTGAAACGCGCTTTCTATGAGCGGGGTGAATTCCATGATCTAGGCTGTTTGTTATTTCTCTTCTGTGGGCTTGCCTTGAGTTGGATGGCTCTTGCCGTCCAACACTCGTTTCAGCTCCTCGATCTCATCTTGGGAGAGTTTCTGTCTTTTTGCGAAATGTAGAAGGGCGGGTTGTAGGGCGCCTCCGTAGACTCTCTGAAGAAACGACTCACTCTCAGCACTTTGGCAGTCTTCCTCTGATACGATGGGGTAGTAGAGGAAAAGGTTTTTATAGGGACGGATCCCGAGCGCCCCCTTTTTGTGCAAGCGCGTGAGCATGGTTCGAACGGTGTTGGCATGCCATGACTCCTGTTTCGCTAGGATTTCGATGAGATCGTAGGCGGGCTGGGGCGACTTTTCCCAAAGCAACCTCATGAGCAGCCATTCTTTGTTGGATAGCGTCGGGATGCTAGACATGATGGGTTTAACGGATTGTGAGTTGAACTTACTACGTGTGTAGTTAGTTGCAAGCACAATTCACCATTGCGGGGTAGTTTTCTAATTGCCGCTTTCGTTGTCATGGACCCGGCCCTTCATCGGATCTCATTCATGATGTAAAATCCGTGATTGCTGCAGATCGGTTTGGAAAGGGAAGAGCTCTTTCGGTGCTGCCGACGGATCGGAGAAAAACGGCGGTTCCGTAGAGTATCAACGGAAATCGACTGGATAATGGCGTGCATTCCTTCCATGCTTCGGCCATGAGTCTGCTTCGCCTAGATCCCGAATCGAGCCTTGCGCGTTGGCGCAATGCTGCCCCCCAGCCGCTAGTTGTCTCGCTCGGACGTGCTTTGGGGCTTGGCTGTTTGGGGTTCACGGGCTTGAGCCTTGCGGTGTTTGCGACCTGGGCTTTTGGAGGCCGTTTTCTGTATGGGAATTTTGGGGAACTAGGGGCCTATGGCGTTTGGTGTGTTTTGTTTCTCTTGGGTGCAGGATTGATGCGCCCAGCGCTGACGGGGCCTATCGGATGGGGACCATTTTATGGTCTCTTCCTCGGATCCTTTCTCGCCTATGCGATATTGTGGACCGTGGCTTGGATGGCTCTTCACAATCGACTTGGTGAATGGCTGGGGACTGGCCTAGGGATGGCGGGCATGGCCTTGGTTCTCTGTGCTTCGTTCCGGGCTTGGAAGGCGTTCCTGCCAAGCTTTGGGGCTCTCTTCGTCGGGAATGCTCTCGGCTATTTTGTCGGCTCATGGTTGCATGCGAATACGGCGAGTCCGTGGGCCCAGTTGCTCTGGGGGCTCTCTTATGGCGTAGGAACCGGGCTCGGGATGGGGGCTGCGTACTATTTTTGTCAGGCACCGCTCCGGCGGCTCATTGAAGCTGGGGCGGGCGAAGCAGCGGCGTCCAGTTGAGGTGCAAGGCGGCTAGACGGATGGGTTGACTTGAGTCCCTTTCGTGGCACTATTTACCACGTCTCCCCAATGGCAGTGTTCGGTATGTGATTTCGTATTGATCTTGCCCGAGGGAGTGCACGAATAGAGTCGAGAGATGAATACCGTTCATTGTGCTATAACCGCTCTTGGTTTCTCGCCTTCTCGCATCCTTCGCTTGCTTGCTGTTGGTGGCATCGCGCTGTCTGTGGCCAAGGCTCAGTCTGATGAAACCATCTTTGTGGAGCAGGTTCTACCGATTCTCTCGGAGAACTGTTTCCGTTGCCACGGTGAGAAACAGCAGAAAGGCGGACTCCGGCTCGATCACCGTGGGGAGGCTTTGCAGGGAGGAGATTCTGGACCGGCTTGGGTGAAGGGAGAGAGTGCTGCCAGCGAACTCATCCAGCGTGTTCAGTCGACGGACTTGGAACTGCGGATGCCTCCCAAAGGGGATCCTTTGTCAGAGGCTGAAGTGCAGGTGCTCGCTGATTGGATCGATCGTGGCGCGGATTGGCCAGCTGAGATCAGCGAGGATGTCGCCGAGCTCGCCCCCCAGTTTTGGTCTCTAAAACCCTTGGCTTTGCCTGACCTGCCGGATTTAGATCCGGATCGAGTAGACTGGGTGCGAAACCCGATTGACGCTTTTGTTCAAAGTAGGCTGCAAGAGCACGATTTGAAACCCTCTGTGGAAGCATCGCGCTCTACTCTGATTCGGCGACTCTACTTTGACTTACTGGGCCTTCCGCCGAGTCCGGAGCGGGTCGAACGATTTTCCAAGGACGCTGATCCGCGGGCCTATGAGCGGCTGGTGGACGAGCTGCTGGCATCCCCTCAATATGGCGAACGCTGGGCTCGGCATTGGTTGGACCTCGTTCACTTTGGGGAGACGCATGGTTATGATAAGGACAAACCGCGTCCGAATGCCTGGCCTTACCGAGACTATGTGATTCGCGCGCTCAATGATGATCGGCCGTATTCTCGTTTCGTGAGCGAACAGCTGGCGGGGGATGCTCTCTATCCCAATACACTGGATGGATTGGCGGCGACAGGATTTATCTCCGCTGGGCCTTGGGACTTTATCGGTCATGCCGAAGTTCCGGAGACCAAGATTGATGGTCGAGTCGCACGGAATCTTGATCGCGACGATATGGTCACTTCGGCTATGAACACCTTTACCAGCTTAACGGTTCAGTGTGCCCGTTGTCATGATCACAAGTTCGATCCGGTGAGCATGGAGGAATACTACGGTTTACAGTCCATTTTTGCCGCTCTCGATCGATCTGATGCCTCGTTTGATCCCGACCCGAAAGTCAGAGCGCAGCGCGAGAAGCTTGGAGCCGAGATCTCTCGACTGGATGCGGAGCAAAAAGAGATTCGCGAAGAGATCAAACGGCTCGGAGGGGACGAGTTGGCAAATCTGGATGCTGAAATCCGCGAGCTCGAGAAACCAAGCGAACGGCATCCGTCCTTTGGCTACCACAGTGGCATTGAGGCGATGGCGGATACAGAGAAGTGGGTTCAGGTCGACCTCGGCAGCTTGGTGAATGTGGAGCGGATCGAATATATGCCCGCCCACGACGATTTTAACGGCATCGGTGCGGGATTCGGCTTTCCTGTGCGTTATCGAATCGAGGTTTCCTCGGCGGAAGACTTCGAATCTGGCGCCATCGTCGTCGCCGACTACACGGAGGAGGATGTGACGAACCCTCTTAACAATCGGCAGCGTGTCGTCCTGAGCGGGAAGCCTGTTCGCTTTGTGCGAATGACGGCTACCAAGTTAGCCCCGCGACAGAATGATTTCATTTTTGCTTTGGCTGAGCTCAGCGTCTTGGATGCCAATGGTTCCAACCAGGCACGTTCGAAGGATGTGACGGCGCTTGACTCGATTGAAAGTGGCGCTCGGTGGTCCAAGAGAAACTTGGTGGACGGCATTTTTCCAGGAGTGAAACGACAGGCGAAAGATCGGGAAGCTCGTTTGGTTCAACTCCGGAAGAAGCGTGACGAGGTTTACTCCGAACGAATCCCTGCGGCATTGGAAGAGAGGCGTCGGGTGGCCAACGGTGAGCTTGAAGCCGCCCGTAGGTCTCGGGAAGAGCTCCCACCCTCGATGAAGCTCTACGTGGGGCGAGTGCACACGGGAGGAGGTGCGTTTCGTGGAACGGGCCATGAAGGCGGGAAGCCACGTGAGATTCGAGTGCTGCGTCGAGGCGATATCACCAGTCCGGGTGATCTCGTTCAACCGGGGACTGTCTCTCTCTTTGAAGATGATAGTCGGTTCTTCGATTTGCCTCAGGAGCACCATGAAAGTGAGCGTCGCATCGCTCTAGCGAACTGGATATTGGATGACGCGAATCCGCTGACCTGGCGGTCGATTGTGAATCGTGTTTGGCAACATCACTTTGGTCGTGGGATTGTGGATTCACCGAATGATTTCGGTCGAATGGGGCAAAGGCCGACTCATCCCGATTTGCTTGATTATCTGGCGACGCGTTTCCGAGATGGAGGGCAGTCTATTAAGGCCCTGCATCGACTGATTCTCACGAGTGCCACTTATAGACAACAGTCGAAGTCCCGTGCACATGAAGCGTCCATCGACGGCGGAAATCGTTTTCTCTGGCGAATGCACAAGCGTCGACTCGATGCAGAATCGATTCGAGATAGCGTCCTTGAACTGGCTGATGCGATGAATCTCGAGATGTATGGGCCTTCATTTCAAGATTTTGTCATCGAAAAGCCCGAGCACTCACCTCACTACCAATATCATCTTCATGATCCACTCGATCCGCGTTCGCATCGGCGTTCTATCTATCGATTCCTGGTGCGTTCTCAACAGCAACCTTTTATGACGACTCTCGATTGTGCTGACCCTTCCATGATGGTGGATAAGCGATCAGAGACACTGACTCCGCTGCAGGCGCTGTCCTTACTCAATAATCGATTCATGACGGCGATGGCCGAAAGAATGGGACAGAGTTTGAAAGACGATAACGTGAATCGAGAGAAGGGCATTCGATACTTATTTTATCGATTAACGGGGCGTGAGATTCAGGACGAGGAACTGACCGCCTTGAATGACTACGCCTCTCGACATGGTGAAGCCAATGTATGCCGAATCATGTTGAATTTGAATGAGTTCGTGTTCGTGGATTAAGAGGAGCGAAACCCATGATGAACCATCTGAACGCCGAAACTGACGGAGCCTTGAGTCGTCGTTCCTTCCTTTGGAAAAGCGGTGGGGGATTTGGTGGGCTCGCTTTGAGCTACCTGTTGGGAGCGGATCGTTTGCTCGGGCAATCCACGAGCCATCGCCCGTCTGCACCCTTTCTAAAACACAAACCTAAGGCTAAGCGGGTCGTCCAACTTTTTATGGGGGGAGCTGCCAGTCATGTGGATACCTTTGACTACAAGCCAGAGTTGTTTCGGCGGAATGGTGAGGCGTGGGATCCTGGCGAAACCGTGGAGCTTTTCCAGAGCAGTCCGGGGGCGACGTTTGCGCCTCCGTGGTCGTTTCAGCAATATGGTCAGTGCGGAAAGTATCTGAGTGAGATTGTGGCTCCCTTGGGAGACTGCGTCGATCAGATGGCTTTTGTACACAATCTTGTTGGCAAAACCGGGGTTCATAGTCAGGCAACGTATCTTCAATCGACTGGTTTCCAGCTGCCGGGCTTTCCTGGAATGGGTGCTTGGGTCAGCTACGCTTTGGGGAGTATGAACGATAATCTACCGACCTTTGTGGTCCTGCCAGATCATCGCGGCTTTGCCTCCAATGGTCCGAAGAATTGGAGCGCCGCGTTCTTGCCCGCGGAGCATCAGGGTACGACTATCTTTCCGGGGCGTGAGAATCCCATCGCGGACCTTCATTCGACGGGGGCTTCCTACATCACGGACGAGGGTGATGCCGAAGGACTGGCTTTGCTCAAGCGCCTGAATGAAAAGCATGCCTCCAATCGAGTGGATGGCCGCCTTGAAGCGCGAATTCGATCTTATGAGTTGGCTGCGCGAATGCAGTTGAGTGCTCCGGAGGCCTTAGATATCTCTCGCGAGCCGGACCATATTCTGAAACTCTACAAGCTGGATCATGGGAAGCAGGTCTTTGATTCGCAGATCAATGCCGTTGAGGAGACGGATTACTTCGCCCGCAAATGTTTGGTTGCTCGCCGCCTGTTAGAACGAGGGGTACGGTTCGTCCAGATTTGGTCGGGTAATGACAACGGCTTTCCGCGGCGCAACTGGGATTCCCACGAGGACATCAAACGAGATCACGGCCCCCTTGCGCTTGGGATGGCGAATGGAGCTGCCGCTTTGATAAAGGATTTGGAGCAACGGGGCATGCTCGATGACACGCTGATCTTGTGGACGACAGAGTTTGGTCGCATGCCGTGCGCTCAGGGTGGAAAAGGACGGGACCATAATCCGTTTTGTTTTACCAACTGGCTCTGCGGGGGAGGAATCAAGGGTGGGGCGACTGTCGGGAACAGTGATCTCTGGGGCTTTCGTCCGGAAGACCGCAATAATCCGACTCTGGTATACGATCTCCACGCGACGATTCTCCACCAGATGGGTATTGATCATGAACGGTTGACCTTTCGACACAACGGTATCGATCGCCGCTTGACCGACGTTCATGGAAACGTGATTCCGGAGCTCATCGCTTGATGGGTTTGATTCCTTAGATCGAATGAAATCCCATTTCCGCTTCCTCAGAATCTTCGTTCTCATTGGTGTCATCAGTTGGGTGGAGGCCCTACGAGCGCAATTGCCTCAACCGAGACTCTGGACTGTCTTTCCGCCTGGATTGTCGGTGGGTGGAACCGGCGAGGTGAACGTTCAAGGTGGGGATCTCGATGGCGAGCTCCGTCTTGTGTTTTCTGACGATCGGATTACCGCGAAGTCAAAGAAGGACGGTGATGGGAAACCGGTGCCTCGCGTGTTTGATGTGACAGTTGGCGAGGGGGTCGATCCTGGATACTATGAAGTATGGGCAATCGGGAAATTCGGAATGAGTAACTCAAGGCGCTTTGCGGTCGGGACCTTGAGCGAGCAGCTTGATGCCGCCCCTCAGCATGATCTTAAGTCGGCTCTCCCACTTTCCATGGGAACGACCGTAAGCGGGCGTGTGGTGGCAAATCAAAAGAACGTTTACCGGATTTTTGCTCAGAAGGGGCAGCGAGTGATGGGAGTTCTCGCGGGGGAAGAAATCGATTCTCGCTTGGAGCCCGTCCTTGAGTTGCGAAACGCGTCTGGGCGCCTTGTGCGAAAAGACCGAACTGGGCGTTTGCTGGACTACGTACCGGAGTCAACTGGACCGTTGTTTCTTTCGGTTCACGATCTGACCTATCGAGGGGGTGAACAATACTTCTATCGCCTGACCGTTCATTCCGGAGGGCACGTTGACTTCGTGTTGCCCTTGAGTGTCTCATTAACAGAGACTCCTGTAGTGCACGTGTTCGGCCGAAATTTTAGTCCGGACTTCGGGGTTTCGGATCCTAGTTCGGGTGTCGGGGGACTTGAGCATGTCCGGATTGAGCTGTTGGATCTCGATCGTATCCGGGGGGCGAAATCCCAGCTTGGAATCCGTCACTCGGTGCCTGGCTTCTTTGGGCGGCCGAGTTTTGTCGTGCCTTTTGGTGGTGAGATTCAAGGGGGGCAGGGAAGTCGGCTTGGCCTGACGAGGTTGTCCTCTTCTGTGGAGATGAACCTCGTCGGGAAGACGAATCGAATTCAATCCGTTGAATTGCCGTTGAGGATCTCGGGGCTGTTCTATCCCCGTCTTGATGAGGATTTGTATGAGTTTGAGGCGAAGCAGGGTGAGGAGCTTTGGATAGAGGTGATTTCATCTCGCTTGGGATATTCGACCCACCCTTTGGTGATCGTGGAACGGATGATGCAGGATGAGTCGGGTGCTTGGTTAGGGACTCAAGTGATGGAGTTGTCGAAGGCGACGCGTGACATCGGAGAGCGAGCCTTGCCCTTGCGGTCACGAGATCCTGCTGGATTGCTTAAGGTCAAGAAAGATGGGCGCTATCGGGTGTCTGTGAGTGATCGCTTCAACCTCTCCAGAGATCAAGCAAGTCGACCCTATGAACTTGTGATTCGCCGTCCTCAGCCAAGCGTTAGGGCCTATTCAGTTTATCGACCGACCTTGCACCGCAATGTGAATCGAAAGGCGAGTGTGGAAAGCTCGAGTCTGATGCCTGGACAGGTCCTTCCAGTGCCCGTCAAGTTGGATCCTTCGGAAGGTTTTTCGAAGTCGGTCTCCATTCTTGCTCCGTCTGCTCCGGACGGTGTGACGGTCTATCCGTTGCGAATCCCGGCAGGCAAGTCTCAGGGCGTGCTCTTCGTTGCCGCAGATCTGAATGCCGAGCCGATCTCGGGCGATTTAAAGTTAGTGGGACGGGTTGATGATCCCGCTGCAACGGATTCGATTTCCGTGGAGCATGCACAGGTGATCTGGGAGGTTGGGGATTATAACAATGAAGCGGTTTTGAGTCGCCTTTCCCCGGAGCGGAAAGTGAGTATCAGCCCGGGAGCGTCCTTTCCGATCCGGATTCAAGCTGAGGGGGGCGCGGATGAACGGTGGCGAAGTTCGGTAGCGGGCAAGATCTCTATTCCGATCGAGCTGAGCCGGCAGGAGGGTTTTGCGGATGCCTACACATTCAAGATCGGTGGGCATGACGCACTTGCCAAACA
Source organism: uncultured Verrucomicrobiota bacterium (assembly GCA_964342405.1). Classification (GTDB taxonomy): domain Bacteria; phylum Verrucomicrobiota; class Verrucomicrobiia; order Limisphaerales; family AAA164-E04; genus UBA2970. Next base: position 15,643 of record CAYFGX010000068.1, on the reverse strand, counting down.
TCCAGGTTTAACAGTTAAGAAGGGCGAAAACCGGGGGCATCTTGAGCTGGACCTGCTTGAGTCTCCTCTCGATCCTGGTCTGCATTCGTTTTACCTCTATGGAGAAGTGAAAGGTAAATTCACTCGAGATGCGGGAGGTGGAGCCAAGGACGTGACGGTTTCCGCCTACAGTCATCCCTTGCAGTTAGAGGTTTTGCCTGCGCCCTTCGCTTTCGAAACAGCGAACGCGAACCTCGCAATCAGGCGCGGTGAATCGAAGCGTATCAGAATTAAACTGGTTCGTGAGTTTGGTTTTGAGGGGCAGATCGAAGTCGCCAGCGAGTTTGAGCCGGCTGGGGATGGTGTTACGGTTAGCACGGGCATGTTACAAGATGATCAATTCAGCCTCACGCTCTCTGTCTCGGAAACGGCGCCCGTGAAGGACTTGCGCCTGAAATTGACGGCGCAAGGCAAATTGAATGGTAAGAGAGTTTCCACGGAACACCGGATCTTGCTTGGGATCGTTGAGTGAAACCGAATGAGAGAAAGAGGATTTGATGAAGCGAAACCTCGATAGAATACGAACGAGGTGTCAGTGCCTTGCAAGGATGCTCATGGTGGCCGGAGGCAGTCTCCTTGCGTTACCGCTCATCGCTGCGCTGCCGGTTGGGCAGATCGACACTGGCACGGTCATTGACTTTGAATCGGAGGTGCTGCCGTTCCTTCGTTCGAGCTGTCTCGCTTGTCACAACGAAACGAAGTCGAAGGCAGGACTGATCCTTGAAACGCCTCAGTCGATTCTGTCTGGGGGCGATTCGGGACCCGCTGTTGTGGCGGGTGAACCCGAGCAGAGTCTTCTCTACATCGCGGCAGCCCATCTCGATGAGGACGTGGTGATGCCCCCGGTAGGAAACAAATCGAACGCGGTCAATCTGAGCCCCGAAGAATTGGCGAGACTCCGATTGTGGATTATTCAGGGGGCTGAAGGAGAGGTGCGCGGACAGCGCGAGCTCGATTGGCAGCCGGTTGCTCGCCGCGTGCAACCGGTCTACGCCATGGCCTTCAGTGAAACGGGTCGCTACGTCGCCTATGGAAGGGGGAGTGAGGCGGCGATTTATGAGATGCCTACCAGACGACATGTGGCTCGCTTGGTGGATACCAAGCTCGGCTCTGGTCGAGCTCATCGGGATCTCGTGAATGCGATCGCGTTCCATCCCAGCGGAGATCTTATCGCCACGGGCGGATTTCGTGAGCTGAAGCTCTGGGAAAGGCGTTCAAAGGTGGAGCATTTTTCGGTTGCCGAGGAAGGCGAAGCGCCCGTTTCAGCAGTTTCCGTTAGTGCCGATGGTTTGACGCTCGCGATGGGATCGACTGACGGCAGCTTTCGGGTAAAGTCATTGGCGACTCAGCAAGTGTTGTGGGAGGTGCCGGCGAATGAACTCGAAGTCACGGGATTGTTTTTGGGGCCGACTGGAGATGAAGCGATCGTCGCCTGTGGCGGTGAGCAGGCTCGTTTATTGAGGCTCACGGGCGAGCTGGTTGTTTCTCAATCGCTCGCGTTGGATTCACCGCTAGAAAGCGTGGCATGGGGTGATCGAGGGCAGTTTTTTGCCTCACTAACGCATTCAGGTCAGGTGCGAGCTTGGTTTTCATCGACCGACGGTGGGTATGTTCCAGGGGAGCTTATCCTCGCCGAAGAAGGCGTGGCGATCGCCTGTATGCCGGGCGGCAATCCGGTCGTGGTGGTGGGTTTTGCCAACGGTGATGTCCATCTTTTCAATGGGCGGAGTGGGGGGCAGGTGCGGACGTTCGCTGTCCCTTCTGGTGTGAAACACATTGCTGTAAACCCAGTCGGTGATCGGATTCTTGTGGCCTCAAGCGATGGTCTCCTGACCGCGGTGAAGAATGATGAGGAAAAGGAGCGCATCCAGCTACAGGGCGCCCGCGTTCAACGGCATCAGCTTGAGAGTGCTCAGCGGACACTGCGTCACCGGAGAGGGGCATTGAGTCAGCTTGTCTCCGATATGAAGAAAGCTGCCGACGACCTGAAAAAACAGCGAGAACGGTTGAAGAAGGCTGACAGCGCTTTAGCCGAGAAGCGGTCCGAGGCGGATAAGGTTGGGGCCAAGCTGCAGGAGGAGGAAGGGCGTCATCGTGCTGCGTTGGAGGCACGCAAGAAGTTGGATGACGACTATGCACAGGTCCAAGCGAGGCACCTTGCTGCGCTAGATAAAGTGGGGCAAGAGAGAGCTGCCTTACGGGGCTTTGTGCTTGAGGGTATCGACGAATCGTCTGGGAAAGCCGTTTCTGGCGGCTTGGAGTCCTTCAAGCAAGGACTCGATCAGTTGCTTGAGGCTGTCACCGAAAGCGCTGCCGTGAGTGGAGAGACGAAGGTCGCCCTGGCAGAATTCGATGCGCGTATCGATGAGAGACGAAAGACGCTTCAGGCTGGAATCGATGAGGCGGCCAAGGCGGTGACCGCTCAGAAGAAGCGTGAGTCCGATGCCAAACGCGCGATGCTACTCGCCGAGAACGAGAAGGAATTGGCATCTCAGTCTGTCGACAAACTCCTCCTACAGGAGAAACTGGATGAGGAGAGAAAAACAGCGGCTGCGGCCCTCGTTAAGCAGAGTGAGACCCTTCTGAGTGAGGCGGAAAGCTTGCTCGTTTCGGCGCAGCGGCCTTTTGCTTGGATTGGCTTTTCGTCCAGTGGTGATCGTATTCTGGGCTTCGAACCGGACGGTGCGCTCAACGTTTGGTGGGCGGAGACTGGGGAGGAGCTGAGTCGATTTGAATCGAGCAAGCGTTGGAATGCCGAACTGCACGCACTGACGGATGAAAGCGTGTTGCTGCTTGATAGAAACGGAGAAGCGGACGTTTTCTCATTGCGCGATGAGTGGCTCTTGAAACGGACGATTGCGGAGGAAGCGGGGTTCGCTGATCGGATTAATGCTTTGGACTTCAGTCCGGATGGTCGATGGCTGGCTGCCGGAGGTGGAGATCCGAGCCGAAGCGGGGAGATTCTGCTTTGGAATGTGGAGACCATGGAACTCGAACAACGGCATGACGAGATCCATAGCGACGTCGTCTTCGGACTGCAGTTTTCACCGGATAGCCTTCGTTTGGCTTCCGGGAGTGCAGATCGATTTGCTCGTGTCTTGGATCTTCAGAGTCAAGAAGTCCAGCATTCCCTTGAGGGCCATACTCACTATGTAATGGACGTTGCCTGGCAATCGAATGGCAAGAACCTTGTGAGCGCCGGCGCCGATGGAATTGCCAAGATATGGGATAGCGCCTCGGGAGAGAGAAAGAAGAATATTGAAGGCTTCAAAAAAGAGCTTACTGGCGTGGGCTTTGTGGGAGAATCAGATGAGATCTTTGCGAGCGGGGGGGATGCGATCCTTGCCGTTTATGGATTAGACGGAAAGAAGCGACGGTCCATGGACGGTGCTCCAGGGTTTCTGTTCTCTGAATCGATGTCAACGGATGGTCGTTATGTGGCCGCCGGGGGCATGGATGGTGTCGTGCGTGTTTGGGAGTTGGCTTCCGGTGAGGTGCTCACGACCCTGGAATGAGGGGGGCGTTCATTTAGGTCTGAAACGGGATATCGCTCCGTTCTGGGCGAGTTTGGCCCAATCTTTCCCGCCACTCTGGCTTTCGGATTCCTTAAAGGTCTAGCTTGGCCAAGTTCAGCATTGAGTCTACTCTCGCGCTTCGAATAGGTTTGAGTGATATGATCGGAGAGCGACTGGGGCATTACGAGATCACGGCTGAACTGGGCCATGGCGGACTGGGGGCTGTCTACCGTGCGGTGGATACTCGGCTGGATCGTGAGGTTGCGATCAAGATCTTGCCAGAGGTTTATGCCCAGGACGTCGACCGTCTCGCCAGGTTTTCCCGGGATGCAAAGGTGTTGGCTTCGTTGGATAACGCGAACATCGGAGCCATCTACGGCGTGGAGGTTTTTGACGGTCGCCACTGTTTAGTGCTCGAACTCATCGAAGGCGAAACACTCGCCGAAAAGCTTGCTCCCGGTCCTTTATCTCAGGGAAATGCGTTGGCGATCGCGAAGCAGATGGCCGATGCCTTGGCGGCTGCTCACGAAAGGGGAGTGATTCACCGTGATCTCAAGCCGGCAAACATCAAGTTGGTGGATGAGCAGACTGTCAAAGTGCTCGACTTCGGCCTGGCAAAGCTTGGGACGGATGACCCCGAATCGAAGCTTGGCAGAGTGATGGCTTCGACCGATTCCAATGTGGCGACCGTGTCTACGGAATCGACCCAACCCAATCCCGCCATGGGAACCCTTGCTTACATGAGTCCCGAGCAATCACGAGGCCTCATGATTGATCAGCGGACGGACATTTGGGCTTTGGGTTGCTGTTTGTTCGAAATGCTCACTGGACAGAAGCCATTTCATGGTGACGCGGACTCAGATCTCTTAGAGGCAATCTTGAAAGAAGAGCCTGATTGGTCGCTTTTGCCCGCGAGCACTCCACCGGCAGTCCTAACACTCATTCGTCGTTGTCTCGACAAGGAGGGGCATCGTCGACTGAGTAGTGCTGCAGACATCGCAATTACACTGGAGGAAACCAGCCATATCTCCCGTCATGGCACCGCCTTGATGCCCGATGAGCAAGGTGCCGCAACCCGTAGGCCTGAGGCGAACGCTACGTGGGGTGGGCTTAAGTTAGTGTTGGGAGCGATTGTGTTGGCAGGATTTATTTACGCCGTCATGGATGTGATATCTAATCGGCAATCCCCGCAGCTCGTCTCGCCGGGAGAAATTCGGTCCATCGGGATCTTACCCTTCGAAGTGCTGGGGGAGGATCCGGGCTTGGCGACGGTTGCTCGCGGAGTGGAAGATCAGATTCGAGAGGAACTTCAACGAATCAATGCCCTCAATCAGAGCGATGGTTCGAGATCGGTAGCACAATATGAGGGATCTGCACTTGATAAAGGAGAGATAGCTTCTGAATTGGGCGTTGATGGTTTGGTATTCGGTACGATTCGTCAGATTGAGGGACAGATTGAGGCAAGCTTGAACTTGGTATACGGACCCGAGGCCAGTGCCGTTCTGTCGACCAACCTTTCGAATGCCCAACCATTGGTCCTGGCGGATCAAATCTCGTTGACTTTGCTCGAGCAGTTTCAAATACCGCTCGAGTCGGAGGAGGCCACGTCCCTTGGACAGTCGGACCCAGTAGATTTCGAAACGTTTCGCCTCTTCCAAGAAGGGCTCGAGCTTTTAGATGTCCACACGGTGGCGAGTTCGACCAAAGCGATCGAGTCGTTAACGAAGGCAATCGAGCAATCCCCTCAATTCATTCCGGCCTACCTCGCTCTCGCCAAGGCTCACTGGATGCCTTCAATTTGGGGCGGGCACACCTCTTCGGGCAAAGAAGGGATTGAGGCTGCCAAGGAAGTGATCGCGGCTGCGGAGACCCAGGCCCCGGAAGACTTACTCGTCAGTCTCACGAAGGGTTTTCTTGCGATGATAGGCGATTTCGATTGGGTTGCTGCGAAGCGGGCGATCGATCAGGCGATCGGGGCAGGGATTGAAGAACCGGAAGTGTATGATTACTACGGTTGGTATCTCGCCTTGGTCGAGGCTCGGTATCAGGATGCCCTTCGAGCCTTTGATAGGGCGGCCTCATTGAGTTCAGATCCGTTTGCTTACGCGGGTGCGTTGGCTGAGGTGAACTCGTTTTTGGATCGGAACGAAACCGCATTGGAGTTTTTCCGAAGTTTCCCCAGTGACGTTTCGGTGGCATGGGATCGACGGGCAAATAGGGCCCTGACGCTCAAGCGCTTCGGTATGACCCAGCCCGGTGGTGAATGGTTGGATCAGGCGTTAGCAGAAGCGCGTTCTGGGGTTTCTGATTCCCGAAGGAATCCAATGCTTCTCGCGGTGCTAGCGGAAATTCATGCGGCCCGAGGGGAGTCTGCTCAGGTTGAAAATCTTTTAGCAGAAATCGAGGAGCAGCGAGCGGGGGGGCAGTTCGTTCCGTCGATATTCCTCGCGCGAGTGGCGGCGCAACAGGGTGAGCTAGGTCAGGCGGTTGATTACTTGCGCGATGGCTTGGAGGGCAAAGAGGGGTTTTCACTTCTCTACGGGTCGCGGAAGCATGATTTGATGGACGCTTTAGCTGAGAGCAAATCGTATTGGGACTTGTTGGATGAGTTTGGTTTTCCCCCGCTGCCTTTCGATCATCCCTTTTACGAGCAAGAACGCCAGATGAGATTTCAGAGTCAAGCAGAAGGAGGGCTCTCCCGAGGACCGCTGGGAGTGCTGAGCTTTGTTCCTGAAGGTGCAGAGGCGCTGGAAATGGACTGGCTTTCAATGGCGCTCCGCGATGAGCTTGTAAAACGTCTAGTGGATCTCGAAGGGGCGGATTTACATCTGGTGCGGTCAGATCGCCCCAACGAAGGAACGAATTGGGAGCGAGTTTGCCGCTCCCTTGGCGGCGAAAGTCTGGTCCACGGAACCTACTCGTATCGCGATCAGTTGCTCAAGATCGGCGTTCAACGCTACGATGTCGCGTCGAATACAAGCTCCCTTGTCGGTGAATACTCAGGTGAGCTTGGAGATCTTCCTCGAATGCTCGGAGAGATCGGTGAAGGGGTTTTGGTTTCGCAGGGCGATGAGTTTTCGGATGCGCAGCGGGAACAACTCTCGGAGGAGCTCGATGTTCCGATGGCAGCCTTTGAGGCCTACTACCAAGGAATGGCGATTGCCGAACCGCTCTTCGATCCGGGGCGTGCAATGGCGGTGGACCGATTCTCTGAAGCCAGGAGACTAGAGCCCCGTTTCGTGGCTCCCTATTTGAGGCTTGCCGAGTTGACCTGGAGGCCGACCCAGTGGGGGAACACGCGCCTTTCTGCCGAGCAGGCTTTTGTTCAGGTGAAAGCACTCCTGGCTTCGGCGGAGCGATTTGGAATGGCTGACCTTGAATTACAGGTGGCTCGCGGGATGAGTTCGATGGTTGGTGATTGGGATTGGAATTCCGCCTATCAGAGTCTTGCTAGTGCACGAGCATCAGGCCGGGATTCCGTTGCCATGGCCTGGTATTTGTTGCTTGTGGAGGGCCGCTATTCGGAGGCTTTGGAGGTGATGGAAGCCGTGCTTGCAGACGAGCCACTGGATGTTCGGAAAAGAGTGGCCAAGGCCTCTCTGGCGAGGTTTTACGGGAAGTGGCAAGAGGCGAAGGCGAGCTACGAGCGCATCGGGATTGCCCGTCTCGATTGGCAATCGCTACTGGGCTACGTGGAAGTTCTTCGCGAGCTCGGACAGGCGGACGCCGCGTTGGCCCTCGTAGAATCTGCTGTGGAACGGTCAAATGGACATCCCAGTGTTGTAATTCAGTTGGTGGAAACGCTCGCTGCTCAAAGTCGAGTGGACGAAGCGAAGGCCAAGATGCGAGAGATTGAAGCTCGTTTGAACGGGGATATGTACTTTCCGCCAGCAGGCTTAGCGATGGCGTATCATTCGCTTGGGGAGATGGATCTTGCTTTGAGCTCCTTGGAGACTGGATTTGATGACAAAGGATCGTGGGCAATGTTGTCCCTTCGTTCTGCGCGGCACCTTAAGGCTTTCGGGGAAGAGTCGAGATACTGGGATTTGGTATCTGCGATGGACTTTCCCGAGTTGCCCGTCTACCACCCTGCCCGTGACCTCGAGCAATCTGGACGAAGAGGAGACTAGAGTAGTGTGCTCCTGGGCGCTCTAGGCTCTTCCCATGATTCGATCCAGCGAATCTGAGGTTTGATAGATCAAGGCTTCTGGATAGTGGGGATAGGGGTGGAAGTATTCGAATGTGAGGAAGCCCCGATAGTCGACTTGCTGAAGGGCTTCCATGACGGCAGGCCAATTGGTCGTTCCGTCGAGCAGCGGACGAAACGTTTCTAGTGAGAAGTCCGTGCCTTTCTTCGTGAATTCCTTGAAATGGATGTTCTGCGTGCGTTGCCCCATGATGGGGACCCAGTGCTCTGGGTGCTGGAACATGGAGATGTTTCCGGTGTCGAAATGAATTCGAACGTGTTCATTTTGGAAGGAGTCCACAAAGGCGTTCATCTCCATCGGTGTCATGAGGTAGCCGTTGAAGAATATGTTCTCGATGTTTAGGTAGACCCCAAGTTTCTCTGCCCGAGGTGCCAGGCTGGCCACAGCTTGTTTGGCTCGTCGATCGCAAACGTCATTGGAAACGGGATCATGGTCATCACGCCAGGGAATGTGAACGGCTCCGGGGACGAGAAGCACGTTCTCTACGCCCAGTTCGTGGGCTGCTTCAGCGATCTTTCCGGCTAGTTCAAGTCCTTGATTTCGCTTCGTCTCATCGTTGCTGGTGAGCGGGTAGGGCCAGAAAAGGAAAGAGCATAGCCCACTGATCTCAATACCAATCTTATCGGCTAGCTGGCGGATTCTGCGGTAGTCTCTTTTAGTGGCCTTAGGAGAGAGGTCATTGTCGAGATCGTAGTTTAGCTCAATGCCATCAAATCCGGCATCTTTGGCTAGCTGGAGGCACTCTCGCAGATTCATGCGATCTGGATAGGGAAAGGCCCACTGGTTGATCGACTTCTTCATTGCGTAACGAACAGGTGCTCGCTTGCGCGTGTCCGTATAAAGGGGGGAGTGGGCTTGAGCGGCGATTGTGTTGTGGCTGAGGGCCCCGGCTGCTGCGCCAGCAAGGAGGCCCTTGAGAAGATCTCTGCGGGCGACTTGAGTATGTCCCGGTGGAAGACTGGAATCTTTGCTCATTGCGTTACCTTACGGGAATAGTGGTGCTCGGCAAAACGGAAAATACGTGGAACGAATCGGACTTTCCGGTCCGTGGTAACGACGGCGCTCTGAGCTGAGTATTCGGTTGGATTCTGTCCTGCCTGCGTCGTCATTGGCTCCCGTTTTCTTAAGCGACGAGGACTCACAACTGAAATCGACGATTCAAGAAGTGAGATATTTCGTGGGGATCTCTGCTCCGGCGACAAAGCTTAGCTTCGCAATATTCACCATCTGGTAGACGTTGATTCGAAATTCTGGACAGGTGCTCACGAGGCAGTAGGCGTCTGTCTCGGATAGGCCGAAATCTTTTGTCAGCCACTTCATTAGGTGCACGGTCGCAGTTTCAACGGCGAGTTCGAGTGGCCGGGCCGCATGGACGCAAACGATACTGTGTGGCTTTTGGATCCGAATGCCGTCGAGGGGCTGTTGCTTGATGACGTCGACCTTGAGGCGAACGGTGGACCGTGTCTCGGCGGCTGTGCCGGTGAATTCCGTGTCACCTTGACTCGCGTGTACGTCCCCCAGGTAAAGGAGAGCCCCCGGGTGATAGCAGGGAAGGAGGATCTCATTTCCGGGGGCGAAGTCTCGAATATCTAGGTTGCCGCCCCAATCTCCTTGGCCATCAATGCTCGTCGTGGTCTCGCGATCGGGAGCGACGCCGAGGGTTCCGATGAATGGGGTGATTGGCCACTGGATTGAATCGTTGAAATGGAGTGTTCCGTCTTGTGTTGTCCCACTAGTCCCCTTGGTATGCCGAAGAATTTTTGTGGTGTACTTCTGTGAGAGCTCGGGCCAATGGGTGCTCTGCCCCAAAGGGCCCCGATTGGGCCCTACCGCGATCCATGAGTAATCGTCGACTTCAATGGACTCGATCTGCACTCTTAATGCGTCGCCCCGATCAGCGCCCTCGACAAAGATCGGGCCGGCGATCGGGTTTGCCATCGGTGGGTTTCGGTCAAAGCCTGGTCGTTGGGCTGGGATTGCCAAATCTTCCGGCGTCTGGAAGTAACCGGAGCTTGCATCGTCGGTCTCGACTTCAAATAGTTCGTTGGGCTGGACCGTGAGGAGCGGCGTGTCCTGGTAATTGAAGGCAAACTTGTTCGCCTGTTCTCGAGGAATTCGTTGCATGCGTGTGATGGTGAGGAAGCGTTAGGAATCGGATCCAACCGTCTTGTCTTCATCTGGATTCCAGAATTCAGTCTCGGAATCGAAGAGCTTGATCCCCATTTCCCGGATCGCGTTTTCTCCCGAGCGCTCGATTGGTTCGTAGAACGGATGGTGTGACTCTTTGTAAGGATTGTTGTGCTTGGTGTTGTAGCAACAGAGGAGCGACCAGCGCGGATCCTCGGAACGATTCGCATCTGAGCAGTGAAGGGTGTTTGAGTGAAAGAATAAGACGTCACCTGGGGCTAATTCGGCGTAGACGTGCTCCTGCACTTTCATGGCTGCCTCTGTTCGCTCTGGATCGGCTCCCGTTTGCTCTCCGTAGCGACCGTGTTCAATGCGGCCCATTTTTTGGGAGCCCTTAAGGAGTTGGAGGCATCCGTTCGCCTTTGTGTTCGGATCGACTGCTACCAAGGCGGAGGCCATGTCTGGGTAGAGGCATCCGTTGAGATACCAGTATCCATAGTCCTGATGCCATTCCCAGGCGCCGCCTGTCAGAGGCTCCTTAATGCTCATCTTAGAATGGTAGTGATAGACCTCGTCTCCCAAAAGTTGTTCCATCGAGTCAACCAAACGAGGGCTGCGAGCCACGGCTCCGAAGACATCATCCCCGGCCTCGTTCCAGAGCACGAGCTTGGCGACGCCTCCTTCCGTATCCTTGAGGTCATGAGCATTCTTCTTGAATGCCTGATCCTGTTTAGCCGCGGCGCGGAGGATATCCATTTCGTCGGATTCGAAGAGTTGTGGGATGATGAGGTAGCCGTCTTCGTGGAAACGTTGAATTTGTTCTGAGGTAAGCGAATCGTGAGCCATGACAGTGCTTGGGGCAGATGTTTGGGTTCTTCCTCAGTGTTGGGGCTTTTATTTTCGAAGTCAAAGGCTAATGGCCTGGGAAGCTTTCCTGCTTGGATGGGCAAGGCGAACGAGCAGGGATTTACCTTGTTTTTTTGTTCCGGATAGTGACTAACTAGGTCCCGGCCAATTCGCGAGTGCACAGTATTCCCAGAATTCTGCACCTCCATCGCTATGAAAACAAAATTCTCTTCGCGGTCCCGTGGTTTCACTCTGATCGAACTCCTTGTGGTGATCGCAATCATTGCTGTTCTAGCCGGAATGTTGCTGCCGGCATTGGGTGTCGCCAAGGAAGCGGCCAAGAAGGCGAAGTGTTCCTCGCAACTGCGACAGATCGGGATCGCGACGATCATGTATGCGGATGATAACGAAGGCCACATGCCGCTTTGCAATATGTTTCACGACGATCCTGACAAACTTTGGATTCGGCTGATTTTGCCCTATGTCGGCGGAAGCGATGATGTGCGGGCTTGTCCGAGCGACAAGAAGGCGAAGGAACGTATCGAGCGCAATGGTACCAGTTATCCCATCAACGATTGGACCTCACAGCCAGGGCCCATAGCGGGATTCACAGCCGTGTCTCCTCCGGACCATGGTCATTTGCTCGATAAACTTCAGTTCCCTTCCGAAACGATTATCGTTTTTGAAATTGCCGACGAGCAGGCTATGGACGTCCTGCACGATCATACCCACGGTCGGGCGGGCTGGCCAACGTGGCGAGATGTCATCGATGATATTCAGCCGGACCGACATGGTGGCGGAGCAAAGAATCGGCTGAAAACCAATGGTCGAGCCAACTACCTCTATGCTGATGGTCATGTGGGCACCCATCAGGCTCAGGCCATGTATGACCTCTTCGATAATGGCAAAGGCGTGAACTTTTCCACTCCGCCCGAATTTCGAGAAGCCCGACAGCGATAGCCTACAGTGGCGTTAGTTGGCTGGCGCTCAGTCGTTTATCCCGTTCACCGGTGGGCTTTCAGTTCCGTGCTTCAAGAATGCGGCGGGGCGGTGCATTTGGGTTTAGAGGCCGGACGGCTATTTCTCATTTGCACACTGACGAGATCGTAGCGTTTCTGGAGATTCTTGCTTCGGAGTGAGGGCCATGTATATCCGTCACACATAGGTCCCGGGCGAACGGCGTTTTTTCGTTTAGGATTTTGCACATTTTCTCTGATTGAGCTACATCTAACGCGATGTTAGGGACTGATTTGAGATTGCCGTGGCCCCATGCTCTACGGACCTTGCCATTCTTCTTGTCTCGCCGTCTTCTCGCGGTTTTTTTGGGCGTCTGCTTGCCCCTGCTTAATGGCGACGCCGCGACCCGTGTGAACGAGTTTACGGACGGCAACGGCAATTCCAGCGTGCGACCCCTTTCGCTGACGGAGGACACTCAATGGAGCATCGATGGAAGCCCCTACATAATTGAAGAGCGTTTTATCATCGCGGCAGACACGACCTTGCGAATCGATCCCGGCGTGATCGTTCAAGTGGCCTCCACGAAAGCAATCGAAGTCATCGGCAATCTGGAGGCTTTCGAGGTGACGTTTCAAGGAGTGGACGCGGGCCCGTGGAGAGGAATCTATTTCGGCCCCGGGGCGGGCGCGTCCGTGATTGAGAATTGCGCGATTCGTCACACGGCTGAGGACCTGGGGGTTTTCAACAGCGCCTGGCGAAGAACGGCTGTTTACATCGATCGTTGTGCTCTGACATTTCGCTCGAATGATATCCGTGTGGACGATGGTCATGGGATCGAAGTCTTCGCCGCTGACGCTCTCATCGAAGACAATCTGATTGAGGTCCTAAATCCCGAACACTATGCGATCTGGGTCCAAACCATAAACCAATTGCCAAGGCTAGCGGAGAATGAAGCGATCGGGCAGGGGAAATTGGGGGTCGGCCTTCCCGGAGGTGGCATTACGTTGAATGGGCGCTGGACCTATCCTGGAGAGGGTTTGCCTTATTTGGTGCAAAGTGGATTGGTTTTGAGTGCCGGGGTCGAACTCGTGGTTGAGGCAGGTACTACGATACAGATGCCTGAGTTTTCCTGGCAAGTGCTGGGAATCTTGAAGATTGAAGGGACCAAAGACTTGCCAGTGACGATCGACGGCCCTTGGCTCGGGTTTTTGTTTGCCAGAAGCTCGGGCCAATCAAGCTTGCGTCACTGTCTAATACGAGGGGCTGGTTCTCAGGATCTTGGAGTGATCGATGGGGCATGGCGTCGAGCCGCCGTCTACGTCAGCGGTGCGTCACCGACCTTGAATCACGTGATCATCGAGAACAGCGGTGGCAATGGCGTGGAGCTAACGAATTCCTCGGCGGACTTGGCTGACGTGACAATCCACAATTCCGCCCGTCACGGATTGGTGGCTCGGGTGGGGAGTCGGCCGCTTTTGTCTCCCGTCAACTTGGTTGCGAATGGTCGGGAAGGCTTCTACGCCGTCCTGACAGATGCCACGAGTGTGCCGCGAGTTGAATCTGTTAATTTTCTAGATAACACGCTTGAAGGTGTCCAAGTCGATGGGGGGATCATCTCTGAGGATTCTCTTTGGAAAAACTGGGGACGCAAGGGGCCCTATGTTGTGACCAAGGAGTTGACGGTCCAAGGCGATGTCACTTGGACGTTTGAGCCTGGGACGGTGGTGAAACTTGATTCTGTTCGAGTGGTCGTCAGCGGGATTCTGAACGCCGTGGGTTCAGAGTCCGAACCGATCGTATTTACATCGTCGAAAGATGATTCTGTTGGTGGGGATAGCAACGGAGATGGCGACGCTTCGACGGCGGCACCAGGGGACTGGAATGGTATTTATTTGGGACCGGCGTCTTCTGAGTCTGTGTTGGAGCGAACAGAATTGCGCTACTCGGGGGGGGACAACATTGGGAATATCAATAAGTCCATTCGACAGACTTCGGTGTACGTGGATCGGTGTTCTCCTCAATTTCGCAACTGCCGCGTCGTGTCGAGTGGAGGCAGTGGAATCGAGCTTTTCTCTTCGGACGCGACGATCGCGTCGGTTCACTTCGAGAACGTGGCCGCGGGACAGTATGCGATCATCACTCACGGAATGAACAACTTCCCGCGACTCGCCGATAACTTGGCGACAGGACCGGGGAACCTCGGAATGCTCGTGCCAGGTGGAAAGCTCGTTCGCTCAGGTGTTTGGTCTAAAGCCGGGATTGGCTTTCCTTATATTGTCGAGGGGGACGTTTGGGTGCCTGCCGGGTTGAGTTTGAACCTCGATGCGGGCGTTCGAGTTGAGACGGCCGGAGTTCGGTTTCTAGTCGATGGCATTCTCAAAACATCAGGGACCGCTGAGGACATTGTGATTATGGACGGTCGGACTCAGGGAGATACCGTTCAGCTGTGGAAGGGAATCTACCTTGCTCCGGCCGCGGGTGAATCCACTTTTCTTTACACATTGATTCGGAACGCAGGCGGGGACGACCTTGGGGTGTTTGGTGGTGACTGGCGCCGAACCTCCGTCTATGTGGATCGCTCCAGTCCGAGTTTCCGCCAGGTCCAAATCTTAAACAGCGGTGCATCGGGAATCGAGTTCTCTTCCTCTGGCTCTCTAATGACGAATTCTTTGATTGCGGAAAACCAAGGGAGTGGCGTTGTCGTGCGTGGTGGTGGGGCGCAGCCGGACCTACTCTATAACACGATCGCGAAGAACGGGGCGCACGGTGTGAGCTTGGAAAGTTCCGCTGCACGCCTGGATAGCAACGTGATTTCGCTCAATCTAGGGGCCGGCGTCTCAGGAGATTTGGGCGCGGAAGGCAACGTGTCGGAGGTGAGTCATAATCTGCTTTTTGGGAATCAAGACGGTGATGCTCCCGATTGGTTGCTGGCAGCCGATCAAAGCCCGGAATTGATTAATCAGAACATCAGTATGGATCCAATCTTCATTGGTGCGGAAGGGTCCAATTACCGTCTAAGGGCAGATTCTCCAGCGATTGATGCCGGAGGGAGTCTGCACGGAGATCCCTTTGCCACCGAATTGGATGGGCGTATCCGATTGCATGGGGAGAGGATTGACATAGGAGCCTATGAATTCGGAGCCACGGGACTTGTTTACACGGTAGACCTCTCAGTGCGCCGAGAGGGTGAGGAAGCATTCGAGGCCATCGGTGCGGTCGACGAAGCAGAGCGCGTGGTGGCGGTGATTCCACCCGCTCGCGCCTCGGTGTACGAGCTTCGGTTTGCATACACAGGCAATCAGCCAGAGACCCTGATCTTGTCGTCTGATGCACTCTCGACGAGTTGGGACGTTCGAGCAATCTTGGCCGGAGACGAAGAGCTGGACCTGACAAGTGCGTTGTTTTCCGCAGACGGCTACACGTGGAACGGGGCAGAGCCCGGGCAAGAATTGCTTGTTAAGCTGATCTTGAATCCTGGTGCAGAGGAAAACGCAGATCGGCTTTGGCGGGCCCTGTTTGATGTTTCCTCATCGCATGGCGAGCGAGACTCGATCGCTTTGGAAGTAGCTGTAATCCCGCTTCCTGAAATCACGAGTCAACCCGTTGGGCTATCCCTCATGGCTGGGGATACGGCGGCGCTCCAGGTTGAAACCAGGGGATCCGGCCTTCTAACTTATCAATGGAAGCGAAACGGAGTGCCGCTAGAAGGCGCGAATCTCTCTGTGCTCATTATTTCTAATGCGACTCCAGCGAGCGCTGGAACCTATACCGTGGAGGTGATTGGAGCTAGCGGCCGAGTCGAAAGCGAACCGGTCATTGTTAATATTGAGACTGAGCCAGGGACCGAGCCGGAGCCGGAGCCAGAACCAGAGCCAGAGCCAGAACCAGAACCAGAGCCAGAACCAGAACCAGAGCCAGAACCAGAACCAGAACCAGAACCAGAACCAGAAC
>CAYFGX010000067.1:0-34158 GCA_964342405.1 uncultured Verrucomicrobiota bacterium | reverse complement strand
TGGCGCCGCTGCTGGTGTGGATTCCCGAGCCAAGATTGTCGTGGAACACGAGGTGTTCGAGAGTGGGGGCAGATTCGGTCACAGCGATGCCATGCGATCGCGAATGCTGGAACTCGACGTCACGAATGCTTGGAAGTGAGTCGGAGATTTGCACCATACCGGATCGGAAACCGGAACCGTACTCGACGATGGCGTTTTGCAGCGAACTGACGCCGCCGTCGACTGTTGACTGAAAGATGATGGCGCCCCATTGCCCGGGGGCTTTTTCGAGATTATCGGAGGTGAAGCGGATAGGAGTTTGGGTGGTTCCGCTGGCTAGCAGATTGCCCTCAATCCAGAGGTCATCGTCGGTGTCTCTGAACTGGACGGTCGTGCCGGGCTGAATGGTGAGCAGGGCGCCTTCAGCAACGGTGATGTCGTTGAGGATGGTGTAAGGGATGGTATCGTTTGCCCAGACGACGTTGTCAGGAATTTCGCCGCCCACGATCCCGATCGAGTCGGATCCGTTGCCTGCTGCCGTGTTGCCGCTATTCCTCAAAAAAGATGGTGGGTTGAATCCGAAAGCGTGGGTCTGATTATCGGAAAAATGACATTGAGTTACGACGGCGCGTGAGTTGTTCAGAGTGAGTCCCTGTGCGCGGCTGCCATGGAACGTGCAGTTGGAAATCGTGGGTGCGGACTCGGTGACGAGCACGATCTCAGATCGGAAGCCACCACCATAACTGAATTGGCAATGGATCAGTTCGGTGGCTTCGCTCCGGGCGGTTTCTCCGATTAGAACGGCGCCCCACTGTCCGGGCGCTTTTTCTAGGTTGTCGGAGGTGAAATGAATGGGTTCAGATGTGGTCCCGATTGCTTCGAGTGATCCACTCACCCAAAGATCGTCGTCGGTATCTCGGAATTGAATGATGTTTCCGGCGGCGATCTTGAGATGTGCCGCTTCTTCGATAGTGACATCGTTGACAATGGTGTAGGGGATCGTGCTTCGTTTCCACTCGCCGGAGACTTGAACGCTGCCGCCAAAGACCGCGATCGAATCGGCTGCATTCTCTATTGCTGAGTTCCTATCCCACGTAGGAATCGATTGTGGATCCATTCCCGCTGCATGCTCTTCGTTGTTGTTGAACACGGTATCGGTGATCGTAGCCTGAGACTGACTCAAAGTGATGCCTCGAACTCGGCTGTGTTGAAATCTTGAATGGGCGATGGTGGGAGAGGCATCGTTGATCTGAAGAAGCTCACTGCGGGAGCCACCGCCGAATTCAAAGATGCAGTGTTCGAAGACGGTGTTGTCGTCATCGGCTGTGCTGCCAACGATGACTGCGCCCCATTGGTTGGGAGCCTTTGCGGCTTCATTGGAAGTGAAACGAATGGGGCGCCCGCTAGTGCCTCGAGCCAGAATCCCTCCCTGAATCCAAAGGTCGTCATCGCGGTCCTGGAATTGGACCGTGGTTCCTTCAGCCACTGTGAGAAGCGTATTCTCAGGAACGGTGATGTCGTTTGTGATAGTGTAAGGGATGCCTGCTTGAGTCCACGTGCCGGATTCCTCGAGTGAGCCTCCGGAACGGCCAACGGCGTCGAAGCCATTTGCTTCTGCGCTCAGGCCACTCAAGATGGGGAAGGCGCTTGTCGTTGCGGTTGCTGCATATCCGAGGTTTTCGGAGAAATGAACGTTGCGGATGATCGGCTGCCCTCCAGAGATTCCCAGGCCGGTTGAACGACTTCCGACGAAACTTATGTTCTCGAGCGTCGGTGATGAACGGTCGATCTTAAATTGTTCGTTACTGAAGCCCCCTCCGAACTCAACCCGACAATGGCGGAGCTGGGTATTCTTGCTCAGCGATTGGATCACGATGCTACCCCATTGATTGGGGGCTTTCTCTTGTTCGTCGGAAGTGAATGTAATCGGAGTCGCGGGCTCGGCGTTGGCGACGAGGGTGCCGGCGATGAAGAGGTCATCGTCTGAGTCGCGGAATTGAATCGTATTGCCGGCTTCGATTGTGAGGACTGTGTCAATGGGAACGCTAATATCGTTGATGATTCGATAGGGAATGCGATCTAGGGTCCAGGTGCTGGAAGCGGACAGTGTGCCGCCCGATAGATCCAAGGTGTCGGATCCATTTCCCTCTGCCTCAGAGCTGCTAATATCTGGATTGGCATTGGTCGCGATGATTGCAGCAGCAGTGAGGTTGCCGACGAAACGGGTGTTGGTGATGACCGGGCGGCCGTTATTAATTCCAAGACCGTGGGACCGTCCAAACTGAATCGTGAGCGACCTTAGAGTGGGAGAACTATCACTGACCTGCAATTGTTCGTTACGAAATCCTCCTCCGTATTCGATGGTGGCATGCTCCAGAACGGATTCATCACTCCCTTCGCCCAGAACGATACTACCCCATTGGTCAGGGTTTCGTTCTAGATCGTCAGATGTAAATCGAATTGGATTCTCCAGATTACCGCGAGCGATCAGGGTGCCAGAAACAAAGAGATCATCGTCACGATCACGGAATTGGATGGTGGTCCCAGCTTGGATTGTCAACGTTGCGTCCGCGGGCACGCTGAGATCGTTCGTGATGCGGTAGGGAATGTTATCACGAGTCAACAAGGCTGAACCCGCGAGGGTACCACCTGACAGATCGAGCGTGTTGGATCCATTGTCCTCGGCTCTCGATCCGGTAATATCTGGATTGGCATCCGCGCTGATGGAAGCCGCCGAACCGAGATTGCCGACGAAGTGTGAACCGGTAATGAGTGGTTTGCCGTCGTACACGCCCAAACCGGTACTTCTGCCAAACCGAATGGTATTTGATCGTAGGGTGGGGGCGCTATCGCTGATCTGAACCTGTTCGTTGCGAAAGCTTCCGCCGTACTCGACTATGGCGTGGTTCATGACTGATTGATCACTTCCTTCGCCGAAAATCAACGCTCCCCATTGTCCAGGCGCTTGGTCGAGTTCGTCACTGGAAAATCGGACCGGGCTACCTTCGGTTCCATTGACTCTGAGTGTGCCATTGATGAAGAGATCATCATCGGAATCGCGGAAGAGGACGGTGACGCCTGCCTCGATTTCAAGCGTTTGTCCGGTCTCGATGGTGGTGTCATTAATAACGAGATACGGACTCGCCGCTCGTGTCCATTGTCCGGAAACGGTGCCGCTGACTTCGGTCACGGCCTGTGCCACGCCAGCTGTTTTCAGAGCGATGCTGATGAAAAGTGCGAGGGAGTAAACCGTCAGATGTCGAGTTGGGAATGGGTTGCGTTGCATAGCGAGCGTTCCAGATCTTTCCTCTTGCCTTAGGCCAAGTGTGAAGTCTTCAGGCGGCTTAGATTGCTTGATGCCGCCTCCAATGTTCGGCAGATTCATCGTCTAACCCATAATGACAATGAACGGAAGAATATTTGCACGAGTTGCGGTGATTGGCTGTTTTTGGGCGTCCTTGACCGTTTCAGCGGGTGATGCTCGAGGCTGGGGAGAATTCGTGGAGCCTGGGTTCCCGTTTGTCTCGGCTACGGTCGATGCACGCGAGATCCCAGGCGGAGCTTTGGAGCGGAATCTCATCGTAAGGGGGGTGGTTGTATTTCTTGGGAATGATACCTATGCCTGCTACGACACGGATTTAGTGCGCCTTGGTGTGGTGTGGCACGGAGGGTTTCTGGATTACAAGAGCATGGCTACGCACACCTATTACAATCAGGGGAAGAAGAATCAAGGCGGGCAGACTTGGGTTTCGAAGCCGCAGGGTGAATGCGTGACCGCGACCGGCTTGTATGCCGGAGGGCAGGGCAGCGAGTTGAGCTTTGAGGATCCTCGTCCCCCAGTGCCTGATCCCCGTGAAATTGGACGAGGCCCAGTCAAGGATTCCGTGGCTCAGTGGAAGGGACTGCACGTGATGGGCGATCGCGCGATGGTCAAATATACTGTGAGAGGTACTTTGGTGCGTGAAGTGGTGGAAGGAGTTCCGGAACATTCTGCAGGGGCCTATCTGCGATCCTTTTCGGTAGGGCCGACCACGCAGGGAATCAAGATTGTTTTAAGTGATGACTTGGGACAGGTACTGCGTTCTGAGACCCAGCGAAGGGTTCGATCTGGAGGGGGATTAAAGGCTCTAGGCTTTGAATTGGTTGGGGATTTAGGAGCTGAATTGATTGTGGAAGATGCTGGAGCGGTGGTGCTGGCGATCCCTCCAAGCCAACGCCAACGAAGCTTCGGTGTCCTTGCTCACCGAGGGAAGCAGGCCTCCGAGGGCATCTTGGCCAAAATGACGGAGGCCCTTCGTGGGGCCTTTCCCGATGTGCGGTCAGTGGCGAGCCGGCATTGGCCGGAACCTGTATGGACGCGGGGGCGACTCGGCAGAGGGGATGGATTAGTCGTCGATGAAATTCGCTTGCCTGAATTGAATCCTTGGAAGCGGCAAGTCAGGGTGGCGGATCTGGTTTTTTTGCCCGATGAGTCTGCGGCGGTCGTGACCTTTGACGGGGACGTCTGGCGCTTGTCGAATTTGGCTGGGTCATTGGATGCTTTGCGTTGGACTCGCATAGCTTCTGGGTTGCACGAACCACAAAGCATCAACCATCGTGACGGGAAGCTCTTTGTATATACTCGCAATGGCTTAATTCGGCTCAATGATTTGAATGGCGATGGAGAGATTGATTTCTATGAAACGTTTTCGAATCGGTTTACCCAAACTGCAGAAACGCGCGAGTTCCCGAATGACTCGGTGGTTGCTCGAGATGGATCCTTCTACCTCGCTAAGCCAGGGCAACAGGCGGCCCATCAAGGTTTGCACAATGGTTCGATTCTCCATGTCTCGCCGGATGGCCGGACCGTTGATGTAGTGGCCTCAGGGTTTCGTCAGCCCTATCTTGGATATCGAGCCTCAACGGACCTCCTAACCGCAAGTGACCAGCAGGGGCACTGGGTGCCAACGACGCCCGTTCATTGGGTGAGGAGAGATCGGCACTACGGCTTTCGACCGAGTACGGAAGTCGTTCCGCCAGCCTTTGACACCACCTCTCCAATTTGTTGGATTCCCCACCGCGTGGTTCAGAGTGCGACATCTCAGGTGTGGGTTGATAGCGACAAGATGGGGCCTCTCTCAGGGCGCTTGGTCTGCTTGGATTACTATCGGGCGAACCTGATGCTGGTTCACTTTGATTCGGATGAGACTCCGGAACAGGGGGCGGTTTCTGGATTGTCGCTGCCGGTGGACCTGCCGGTTTTGAAGGGCGATGTCAATCCGCATGACGGTTGGCTCTATCTGAGTGGCTTTCAGATCTGGGGCTCGAAGGCCAAGCCTTGGGCAGGCATTCGACGTGTCCGATATCTCGGTGGATCCGCTGCCTTTCCGACCACAGTGCAAACGGTCAAGGAAGGGATCGTGTTAGGGTTTGACCGTGAACTCGACGAGGGAGCGGCTCAGGACCTCGCGAACTATCATGTGGGCCGATGGAATTACCGTCGGACAAAGAACTACGGCTCTGGTTACTACAAGTTGAATGGTGAGCCCGGGACCGATCTGGTGGGAACCAGTGGCGCGGTGTTGTCGAGTGATCGACGATCCGTTCTCGTTGTGGTTCCGGACATGAAGCCCACCATGCAAATGGAAGTGGTGTATCGATTGCGTGATGCAGGCGGACAGGCCCTCGAAGGCTCTGTCTATGCAACCGTTCACCAAGTGAAGGGAGGCAATGTTGAAGATCGCGGGTTCTCGTCCGCGGCAGTCGCGAGTGCTCTGGCCCAGGAACCCGGTTTGCTCGCCTCGCAGGGCGAGACGGGTGAAGTTTCAGCGGCCCTCGGGCAACAGCTCTATCAAACCATGGGATGCATGGCTTGCCATTCGATTGATGGAAGCACGGCGGGGCGATCGGGGCCGACTTTGCGTGGCGTGTATGGTGCGGTTCGAGAGTTCAGTAAGGGGCGATCCAGGAAGGCGGATGATGCCTACATTCAGGATTCGATTTTGAATCCACCCAAGAACATCCTGAAAGAGTATGCGACTTCAGACATTGGGATGCCTTCTTACGAAGGGATCCTGAGCGAGGGGCAGATCAAGTCCTTGACGGCATTCATCCGCTCGCTCGCTGAGTAGCCCAGAAGCAAGGGAGACCTTTCATGACCGGTGCATCCCTCCGTTTGCTCTTGATCGATCGGTGGAGGCGCTGGAGTCCGGCGTTCGCGCTCGATTTTCGGGCCGTGGCTGTGTTTCGAATTGGGTTGGGGCTGCTTCTTCTTTTCGACCTGGTTTCTCGTGCACGGGACTTTCGGTCGCACTACACGGAGGAGGGTGTGATGCCGTTGAATATCGCTGGCGATTACTCATCGCATGCGGCGCTCATACCGCTCCACCAGCTGAGTGAGGCGAATGCGTGGCAGGGGATCCTGTTTGTGATCCTGGGACTCTTCTCGTGTGGGATTTGTCTGGGGATCTACTCGCGTGTTTGCACCCTTGGAGCCTGGCTGTTCTTGGGCGCGTTGCAGGCTCGGAATCCTTTAGTGCTCTACGGTGCCGATAATGTCTTGATGCTGTTGTTGCTCTGGGGTGCTTTTTTGCCGCTCGGGTCGCGATGGAGTTTTGACAGCTGGCGTTTCGGTCGCGTGAAACACGGTGGATTCGTCTCGGCAGGTAGTGTGGCCTATGTCCTGCAGATCGGCGTGATCTACTTCTTCAGTTTCCTGAGTAAGAGTGGAGAGACCTGGTGGAGTGGGCGGGCGGTTGAGACCGTATTACATCTCGATCAATATACTTCCGCATCCGGTGTTTGGTTGCTGCAGTATCCCCAGCTGCTTCAGGTTTTGAATTGGGGTACCTTGGGGGGCGAATTTCTGGCACCTCTGTGTCTGCTGATTCCAGGGCCTCGATTCCGGATTGTGGCTCTCGTATTGATCGCCATGCTTCAGATTGGGTTTGCCGCGTTTATGGAGCTTGGATTGTTTCCTTGGGTCTCACTGATTGCCCTGATTCCTTTGGCGGCCTGGGGGCGCTCTGTCGTTGTGCCTGGTGTGGTGGGGAGGCCTTCTGGACGATTGGCGACGGGCGCGAATGTGCTTTGCGTCGGGTTGATCGGATTGATGCTCTTAGGGAACGTGGTTGTCAGTCGAGTGGCCTTTCAGCGGAGCCGCTTGCAGACGGTTCTGCCGGGCTCGCTGGTTGCGGGTATGGAACGGCTTCGTTTGGATCAGTCCTGGTCCATGTTCTCACCGGATCCGCCGCTCGAGGACGGATGGCTTGTTATCGAGGCTACTCTGGAGGATGGGGGCAAGGTTGATCTTCTGAGTGGGAAACGGGCCGTTTCTGAGGCGAAGCCGCCAAGCGTTTCCAATAGCTTTGGAGGAGATCGATGGAAGGCTTACTTCCTGAACTTGGTGCAACGCCGGCTGAGCTGGCGTCGAGTGGTTGAGGTGTCCGTCCGTAACTGGGAAGCCGAGTCGGGCGAATCAGCGAGAATCAAGGGGGTGAAAGTTGTCTACGTGCGAGAGGACACGGTTCTCTCCGGAAAAGCTCTTCTCGAATCGGTAGAGCTTTATCGGTGGGAAGCCGCTCGCGATAGGCTCGTGCCATCGGAAGGAGGAGATTAGCAGATTCTGCACTGGACCTGGTTGGATGGGATGTAGAGTATTGCCGGACGCGAATGAAAAAACTACGAGGAGTGTGCATTGGAGCTGGCTATTTTAGTCATTTTCAATACGAGGCTTGGAACCGTATTCCCGAGGTGGAAATCGTGGCCTTTGCTAATCGGGATCCTGAGCGAGCCGATGTGATTCGGAAGGACTACGGAGTTGAGAAGTGGTACGAGAATTACATCGAGATGTTCGATCAGGAAAAGCCGGACTTCGTGGATGTGATCACGCCTCCTGGAAGTCATAGTGAAATTTGCCGAGAAGCCGGCAAGCGAGGCATTCAGATCATTTGTCAAAAACCCCTGGCTCCGACGATTGAAGAGGGACGGACCTTGGTGGAGCAGGCAAAGAAGGATGGCGTGCGCTTCATGGTACACGAAAACTTTCGCTTTCAGCCCTGGCATCGAGAGCTGAAACGTTTGCTCAATGCGGGCACCATTGGGGACACCCTGCATTCACTGTATTTTCGCGCTCGAATGGGGGATGGGTGGGGTGAGGATGCCTATTTGTCACGTCAGCCCTACTTTCGAGATTACCCCCGCCTGTTGATTTACGAAACGGGTGTTCATTTTATCGATACCTTTCGCTATCTGGCGGGAGACGTCTCGCGAGTCACCGCTTGGTTGCGTCGGCTCAATCCGGTGATCGCGGGAGAAGACTGTGGGCAGGTTGTGTTTGAGTTTGCCAACGGTGCTTTGGGAACCTGGGATGCCAATCGCTACAACGAACCCAACTACGAGAATTCCCGATACACGTTCGGAGAGTTTCTAGTCGAAGGGAATCAAGGCTCACTCCGTCTTTACCCCGATGGCCGGATCACCGTTCAAACGCTTGGTCAGTCAGAAGAAGAGGTCTCGTACGAGCACAACGCCGTCGGATTTGCAGGCGATTGCTGTTATTTGACACAACGACATTTCATCGATGGTTTGTTGGGTGAACGTGAGTTTGAGACAAACGGTGATGACTACCTGCGCACACTCGCAGTGCAGGAAGCCGTATACGAGTCAGCTGAAAAGCGGTTACCCGTTGATGTTCGTTGAGAAGGAGTAGCGTCGAAGGCAATGGCGACCCTCAATAAATCAGATGTTTTTGCTTCCCTACCGAAGCCTCCAGAAGGATCTCTTCGGTCTCAAATTCGAGAGGCGTTGGGATGTTCCCGGGCGAAGCTAGTGGTTCTGGATGATGACCCGACGGGTACCCAAACTGTCTACGACGTTCCCGTGCTGACAGAGTGGAGCGTTGCTGCCCTGCGCCGTGAATTCGAGAACGATCTCGACTGCTTCTATATCCTCACGAACTCGCGGAGCTTAGCGAGGGACGATGCGGCGGCGATGAATCGCGAGATTGCCCAACATCTTCAGGAGGCGGCTGAGGGGCGTCCTTTTCATGTTGTCAGCCGAAGTGATTCGACATTGAGAGGCCATTTCCCGCTGGAGACGGATGTCTTGAATGAGGTTCTGGGACCCTACGACGGCATTCTTTTGGTGCCGTACTTTGAGGCGGGAGGTCGTTACACGATTGGGGATGTGCACTATGTCGCTGAGGGGGAGCAGTTGGTGCCCGCAGGGGAAACCCCCTTCGCTTTGGACGCGACCTTTGGTTATCGTCATTCGAATCTCAAGTCCTGGGTTGAGGAGAAAACCGGCGCCACGATATCAGCCTCTGAAGTTCACTCGATTTCCATCGAGTGTATCCGGCGGGAAGGTCTCGATGGAATTGAAGCCCGACTGAAGGAGTTGCAGGGTGGCGCGGTTTGCATCATCAATGCCGCCGCCCCGAGCGATCTGGATCCCGTGATGTTGGCTCTTGGGCGAGTGGAGGCAGCGGGTAAGCGATTTCTGTTTCGGACGGGAGCGCAATTTGTGTCGGCGCGATTGGGCCTTGAGGATCGGCCCTTGTGGCGACCTGAGCGTGCCGAGTCCGCTCTTGGAGGGTTGGTCGTCGTCGGATCCCATGTCCCCAAATCGACTCAGCAGCTAGAGCATCTTCTGGCCGATGGGAATCTTGAAGCTGAGATTCTTGACGTGAAGGAGCTGCTGGACGCCGGCGAATCACTGATTGCCGCTAAGGTGACAAAAGTGTCGGAGCTGATTTCTTCGGGAAGAGACGTGGTCGTCTATACGAGTCGCGAGCTCGTTCTGGGCGCGGATCCGGAAGCGAGCTTGGCGGTTTCGAGGCAGGTCTCCGAGGCCCTGGTGTCGATTGTGCAGCGGCTTACGGTTTCGCCGGGTTTCTTGATTGCCAAAGGGGGGATCACTTCGAGTGACGTGGCAACCCGAGGCCTGGGGATCAAACGGGCGCGGGTTCTTGGCGCTCTGCTTCCGGGAGTGCCCGTCTGGGAAACGGCAGGCGAAACACGCTTTCCGGAGATCCCTTATGTGGTGTTTCCGGGTAATGTCGGGGGAACGGAATCGCTCCTGGACGCGGTCCGCCTATTTCAAGATTGCCGGGCCTGATTGGCTTGGTATGTTCATACTATTCTCTGTTTGGACGCCTCACGGCGTTTGTTAACTGCGTTATATTTATGTTAAGAAAACCACTTCTCTTTTGGCAACGGATCGGGGTTTCGTTGGGGCTGTGTTTGATGGGAGCACTCAACGCGGCCGATTACAGCGAATTGACTCAAGCACGCGTGACGGGGGACACAGTCTTTGAAGAGCAAGACGGTCTCTTAGCGATCGAGGCAGAGCACTTCTTTCAGCAGTCCGCAGCCGATACACGGGCTTGGTATTTGCACACGAAGGACCGTGAGCCGTTGTTTGGTTTGGATGCGGATCGTTCTCACGCAGCGAGTGCGAGTGGAGGGGCCTATGTGGAGTGTTTGCCGGACAGCCGACACAACCACAGTCATGTGTTGAAGCATGATGTTAATTTCTCCAACACACCTGGAAAAATGGCGATTCTTTCCTACAAGGCCTACTTCAACCATGCAGGTCGCTACTATGTCTGGGTACGCGCTTTTTCCACGGGAACAGAAGATAATGGGATTCATGTTGGGCTCGATGGTGAATGGCCGGAGTCCGGAGCGCGCATGCAGTGGTGTCAGGGGAAACAACAGTGGCGCTGGGAGAGCAAGCAGCGCACGGCTGCCAACCACTGTGGAGAGCCCTACAAGATCTATCTCGATATCAAAGAGGCCGGTGAGCACACAATCCACTTTTCGATGCGGGAGGATGGTTTTGAGTTTGATAAGTTCATCCTGACCTCGAATCGGGACTTCGAGCGACCAGAGAACGCGGGGCCGAACGCGCAGTTGAAATCGGGATCGCTGCCGAAGTCGTTGGCCGCAAAAGCGACTCTAGGTGCTGCCGGTCAGCTGCCGAAACAGGTTCTTCCCCGACTTGAAGATGGGGACGGAAGCATCGAGGTGACGGGAGAGTTAAAGCAGTGGCACAAGGTCACCTTGACCCTGGATGGCCACTACGCCCACGAGCTCGATAATCATCCCAACCCATTTCGGGACTATCGAATGACCGTCGAGTTTGCGCATGAGTCCGGTACTTCTACCTACCAGGTCCCTGGATTCTTTGCGGCAGACGGTAATGCCGGGAAGAGTTCGGCGGTTGCGGGAACGAAATGGCGGGCTCACTTTGCTCCCGACAAGACGGGTGATTGGGTTGCCTCGGTCAGTTTTTTGACAGGTAAGGACATCGCTTTGGATTCACGAGTGAAATCCTCTCCCAGTCCTAAATTTCACGGTGGTAAGGTCCGCTTCACAGTTGCGGAGAGCGATAAGGCAGGGCGAGATTTTCGAGGCAAGGGACGTTTGCAATACGTGGGTAAACGCTATCTCCAATTTGCGGGAAGCGGCCAGTATTTCATCAAGGCTGGAGCCGATGCACCCGAAACCTTTCTAGGATATGCTGACTTCGATGGCACGGTGGGAAGAAAGAAAAACGTGCCGCTCAAAACCTGGGCTCCTCATCTTGGCGATTGGCGTGAGGGCGATCCGACCTGGAAGAACGGAAAAGGGAAAGGGATGATCGGCGCCTTGAACTATCTCGCGAGCAAGGGCTGCAATGTCTTCTCATTTCTAACCTACAATGCGGGAGGCGATGGGGACAACGTTTGGCCTTTTGTCTCACGTGACGACAAATTCCATTACGACTGTTCCAAATTGGATCAGTGGGGAGTTGTCTTTGATCACGGAACCGCTCTCGGTCACTACTTACACTTTAAGATGCAAGAGACCGAGAACGATGACCATGTTCGAGGCGGCAATAAACCGCGTCGGATTCCCGAGTGCTTAGACGATGGGGATCTCGGCCCTGAACGTCGCCTGTACTGCCGTGAATTGGTCGCTCGCTTTGGGCATGCCTTAGCCCTGAACTGGAATCTAGGAGAAGAGAACACTCAAACGACGGGGCAGCAAAAGGCGATGGCGCAGTATATTCAGGAGGTGGATCCTTATGACCACTTGATCGTCGTGCACACCTTTCCCGGAGAGCAGGACAAGGTCTATCGTCCGCTGCTCGGGGGAGAATCGGCCTTGACCGGAATGTCGCTGCAGAACAGTCACATTCGCGATACCCATCACCAGGTTGTTAAGTGGGTTGAGGAATCTGTCAAGGCTGGCAAACCATGGGTCGTCGCCTTTGACGAGTCGGGATCAGCGGCTCATGGGCAGGTGCCTGATTTGGGATACGAAGGGTTTGCTGGAATCGATAAGCAAGGTGAGAAGATCTACACACAGCACGAAGTTCGAAAGCAGACCTTGTGGGGTGCCTTGATGGGGGGGAGTGCAGGACTTGAGTATTATTTCGGCTACCGAGTGCCGCAGAACGATCTGATCTGTGAAGACTGGAGGAGCCGTGACCAGAGTTGGGACTATTGTCGCCATGCGTTGAACTTCTTCCGGCAGATTCCCTTCGTTGAAATGGAGAATGCGGATGAACTTGTTGGAAACGCAAAGCATGACAATTCGATCTACTGCTTTGCGAAAGCAGATGAGCTCTATGTAGTCTACCTTCCTGAAGGGGGTGCTTCCCGCTTGGATCTAACGGGGGTTGGAGGGGAGTTCGAAGTCTCTTGGTATAATCCAAGAACGGGAGGCGAGTTTCAGAAGGGAACGAAGGCCTCGGTATTGGGAGGGCGAAGCGTTTCCTTTGGACTGCCTCCGAGTGACCGTAAGGAAGACTGGGTTGCCGTCATTCAGCGATAGTCCAATGGGTGGGACAAAGGCTCTGTGAGTGGTTCTGCTCGATAGACACAACCTTGTGTTTGAGGGGCCGATCCGTCGGTCCCTTTTTTCATCAATGAGTGGAACATTCTGGTGGAGAGCGTTCGCCGGTGAGTGCGCTGTTCCAAGAACTTCAGCTAATAAAACTCCTTCAGCCGTGTCTTAATATTCGATATGAGATTATTGAATTTGTCTTGGTCGTTATGGGTAGCTCTCTCGTTATTGTTGGGAGTGGAACGAGTTCATGCTTTGGCTGGCTCGCTGGATCATCCGTCCCTCAGCTTTCCTGAAAGCGAGAAGGAGTTGGGACTGGATGAGGTGATGAAAGTCCTCAATATGAAAGAGGCCAAGTTCTTGCGAGGCCACTTCGTTAATGCGTTCACCACCCTTCGCTACGGAGGGGATATGGCGTCATTGAACCTTTTTCTATCCCGACTGGCTGCGTGCACGGGAGCGGAAGTTGTGCTCGTGTATCATGACAAGTTGGTGGATGAGACGTCGACATGGTTGTTACAACACAACGCTTGGGGAAACCCACGGGAGTTTGTGATTTCGGTTAACCCCGACGCTCCCGGCTTCGATAAGGCGCTTCTCAAACTTCCGACGAAGGTTAAGATTCAACCGAAGCGGGATCAGGTGGTTGGCGGGACTGTAATCGGGAGCGATGGAAAGCGCCGTCAGTAGTCTTTGAAGGGACCGCGTGGTTCGCTGGCTTCCATTTCTTGAAGCCATTCATGGAACTGAGTTTTGATTTCCGCCAGTTTCTCTGGGTGGCTGGCGGATAGGTCCCTGCTCTCACCGGGGTCGGAACGAAGGTTAAATAGGCCTCCACTGGTTCCTTCCATGTCGACCCATTTCCAATGTCCAACGCGAGCCGCAAGACGATTTTGACGTTTCCAGAACATGGTTTGTCGAGGCGACGCCCTTTCGCCACGAAGAATGGGCCACCAATCGAAGCCATCAATCTTCAGATCATTTGGTAACTCGACGCCAGCTGCAGCTGCCAGACTTGGAAGGATCTCAAGGCTGGTGAGAAAGGAGTCATTCACTTGCCCTGCGGGTATACCGCCTTGCGGCCATCGAATCAGGCAGGGAACCCGAATGCCTCCTTCCCAAGTTTGGGATTTTCTGCCCTTCAGTGGATGGTTGTCGGATCCACTCCCGCCACCGTTGTCAGAAAGAAAGAGGATGATGGTCTGGTCGAGTCGTTGGCGATCCTCCAGATGCTTCAGCATCTTGCCGATGGAATCGTCCATGCACGTGACTGCCGCGCGATAGTCTCTTGTTCGCCCTTCGGCCGTCACGACCTTGGCGTCGCCCGCATATTTGTGCTGGACCTTTCTCGTCGGCTTGTCCACCGGTGGATAGAGATCTTTGAATCGTTGAGGGGCTTGGATGGAACTTCGGATTTCCGGTGAGAGGGCGGAAGAGTTGTGCGGGGCATTGAAGGGAACGTAGAGAAAGAAGGGCTGCCCGTCTGGCTGATGGCGAAGGAAACGGAGAGCCTCTCGTTCAAAGAGGTAGGTGCAGTAGATGCCCTTGTCTTGGGTGCTTGGCTGCAAGTTCCGGAACATGCTGGGCACGCCGTATCGTTCGTGGGTGTAGTAGTCAATACCGGTATTAACGAAGCCGTAGAACTCGTCGAATCCACGCGACGTGGGAAGAAATCGCTTGAGCGAACCTAAATCCCATTTCCCGAATAGACCACTCCGGTAATTTGCGTCTTTAAGGAAGTCGGGGATTATTCGCTCGCGAAGATCCATCCCCCCAATCCGCTCAAAGCTCACTGCATATTGCTCTGGTGTATACTTGTGTCCGTAGTCGGGTGCCTCGTTGCGGATCATGTCGTAGATGCCATTCCGTTGTGGGTAGCGTCCGGTCAGGAGTGCGGCTCGAGACGGGGTGCAGGCGGGCCAGGCGACGTAGAAGTTTGTGAGGCGAGTTCCTTCGCGTGCAAGGCGATCGAGGTTGGGGGTCTTGATCCCATTTCCGAGGATTCCGAGGTCGTTGTACCCTTGATCGTCGGAGACGATGAGCAGAATGTTTGGTCGTAATGGCTGTGCGGATAGTGTGAGCCCACCCAGACGGGATTCGAGGAGCCCGAGGAGTCCGCATAGAATCGAGAGGCAAAGGGAGATCTTCTTCATTGGTATTGTTCCTCGAAAACCTTGACTGGGTCGAAATCTGGCTTTCCGTAAAGTTTCTGCTGACGTTCGATTCGGCAATTGGGGTAAAAGTCGAAGATGTCACCCGCGCCGAGAATGCGAGGATCGCCATGGGCGGTTAGTTCGCTCTCAAGCTGTTTCCAGAGACGATTCTTGATGGCAGAGAAGCTCTCATTTGCGGCGAGATTGTTCACGCAATCGGGATCTTTGACCATGTCGTACAGCTCCTCTTCGGGACGTTTCCCAAAGCTGAGTTGGAAATAGCGAGCAAGCTTGGGGTCGGTTTCTAAGGATTGGATAAATGATTTTGTTGGTGAGCCATCGCAGTTGAGGAATCCGAATTCTGGATTTCCTACGGGCCATCGATGAGGTTTGAAGTTGCGTACGTAGAGATACTGATCGTTGCGGAGGGCTCGGGCAGGATAAGCGACGGAGAGGCGGTCCCCATCTGTTCTCCCGATATCGTGTCGTTCTTTTCCAAGTAATGTGTGGTCGCGGTTTGAGTCGATCCGGCCGGACCGTTTGGAAAGCAATTGTGTCGCAAAGCTGGATCCAGTCATCTGCGATGGAATCTGGACGCCCGCTAGTTCGAGAAACGTTGGTGCGAGATCGGGAAAGGTGATGAAGTCGGTCACGACGCGCCCCGGCGAGATTCGAGCGCCCCAACGCGCAACGAAAGGAATGTGAAAGGAATCGTCGTAGAGTTGGCCTTTGACGCGGGGGAAGGGCATTCCATGGTCCGAGGTCGCAATGACAATCGTGTTTTCGAGGAGTTGATGTTTCTCCAAGAGTGCCAAGGCGTGGCCGATCTGCGTGTCGTAGTGCTCAACTTCGAGTCCGTAATCTGCGAGATCTCCCCGGATCTCAGGCGTATCGGGATAGTAATCGGGAACTTGAACCTTTGAGATGTCGCGGCCGGCCTTTTTCCAGTTGTCTTTTCCATATCCGCGATGAGGCTCGTGCGTGCCGAGCCAAAAGCAGAAAGGAGCATCTTTGGGACGTTCTTCAAGGAACGTACTGAAGTTTTGTGCGTAGTCCTTGTTGCTCATTCCTCGGTAGGGGGGCTTCCTCGTGTATTTGTTGTAGGGATGGCCAGCTGGATTGCCTGCGGACCGAAAGCCGGACTTGCCGACATCAACTTGGCGATGGATGCCGGGGCCCCAACCTTTGCCGGTGAAACCGATAAAGTAACCTGTCTCCTCTAGCAGGTAAGGGTAGAAAACCCACTTGTCAGATAAGAATGGATTGTGGTTGCAGGCTTCTTCTAGCTGCCAGGAATAGCGCCCTGTCAGTAAGCAGGCTCGAGCTGGGGCGCACTTTGGGTTGCAGTTGTAGGCCTGCGTAAACTTGACCCCTTCTCGTGCAAGTCTGTCAAAGTGAGGTGTGCTGATGTATGGGCATCCGTAGGTCCCAAAACTGTCTCGGGATGCGTCGTCCGCGATCAGAAAGAGAATATTGGGACGTTGCTCTTGGGCGGAGGAATGACAGAGAGACAGAACGGTGGTGAGCCAGAACAAGAGGCGAATCATGATGAGGGCAAGACTGCCTCAAGTGAGGGTGAATGTCATCATTCAATCTCGGGTGCTTGTGAGTCAATCGAGAAGCTTGGTTTCGTAGATGGCCAAGCTTCTGATTGAAGAAAGCGAACCAGAAAGTCTGCGACGACCGCGTTTCCCGCAGGGGTCCAGTGCTGCTCTCGTCGATGATAGAGAGAGGTGCCTGTCTGGCTGGATCTTCGGAGTTCTGGTAGGAGGTCCAGCATCTTGATGCCATGTTGCGTTGCGAACTCGAGCAGTTTTGTGTTCGGAAGAGTGCGATCGTATTTGAGTTCATCTTCGCCGTAGTGACCGAGTAGACTCGCCCAACTCTGATCATCAACCTGATAGAGAGTGGGGGCGATGACAAACAGCACGGGGATCTTTCTGAGCTGACACAGCTCTCGGATTTTGAGAAGCAGGTGTTGCATGGTGGCCTGAAGTTGATCGACGCCTTCCCAGGGTTCGTTAGAACATAGGTAGAGTTCAGGAGGAGTGGTTTCCGTCGGCCGGAATCCGTTTGGCTCAGCTTCCCATCGATGGACCAGATCGTTAACGGTGTGATTTATAAGGCTGAGGACATGAGATCGAGTGAGTGAATGCCAGCGTGAACCTTGAGGGCTGTGTGTGTTGTTAGGGGGGAGAATCTCAAAGCGATCAGGAGGCGTCTGTGTGGTGATCGGTCGGGGATAGATCCAGCTGGAATTGACATTGTCGGTGTAGTCGTTCCGCAGATAAATGAACATAACGACGAGATCGGTTTGGTGGAGGTCGAGTTGTTGTTGCAATAACAGCAACGCTTGCGTTTGGCCGTAACCATTGACTCCAAGGTTCAGCACGCTTGTATTGCTCAGTTCATCCTCCATGAGTCGCGTGAACACCTGCTTATCCCGGACAGCGAGATTGCTCACAAAGGAATCTCCAATACAAAGGATGGTTTTGTCTCCAGGCTTGTGGCGGGAGAAAGGGGCGTCACGGAAGCCCGATTCGTTGATCGTTACGTAGTGACTGGCTTCGTTGGCCCAGGCGACCGATGTGACCTGCTCGGGGATGAAACGCCAGCCCAGTTGAGGGTCCGGTTGAAAAAGATCGTTGTGGCCATCGTATTGCGGAGAAAACTGCCGGAGCAACAATTCGGCAAGTGAGACAGCGATCCCGAAGGAAACGAAGCAGAGGCTCATTTGCTTCCGCCTGTCTGGCCACCGGATCCACGCACCGACGGCTGGTATGAGGACCGAAAGGCCGAGTAGCAGTTTGATGAGCTGAAGTGAGGTCACGGAGGGGGCTAGGACTCGAATCGAAGTTGAATCGCTTTCATCCGGCGAAGCTTAAAATGAAAAACCCACTGCCCGACGAGGCAGTGGGTTGCTAACCGTACAAGTGACCTAGGCAACGACCCAAGAGCCTCGATACTCTCGAGTCATCCAAGAGGGATGTCCGGATCCCTTCTTGAACTTGAGTCGAATAGGATCCCAAAGCAGGGACTGCCGGTGGTAGTAGGATTGGTTCATGAGGTGACAGGCAATCGCGGAACGAGCGCCAATGCCCTCGTGAGTGTTCGGTTTCTTTCGGCTGCGCATGCACTCAATAAAGTCGACGATGTGGTTCGAGCTTTCGTAGAGATGCACCTTCTTGTTTTTCAAGAAAAGATCCTCTGCCTTGTCGAGCTCGGCATTGAGGGCTTTGCGTCCGTCCTTGTGTCCCAGGTTGCCGGCGAGTTTCTTACCCTTTCGGCTGATTGCGAACTCTCCGCGTGAAACTTGGACGTCTCCCTCCGTGCCGAAGAAATGGGCACCAATGCCCTGGCCATGAGCGACTGTGATACCGCCGTCGTAGATGAGTTGAGCCCCTTTCATGCCGTCGTGCTCAGCGGGTGGGACCGCTGCGATCGGGCCAGACTCGTCTTTGTTGAGTCCCCATTGGATGATGTCCAAATGGTGAGCGCCCCAATCACAGACCATGCCGCCACCGTACTCTTTATACTTGCGCCAACTAGGAAAATGCTTGTGGACGCCTCGAGGGCTGAGGATGGAGTTAAAGGGACGCAGTGGCCCTGGTCCAAGCCACATGTCCCAATCGAGACCGGGTTCCATATCTTCTTCCGGAAGATCACATGGCACGCCGGGAGGGCCGAAGTTCACGGCACCTCGGGTGACGTCGCCGATGACGCCATTGCGGACGAGTTCGCAGGCCACTCGAAAGATTCGATAAGATCGCTGCATGGAGCCAGTCTGTAGGATTCGGCCGTTGCGTTCCACGGCTTTCATGACAGCGATGGACTCATGAATGTTGTGCGTCAGAGGTTTTTCGCAATACACGTCCTTGCCACTATCGAGCGAGGCAATGGTTTGGTAGGCATGCCAGTGATCGGGGGTTGCGATACAGACGGCGTCGATATCACTTCGCCCGACAAGCTCGCGGAAATCATTATAGTCAGCACATTCCGTGTTGCCGTATTTCCGGTCGACCTTCTGTTTCGCATCATCGCGACGATTTCGATCAACCTCAGCAACTGCAAGGACCCGAACAGAATCGTCTCGCATGAAATTGTTTAAGAGTCCGCCGCTTTGCTTACCCATCCCGATGAAACCTACATTGATGCGGTCGTTTGGTTTCGTGGCGGCGGAGAGGATGCCTGAGGGAAGAATCAGAGGGGCAGTTACGGCAAAGGCCGATTTCTTCAGAAAGGACCGGCGATCGGTCGATTTGGGTTTCATGGATAAGAAACTAGCGCTGGGTGACTGAGTTTTAAAGTTCTAAATGCGCGCCTGTAGCCGACGAAGATGATGAGGAAAGAACTGTTTCACAGGGGCTCTGTTTTCCGCTGCACTGCTGTTGCGGGGGCTTGATTTATTGAAAAAGGGATTATCAAGTCGTGCTTGATGCGCTAGCTTGGGTGAACTCCATGATAGCGAATGCGGACCAGTGTGTTGGAATGATCAAACGGTTACTCATCGTATCGGCGGTGACTCTCGTGATTGGTTCAAGTCTTGACGCAGGGGAGAGTTCGCCTTCGTTTGAGAAAGAGGTGCTGCCGATTCTGAGTGAGCATTGTTTTGACTGTCATGGGCCCGACGAGAATCAACGCAAATCGGGATTGCGCTTGGATACCTTGGAAGCAGCTGTCGCGGTAGCCAAATCAGGTTTGTCAGCCATTGTCCCCGGCAGACCGCGGGAGAGCGAGCTTCTGGCTCGAATCAAGAGTGAGGATCCTGATGATGTGATGCCGCCGAGGAAGCATGGGGAACCGCTGGACGAGTCACAGATCGCTGTCCTTGAGGCATGGATTGCGGCTGGGGCCAAATATACGCTTCACTGGGCCTATCGTCCGATCCAGAAGCCGCCGGTGCCGGTTATCACAACGGTCGGACACTCACAGAATCCGATTGATGCTTTCGTGCTGGCTCAACTTGGAGATAAGGGAGTAAAGGCGTCTCCCAGCGCCAATCGTTATGAGCTCATAAAACGGTTGTACTATGATTTGCTGGGCTTGCTCCCTCGGCCCGATGAGGTGAACGCGTTTGTCCATGACGAGCGGCCAGATGCCTATGAGCGTTTAGTCGAGCGACTTCTCAAGTCGGAACATTTTGGGGAACGATGGGGGCGTCATTGGTTGGACAAGGCGCGCTATGCGGATTCAGATGGATACGAGAAAGATAATCCCCGGCCGCACGCGTGGAAGTATCGCGATTGGGTCATTCGGGCCATCAACGACGATCTACCCTTTGACCAGTTTACCATCCAGCAATTGGCGGGTGATCTCCTGCCCGAAGGGACGGATGAGCAATTCCTCGCGACGGCTTTTCATCGCCAGACGCTGACCAATACAGAAGGCGGCACGAATCGCGAGCAGTGGCGGGTGGCGGCGGTGATGGATCGAACTGAAACCACGGGATCCGTCTGGCTGGGGTTGACTGTGGGATGTGCGCGATGTCATACCCACAAGTATGATCCGATTACTCATCGTGAGTATTATCAATTGTATTCGTTCTTTAACAACGGGGATGAAACGACGCGGAAGATGCCGAAATCTCTTGCTGCCTTGCGGGAATACGAACAATCGAAGCCTGGTTACGACGCGGAATGGGCTGCGTTGAGTGAGGCGATCAAAGAACGAAAAGAGATGCTGAGCTCGGGGCAGGTGGATTGGGAGAAAACGCTGAAGGATTCCCTCGAAGCGGGTAAAGCAGAAGGCGTGTCCGATGCCTTAAAAGCGGCTCTCGTGAAGCCGAACGACGAGAGAGGTAAGAAAGAGAAACAGCTGATCCAAGAGGCGTTCTATCGTGACGATGAAGCGTTGCTCTCTCTTGAAAAGACCGCCAAAGAGCTCAAGAAAACCGAGCCTGCATCGCCTTACTTGAATATTCGTGTTGTGACGCAGCGTGTGAAGGATCCACGGCAAACCCATATATTGGAACGCGGTGAGTTCACGAAGCCCTTGGATGCCGTGAGTCCCGGTGTGCTCTCGGTGTTGCCTCCGATCCGATCCAGAAGAGCAGACGCAGATCCGGATCGCTTGGATTTTGCGCGTTGGTTAGTGAGTGGCGAGAATCCGCTGACGCCTCGTGTGATCGTCAATCACGTGTGGGCCAACTTGTTTGGTCAGGGCCTAGTAGCAACGCGAAACGACTTTGGAGTGCGCGGCGAGCTGCCTAGCCATCCCGCTTTGTTGGACCATCTTGCGCTGACTTTTGTCGAACGAGGTTGGTCTCGGAAGGAGTTGATTCGCTACATCGTGAGCTCCGGGACATACCGGCAATCCTCTCGGCATCGACCTGAACTACAGGAACGTGACCCGAAGAATCGTTGGTTGGCCCGTCAGAATCGTTTTCGGGTCGAAGCCGAGATCGTGCGAGATCTGTATTTGGATGCTGCTGAGCTTCTTTCTCGCAAAGTGGGCGGACCGAGTGTGTTTCCCCCCACAAGTAAAGATGTGGTGGCATTGACGTACAATAGCAGTGTTCGTTGGAATGTGAGCCCGGGTGAGGATCGCTATCGGCGCGGCCTGTATACCTTCTTCAAACGAACAGCTCCCCATCCGAACTTGATGACCTTCGACTGCCCGGATTCGAATACGACTTGCATCGAGCGAAACCGCTCAAACACTCCGCTTGCAGCTTTAGCGACCTTGAACAATGAAGTCTTTGTGGAAGCCGCGCGGGGCTTGGCTCGGCGGGTGCGGGGGCTGCCTGCGGAGCATGATCGAGATCGTTTGCGGGCAGCGATGCTCATTGCCACGATTCGAGAGGCTGAGGAGAGTGAGCTCGATGCGCTTGAGGCGTTGTTGGAAGAGGCGAAAGAATACTACTCAGAGCACCGAGATGATGCTGCCAAGCTTGCGGGGGTGAGCGATGGTTCAGCGAACGACGTGAGGGAACTGGCCGCCTGGACGGCTTGTGTCCGAGTGATCTTGAATCTGGACGAAGTGATTACGCGATCGTAGGAAGGAACGAAAATGGAACCACTCATTCGAGCGAGGGAATTGAAACGTCGGGAGTTTCTAACCACAACCGCTTCAGGCCTAGGGGCAATGGCTCTGGGATCGCTGTTGACCGATGAGGGTGTTCTGGGCGCGGGAAAAGCCAATGCTCGGTCTGCAGTCAATCCTCTCAGTCCACGGCCTGGACATTTCGATGCGCGGGCCAAGGCATGCATCTCGATTTTTATGGCGGGAGCACCTTCTCAATTAGACCTCTTTGATCCCAAACCCAAGCTGAATGAACTGAATGGGCAAGGACTGCCAAAATCAATTCTAGACCAAGCCCGATTCGCCTTTATCAAGCCCGATACGGCGACGCTCATGGGATCACCCCGAACCTTCAAGCGGCACGGACAGTCCGGAATGGAATTCAGCGATCTGTTGCCTCATTTGGGAAGCTGTGCGGATGATATTCTCATGGTCCGGTCCATGCATTCCGATGAATTCAATCATCACCCGGGCCAGCTTATGATGCAGTGCGGGGTTTCTCGCTTTGGGATGCCCACCATGGGATCGTGGATGACCTATGCGCTGGGAAGTGAGTCGGAGGAGTTGCCGGGATATGTGGTTTTGACGGCCGGCCGTGGATCGAGTGGGGGAGCAACGCTATGGCAAAGTGGTTTTCTCCCCTCGACGTACGGAGGTGTGCTCTTCCGGAACCAAGGCGAGCCCGTATTGAATCTGAAGTCTCCCGATGGATTGCCACGTTCGTTGCAGGAAAAGGGATTGGAGGTTTTAAATGGGATCAACCGTCGACGATATGACGAAGTTCATGACCCTGAGATCGCGGCCCGAATCGCGAACTATGAGTTGGCGGCTCGTATGCAACTGGCAGCACCGGAACTCATTGACCTTTCGAGTGAATCTCAGCGCACCCTGGATCATTACGGGGTTGGTCGTCCGGAACCAGAGGGTAAGAATTTTCGAGGCTCCCTGCCGCACTTGAAAACGTACGATGCTTTTGCGCGGAATTGTTTGCTCGCTAGACGTTTGGTGGAGCGAGGGGTCCGTTTTGTGAATATTGTGCATGCATCGTGGGACCAGCACAGCGAATTGGACAAGAACATCGGCTACAACGCAGGGGCCGTTGATCAACCGATCGCCGCACTGATCAAAGACTTGAAGGAGCGGGGGATGTTGGACTCGACCATGGTGACCTGGGGGGCTGAATTCGGGCGTACGCCACTTGGGGAAAACCGGCCCGGAAGAGATTCCAATACGGGGCGGGATCATCATCCGCTCGCCTTCACAAGTTTGATTGCCGGTGGAGGGGTTCAGGGGGGGCAAGTCTACGGAGCCACGGACGAGATTGGTTGGGGGATTGCCGAGAATCCTGTCCATGTGAACGATTATCACGCCACCATCCTAGAGCGATTTGGCCTGGATCACTTGAAGCTGACCTACCGTTTTCAAGGGAGAGATTTTCGCCTGACCGATGTAGGCGGTCGAGTCATCGAGGACTGGTTGGCTTAGGCCTTTCTTTGCTGTGAACCGACGTTACTGGGATAATCTCGCCGCTTCCTTCTCTGAGGAAGTGATTGAATTAGCAAAGGAGGATCGAGAGAAGATTTTATTGGAAGAGCTGGATCTGCTTGCATCTAAACGCCGTCGGGTTGTTGATCTCGGATGTGGCATTGGGGTTCTCATTCCCGAACTCGAAAAGCGCTTTCAAAAGGTGCTCGGTGTTGATTTCTCTAAGCAACTTCTAGGAGTGGCCGAGGAGCGGTATGGGCGTGCGAAGGTTTCATTCATGCAGGCTGATCTGACGGCTCCGATTGAACCAGCCGCTTTATTCGATGTGACGGTTTGTTCGAGTGTCTTGATCCTGGCGTCTCGCAAGAAGCGGCGGAGGATCATGGAATCCATTGTTCGCTTCACGCGACGCGGGGGCACAGCTTTGATCACGGTCCCAGCCTTGGAATCGTGCATTCACGTCTACCAGACATTGATTCGATTGCGAAAGGAGTTAGGAGGAGAGAATGGGCTCTCTCGTCGCGAAGCCCGTCGTGAGTTCGATAAGGAAGTGCCCTCGGTGTTGGATGGTCTCGTGTCGATTCAGGGCGTGCCCACAAAGCATTGGATGAAGCAGGAAGTGGTCGCCTTTATCGAAGATTCCGGTTTGACCGTAGAACGTGTCAGACGGGTCGAGTTTAGCTGGGAGTCCGAGATCGATTCTCCTCCAGAATGGCTTGGGAAGCCCTATCCCTGGGATTGGCTTGTTGTTGCGCGACGCCTGGATTGATTCCCAGAGGACGGTCTCATTGCTTGAGCAAGCAACTGCGGAACCAGTCGCTCGGTATTGTCCGTTGACAATTCAATAGGGCGGCTAGAAATTGGGAGGGTAATGGGAATGCAATTTTCAGATAGGAAAAACCAATCGTCCGTAAAATCAATGAATCACCGTCTCACTGGATTCACGCTGATTGAGTTGCTGGTTGTGATTGCAATCATTGCCATTCTCGCTGGAATGCTGCTGCCGGCGCTCGGCAAGGCCAAAGCCAAAGCTCAGGGTATATCCTGCCTCAGCAACTTGAAACAGATGCAGCTTGCGCATCTGATGTATCCGGATGACAACAATGACACCCTAACGAAGCCCGGTAACAGCGGTGACGAGCCTTATGCGTGGGTTGGAGGGTGGATTGACTATAATCCAGGCAATACGGACAACACGAATATTCAAGATCTCCTGGACCCTCAACGGGCTATGTTCGCTCCATACTTGCCCTCCGCAAAGGTCTATAAATGCCCTGCGGACAAGAGCTATGTGACGATCTCTGGCGCCCGGCATTCTCGGGTGCGGTCGATGGGAATGAGCCAGGCGATGGGGGGACCCGGAAGCTGGCTTCCTGCTCCGAAATACAAGATCTTTACCAAGACATCAGACTTCTCGAATCCGGGCCCGTCACAACTGTATGTGCTGCTCGATGAGCATCCGGACAGCATCAATGCCGGGGGCTTTGCCAATCAAATGGTGGAAACGCCAGGTAGTGCTCGGATTATCGATTATCCGGCGAGCTACCACAATGGAGCGGCTGGACTGTCGTTCGCTGACGGTCACTCGGAGATTAAGAAATGGGTTGATCCGAGAACGGTGGAGCCAGTGAAGTTCAAGCTGATGCAGCTGAATGTCGCTTCCCCTAACAACCGGGACATGATCTGGTTGGCTGAAAGAACGACGGTCTTGCGCGTTCCGTAGGCAGATGAGCCTGTCTTAGACTCTCCAATTTACTGCTTCTCCTGAGCGAGAAGCCATTCCAAGTTGAACGCGGCGAGGCGAAGGTCATTTCGGGAGGTCTTCCTTCCGCTCTCGTAGACAACCAGGCATTGGTTGTTAGGCAGCATGCAAATATCAGAGTAAGCCGTTGGATCTGGATCTATAATTGTGATTGGGGACCAACTGGCCCCATCAGGGCTTCCGATAGATAGGGTGAGATTCTTACGGCCTGGACCGGGAACCTGGGATAAGAGGAGGCGCTTGTCTTCTAGCCCGGTGGGCTTAAAAATACAGTCGTTCATCCGTGGGAAGTTTGGGGGGAGCAATGCTTGAGGGCTTCCCCAATTCTCTCCCCCGTCCGTTGAGCGTACAGCGACGGGAAGAATCGGTTTACCCCAGTCACCGCCTTGGCGATCCTGCAATACGATGAGTGCGTTGTCTTCAGGCGTTCGAATCATCTTCGGAATCGCCCATGCTTCCTCCCGATCTCCCCGACTCAGTATTGTCCGCTTCTCCAAGCGAAGTGAGTTTCCCTTAGGAAGGTTTTTGGATGGGCTAGTGACCCTGCTAGGTGCGCTTTGAGGCACTAGCTGCCGTCTAAGTTCTTGATGGCCCCACGGCTTGACGGTGATGATCGAGAAGTTGGGTGCGCAACATTCCGCTCGAATTCAACTGGGCCATACTGAAGGCCTGTTCACTGCTCCGCGGGACAACTTCTCTGATGGCACATGTGCCCGAGGTAATCTAGTCGAAATTCTACGGGATCGCAGATCTCCGCGCTGATGGGGGAGAGGCGTTTACTTTCCGTAGATTTAGGAGCCTGGTAGTGGAAATCCGAAACTTTTTCTGGTTCGTTGCTTGGCACTTGTGATGGCAATGCTTGCCTCTTAGGGTGTTCTCCACGAGAAGAACTATCATGAGAATCGACCTTTCCCTCGTCTTATCTGTTTTCGCCGTATTTGGGAGTGAATGGGTGGCCGCCTCGGAATTGGAGGTGCAAAACGCAGCCCAACAACGAGCTGAGAGGCGCTCGGTGGAGGCAGTCAGCGATCCTTTACTGAAGGCTGCGCAAGCAGAAATTCGAAAGGTAGTCAGTTTCGCTCCCATTGGGGAGAGAGTGAGGAGTCTCGGTGAAAAATATGGTCCGGAGAGTGTCCTGCTCGTGTTTGATATCGATAGTACTCTGCTGACGATGAATCAAGATCTAGGTAGTGATCATTGGTTCCGTTGGCAAGAAGCGCTTCCGGACGACTCCGATCAACGAGTCGCAGGGGATTTCGCGGGGCTTTTGAAAGTGCAGGGCCTCCTCTTTGCGATAGGTGGGATGAGCGTTACGGAGCCGGGGCTAGCCGAGCGCTTGTCAGAGTGGCGTTCGGAGGGATTTCAAATGATGACACTCACCGCCCGAGGCTATGATTTTCGCGATGCGACGAGACGAGAGCTTGTTCGGAACAAACTAAGCTTTTCACGCAATCCTGCGTTCCCTCCATCTACGCTTTCTGAACCCGTACTTCCGTATCGTCCGGCTACAGTAAATGCGTTAGGGCTTCCTCGGCGAACCGCGGAGAAGCTGAGTCAAAGTTCCCCGCGACTGGTGACCTTTGCGGAAGGAGTCTTTATGTCGGCGGGCCAGGATAAGGGCGTGATGTTGCGGAGGGTTATTGCCCTGTCTCAAAACGAAGTCGCCGCGATTGTTTTCGTGGATGATGGGGACAAGAACCTAAGCAACATGCGCAATGCCTTTAGTGCCACATCCATTGAAATGCACCTTTTCGATTACGCTCGTCTTGATCGTGATGCGGCGGCGTTTATGAACAGCGCTAGCCGTCAGCGAGATGTGGTGAAGCGATGGAATGAGCTTCGTACGACCCTAGAAGAAATCTTCCCGACCCCGAATGCGATCAGTAACTAGCGATGCCTACCCGAACTGTTCCTCCAGTTCGTGCAGTTGGTCTTCGAGTGAGAAACGGACGGAATGTCCCAAAGCCAAGAGCGCATAGACGGCATTGAGGTTGCAATCTCTTTCGGACGCCGCGTGGAGACGTTTCATAAAGCTTTCGTTCAGAGCTTCAAGGTCTTTGTAGAGCTTGTCCAGGCCGGCAAGTTCAAGATCTACTGATTGCCCTCGTCTCTTCCGGAAGTATTGCTTGACCAGATGGGCTCCGACGGTGCGAAAAAGCGTTTCCTCGGGAGATGCGAAAGGAAGATGGAACTTTGCCAGTCCTTTGAATTGGGCGGTGATTGGGCACGTGCTAGAAGCCATTAGTAATCCAATCAAGGATTGGAGCCCAGATTGTGCGTCGCATTTCTTTTCATAGGTTCTGTCAGGGGTTTGAACTTTAACTTCCACATTCTTGTAGGAAACCACCTTGGCAAACTTGTGGGCAGCCCGCTCGATGTTGACTGCTGCGGGGCAGTATTGGATGTCTTGTGAGTTAAAGGGACAGACTCGACACTGTGAGTGCTCGAGTCTTGTCCATGCTGCCGGTGGGGAATTCGCAGCAGAATGGTGGGGTTGTTGAGTGGGGTCTACATCGAACTCAACAGGGTCCGAATCCTCGATTTTGAACGTGTATTTTATCACAACTGCTTAGGGGATTTGTGGAGAGAGGGTGCTACTCAATAGCCGGCAGCTGCGAAACGATGCCCTGTCTTCCAATTGACGTTCGAGGCTGGACAGCCTATCTGTGGATTATATCGGAATAAAGGAGGCCGAGGTTAAGTCCCCCTTTATTATGATTTCTTCTGTGAGCGCTCCGTAGGAGGGCTTGTTAGTCGAATACGAATCCGACCCTCGGTGCTGAGGTGAACGTTTGGTAGGTTTTTTTGGGGGCGCGAGGATCGGGGCGGGGCCACCATCCCGTTTGCCGATTGCGAGTGACTCAATCGACGAGTCTGGTGCACTAGTGCTAGCAATGCTGGCGTGATGGATTGAAGATTCTTTGGCATCTGTCGGGTGGACCATTGGAGCTACTGAATACAAGGGATCAATTTTCTGATCTGCTAAGTCGTTACTCTGAATGGGATTGATTCAACTGTTGCGTCGTTCCGAGCCGTTCCTTGACGAACTCGAGCCACCATAGGATCCCGGCATCTGGATGAAGCGTATCGATCTCCGTATTCCATGGGGCCCCCTCGTCTGCAAACGCACCCAGATTGGAGCGTCCTCCTGGTTTTGAAAACGGGCCGCCGATGCCTTCAATAGGGCGGCACTGTAACCAGGTGCTCGTCAGCACTAAGCCGTTGTATTGCTCGGTTTCTTCGATCGTGCGCTTGAAGATGTTGGCTTTCATCTCGGCGGTGTGTCGGCCGATTCTTGAGTAGTTGTAG
The DNA here is from genome assembly GCA_964342405.1 of uncultured Verrucomicrobiota bacterium. GTDB lineage: Bacteria > Verrucomicrobiota > Verrucomicrobiia > Limisphaerales > AAA164-E04 > UBA2970. The sequence continues at coordinate 5,638 of CAYFGX010000067.1, read as the reverse complement.
AAGTCGGGATGCTGCCTCACTGTTTCTTTTGAGTATGTTCCCCAGTAGCCTCCAGGTACGTTCTTGGGTGACGCCTCACTATCGAACCAGGGTTTTCCCTGTTCTGGCTTACCGAAATGCATGTTGAGATCCTCGTTTGGTGGTGATTGCTTGGTGTTGTTTGCTACCACCAGAGTTGCGTTGGCCCTCTTGGCTGCTTGGATCATCGACTCTATCTTCCAGCCCTTTGCCCGGACGGCCATGCCCTCATTGTCTGGATCAAGAATGACGTTGTGAAAGTCTAGCTTCTTTAGCCAGGTAGCCGTGTTGGCAATCGCACGATCGGCGTCGATTTGTGTCCAATGAGACAGTTCTTCTTTCGCTTTTGAAGTGCTCCAATAAAGGCAGCCGACAATGACGATCATGGCTCGCTGGTTGGCAGCGCGAATGATACGTTCTAATCGATCTCGATACAGCGGATTGAGGGATCCGTCTGGGAGGAATCCCTTTACATCACCGAAACGTGAGCCCATCAAGAAGACCGAAACGGTATTGAGTCCGTATTCGCGGTAGAGATCGAATGCGTCAATCAGATCCTCGGTCGTCTGATCGCTCATGAGCGCGTTTGAGCATCTGAGCCCAAGAATCTTCGTTTCTTGTTGATCGAATAGGATCACGTCTCCGCGAACAGAAACCCGATGTTCCTGGCCGGAAAGTGAGGGTGGTTCGAGCATGGATATCGCTACCCCCAAAACAGAGAGCGTTTTCCCGATGAGGTTCATAGGATTCGAAGATAAACACGGTTCGTGAGGAGAACGAGTGTAATGTCATCTAGCTGCATGACGCCTGCCGCCTGGAATTCGCCAGGGAAGCTTATTCAGACTCAAACAAAGTCTCATCCGGCGCGGCCGAATGGTTCAGCAACAGAATCAGGGGAAGTTTCCGGAAGATAATATCAAGAGTCGTTGCAGCCCGAAAAAAGTCGGCTAGTAACTTGAGGCCCCAGTCTGATCTCCGATGTCCGAGAGGATTGTTTTTAGTCCGTCTAGATTTCTTTGCAGTGTTGTCCGAGAATCTTCCGTGCGGACGTGCCCAATAATGCCAACCGGTCCGTGCCAACCGGATTGATGGATGAGCTGAATCATTTCTCTCTCTCGATTGCCTGATCCGAGTGGGGCGATTTGTAGTCCGTCTGAGTGCATGCCATTCAGGTTCACTGCGGCCAGGTGTGGTTTTAGTTGAGGTAAGACCCTTGCGAACCGGTCCATCTGGGCGTGTGACTGGTGAAAGTTATAAATGATGCCAAGCGCAGCGTTGGGTTGTGTTGCGTTCAAGTGTTTGAGAATCTCCAACTGATTCTCGGATTGGGTGAACCATTTTTTTCGCCCGTGTCCATAAATCACGAGGCGACATGCACGCTTATTCGCCTCGGCAAGCAGTGGTTGTAGCCACCTGACGGCGTTTTGAACACGGGTCGATTCAGGGTCTTTGTCAAAGGGGTGTTCGAGCGTAAGCCACCATTGGATCTGAAGTTGGTAACGGTCGACCGCCTCGAGAAAGCCTTTGATCTGAGGTTCTGAGAGCGGAGCCTTGGTGTGAACGGGTGTCCACACGCCCACAAGTTCGATCCCGTGTTCTCGGTACGCGTTCAGATAGGATTCGAACTCGGCGGTGCGTTTGGCATTTCGGCAGATATATCCTGCTTTGTGGATGCCCAGCTCTTTAAGGAGTTGCGCTCGTTCCGTGGGAGATCGTTTGACGGCGTCATATTCCTCGTAAGCCCAAACGTGAAGATTTGACTTTGAGAATGGACTGGTGCGACTGGCTCCCAGGGGCGCGGTCGGCAGGCTCAGGAGCATCATTAGGAGGCAGAGATGCCACAGCTTGGTCGAGAGAGCCCGAGACGGTTTCAATTTGTGATGCATTGTTACAAATCCCTTTTGAACTAAAAGTTTCACCGCTTTCCTTTGTTTGTATTTGGTGTCAAACGGGAAGGCACTCATTGACTAGGCTAGGACGTTCAGAAGACCTATCCGCGAGACGGACGCGTCGACCGTTGAGTGGGATTGTGAGGCTGCTGATTCCTGTCCTTGGAAGAAAACCCTTCTGAACGGCGTTCGGTCTCATGCTGAATGCTCAGAGTGTTTCGGAATGAGGCTTAGGGTTCAAGTCTGACATGCTGCCGTTCTTTCCCGGCCTATGACTCCGAGGGAGGCGAAGGCTGGCTAAACCAGTGCTTGGCTTCGCACCTGAAGCACGACGGATATTGATCTATAATCTTCTGCATGAGAGTCTGGACCTCGGTCCTTTGATTCGATGAAGCCAATACTGCCAGAACTTTGTTGTCGGGCTCGGAGGGGCGCATTCCTGAGCCTTGTTCTCTCGATGCCTATGGCCTCGTGCTTCCTAGGCAAATAAGGCGCTGATGGGGTGGCCTCCGTCGGTGATGGGGACAGGGCGATTTCCGGCGTAGAGCTCCTTGCTCGGGTCGATCCCAAGTGTGTTACAGATAGTGGCGTGAAAATCGGGTATGCTGATGGGATGTCTCTGAATCTTCATCGCGAGCGCGTCTGTTTCACCGTAGGCCCCACGATGATTGAGGCCCCCGCCGGCCAATACGAGACTAAACGTTTTACCATGGTGGCCGCGCCCACCAAGGGCGTCGAAATGAGCAGGTCGACCGAATTCAGTTCCGACTACGATGAGGGTATCATCCAGTTGTTTACGGCGCTCCAAATCAAGAATGAGAGCGGCCAAAGCCTGGTCGAGTTCTCTGATCAAGAGGTGTTGGTTTTCCTGTCCCTCAAAGTGAGTGTCCCAGCCGGTGCCGTTGATGAAGTTTAGATTGTGTGAGACCTCCACAAACCGCACACCGCGCTCCACGAGGCGCCGTGCCAGGAGGCAACGTTGACCAAATTCTCCTCCGTACGACTCACGAAGGCTTTGACTCTCTTTTGTTAGGTCAAAAACGCTCATGAACTCTGGCCCGGCCAACTGCATACTTTTGCTGAGCATGTCGTTGTAGTCTTTCAAATGCTCCGAAGCCTTCGCGTTGCGGAGTGCATCCAACAGGGCCTGGCGTCGGTGCTGACGGACATGTGTCACGTAGTCTGGACGGCTGAGACCGGTCGGACCCGCTGAAGTGTCAGTGACGTAGAGGTAACCATGTTGAGGGCCGAGGAAGCCCGGATCTCGAGCCACGTTGGGGTAGCCGATGACGACGTACGCAGGTGTGGTCTCGTCGACCGCACCAAGTTCATGGGACACAATCGATCCGATGGAAGGATACTGGATCGTGCCACTGGTGGGGCGTCCGGTGTGCACTCGAATCACCGCCGCCCCGTGCTCGTCGATCACATCGTGGTGGACGGTGCGCAAGACGGTCATGCGATCCATCAACTGGGAGCAGGCCGATAGGTGCTGGCAGACCTTCACTCCCGGGACGTTTGTTTGGATGGATGGGTACTCGGATCCCGCGATATTTTTCTTTCCATCGCCCAAGCGTTTGGGATCGAAGGTGTCCATTTGGGCCATTCCTCCGCCAAGCCAAATCATGATGCAGTTCTTCGCTCGAGGGCTCGTAGGAAACGGCTCACTCTCGGCACGGAGCCTTTCGAAAGCCCATGGTGCGGCGGCGCCCGAGATCGCTAATTCGGATAGAAAGCGTCGTCGACTCTGCTTTGATTTTTTGGAGCTCTTGTTCACGTCAGGGATAGTGGATGGCTTCCGGTAAATTGATCAGAACCCAAATAACGTCTTCCATCCGTGCTCGCCACTTCGGCTGGAGTCGAGGAGTAACAGGGGCGCCGATCCTTGCTTTTCGAGCTTCTTCCAGTTGGATTCCGGTCGCTTCTGGATGCAGGTGATTTGCCCAGGTTACGAATTGGGGCGGTGCCTCAGGTCGAGACGGTTGGTGGGGTTTTGCTTTTGGTACGACTCTGGATTCGTATCCGGGCTTCAACACGGCGATTGTGTGCGAGGCTTCGGTAGGAGTGGGCTGTCGGCTGAGGATGCTCAGGTAGAGTTCAGATACCAGCTCATCCAACGTGAGCGAGCGCAGTGCCAGTTGAGTGAAGCCATGATCGTCGGACAGCCGTGTTAGCCACGTGGTCATGATTCCGTTGTTAAGCGCAGCTGGCTGCAGGGGGCTGAGCGGGCTTTGTCGGTAGCTGGTAGGCTCTTGGCGGGAAGGGCGCCACCCAAACTGCGTGAGGACATCGATCACGGCCTGAGCACGAGGCAGGATCAGGCTCGGGCGATCTCGGTTGTTTGCCATTCCGCCGAACATCCATGCCCGAGTGGGACGCCCGAGGTTGAGGGCATTGGACCAGGGGCGGCCGCCCCCGATGTCGACTGTGAGGGGTTCGGTTCGCATCGCCTTTTGCGTCGCGGAAAACAGGGAGTCTACAATCTGTTCAGCACTCAATCGACGGGGGCCGGGTGCCGTGAAGAAGCGGATTGAGTCAGGGTCCTGAGAGGTTTGTCGTTGGTAGGTTTCTGAGTTGAGGATGAGACGGGCTACATGCTTGAGGTCGAAGCCGTTTCGAACGAACTCTCTGGCCAGAAACGTCAGGAGCTCTGGGTTTGATGGAGTAGCGTTCTCCCAATCGTCAACGGGCTCGACGATCCCGCGTCCGAGCAGGCGTTGCCACAGACGGTTAACCAGCACTTCCGCGAATCGCGAGTTATGAGGCGAAGTGATATTCAGAGCCAATCGCTCACGACTGCTCTTGGCATCCTTGATCCATGCTTCATGATCCGTTCTTGCGGCCCACTCTGGGAAGGCCCAAGCAGGTTCAACGAGCGTTCCCGGTTGGAGTGTTACCTGAATGAGGGGTTGACGTCCACCGGTGTGGAGCTTGTCTTGGGGAACACTACTACTGGCGGGCACGGCGAGCGGCTTTTGGGCCAACATCGCTGCCAGACCGAAAAGGTCCTGTTGGGTGTTGTCGTGAAAAGGAGCATCATGGCAGCGGGAACATTTCATTTCGGTCGCCAAGAATGCGGTCGTTAAGATATTTGCTTTGGCTGCCATCGGAACATCGTTCTGGGAAGCCATCTCAAATCCTTTTGGACCTCCGTTTTGAAGGGAACCTCCCATCATGACGAGCTCCGTCACGAATCGATCCATGGGTTTGTTGTCGGAAAAGGATTCGTAAATCCACCAACGGAAGGGGCCGGTGTTGTTTAGGGTGGGATTTACGATGGTGGGATTCTCTGCCAGAACATCCTGCCAATACCCCGTCCAATGATCGGCCCAACGAGCGTCGTCAAGAAGCATGTCGATCAATCGCTTTCGCTTGTCGGGCTTGTTGTCGGCGAGGAATTGGCGAATTGCTTGGGGTGAAGGTGGGACCCCGACGGTATCGAGGTGGACTCGGCGGAGGAATTGCCAATCTTCAGTGGGTGGGGAGGGTTTGATAGGTTTCGTTAACGATGTCTCAGGCCAGACAGCTCCTTCCTGGATCCATCTGCGAACGGCGCGAACTTCCTGAACGCTGAGTGGCTCTCCTTTTGGCGGCATTCGATCTTCTTCGTCGGTGCTGGTGATCAGCTCAACGAGGAGGCTTTGGTTCGGATCGTTGGGGACAATGGCGGGTTCGCCGGAGTCGCCGCCGGCCCGAGCGCTAGCCAGGGAATCAAGCACAAGACCTCCTTT
>CAYFGX010000066.1:11845-35413 GCA_964342405.1 uncultured Verrucomicrobiota bacterium | reverse complement strand
TCTCCTATTCGAACCCGATCCCCAACGGCAATTGAAGGAGCTCTTTCGACTGATCCTGTCGAGAGATCCGACTCAGAGTGAGCGAGAAGCGTTTCAACCGCTCATCCAGGGCACATCCGATTCTTCGAAACCGTTCACGGACCTGGCATTTGCCCTATTAGCCAGTCGTGAATTTGGATCGATTCGTTAACGAGGAACCAGAACATGAAAACGATCAATCGTAGAAACTTCCTTGCGAGCATGGGGGCGATCCCGTTTCTTCCGGGACTACTTTCCGGCACAGAGCTAATGGGAAAGTCGGCCAAATCGTTGATCTTGATTTGGATGGATGGTGGGATGTCTCACATTGATACCTTCGATGGGAAGCCTGAAGCGCAACCCAATATTCGAGGCGACTTGGTGTCTAAGGAATCTAGTCTTGAAGGCGTCTTTGTCAGCGAGGCGCTTCCCCGGCTCTCTCGCCAAATGAAACATCTGTCCCTGGTCCGTTCCCTGACGAGTCCGGAAGGGAACCATGACCGCGGATCTTGCTACATGCTCACAGGCAGGCGTCCGAACCCTGTTTTGACCTATCCCTCGTTTGGTTCTTTGGTCGGACAGGAGGAAACCTCCGTGAAAGGGAGCGTGCCTCCTTATGTGGCGATTCCTGACTCACACTATTATGCTGGCCATGGTTTTCTGCCTTTGTCTCGAGGTCCATTCGAGATCGGTGGGCGACCCGGAACGCGAGAATTTAAGGTTCGAAATTTGGAGCCTGCTCCGGGAATGCAACAGGCCATTGATCTTTTGAAGCAAGTGGATCAGCTTGGCGGTGGGGCGCAATCAGACGCGGAGTTGGCACGTGATCGTTTTCTCGGGCAGGCACGATACCTCTCGCTCAATCCTGAAGTGAGGGCGATGTTTGATCTGAAGCAAGAACCCGCGAGCTCTCATCAGCGGTACGGACGTCATTTCCTGGGACAGTCTTGCCTCTTGGCTCGGCGATTGGTGGAAGGGGGAGTCAGGACGGTGTTTGTGCGAGATAAGGGCTGGGATCACCATCGGAACATTAAGCAGTCATTGACCTATGGATTCCCTCCGAAATTAGAGGCTATGGATCAATCGGTAGCCGCTCTGCACGAGGATTTTGAACGGCGGGGTTTACTCGAGAAAGCGATTGTTATGGTTGCAAGTGAGTTTGGACGAACGCCACGTATCAACTCAAGTGGAGGAAGAGATCATTGGTCTCGCGCGAGTTCAGTCCTCTTGTTTGGTGCAGGGATCCGTCCCGGAACGGTTGTCGGGAAAACAGATATCAAGGGTGAGGCACCCATCGAGCGTCCGGTATCACCTGCAGATCTTTTCTACACGGTTCTGTCCGCCCTGGGAGCGGATCTTCATCGAGAGCTAAGGACTGCCGATGGCCGTCCGATTCCAATGGTCGAAGACAACATGAGCCTGATCCATGAGATTCTCGTTTAGGGTGACGGGATATCGAATCTCTGAAATCCGGTGATCGCATTCATTGCCTTACAAGTGCCATCTAAGGTAAAGCGCGGAGGCATGTTTGTGCTCTGGTTCGCAGTGATTCATTTCAGCGCATTTGCGCACGCCCAGGGTGGAGACGTGATTGCTTCGGCAGGACTGATTGCCGACATTGCAACGACTGAAGATCGTACCTTCTTTGTTTCGCGGGCAGGGCTTTTTGAATGGAAGAATGGTCATGTCAGCCTTCTTCAGCAGACACCAGATGTCAGGCTTCTCGCGATCGATGCGGTCGAAGCTTCGGAGGGAACGATGTTGGTCGTGGCCGGGGGGGAACCTGGAGAGTCTGGTCACGTAGGGGTTTCTCTGGCAGGACAGAAAATCGATGAGTTCGTTCGTTTTGCTGACGATCTGATCTACGATGTTGCTGTTAACTCGATGGGCGATCGCGTGGCCCTTGCCTGTGGAGATGGGCGAGTGCTTGTGGGACACTTCGAGGATGGTGCGGTGCAGAACCCCAGTGTCTTGCTCAAGCATACCAGCGTGGTGCGGAGTGTTGCTTTTGCTCCGGACGGAAGCCGGCTGGCTTCCGCTTCTTTGGACGGTCTCGTGCTCGTGACGAAAACAGCAGGATCAGAGGCACCCATTGTCCTTCAAGATCACAGTGACAAGGTCGAATGTGTGGTCTTTACTCCGGACTCCCAACAAGTTGTTTCCGGGGCTCGCGACGGAAAGGTGCGTTTTCACTCGGTTGAAGGACGATTGGTTCGCACGTATTCGAACTGGGGAGACTTGAAGGGGGCGCGACCTTGGGACTTGTCGAATCAGATTCTGAGCCTCTGCTTCAGTCCGGATGGGCGGTCCCTAATAGCTGGGACTTCTTTGGGGTACTTACTTGGGCTCTCGCTGGATGCGGGATCTACGAGTGTGATTCAGCATTTCGAAAAGCCGATCAACGCAATTTCAATGAGTGATCGTCTATTGGTCGGTGCTGAGCAGCTTCACGAGATTGATCTCAAAGCGTTGCCGCAATGAAGGGTTGATCCGCGATTACCATGCCTTGGCGCTCAAATGCCCATATTCGAGAGAAGAGTACACATCCGATCAACGACCGCAGTGATTTTCGGATGATCGGATTCGAGCCCGACGACCGATGCGGAGAGTCCATCCAATGAATGTTTCAAAAGGTCGGGTCGTTTCGATTCCCGGATGGCTTCTCGCGTGGAGAGTTGGGCGAATCCAGAGATGCTCGACGAGTCGTCTGGTCGCGTCCGGGCCAAGTCCTGGATCTCTTCTTCAAGCGTGTTGACGAGCTTGGTTAGTTCGCCGCGGTGCTCGTCGGAAAGCTCGGTCGATTCACCGAGCTGGTTCTTAAGTTTCTGAAAGGAGCTTTCGATCATGAGAAAATGGTAGCCAATTCTGGTCGCCGAAACAACGTCGATTGATTCGGATTATGCCTTTAAAGCTATATAGGGAGGGAGCGGAGCCGAATATGGTTCCTATGCTGCGCGAGTCGGTTCATCTTCGTTTGTTTTCGACGCTCCGTTTTTGCTGTCAGTGGAATTTTTCTGGTTGAATTGTCTCGAATCTCCTGTTGCCGGTTCCCAGTGGGCTATGATAGTTTCCTGGGTGATCCCTTGTGTCATTTGCGCTTCCTTCGGCTTCGCTCGAAGGTGGAGTCGTCGTGGACGTGAGGACATACGGGGATGGGGGAATACAGAAAATTCATGTTAGATTGCTATGACTGTGAAACGCCCAATCTTGGCTGCCTTTACTTTGATCGAACTGCTCGTTGTGATCGCCATTATCGCGATTCTCGCTGGAATGCTTCTCCCGGCCCTGGCGAAGTCCAAGACCAAAGCGCAGGGCATCAAGTGTATGAGCAACAATAAGCAGCTCCAGTTGACGTGGTTCATGTATGCGGATGACAATGAGGACCATTTGGTTCCCAATGGAACCGGAAACCAGAAAGGTTGGGTCGAGGGCTGGTTGAAGACGCCACAAGACGCGACGAATATCAATTTGCTGATGTCACCCCGAGGCTTGCTTTGGAACTACAACCAGTCATTGGGACTCTACAAGTGTCCGGCAGATAAGAGCGTTGCCAAGATTGGCACGAAGTCGTATCCACGCGTCAGAAGTATGTCAATGAATGGCTGCATCAACGGTGATAGCTGGTATACTGCGGAAATTGCCAAGACCCATTTCACGTTTCGAAAGCTGTCCACGATTATCGCCCCAGCGGAGAAATATGTTTTCTTGGATGAGCATCCGGATGCCATTGATGACGGCTACCACCTTACCTTCGTCAACCGGGTTCAACTCTGGGGGAATATGCCTGCAAACTATCACAATGGAGCGGCAGGATTCTCATTTGCAGATGGGCATGCAGAGGTTCACAAGTGGCGTGATCCAGATACTCTTTCCAAGAAGATTGTTTCTAGCCCTCGAGGGCCTAATGATGTTCCTTGGATTCAAATCCGAACGACGGAACCAAAGGACGACAATGCGGTCTGGCCTCCGCAACCCGATTGATATCAGTTGCTTGTCGGTTTCTTCGATCGATAGGGCTCAAAAGCTTTACGACAGCCGCCTGATTGCCGAATAATCGGGGATGAGGATGATTCTATTCCTGGTTCTCTCGAGCGGATTGCTGGTGCACGCCTTAGCGGGCTCGTGGCAGATGGTCGAAACGGAGACGCTTCCCACCAAGCGCCACGAAGCTACGTTCATGGAGCTGAACGGAAAGTTCTATCTTTTGGGTGGGCGCGGGATCAAGCCACTGGAGGTATTGGATCCAAAGACCGGCCGATGGGAAAAGAGATCTCCGACCCCAATTGAACTGCATCATTTTCAGGCCTTCGCCTATCGTGAGGAAATCTACGTCGTGGGTGCCTTCACAGGACCTTATCCGAATGAGACACCGGTGCCGGTTTTTTATATCTACAATCCGAAAACCGACGAATGGAGGACAGGGGAGTCGATCCCGCCTGCTCGGCAGCGGGGTGCAGCAGGTGCGGTGATTGATGGCGATCATTTGTACCTGGTTTGTGGGATTGTTCACGGCCATCAAGGCGACTTCGTTCCGTGGCTAGACAAGTATGATTTCAGAACGGGCGAGTGGACAGTCTTAGCGGATGCTCCTCACGCACGAGACCACTTTCAAGCGGTACTCCATGACGGCAAAATCGTGAACGCCGGTGGGCGTCAGTCGTCAGGATGGACCAAACAGGTCTTTCAACTCACCGTGCCTGAGGTGGATGTGTATGACCTAGCGACAAGTCGATGGGAAACCTTGGAGGAACCGATCCCAACACCGAGAGCCGGATGTTTTGCCAGCTCAGTCGGAGATTGGGTGGTCGTTGCCGGAGGCGAGAGTGGCTCGCAGCGCCAAGCGCATGACGAAGTCGAGGCGGTCAATCTCAAGAATGGTCACTGGAAGGCTTTGGCCCGATTGATCACCGGAAGACACGGTACAGGGTTGGCGTATTGGCAGGGCGCGCTCTATACTGCTTCCGGCTGTGCTCAGCGAGGGGGATCTCCGGAGCAGGATACCACCGAGATGTTGATCTGGGAGTAGGTCTGTAGTCCTTACGGTTCTCCCGTGATTTCTGATGGGAGATGAAAATTGGGAATACCCCTCACTCGATGCCACAACGCCAGTGTCCAGCCTGTGATGAGCCGATTCCAAGCGGCGTTGAGGGGGCGCTGTGTCCTCGTTGCCTTCTTGGATTGGCTGGGAACGAGGGTGGTGAGGTGGACGATGGGACGCGTCGTTTTGCAGACTATGAGTTAGAAGGTGAGATCGCCCGTGGTGGGATGGGGGTGATCTATCGTGCGAGGCAGCTTGGGCTCGATCGGCCGGTCGCAATTAAGATGGTCGCCGGGGAAGGGTTGCGGTCAGCTTCCGGGCGTATGCGGTTTCAGATCGAGGCTGAAGCCATCGCGAGTTTGGATCACCCCAATATTGTCTCTCTGTTCGAGTCAGGAGAACAGGATGGGCAGCTGTTCTATAGCATGCAGCTTGTTACCGGGGGGACTTTAGCCGACGACTTGAAGGCTGGGCAGACGGATCAAGCTGAACAGCTCAGGCGCTTCCTCAAAGTTGTTCGTGCCGTTCAGTATGCACATAGTAAGGGGATTCTTCATCGCGATTTGAAGCCGTCGAATATCTTGTTGGATGATCGAGGGGAACCCTTTCTTGCTGATTTTGGCCTCGCGAAGTTAGAAGAGGGGGACTTGGACCTGACTCGGAGCGAGACGGTGATGGGCTCGCCGAATTACATGGCCCCAGAACAAGCTCGGGGGGCCGGTGTTGAGGCGGTCTCGACGAGTACTGACATCTATAGTCTGGGGGCTATTCTTTATGAAATCCTCTGCGGCGTTCCGCCTTTTGTGGCCGATACGCCGCTCGAAACCATGCGGCGGGTGGTCGATGAGGAGCTTGGATTTCCTTCCACTGCGAAAAGAATCGATGCCGATTTGAGAGTGATCTCTCAGAAATGTTTAGAGAAGAATCCTCGCAGTCGTTATCGATCGGCAGCCGCCTTGGTTGATGATCTTGAGCGCTGGGAGCGTGGGGAAGCTCTCGAAGCGCGACCGGTTGGAAGACTAGAAAGGTTCGGCCGTTGGATTCGCAGGGAGCCAGCCTTGGCCAGTGCACTCGGGGGTGTGGCTCTCATGCTCATGAGTGTTGCCGCGATATCTTCGACATCCTACGTTCGTATCCAGGGGGCCAACGCTGAGCTTCAGGAAGCGAATGCGGAAACGGCTCAGCAGCTTTACCTGTCCCAGTTGCGAGAAGTCGATGATTTGTTTGCAAAAGAGCAGTCGAGCGAAGCAATGGCATTGATTGGGAAGCTTGGAAGGGATTGGCCCAATGACGAACGATTGAGACGTCGAATGCGGAATATCTTGAACTATCAGGCCATTCCAATTCTGGTTTCCCCCTTTGTTCACCTGACACGGGGCAAGGTTTTAGATTGGGCTCTTGCGGGCAAGTCCCACGTTCAAGTGGTCTTGAGTAACGGCGAGATACTTCAGATCGATCAAGCTCGAGGGGCTGTTTTGGATTCACTCTACCGCGCGAAATCGGATGTGAGGAAAGCCTCGGTCGGGCGACTTTCCTTGGATGTGGCGATGTTGTTGAAAGACAATTCGCTGTTGGTTGTGGGACTAAGCAGTGCGCGAGGAGAACAGGCGATTCCGGCTGAGGGAGAAGTGACTCACCTCGCGCTCAGTCCGGATGGGAGCCGCGTGGCGATTGTGGAAGATTGGAGCAAGTTGAAGATTCGCGACGTGCGGAATGGCCAGATGTTGGGAGGATCGATCAGGCTGCCTCGCAATGCGTCGGTCGTGGAGTTCAGTGACGATGGACAACTTTTTGCTGTCGGGATGAGTCGTGGTGGTTGTTTGATTGGTGATTCGGCAACGGGAGGCGTGTTGGAACATCTCGATGAGACGGTTCAAACTTACCATGACATCTCGTTTGGTCGACGGAATCGAATGGTCGCTTTCGCATCCCCGGGTGGCGCTGTCGCCTTGTGGGACCGCCATGCCGGGAGTCGAATTGAGGACGGAGAGTTCAACGTCAATTGGCGTGTGAATGGCGTTCAGTTGTCCTCGGATGGTGAGTGGTCGTTAGCGATGGACTCGGGTGGGAGTGCTCGGTTGATTCATTTGCCCAATGGGCGTGTCGAACATGTTTTTCGCCATATTGATTATGTCTCATGCGGCGTGTTTGATCCTGATGGCACGACCGTGCTTACCGGGAGTCATGATCGGACCGTTCGAGTTTGGGATGTCGAGAGTGGCCGTTCGCTGTCCTACCCTCTTTCCCATACCTCGGGGATCCAAGACCTCGCGTTCGGGGTAGACTCAGGCGATGTCAGAGCGCTCGGATACGACGGGACGGTTTGGAGGTGGCAGGTCGGAAGTTCTCTGCTTGACCCTTCGATCTCATCGCCCGGGAGATTCTCTCAGAGTGCTGTCTATCACCGGGACCAGGAGTGGGTTGTAGTGGGGCTAGAAACAGATGAGGGAGATCGAATCATACGCTTGGTTGATGTGGCCACGGGACGCGAGATGAGTCGGTTCGCCACGCGTGGGATTGCCGGTGAGCTCTCGGTTGATGCTCTTGGTGAACGAGTGGCATTTCGTGTCGATTCACAGGTGGAAGTTCGGAATCTGCGATCAGGGGAGTCGGTGTCTCCTCCGATTGAGTTTCCATTTGGAGGGATTGAAGGTCTGGATCTTGGGCCCAAGGGGGGGCAAGTCGCGATTGCGTCCCGTTGGGAGGCGCTCCGAATTGTTTCTTTGGGTAACGAAGATCGTTCGGAGCAGCAGCTTGATGGGGTTGGTGCGGACTGGGTTCAATTTAGTCCCGATGGACTTCATGTGGTGACATCGAAAGAGGGTGTGGGATGTGAACTTTGGAACCTTGCTAAGAAGGAGCGGGTTGCCTTATTGGCTCCGAATGGTAAGGCCCATAGTTTTTCTCCCGACGGTCGGTATGTGTCGATCCTCAATGGTGAGAAAGGTTATTTGATCGATATGGAGACGCTCCACTGGATCCCAGGAGAGGTTCAACACGATAGTCACATTCAAACGATTGCGTTCGGTTCCCAGTCGCGTTGGGTGGCCACAGCGTCGCGGGACGAAACGGTTCAGGTATTTAGAATTGAAGACAATCGCCTGAAGTTGGTGACTCAATTGTGGCATCACGCGGCCGTCAACGCGGTGGCGTTTTCATCGGAAGCGGACTGGTTGGTGACCGGTACAGAGGACGGGCAAGTGAGGCTTTGGGATTCTGTCTCGGGTTTTCCGTTGTCGGAGTGGTTGCGTCATGATGATGCCATTCTTGAGGTGGCGATTGGGGCCGATGATACGTGGTTCTCGGCCGTGAGCCGCCGCGGGACGGTATCGACCTGGCCGATCGCTTCGCCTGAGCCTCACCGTGAGTCATGGCTGCCGGACATGCTCGAGTATCTCGCCCGACATCGTGTGGATCGGATAGGGCGAGCCGTGTCCCTTTCTCTACAAGAGATGGCCTCGAGGCGCCAGAGGCTCTTGAATGAACTCGCCCGTGATCCCGAGTCGCCCGTTCTAAACCGTTTTCTTTCGGCGGAATCTGCAGATAAGGATCCGAGCCTATGAGTGCTGACGCTCCGTTTGATGGGAGAAATCCCAGGTATTTCGCGACCACTCATTGGACGGTCGTGATTGAAGCGGGTGAGGATGGGGGGGATAAGGCTCAACGAGCTTTGGAAGCGCTCTGTTCCACTTACTGGTATCCTCTGTATGCCTTTGCTCGGGGGATGGGACGGTCGCAGGAAGCGGCGGAAGACTTAGTGCAGAGTTTCTTTGCTCAGCTTATCGAGAAGAACTCGGTCCGCCTAGCAGATCAATCACGTGGGCGTTTTCGTACCTTCCTACTGACATCGTTCAAGCGGTTTTCAAATAATGAGTGGGCACGTGGGCAAGCTCAGAAGCGAGGGGGTGGGATCCAAGTGCTTTCCTTAGACTACGCAACCGGGGAACGGCGTTGGGAAGAAGAATCGGCTCGAGGCGGCGCCCCGGATGAAGATTATGAACGTCGATGGGCGATTACTCTGATCCAGAACGCTCGGCAGCGATTGCGGCAAGAGTTTGTGGAGAGTGGGAAGGCGGATCGGTTTGATGCGCTTGAGCCGCACTTGGCGGGAGATCCTGACGCTTCTGGCTATTCGGAGATTGCGAAGCAGTTTGGGATCAGTACGGGAGGAGTGAAGGCTGAGGCCTTTCGCCTCAGACAGCGTTATCGCAATCACCTCCGGGCAGAGGTGGCGAACACTCTCAGTGATCAGGGTGACGTGGATGATGAGATTGCCTATTTGATGAAAGTGCTCTCACACTCCTAGGCCTCCAGCGTCTTTGCTGGCGGACGAGAGAGCGTTCCCAAGTCGGCGGATGCTCAGGAACGCTCCTCTGGATTCATCTCTATCGTTGCTCGAATGCGTTCTTTGACTGCAATCGTACGAATCGATGTTGAGCGCTGGAGGTGTCGGATTCGTAGATTGGCGTGCCTGTCCCTGGAACGTCAACTCTTCGCCAGTTTCGGTCGGACTCGATGGGGCTCCAGTGATGAAGATCCGAGGACACCCAGATTTCCTCCAGGTTGTCCGCACCTAGGCGAGGAGTTGCCTCAATGCGAATTACGTTCTTGGTTTCATCGTGCTCAATCCTGAGGCGCCTCGGATTCGACGGCACGAGGGGGTGGGATAAACTCATTGTCTGATGGGGTAGGTATCCTGGGTTGAGATGCGCGTGTTCTCCCAGCGAATATGCGAGGTCAGTGTTTGCAAGCCACTGGACTTCGTTGGAAGTAGCCGAGAGCGGCGCGCTGAGTAGACTCTCTACCGGAATGTCGTTTGGACGGGCGAAGCGAAGGAAATCCACATTTGCAATGAGATCCGGGTTGGCTCCGAAACCGTTTGTTGGCGATATGACGTTGCGATTTTGATGGTATTGGGCCTCATGATCCTCTCCGTGAGTGAATAGTCCGTTGCCCGCGATACTTGCCCAGTCTGTGTAGGCAGAGATACCCACTTGAATCGTTTCCGGGAGGTCGGGCCGTTCGTAGCGGTTTTCGATGATCCATTCGCCCTCGCCATGTTTTCGTAAGAGGAGGAAGCTTGTGCCGCGACGAATGATCTGCAACGTAGCAACGCTGATGTCAGCTGGAATCCCTTGGTCCGAGTGATAAACCTCGGAATGGCCATTGTCCGTGTTCTTCACTTGCAGGTTCCATTGGTTCTCGGGGTATCCAATCGAGTGACCGAGGCTAAAGAAAAGGTAGTCTTCGCCATTCGGTTCCCAGTCGCTCACGTAGCCGGCTGGCGGCCAAGGGAGTCGGGTGTAGTTGGGGGCATTGGGAGTCGGTGCAGCAGCTGAGATATCTCTCGGTGCGCGAAGCATGAGTCCTCCTAACGAAAAGTAGGCCTGGGGGCGACCGGGTAGATTGTAGCGCCGCGAAATATCAATTCTGAGTGTGGCGATAAAATCTCCCGAGATTTCCTTGTAGGTAAGGGGGCCGACGAGGTCCATGTACCAAGTGGACGAATGGGGCATGAGATGCAGATGTCCAGGGACAGTCTGATTGATATCATAGGCCTCGAGACGGTCCGCATTCCATCCTTCGACGAGATGGAGACGCTGCCAGTCGGTGAGACTTGATGCGTCATCGAACTCATCACTTTGTGCTGCGAGGTCATCCACGAAGGCAGGCGCCCATTCGATCGAGAAGGTTTCGGTCGCGGCCGATGGTCGGCCGTCTGCACCCGTCACCGCTGCCTCCGGGAGATGCATCTGAATCATCCCTGCTTGTTGCATGCCATTGATTTGGATGGTGTATCGAGTGCCACTGAGGATCGTTGAAATGGTGGCGGTAGGCGATCCCGTCGTGCCTGACAGGACAATGTCGGATGCGTCAAATCCTGTGACTGGTTGCGGGAAGACGACTTCGAATTCAACGGGAGCACCTGGGTTGACTTGCTGAGGCCAGTCAACTGAGAGCGCGAAGCTCGGAGGCGGAGTCACTTGATTCAGACTGTCTCCCAGGGCCTCGGCGAGGGGAGTGTACGCGAGATACTGAGGGATTCCTCCGCCTGAAACTGGCAAACTGACGAGCTGTTGCTCTTGGATTTCGTTTCTTAGCCGGGAGTAGCGAACATAGTCGACGTCGACGACGAGATCCGGCTGCGCTTGGAATCCGTTTGCGTCGGTGATGACATTCCGGTTGTGATGATATTGTCGAGCGTGGTCTTCAGAGTTCGTGAACATGCCGTTACTGACGATACTATCCCAGTCCGTATAGGTCGTGATCCCGACTTGTAGTGTCTCGGGCATATCGGGTCTGTCGTAGCGGTTCTCGATGATCCAGTCCCCACCTTCGTGTCGCCGGAGCAGAACGAACGTGGACCCTCTGCGAATCGCTTGAAGGGTTACCATTCCCGTGTTTTCGGGAACCCCTTCGCGGCCGTAGTAAAGCGTCGATTGACCATTGACCGTCGTTTTGACTTCGTAGTTCCAGACGTTGTTGGGCCCGGTATTGTCAGAGGTGCCGACGCTGAGAAAGATGTAGTTCTCCGTGTCTGGTTGCCAATCGGTTTGGTAGCCGTTCGGTGGCCAGAAGAGCTGCGTGGTCGCCGGCGCGTTCGGTTGAGGGGCTGCGGTTTCGGTGTTGCGCGGACTGCGAATCATGATGCCACCGAGGGAAAAGGCTCTCTGGGGACGGCCAGGCTGATTGTTTCGGCGCTGAACATTCATGTGCATCGTGACCGCAAAGTCGCCGCTTATTTCTTTGTAGACCAGAGGGCCCGTGAGATCCATAAACCACGATGTGGTATGCGGCATGATTCGCATATGCCCTGGGACCGATGTATTGACATCAAGCTGTTCAAGCTTGTCCGCATTCCAGCCTTCGGTCTCGTTCAGGCGTTGCCATTGATCGAGACTGGCCACGTCCTCGAATTCGTCCCCGAGCGGAGCGAGATCATCAAGGAAGGGTTCCCATTCGAGTTGGACGAGCCCAGTGCCTTGGCTTCCTTGACCAGCCAGATCAGTGGCCGCGTTCTCGGGGATTTCGATCAGAAGACTGCCCGCGTTCTGCATGCCTGAGAGGATCAACTGATAATCGGTTCCCGATTGGATCTCGTCGAGTTCAACGGACTGAGGGGAAGCCGAACCGCTCACGTGGATGTCCTCGGTAGAGAATCCAATAATGCCTCGCGAGGCAGTGATATCAATAACGAGCGGGTCTTGACGCAGGACCTCTTCGTTTGCCGGTGGGTTGATGGTGAGGATGGGGGCTTCAATGAGAGGGTCAATGATCGGGGATCCGTCGAGCTCGCGGAGGAAGGCCATCAGGTTTGCTCGATCTTGAGGCGCGATTGAGAGGACCTGCCGGTGTGGATTGGCTAGAGCTAGATCATCCGCCGTGGAGACGCTGAGGTCATCGATGTAGGCATCGAAGAAGGCGTTGGAGCCCCGAAGCACAATGGTGTTGTCCGTGCCGGGGTTCAAGGGGACGTTTTCTAATCGAACGAGGCGCCAGTTCACGAATCGCCACGGGATACCGTTTTGAACCGGTGGCAGTGAGAGGTGGTGTGCTTGTCCGTTGACCTCGACGATGAGTGGGTAGGCGGCGTCACCGTGGGTGTAGCGTATCTCAAGGGCGCCTATTCCGCCGGAGCCGCCATGGATGTCATTTAGGGTCAGGCTTCCCTCTGCTTCAATCGTCACGAAGGCCTCACCTCGAGCTGTATCGTCTGAATTGATGCGAACGGTTGCCCCTTGGGTGATCCATGCTGGGGCAGTGGGTGTGCCGTTTTCAGCCGGGTAGAGAGTGCCCCCAGCCGCGGAAAAAACGTCTTCGAGGGTCTCGGCGGAACCGTCATGGAGGTAGGGTGCGGTCTGCCATAGACCGCGTAGCGTTGGCGTTTCAATGCCCGTCAAGAGTTCGCCTAGACGGGATCCTGACGTGGTCTTCAGAGTGCCGACGTTGTGCAGGTTCAGGTCTGTGGTTTCATCTCCTGCATGGCACGTTCGACAGTCCAGAGTGTTGAAGATGATGTGTCCGTCGCGTCCGGCGGACGTCAAAGCGCCGGTGGGACTTCGGTGAGGGCTTCTTGGTATCGAATCGTTGTCCAGGCTGGTGACATATGCGGCGAGCGCATCGAGGTCTGGACTGAGACCTGTTTTGGGTGCTCCCAGTGGCGTATTAGTGTTCTCGAATTGAGTATCTGTTAGGAATCCCGAGCCACCGAAGAACTGCCGAATGTCATGCTCGAAGTCTTGGATCTCGTCAAAATTCGCCGTCCAGTGAACTCCTCCGTGGCCGATGCCAGATCTTCCTTGTAGCGGAATGGAGTTCCGGAGTCCCTCGCCTCGGCCGGTGAAATCCCAGACCCGTCCATCGTGCCCTCCATCAAGGTGACACGTCGCGCATGAGATGTAGCCTTCGCCACTCATTCGGGATCCAGCATGGTAGAAAAGAGTCTTGCCGAGCTGTATCTCGGGGGAGAGCGTTTCATCGGTCACGGTGTGAATGGCTTGAGCGGGCAGGGAGGTTTGTCCCCTTCGAAAGAGTTCGCTGCTGTCCAAGACCGTGATGCTGCGTCCTAACAAGTTTTTGACGAGGATGAGTTCGCTTTCATGATCAACGAGAACCCCTTGGGGTGCGCTGCCGACTCCTCGCCGAGTAACGAAACTTCCGAGGCCTGTGCTTTGATCGAGTGCGAGCCGGTCAAGGACGAGGAGGTCGTTGTTTCCCTGAAGTGTTACGAAGATGTAGTCCCCAAGGGGTGAGAAAGAAACCGCGCTTGCCGAGTCGCTGTTGTCGATGTCGATCGCCTCGATGAACTGGCCGCTTGAGATATCGAAGCGGGAAAGGATGTTTCGAACGGTGTTGTCGTGATCCAAGTCTGGACCGGAAAGGGTTCCTTTGTCGGTGTTCATCTTATTCGACGTCACGAAGAGCTGTTCTCCATCGGGCGTGACGGCCAAGCCCGTCAGGTAGTTGGCCACTCCCATGCCTTCGGCTGTTCCATCTCGATGTAGGTTGCCACCGAATTTCTCGATCTCTAGAAGACGGTTCAAGGTCATGCTGGTGGGATTGATTTCCCAGATTTCGCCGCGATGGAGAGGTGAAATAAGGCGGGAAACGAAGAGCCGGTCGCCGCTGGGAGTCATCGCTAAGGCCCGAGGGGTTGGCCCAACGGGAAGTTGATCGATGACACTTCGTGAGTTGGTGCTGAGCCGCAAGACGAGTCCACTCCCTTGGAGACTAACGAAAGCGTTGAGACCATCCGGACTGATGACGATTCCGAACGGAGCGGCTCCGTAGTCCAGTTGGATCGTGTCAATCAGGGCGCCGTCAGGATCGAGGATGTCAATTTGATCGGCATCATGACAGGTCACCCACGCATTTCCAACGGCGTCATTTGCAACACTGCGGGGATCTGCTCCCACGGCTGTTTCGAAAACAACGGACTGTGTGTCGGCATTGATGCCGGTCACGCTGTTATTGTCTGGGTTCACAACCCAAAGGCGTCTGTTGCCTGTGTCTAGACTCATGGGCGAACTAGAGGGGGCGGCGGGAGTGAGCGCTGCCGAGGTCACCGTGACAGTAGAGATGAGAGAACGTTGCGAGCCGTCTGGGTCCCGAACTTGAGCGACAACTTTGTAGTGCCCCGGGGAGCCGTAGCTGTGGGATATAGACGCGTCCGTCTGCCAAGGGGTTTCCTCAGTACCATCCCCGAAATCGAAGCGGTATTCCAGCGGATCTCCTTCGGGATCACTGGCTGCGACCGTGAGGTTGATGTTTTGGTTTGGGAGGCTGGGGTAGGCGGACACATTGAGTTCTGAAACGACAGGTGCCTGGTTGCCGGCCAGTGTTTCTCCGGTCGAAAAAGTGAATGAATAGCCTTCGATCCCGTTCCCAGCTGCGTCTTGAATTCCATTTTCAGGGATGACGACTTCGTAGGTTGTATTCGGAAGCAAAGGGCTATCGGGTGTGAAGGTGAGGCTATCGTTAAATGTCCATCGGATCAGGCCCGGGATGGGGGCGCCTCCGAGTGGGCGGACGATGAAAGTCTCGCCGTTGATCATCGAGGGACTCTCGAGTGTCTCATGGATGAGAAGTGAAATAGGGGATGTTGTTGGGTAGTTGGCCTGACCGTTTCGGGGGATGTGATAGCCGACGCTTGGGCCGGTTGTATCTGGTTGGGCTTGGTGGGCCCAGATGGCCATTCCCTGGCCGGGACCGGCCCCTCCAGTGACCAATAGATTGCCTAGCGGCAAAGCGAACTGACTGGTGTCGAGTTCCATCGGGTCCAGGTCCAGTGAGAGCACTGACTGAAATGTCCGCATATCCACTTTGTGGCTGCCGGTGAAAAGAAAATTGTCTTGGAATTGAGCATACATGCAGGTGGCACCGGGAAGGGGAACGTCAGCAAGGAATTGCATGTTGGTTGGGTCGGTGACTTCCACGACCCGGATTCCGTTACCGCCAGTACGGTAAGGGAAGACGATTAAGAGGCGTCCGTCTGATCCCCAAAGTTCTGGCCAATACCCGCCGGGACCGCCAGTGGTTAAAACATCGAGAAGAACGGGTTCTGTGGGATCGCTGATATCGTAAGTGGCGACACCGGTTCGGCTTTGATCTGAAGCAAAGATGAGGAGGTTTCCGATGATGAACGGATGGCCGATAACGCCCGTAAGGCCGAGATGGTCCCATTCTGCGAGTTGCTCGTCGCCAAATCCTAGAATCGCGGGACGGTCGACGTCGCTGTAGCTCCAGAACTCGGTGGTGTAGTAGGGACGGTAGAGATCACCGCGACTGTAGATAGGGTGTTGCTGAGGGTAAGTCGTGCGCTCGTTAACAAAGGGGCTTACGGCTCGAAAGACATAACTCGGTCCAAAATGGTGCTCGCCCGTTTCGCTATGGATGAAATCGAATCCGTTGCCGCCGAGGAGAAGGTAGTCCCCGATTTTTTGATAGCCATGGGCGCTGGTGGAGCCTCCGCTAATGCCGAGGGTTTCCATGACTTGAGCGTTGGTCGGATCGGCGAGGTTCCAGCGCCGTGCCTGATAGTCTGAGCCTGGCTGGCTCGACGGGTGCTCGGGTACGGTGTAAAGCCAGCCATTATGGTAGGTGATAATCGCTGTGCGCCCCTGCTGAGGTTCGAGGAGGCCGCCACTGAGAAGGGCTCCTGGCACTTGAGGGACATTGGGGAAGCCTTGTCCAAAGGATAGAGATTCACAAATCAGCCCGACGGTGCAGGCAACGGTTAGAAACAGTCTCATTTTCATCAACGCCACCCATCTACAGAAAGTTTCTGGATGGGTTTCGTAGAAAATGAGTTTTTTTCTCGAGGCTGGCTGGTGAAAGAGAGGAGGGCTACCTGATCGGGCTCTTATTCGTCGCGAGATCGATTGAAAACGTTGCTATTTCAAATGTTGGGCAAGCTTTTCCAAGGCTGCAGCACGGTGCGAGATTCGGTTTTTAACTTCGCTACCGAGTTGTCCGAACGAAAGCTCATGGCCTTCGGGGTAGAACAGTGGATCGTAGCCGAATCCTTCAGTGCCATGTCTTTGCTTGGCAATTGTTCCCTCGCAATGTCCCGAGAAGAGTTGAGGGGGGCGGGAAGCGTCATAGGGGGTGTCCAGAAGAGCAAGGACGCATCGGAATCTGGCGTTTCGCTGACCCTCCGGAACGTTGGCCATCAGTCTCATGAGTTTCTCGTTATTGGCGTGGTCGCTGGCGTTTCCTTCAGAGCCTTCCGGGGTAGCGAATCGGGCAGAGTAAACCCCAGGAGCCCCCTTGAGTGCATCGACTTCGAGGCCTGAATCGTCGGCGAGTACCCGAATCGTATCGAAACGATCCACGGGGAATCGGATGTTTGGACCGGAGGCCAGCCACTCCGCGAGTTGGGTCGCCTTCATCGTGGCGTTTTCTTCGAAGGTCGTGCCGGTTTCTTTGAGTTCAGGGCAGTCTCCGAGAACCCGCATGGGGACACAACTGATGGCGGGGGAGAGGATGGCGCCGATCTCGTCGACTTTATGCTGATTGCCGGTAGCGATGATCAGGAGCGAGGACATGAGGGACTATTCGAGTTCTTTAAGGGTGTCGAAATGTTCTTCAGCCACCATGTAGCCGACACATTTTTTCGCCCCGCAGGCACAGGGCCGGTCTTCATAGTCCTCAAGATCGTGACCGTAGTTGTAGGTGAGTTCGGTCCCTTTTTTGATCTTCTTGGTGGCGTATATCCAGACGCGATCCTTTTTGATGTCAGACTCGCAGTTGGGTTTGCAACTGTGATTGATGAATCGGGCTGGATTCCACTCGACACTACCGTCCAAATCGAAGTCGTCGTTAACAGTGAAAACATAGCAGTTCTGGTCCTCAAGCGCTTGCTCTGCTTCCTTTTTGCTCAACTTCACTCCAACGTATTCAATGATGCGTTTGCCCTTCTTGATTTCTTTTCGGGCGAAGCCTCCCCAACCGTGGATGGGGGACTTCTTGAAATCGACGAGTGGATGATCGTTCTTGAATTTCTTCTTCTTTGGCATGGGCCTAGGCGCGCTCTCGTTCGGACTCCGCGAAACGGAGATCGGGTTTCTTATGGAAAATGCCGTCTTTCATGACTGCAGTCAAACGGCTCTGATCGGTCAGTAAATCGGGCTCTGTGAGTGGGTTTCCATCCACGAGCAGGAGGTCAGCCAAGAAGCGGGGGAGAATCTGGCCTAGTTCATCGGGCAGGTCCATGGCTGCGCCGCCGTGTTTTGTCATCGATTGCAAAGCCTCCATGGGGGTGAAACCGGCGTGTTTGATGAGGTGTCCGATGTCTTGGGCGTTTTGTCCATGGGGCGTTAGCGCGAATCCATAATCCCCTCCGCCGAGAATGCGAACGCCTCTGCGCTTAAGTTCTTGAAGTCCTTTGACGGCCCCCGCGAGTTCATCTTTGAGTCCCATCGATTCGACTTGCTCGGGAGTGAACATGGCTGCTCCGTCATAAATTGCGGTCACTGTGAAACCAATATTGGGACTGATAAAGACCCAATCTCGGTTTGCTTCCAACATGTCCATGGCCTCCTCATCAGCAAAATTGGCGTGGTAAATGACCTTCACGCCGTGTCGAACGCAGCGTTTGACCGACTCTGCACTGCGGGCATGAGCGCTCATGCGTTTGCCGTGGGCGTGGACAACCTCTGCGGCCGCGGCCACTTCCGCCTCACTCATAATGGTCGTCTCAGAGCCTGCATGAGGAACGAAGGAATCACCAGAAACGACGAGCTTGACGATGTCGACGCCTTCTCGGATGAGCTCGCGGCAAATTTTTCGGTATTCATCCGGACCATCCACCATGAGGGCCATCGACTCGACGTAGGGTTGATGAAGCGTGCGCATGTCTCCAAGTCCACCTGTAACGGTTAGCCAGGGTGTTGCCGCTAAGAGTCTCGGACCAGGAATTTGTCCGGAGTCGATGGCATTCCGGATCACGAGATCCAAGCGAGGCTTGGCTGAGGCGGCGCTGATGCAACTGGTGATTCCATAGTCGAGATATCGTTTTGCATTGTGCATCGTGAGGAGTGTGTGCTCCTCCACGGGAATAGCTCCCAAGGCTGCAAGATCATCTGTGTTGTTGATGCTGAGATGAGCGTGAGACTCGATCAAGCCTGGCAGGAGATAATGCCGGCTCTGTCCGTCCACGATCTCGGTGTCTGAGGATTGAGATTCAGGTGGGCCTGGGCTGACGGACCGGATCCGGCAACCGTCCACAAGCACGTTGCCAAGGAAAGGTTCCGTCCCGGTTGCATCGAGGACATGAACGTTCTGAAAATACGTCAGCGCCATAGTCGTTCAGCCAGAGAATCAGGTCAGAGATTTGAGATCTTCGTGCAGTTGCTTTGCGCCCGCAGCGAGCAACAGAGTGTCTACGCCCGCGACAACGAGCTGGAAGCCCTTTTGAACGTAGGGGGCCACGGCCTCCGGGCTCAGGCCAAAGATCCCAATCGGCATCTTTGCTCGGAGGCAGACGTCGGTGACATGTTGGATCGCATCGACGACCTCGGGGTCGTCCAGTTGTCCCATTTTTCCGTAGCTAGCTGAAAGGTCGTATGGTCCAATGAGGATGGCGTCGATGCCCTCGATTTGGACAGTCTTCTCGATGCAATCAACGGCGTCCCGGTGTTCGGCTTGGACGACGACCGTTGTTTCCTCTTTTGCGCGTTTGAGATACTCCTGAAACTGCGTGCCGTATCCTTGAGCTCGACCGAGTCCCACTCCTCGAGCTCCCTCGGGTGAGTAGCGGGCGAACCGGACCACATCGGCGGCTTGCTCCGTTGAGTTGACTTGTGGCGCGATGATCCCCGTGGCGCCCATATCGAGAACCTGTTTGATCGCTACTTCGTCCGGCCCGCCAGTGCGGACGAGCGTAGGGGTTCGATCCCCAATAGCGGAGAGCAACGTGAGCAACGAATCATTGGAGAATGGCCCGTGCTCGGCATCGACAAAGAGCCAATCAAATCCAATGTTCGACAGAATCTCAGCGCTCGGAATACACGGCATGGTGGCCATGGTCCCGAGCAACGTTTCACCGTTCTTTAAGCGTGTTCGGAGGGGGGTAGCCATGTTTGCCCAGCATCTGAAAGGTTTTACGCAAGATTGCAAGTCACAATCTCGAATGTTTGCCGTTAGATTGAGCGGGAGCTGGCGACGAAAATAGCCAGGTGCTTCTCCTCGGCGAGGCCGAATTGCCTTGACCCTTGTGGAGGAGATTTCTCATGGTTTTTCGATTCCCTTGTTTCGAGAAGGTATTGTTATGGATTCAACTTTGGAGAAATGCTTACAAGACGGACGGAGCTTGTTCACTTTGCTGATTTGGGGGGCGATTTCGCTAGCGGCGGTCGATGCGGCGGAACCCATCGGGATCGATGGATCGAGTGGGTTTCCAACATTGGGATCCATCGAGCGCTTGGACGGCCGGCTGAATGCGCTGCTGCCCGCCGAGGCTCAGATCGAAAAACTGGCGGAGGGCTTTGAGTGGGCGGAAGGACCGGCCTGGAATCGAGACACCAAATCGATCGTGTTTTCTGATATTCCTCGAAACTCGGTCTTCAAGTGGTCGGAACGAGGCGGGCTTGAGTTATTCCTAAAACCAAGCGGCTACACGGGTTCCAGCTCCCGGGGTGGTGAATCTGGGTCGAATGGCTTGGCCTATGCTCCCAACGGGCTACTCACTCTTTGTATGCACGGGGACCGGCGCGTTGCTCAATTACAAGCCGACGGGAGTTTCAAGTCGCTGGCTGAGTATTATCGGTATCGCCGTTTCAATAGCCCCAATGACCTGGTGTTTCATTCGAACGGGGATCTCTATTTCACAGATCCACCTTACGGGCTGGAAGGGAATGTCAATGACCCCAACAAAGAGTTGCTCTATCAGGGAGTGTATCTCAGGCGGACGGATGGTGAGGTGGTCTTGCTGACTGATAAGATGACACGACCCAATGGAATTGGTTTCTCTCCGGACGAGAAGACTCTCTACGTGGCGAACTCGGATCCGGCGCTGGCGCATTGGATGGCTTATGATGTTCTAGACGATGGAACCATTGCGAATGGCAGAGTCCTATTTGACGCAACGCACTTCGTTGCTTCGCGGAAGGGGCTGCCCGATGGATTGAAGGTTGATCAAAGCGGTTTCATCTGGGCGACTGGACCGGGAGGGGTGCTTGTCTTGACTCCGACTGGAGAACACTTGGGAACCATTCGTCCAGGAGAAGCGACAGCAAACTGTGGGTTCGGAGATGATGGCACGGTGCTTTACCTGACGAGTGATATGTATTTCTGTCGTATCCGAACGACAAGCAAGGGGCTAGGGTTTTAAGTTGGACGACGTTTGCTATGGCTAATTCTTGGACTATAAGATCAATGAGAGATTCAATACTTCGGAGTGATAGAGCGGGGTTTACTCTCATCGAGCTTCTCGTGGTGATTGCCATTATCGCCATACTCGCGGGAATGTTGTTGCCGGCCCTGGGGAATGCAAAAAACAAAGCCCAAGGGGCGCGATGTTTGAGTAACACCCGGCAGATAGGAATCGCTTTTACTATGTACGTTGATGATAGTGAGGGTCATCTGCCTGATCGCGACTGGGCGAGAGGTCCCTATCCCAACGCGGGTGGATTCAATGGTGGCGGAGAGTGGCAACAGACGCCAGCGATTCAACTAGATCCTTATCTCAACTCCCCGTTGATTTGGGTTTGCCCGACGAAGAAGCGGGGCCTTTTTTATGATTCTGAACCGGGGCGTTTCGACCCTGAATACACAGGGTTCCTCTCCTATGGCTTCAACTATCTGGGAGTCTTCGGGCTCGATTTTTCGCGAGGAGGTAACCCAACATACAGGAAGCAGTCATGGATTAAGCGACCCACAGAAACGATTGCGGTGACCGAGATCGGGGGATCGACGAATCCGAGCGAGATTGGGGGCGGGATCGGAAACGAGAAAGCGGATGGAGCTTGGCTTGATCACTATTGGGCCTCGAACAGTTTTCCGCGGCGGAAGTCACCTCAAGATGGAACGAATCACAGATTTCAAGCGCAGCACGGCAAACACAATCAGCGCGTCAATGCGGTGTATGTGGACGGTCACTCAGAAGGCACGAAACCAAGTCAGCTCGTGTGGGGACAGTTCTATGCGCAGTACGGGGGCACCGTTCGCGTGGGGAATGACTGGGATAGTCCTGTCGGTACGCCGGAAATGGATAGGGTCCAGGTGCGGCCGTGACGGGGCGAAATTAGAACTGAGAAATCAGAAGTGAGAAGTTGCTGGTGAGCGGTTCTATGGGGTGCTGCTGACGGTGGGGACTCGGTAGCAGGCTGCTTCTTGGTCGTTCCGGATGAGGAGGTATTCGCCCGCGAGGGTGGGGACATTCCAGGTTTTTCCAGTGATGCCGGGCACTCGGGCCCATTCGTTAAATTTCTCGGGAGTGGCTTCCACGAATGCAACGTCACCATCTTCGGCTTGGACAATGAGTGTGTTCCCGACGAGGATGTTTTGGCCGTAGCCGTATTTTCCATCCTTCCAGAGGCGTTTTCCAGACTCAAGTTCGATGCAGGCAAGACGGCCTTCGTCTAATCCATAGGCGTGTTCTCCGAGCACACAAGCCGAGCTGAATTTGGTTTTCATTCGATTCTTGGCATGCCAGATAACGGATGTCGACAGGGTCTCGTCGTCTTCTTTTTTGATCTCAAGCAAGATGGATCCGATTCCGTAGCTCGCCGTGATGAGGATCTTTGAACCGTCAATCACGGTTGGTTGGCCAACCTTTGGCGTGGAGGGCATCATCCCGACGGGCCAATCGAAGGACCAGAGGAGCTCTCCTGAACTGGGGCGAAGGCCAACCACAGTGTTTTCGTTGACGATAACGAGCTGACGTTCATCGTGGATCGTGGCCACGATGGGCGTTGCATAGCTTGCCGGCTCGGTCCCCCAGGTCCATGCACTTTCGCCGTATTGTGTGTTGACTGCCTGGACGGTGGGACCGCCTTGTCCGCCGCCTGTCACTACAATTAATTCCTCTTCTGCCAGATGGAGAGGAGAAGCGGATTTGCCCCATGTCAGGTTGGAACCTCCTTGGGCGAGGGCGTTGTAAGACCAGATGGGCGTGCCGTCCGTGACATTTAAGGCATCCAGGATACCTGTTGCTCCCAGGGCATAGACGGTTTCATCAACGATCGTGGGAGTCGCTCGCGGGCCATCTCCGCCCATCGATTCACTGAAACGTCTCTGCTTCGCATACTTCCATCGGAGGGCCCCGGATTCAATGTCGTAGGCGGACACCCATTCTTCTTCGCCTCGTTGCTCCTGAGTGATTGCTAGTCTTCCCTTGGTTGCAAACCCCGCCCATCCAAGTCCGATCGGTTGCCTCCAGATTGCTTCCAGCGAGTCACCGAGCGCCCCGACATCAACGTTGAGATCTGGGAAGACCCCATTGCCGTTCGGGCCAAGGTATTGGCTCGAGTCGACAGCTCTGTATTTGAGGGTAGATTCGTCGCTCTCAGCATCTGCAGCCTGGGGCGTTGAGGGAGCGTTTGCCAAGGTCTGCTGCGATTGTTCGCGAACCGTAGGCGCCCATTTCCAAACAAAACGGGGAAGGCCCGTTCCGCTCGAGGAGCCATCGAAGCGAAGCGATGCGTAGAGAAAAGCGATGAGGCCGATCCCAATGGTGAAACTGGTCCAGCGGAGAAGTGGACGGATGCCGCTGAGGAAGGTGAACCAGAGCCAGGTCAGCAAAGTGAAGAGAATGCCACCGAAGAGCACGAGATAAGGGCCGAGCATCGTCTCTGATTGCACGGTCCAGCCGTAGAGGGCGCCGTAAGCGAAGAGGAGGAAGCAAGGGATCCAGAGGCGGCGTTTCGTTGGTCGAGAGTCTTCCATGATGCGTTTTACGTTCAGCGCGATTGCTTGCCCTCATTATTCTTCGTTGTTGGGAAAAAGCAATGCGCGCGATGTTGAAATAGAGTATGGCTGGTTGAATGGCGGAGTTCCTTTGAGAACTGAGA
>CAYFGX010000066.1:0-11745 GCA_964342405.1 uncultured Verrucomicrobiota bacterium | reverse complement strand
GATGTTGAAATAGAGTATGGCTGGTTGAATGGCGGAGTTCCTTTGAGAACTGAGACCTGAGAACTGAGAACCGGGAACCGAGAACCGGGAACCGAGAACCGGGAACCGAGAACCGGGAACCGAGAACCGATTGGCGCCGGGCTTGTGTTTGAAGCAGGGCGTACGAATGACGCATTTACTCCTGTCTCTAAAGCGGTTGGACGGTGAAAGAATCCATTCCCGTTAGCAACTGCGAGCGTGTGAAAGCGACAGCTCCGCTCTCGCACTCCGAATAAATGCTCGAAATGCAGGCGCCCCGTGGAGTGCGAGAGCGAAGCTGTCGCTTTCACTAGCACGAACGGATTCCCCGCCCAAATTTTTCCGCAGTAGCTCACACTGGTCTCACCATCCGGACTTCAACCTAGAACGTTTTTCCGGGCTTCGGTACCCCCGTTTTCAATCACATGGCGAGACCGCCGAGAGGTGGTGAGCTTGCGATTCTCGGATGAGCTCGGTAATCTCCAATTCAAGTCTGGGTATGCACGACGTTGGAGGAAGTGGAGGAAGACAGAGATGAAAGGGCGACTTTGGGTTTACAGTGGAGCGTTTCTGATCCTTCTGGTTTTAGTGCTGTCGTATGCCGGTGATGGCATTGTGGGGCATTTGATTCGTCCAGGTCTGAGTGCGACGGAGCGAGTTGAACTCGTTCGGACCTATTTTGAATCCTGGGGAGCTTGGGCTCCGTTAATCTATGTCTTTGTGGTGGCAATAGAGGTCGTTGTGGCGCCAATTCCTGGCTTGATGTTATACGCTCCTGGGGGACTCATTTTTGGCGGTTTCCTGGGCGGCCTCTTGGCCTTGATCGGCAATGTGTTGGGGGCGGGAATCGCAGCGGTCTCCATGCAAATTTTTCGTGGAGAGCGTCTGGAGCGTTTTCTCGAGCGGGACAAGGTCGAGAAAATTGTGCATCAACTTCGAGACTCTGGCGTTTGGGTGATCTTGGCGCTTCGCATCAATCCGCTGACGACGACTGATCTCGTTTCTTATGCAGCAGGATTGGCTGGAATACCGGTCTGGAAGGTGATGCTGGGGACGACCATCGGAATGGCTCCGTTGTGTTGGGTTCAGGCTTATCTTGCTGAGGAGCTGTTTGAGTCGATGCCGTGGTTGATTTACCCCTTGGTTCTGGTTGCGGTTGTCTACGTTTTTGTCGCCGTATTCTTGGTCCGAAAAGCCCTGGCCAAAGAGTGATCGTCCACCGCTCTTTGGGTTTGGGCCGTGGCCGGCAAATGATGTTTCTTTCTTCAAAGTAAAGCGCCGCCGAGGGAAGACCTCGACGGCGCTTGCATATGAAAGACTAGGGGAAGTACCTAGACCCGGTCTGCTTTCGGGCAAACGAACCCCTCGCGGTAGTTTCTCGTGAGGAGATTGTTGGCTGCGGAGGATTCTGGGAAGATCTCTCGCTTCGGATCGAATTTGAGTTTTGGTCCCATCGAAAGAGGATATTTATCCAAGTCGACTCCGTTCTTCTTCAAGTGCATGACCGTTCGCTCGAGGGTTGCGAGATTATCGTCTTTGCTCTTGATCCCTTCCAGGAGATCAGCGGCTTCTTTCACGGAGACATGATTCTGTTCTCCCAGGTAGTAGGAGATGTTGCCGAGGTGGCTGACTCCGGCAGAAAGGTGACCTTCCCAAGCGTCGGAGTTCAATTTGCTGGCGTCTCGTGAGGTGCAGGCATCCAGGAAGTTGCCGAAGTGATCGCCGCCTCCTTTGAATTCTTTGACCACTTTGAATGCTTTGTCGTAAACGATGCAGTGGGTGTAAGATTTTTGAACGAGATAGCCTTCGCTTCCATAGAAGATCACACCGATCTTATTGCCCTTCGTTTGATTGAAGAGTTTGTTGATCTCTTCGTCGTCTGAGTTTGTGACATCCAAACCGCGTGTCTCGAAGACCATGCATTTGTTGCCATAATCGTAGATTGAAACTTCCGTGTTGGCGGTGTCACCGGCATCCACGTAGTTTGGATTCTTCTGCTCGGCCTGGTACCCAAGTCGTCCGCCGTAGCTGATGATCGTGCTGGGGTGTTCATCGACACCAAGTCCCCAGCGGGCAATGTCCGTTTGGTGGGGACCTTGATTTCCGAGATCACCGTTGCCGTAGTGGCGTTGCCAGTGCCAATCGTAGTGGAATCGGCCACGGGTTAGCTTTGGATTCGTGTAGGTTGCAGGACCGCTCCAGATGTTGAAATCCACTTCGGCTGGAATGTCGTAGCTCCCGAGGGCGCCAATCGATCGGCGGCGTTTGTAGCAGAGTCCTCGGGCGAACTTGACCTCCCCAATGCCTCCGTCGTGGATGAATTTCATCGCGTCAATGATGGCCTGACTGGAACGGCATTGAGTGCCGACTTGGCACATTCTCTTGTATTTCTTGGCAGCCGCTACCAAGGCACTACCCTCGGCGATATTGTGACTGATCGGTTTCTCGATGTAAGCGTCTTTTCCGGCCTGCATGGCCCAAACACCAGACAAAGCGTGCCAGTGGTTGGGGGTCGCCGTGCTCATGATATCGACGTCATTCGAATCGAAAGCATGACGCATGTCTGAAACGAGGATCGGGCGTTTCCCTGTCTTTTCCTCGATTTCATTGCAGCGGTAGTTGCCCTTCGTCTCGTCCACGTCGACGATCACGCGGACCTCGGTGCGCAGATCCTTCACAAAAGCACCGATGTGAGAATTCCCTCGGCCTCCAACGCCTACGACGGCGACCCCGAGCTTCTCGTTGGCTCCTTGAGTTCGGCCAATGTATGGTGCGGCGATGAGGGCGGCACCCGTTCCCATGCTTCGCTGAATAAAGCGACGACGATTGATCTTTGACATAACGATTCTCTCTTTGGGCATAACGACTTGGGCTATGCACTCTTTGTTACGGAAACTATGAGAAGATGGCCCTTTTTCCTCGGTGGGTCAACACTGGGGAAGAGGTTCTTTGTTGGGGAACATGGAGTGTTTTCGCCCCTCGATTGAGGGCAAGCCTCGGTAGGTCCAGCGGGCGACCGTAGGGTGGAGTGATGACTTGGCTGAAAGTCTCTCGGATGCCCGCTTCGACCCTGTCTGATGCCCTGATCCCTCAAATCGGCCAGGATTGAGAATTCAATTGCCTCAAACGCCGTTTTCCTTAGGATTCCGGCTGTTTCTAGACGTTCGACCGAGAATAATTCATGAATAGTTACGATATTGCAGTTATTGGTGGTGATGGAACCGGACCTGAAGTGACCAAGGAGTCGATTAAGGTCCTGGATGCGGCTGCGCAGAAGTTTGGTTTTAAACTCAATTACACACCCTTTGATTTTGGTGGCGATCGCTACCTCCGAACCAACGAGGTTTTGCCGGATTCAGCTGCAGATGATCTGCGAAACTTCCCAGCCGTGCTTCTCGGTGCCATCGGGCATCCTGATGTGAAACCTGGTGTGCTTGAGAAAGGCATTCTGTTGCGGCTTCGATTCGAGTTGGAGCAGTATATCAATCTCCGCCCAGTGAAGCTGTATGACGAACGCTTCTGTCCGCTGAAGGACAAAAAGCCAGAGCATGTTGATTTTGTGGTCGTTCGTGAGAACAACGAAGGGCTTTACACTGGTTCCGGTGGATTTGTCTTCAAGGGGACGCCAAACGAGGTGGCGATTCAGGAGAGCGTGAACACCCGACGTGGGGTGGAACGTTGCTTGCGATATGCGTTTGAGTACACCAAGAAGCGCAACAAAGACAACAAACTGACGCTTTGTGGTAAGACGAATGTTCTGACCTACGCCTTCGATCTTTGGGAGCGAGCCTTCCACGAGATTGGTGAGAAGGACTTCCCGGGCATCGAGCGTGACTACGCCCATGTCGATGCCACAACGATGTGGTTTGTGAAGAATCCAGAATGGTTTGATGTCATCGTGACCGACAATATGTTCGGCGATATCATCACAGACCTTGGTGCGATGGTTCAGGGAGGTATGGGGATCGCCGCAGGCGGTAACCTGAATCCCGAGGGAACGAGCATGTTCGAGCCGATCGGTGGAAGTGCTCCGAAATACACCGGCCAGAACGTGATCAATCCGCTAGCGGCGATTTGCGCTGGACAGATGATGCTTGATTTCTTGGGTGAGTCCGAGGCGGCTCAAGCAATCGAGAAAGCGGTCATCGGAGTGACGCGAGACAAAATCGACACC
Organism: uncultured Verrucomicrobiota bacterium; assembly: GCA_964342405.1. Classification (GTDB taxonomy): domain Bacteria; phylum Verrucomicrobiota; class Verrucomicrobiia; order Limisphaerales; family AAA164-E04; genus UBA2970. The sequence goes on along the minus strand of CAYFGX010000066.1, from coordinate 7,553 downwards.
TTAGGCGCGGGTCGAATGGGCTACTCGACGACAGAGGTCGGCGACATGGTCGCAAGTAGTTTGTAATATTCTTCAATCTTATCCGGGTCGCTCACTACGAGCGACCCGGTTTTTGCTTCTCAACGGATTGCTTTAGGAATTTAGGGATAGGATGAACGGTCGCTCTTCTTTTTCTTTGTTTTTCGGAATCCTCTGCGGATTGCTTATAGCGCCCCTGTCTGGCTTTGGCGCGAGTATGATTGTCGTGCAACCGATTTCGATTTGCAATGACGCCGGCGGTGATTGCTCGAATTCCGGGGGGCAGTACTTCGAGACGGAAACCGACAAGATTTGGAATCAAGCGGACATCGATATCTCATTTCTGCCGATGGTCGAATTTCATTCGACGGCCTTTCAGGATATCAATACTTCGGAATTCAATTCTCTCGCGTCCACTCCAGGGCACGGTCAGCATGTGACGAGCACTGTCTTGAATATGTGGTTCCTTGATGAGATTGACGCTGGTGCTGTGTCTGGCTTGGCTTTTGTGGGGGGGAACGGAGTGGCCATTGCCAACCGAGTCTTCACGGATGCAGATGGAGCCGGACGCCGAGACACGATCGCCCATGAAATCGGACACAATCTGGGATTGGCGCATACTCTTGAAAGTGATCACAGGTTAATGGCTGATGGCAGCATTCGCCTTATTCCCACCAGCCCAGTCAACATTTTTCCGGATGGAGTCGGTGTAAGCCAACTGACACAGGCCGAAATCAACACGGCATTGACAAGCCCTTTAGTGGTGCCTGTTCCTGAACCGGCTGCTTTCGCCTCTCTAGCTCTTCTTCTTTGTGGACTCTTTGCCTTCCGACGACGGGCGACGCGCCAAGTTGTTTAGCGATTTGACTTTCGAGGCTCTTGGAGCTTCGCCGGCCCTTGATGCTTTGAGAGTGCATGGGCTTGAGCGAAGGGCTCTGAACTGTGTTGGAACTTCAATCTATTGAAGTGGGCTGATTAGTCTCAGACCGTTCAGTAGAGTCTGCTCAACCAACCTTGTGCCTAAATCTCGGGTAGGCGTCGTGAGGTGTCGCCAAAGCTCTGAGCTTGAACGCCCATCTTGTCCATCAAGGAAAGGTAGAGACTGCACGCTCTCCGGTTTTCGGCTCCTCGTTCTTGGTAATCCAAGACTCTTCCGGGTTGTAAGGCTCCACCTCCACGACCAGCCAGTAGGATGGGCATGTGGTCTGCCTGGTGTCGATCTCCATCGAATAGATTGGAGCAGAACATCATCATCGAATTGTCGAGCAACGACGATCCTCCTTCATCAATCGATTTCATGCGATCGACTAGGTAGGCGAACTGCGCAGTGTGGAATTGGTTCGTCTTAAGGTACATCGCCTCCATCAAGGGGTCGCGACCGTTGTGAGTGAGATCGAGATGAAGGCTGCCTTTGACCCCTTCAAGGAAGCCGAAGTTCATCTGGGAAAGATCGTTGTTCAGCATGCATGTCACGATCCGGGTTTTGTTCATCTGAAAGGCTAAGACGATGAGATCCAGCATCAATTTCATGTGAGTCGGGATGTGCTGCGGAAGCGCTTCCTCAGGGCGAGCCATATTCGGTTTGTCCAAGCTCGGACGCCATCCCTCCAGGCGTTGTTCGCGCGAGGCGAGATCAATGCGGGTTTCAACATCGCGGATCGAATCCAGATACTCGTCGAGCTTTTGCCGGTCGGCTTGGCCGATCTGTCGTCGCAGATCCTTAGCGTCTGTCCGAACCTGATCGAGAATGCTTTTGTCGAGCTGACGTCCTTTTCCGTCGCCGACGAGGAGATCAAACACCCGAGCTGGATAGATCTCCTTCATCGCGGGTTGGGTGTCGGAACGCCAGGAGATGTTAGACCCGTACAACATCGAAAGGCCATCCTCTAAACGCAACTCGGTAGGCTCGATTCCGAGGATGAGGCTGGGAATGACGGATTGATTGCCGAGCTGTTCGGCCATGACTTGATCCATCGTCTTCCCAACGCGAATGTCACTTTGCTCCGTGCTAACCCATGCCCCCGAAAGTAGATTAGGCATCCTGCCTAGGTGAGGGCTCTTGTGCCTGACGGCTTGCTCATTGAAGAGGCCTTTGATGAAAGTGAAATCCTTGGTGTGAGCTTCCATCGGTTTGAGTCCGGGGCCAATCTCCATTTTGCCGTCGTTTGAGCGAGCCCACCAGTGAGCGGGCTCGACTCCATTGGAGAAATAAAGCACGCCAAATCGAACGGGTGCTTTATCCGAACTTTGACTAGGAGCTCGCTTTCCTGTTTCGGCGCGGACGGGGAGGCTCTCAAGCCAGGGCAGTGCGAGGCAGACGCCAGCTCCCCGGAGGAATTGTCGGCGATTATGTCGGCGCTTCAGATTTGGCAGGGAGTCCGAGTTCATAGAGATACCTTGTCGCTTTGATGGCTTGTTTCAAAGTCTTTTGCGGACGATTCCCACTTTGCGCCGCGTTTGAGCTTAAACTGTGGGCTGTTTACGATTTTGAGCAGCAGCTCGGAGAATGGGCTATCAAGACTCAAGCTCGATGCGGTCTCATCGATAAATCCTTGATCTGAAACCAGCTCGCCGCGCCCGAGGGCGTAGCCAAGGAGCTTCGTGGTCAGATTCTTGAGGAAGACCGTGGCATTTTGGTCGAGGTAACGACGAAGTCCGTTGATGCCTTTGATATGAGAGCCATCCGAGAGTTCTCCCGAGTCGTCGATGCCTTGTCCATCTCGATAGGTCTCCCTCCAGCGTCCGATAGGATCGAAGTGTTCGAGGGCAAACCCGAGAGGGTCGATTCGTGAGTGGCAGTTCGCGCAAGTCGGATCCGTTCGGTGAGCCTCGAGACGAGCTCGAACGGTGAGTCCGTCGGCGAGCACATCCTCCGCCGGAATGGAGCCGGCATCTGCGGGAGGCGGTGGAACGGGCGTTCCTAGGATTCGACGGAGGATCCAATCGCCTCGTTTTACGGCACTGGTACGGAGAGGGGCAGAGGTGGTGGTGAGAATGGCTCCCAACTGCAGGAGGCCGCCGCGATGTTCCTTTGCTAGCCCCTTGACTTGTGTCAGCTCATCATCATGAGTTGAAACGTCGGGGAGCCGGTAGTGGGACGCGAGATCGGAATTCAGAAAAGTATAATCTGCGAAGAGAAGTTCTTTGATGGGGCGATCTTGTTGAACGATGTGATGGAAAAACGAAATCGCTTCTTCATACATGGATGCTTTGATCTTGTTTGTGAATTCAGGGAAACGCTCAGCATCGACTCCGCGATACTGATCGAATTGATAGAATCCAAGCCACTGCCCGAAAAACTCGCGAGCGAAGCGTTTGGATCTGCGGTCGTTCAACATCCTGATCACCTCCCTTTGAAGTGTGTCAGACGCCGTAAGGTCGCCGCGGTGACTCGCTTGTAAGAGCGAGCGATCCGGGAGCGATGACCAAAGGAAAAAACTTAAGCGGGAGGCAAGTTCTTCAGGAGCCAGGGGAGCGACTTGTTGATTGGGGGCTTGGTTCTCCGTTCGGTAGATGAAGGTGGGGGACACCAGGACACGGGCGATGAGAGCGCGGAGTGCTGTTGGGTGATCCTGATCAAGCAATTCTCGTCGTTGCCAATAGAACTGGCGCAGACGCTCGACCTCGCTGCTGCTCAATTCTCTTCTCCATGCCTTCGACGCAAGTCTGAGGACATCGTCGAGATGTCCAGGCTCCGCTTGTTCGAGCGCTTTGGCGGCGTGGCCGTGGTGGTCAAACAGGCGTTGCACGTGCTCCTTCGCCTCCGTTGGGGTTCCATCGATCCATTCTTGGCTGAGTGACGCAATACTCAACCCCTTGCTGGCCACGTTGAATTTATTGCTGACAAATTCGAAGTAGGTTCCGTGATAATCGAATGAGGTGAGGAGATCGATCCAGGCTTGATCCAGTCGGGTGCGTGTTTCGGTGTCGATGAGATAGTTCGTGAGGAAACGGTCGTCCCGATGGTATTTGATGACGTAGTGGAAGCGATTTCGCTCCGGGTTGTTGTAGGAGTTATCCCAGGGAGCTGGAATTGGGTCACGGTCTGAGGGGGCCGGTTCACGATGGGAGACTTGAGGAAGATTGCGAGCGAATGTGGTGACGCCGAGTTGCCAATTGTCGAGCTGGTTTGATTCGGGATCGGCCAGGAGAACGGCTGATTCGCCTGTTGAAGCGATCGTTTCTCCCGGGACAAGGCCATCGCTAACCGAGCACCGCACGAGGCAATCGGCCCCATATTTGGTGTCGAGTATGACGTTTACAGAAAAGGTCCCACGGCTGCTTCCTTGAGGAACGGGCAGGGTAACGCGAAGTTGGGTGGCGCCTCGTGTCACGAAGCTTTCCTGATTTACATTTGGGTTTCCATAGCCATTCCCGAAATCAAACTTGGTCAATTCGGATTCTGCCAAGAAGCTCGATAGTGAACGAGAGCGCCCGTTTCGTCGGGAACGATCGGATGAACCTCGAACAGAAAACTGCGGATTTTCCCAGACAACGTGGGGCCTATCGTCAGTTGCCATGCAGGCGGGTGCAACGGCGATATCGAAGCTTGCTTCGGAGGCTCCTGGCGGCCAGCTGATCCCCACGCGGAACCGGTGCTCACGCTTGGCTTTGAAGGCGTCTTCGGCCAACACAGCTGCCTCCTCGTCATCCTTGGTGTTGGCGGCAAGACCTTTTTGCCAAGTCGATAGTTGATGGTAGAGGTCTTGGCACGCCTCGCGGATCGTCGCTTCCTGAGCTTCGACTTCGGTGGAGCTTTGGCTGGGCTTTGGGAGTTCTTTCCAAAGCTTGACGATCTCAGAGGTCGGGAAACTTTGTCTGCTCGAGTTCAGAGTCTTCCAAAGGTGTTTAACGAAAGCGGGGGCAAGCGCCTCTTCCTCGGCAAGGGCTTGGAGCGTCAGGTTTGGAGATTGTAGCTCCGAGCGGTGCCTGTAGCGCCATGTGGCATAGAAACCTTTTGGATACTGATCTAAGCCGAACGCCTCGGCTCCTTCACCCGCGCCTGTGCGGAAGCCGTGGTCTCGGTAGATCTTTTGAATGCGATTGATCGCGGCGAGCTCTTGCCCTGTTTTTCCAGGGTTGTCGTAGAACCGCAGAGGGCCCGCTCCGATGAGAGCGTGAGATGCGACGGTCTTTGCAGCTTCGAGGTAACGTTCGATGGTCGCGTCTTGAACGAATTGGACTTCTCCAACGTTGGAGAAGCCTTCACCGCCAACGGCGTCGCTAGCAATCAGTCGATCAAGATTCAGGTTGAGACCGGTTAGGTCGCTGATGGCATAGTTGTACTCGGCGCTCGTCATTCGGCGGAGCACAACCGGCCCCGGATCTCCCTCGGTAGCTGCCTTCATCTCTCTGAGCGCCGTGGCAATTTCGTTCTGGGCCCGGAGTCGCTTCCGAGTCTCCGGCTGAGGTTCGTCCTCCGGGGGCATCTCTCCGCTTTGGAGTATCTCGAGGATCAGTTCCCAGGTCTTGAAATCGGTCGCGCGGAAGGGGGCAGCGGTGAGGGCTTCGAGATCGATGTCTCCTTTCGACTTTGTCGCGTTGTGACAATCGAGACAGTAATCTTGAAAAAGTGCCAGCGAGCCGACGTGGCTCGGTTTGTTTTCTCCCGGCTCTGTGGCATGAAGAGTGGGAGGTGAAAAGAGGCAAAAAAGCAGCGTCGCGACTGGGAGATAAAAGGCCAGCGACAGGACTTCCGTGGGGGAGCACGGTGGTTTCGAGAGCTTTTGCCGGGACATCGGTGAATTTTATACCGTCGGAATCCGAACCAGGCCATCACAATTTTAAGTCCGATTGGGAATCGAGTCGGCCTGTGGGTGGGCAATAACTGCGCAAATGCTGGGTAGGAATTGCGCGTCTAAAACATTCTTTTCCTTATGAGTCCCGCTTCTGTAACCACCTGATATTGAGCCCCGTCTCGGGCTAATAGGAAGGAATTGCCAAGATGAAAATTGCAGCCATTGTCACCATTTTGATTGCGCTTACGCGATTGTGGTATTTGCCCACGGTCGTATCCGGGGACAGCATGGAGCCAACCTTGTCTTCCGGGGAAATGTATCTTGCTAATCAACGTGCCTATGTCGTCGAAGTTCCCGATCGGGGCGATGTTGTTTTCGCCCGTGAAGCTGAATCCGAAGAAGTGGTCGTGAAGCGGATCATTGGACTGCCGGGCGAAGAGGTAAAGATGATCTGGGGAAAGATCTACATCAACGGGGTCCTTCTCGATGAACCCTACCGGCATCCGAAGAATGGGTGGTGTATGCTGCCGGTGCGTCTCGGGGAGGGAGAGTATTGGATCATCGGAGATAACCGTGACATTTCATCTCACCATACCGTTGGCCGCGGGGAGATCATCGGAAAACTAATCGGTCGCCGTGACTCTCTTCTGTCTGCCGGGTAAGTAAGATATCCCAGACGGGCTTGATCAAGCGTCTAGGGGGTAATCTTGCCCAGTCCGCGGCGGTGGAGCCATTCCGCTGCCCGAGCCGGCCATGTTCCGATATTGGAGTTGGGCACGGTTCGCATCCCATAGCCATGCCCGCCGTTCTCGTAGACATGCAACTCCGTCGGGGTTCCGGTTTTCTTTAGGGCCGTATAGATCGCAAGCGAACCGAGTGAGGTCGAGTTGTCGTCGTCTGTGTGTACGATGAAGGTTGGCGGGGCAGGAGAGCTGAATCGGATTTCAGGCATCAGCAGATCTGAACGATTCTGCGTGGTGTTCCACGGATAGATCAGGAGTGCAAAGTTGGGGAGATGCTCAACGGTGTCAATCTTGTCGCCTAGGTCGTAGCTTGAGGGATAGCGGTTGGCTAGGTGGATGGCTGCGAGTTGTCCGCCTGCTGAGAAGCCTAGGAGTCCGATTTGGTCCTTATCTAAGCGCCATGCTTTTGCCTTCGATCGGATCAGTCTTAGAGCACGTTGTGAGTCTTGCAGGGGGCGAAACCAAGGCCTTGGCTCCTGTGGAGAACTGGTTCGGTAGCTGAGAACAAAGGCAGCGATCCCGAGCTCATTCAACCATTGCGCTGCCTCAGAGCCTTCTTTATTGGTGACGACTTTCCCGTAGCCACCGCCAGGAAGAATGAGAATGCCCGTTCCCGTAGTAGTTCCTTTCGGAAGGAAGACTTGGAGGCGGGGTTGTGTGATATTCTGGATTCTCAGAACGGGAGGGTGCTCACCATTTCTGAATGCCTGCTGCGTGCCGGGATGGGATTCTTGTTCACCCGGTGCGAGGGAAGGCCAGATTGGGAGGCTATTGTGTGGGACGTAAGGGACGGCAGCAAAGGCCTTCTGAGAAAGGGCAATAAGGACGACCGTGAGGAGCAGGAGCCAATGACTTGTTTTCATGGAAACACAGTGTGAACGGCGGTAAGTCTGCCCGAGATCTTCCCGGGAATCAACCTCGTGCTCAAGAGATCGAATGAGTCCAGATGCCAGATAAACAAAAATGGGCCACGATCGCGTGGCCCATTTTTCAAGTTTTGTTTGCGCCGCTGTTAGCAGCCGATCGCAGGCTTAGAGGCCCGATTGATCGATGC
>CAYFGX010000065.1:0-36635 GCA_964342405.1 uncultured Verrucomicrobiota bacterium | reverse complement strand
GGAGTCAAGCGAGTGCTTCCGATGCGTATCATTCGAGAGAACGTTCGCTTCAGTCAGAATTATCTCCCCTGCCAAGTTATCGGGACCACACCCGCCTATCCGGAAATCGTCGGTCTCGACGTGATCCGAGGCCGGTTCCTCTGCGAAACCGACGAGAAACATCAACAGAATGTGTGCGCCATCACCTCCAGCCTCGCCAACCGGCTCTTCCCTTACCAGGATCCTCTGAACGAATCGATCAAGGTAGATGGTGTTTACTACCGCGTCGTCGGCCTGGTTCAAGAACTCAGCACCGTTGAGCAGCGAAGTCAATCGGGCGAGGCAGAAGGTGAGACCCTCGACAACAACATCTATATTCCCATGGGAACGAGCCGATCCCGCATGGGCGAGCTCATTATCAAACAGCTTTCCAGCGGATTCGGAATGGAAGCCGAGCGGGTCGAGCTCCATCAAATCACCGTGCAAATGGAGGACACCGAGACGGTCGAGACAGCTGACCCCCAAATAAAGACCCTACTCAATCGATTCCACGATCAGAACGACTACGAGGTGATCGTTCCACTCCAACTGCTGCGTCAAGCAGAACAAACGAAGCGAATCTTCAACATCGTTCTCGGTTCGATCGCCGCCATCTCCCTTCTCGTCGGAGGTATCGGCATTATGAACATCATGCTCGCAACGGTCACAGAACGGACCCGTGAGATCGGTGTTCGCCGTGCTCTGGGCGCGAAGAAGCAGGATATAACGACACAATTCCTCGTTGAAACCGTTGTGCTCTCAGTCGGTGGCGGACTCGTAGGTGTGGTCGTCGGAGTCGCCACGCCTTTCATTGTTTCCCATCTGACGGAGATGAAAACGATCGTGACCTTCTGGTCCGTGATGGTGGCCTTCGGAATCTCGGGTGCGATCGGAATCGCTTTCGGAATCTACCCTGCTTCCGCAGCGGCTGAGCTCGATCCTATCGATGCACTTCGTCACGAGTAAGCGTAGCGGGTCACCCACTACTCAACTTCAAGCTCCGGCTTTAGTTCTAATGGCAAACCGCCCGTGCGCCCTTGCGTCCACAGCCTGAGATTGTCTAGCCGCATCCCTCCCTGCACGAAGTAGACCGCACTCAATGAATCGAAGTGGCGGCGAAAGACTCGATCGATATCTGCGCTCTCACTGCTCACGCTTCCCGGCAAGTAGCGCTGCGCGACCAAGAAGCGTTGTAGCTCTTTGGCAATCAGTTGATGTCCACTGATACTTGGATGCACATGATCCACCAGAAACTCGCTCCCCAAAGACACATACTCACTCCGCCGCTCTAAGAATTCATGTAGATCTAAATAGGGCACCCCGTACCGCTTAGAAATCTCTGCAAGAGCCACTCGTTGCGACGCCAGCAACCTCAAGGGACACACATCAAGTTCGTTGGCTGACAGAAACCACTTCCTCGCCTCGACCGGGCGACCGATCGATTCCAATAGGGTTCCTAGCGCAAAGTGCGTGTCCGCATATTGCTCATCAAGCTCGATGGCCTGCGTCAAAACTCGCACAGCATCCGCCGGTGAAATCGAGGAAAGTTGTCGAGCCTCCAAAAGCAACTGCTGCCACGTATCGAGTTCGGCTGAGGAGAGGTCACTTCGATGCTCGGATTTAAATGGGGGATTACTTCTCAGATTAACGGGAGGAGCTAGGATAACCAAGGGCACATCCGCTTGGCGGCACAGTTGTACCATGCGCTCGACGTTCTGTTTAAAATGTTCGCGCACTCCCAGACGCCATGCAGGATCCCAATGGTAGGCTTCAAGGCCGTTCTCATAATCTAGGAAGGCGTCCACCTCTTCAGGAAGAACGGGACGCACACTCGTCGTACTACTTCCATCATTCCGCTCAGTCGATCGCAAGTGGCGACGCGAGACCCGATCCATGATTCCAAGCAAATGGGAGGAACCAAATTGCGCGCGCAGCCAAAGAGACCAAGTCGCCTGATCCCGAATCTCACCGTAAGTGCGATCCTCCAGAAACTCATTCTGTCCGGTGCAAAGGACAATCAAGTCTGGCTCATAGGAGTCCAAGCATTCCTCCAGGATGGGAACCAGTCGGTAGCTGGCATACGAAATACCGCCGCAATTCACCATCTCCCATTTCCTATTCGGGACCTGCGCCTCCAGGCTCAATTGCAACCACTTCGGGAAAGCCGTCTCGATGGCGTAAGGACGACCCTGAACCGTCGAGCCGCCGAGGAAGAAGGCTCGAAACGTGTTCTCGGATTTCTCGGCCGAGAATCGATCGCGGACAAAATAATTTGTTCGCACGGTCGCGGTCTCAAAAACCGCCTCGTTCTCATTCAACGCGAACAGTGGACGAGTTCCCGCGAAGCTGACAAAGGGGTCTTCCCCTGGCTCAGGTATCCCCCAACCTAGCAACCGGAGCAGTAATTCCAGGACAAACACTGACCCAAGCCCAAGCCCGACAGCTCCGATACGGAATAGATTCTCTTTGGATTTGATCTGCATGGACACAAAGTCGGATCACCACCGGGGTCCGGCCCCCTCACCGTTCCAGTCAGGGAAGAACCAATCGCAGCATTGAAGCACAGTACTGGCAACCCTCTCTTGGTCGCTTGAGCTGGCTTTTTGAGCCCTTGTCAACCTTTTGTATAAGATCCAGTTTGACAAAATCATTCCGGTGACGCTTCGCAGACCGCCGTGTGACACAATGGTAAGTTTTTCAGATTGACGTTCACTGAACCTCGGTCCTACCTTCGACGTATCCACCGATAAGTATTATCACAGGCTATATGAAGACACTCAAGTTATGTCTAGTTGGCTTGGCTGCAGCCGTTTTGGGCGCCAACCAACTTCAAGCAGTCGTTAAAGACGCTGCCTTTCTGCAGGGATCAAGCCTCGCAGATGGTTCAACGGAATTAACAACAGCAACGCCCACGGCAATCAGTTGGACGGAAAGTTCGTCCGTCGACCCCGACACCTTTGACCATTCGTTCACCGACCCCGGCAAACTGGTGGTGAAGAAAGCCGGTGACTACTTAGTCGCCGCCACGATGCCAGTCATCAGTATCAGCACAGCGGACAATCGTCCTTCCCAAGGTATCGAGATCTACGTCAATGACGCCCCGGCACCGGGAACGGTTGGAACTTCTGGTTACATCCGCAATCAACCTCGAAACACCAACATGCAGCAAGAGACCTCGGTTCACGCGCACACGTTGTTGACGGGGCTGAATGCCGGGGACGTGATTGAGGTTCGCGCCTTCAAGACCGCTCAGGCAGCGCTCGCGACCGGAATTCAATCGGCCAGTGTGTATGCAGAGCTGGTGGATCCTTCAAGAACAGTCTTCGCCGGCCTCTCTGATGAAGACACCAACAACGCGAATCTGAATCCTAGCTTCGAAGAGGATGGAGAAGATCCGACCGAGCTTTCCTGGAATTCTACCCGGAAAGACTCTGGCATCACTCATTCCAACGGCTCAGCCAATATTAGCTTGAGCGCTGGCACCTACGTCCTCTTCGCCAACGTGCCGATGCAGGCTTCAGTCGCACGTGCCGCTCCTGGCTTAGAGGTCCTGCTGAACGGTTCGCTCGTCACCGGCGGAACCGCTCGACAAGGCTATATCCGAAACGCCAGCGGCCACACGCAAGCCTCTCTGCACTGGTCCGGTATCATCGAAGTCACCGGCAACCAGACTCTAACGCTTCAAACGTTCCGATTGGCTCAAGGCGGAAATGTTCCCATTCAAGACGGCAAGAATGCGTCCATCTTCCTTGAGAAGATCGACGATAACGGTGTTCACTCAACCTCCGCTACGGACGTCGACAACGATGCTGATCCCATTGACTGGAACAGCGTGGACAAGTCGGCCCTGCTCTGGAACAACGCTGCTATCTCGGATAGCTCGACCTACAGCCAGAACGACGACAGCATCACCGTTCGCCAAGCGGGCAGCTACCTTCTGCTTTATCAGGACACGCTGCAAAGTAGCGCTGCTCGTCCAAATCCACGTATCACGGTTGAAGTCAATGGGGTAGCCGTACCGGGCGCCGAAACCAAGAGTCACTACATTCGAAACTCAAACGGTCACAACGAATCTTCCGCCTCCTTGGTCTTCCTTCTGGAAGACTTGAGTGCGAACGATCGCGTCACTGTCAGCACCCAGCGTGAGGGTCAAACCGGAGCCGTGTTCATCGACGAGTTCCAAGATGTTGGGGCTGTCTTCTCTCTCATCAAGAAAGAAGACGTCGATCCCAGCAGCATCGCTTCGGCTCCACGCGTTACCTTCTTCGACGGTGGCCTCGACGGATTCGAAATTCGGGTTCAGAACTTCGCCTCCACAGTCGATGAGAGCTCGATTCAAGTCCAACTAAACGGCGCAGTTGTCAGCACTGACAATAGCACCTCTGGTGGTGTCACCACGATGTCCTTCAGCTTCCCAGAAGCGCCTGATTCACTCAGTGAACACGTCGTGAACCTGAGCTATGACGACTCGGACGGAACGAACCACAAAGCTTCATTCAACTTCACCGTTGATACGATCTTTGAACGCATTCCACCGACCTTCGCTGCCTCTGGTGTTGATACGAGCAAGGCAGGCTTTGTGGCCCACGTGACGCAGATCAGTACTGCACAATCGGGTGCCACCAACCTACACGGCAACTCCATTGCAGGTGCTAATGCCCAAATTGCCGGTGAATACGAAGATGAATTCGGAGTCGTCTATGTCAACGAGGCTGGTCCGATCAACGCCAATGATTGGCAGCTCTCACCTGTCGAAGTCGAGGGTGTGATCAACTACGATCAAGACGCAGGTCTCCTCGGTAACTTCACCGATGATAATGGATCACCAGACGATTTCATCCCAGGCATTCCAGGATTTGAAGACAGCACGGACGGTATCGCCGCCGAGTTCTTGACATTCCTTGAGTTCGAAGCGGGATTCCATACTCTTGGCGTCAACAGTGATGACGGCTTCGAAGTGACCACCGGTCCTTCCGTCAACGACAAAGGGGCCATCTCCCTTGGTAGCTTCAACGGCGGCCGAGGCGCTTCTGACTCGCTCTTCAATGTCCTCGTCGAAGAGGCTGGAATCTACCCTATTCGTCTCCTCTGGTTCGAGGGAACGGGTGGTGCCAATGTAGAGTTCTTCTCCGTGACCGACGATGGCGAGAAAGTCCTGATCAACGATCGAGGCAACTCGAACGCAATTAAGGCCTACCGAGAGGGTAACAACCGGCCCTACATCAGCAGCGTTTCTCCAGAAGGCTCAGAACTGGTCGATAAGATCGAATATGTGCTCAATGATGGCGATGTCGAAATCGTCGAAAGCTCGATCAGCCTTACCTTGAACGGCGCCGAGATCTCGCCAGCAGTCAGCAAGAGCGGTGGCGTCACCACGGTGAGCTACACCAACCCTGACGGATTCTTCCCTGGAGGAGACCATGTTGCAGTTCTTAGCTATGACGAGGGTAGCGATCCAGTGATCACTCGCGTCTTCAATCACAACTTCAGCGTCCCTGATGGCCAAAGCGTTGTTCTCTTGGACAACCCATTCGCTTACTGGCGCCTCGGCGAAACCGAGGGCAATGAAGCCAATAACGAAGTCAGTGGTCTTCACACGGGCACTTATGTTGGCAACCCAGGACTTGGAGCCGAGCGACTGGTTGTGGGAGACGCGTCCTCTGCCGTCCTCTTCGATGCCAGCCAAGGGAACTACATCCAAATCGCCAACCACAACGACATCAACAACATGACGGGTAATGCCGGTTGGGACAAGAAGACCATTGAGTTCTGGTTCAAGTCTCGCACCCTGCCAAACTCGGATCCGGCGATTCCAGATGCCACCATCTCGCAACGCCAGGTGATCTATGAACAAGGTGGTGCCACACGCGGTATGAACGTTTACCTGGAAGGCACCAAGGCTGGCGACAGCCCGGATGAAGCTGAACTTTGGTTCAACGTTTTGAACCGAGCTGAAACGGTCTGGGGCGGAACGATTCCTTACAACGAGGATCAAGGTCTCTCGCCGAACGAGGAGGCCGTCGCCATCAGCACAACAATCAAGGCAGATACCCTCTACCACGTCGTTCTGGTAATGGACAGCACAGGTGAGCCCGATGCCTTCGATGGCCGCTTGATCGGTTACATCAACGGTGAGTCCTTCGGCGAGATTGAAGGAGCAAACCTGCTTCGCAATCACACCGACGGTATCTCAATCGGTCGACGCAACAACGAGGTCTCGTTCCACGACTACATTGTGAATGGCAACAACGGTCCGGAAATCTTCAACTCAGGAGAACAATTCTTCTTCGATGGTTGGTTGGATGAGTTCGCCCTCTACAACGTGGCCTTGAGCGCCGACCAGGCCAAAGCTCACTACGAAGCGGGCATCACCTCGGTTCCAGCTGAGACACCGGAGCCAACCGAGCCACCCGTTGTCGAACCTCCTGTTGTGATCCCTCCAATCGTGTTGCCACCGATTCCTGGTCAGCCAACCGGTCCTGGAGAAATCACCGGAATCTCTCGAGCTGCTGACGGTAGCATCTCGATCGAATACACGGGAACCTTGCATTCATCCGACAGCGTTGACGGAACCTATGCTCCAGTAGCAGGTGCAAGCTCACCATTCACGGTGGACGCCGCCGCTAGTGCCGGGTTCTACATCGCACGATAGAGATTCGGTTACAGTCCAAATCACAGCAAAGGGAGGTCCACTTGGGCCTCCCTTTTTTTATTCCTACATCCCCTCGAGTTGCCGTCCAGAAGGCACTCCCTAAACCTCTGGACGGGCCAGAGACGCTTCCCCTTCCTTAAGCAAACGGTGACGCTTCAAGTCCCTCTCCATGAAAAATTAGATTTTCATTGAGAAATGTGTCACTTTATACGGTCCAAGAGGGTATTCCTTACTCAAGGCTTATGGAACCTATCATCGAAACACTCAATCGCGGCTTCGACGAGCTCACCAAAATGGTTTCGGCTCCCAATGATGTGGAGGCGGTCCTCATCATGATCGGCGGGGGTGTCCTTCTCTTGTTTGGTCGCAAGCTTTACTGGTTTATGATTGCCGCCACAGGTTTCGCTGCTGGGTCTCTGATCGGTCGAGAAGTGTTTCCCCCTGAACCTGAATGGCTCATTATCGCGGCACCTATTCTGGTGGGCGTCGTCGCAGCCTTGCTCAGCATCTTTCTCCAAAAACTCGCTCTTCGCCTCGCCGGCATGATTGCTGGAGGGTTCTTGGGTTTCACAATCGCAGCCGAATTTCTAGCCAAACCCTGGCCTCTTCTCGGACTAGCAATCGGGTGTATCATCGGCTTCTGGGCCGTCATGATTCTCTTCGATTGGGCTTTAATCGTCCTTTCTTCCCTTTCTGGGACGGCGCTTATTGCGCAACGAGTGCCATGGGAAGCGGAACCCAAGCTCATTCTAGCCGGCGTGCTCCTCGTGCTGGGAATCACGATCCAGGGCAGCACTCAGAAGAAGGCGCCCGCAGCCAAGAGCCAACCAAAACCCGCTTAAATAGCGGATCAAAGGATCAGATATGGGAACCCTCCGGGACTTGGTCGACTTTATTCTTCGCTTCTTCGCGCTAGGCCTCTTCGTTTCTGTGGTCCTCAATTGGATCATGACAAACCCGGCGCACGGGTTTCGAAAGCTCTTGGACCGCATCTATGAGCCTTTCCTCAAACCTATCCGCCGTTATGTTAAGCCCGTTAAACTTTCACCGACCGCTCCGGTCGGAATGGATGTCAGCCCTCTGGTCCTGCTATTACTCATCTGGTGGGCCGTTCATCCATTCTTAATGTGGGTTCTAGGCGCTTAGGAGAGTTCCACAACTCCCTGCCCGTAGCAGCAAAGCGTTGAATGATTCGCTGGCAACAACGATCGATTCCCTGATAAGGTAGCCGGCAAAGCTACGACGCCAGGGGTTGAGGATGCCAGAGCAAGAAGCCAGGAAAGGCCACCGTCGCAAGAGACGTGAGCGCCGCAAGAAACGAAAAAGGGCTGGAAGCAACTACCAGCCCGTTCGCGAAAGCGTGGTCATCTTCACGATCTTTATAACTTTGTCCGGCGTCGTGATTTTCTGCTTCTGGACGATTATTCCGACGGCCCTCGCCTACTTCAAAGAGACGCTCGGATTTTAGGTTCGGACTAGAGGGTGTCTCGCAGGAAGCGCGTCGCTGCCGTCTGCATTTCCTGACTGAAGACGTGACCTGCTTCGAATTCCCTCATGACTAGCATATCGGAATAGCCCGCTTTCTCGTAACTCTTCTTGAGCTTCTGATACCCTTCCAAGACTCCGTCAGCGTTGAATATTCCATCCTGCCTCCCGTTCATCACCAAGAGCGGTTTGGGAGCGTTCATCGCGAGAATATCCGGATAGTCCAGGTAACGATGTAAACCAGGAACGAGCATCGAATATCCGATCGAGAACTTGATATCCGATTGCAGCTGAAAGGGAATCGAGGTCATCCATCCCGCAACGACGGAGGTCTTCACCCGATCATCCAAGGCACCCAAAAAGCAGGATCGAATCCCCCCCAAAGAAAAGCCGATGGAACCAATTCGCGTCCGATCTACCTCCGGACGTGTCAATAGATAGTCCACCGTTCTCAGATCATCCCAGAAAATCAAGCCCGGCCACGTGAGGCCAGCAGACATCAAGGTGCGACTCACCAACGGTTCGTACTGAGAGGACCTCACGTTGAAAGAACTCACGCGTCCCACCGGTAGATCCTTGGCCCGCGTCCGCCAATCGTCAGGATCATCATCTAAAATCATGCGCCGTTCGCCCCAGTACATCAAATCGATCACAATCACCAAATACCCCTGTCGAACAAGGTCGGTCGCAATACTTCTGCCAGAGTAGTATCGTTGTTTGAACTCGCGCAGCACGGCATTTTCCTCCTCATCTTCGATGAGCTTCTCCTTACCCCAGAGATAGAAACCCGAGTGATCGTGGAGCGCGATGACCGCTGGCGTTTCGCGACGAGGAGCGTCTTTGGGCACCAGGACCGTGGCAGGGACTCTAAAGTGGGGCGAGGTGTTAAACTGAACCTTCTCTTGCACGTGATCGCCCTTATCTATCTTCTCCAAGGTCCTCCCCTTGGTGGGCCACTTGGGCGGCGTGTAGTGGAGCAGGTCCAACACTTTGGCACGGGCGACAGACTTCCATCGGTCCAGCTGTCCATAGGTTGGCTGTGTGTAGGCCAGGGGAGAAAAGGCTCGACTAGCAAGTTTCTCAACGAAGGGCCAAAGGGTTCCGACATCCGATTCGGTCTTTAATTTCGGAAGGCTTGTCTGGCTTGGCACCGTGAATGGCGTCGTTCCCACCTGGGCCTTCAATGTTTCCTCCAGCAAGATTTCTGAGCCCGCACCCGCGAGCAGAAGTTTGAGAAAGTCTCGCCTGCCGCCACCTTGATCCAGGGGGTTCTCGTCATTAGGCGATTGATCTGATGCGTCTTGCGTCATGCTCGCTCCCTTTCAGAACCCCGTCCATGGACCACACCCAAACCGAAAAATTTGGGCAGGACATTTAATCGAAACCGCTTTCGTAACATCGTTCAAATCATTCCCACAAACAAAGGCCGCGTCAATGCTCCTAAACCGATCACGTGAAGTCTTCCAGATTATATCCAGAAGCCAATGCTTGAGCCGGCGACGTTCCGCATTTACTCCAATCTCATTTTCGACATACTGAACGCAGTGGAACCCAAAGTCGAAAGTACGGATCTCATCAGGCTCTTCACAAAGCTCACCAAGCCTCTCGAACACAAACCTACGGACACCGCCTCTCAACTACCCAGCGTTCCAGCTCCAATAAAAGCGGTCCTATTTGACGTCTACGGAACGCTGATCAGTTCCGGGGTCGGGGATATTAGTCTCGATCAGACCGCCAACGAGGATCGCTTGATTCACGAACTGATTGCAAAACACGGCTATGAAATCAATTCCCCCGAAGAAGCCGAAAACCTCGCCGCTAGCATCAATCGCGAAATCCAAATCGAACACGATCAGTCTAGAGCCTCCGGTGCACCCTACCCCGAGGTAGATATTCGAGAGATATGGGCAAGAGTCCTATCCCAACGGACAAAACCGCACCCGTCGCCGCGGGAAGAATCTCAGCGCATCGAACATCTGGCGGTAGAATACGAATGCGCGGTGAACCCGGTCTGGCCTAACCCCGGTTTCGCCGAAATCCTCGAGTTCTGCCGTGAAAGAAAGATTCCGATGGGAATCGTTTCCAATGCCCAATTCTACACGCCCATCATGCTGGAATCCTTCTTAGGTCAGTCTTTGACGAGCGCAGGGTTCGAATCTTCGCTCATGGTTTGGTCGTATCTCGAGCGTCGAGGAAAGCCAGATACCAGCCTCTATCAGAAAATGGCCCAAAAGCTCCGATCAAACTTTGGGATTCAACCCCATGAGGCCCTCTTCGTTGGCAATGACATGCTGAAGGACATCTGGGCAGCGACCGAGGTCGGCTTCAAGGGGGTTCTCTACGCTGGTGATGAACGTTCGCTTCGCCTCCGAAAAGACGACTCAAGGTGCCAAGATCTCCAAGCTTACGCCATCATTTCGTCACTACTCGAGATTCGACAATTGCTTCCTTTTTCAGAATAGTTCCTTCCAAGACAGCATGAAACTTCACCCGCTAGCCGTCATGAAATCCAGAACGCTTCCCTCGCCTCACGATCACGCCACGCCGCTTGCTTATATTCTGGCGGTGTTTCTATCCTCGCTGGCCCTGATGCCAGCAGGAACTGAGGCTGGAGAGGCTCATTGGTGGCGCGGGAACATGCACACGCACACACTCTGGAGTGATGGCGACGACTACCCAGAAATGGTCGCCAAATGGTACAAAGACAATGGGTATCACTTTCTCGTCCTCTCGGATCACAATGTTTTCCAATCCGGACAGCGGTGGACCGACATTCAGAAGAACAAGGGCGGGCAAGCAGCATTTGATCGCTACCTCAATTACTACGGTGGAGACTGGGTCGAAACGAAATCCGAGGATGGGAAGGACCTGGTTCGCCTCAAGCCGTTCGCGGAATTCCGATCCTTGCTTGAAGAACCGAATCAGTTTCTCATGATACCGGGAGAAGAGATCACGGATCGCTACCTGGCCTTCCCGATCCACATGAACTTCAGCAACCTGATTCGTCCGATTGACCCCCAAGGTGGAGACAACATCGTCGATATCATGAAGCGCAATGTCGCTGCGGTCGCGCAACAACGAGACGAATCGGGGCAACCCATGATGCTCCACCTAAACCATCCCAACTTCGGATGGGGCATCACGGCAGAAGAGCTCATGCAGGTCTCGGGCGAGAAGTTCTTTGAAGTCTACAACGGGCACCCTCTCGTTAGAGATCGAGGGGATGAGGTCCACGCCAGCACGGAACGGGTGTGGGATATTATCCTGACGTGGCGACTTGCTCTTCTTGAAACAGGTCCCGTTTACGGATTGGCCACAGACGACTCGCACGAATACCACAGTCTCGCAACCGGGAAGAGCAACGCGGGCCGCGGTTGGGTGATGGTCAAGGCCCACCATCTGACCGCCGAGAACCTGATTCTCGCTCTGGAGGCCGGAGATTTCTATGCCTCAACCGGAGTCACTTTGCGGAGCATTCGACATCAGGCAGGAGTCCTTTCGATCGAAATTGAAGAGGAAGCCGGAGTCAGCTACCAAACAGAATTCATCGGGACTCGAGAAGACTTCGACCAAACGAATCATCCCATCAAGAATAAAGCCGGTGAAAAACTACGAGTAACCCACCGCTACAGCGAAGACGTCGGCCAAGTCCTTGCAGTCGTTGAAGGTTCGAAGGCAGAGTACCTCTTCAAAGGAGATGAAATCTACGTTCGCGCCAAGATCACTTCGTCAAAGCCCAAGGCCAACGGCGTTCACGTCAACGAAACCGAGACTGCCTGGGTCCAACCGGTCTTCTAAATCCAAGCGTCTCCTCATTCGGCAGAGAGCGACCCAGACAGAAAAATGAACTTGTCTAGGATCCCGCGGCCCAGTCTACTGAACTCACTCCTATGAAGATGCCAATCAGCCGACGTCGCTTTATTCGTCAGTCTGGAAGTGCTGCCGCTCTGGCAGCTGTCGCCCCTACAATCTCGCAAGCCATCGAACCCTTCAATCGACCGGGCAAGGCTCGACTGCTCACCAGCATCGCGGCCTATTCATTCAGAGAGTATTTTCAAGACGCGAGTCACGAGCGACGAACAAAGATCGCACCGGACGATCAGATCTCCCTCTTTGACTTTATCGATTTCTGCGCGAAGCAGGGCTGTGCAGGGGCAGAACTCACGGGCTATTACTTTCCGTCGAAAGTAACCGACGAATTCCTCCTCAAACTAAAACGCCACGCATTCCTACGGGGCGTCGCCATCAGTGGGACAGCCGTCGGGAACAGTTTCACCCATGCTGAAGGTCCTAAGCGACAAGAGCAACTAGACTACGTCAAGCGCTGGATCGACTACGCGCAGGTCATGGGGGCTCCCCACGTCCGCGTTTTCGCGGGCAATAAAGGCAAGCTCGAACATAAGGAAGCCGTTCGTAATTGCATCAAGGGCCTTGAAGAGTGCGGCGCCTATGCAGCGGAACGAGGAGTTTTTCTTGGGATTGAAAACCACGGAGGAATTGTCGCTGAGGCAGATCCACTACTGGAGATCGTCAAAACGATTTCAAATCCATGGATCGGGATCAATCTCGACACCGGCAACTTCCGCACCGACGATCCCTACGGCGACATCGAACGTTGCGCACCCTACGCGGTCAATGTGCAGCTTAAGGTTGAAATACAACCTAGAAGCCAAAAGCGGAAAACCAAGAGCGACCTCGGTCGACTCATCCGCACCCTCAAAGAGGCTAATTACCAAGGCTTCGTTGTGCTGGAACACGAAGCGGCGGAAGATCCATGGACCTCGATCCCCGGCTACATAGCCGAGATTGATCAGCTGATCGCCCACTGAGTATCGATGTCGACGACTTCGTCCGGCTGATATCCGCTTGATCTGGGAATTCCCGGGTTGATGCTCCGATTCTGGCTTGTCGAATCTGCCTCGACTGATAAGTTCGCGTCCCTTTGTGAATTTAAGCGACCAAGTTCAAAAACGGCGAACCTTCGCCATCATCTCTCACCCAGACGCTGGCAAAACCACGCTGACCGAGAAGCTCTTGCTTTACGGCGGTGCGGTGCAACTTGCCGGTTCCGTCACGGCGCGAAAAAACCAACGGGCTTCGACGTCGGATTGGATGGAGCTGGAGCGAAAAAGAGGGATCTCCGTCAGCTCCACCGTCCTTCAGTTCGAATACGAAGGCTACTCAATCAACCTCCTGGATACTCCTGGGCACAAAGATTTCTCAGAAGACACCTATCGAGTCCTTACAGCCGTCGATGCCGTCGTGATGGTCATCGATGCTGGTAAGGGTATTGAGAGTCAGACGAAAAAACTCTTCGAGGTCTGTCGCCAGCGAGGCATTCCGATCTTCACCTTCATCAACAAGTGCGATCGCCCGACCCGCGAACCACTCAGCCTGCTAGACGAACTCGAGAAGGTGCTCGGCATTCAATCCTATCCCATCAACTGGCCCATCGGCAACGGAGTCGATTTCAAGGGCGTTTACGATCGTTTGTCTTCCAGCGTGAATCTGTTCGAGCGCACAGCCGGCGGTGTGTACCGGGCGCCGGTTTCGATCGGCAGTTTTTCTGACCCCTTTATTCGGGAACGACTTGATGAAGCGCTCTACGACACGGTGAGTGAAGAGTTAGAGATGTTGGAATTGGCCGGGGCAGAATTCTCAGAGGAATCCGTTCTTGCGGGCGAGACCACGCCAGTCTTCTTCGGAAGCGCCATGAACAACTTCGGCGTCAAACTGCTTCTCGACGGATTTCTCCAATTCTCCCCGCCACCCCAGGCGCGGAAAAGTGAGGACAAGGTCGTCCAGCCCGATGACGAAAATTTCTCAGCCTTTATCTTTAAGATCCAGGCGAACATGGACCCTCGCCATCGCGATCGAATCGCATTCATCAGAATCTGCTCTGGAAAGTTCGAACGCGACATGAACGTCGTGCACCCCCGAACGGGAAAGAAGATCCGACTCTCTTCCTCCCACCGACTCTTCGGCAATGATCGAGAGACCGTCAATGAGGCTTACGCGGGAGACATCGTGGGATTAGTCGGCCTGAACGATTTCGGAATTGGGGACACCCTCACGACGAATGGGGGCGTCAAATTCTCCGAGATCCCTCGCTTCACACCGGAAACATTCGCCTACCTCCACAACGCGAACACGGCCAAATTCAAGCAATTCCGCCAGGGCCTCGATCAGTTGCTCCAGGAAGGTGTGATTCAGGTCTTGCAGCTAAAGGACACAGCGACCCGGATCCCGCTCTTGGCGGCAGTGGGACAACTTCAGTTTGAAGTCGTGCAGTATCGGCTCGAAACCGAATACAATGCCGAATCTCGGCTTGAGTCCACGCCTTGGGAAGCCATTCGCTGGCTACCGCCGGAACTCAAGCTCGATGACGTCGACTCCATTCAACTGCCCACCGGCAGCCGCATCGCCTGGGATATCAACGACCAAGGCGTTGTCTTGTTTCCCACAGAGTGGACCATCAACTACTTTACCGAGACCAACAAAGACATTCGCCTTTCCCTGCTCCCTCACGAGAGCGAGGCGATTCTCGGACGAGATTAAAAAAAAACGCCCCGGAGTCAAAAACTCTCGGGGCGTTGGAAAAATACTAGAGAGATTTCAGAGGAGCTTAGGCTCCGTCTTCGCCAATCGCTTCGACCGGGCAACCTTCCATTGCTTCCTTACACAATTCTTCCTGCTCTTCTCCCTCAGGCTGAGCCTTCACATAGGAATAGCCGCCTTCTTCCGAGCGGGTGAAGTTGTCAGGAGCGGTTTCACGACAGAGGTCGCAATCGATGCATTGATCGTCTACGTAGAACTTACCCCCTACGTTCTCAGGATACTTGTTTTCGAGTTCGGCCATAATTTCGGGTAGTTGACTCAGGTTCACCCAAGTTTTCAAGCCAAATTTGCAGTCTTTCGGCCGCTTTTCGGGCGTGCCCCTCATTCATCTTCCATCCTCACACCCAGGCGATCCCAAAACAGAGGGATCCGCTTTTCCCGGACAAAGCAGAGCGCAAACTTGCGTTCCCTCGATAGTGGGCTAGCCTTTCTTCCGCATGGAGTACATTCGGGATATACATGAACGGGCCCAAAAAGAGAATCGGCCTGTCTTTTCGATCGAGTTCTTCCCTCCCAAGACGGAGAAAGGAGACGACTCTTTGATGAACAAGACGATTCCGAAACTCATGGAGCTTAAACCCGATTATTGCTCTGTGACCTACGGTGCTGGCGGTAGCACGCGCGAGAAAACGCTCCACATCGTCAAAGAAATTCAGAATAAACACGGCCTCACGGCAATGTCTCACCTCACCTGCGTCAATGCCACCGAGACTGAGCTCAGGGCATATCTGACAGAGGCCAAGGAAGCCGGAATCAAAAACATTCTCGCCCTTCGCGGCGATCCACCAGCAGGAACAGACGAATTTCAAGCTACCGAAGGTGGCTTCGAATACTCCTATCAACTGGTCGACCTCGTCCGTTCCTTTGACAGTTTCTCTATCGGCGTCGCCGGTTTCCCGGAAGGCCATATTGCCTGCAAAGGAGGCAAGCACGTTGACTGGCAACATCTCAAGTCAAAGGTCGAAGCGGGCGCAGATTTCGTGCTGACTCAACTCTTTTTCAGCAATCAAGACTACCTTGAGTTTCGAGACTACGCTCGTCATCAAGTAGGCGTCGACATTCCGATCTATCCCGGCATTCTCCCCATTCTATCCGCCCGACAAGTCACCCGATTCACAGAGCTCTGCGGCGCATCCATCCCGCAGGACATGGCCCAAAAACTCGAGGCATTGGGAGACGACGATGAAGCGGCAGTTGAGTACGGTATCGAGTATGCCACCCAACAATGTCGTGATCTTTTGGCAGCCGGCGTTCCTGGCCTGCATTTCTATTGTCTCAACAAATCTTACTCGACCACTCGAGTGATCGAAAACCTAGGCCTGAAATCCTCCTAAACCACTCCGTGGTTGAAGGCCGCTCCCCGTCATGAGAATCCTCTTAACCGGTGCCGGAGGGCTTCTTGGCAAACGACTCAGGCGGCACTTTCAGGAGGCCGGTTCCCAAGTCATTCCCATTCGGCGAGTCTCGTCGGACTCTCCCAGCGACGAGGGTGTTGCTTGGAACCATCAGTCCGGATGGATGGATTTATCCGCGATGGAGGGTGCGGACGTCCTGATTCATCTCGCCGGCGAGAACATTGGGAATGGACTTTGGACAAAGGCCAAGAAGAAGCGCATCTACGAGAGCCGAATTACGGGCACTAAGCAGCTCGTCAAATCTCTCGCCCGCCTCCAACAGCCGCCAAAAACGTTCTTCTGTGCCTCAGCAACGGGCTTCTATGGTACGAATGCGGATTCAGACCACGATGAAGGGTCCCCTGCCGGCGAAGGATTTCTAGCAACCGTTTGCGCAGACTGGGAAAAGACGGCCCTCAGGGCAGAAGAATCCGGAATCCGTACCGTGTTGTTGCGATTCGGCGTCATACTCGATCCCGACGGAGGAGCCTTAGGAAAAATGCTTCTCCCATTTCGGTTGGGGCTAGGCGGTCGCCTCGGAAGCGGGAATCAATTCTTTCCCTGGATCGCGGCGCCCGAGATCCCCGAGATCATCGACGCCCTCAATCAACGATCAGACATCCGCGGCCCCGTCAACCTGGTCGCTCCAGAAATCATGACCAACAAGACCTTCACAGTCGCATTCGCACTACACCTCAAAAGACCAGCGTTTTTTCCAGTCCCGGCCTTTGTGATCCGCTTCCTATTTGGAGAAATGGGCCAAGAGATGCTCCTCAGCAGCTGCAAAGCCATTCCCCGTGTCCTCGAACGCTCCGACTACGCCTTCACCTATCCCACCTTGGAATCGGCTCTCAGAGCCGTCCTCCCTCGCTAGCCGCTCAGTAAGGCCCCCGGATCCAGTCCCGAACCTCGCTCTGGTAGAAGTCACGGAGATCACGGTGCAACTCATTCCCCAAGGGCTCGTGATCACTCACAGCCGCATTCTGCTTTGCCTGCTCCGCCCGCTTGGCCCCGGGAATAATGGTCGTCACAGCCGGGTGATCTAGGCACCATCGCAAGGCAAGATCTGCCATCACCTGCCCATCGGGTAGTCGCGTTCGAAGCTCGTCCACCAACTCAATCGCCTTGGCAAACTCGATTCCCGCAAACGTCTCGCCAACATTGAACTGGGCTCCGTCCCGGTTGTAGTTTCGATGGTCGGACTCGGCGAATTGCGTCTCTTTGGAAAACTTTCCCGATAGCAATCCACTCGCAAGCGGAAGCCTGACGATCAAACCCACCTTCTTTTCCTGGGCTCGGTCAAACAGCGTATCAATCGGCTTCTGACGGAAGAGATTGAAGATGATCTGCAAGGCCTCGAGGCCATCCTGTTCCAAGCACAAAGTGGCTTCCTCCATCGACTCGACACTCACGCCGAAAGCACGGATCAAACCTTCCCGTTTAAGCTCTCGCAACGAGTCAAAGATTTCACCCTGACGGAGTACGTCCGTCGGCACACAATGAAGTTGTAAAAGGTCGACCTGATGACACTGCAACCGCTTGAGCGAGGCCCGCACATGGTTTCGCATCACATCCAATTCAAAGTTCGCTGGCCAACCGGGCTCAGGAAAACGCCCCAGCTTGGTCGCGACGCGGACCGATTCTGATCGCTGTTGTAAGAAGCGGCCAATCAACTCCTCGCTCCGCCCCAATCCATAAACATCGGCCGTATCCAAAAAGTTCACGCCCGAATCCAAGGCAGCAGCTAACACTTCAAAGGCTGCTTCATCAGAGACCTCTCCCCAATCGGCACCTCCAATCTGCCAACACCCCAAACCCACTTCCGAAACATCCCAACCTGTTTTTCCAAGAGAACGATCCTTCATTTCAAAACTCTCCTGATTTCACCGAGAACTCGATCACCTGTCACGCTTCGAATCGGTCTCCGCGCTAAAACGGGCGCATCGCACTTGATTCGTGGAAGTTCACAGGAGCACTCAGGGGAAACATTTTTGACCACGGATTACTGAATGACACGGATAGTTCTTATTGAAGCATACCGTGAGGGGGACGTTTGTGAAGGAGATGAGATGCGCCCCACTTAAGCCTGGCTCAACAAACCCTTCAACACGCGGTGACAGTCACGGTCCACGATCTTCCCATGACTCGGCAGGATCTGCCGAATCGGCAGATCGAGCAGTTTGGCGAGCGATCGCTTGAAGGCTGCTCGATCCTTAATGCACAACCGAAAGAGTCGACTCATCCGCGGTTTTCCATAAGCCCCGGCCATCCGGAAAAAGGTCTTTGTCCACAGATCCCAGCTAGCATCAAAGTAGAAAAACAAATCACTCACAATCAGCGTCTGATTGGCCCGATCATAGACGACCGTCTCTTGCACCTTCGGCATACCGTCGATCGGATAGAGCACCAGTTCATCCCGCCAGCAATCGGGCCACGCCGCGTGAACTTCAAGCGTATCCGGAACGCCTGCGTCAAAGGCGGCTGAGACCAGCCGCTGCGCGTCCGGGTAGGCCTCAGTGGACTCGAGAAAGAATGTGTCGTGAAAAGCGGTGAGCGCGATCAATCCATGGACAGGGAAGTCCCCGCCAAACCCAGCTTCAATGGACCGTCTCACGTGTTGTCCAGGCGTCACGATTCCCGTCCACCCGTTCCGCTTCACCACGACCATCCGCCGACCGAAGCGAGCCCCAAGCAGCTCAAAGGGTTCACAGATCGACCAAATACCCTCACCCCGACTCGTGAATGTCTCGTCATCAACCATTTCGTTCTCCTCGACGAAAGTCTCTCGTATCGATCCGGAAGATTCCAGTCTCTTGCGAAAATCTTGCGAAAAGGACAGCAACAAGTGGCTCGTCAAGACACCCCAGAGGCGCCTCCTCCGCTCTGAGGCGCTCGAATACCTGGATGGCGAAGAATAGTCCCAAATACGGGCATAGATCCGCCATATCCACATAGTTCATTTCGGTTCCTCGGGTTACATTGACCCCATAAGCACATTGGGAAAGAACCGCGATGAAGAATATACTGACCGCAATTGATTTCTCCGACCAAGCCCAGGGGGTTGTCAAAGCAGCTGCCGAATTCGCCCGAGGCGACGGGGCTCATCTTTGGCTCGTCCACGTTGCTGCTCCCGATCCCGATTTTGTGGGATACGACACAGGCCCATCTCACGTGAGAGATGATCGTGCGAAGCGGCTTCATCGGGAGCACAAAACACTGCAAGAATCGGCCCAATGGTTGCGAGACGCCGGGATCGAAGTCACCCCTCTGCTCGTTCAAGGACACACCGCAGAGACTTTGAACAAACTCGCCGACAAGCACGAAGTCGACGTGATCGTCGTCGGCTCTCACGGACATTCCACCCTGCAAAAGTGGATCGTGGGGAGTGTCACCGAGGAGCTCCTAAAAACTGCCAATCGCCCGGTCGTGGTGATTCCGAAGATAACGTCTTCCTAAGCAGCAGAAGGTTGCCAGGGTCACCGCCCCGGCTTGACCACCCATCGGCGATAGGCCGACAAGGGAGTCTCAGGTCTTCCCATTCTCGGCCAAGCATCGACAAACGGTCAGACACCTCGATTTTTCGCAAAGAACGACCTCAAACCGAATTCGGATCGCTTCCTCCTTGCTTAGGGGTGAGCTCCTCATAATCTCTCATCACGAGCCTTATATCCATAGGCGCCAAGAGGAGGTATTCACCCTGAATGACGCAGGCCGTGGATGTTCAGACACTCTCAGAACGAGATCGGATCCGCCTTCCGGTCCAGTTCGGAGACTCGGGCGGGGTTGGTTTTTTCACCCGTGGTTTATCCAACCCCGCCACTCTATTCAGAGAATCACCCACGCCGAGTAACCACCCGGTAAGATCGTATTTGAATAGGAAAAGACTTTTGGTCCCTCGGAGCGAATCCAGTTAGATCTTCTTTTCCAACAATTTCTGCACTCGCATCCGCGGTCATCCGACACTCAGATGCCCGAGAGCGAGCAAGGCATAGTATGTGTACTCGCTATCGAGGGTCTCTTCCTGCCAGTGACCGTAGAACGAACCTTCGTTGGTCCAGAGAGAATCGATGAAATCAAGACAGAGCTCTTTAAAGGGCTCGAATGGAACTTCCATTCCGGCAAGTGCATGGAGCGCGGTAGCGGTCGAGAGGAGGTCAGGAACTGGTGCTTGAGGGGCGGCTAGAAAACCTCCCATCGGGTGAACCCGCTTCTTCAACCAATCACTCACGCCCTGGTTGATGGGCATTCCCTGATCGAGCAATACCGATACAGCGGCTGCCGTCGCCGTGGTCGATCCGATCGTCACATGCCGTTCGTTGGCCCAGCTGTCATCCGTTTCAAGATGTTTGAAAGATTGCACCAGCGAAAGCATCTCCGGCATCGCTTGACCGAGATCTTGATAGGCCGCATAGGCAAGAAAATTGGCGTATACCGTACTGACTTTCGAATCAGCCTTGGGATTGAATCCTCCATCCGCTGCACGGTACGCGGCTAAACAATTCGCCAAACGGTCCGCCTGTCCGTCTTCAAATCCAGCCATCGAACGGCAACGAATGAGGCTACACAAGTGGACAAAATCAAGCTTCTCGCCATCGCTAAAGGAAGTGAGGTAGGAGCGCAGTAAAGCCTTGTCGAGATCTACTTGGAGAGCGAGAGCTGCGTCGACTCCGAAGACGGTGTAATACAAGTCGCTCTGGCCTGATTTGTCACGAAACCCTCCGTCCGGATTCTGTTGACCTAAGATGAATGAAGAGACGAGTTCTGTGGCGTCTCCCAAGACTCGTGGCGCGAGACGCGCCACCTGAAGCATCTGCAGACGGAGACTCACGGAAGAAGCCTAGCAGCCAAGATCGAGGCGAGGTTCAAGAAGCGGTCGCGGCCAGACGTTCCTCGAGTTTGGGAACGGACTGGGCAACGATCTTCTCAGTGCTCAGGTTCTTCTCCTCAAATTCTCCACACCAACCTTTGATCTCGGTATCGTTGAAGATCTTGCCGATCACACGGCGGAGCAGGCCTTTCAAACTCGCGTTCTCAAGCTCACGCAAGGACCGAATCGCTTCTTCCTTGTAAGATTCAAGCAAGGTCTCAGCACGTTCGACCGCACCCAGTTTTCGATAAAGCGCTTCAATCTCTTCAGACTTGGGCGCCATCTCACCTTCGCGCTTCCAAAGTTTTTCCAATTGAACCTTCTCTTCGCCCTGGGCTTTCTCGTAGGCAATCCCTAGGAGAACGCTCGGCCGAAGGCCCGCAATATCGTCGGTATCACCCCCAGCACCCAAATCACTCAGATCGTCTCGAATCTGGTAGGCAATGCCCAAAGCCTCGCTGTAATTCGACAAGACCTCGCGCACAGACTCGTACGTCTCAACACCGGAGTAGATTGTGCCCAATTGCAAGGCCACCTCAAATGCAGGAGCTGTCTTGCGTCGGAAGATATCGAGGACTTCTTTGGTCGAAAGCGGTTTTGGGTTCTGTGCCCAACAAAGCTCAGCTCCCTGGCCCTGACACAATCGCCGTTGTCCCTCGGCCGCTACCTGCACCATCAAGGACCGCTGTTCAGCCGACACGTTGCAAGAGGCCAAGAGCCGGTACCCCTCGCCAATCAAGAGATCGCCGACATTCATCGCAACCGGCACACCATGCTCTTCGTGAAGAGTCTTCTCTCCATACCTTTGGGCGTCGTCATCCTCAATATCGTCGTGAATCAACGAAGCCTTGTGGAAACACTCGACAGCGATGCCGGCTTTGCGCACATCCGCGGGAAGCTCTGCACCGGGTTCCTCAGACAAGGCTTGGAATGTGGATGCTGTCAGGAAAGGACGCCATCGCTTACCAGCTCGCATGAGCCAGTCTCGAGAGATCTTTTCGGTCTGTCCATCGGC
Organism: uncultured Verrucomicrobiota bacterium; assembly: GCA_964342405.1. GTDB lineage: Bacteria > Verrucomicrobiota > Verrucomicrobiia > Limisphaerales > AAA164-E04 > UBA2970. Next base: position 14,586 of record CAYFGX010000065.1, on the reverse strand, counting down.
CACACCCATCGAGAGGTCTAAGGTCGAAGGACTAAACCAGAAATCAACATCCTCTCGCAAGGCACCCAAGTCCATGCGTCGAGTCTTGTCGTCGCTAGACAGATTGATGTAATCCCAGATCCAATCCAGATCGACGGTTGTGTCGATACAATCATCTTGGAGCAGTGGGATTGCGACGCCCGGGATGGCAGCTGCTTCCATGTACGGGAAGGCACGCTCTAGAACGCTGATACAACTGACGCCTACAATTGCCTCGATCTTACCGGTCTGGATCAGCGACATGACGATGGCCGAGCCTTCAGCCACCAGAACTGCATAACCCAACCGTTCAGCTTCTACTTGGAGATCCTGAATCGAGCAAAGACCGCAGGACTTACACAGCAAACCAAATTCATCAAAAGGGGCCGGACAACGACTCTCTACTCGCAGGCACTTGGGCAAGAGGAGCAATCGTCGCTCGTAAGGGATGGCAGCCAATGATTCACGCCACATCTCGTTGTTAACCAAAACTCCAATGTAATCGCGGTAGATGGCATCATAACGATTGGCCTCAATGATGCGATCAGCGTGCACCTTCAACTCCTCCACGGGCAAGGGCGGCACGGGGTTGACCTCCGCGACATACCGTCGCACGGTCAGCATCACTTCATTTCGCTCCTCCGGTGTCTGCGGCACGTTCTTTTTAGGCGGCCTAAATTTCTGCTGCGGCACCGGTCGCGGTAGGGTCAGTTCCGTGGAAGACATTTGTGTTACTGACGGTAGGGTTTAGGGTTCTGTTACAACTTGCTTGAGCTCAGGATTATGCGTGGGCTCAGAGGGAGCGTCTAGCTTTGATTGCCCGCCTCCAGGCGGCGTCATGTGACGAGGCCCACTCGCCCCCAGCCCTTCGTAGGCTCGGAAGTCGTTGAACCAAAAGCGTTTAGCAAGACGGTACATCCAATGTTTCTCGGGAATTTCCTCGCCCGGAAGCCATTGACTGAAACGCGGCTGCATCGCTTCAAGCTCCTGGAGAGCGGTCCCGCGCACTGTCGTGTCTTTAGCTCCATGTTTCTCGACGAGCTCCTTCACCAAATCTGGGCGCTCCAACACGACGCATCCACGGGTGGCCTCAGCGGAGAGCTTTCGGAAATCGGCCAGGAACGGTGAGCTCCGAATGGTTTCATAAACGCCTCGCTCGTCGTGGATAGAATCACTTGAGAACTGGATAATGGGGCAAGGCTCAATATCCCCTTTCGGACTCACATGGTGGCTGACGCCATTAGACATCGGACAGAGCGCCTGCCCCTTATCGTCGTAGTAAGCGTCAATAATCCCGATCGGCATCTTAGCCCGCATTTCAACGATGAAGCGACGCACATCCACCAGTTGCTTCTGGCTCAATCCTAACTGTGTGTTCATTTCCGGACCAACAGGCCGGTAGGTATGAAACCAGACATAGTGAACCCCTCGCTTGATGAGTTCGTTTAACCAGCTCTCGGTCAACAGATCATCGATATTGGACTGGCAAACACTCGTCGCTACGCCCGTCAAAACTTTGTGTTTGAGGGCATTGTCGAGCCCCCGGAGCGTCTTGTTTAAAACGTCCTTCTTCCCACGACGTTCATCGCTCACGACCTCCCTCCCTTCGATGCTGATGAGAGGTGTGACATTTCCGAGCCGTCTGAGACGAGCCGCGACTTTGTCCGTAATAAACTGACCGTTCGTGAAAACTTGAAAATAGCAATCCGGATGGGCTTCCAAGATATCCAGCAGCTCGGGGTGCATGAACGGCTCTCCTCCTAGAATCCCGAAGAAGACATTTCCATGTGCCTTGGCATCCGCGATCAGTCGCTTCATGGATTCCAAATCAATGCTGTTGCGTTCCGCAGCAACATCGACCCAGCACCCTTGGCATCGTAAATTGCAACTGTTGATGATCGAGACGTATAGAAAGGGCGGAAAGTATTCGCCCTGTTTCAGGCGCCGTTTGAAACGCTCAACAGAAAGCATTCCCCGAACACCAAAGTTCCAAGAGAATTTCCAAAGTGCACGGGGGTCCGTCGTGCGAAGAATGCGGAGTGCGAGTTGGGGAAGCATAGCGGCTCAGGGTAATTAAATCGTTCTTCGGCTTTGACTATCCTACTGCCGCTTCAACCAGGACTCTGCCACGGATTCCAGATCACGCAAGGCCAAGGCGATCTTTCGCAAATCGATCGTGCGATCATACCACGTAAACTGATACAGCTCAGGATCCAGACTTCTCAAGAAGGCATCCTGTCGAAAATCAGAGACGGTTCCTTGCGGCATGATATTCATTCCAACGTAATGCAAATGATCCAGACCAGACAACCAGCGATCGAACTGCGCTTCGTTCGCCTCCGCAAACTGGTGGAGCTCTGCTGCTGCCAAAGCCGACTCGTCGCTTACCTTGAGTGCGGATCTCGACGCCTCACTCGCTGCGGAACTTCCCTCCCCTTTAGACCAAAGAAACCCAGAGACCATCCGTGCCCGGTCGAGCAAAGCATGGACGTAGAAGAAGGCCTTCTCGTTGTCCATCCCGTTCAGAGACTGGCGCAATCCCTGCCAAGCCAGACGACCAAAGCGGCACTGCTGGCGCAGCTCTTCGATTCGTTTGACGAGTTGGGCTTGGTCCATGGTACTTCTCGATTCTATTCCGCTGCTCGATTCGCTTCCCGAGCTGCCTCCGCCTTCGATGCGGCTTCATCGGCCCGACGCTGAATTTCATCGGGAGCGGGAAGCGACATCAAAACCTCTTCCGGAATGTCGCCTGCCTGGGCCAGTTTCGTCAGGCACTTCTTTCGTTCGTTGAGAGCCTTGTCTGGGTTTCGTTCCTTGGAGAAGCGTGATTTCGCCTTCTCGCTACGGTCTCGCAACATCTGATAAATATCGCCTCCCAACAAAGATGAGATATCAATCTTCATCTTCTCGCGGTTCAAGTCTGCCGCGTTAACACGATCCCCGTTGATTGGTCCCGTGCGATACTTTGGAAACATGATTGCGGCCTCAGGACAAACCCGTGAGCAGGCGGGACAATTCGTTTTGCAGGAGTCGTTGTTCTGCACCTGCAAGGTATTTTCGTCATCGACTCCGTAGACACCAAACAGGCAAAAACTCAGACACTGCATGCAGTTGGTGCAACGATCATAGTCGATCACTGGAAACCACGGTTTCCATGCTCCGTGATCAAAGGATTCTAGTTCCTCGCGTTTTCCACGAACCAGCGCTTTGACATCTTCTGCACCCTTCTGGTCAATGTTCGCCACGCTGACGGCTGGGTTTTCTCCGTCGGATTCAAAGCGAGGTTGCTCTCCTTCAGGAAACCGGCCCAACACGAGCATGGAGGTGCGATCCGGGGGAGCGACGGCCTGCTTCCCGTTGGTCCGCGTCACGGCGAACCCATCCTCCAAGAGCGCCGACATCGTGTCAAAGCGGGCGTTCGAATCCATGGTCTCGCTACCTTCACCCTCGTAAACAACGACTCGTAGCGACTGACTTTCAACTAGACTCATCCTATGCCTCTCCCTTCGGTTCCGATTGGGCCACCGGTGGTTGATTGTCTTCCGGCAAATTCGGATTCAATTCATCACCTAACAAAGCGTCCACCGCTTCGTCGACCGAATCCGTTCTCATATTGACAACTTGGGCTTGCGCCCGGTCAAGCGGCGCATTTCCAGCCGCAAAAAGCCATTTGACGGCTCGCGGAAAACAGGCAGCAATCTTGACGGGCCCTCCCTCAGCCAAACGCTGGAGTGACGGATCTCGCCGGGCTGACATCTCACACAGATCTGCCACCGCATCAAAAGAAACCTCATCAGACTCGCACAACTTTTTGAGCACGCCCTCCTTCGTCGATTTCGGAACGACCTGAGCGTAGGTGCAGTTACAGTACAAAACTCTCGTTGCGTTAGACATCGTCGCGAAGTCGTAGTCTGTCGGAATTCTCCTGTCCTGCCAACTCTTTGCTCATATCACCGAGTCACTACCGCGAATCACCCGTTCAAGCCTCAACCAAATCCCGATGCGTGGGTTCCGGGCGTCCGGGTCGAAATTGTTCTAGGTCTTCAATCGAAAGGTCTCCCTCCGAAACACCTAGATTGATCGTATTCCCAATGCTCGCTCGGACAACCGTTTCGAGAAACTTTGGATCGGATTCGGCCCGCAGATTCAATATCAATTGGCCCTCAGTCAGAGAATCTTCCAATCGCTGACCCAATTCCGGCACGATGTCATTGCGAACGACATTGATCACAGCCAAGTCACCCAAGCCAGAATCGGGCGACAAAGTCATTTTCAAATGCGCGATCTCAGCACCCTCTTTCCGCAGTTCCGCCTGGAGATCGGTGGCTATCTTCTGAATCAAATTGTTTCCATCCAAAGCTGCGGTTGCTTTCACGGAAACAGTGGCATTCAACCACCCCAACAAAGCTTCTCCGTCCGCGTAGGTGTCGTAGTCCACTTGCATCGTAGGATGATCCGGCTGGGTTTCGCCTACGAGAATGTCAAACCAAGCGTCCAGTCCTTCCCCAGACCGAGCGGACACGCTGAGCACTCTCGCCTGCGGAAAGGCCGATTCCAACGCAGATTGAAGTTCTGTCAGCGCTTCGGGGCTCAGAAGATCCTTCTTGTTGATTACAATCAGATCCGCCTCCTCAAGCTGCTTTCGGTAGATGTAAACCACCTTGTCCGAGAAGCGCCCACCCTCAGAAAGACCTAGAACCCGCTGCGCTCGGATCGGATCCACCAAGACAGAGAGGGGCGCGATTAAGAATTGGTCTCCGTAAATCCTTCTCAATGGATAGGTGACCGTCGCCACCAAGTCCGTGCAGCTCCCCACCGGTTCCGCGATGAAGACTTCAGGACGAGACGCTTCGGTCAATCGATTAGCCGCATCCATTAACGAATTAAATCGACAGCAAAAACACCCACCGGGAATTTCTTCAGTGGCATAGCCTTTCGACCTCAGAGACGCCGTATCAACGAGTCCCGATCCCTGATCGTTCGTGATCAAACCCACTTTTTGCCCTTTCTCGGCGATATGCTGAGCGAGCTGCCCCACGGCGGTCGTCTTTCCCGCTCCTAGGAACCCGCCAATCATGATGTAGCGAGCTGGACCTGGGTCTGCCATCGATCGAGATCTTTCGTTCAATTCCGTCATTTAATTACCTAGTGAAGACGTTTCGGGAACCACTTAGGTTGCCTATTTATTTTCGGCGGCTTCCTGCTCTTCCAAAATTTTGTCGATTGTCGCGTCCAAAACCCCCGAGTAGGCCGCCACATCAAGGCATCGAGAATCGGGCTCGCCGCGCACTTCGTAGAGCCATCCCTCGCCATAAGGTTTTTCTGACACCAACGAAATATCCTCCGACAACGCTGGATTACTGCGACAAAAAGTCCCCGAGGCAACGGAATAAACATCTGAAATCGCCTTGAAACCTTCGACCCAGCCGATGATCTGCCCCACATTCACGTCCGCATCAGGTTCCAATTCAAACTTGTGATCGACCATCTCGCCCAACATCCGGGTTGCAAACTTGGTGAGGCCAATGCGACACAAGCCTGATTCGTCCCGAATCAACCAGCTGTGCGACGGACTGTACACCGCATTCACGGGCAAATGCGTGACAAAGGTCGAGCGTTTATAGAACTTGGTCTTTCCCGGCTGGAGCTCCATTTGCAGGGAAAGCTACGAGCAAGCACCGAACAAGGAAAAGCGTAATCTCAAGCGGTGAAGCTTCTACCGGCCGCACCGCGACAGCCGAAACAGCGGAAAATTCTTGATTTACACTCCTCGTTATCAAGATATAGAGCCGTCGTAACCAAGAAAAATGCCGACTTACGAATACATTTGCGAGAAGTGCGGGACGGAGTTTGAGGTCTTTCAGTCCATGAAGGACGACGCCCTCAAGACTTGTCCCAAAGATGTCTGTCCTAAGAAACGCTGGGCCAAGGGGAAGGTCAAACGAGCCATCGGATCCGGTGCCGGCCTAATCTTCAAGGGAAGTGGATTTTACATCACTGACTACCGAAGTGACGGCTACAAGGCAGCTGCTAAGAAAGATTCAGAGTCCTCAAAAGCCTCCTCCAAATCAGATTCCAGCAGCAAGAAATCGAGCTCAAAGACCAAGTCGAAAAGCAGTAAGTCGTCATCCTGACGAGCCTCTGTAGTTGAAAAGACTCGATCGATCCGACACCAAAGCCGGTGTGAATACTTCGGTGGGGGATCCGTCGACGCTGGCCAAAGCGACAGCTGCGCTCTCGCACTCCATATTGCATCCGCATTTAGAATCGTCTGTTTGGAATGCGAGAGAGAAGCTGTCGCTTTCACACTCTCGCAAATGCTAATGGGAAAGGACTTCTCGCACCGACCGCCCGCTCCGCTCCTTCAGCATTCGCAATTTGGGGTTGTAGAAGACTACTTTCCTCCTAAGGTGGGAAACTCAACTGAGGTCATGGCATGCGCGTCGTTATCCTAATAGCCTGTTTCGTTCTTCCTGTTCTCTCTCAGGGGGCGATCGCTCAACGTTTTAAGACCGTCGAGAGTCGATCAGGTCAGATTCTAGTCCGTTGGTTGGACCAGTTCCGAGTTCCCCCTTTCCTTCGCCAAGATGAAATCGCGGCTGACATCATCGTTCTCAGCCCTGAGCTTCTGACGGTCTCGGCCGAACGCATCAAGGAAGGCGTTCTTCAGCAATTAGGCACCACTGATCGTTGGAGCGTTAAGGGTGACAAGATTCAGATCACCTTCGCATCGGGTAAATCCAATCCAAATCGATTCCACATCAACTCCCACCGCTTCACAAATGGTTGGCGGTATCAGGTTAAGATCAGTCCAAAAATCCGCCGTCAGGTATGGCTCCGCGGCTGCGTGGGTTTGTTCTTGCTCGAGATGGCCAATCGCATGGCCACGGAGCGCTCGGCTGAAGTCCCAGTTTGGTTGATCGACGGCATTGCCACCGAACTCAGCCAGACCGCGCTCGTCGACCTCAGTCCCAGCTTCACGGATCAGATTCAAGTCGGCGGGACGAATCCCTCGCTCGGTCGCATCATCCCGACCCAGCGGCGCCAAGATCCGATTCTCGCAACCCGAGCATTCTTGGGGCAGAACGTCCCAGTCAGTGTTGCCGAACTATTCTTTCCAAGCAACGATCACCTAAATGGCAACAAGGCGACTCTCTATCGCCGTTCAGCCCATTTCTTTTTTCGCCAACTCGCTAACTTACCAGCGGGGAAAGCCAGCCTCCAACAGTTTATCGCTTCTCTGTCCAGCTACCTGAATTGGCAACAAGCCTTCTTTCCCAGTTTCCAGGAGCAATTCACCACCATGTTGGAAGTAGAAAAGTGGTGGTCCGTAGCTTTGACCGATCTGACCCAACTCACACCCGTAAGTTCCTGGTCGCCAGCAGAAAGTCTATCCTACTTGGATCGGATCCTGAAACCAGCAGCGCTCGTCGGACAAGAACGCGATCAACTCGCTCAAAGACGAAACTTCACACTCCAGCAAGTCATCGCACAGTGGGACATCGCCGATCAACGCCCTACTCTGGTCCAAATCCAAAGCCGCTTGAGAGTGCTTTCCATCTACGCAGCTCCCAGCCTCCGCCCCGTAATACAAGGCTATCAGAAGGCACTGAACGACTACCTCGAACGGCGAGGCAGCGTCGGCTTTGATCCCAGCCGGCGAGGACAAGCGAGGCTTCGATCGGAGCGGGTCGTCTCCGACACACAGAAGGAACTGAACAAGTTGGATCAGCAGCGACAGCAACTTCGGGGCTCCACAGCGAACAGCGCTTCGCCTCAGAACGCCAACGGGTAAGAGCCTCAGAGCCTCTACACACTCCCTCTCCGGCAGACTAAAATGCCGGTAAGAATCACGCACGCACCGAAGAACTGCATGCCGCCCATCGCTTCATGCAACACCACCCATCCGAGCAACGCGGCAACGGCAGGCTGCATCAATAGGCCCACCGCCGAGAACGACGCCGGCAAATGCTTGAAAGCGTAGGCGATCAAGGTTTGCCCCGCCACCTGCCCGGTCAAAGCCAACGCCAGCAAGATCAACCATCCCCTGCTTGTCTCAGGCCACAGGGATTCACCGGACAAGACAGCGATCAAACCCAAGACCAAGGTGCTGGCGATCCCAGACCATGCCATGATCACCCCTGGGGAAAAGTTCTGCCGCAACCGTTTGACGTAAAGCATGTAGCCTCCGTAGAACAACGCCGCGAGCAACGCAACGCCATCACCCTGAAGCTGCGCTGGCGCCCGATCAAAGCTCGCGCCGGACAGAATCGCAGCACCCATTGTTGCCAGGAACAGCCCCATGAGAAAGGTTCGCGTGATTCGCTCACGAAACCACCACCACGCACCCAAGGTGACGAAGATAGGAGCAGCATTGGTCAGAAGGGTCGAGTTGGCCACCGTTGTGAGATGAAGGGACCAGTGCCAAAACGCCATGTCCAAAGCGAAGAAGGCCCCGGCACCAAACAGGTGTAATCGCTGGCTCCAGTCGCTTGGTTGCTTCTCAGCTCGTCCCTTGTTTCGCTCCAGCAACTGCCACCCCCAAAACAGGGGCAACGCAAAGAGCAGCCGATAGAAGGCCGTGGCACTCGGTCCCAACTCGCTTAAACGAACCCAGATCGGCGCAACCCCAATGGCCACGGCTCCCGAAACCAGAGCAACCAACGCCCAAAGCCGCCTGGATGACTCATCAACGTCAGCCCTGGTATTGATTTTACTCACCTAACGATTCCGCTTCGCACCCAAGGCTTGGCGAAGCTTTTCTGGCGGCAGCGTGTTGATGACGTCTTTCTTCGTGAGCCACCCTTTACGAGCAACGCCCGCACCCAGTCTCAGGAACCCGGCATGTTCAGCGCGATGCGCATCACAATTGATCACGCAAGAGACCCCCTTCTTCTTGGCGTACTGCCAAAGTCGCCAATCAAGATCAAAACGATACGGACTCGCATTCAGCTCAATCCACGTTCCCGTCTCCGCACAGGCATCAATCACGGCCTTCTGGTTGACCGCATAAGCCTCCCTTTCCAGGAGAAGGCGCCCGGTCAAATGACCTAGCATATGAACATAGGGATTCTCAGCGGCCTGAATAAACCGTTTCGTCAATTGCGCCTCACTCTGAGTGAATCCCTGATGGACACTGGCTACGACCACTTCCAATTCGCTTAGGAGATCATCATCGAAATCGAGTTGCCCCTCACTCAGGATATCGACTTCGGATCCTGTCAGCAGCCGAAACGATTCTCCCTCAGACTCCAATTCCCGATTGAGCGATTGAATCGTCTGGATTTGCTTCCGAAGCCGCTTGGCATCCAAGCCATTGGCTTGAAAGGACGACTTCGAATGATCCGTCACCGCCCAGTAGGCACAGCCCAGGTTCTGACAATGTTCGATGATCTCCTCAAGACTCTGGCGCCCATCACTCCAGGTGGAATGATTGTGGAGCGAGCCCCGTAGCTCAGTCCATTCCAAGAGGCGCGGAATCTCTCCGGCATCGCCCGCCTCAAACTCACCATGATCCTCACGCAGTTCCGGCGGGATGTAAGGAAGGTCCAATTTGCCGAAGATCTCTTCTTCGGTAGCGCAGGCCTCGAGGAGTTCGGGATCGCGTGTTTCTTCATTCGAGCGAAAAAGCCCATACTCATTCAAGCGCAAGCCGCGCTCAATCGCCCGCTGACGCATGACGATGTTGTGCTCTTTACTGCCGGTAAAGTAGGCTAACGCAAAGGGAAATTCCGCATCGCTGACGACTCGGAGATCGGCCTGAATACCCCCTTCGACAATCACGCTTGATTTCGTCTCACCTGAAACCAGGACCGACTCAACCTCAGCCTGCTCAATGAAGGACTTCATGATGTCCTCGGATTGCTGGGCAGAAACGAGAAAATCTACGTCCCCGATCACTTCTTTGTGCCGCCGTAAACTTCCCGCAATACTACATCGGATCACATCCGGATGAGATCGTAGACGATCCAAAATACACTCAGCCAAAACGAGCGCCTTATCGACACGATGATGCGAGGCATAGCGACGCCGAAACTCGATACCCTCAAGAATCTTAGTCTGCGTTTTGGCGCCGAAACCTTTCAAATCGGCCACAACACCGTCCTGACAAGCCTTCTCCAGAGCTTCGACGGTGGAGATCTCCAGTTCTGCATGAAGCACCTTGATCTTCTTCGGACCCAACCCCGGCAGATCCAGCATCTCGATTAAGCCCGAAGGCACGGAGGCCCTCAGATCCTCGAGATACTTCAAGCCCCCAGTGGTAACCAGCTCCGATACCTTCTGTTGCAAGGCATCCCCAAAACCCTTGATGTCACCCAGTTTCTCCTCCTCAACCTGCTGCGCTAAATCACCATCCCAACGCTCCAGGGTTCGCGCAGCATTGACATAGGCCCGTGTCTTGAACGGATTCTCCCCTTTCAGTTCCAGTAGAACTGCAATTTCCTCCAACGCCTCAATTACGGCCGCTTTGTCCATGCGCCAGAGCATAGAGAGGATTGGGCGCATCCTGCAAAACCGAATTCCAAGAAGCAGTGACGCCCTAGCTCGTGCCCCTGAGGTTCGATTTGAGTTGACCTCATTGGCCCCTTCTCATCCAATCGTATTGATTCAGTGGAAAACAACGTTCATCGCGAAAAAATGACTGTACTCAGAGATCTCGCACTCGCGCTGATAATGGCTGCCCTTTGCTGGACCCAGGTCGGCTGCAGCAACGGCGAGCCCGCCCCGGAAGTTCAAGCGCTGGGAGACATCAGTCCCGATACCGCCCCGGTCGCTACTCAGGAGAAGAAGAAGAAAAAATCCTATTCACTCATCCAAGGGAGCTTCGCCGCCGCAGAGGAATCACTTAACAACGGTGACTATGAAAAAGCTGCTCAAGTTCTCCTCAAAATGCAGATGTCAGGAGCCTTGAAGAACAGTCAGGACAGCTGGAAATACAGTTCCCTAATGTCAGAAGTCCAATCGGTGCTCGCCTCCGCTGCAGCCGACGGTGACAAAAAAGCAGAACGGACCATTGAAATGCTCCGGCAATCTCGCGGCCCTCGATAAACCTCAACTTCGGCCTAAGCCCAAGCGACCCCTGCGACGATTTTGAAGCTCCCCGATCAAGGCTTACCCTTCATTCCCAAGGCACTTGGGCTGGCCATTATTGGGGGCCTCCTTTTTCTCTGGTGGAAGTCGGAACCAGAGAGAGACCAAGCCTCGCTGCCAAGCACTCTTCCCCTTCCAGCAAAAATCGAATCCGCCAAACCACACGTTGCCTCACTTCCCTACCCGGGCGGCCCGGATGGCTACGCTGGATCCAGTCAATGTCAGAGCTGTCACGAGAAACAGCACGCCTCATGGTATCGAAGCTATCACCGCACGATGACCCAAGCGCTCACACCTGAGACCCTGCGCGCCAATTTTAACAACGTTAGTCTAGACGCTCACGGTGAACGGTTTCATCTGAGCCAAACCAACGAGACCTATTGGGTTTCCATCGGCGACACACCCGCTCCAAACGAGCGCTCCGATCCAAGCACCTTCCCCGTCCAACTCCAACTCGCCATGATGACGGGTTCTCATCACATGCAAGTCTTCTGGCTTCCCGGACTGTACGGCAACATGCAGATTGGTTTTCCATTCACCTGGCTCATCGAAGACGAACGCTGGGTTCCTCGCCACGACACTTTCATTCGGGATCCTGATGCCGAACCCGTTGTGGAGGTATGGAACAAGGTTTGCATTCGATGCCACACAACGGGTGGCATCCCAAAACCAAACGCAGAAAAGGGTATTTTCGAGTCGGAGGCAGTCGAGCTAGGAATTTCCTGCGAGGCTTGCCACGGTCCTGGCGAAGAACATGTCGCCTTGCGGCTCGCCGAGCAGAACGGAGAAGCAACCCCCGGAGAATCAAGCGATCCAATTATCCAACCAGCCGATCTCACAGCGGAGCGATCCTCACAAGTGTGTGGGAATTGCCACAGCATGAAATGGTTCGACAAGAACGAACAATGGGAGGCCCACGGCTTCCGATTCCGTCCCGGAGACGACCTCGACGAAACGACTCCCGTCATCAAAGCTTCCAACACCGAGAACCAACCCTGGCTTCATGGAGTGCTTGAGCGGAATCCAGGACTTCTCGAGAGCTTCTTCTGGTCGGACGGAATGATTCGGGTCTCAGGACGCGAGTACAACGGCCTCATCGAATCCAAGTGCCATACCGAAGGAGAGATGAGTTGTCTTTCGTGCCACTCCCTCCACTCGAGTGATCCAAACGATCAACTCGCTCGCAACCGCTCGGGAAATCAAGCCTGCACTCAATGCCATACTGAGATCGAAGCCAATCTCACGGCCCACACCCACCACGAACCCAGTTCCTCTGGCAGCGAGTGCTACAATTGCCACATGCCACATACCACCTACGGCATACTCAAAGCGATCCGAAGTCACGAGATAGATAGCCCAACCGTAAACGCCGAACTCGAGACCGGCCGTCCAAACGCCTGCAACCTTTGTCATGTAGACCAGAGCCTCGCATGGACCGCCAACTTCCTTCAGCAGTGGTATCAGCAATCTGTCCCCGAACTCAGCGAGGAGGACCAAAGCATTCCAGCCATTCCCCGTCATCTCACAAAAGGCAATGCAGCCCAACGCGCCTTGGCAGCCTGGACCCTGGGATGGGCGCCCTCGATGGAAGCCGCTGGTCGCGATTGGCAAATCGGCCTACTCGCCGAGACACTCAACGATTCGTATTCGGCAGTTCGCTACATTGCGGGAAAATCACTCCGTCGTTTCCCCGGGTTCGAATCCTTCGAATACGATTTCGTGGCATCTCCCGAAAATCGCAGCGCGGCAGCTCAAAGCGCAATCCAACGTTGGCTGAGCACCCGGCCAGATAACGCATCCGTTAACGCCCAATCTCCCTTCTTCAACGACGCAGGCTATCCCAGAGAAGAGCTGATCAGAGGGCTTCTCGCTGAGCAAGACCAGACCCCTGTTCGTCTTCGAGAGTAAACCTGGCTGTGAGCAAGAAGGAACTTGTTCCGAATCCAAGAACAGGCAAGACTTTCGAGCGTGTCTGTGAATCAACCACATCCGAGCTCAGAATGTCAGGCCCACAACCGCGCATTCACACTCATTGAACTTCTCGTCGTGATCGCCATTATTGCGATCCTCGCTGGCATGCTGCTTCCCGCTTTGAGCAAAGCAAAATCTAAGGCACAGGGGGCTGCTTGCATGAGCAACATCCGCCAGCTCTCCTTGGCGTCCACGCTTTACGCAGACGACAATGAAGACCAATTCGTCAACAACCACGGTATCGGGGAAACCCGCGAAAGACGCGCGAACTGGGTGAATCACGTCTTGGATTGGGGCCCCAGTATGGACAACACAAATATCCTCCTCGTGACCGAAGCAAAGCTGGGAAGCTATGTCGGTAAGAACCACCGTGTGTTCAAGTGCCCGGCAGACAAGTCGAGGGCAGAAAACGGCCCCAGAATTCGAAGCCTATCGATGAACTCTCTCGTTGGAAATCCGGGCACCCTACTCGATGAGTTCAATCCCGCATACCGTCAGTTCACTAAAGCTTCGGCAGTGCCCAATCCTTCCAATATCTTCGTCTTCATGGACGAGCATCCCAATACGATCAACGATGGATTCTTCATGAATCGACTCGGGGATTACGAATGGGGCAACCTACCCGGTTCCTACCATAGCGGCGGTGCGAATCTCTCGTACGCTGACGGACACGTCGCGTTCCACCGCTGGACTGTTTCTGGGCCCAATGGCACAATCCAGCCACCCATCAAGGCACCGGTCGAAGGCACTCACGTAGCTGACCCCAAAACTGATTGGGACTGGCTACGCGCTCACACAAGCGTCTTGAAATAGAGACTCGAAGCGATCCAACTACTGGAGGGGATTCAACTCCTCCCGAGTCGGCGGGTCGCAACCGCGACGCGTGCAATTGATCGCGGCCGCATGACTGGCTCCCGTCAAAATACTTTCAACGTCTACCAGTTCAACGTTCCGAATAGCGTCCCTATCTAGAAGACCTCGGTTGCCAAGCCCCGAGAGTAGGCTTGCTTGAAACGTATCGCCCGCACCCACCGTATCGACTACATCGACGGTTTCCCCGGCGACGTTCACCTGTCCCTGCCAACAGAAAGCGCTAGCACCTTGCTCTCCACGGGTGATGACCACAAGCCCTGCTCCCCGGTTCAGCCATCCCTGGGCAAAATCTCCGATACTCTGTTCGGGGTCTAACCAAGCCAAGTCCTCCTCACTCGCCTTAATCAAATCCGCTGCGCCCAAAAAGCGCTCCAACCGCGCCTCATATTTTTTCCGATCCGAAACGAGGAAAGGCCGAATATTCGGATCCAACGAAATAAATCTCTTCCCGGATTCCCGCTGACACAGGCTCTCCAATGCCGCGCCAAATGGCTCGACCCCCAAAGAAAAGGAGCCAAAGTGAATCGCCTCAACCTCAGGCGGCAATGCATCTGGGATCTCCTCCATCGACAAGGCACAGCCCGCTGTCCCAGAAGTATAGAACGCGTACTCGGGCGTGCCACTGGGGCCTTC
>CAYFGX010000064.1:0-37060 GCA_964342405.1 uncultured Verrucomicrobiota bacterium | reverse complement strand
TCACCCAGGCAACACGGACACGCCGATTTGGGACCCTCGACGAGAAGTTGCCGAGGAAGAAGGTGTCATGGATCCGGATCAAGTCGCTCGACTGGTTTGTACGATGGCTGCGCTACCTTCGGATATCAATTTCTTGGAAGGGACGGTCTTGCCGGTCAGTATGCCGTTCCTGGGGAGAGGCTGAGAAAAAGGGTTTGATGAAGCTGCTTTTGCCCGGGATAATTCTCCCATGCTCCAAGAAACTCGCACACAGCGATCGCTAGTCCCGCGCGCCTTTACCTTAATTGAGCTCCTGGTGGTCATCGCCATCATTGCCATTTTGGCTGGGATGTTGTTGCCCGCTCTCGGGAACGCAAAAAACAAGGCCCAACGAGTGAGCTGCACAAACAACCAGCGGCAAATCGGATTGGCTTTAGCGATGTATGCCGACAACTATGAGGATCGGCTTCCGCCGACTTTGTTTAATCCAGAAAAACTAAATGGCTCTGAGCCATGGCAAGGATATCAAGTTTTTGTGGGGCCAGATGAGCAGGCTGCCGATACGACGCTCCCCTTCAATCTGGGGTATTTATACACAGACAATTTGATTCGTTCAGCGAAGACGTTCTATGACCCTGGATTGAGGCATCCGGATTCGCTGCCGATCAAGCTCGAACGTAAGTATTACGATACTCCGTCAATTCCATGGCCGCGTGTTCATCGAAATCGAGTGCGAGTAAATTACATGTACTACCCGCAGTCCGACGTGCCCCCGCGTCTGAACCCCGTTGCCGGGCAAGAAGAATGGCGCCTGGTTGCGGAAAAGTCCACGCAGCTCGTTTCGCAGCGAACCATTGTTACCGACTTAATCTACACGGAAGCCACCCGTCCTCATACTTCGAGCAAGAATCCCGTAGGGATCAATGCTCTGTGGGGTGACATGCATGTGTCATTCAGCACGACTGCCGGCGCCTTTCATCGGGATCTCTGGGACGGCGGGGCCCACCATGTGGGTAAAAAGAATCCGGGCGACAATCCGGCTAAGTTTCGAACGATTGTGGGCCTGTTACGCCCTTAGGTTTTCGGTCTGTGGGTGTCAGCCATTGAGGAGACCTCGCATGGAGGCTATCGCCTGATGGTCTGCGACCTGGGATTCATACTCTGGCGGACGGAGCGTGCCTCCCATATAAACACGATCATTGCGGAAGTTCATGCCGCTGTGAATCGTTTTCATGGCGGCAAAATGAACTTCCTTAACACCAGTATAATCGACAAGTTTGGTGATATTTCGAGGCGTGATTCCGCCGCCTGGCATGATGATGATTCGATCGCCTGCTTTGTCGTTTAACTCCTTGATCAATTCGATCCCCTCGATCACGGATTCCTCTTGGCCGGACGTGAGCACGCGGTCCACGCCCAATTCGATGAGCGTCTCCAATGCTTGATAGGGGTCGCGGCACATGTCAAAGGCTCGGTGAAAGGTCACACTAAGTGGCTGGGCAATCTCGATTAGCGCCTTCGTTTGCGGGATGTCGATCTCACCTGTTTCCGTGAGCGAGCCGATCACGACACCATCGATTCCGAGCGCTTTCATTGCTTCGATATCGTGTTTCATGGTGTCGATCTCATATTGATTGAAGAGAAAGTCACCTCCGCGTGGCCGTATAATGACGTGGAGTCCGATGTCGACGGCAGCTCGGGCTGTCTTAACAGCGCCGATACTGGGTGTCGTGCCGCCTTCGAGGAGGTTTGCGCAGAGTTCTACTCGCTCGGCGCCGCCTTGTTGGGCCGCAGCGGCGCTTTCCGGGGAGTTGATGCAGATCTCGGTCTTGATCATGGGCGTATTGAATGCGAAGGGCGACTCTGGATCGAGAGTTATTTCTCGCGGCTTCTCGGCTGGTGAATGCTTTCTTTGCAGTTGATCTATCGTCTAAGGAGTGTTCTTCTTTGGAGGAACCCAATTCGGACGAAGGAATCTATGTCTCCCTATCTGGCGGAATTAGTAGGCACCATGATCTTAATTATTCTTGGTGATGGTGTGGTCGCGAACGTGGTCCTCAGGCAAACAAAGGGCAATAATTCCGGATGGATCGTGATTACCGCCGGGTGGGGGCTAGCGGTAACGGTTGCCGTTTATTGCGTGTTTAGCGTGAGTGGGGCTCACTTGAACCCCGCTGTCACGATCGGTGCCGCCGTCACGGATGGATTCTCTTGGAGCCTCGTGCCAGGCTACCTCGTTGCCCAGGTCATTGGTGCTGTGCTGGGGGGCGTGCTGGTTTGGCTTTGCTATCGACCCCATTTCGAGTCTACCGAGGATGAAGCCAGCAAGCTGGGAGTCTTTTGCACGATCCCGGCGATTCGATCCAACGCAGACAATCTCATCTGCGAAATCATTGGGACTGCGGTCTTCGTATTTGGAGTTCAGAGTGTGCTCAACCCCGACAATCTCATGGAGGGAAGTGGGTTCGATGTAGGGCTTGCTCCTTTGCTCATCGGGTTGGTCGTTTTTGCGATCGGACTCTCGCTTGGAGGCCCAACCGGATATGCAATCAATCCGGCACGTGACCTTGGGCCCCGAATCGCTCACCAGATTCTGCCGATCTCAAACAAGGGAAGCTCAGATTGGAGCTATGCTTGGATTCCAATCGTCGGCCCTGTGATCGGTGGAATCATTGGCGCGGTTAGCTATAAAGTTCTCTTTTAGTTTGCATTCATCTGTCGTCGAAAGGTTTTCATGAAGTATATCCTCTCACTAGATCAAGGAACAACCAGTTCTCGGGCTATTCTTTTCAATCGTTCTGGGAAGATGCTCTCTGTGGCTCAGAAAGAGTTTCAGCAGTTCTTTCCGAAACCGGGCTGGGTGGAGCACGACGCTGAGGAGATTTGGAAGACTCAACTTCTGGTGGCAAAGCAGGCCCTGAAGAAGGCCGGAATCACCGCCAAAGACGTCGCCGGGATTGGGATCACGAACCAACGGGAGACCGTCGTGGTATGGGATCGGAGAACGGGGAAACCCATCTGCCCTGCTATCGTTTGGCAAGATCGGAGGACGGCGAAACACTGTGATCAATTACGAGAAGGCGGGCATGCGAAATCGATAGCGAAGAAAACCGGATTGGTAGTCGATGCCTATTTCTCTGCGACCAAGGTTTCCTGGATTCTCAAGAACGTTGCTGGGGCGCGGAAGGCTGCGAAGGCGGGGCATCTAGCCTTTGGGACCATTGATTCGTGGTTGGTTTGGAATCTAACGGGTGGAAAAGTTCATATCACCGATGTTTCCAATGCTTCGCGAACGATGATGTATCACATCAAGAAAGGCAAATGGGATACGGATTTGCTGAAACTATTCGGCATTCCTGCGTCTATGTTGCCGGAGGTAAGAGCGTCGAGTGAGGTCTACGGCGACGCGACGGTTTTTCGGCCTTCCATTCCGATCGCCGGAATTGCTGGCGACCAACAGGCTGCTCTGTTTGGTCAGGTCTGCACTCAACCTGGTGTTGCTAAGAACACCTATGGGACCGGGTGTTTCATGCTGATGAACACAGGCGCTAAACCCGTGGCTTCCAAGAATAAACTGCTGACGACCGTCGCTTGGAAAGTTGACGGTAAGACAGAATACGCATTGGAAGGGAGCGTTTTCATAGGGGGGGCGGTGGTTCAGTGGTTGCGTGATGGCTTGGGACTCATCAAGAAAGCTCCTGATATCGAAGCACTTGCTCAAACAGTTCCAGACAATGGGGGGGTATACGTTGTGCCTGCCTTTGCCGGCTTGGGAGCGCCGCACTGGGATGCCTATGCCCGCGGCACGCTCATCGGGTTAACACGAGGATCGAACAAGGGACACATCGCGAGAGCAGCGCTCGAATCGATTGCCTATCAATCCAAAGACGTTTTGAAGGCCATGGAAGCGGATACGGGAATGCAATTGAAGGAACTTCGCGTCGATGGTGGCGCGAGTCTCAATAATCTTCTCATGCAGTTTCAAGCCGACATCCTAGGCGTGCCTGTCGTGCGGCCGAAGGTGGCTGAGACGACTGCACTTGGAGCTGCATACTTGGCGGGCCTGGCCGTGGGATATTGGAAGAGTCAGGCCGATATTGCCAAGCAGTGGGCGGTAGACGCTCGTTTCAAACCCACGATGAAGGCGAAGAAAAGAAAGGCGCTCTACTCCGAATGGAGTCGAGCGCTTGATCGTTGTCGAGCCTGGGAACAGTCCTGAGCGAGAAGGCGTGCTCGGCCCCGCTCAATTCTGCTTGGCCCGAATGCGTTTCCTGAGCAATTTGGAAATCGACTTCTCGCGTCGTTTTTGTTTTGCGGCCGAGCGTCGATCCTCTTGACGTTCTTGGTGTTCCTGCTCTCGCTGGAGTCGCTCGTAATTGTTGAGTGTCCGTTCTGAGAGTATCCCGTTCTCAACCGCTTGCAATACCGCGCATCCGTCTTCGTGACGGTGCCGGCAGTTGCGATAACGGCATTGTTGGGCCAGCCGAGAGATGTCCGAGAAGTTTTCCTCGAGACCAGTCTGCGCGTTCCATGGTTCAATCTCGCGGATGCCTGGCAAGTCAATGATCCAACCCATATCGAGAGTTTGAAACATTCTTCCGTTAGAAGTCGTATGTCTTCCTTTGGTGCCTCCGACCCGCAGTTGTTGGGTTGCGCGACGCTCATATCCGAGTAGCCAATTTGTTAACGTTGATTTGCCGACACCGCTTGATCCTAGCAAGGTCGAGGTTTGGCCGGTTACGAGGTAGGGACGCAGTCGGTCCATTCCGGAGTTTTCTCGGACGGATAGCGTCAGAGTCGGCACGTTCGGAAATGCGGCTTGAACGATTGACTCTGTTTTCTCTGGATCTGGATCCAGATCACTTTTCGTGAGACAGATGATCGCTTGAACCCCTTCACTCAGAATCATGGTTAAATACCGATCTAGTCTGTTCCACTTGAAGTCGTCACTTCGAGCGGTAAGAACGAGGGCTGTATCAACATTCGCGGCAAGGGTTTGAGGTTCGGACGCTGCTCCGACGCGTTTCCTTCTGATACAGGCTCTGCGCGAGAGTATGTCCAGGATTCGGGTCGAGGTTTCCAGCGGGTTTTTACCTTTTACCACGCACCAATCTCCGGGAACTGGGTATTCAGTCAATTGAGAACCAAGTGGTGGGATTGTCGCCGAGATTTCCCCGGTCTCGGTTTGGACTTGGGCGTGATTGCGGTTGCTGCTGAGCACTCGAGCGATCTGTTCTCGGGCGAAGTCAGGGTGACGTTGCCAAAGCTGCTCGATTCGGGTATTCCAGCCAAGTGAGTTTCTGATCATGGGTTGTGTGTGTAAATCTTACTATCATATTCATTGGGTTGGTGTCCTTGACTCCCGTCAGGATCCAACACAAAAGGTTGGACCATCGTCGGAATGTCGTTAGGAACGGGAAGTGAAGGACCTATTGGGGTGGAAGGGACAAAAAAACTCACGCGCGCGATCTGCTGATCACGAGGATTCGTTTGCTATGAGTCGTTTTGTCTGCCCCTTAGAGCATAGGCACGAGGAGGGTGCCAAACATTAGGATCGCCGTAAAGCAACTTCGCTGGGGCAACGGCGTTCAGAGCGGTTCTCGCTCACTGAAACTCCAAACAGCCTGTTCGGCCCCTTTTTCCAGATGCGATGAAGCCAAGGGGCAATGGAAGCCTCATTGGTAATGACTGGGATGCGATTAGGGGACGGGGCGCCCGTGTTGGGTAAAGCCCCCACGCCCGACCTCCTATGTCATCATGGCTTGGAGAATGCGACTGAAGCGATTTCCCCTGGAGCGAGTTGAATGGGCAGCTTGAGTCTATAGTTCTCGTCGATTTCATGATGAGAAGTCGCACCTCCCGCGACGCTCACGAGGGTTTGGTTCTCGAGTCCCGTGTAGTAGAGATTGAGCGGGATATCCTGTTGGATCTCGCGCCCTGTCGGGTTGAAGATGACGAGCAAGCCCTGAGTTCTGAGGTCCGGATTAGCATGGAAAAACCAGTCGAGTCCTTGCGCGTTAGCCCGTTTGCTGGATGAATGTATGAGGTCGCTTTCGAGAATGTCGCGATGCCTCTTGAACCAATCTACCCAGTGAATTACGACGGCTTTGGTTTCTGCTGTGTCGTATAGCCGGTGCCCTCGATAGACAGCTTGAACGCCCGCCCCGAGATTGCTAGCGAGCATCGTTTCGTAATGCTTGAGGTTCTTGTGTAGTGGCTCAATGGTGGCTGCTTCTCCGCCTCCGTGGTACTGAGTTAGGGGGACAAACATCCATCCCATACTCGGAGTTTTCTCCCAGCTCCCGTCGTAGATGTTTTGCCTCGTATGAATCTGTTGCTGAAGCCGGGGAAGAGACCAATTGACCTCTCGGTAGCCCATGCCGCATTCGTTGGCCCCAGAAAGAAAGTAATAGTCTGGCACTCTGACGTAGGCGCCGATGGACCTTAGCTTTTGGTAGAATTCGGTAATGATCTTCCACTGAACCCATTGAGAGTCGGTCATTCCTTTTTGGAGAGGGGGACGGGCGGCTGCATCAACGTCGCCCGGATACGAGCCATCGTGGGTGAACTGAAGAAAACCGGTATCATCAAAAAACTGGTTCAACTTTCGGAAATAGGTTTGCCCCCATTCGGACGCCAGAGCAGGACAAAAGCCATGGGTTTGGCCTCCGGGTTTTCCCGTCTTCGGATTCACGATGTTGTCTGAATCCGGTTTGATTCTTCGGCTCGACAAGAGTGAATAGCCTCCCAAGTGAATATTCTGACTGAGCGCATAGTTGGAAAGGTTTCTGAACTTCGCGTGATTTTCTGGGGAATCATTCTCCATGTTGAGACCGCTACCAAAACTCAGACTGACCATTTCAAATCCACAGGCGGCTGCCTGATCGATGGCGTTTCTAACCACGGAATCTTCAGTGCTCACGACGTGCAGAGTCAGTGGGTTTTCAGTGACCCACGGGGCGATCGTTCGATAGAGCTTGCGGAGGGCGAGTCCCTTGCGTTCTCGCTCGGTGGAATCAAATGCGAGCTCGAAAACCCGGAACGTCTCGAATGAGTCCCCCGGCGCAATCAGTTGATCTGGCCCTTGAGGGGGGCGAACCTCGAGAAGGCAAGGATTCTGTCTCGCCCAGTTGACTTGAGATTTCCACTCGGGATCAGGAACCCAGTGAACGGAGTGCTTGCTGCTGTTCTTGACTGAGAAGCCCCCGAAAGCGTAGTCGGTCTCGACGTGGAAGTTTGGCGGCGTGATACTCACGCCCTCGCGGAACTCTACAGGGTCTTCGTAGGGAACGACTGCGAGTGTCTCTGCCTGAAACGTGTCTATGTTTATCGGTGAATTGCCGTGATTCTGAAAGCTCGCCCACTTGGAAATGGCTGGAATGCCGTCGTACATCTCGTAATGGATCGTGATCGAGAGCGGGAGTTTCTCTGGATCATGGTAACGGAAGTGGAAATGCAGGCTGGTTCCCTTCGGGGGCCAGACGGCCGACGGAGAATGGTGTCTTGTCTGTTTCCACGGGAATCTCTCTACGGGATCATCGATATCAATCGATATCAAGCGCCATTGTGGAGAGGCGGTGTCTGCCTCTTTGAGCCACTCAGGGTTGATATAGGCGTGATTGGGTTGGTTTGCGTCGAGTCCGATTTGGTGCTCCTCTCCGTCCACGCTGAACACGAGCTCTGGTCGGATGGCTCTCAGAAGTTCTGAGCCATCCATGTGATTCTTTAGGCTCATGGTGTTGGCAGTCTTCTTCGTGAGCCAGGTCCGAGTGATGAGTCCGTTGCTGAGCGTGAGTTGCTCTTTGCCAGATTCGAACTTGGCTGATGCCGTGAACGTAGATGGGTCGATAAGCCAATCGCGAGCGAGTTGATAGCTAGCCGGTAATTGTCCGCTCAACTGGTTGACTAGAGCGAGGCTGCAGAAGGCAAACATGAGTGAGACTGAGAACGAGGATCGAGGGCTTTGCATAGGGAAATCTGAGGGATAGGACCGTTTGGGTTCCGGTGAATGAATTTGAGAGGCGAGGGTTTCTATCGTCCTGCACCGCCCTTCCGTGAGTCGAGAGGATCATTCCATAGTGCGTTGGGCAGATCCGCGTCGCTCAGATCTGAGCCGCTGCTCATTGGGGGGCCTGCAAGTCGATAGTATTCGGCGTAGCGAAGGTATTCTGCTGTTCCCCCAAAGGTGCCGACGGTGGCCCCACCTCCGGCATCGACGTTCGAATCACGGTTGGCTCCTCCGCCATGTCGTTGCGAGATGCCTCGATCCGGGCGACTGGACACGTCGTTGAAGAAGAACGGCTGAAGCTCGTCCGCTTCCCATTGAAGAATATCCGTCGCGTCGAACGAAGTGACTTTGTGGGTCTTAGCTCCCTCGAGCCGTCCATAACTAATCACCGAACCATTCCATACGTAACTGCAAAGGTAAACGACCCGCTGACGGAATAGTTGCTTTTTCGAGCCTTTTTGTTCTTTGAGATCCAGAGGGCACATGAACACTTTCTCCGTTCCGAGATACGGCCAGAGCTGCCCTCGCTGGATCGAATCGAGCTGGCGCTCAAGCAAGCTTGGCGTTGGGGAAGATCCTCCTCTCGGGAATCCGCCGGCATAAAGCCAGGATGGATTCCCGGTGCCCCAACCGGGTCCGGGAAGATACTCCTCGCTGTCCATGGTGTACATGGTCATTGCGAGCATGATCTGTTTGTTATTGTTGAGGTCGATGCTGCCAAAGGCTTTGTCTTTTGCGCGTCCCAATGCCGGTAATAGCATGCCCGCCAAGATCGCAATGATAGCGATCACCACCAAGAGTTCGATGAGTGTGAAGGCGGAGGTAGAGCGCCTATAAACCGATTCTCCGAAGACGCGCTCGAAGACGCTATTCTTGCAGTGAGACTCGAATGATTTCTTTGTCATTTCGAACAATGATGTGCTGGTTAGCGTACGCAGGGTGCGACCACACAACGAGACGGCCTCGCGCATCGCTGTTGGTTGGATCGATGAGCGGCGTGCGGTCGATTTCTTTGAACCCTTCTGGCCCTAGGTTGGCAATCAAGAGTTCCCCAAGTTCATTAAACAGAAAATAGCGATCTTCATGTGGCGTAATGAAGGCTGTTGCCCAGCGGACGGGTTTCCCGGTGGTTGTGGCTGCGAAGGTTTCCCATAGGCGCTTCCCGTCAGTGCTGCTTAAACAGCGCAGTTGCCCATAGCTACAGACACCGTAAATGTGCTCTTCAGTAAAAATGGGCGTACTGATGATACTGTGAAGCTCTGTAGTGTCTCGCTCGCTAGCTTTTTGGCTCTGCCAGAGGATGTTTGCCGAGGGGGGATTCTTGCCTAGTTTAAGCATTGTAGAACCGTTGTAGAAAGAGCTGAGGAATAGCCGGTCTCCGAGGAGGCGGGGCGTAGCGATTGTCAAGCCGGCCCGGATACTCCAGGAAATGGTCCAGTAGACTTCGCCCGTTTCCGGATTGAGGGAGTTTATCGCCTCGGGATGCCAGATGATCAGTTGTTCCTTGCCGCCATGCTCGATGATGATGGGGTGGCAGTAGCCTGGATCTCGGGTTGAAAGGCTGCGCCAAAGCTCCTTGCCAGAACGCTTATCCAAGGCCACGACTGTATTGTTGGTGCCTCCCGGCACAACAACTACTTTTTCCTTGTGGATAAGGGGCGATGCTGCGTGGCCCCAAATCTGAGTTTTCGAATTGTAGTCCGCTTTGAGATCTTTTTCCCAGACCACCGTTCCGTCGCTTTCTTTCAGGCAGAAAAGTTTGCCCTCCGTGCCGAGCGTGTAGACGTGTTGGCTATCGATCGCCGGAGTGGCTCGCGGGCCAGAGGGATAGCTCACGGTGTAGTTCGCAGCGTAGCTGTGTTGCCAGATGAGATCGCCGGTCTCTTCGTCTAGACAAAGGACACGATCAAGCCCCGGATTTTCACTCGCTCTTTGGCCTCGTCGATCGCGATTGGTCGATGCTTGACGGTCACTTATGAAGACTTTCCCTCCTGAGACGGATGGCCCGGAATATCCAGCCCCGATCGGAACCCTCCAGCGCACGACTGGCCCGTCTTCAGGAAACGTCCTAAGAATGCCGCTCTCTCTCCAGACACCGTCTCTCTTGGGACCAAACCATTGTGGCCAGTCGTCTGCCTGAAGGTTCGGGGCCAAGCTTGCGAGTGCAATGACGAGGCCAGCACGAAGGATGAGTTTTTGAGCTCGATGGAATGGGGCCATTTTTAAAGATAAAATTAGAGAGATTCGAGTGCCTCTCGAAGGCGAGAAAGGTTCACGCCCGGCGGTTCGTGATCCAGGATCCACCGAAGGTCGGTTCTCGCGCCCTCGGTGTTTCCGCTCCGAAGGTGGATCCACGCGCGTTCAAGGTAGAGATTCGCGGTGTTTGGATTGAGTGCGATCAAGAGATCGAGATAAGGGAGACTCTGTGCTAGGGACTGTTCCTGTTGCGTGAATCCAAGGAGATTTCGCAACATCCGATTGATGATCTCCTTCTTGGTGGAGGACTCTAAGAGTTCCGAGCGAAAAGGCTCCTTTTGATGGCGAGCGACGAGGGCGTTTGCTTCTGCGTAGGTCATTGTCTCGCCAGAGTTGAACACGTCAATCAAGCGGTAATCACCTTCTGGAGTCTCGTGTTTGACTAAGAAGTGAAATGGCAGTGGGAATCCTGATAAGCCCGGGACCCCAATCCTTCGACCGAGCTCTAAGAAGAGGATTGAGAGAGTGATGGGAAGTCCTTCGCGATCGTCGATGACATTGTCTAGATAGCTATTGGCGTTGTTTTGGTAGTCGAAGTAGCTTCCGTGGAATCCGTTCTCTTTGAAGAGATACTGAATCAAGAGCTGGAGCTTCTCTGAGCTCTGAGCGGATGGGGAAAGGCGTTTTCCGATTTCGACTGCCATATCGTCGAGTTGATTGAGATACTCGTCGATCGCGAGCTCGGGTTTATCGTGCTTAGCGATGTAGAGCGAAGCCTTGAGTAAATCGATCTCGTGTTCCTGCTGATTCAGTTCAGTCTTCAAACGTTGGGTGGTCTGGATGCGGTGTAAAGTTTGACTTGTTTTGCGAAGTTTTTGGGCTTTTTGTTCGAGCTCCCTGGCCTGTTGAAGGAGCCAAGCTTGGCCCGATTCAGGTGTGTCCGCTAGCGCAGTGAGGAGGTCGATTTCGTTGAGATCTGCCGGAGTGCCGAGTTTCTCGCTCAGAGACTCTAGAGCGTCTCCGCTGAGGTGGAGGTCCGGCTCGATAACGCTGCCGGGAATAAATCGAAAGCCCTTAAACTCCGCCTCCGTGTCTCGAAATTTGCCCAGTCCGACTCGACCAATGGGCAGTCCCTTATCTTTGGACACCAGGATGAGGTGTCCATTGAGGTAGGCTTTGATTGTGTCCTCTGTCTGATTGATCCGGAGCTGATTCCAGTCTCCGGGACGGTAGTGAGGACTCGGTATTTGATGGAGGATACTCCAAGAGAACACATCGGGGCCATCGAAGCGAGTCAGGCGAAGTTGACCATTACTCGGGTAGAACCCGTAATGTCGATCGCCACCATCGGCGCCGAATATCAGGCCGGCTGCCCCTGATTCATCCTTCAACTTTACAGAGACTTCCAATCCGAAGGGGAGAGCCTCAATCGCTTCGCGGCGAAGACACAGAGCGCGCCCTCCGAATCCTGCCCCCGATCCAGTCACCTTGATTCGCCCTGTGACCTGACTCCACTGTGCGCCCATTTTGGATTCCCATAAACGTTCGTTGAGTGCTCCAATGCGGAGCCAGCGAGCCATGGGGACGGTGTTGGGTTTTTCAAGAAGGGGTTTGAGTCGGGAGACGGGAGTCGCAAATCCTAGGTTCGCTGTGACAGTTGATTTCAGGTTTAAGAGACCGAGGACGTTTCCGTTGAGATCGAGGAGCGGCCCACCGCTATTACCGGGCTCAATTGGAATCGCTAGCTGGATCATTTCCGTGTTTTCGAACTCTCGAATGGCCGATACAACTCCTGTCACGACGCTTTGTTCGAGTCCCATGGGATTTCCGATGGCAACGATCGCTTGCCCGTTGGAGATCTTATCTGAGTCGCCCAGTGGAAGGGGGCTGAGTCCCTTCGCCTCAATCTTGATCACAGCCAGGTCTAGCTTGCGATCCCATGCATAGATGGATTCAGCTTGGAACTCTTCGCCTGAAGGAAATCGAATGTTGATGGGGCGTGCTTCGCCGATGACATGAAGACTAGTCGCAACGAGTCCATCGTCGCTGATGACAAATCCCGTTCCCATTCCATTGTGATCGCCGTTGCGATCCTTATGGGTCAGGGTGACGACAGACGGCTTGACGTGGGCTGCCAACTCGGCAGGGGTGAATGAATCGGCCTTGGAGTGAAGGCAGAGTGAGAGCAACAGAGTGCCTAAGAGGTAGGAACGAAACAGGCGTTCTGCTGTTGAGGTGCCCGACGCCGGACCCTTGGATGGACTCAACATACTTGGCTTAGCCTGTCTTGGTTGACGGAAAATGACAAGGCAAGTTCACAGCAGTCTTCAGCCTCCTTAGATATTCTTCCCTTGAGATTTCCTGCGCGCCCAACTGGCTGGTAACCGGCGTTAGCATTTGAATGTCGAAGAGCCCGAATCCCGCCTCGCGCAGACGAGAGTGAAGGTGATAGAGAACGACCTTTGAGGCGTCGGTTTCCAGGTGGAACATCGATTCTCCGGCAAAGAGACCACCGACCGAGACGCCGTAGAGCCCGCCTACGAGGCGATCCTCTTGCCAGGCTTCGATCGAATGGGCGTATCCCTCTTGATGGAGCCTCGTATAAGCTTGGATGAATTCTGGACTGATCCAAGTGCCTTCTTCTCTGCCGCTGGCGCAGTGCTCGATCACGCTAGGAAAATCGCGATCAAAGGTCACCGAGAAAACTTCCTGGTTCAGGCGCCTGCGAAGACTGCGCGGTACGTGGAAAGAGTTCCAGTCGAAGATCGCTCGTGGATTCGGAGACCACCATGTCAGGGGATCGATGGTCCAGGGAAATATTCCGCTGCTATACGCGGACAAGAGACGTTCGGGGCTCAGGTCGCCTCCAATCGCTACCAAGCCTTCCTGCTCGGAATAGTCGAGTGTTGCTGGATTCGGAAACGGTGTATCAGGAGCAAGGAGGACAGGCATCTTCCGACTGTTTCTTCACTGACGGATCAGAAGGATCGCTTGAAGCGCGCCCGCCATTTCCATTGTGCAGATTGGTTTAAAGGTATCGGGACTTAAGGGAAGCGCGCTGAGCTCATCTTGGCTAGGGCACTTCAGTTGCTGCCAGCTGCCAATTCGAAGATCGTTTAGGATCTGGAGCATCCAATCCAGCTGTTCTTTTTCGAATCTAAGGAGCCACTCTTCATCCTTTTTTAGGAATGTCTGGGGGTTGTTGAGCCAGTCATCCAGGCGTCGCCGGCTGATTTGGTTGCTTTCGGCAATGCTTGACCGCAACAGCTCGGTGTCTTCTTCAAGGTCCTCGTGTGCGGCAGACCGGGTCAGCTCTCGTTCGTCATTGGCAACAAGTGGGTAGTCCGCGAAGATCTCTTTGAGGAGATCTCCTTCGGCCTCAGAAAGGGCGATGACGATCGCATCAGCGCTCGATTCACGAAGGATCACGCTTCACGCTCCATCGTTGCCTGAAGATTATAGGTTTGGAGCTGATGGACGTAGTGTTCGGCCTTTTCAAGGGTTTCTCGGGCCAGGAGGCTTTTCCCCTCATTGTGCACTTCCATCATATGATACTCGGCCTTTTCTTTCGTCCAGCCGAACACCCTTTGGAAGACATGGGTCACGTAATCCATCAGATTCACCGGGTCGTCCCAACAAATGACGAGGTAGCCCGAATCGAGTTCGGTTTCCGTCCGAGTTTCGGTGACGGGAAGAACTTCTGGCTCTTCTGTCGTTGGCATGCAGAGAACCTAGGGTAAGCCGACTATATTTTCAACCGGTTGAGTAAGTAACGGGGATCTGTGAGTCTAAGCAGGGAGATTCGTTTGATTTTATTCTTAACGGGGTGGCTGGGATTGCGGTAGCTTCTCCGGCTCGCGGAGTTAGCGCATGAAGAAACCCTCGCTCTTAGTCATATTTTTGACGGTCTTTATCGATTTGATCGGTTTCGGGATCGTTCTGCCCTTGTTGCCTCGTTACGCGGACCAATTTGGGGCGCCAGGCTGGGGGATTGGTTTAATCATTAGTTCGTATTCGATCATGCAATTCTTCTTCGCGCCTTGGTGGGGAAAATTGTCGGATCGAATCGGGCGGCGTCCCGTTATTCTCGTGAGTACGGCAGGTTCGTCCCTTTCATACATCTTGTTCGCAGTGGCGTCGGGTTTTGAGGGCAGTAATGGCCTTTGGATGCTCTTAGTTTCCCGTGTTTTCGCAGGAATCGCTGGGGCGAATCTCTCCGTCGCATCTGCCTACATCGCTGATATCACAACCACGGAGAATCGCTCAAAAGGGATGGGGTTGATTGGAATGGCCTTTGGATTCGGCTTCATCTTAGGCCCAGCAATTGGGGCCTTCAGTGCCAAACTGTTTGGTTTGGCGGGGCCGGGCTGGGTTGCGGCAGCGATCTGTGGAACGAATTTCGTGCTGGCTTGCACGATCTTGGCTGAGAGCCGCAAGGAAGCCAGCGAGCCAGCTCCTGATCGCCCTAAATTTGAGCAATGGAAACACACCATGCAGCAACCCAGACTCGGGTTTCTCATCGGAATATTTTTTCTCGCGACGTTTTGTTTTGCCTGTTTTGAAAGTACCTTGCCGCTCTTGTTGGATCGTACATTCAGTTACGATGAGACCCAACTAGGCTATTTGTTCGCCTATTGCGGCTTTATTGCGGCCATGGTGCAGGGTGGACTAGTGGGACGCTTGGTTAAACGATTTGGAGAACCGGCCTTGATTTCGCTGAGCCTGATTGGTGTGGCGGTAAGTTTGGCTCTCTTGCCCTTCATGTCATCGCTAGGGGCCATGTTGGTCGCTCTGGGCTTGTTCGCGGTCTTCTCCGGAATCAATCGTGCGCCGACGATGGGGATGATCTCTTTGAATGCCCCGGAGAACGAACAAGGGAGCACTTTAGGGGTGGCGCAAAGCGCGGGGACCTTGGCGCGGATATTCGGACCCATTTTTGCCGCAACCCTCTACACCGTGAAGCCGGCCTTACCTTATCTGATCTGTGCGGCTGTTGCTGTTGTTGCCTCTGTGCTCGCCCACCGATTTCTAGTTAGTGCCAAGGAATCTGAGCAAGCCGTCGGCGGGAAGTAGATGGGACTTGGATTCAACTTGGTGCAAAGATTGGAGCGAGAATAGGTAGAAGGCCGGACCACACCACCTCAAGCGGTCTCTCAACGTCTTGTCCGGATTCAGCCCATTGCATCTTTGTGTCGAGGCCCTAAGAGTGTTTTATTAGAGAACAAACTATGGCAAAAGCGAGCGATATCCGACCAAGAGCTGCCTCTCTCTATTTTCTCCCGGTTGAGACACGGGTTCCTCTCAAGTTTGGAACCGAGGTCACGACCCATGTAACGGTGGCTCGGGTGAAGTTAACGGTTGAAACCAGAGGCGGGAAGGTAACGTCTGGCTGGGGAGAGACCCCACTGAGCGTTCAATGGGTTTGGCCTAAGGATGGTGATTTTGAGGGAAGGCACCAGGCGCTCAAAGAATTTTGCACTCGACTCGTGAAGGGGTGGGCTCGTTTTGATTGTGTCGGTGATCCCATCGATGTTGGGATGAGTTTTCAGCGCGATGTCTTATGCTCCGAGTTTAAAGCCTTCAATGAATCACGAGCCGCTGAGGATCAAATGCCATGGCTCGCAGCTCTGGTATGCTGCTCGCTCTTCGATATCGCTCTTCATGATGCGTTCGGCCGTGCCGTGGAGCGACCAATCTACCAAGCCTACGGGGCCGAGTTTCTGAACCGTCCCTTGAGTGAGTATCTATCTGGGCCCAAAGGGGAACCTTTCGGCTCTCGGTTTCCAGCAGATTTCCTAAGTGCCAAACCAGGCGCCACACTTCCTGCCTGGCATCTTGTCGGCGGTCTCGATCCCATCCACAAAGAGGAATTGACCGGGGCAGAGCCTGATGACGGCTATCCGGTGCTCCTCGAGGATTGGATTGATCGGGATGGACTTCGATGCTTAAAGGTGAAGCTGCGAGGGAATGATGCGGGCTGGGACTATCAGCGCTTGGTGAGTATTGGGGAGATTTCAGAAAGAAAAAATGTTGCGTGGCTGACGGCTGATTTCAACTGCACGGTCACGTCACCGAACTACGTGAATGAAATCCTGGATCGTCTGAGAGACGAGTATCCACGTATTCACGGAATGTTGCTCTATGTTGAACAACCATTCCCCTACGATTTGGAAGCGAACCCGATTGACGTGCACAGCGTTTCTGCTCGGAAGCCACTTTTTCTAGATGAGAGTGCTCATGACTGGCAACTGGTACGATTAGGGCGTGAGCTGGGGTGGACGGGAGTGGCTCTAAAAACTTGCAAGACTCAGTCCGGTGCAATTCTGAGTGCCTGTTGGGCGAAAGCCCACGGAATGACCCTCATGGTTCAAGACCTAACCAATCCGATGCTGGCCCAGATTCCCCACGTCCAACTTGCGGCGCACGTTGGCACGATTATGGGCGTGGAGACGAATGCCATGCAGTTCTATCCTGACGCCTCCTTGGCCGAGGAAAAAGTCCACCCGGGACTTTACCGTCGCCGCAACGGCGTGGTCGATCTGTCGACGCTTTCGGGCGATGGCTTCGGCTATCGGGAGGGAGAAATCGAACGAGCTCTTCCGGAGGCGGCGTGCGAAGAGGAGGGCGGATGAATCTCTTGAACGCCCTTGATAGAACGGGGATCTCTGTTTAGAACGCCGGCATGAAATGTCCGAAATGTGAAACGGAGTCGCTCAAATCGAATTCCATTCGTGGAATCGAAGTCGATCAATGCTCTCAGTGCAAGGGGGTCTGGTTTGATGAGGATGAGCTTTCGAAATTAATCGAGGAACAAGCGTCTTCAGGACGGGTTCTAAAGGGCTCTGATTCAGGTATGGATCGGAAGGGGGGAAACTGCCCTCAAGATCAGACGCCTTTGCTCCGTGTGTACAGCAAAAGGAACCGTTCTGTGGTGATTGATCATTGTTCGACCTGCAAAGGCGTCTGGCTCGATGGTGGAGAGTTTCAACGTTTGATCGATTAAGAGTTCGTGGCTTCGAGCCGCTACGATGGATCCTAAGAAATCAATGAAAGCAATTCGACTCGATGCTCCTGAGAAATTCACGCTAGCCGAGATCCCGGAGCCCGCTGAGCTCCAACCTGGGGAGGCGCGTGTGAAGGTTCATCGGGTGGGGGTCTGTGGAACGGACATCAGCGGCTATCTTGGCAAGATGCCCTTCTTTAACTATCCCGTCATTCCGGGGCATGAGTTAGGAGTTGAGGTGCTGGCGGTGTCGGGCGATGTCGAAAACGTTTCTCCGGGCGATCAGTGTTCGGTCGAACCGTACATGAATAACCCAAATAGCTTCTCGAGTCGCCGGGGGCGAACGAATTGCTGCGAGAATCTGGAGGTTCTCGGAGTTCATACAGACGGAGGCTTGAGGCCTGAATTTGTTGTCCCTGCTCGCAAGCTGCATAAGGCCTCGCGGATGACCTATGATCAACTCGCGCTCGTTGAGACTTTGGCCATTGGTTGCCATGCAGTTGACCGGGCGGTAACTCAGGAAGCGGAACATATCCTGGTGATCGGCGCAGGTCCGATTGGTCTATCCGTGATTGAGTTTGCGAAGGTCGCGGGCGCGAGAATTACGGTGCTAGATCTCAATGAAAAACGTTTGGAGTTTTGTAAGGAAACGATGGGTGTTGACCACGTGGTGCTGGGAAAAGGGGATGGAAGTGAGCTGGCTCAGTTTGAAGCAATTACTGAGGGAAACCTCTTCACTGTCGTGTTTGATGCAACGGGGAGCAATCATTCGATGTCCCATGCCAGCAACTACGTGGGCCACACTGGTCGACTCGTCTTTGTTGGGATTACGACGAAAGAGATTTGCTTCAGCCATCCGCTCATTCATCGACGAGAAATGACCCTGATGTCCTCACGCAACGCGCTGCCGACTGATTTTACACGGATCATTGGACTTATTGAGGAGGGTGTGATTGATACGAAGCCTTGGATTACGCATCGCTCAAGCTTCCAAGACTTGATTGCAGATTTTCCGGCCTACACGAGGCCTGAAACGGGTGTTATCAAGGCGATCGTCGAAGTTCACTAAGAATCATCAAGGAGAAGAACGAAAGAATGAGTGAAGAAGGAAAACCGTTAAACGCATTGCTCGTGGTCGGAAACCTTGCCAAGGAGTCCACGACCCGGACGGTGATGGTTCAACTGCAAGACCTGCTGGTTGCGGAAGGCTGTCAGGTAGATCTATTCGATTGTGCTGACGAGCCCTTGCCGCTTTTCGATGTCAAGACCTCATACTCCTCGGAGTCGTTCCCGGGTATCAAGGAGAGAGTTGTTCAGGCGGACGCTATCATCATCGGAACACCCGACTATCACGGCTGCATGAGTGGTGCGACGAAGAACTTCCTCGATCATTTTTGGAAAGAGTATGGAGGGAAACTCTTCGGCTCGGTTGTGGGGTCCTACGAGAAGGGCTTGACCGTTCATGATCAAATCCGGACGGTTGCCCGCCAGTGTTACGCTTGGAGTATGCCCTACGGAGTCTCGTTTCATGAGAAGGCGGATTTCGAAGATGGGAACGCAATCGGTGAGAACTTGAACAACCGATTGTTAATGCTGGCGGCGGATGTGGCGCAATATGGCCGACTTCTGGCCAGGCAACGAGCGAAAGATCTCGCCTCGGACGGTCCTGGTTTCATGGCTCACTACAGATCCTAGTCGCAGGAAAAGAGGGGGGATGAACAGGTTTCATCTTTCAGGGAGAAAAGTTTCATTCAGGGGCGATCGCCACAAATCGTGTTTGCTCCTAACTTAGAAAGATATGGAAGAATTGACTCAGCTTGATGAGCTCTTGAGTTGTCGGAATGACGGGGAGAACCGGGAGGTGACCCCGTGTACTATCGTGATCTTTGGAGCGAGCGGGGACTTGACCTCTCGAAAGCTCATTCCTGCGCTTTACCACCTCTATTGCGGAGGGCAGTTGCCGCGACCCGTTCGGATCGTAGGCGTTGCTAGGCGCGAAAAGACGGACGAATCCTGGCGAGCCGAACTACGTGAAGCCCTCGGAAAATACTCGCGATCGAAGAAGGTGGATGCTCCGGTTTGGGCGGAGTTTGAGAACTTGATTTCTTATTGCAGAGGAGATCTCACGGATGGGGATTCTTACGATGGCCTGCGCGAGCACCTCGAGAGTTTCAATGACGAGAATCTCGCGAAGAATCTTCTATTCTACTTGGCGGTTTCCCCAAGCCAGTTCGCTGAAGTGGTAAAGCGCTTGTACGAGCATGGAATGGTGAACAAGGATTCCCAGACCGAGCACTGGCAACGAGTTGTGATTGAGAAACCCTTCGGGCATGATCTGGAATCTGCGCGAGAGCTCAACCACCAAATCACCGAGTATTTGCACGAGAAACAGGTGTTTCGAATTGATCACTATCTCGGCAAAGAGACTGTTCAAAACATTCTGGCCTTCCGCTTCTCGAATGCCATTTTCGAAGGCCTCTGGAATCGTCAGTCCATTGATCATATTCAAATCACCGTCAGCGAAAACTTGGGTGTCGGCAGTCGGGGAGGGTATTACGAGGAAGCGGGTGCGTTAAGAGACATGGTGCAAAACCACCTGCTGCAAGTGCTCGCTTTGGTCGGGATGGAGCCACCCGGATCTTTGGATGCGGAGGCGATTCGTGACGAGAAGGTGAAACTACTGCAGTCCATCCGTCCTCTCAGCTC
This sequence comes from uncultured Verrucomicrobiota bacterium, assembly GCA_964342405.1. Taxonomy (GTDB): domain Bacteria; phylum Verrucomicrobiota; class Verrucomicrobiia; order Limisphaerales; family AAA164-E04; genus UBA2970. The sequence goes on along the minus strand of CAYFGX010000064.1, from coordinate 17,168 downwards.
GGCTGATGTTGCGAAGCAAGTAGTCCGAGGACAGTATTTTGGGGGCGAAGTGAATGGCGAGAATCGTCCCGCCTACCGGACGGAAGAAAAGGTATCACCTGCATCGAACGTCGAAACCTTTGTTGCGTTGAAGGTCTTGATCGATAATTGGCGTTGGTCTGGGGTGCCGTTCTACTTGCGAACAGGAAAGAACCTTCCGCTCAGTGCGAGTGAAATCCGAGTGCAGTTTAGGCCGGTTCCGAATGTGCTTTTTGCGGCCAATAAAGCATCGAAGATCGAGGCCAATTCTCTGGTGTTGCGGTTGCAGCCGCGGGAGGGAATTTGTCTCGGCTTCAACGGAAAGGTGCCAGGCAATAGCTCGCGTTTGGACCCAGTATTGATGGACTTTCGGTATGACACGGTTTTTGGGGCCTATACACCTGAGGCCTATGAGCGCCTCTTACTTGAAGCGGTCGCAGGGGACTCAACTTTGTTCATTCGGCGAGACGAAGTTGAAACGGCGTGGGCTTTCGTCGACGACATTCGCAACGCTTGGAAGAACCAGGCACTCAGCAATCGTGAGTTCTACGCTGCGGGCACGTGGGGGCCCGAGGCTGCGGATGAGCTCTTGGGACTTGAGGGGCATGCATGGGTCAATCCCGAGAAATAGGATTCCTTCAAATGATATCGTTTGAGCATCATGAGTAAACCGATAGAAGTCAGCGCTGATCGCTGGACTGCTTGGCAGTATTCCAATCCGCAAGAATTGGCGTCTGGCGTTGCAGAACGTTTTCTTTCAGCAGTGGAAGGTGGAGCAGGGAGACGTTCGGTTGCTCTCTCAGGAGGACGGATTACGGAAGTTGTTTACCGTGAGCTCGTTTCAAAATCTGAGTCGCGAAAGGTTGCATGGGAAGAACTCGATTTCTTTTGGGCCGACGAGCGGTGCGTTCCACTCGAAGATGCTGCGAGTAACTTTCGCTTGGCGCAGGACCTTTTGTTTGGACCGTTGGGGGTGAAGGATTCGCAAAAATTTCCATTTGCGGGGGGCAAAGAGCCAGCGCTCATGAGCCAGGAAGGCCAAGCGATGATTCGCCAATATTTTGGTGGCGGCGACAGTGAGGTTCCGGTGTTTGATTTTGCGTTCCTCGGGATGGGCGAAGACGGACATATAGCCTCATTGTTTCCAGAGAATCGTGATTCTGATTTGAATCGGACGGAACCGTGCTATGATGTTATCGCAAGCAAACCGCCGCCGAATCGAATTACGCTCAGCTATCCTGTTTTCCGGCAAGCTCGGGAGGTTTGGCTGATTGTTTCGGGGGCAGGAAAAGCTCCGGTTCTGCGGGATGCATTGCAGGGTAAAGGCCATACACCTCTCAAAGAACTGTTAAGTATGCGAACGAATACAAGAATCCTGACCGACCTCTCTCTAGACGGCCTCTGATATGGCTGCTTTGGTTCTTGGTTTTGTCGCTGGTGTCCTCCATGTCTTTGCGGGGCCGGATCATCTCGCTGCAGGGTTAGCGGTCCGTACGCAACGTCCGGGGGGGGCCTGGTATTACGGCGGTATTTGGGCCCTCGGACATGCCGGAGGGTTGACCTTGATCGGGTTGCTCTACTTTTTAATTCGCGAGACGGGATTCATTGGAGCCATTTCCATGTTCGCCGAGCGCATGGTAGGCGTGGCTCTCATCTTGATGGGGGCGTGGATGCTATTGAGACGTCACCAGCCATGGGATGCAAGCGCATCAGAAACAAATCCCCCTTCTCAGATGTTGTCTTGGACTGAGATTCGCGAACATCCAGAAGGCAAGGCGGCCATCGGATTTGGCTTTCTTCACGGCACTGCCGGAGCGACCCATTTGATCGGTCTCGTCCCGATGTTTGCGCTGCAGAATCCCATTGAGGTGCTCGCCTACCTGGCAGCCTACAATGGGGGCATCTTGATCGCCATGTCGTCGTTTTGTTATGCCGTCGGGCTTCTCTATTCCAAGCCATCGCTGGGCGGGGTGATCCCGGCTGCCCGTATCCGGCTTGGCGTTTCGTTGATTTGTGTCGCAATCGGTGCTTACTGGTTGTTGTTCTAGGCGCTGGACGGGCTGATTGGTTTGGGGCCGAGGATTCGGGAATAGTCTCGATCTTTTCTCCGAGACTGCTAATTCTCAGAGATGCATTCAGTGGTCATCGTTGCGGCGGGCAAGGGGACGCGTATGGGGGGAGAGGTTGATAAGCTTTTCCTGAAGGCGCGCGAGATGCCAATCATTGCCCACACCTGGCGTCGCTTCGACCGGTGCGCTTCAATCAGTGAAGTCATTGTAGTTATTCGTGGAGGGAGAGAATCAGAGTTTCAAGCTGTCGCCGAACTGATCGATGCTCAAACCGGCTTCAAGTTGGTTCACGGGGGAAAGGAACGTCAGGATTCTGTGTGGAATGGCGTGGTCGCGACAAATCCTCTTTCCAAGCTCGTCCTGATCCATGATGGCGCCCGTCCCTGTGTCACCGAGGAGATTGTCGACGCATGTTGCGCTCGGGCATCTGCTTCCGGTGCCAGTGTGGCAGCCAATCGAGTCACCGATACCCTAAAGCTGGCAACCAGCGACGAGAATATCGAGTCCAACGTGGACCGTTCTCGACTGTGGGCTGTGCAAACACCCCAAGTGTTTCGCCGGGACGTGATACTGAAGGCGATGGCTCACGTGAGGGAAAATGGCATCAGCGTGACCGATGACACAGCCGCTTGTGAAGCAATAGGACAGCCCGTGGCGTTGGTCGAGAGCAGCTCTCCGAATCCCAAGATCACGGTCAAATCCGACCTTCCCTTTATCGAGTGGATGCTCGGCAACTCGGAATAGGCACCGTAGCCCATCGCCTTCTGAGCCCAATAGGCTTGTTTAAGCTAGGATGCGTTCCTTGCTATTACGGCTTTTTGTGGTTAATTTGGCTTAGGATTTGCGGCCAAATGGCGACGAAATCAATGAAACGGCGCATAATTTATTCTTCTGTTTCGGTGATCCTAGGGTTGAACCTTCTCTTTGGGGTCTTGATCTACCGTTACTCGGCTGAGGCAGCGACCGAGGATGATCTCTATCAGAATCTGGAGCTGTTTTCTCGCGTATTGGAACGAGTGCGAGGTGACTATGTCGATGGTGAGGGGCTGTCATACGCCTCGCTGATTCGGAGTGCCTTGAAAGGGATGCTCGACTCCTTGGATCCGCACAGCGAGTTCATGGAGCCGATCAAATATGACGAACTGCGCAAGGATACGGAGGGAGCCTTTGGCGGCGTTGGAATCGTGGTTGGTCAGCGGGACGGATACCTGACCGTCATTTCTCCTATGGCGGACACACCTGCAATGCGAGCTGGAGTCCTTTCCGGCGATCGAATTATCAGGATCGAAGGCCGAAATTCCGAGCGGATCACCTTGCAGGAGGCCGTGCAGCGACTTCGAGGTGAGCCTGGTTCAGAGGTGAACATCACGGTGTCCAGGCCTGCATCTGGAGCTGTCAAGGATATCTCGTTGATGCGAGCAGTCATCAAGCTGCAGACGGTGAAAGATCTCCAAGGGGGCTCTGAGTTTGAGCTCAGCGAAGACAAGGTGGGCTACATCTGGATCACTCAGTTTGGGGAAAAGACAAGCGATGATCTGCAGCGGGCATTGGATCGCTTGCAAGATCAGGGGATGGAATCCTTGATTCTTGATCTGCGGGATAACCCGGGTGGTCTGCTCGAGCAGGCTGTGGGCGTGAGCGAGAAATTTCTCGAACGAGGTCAGTTGATCGTTTTCACGCAAGGTCGTCGGCGCGAGATGCGTTCGGAACGTTACGCCCGAGCCCGCCGTCCGATCCTCGATATCCCAATGGTCGTTTTGGTTAATCGGGGAAGTGCGAGTGCATCCGAAATCGTCTCAGGCTGCCTGCAGGACGTCGGTCGCGCCATTATTCTAGGAGATCAGACTTTCGGCAAAGGGTCTGTTCAAAGCATTCTTCCGCTTCCCGATGGTTCGGCCTTGAGGCTCACTACAGCAAAATATTACACGCCGAGTGAAAAGATCATTCATGAAAATGGCATCACGCCAGATATCCTCGTCAAGATCAGTAACGAAGATCACGAGGCCTTGTTTCTCCAACGATCTCCAGGAGGGGTAGACGCATTGACCAACCTGAGCGTCGAAGAGAAGGATCGAGTGAGGCATACCAAGGACAAGCAACTAGACCGGGCAAAGGATATCTTAAAAGGAATCCGACTTTACTCTTCCCGGGTAGAGAATGGTGTCGACCAAGTTGCCCAACAATAGGGGTTCGTTTCACGGTTCATCGTGTGGTCGATCGAACTAAAGGCAAACAAAAGTTTTGATCATTCTGGCTTTTGAAACGAGCTGCGACGAGACGAGTGTCGCACTCGTCGAGAACGGCGTTGTTCGATCGAATGCAGTTTCTTCTCAGATTGACACCCACAAGATTTACGGTGGTGTTGTTCCCGAAATTGCTGCTCGTCAACACTTGAAGAACCTTGCCCCGGTTGTCGAGTCGGCGTTTCGAACGGCTGGATTGCGGCCCACGGATGTGGAGCTTGTTGCCGCGACGAGGGGCCCGGGGCTTCCTCCGGCACTCATGATTGGATTTCGAGCAGCACAAGGGTTCGCTTTTTCTCGAAATCTTCCGTTTCTCGGACTGCATCATCACGAGGCTCACTTGTATTCGTCCTGGGTGGACGGGGAACCGCTAACGGCTGATTTTGATTCTTTCGAACCTTCTGTTTCTCTCATTGTGAGTGGCGGTCACACCATGCTGGTAGAGGTTGCCGCGCTGCTTCGTCACTCGGTCCTCGGTGGAACGATCGATGATGCTGCGGGGGAGTGTTTTGACAAGACCGCGAAGTTGATTGGCTTGCCCTATCCTGGGGGACCTGAGGTGGATCGATTGGCAGCAGAGGGAAATCCGGCTGCGTATGCATTTCCGCGTCCGATGTTGAAGGACAAGGGGGATGACTTTAGTTTCAGCGGGCTGAAAACGTCGGTTCGCTATTTTCTTGAGAAGAATCCTCAGATCTTGGAGGACGGTCGTTCCGTCAGAGATCTTTGCGCAAGTGTTCAAAAGGCGATTATCGACGTGCTGGTGACGAAGACGATAAGAGCTACTCGGCGCTTGGGGCACCGCTGTGTTACTGCCTCAGGCGGGGTTACCTGCAATCGCGGTCTAAGAGCCGCGCTTAAGGCGGCTTGTGAGGAAGAAGGTTTGAGTCTGAGGCTATCCGTCCCAGGGCTCTCGACAGACAATGCTGCAATGGTCGGGCTGTTGGCCGGATTGTATGCCGAGCAGGGGAGTCAAGCCAAGGTGAACGACGATGACATTCGCCCCGGCTGGCGGATTTCAGATTCGTCGGAGAAACCTCCTACTCCCTTAAGCTAGGTTTCTGGCCTGAATCAAAAGAGCGTTTAACTCCATCGCGTCGACAAGCGATCCCTGCTTTTGTGCCATTCGGCATAGCTGCCAATTGCGTTGCGTATTGGCCGTGAAAAAGTGATCGACTTCTAGGAGATCGTTGGTGAGGAAGTCGGTGTCGAATGGGCTCATATCCGAGAAGATTACGGAGGCTTCGAGTAAGACGTCGACCAGAAGGCGCGATGTGCCGGAAAGGTATTCGATAACCGTCTTTCGAAAATGCTCTGGCAGTTCTTGATATGGTGAAGGGTCGAGATCAATTTTCAGTTTTCTCGTTGGACGGAGCAGATGAGAGGGAATTTGCCACCAGTGTGGCTTGCCGTTTTGAATGCGAAATAACACTCGGCCGAGTGCTGCCAAGGCTCGAGTATGGGATCCCTTGAAGGCACCAAATCCAATGCTGCTATTTGGCAACTTTGCTTGCTCTTGAATCGTTAGACTGGACTTTCCCGATAGTATTTTCAGGTAGCGGTAGCCTTCTGGGTAAACATTCGCTCTATTGAATTGCGGCTTCAAGGTGCGTAGTAGTTCGTCTTCTCGCAAGATTGCAGCCAACGCCGAATCGCAAGTTTCCCAATCGATTGATCTTACCAGTCTGATGAGGCGTAGAGTTCGCCGGGGGGAATGATTTGGATGTGCGTTCTTGTACGAGAGAATTCGTTGTCTCAGATTCCGAGATTGTCCAACGTATAAGGTCTTACCCTCCGCATCGCGTAGGAAGTAAACGCCAGGATTCTTGGGGATGCTCTGAAAGAACTCGGGAGCGAAGCGATCCTTTAGGGGCTTCTCCGGAGGGAAAAGCCAGTTCTGTTTACTCGTGAAGGCCGCCATTGCTAAAGAAGCAGTGTAGCCGGCTGGGTGGGACAAATGCTGTCTAATGACGGCGTGGTCGCTTTATCCCGAATAGGTCGACTGATTGCCGGAAGAGGCTTGAAAGAACGGGGCAGCGAACGTCGGGCAGCTCCGTAATCGTATATTCTCTTTTCCACTTCGAGGCCTTGCTTTAGCGTTGAGGAGATGAGGCATGGAGAATGGAGTATGAGCGCGCGATCGGTCTTCGGTATGATCGTTGGCCTGCTATTTATGGCAAACATCGCGGGCTTCGTGCGTGAAATGAAGCAATGAAAGGTTGATTGGCAGATGGTTTCTTATGGGGGCGCCGCTCACTCGTTCACAAAGCGTGAAGCGGGGACGGACCCTTCACCGGGCGCAGCCTATAGCGAAACGGCTGATCGACGATCTTGGGCTCATATGAAGCTTTTCTTTGGGGAATTGTTCGAGGCTGTACACTGAGGAGAGATATGAAGAAACTAATCCCTTACAAGACGGTTCGCGGTGCATTGGCAGCGCTGGACAATGGAGGGCGATTCTACAACTTGTTCTCGCGCGCAGGCGATGGGTTGATCACGGCCGGGGAGTTGTCGAAGGCGACAGGTCGACTCTCGAACCTTCGTCAATCTGCGCTCTATTTCGAGATGATGCTGATGGAGCTCAACGAAGCAGATCGGGAAACGGTGGTTGCTCGCTTGGATCCGACGCTTCGAAGGAAATTCAGACGGAGTCGCCCTCAAAAACTTGAACCGTCGGCACTTGGTGGAGCTGTGGGTGGAAAGAACGGAATCATCGTTGAGGGGCAGGTGATCTACTCTCGGTCTCAGGAGAAATTCAGTTCATTTGTCATGATTCCAATTCAGTCGGGCTCAGTCACAACCTATATGATGCTGCCGATCTATGAGCAGTTCTCGATGTATCAGTTTAAAGGAGCTGGGGATGCGCCCATTCCCGTCGCGATCTCGAAGAAGGCAGCACGACTGCCGTCGGGTGTGGTGCGTTTAGGTGGGTTCATTCGAGAGGCCTCATCTAGCGACACAGAACCGGACAAGAGCGCGGGCTACTTTTCCGTCGACTATCTGAGTCTACTCGAGAGATGAAGGCTTACTTTGTTTCTTGAGAAGGTTCCCTTGTGTTGCATTCGAGAGAGGCCGTGAGGGAATTTTTTGAAGCTTCGGGTGTCATGTATTTGTGAACACGTACAGTCGCCTGTTTTTGAGTTGGATTTCGGTAAACTGTGGACTGCTTTCTCTGCTTGTTCCCGCCGCGACTCCTGAGTTGGCTCAGCAAGGGAACATAGCGCCTTGGCTTCAGCTAGTGCAGGGCAACAAAGCTCGTCGAACGGCTGCTCTGTCTGTCATTGAGGCGAACTGGCGGGACGACTCAGCGGGTAAAGTTGTGGAGATCCTCCGTTCTGTACAGCCGGGGGAGTTGCAAAACCAACTCGTCTCACTGATCGAATCTAAAACTGAGGCCCGCGTCGGTAACAGTTGGGGGGCTTGGGTCCGCTGGCTGTGGAATCGACCGAATGAGTATTCCAGTAGCTCACTCGAACTAAAGCGGGAGCTCCATGCGGGAATCGACCCGCGGTTTAGAGCGTATTTTCGCCCCGAACAGGAGCACCGAATCCGTTACGATGAGATCGTTTGGGGTGGTGTTCGGCAGAACGGTATTCCACCCCTTCGGGCCCCGCGGATGGTCGATTCAGAGAGTGTGCGCTATTTGCAGGATGACAATGTCGTTTTTGGCATTGTTGTAAAGAATCAGGCGTATGCTTACCCCCAGAGAATACTCGCCTGGCACGAGATGTTTGTCGCCCAGCTTCAAGGTGTTGAGCTAGCTGGGGTCTACTGCACGCTATGTGGTTCCGTGATTCTCTATGAAACAAATCATCAAGGGGTCCTTCATCGCCTGGGAACCAGTGGATTTCTCTATCGCTCCAATAAGCTCATGTTTGATGAAGCCACGCAATCGCTGTGGAGCACGCTCGAGGGGGAACCGGTTGTTGGTCCTCTCGTCGGGAAAGGGATTCGCCTCCGCAAGCGTAGCGTTGTAAAGAGTACCTGGGGAGAGTGGAAGAGACGGTATCCTTCAACCCTCGTGTTGGCGGAGGAAACAGGGTTTCGTCGGGATTATTCCGAGGGGGCTGCCTACCGCGACTACTTTGCCACGGATGCATTGATGTTTCCCGTTCCCGGAGCAGATGCGCGATTGAAGAATAAGGCCGAGGTGCTTGGACTAGAAATCGGCCCGGAAAGGAAGCGGTTCGCGCTGGGGATCGATTTTCTCAGTCAGAACGGAGGTTATGAGGGGCACTATGCCGGAACGAATATCGTGGTGATTCCGAATGGGATCGGCGGGTTTCACGCGTATGCAGGATCGGGCAAAATAGGTGGGGACAGACGATTGGTCGATCAACATGTCTTCGACGCGTCGGGGCGGAAATGGAGGGTGGAGGAATCAGCACTGCATGCGGACGATGGAAGCAAATGGTTGAGAATCCCGGCTCATCGGGCGTTCTGGTTTGGGTGGCATGCTGCCTTTCCGGATACAGTACTCATTTCCGGAGAATGATTGGCTACTAGGCGAAACTCACGCGCTTCGGACCAATGGGTTCGCGTTCCATATGGAACTGGGCGAGTCGGAGCAAGAGAGCGTGGCGCTCGTTTGCGTAAGCGGCGTCGTTCCACAGGTTGGTATACTGATTGGGATCTGTCTTCAGGTCGTATAACTCGGCCTCTTCGGTATGTTTATAGACGACAAGCTTAAATCGATCTGTCACCAGCGTATGCTGATTGAGCGTCTTCTCGGTAGCTCTCAATTCTATAAGCACTGCATCTTGAACGGTGTCTGCCGTCGCTTCCAAAACTGGGCTGAGGTCTTGGCCTTGCCAACATTCTGGAATGGGAGTCTGAGCCTGTTTCAAGAAGGTTCTAGGAAGGTCCACGAGGTTCGCAAGCCCCTCGATTGATCCTCGAGCTGGAAAGCGATTGGGAGCCCAGATGATGAGGGGGACTCGCTGGGCGTCTTCGAATGCGGGGAGTCCTTTGCCCCAAAGACCATGGTGTCCATGCATTTCACCGTGGTCGGATGTCCAGACGACGATGGTATTCTCGTCTTGGCCCGTTTCTTTTAGCGTGTCCAGAATTGCCCCTAGGCGATCGTCCAAGAACGCGATCATACCCAGAGTAGCCTGAAGGGCCGTCATGGCCTGTGCATCTTTATCGGGTTCGCCAAAGCAGGAAGGAACGGTTGCCTCGTCCCGGATCGCACCGCCGAGTGTTTTGGGAGCTCCGATGGCGTCGTTGAGTGGGCCGAAGTCTTTCTCAAGGCACATGCGATAGATTTCGGGCTTGGAGTCGAATTCGCCCGGTCGATAGCCTTCGTAGAGAGATAGCTTGTCTGTCTGAACTTTACCGAACCAGGGCTCGGGGCAGAGGTGGGGTTCGTGTGGGTCCTGGAAGCTTGTCCAGCAGAACCAGGGCTCATCTTGAGTTTGGCGCCTTATGAATGCATTGGTGCGATCGGCGACCCAGTGTGAATCGTGGTATTGCGAAGGGATGTCCCAAGCGCCACAGGCATGATGATTGTAGGCCCCTCGCATTTGAGGAAACCACTCACGGTAGTCGACTCCAGCCCTCTCGAGAAAGGCGCGGTAGTGCATTGCGGGTACATTATTGGTCGTGTGTCCGGTACTTGTCTCAATTTCCTGAAAGCCCAAATAGGGACCGTGCCAGTGATGGAAAATGTTTGAGTCCGGGGTCTTGCCCTGAAACATATGACTGGCTTCGTCCTCACGTCGAACAAAGTGTGTTTTCCCAAATAACGCCGTCCGGTATCCATTTAATCCGAGTCGTTCTGGAAGAGTGGGGCCGGGAAAGGGTTTGGGCGTCACGCCGATGGTATAGGCGCCATGTGACGATGGGTAGCGTCCCGTGAGTAAGGAGACCCGGGTGGGGGTGCAGATTGGGGATGGGCAGTAGGCCCGATCGAAATGGATGCCTTCTTTTGCGAGGCGATCGAGGTGCGGCGTGGAGATCGCATCAAGCCCCTTGAAGCCAAGGTGATCGAATCGTTGTTGATCCGTCGTGATGAAGAGTATGTTAGGTCGCGACGATGGCATTGGAATCCAGTTGCTTGGAGCGGTAACGGCAATGCGTTGCTACCTGTGGGTCGTGATTCCGAGAAAACGATCGCGCCCATTCGCGAGGGCGGCGATTTTTCGATCTGCGACGGAACGTTGCAACATCCAGAACCCACAGTCGGGATGGATGTATTTGATCCGTTCATGGCCGAGGAGGCGAGCGGCCTGTTCAAGATCTCGAGCAATCTCATCCGCTGATTCAACGTGATTGATTTTGATGTCTACCACGCCAAGTCCTAGTCCGATGTCTGAGCGAATTTCTGCCAGGGCGTGCAGGTCGTCTTTGGGGCGATGCGCCAATTCCAGGACGAGGTGATCCGTTCGAAGTGAATTAAGGAAAGCAATCAAGGAAGCCCAAGTGCCGGATTGAATGGTCTGTCCTCCGTAATTTCCGAAGCAAAAATGCACGCCTGTCTGGCCGTTGAATCGATCGAGAATGCGGTTCATCGCTTCAGCCGCAAGGGGGCCATGTTCGGGATTACCGGGTATGTTTGCTTCATCGATCTGGAGACAACTGGTGGGGAGCCCCTCAATTTGTGAGGCTAGAATATCCGCTAGAGAGAGCGTTAGTTCGTCGAAGCTTTTGTAGTGTTGATCGAGTAGGGTCCGTGCGAGCATGTAGGGGCTTGTCACCGTGAACTTGAAGGGGCCCCCGGCCAAGGAGGCTGCCCGTTGGCAGTCTGATAGAAGATTGAGTCTGCCTTCTGAAAGTACATCTGTAACAACGGCGGCCGGCTTCGCTCGGAATTGCATTTCCTGCTTGGCGGCGAAACGTTCACTCTGAGATCGATTGGCTCCGATCTGGCACCCACCAAGTTGGGAGACGAAGTAATCGATCATCCCATTCGTGTCTGGGTGGTTGACGTCGAAACGGTAGAGTTCACCGTCTGTTGGGAGGTCGATACCAGCCTGTCGCTGAGTATCGAAGATGACTCTGGTAGCATCCCGGAGTGCTTGTTCGGATGGAGAATGGGAGAGCCACTGTGGGACCGGGTAAGAGCCAACGGTTGTGGTGAGAATTGTGGGTTGGGTTGGAATGGTTTCAGCAGTCATCGCAGTTTCAAAGAAAGTCTAAACGAAATCGAATGCTCCTGCGGGGCATCTCTTTACTTTCATTTGGCTGTTGTTAGCGGTTTTTGGGAGCTTAAAGCCTTCTCTCGTTGATTCAATTCATCCTTGGATCTGTTTCGAGATGGATGTGAATTTGAGCGGCTCCCGAGTTTCCTTTCCCGTTGAATCTGGGACCCGATTCTGTCTATATTGAAATGAGGAGAGAGGGCTGAAGCAAGTTTTCGCGACTGTTTCAGATTCCCGAATTTAGGGCGAGCAATATGGTATGAAGAATGCTCGTAGAAGGACTCGATTTTTCTTGGGCGAATAGACAGAAAAGGTGAAACGACGAGACGATGTAGACATGAGCCCGATCGTGGAAGGCACGCCGGAATGTTAAGGCTAAATACGAGAGGAGGCACTGAGTTGTCGGCGAATCGGTTGGGCTGCGAACGCCTTCTCTTGAGTTTGCTAAGCTGCCTTCTCGGGCATGGCGTCCTTGAAGCTGAGCTTAGCTTTAAACCAGGAGCGCAGGAGATCCTGCTGCCCTTAGGGCAAGGAGAATTTCAGTTGGCTCATGTCGATGGAGATGCTCGAGTCGATATCTTGGTGGCCCTTCCGGGGAGAATTAACGCGTACCTCAACGACGGGAGCGGTGTCTTTAGCGAGTCTGTCGAGGTCTTAAGTCTGGACGGTGGATTCGAATTGGATGGGCTTGATTTCGATCAGGATGGGGATACGGATCTTTGGATCAGCTACTCAGACGGCCGAGTCTTGCTCTTCGAAAATGAAGGAGACCATGGGTTCGTTCCGCGTGAGGCAGCCGCGATTCGATCGGGGCCAATTGCGATCGGCGACGTTGACGCGGATGGGGATGTTGATGTGGTCGTCGCGATCAACAATCCCGTGAGCCTTCCCGTGAATGTGCCGGGAGCCGGATATCAATTATGGATCAATGACGGTGACGGGTCCTTTGAACAGGGCCCTTTCTTGTCGACAGGACCGGGACAGGTTCGTGCGGCTCAGTTAGGTGATCTTGATGGCGATCTGGATCTAGATCTCCTCAGTATCTACGAGGGAGAGGGAGCTCTCGTATGGTCGAATGATGGGGAAGGCAACTTCGAAGCGTTGGGCGAGTGGCTGCCAGAGCCCGACGGAGGTGATTTCTCGAGTGTGCTGCTAGGGGATTTCGACAACGACACGGATCTTGACCTGATGGCTTCCCATTCGGGGGGACAGAATCTGTTCTGGTCCAATCCGGGCGATGGAGCTTTTGCTGGTGAATCGGAAATCATCGGAAGCTACCAACCATTGAATCGGGCAGGAGACCTCGATAACGATTTGGATACAGACTTGGTCTCATCTGGGGCGGGATGTGATGAATGTCCGAATGTATGGTTGTCATCGGACGGAACATTGCAGACCTCAGATATTCGCATCTTCGATGAAAACAGCATGCTTCATCAGCTGGAGCTTGCTGATGTCGATGGGGACGGAGATCTGGATGTGATTGCGTTGTTGGACATCATTGAAGCCCCTGCGGGGCGTACTGTTGTGAGCACGTGGCTCAATGGTCTGATTGACCTGTCTCAAGAACCCTCAGGACTGCTTGGTATTCCCGATCAGACTTTGGCATTTGTGATACGACAAAGGTTGGGACTTCCCCTAGATCTCGCAGTGGTCCCAGATTTTTCCGGGTTTAATCAGTTGCGGATAACACGAGATGAATTTGGAGAGAGTTTTAGCCCCATTCAGAATCTTGCTGGATTGGAATCTGCCAATGAGCTCGAGGTACTCGAACTTGAGTCGGTTCTCGATCTCGAGTCGGTCGATGGGGTTCTTGATTTAAGTTTTCTTGAATCATTGTCGAACTTGAAAGTGTTGCGATTGACGGGGAATGGGATAACCAAGCTCTTGTTTCCTGAAAGCTGGACTGAGCTTCAAGAGCTTCATCTGGATCATAACGCTCTCACTGACCTGAGTTTCGTGGAGGAGTGGGAAAGGCTGCAGGTTCTCAGCCTCGGAGGAAACCAACTGCCAAATTTCGAGCTCGATCGCACCCTGCCTTCACTTCGTGAATTGGATATCAGTGCAAACCCCCTGAACGCAGCCCGGATCCCTTCGACCGTTTCGGTGCTCAGACCGACGACAGATGTATTGAAGAACAGTGGAACCTTGATCCTCGGTGGGCATGAGATCCGGCCGCTGCCACCGACGCTCGGAGGCTCACGATCCTTTGAATTTTCCGGTGATGCCGGTGTTTACGCGATTCGACGTTCGGTGGATCTGAGAAATTGGGAGATTTTTCGTGAGCTGACTATCGAGCCAGGGTCGACTTCTCCTGTCGTTGTAGTCGATGAAGATCTCGGATTGGGACCGGCCGTCTTTTATTCCGTAATTCGGGCTGGCTCGCTGCCCTAGGTTGTCCCTTTGTCCTTCAGCTGGGGGACTTTACTTTTCAGTACTTGTACTGATGCCGCGCTGCTGGTCTGGAGTTATGATAAACCCACTCTTAGTTGGAAAGAGTTTGGTGAGTGTGGTGTTACTGGCCGGAATGTCGTAGGCATTCCGGCCTTTTTTCCATCTAAGCGCGATCATATTGTGACTTGCCGGCACTCCCCATGAAATCTAGTTTCTTCCTAGGGAAAGCTGTCAAGGAATCGAACTCGAAACGTTATGAAATCAGATCAACCAGAAAAGCCTACAGAACAGGCTAAGCCGAAGAAGAAATCAGGCATTTTCCGTATTCTCGCTGCTCTTTTTGTGGGCGGGGCTATTCTTATCGTTGGGGGGATCCTGATCCTCACCAGTTCATGGTTTATCACGGGCACCGTTCTGCCAGCCGCCGGGAGTGCGCTCAACTCTTCCATGGAAGCAAGCCGAGTTGCTGGCTTGCTCTCATCATCTCTGGAGGTTGAGGACTTCAAATTGACTCCGGAGGACGAGGACACCCTCGTTTCGGTTGAGAAGCTTTCCGTTGGATATGATTTGATGAAAATTCTGGGTGGGCAAATCGTTGCTTCGGATTTGACCGTAGAAGGAGTGAACCTAGAACTGGTCATGAAGGCCGACGGCAGTCTCAACATCGACCCGATTCTCGAGGCCTTGAGTGGCCCGGCTCCCGAAGAATCCGAGACGCCAAGTGTCGATTTGAAGCGACTCAAAGTGGCTGACAGTCAGTTGCGCATTAGGGTTGAAGGTCAAGGTGGATCGAACGCTGTTTATGAGGTCTCTGGCCTGAATGTGGAAGTCGATCAAGTCGCTAACGCTGCGAGCGCTACCTTATCGGTGAGCGGAAATGTTTTGCTCTTAATTACTGAATCAGGACAAGAGAGCCGGCTCGAGGCGCAACTGGATGAAAAGACGACGGTCGCTCTGAACGAAGCGCTCGTGCCGACCTCGTTCGAGACATCACTAGCGTTTATCGTTGGAACCGTGACGGGGGCGTTTTCGGATTTCGCTGAGAACCGCCTAGACTTAACAGGAAAGCTGGATGGGCAACGTTTGGACCCCTTGGAACTCTCGATCTCTAAGGCCGGCGCAGGGCTTGGAACCATTCAGGTTACTGGCCCACTGGATCTCGAGTCTGGGAGTGCTGAACTGGAATATCGCATTGACGGAATCAATCAGAATCTCCTGAACCAATTTAAAGACCTCATCGGATTTTCATTTGGTGCGCCGAGTGTGAGTGCTCAAGGCGGGATCACTGTTGCCTCATCGGGTGAATCTCTCGTCTTCGATCTCGCTCTGGATGGGAAACAGATCCAACTTGAGAATGAATCTGGTAAATCGCCCGAGTTATCTGTTGCGCTTGCTGTGGCTCTGGCTGCGGATATGGCGAATTCAACGTTCAATCTCCAATCGTTGAATTTAAGCGCCAATCAGGGAGGGAATCCTATGATTACAGCTCTGACTGAAGGCCCGCTCACACTTCGTCTTGGTGGCGAAAAAATGGGGCTGTCTGACGCCAAACTTAAAGTGAATGTGACGGACTTGAATTTGGCGGACTGGCAGAACCTTATTGGAGAGGGGACGATCGGGAAACTTAACTCCCAGCTTTCAATTCAATCTCAAGGGAACCAGGGGGAATCGGTCGATCTTATCGGAGATGTTTCCCTAGCTAATTTGGTCGCGTCGGATCCGGACGATCTTATGAATGGACTCGGACTCGATGTTTCGATGAAAGCGAACATTAAGGAGCTCAGCAATATCGATGCGCCTCAGATCAAGTTTGCTGTTCAGAGTGCGAAGGGCGCGTTGTTGAATGGTGATGCCAGCCTCAGTTTAACGAAAGATGGCGTCGTAGCCCTGAAAACCCAGATGATCGGCAAAAATCCGACGGCAACAGAAAAGACCGAGTTGGCCTTTGGTTCAGAGCTAAGCGGCAAGATGAGTGCGGCCCAAACTGAGATCCAATCCTTGAAATTGACCCTGCCCGGCACGACCAAGGTAAACGAGAATGTAGTGGCGATCTCAGGTCAACTAAGCCCCAAGGCAGTTGAGGGGCTCTCTGGGCAAGTGAGGGTTGCCTCGAAAGCTCTCGACCTGACTCCGATTATGGACTTCGTGGACAGCTTGCCTAAAGCGGCTGCAGACACGACGGAGGTTCCTGAGACTGCGGATCCTGCTCCGCAGACTGAACCGGAGCCGGTCGCATTGCCGGTGAAACAGCTGAACGCAACACTCCAGTTTGATCAGTTGTTCGCGAGAGATATTGCCATCAACAACTGGGTGACCGAAGCGGTAGTTCATCAGAGCGACATCTCAGTCGAGCCCATTAGCCTTACGGTGAATGGGGCTGATGTGAAAGGGCATGCGAAGTTGGACCTGAGTGTTCCGGGATACAAGTACGATGTGGCCTTGGGGACAAGTCAGCTGCCAGCAGGGCCTCTAATTAGTAGCCTGCAGCCAGCGATGAAAGGCGTGTATGATGGCGCCATTGACTTCAACTTCGACGTGGATGGGGCTGGAACCACCGGA
This sequence comes from uncultured Verrucomicrobiota bacterium, assembly GCA_964342405.1. Classification (GTDB taxonomy): domain Bacteria; phylum Verrucomicrobiota; class Verrucomicrobiia; order Limisphaerales; family AAA164-E04; genus UBA2970. Next base: position 743 of record CAYFGX010000064.1, on the reverse strand, counting down.
ACGAATCTGAAGAAGAACCTAAAAGGGGTCGCTAGCTTTGACTTTAAAGGAGCGAATATTGAGTTGTTCGATTCTTGGAAGAAGTTGTTCATGACGCCGATTGCTCTCGTCTTGCGAGTGCCGGCAATGCTCGAATCTCCAATCCAGGGGGTTTCGGTTAATTCCAACTTTGCAGATGGCAACGTTGATCTCGCGGAGTTCAAGGTGCTTAGCCCGCATTTCCAAGTATTGTCGAAAGGGACGATTCCGATCGCCGACGACATCATGGCATCCACCTTGGCACTGCCAGTCGATTTGACGATGAAGAAAGACATGGCCACCGGAGCGAACCTTGTAGACGACGCCGCAGAAGCGATCGATGGCTTTGTCAGTCTCCCTCCTTTTGTGAAAGTGGAAGGCTCTGTAGGGGAACCTAAGGTCAATATTGATAAGCTTGCAGTTGGGAAACTCTTCATTCGTAACGTTGCAGGACTCCCTGAGTCGGTTGTTGGGCAAGCCGGTCAAGCACTGCAGGGACTAGGAGGATTGGTCGGGGGGGATGGTGACGAGAAGAATGCTGCAGGCAAATTGATTGAAGGCGTAGGAGGATTGATCGGTGGAGAGAAGGGCAGCGGGATCAAAGAAGCCGGCAGTGCGCTTCGGGGTCTGTTTAATCGAAAACCCGCAGATCCGGAGAAGAAATAGAGAAAGCGTCCTGCTGCAACATTGAGAGTTTGTCAGCAGGATCAATCAAGTTTCGCCTT
>CAYFGX010000063.1:0-37286 GCA_964342405.1 uncultured Verrucomicrobiota bacterium | reverse complement strand
GCTGCTCCTTTTTCGTTTTCCCGAAACTGCCCAGAATCCTACTGCTCTTCAACCATTCTTGGCCCCTTCGGTAGCCTCCATAAGCACGATAGGAACTCCAAACATAGGCTCTTAATTCCCGGACCCGACGGTCTACATCGGCCACACTAGGTCGATCTCCTTCACCCCTTGATTCCCGCCTATCCTCCAGTTTTCCCAACCCAAGACACGTGATTCGCAGGGGATTCAGATGAATGTAAACACTCAATTCAATAAGCCAGTTCTCCGGATCTACGGGAACGCTTTTGAATCTTCCTTGAAACAATGGCCCTACCCGATCATGACGCCGATTGAAACCTTGAGTATAAGATTGTCCCAACCAACGCATCGCCCGACTGAGGTTTGCTTCAGGGGTATGAAGCGCAAGATGATAATGACTATCCATCAGGCAGTACGCATGGACCTCAACCCCAAACTGCTCCTCTAGACTCGCCAGCAATCGCAAGAAGCTTGGGCGCTCATCATCGTCAAGAAACACACTCCGCCGTTCGATTCCCCGGTTCATCACATGATACCATGCCCCAGGATAGTCCATTCGCAGTGGTCGTGCCATGGGCGAAGAATAGCGTCTATCCTTCTCTGGGCACTAGTCTCCTATGTCGAATGTCGAGACACGCCCCCTACGTCCCAGTCATTGCGAAGAGCCCCCACGATCTCATCGACTCCAGCAGCCTGCCTCTGACCAAACCGACCGGCAAATCGATTGTAGAGCGCCAAGTCTCTAGCGAACTGTGGTGAATTGGCGATGCCCAGATAAACATCTCGCAACGATGCCTCAACGTTTCTACTTGGCGACACCAATCCGATCAGACCTCTACCCCCGGGGCAACAGCGTAGCCTGACGCGTCATACTGCCATGCCCCCTCGTTTTCCCCAGTGTTTGCTGTGATTTGGGCGGGGATTTTGCCCGATGCCTGGCCGGCTTCTGCAAAAAAGCCCCAGGCGCTGTTTTCGCTGAAGACTCCTCCTACGATGAGGAGTGTCAGCAGCAACATTCTCCAGCTTTTCATTTTAGATGCCCAGCTCATCTAGCAGCTAAAAAGAAGAAGGCGAGCGTTACCTAGGCGTGAATGAGATCAACAAAAGTTTCGACGTTCAGGCCACTGAGTCGGATCAAGCGGCACAGGGTACCTTTGGCAACTTCCCGGTGGTCCGGTACGGATAGGGTGGCAATGTGACCGGGCTTTACCAGGATGATGTGACTGCCTCGTTGGCGGACGGCTTCCCACCCGTCTTTTCCAAACACTCGAACGACTTCTCGCCCACTGAGTGTCGGGAGAGCCGGCATTACAGTGCGACTTCGACCTCTTGGGTCTCGACCGTTAACGGCATGCCTCGTTCGGCTCGAACCTCCAAACAGGCCGCTATGGCTTCACGGATGTTGACCACGGCTTCTTCCTTGGTCTCACCCTGGCTCACGCAGCCCGGGATGCTGGGGCATTCCACAACCCACATGCCATCCTCATCGCGGTCCAATGTTGTCACGAACTTCATGCTCTTCACTCTACTTCGCTCCGGGCTTTTTGCAATGACACGATCACCGTAATCGGGCCGGATGAGTGGCCGTGTGGATCTCTTTGAGTTCGCGGATGCTCACTTGGGTGTAGATCTGGGTAGTGCCCAGAGATAGCTTGTCCCCGCCCCCAAACGTCTGACAGAGCTCGTCAGCTGTCCTAAGGAATCGCAGGCCATTTCCGAGTACTTGCCGTCGGCTTCATCAATTCGAGTGCGTTGGTTGGCCAAGTTATAAGAATAGGCAAAAGAGAGAGGCAGACTCGCTCCCGACGCAGCCGAAGAGATAGACGAACCGATTCAGGCTATCGCAAGCTCGACTCGTGATCAGTTTTCGGGCCGGAGCGCCGAAATCCCAACAGCATCGTGCAGATACGCCACTCCGGACTCCATTTTTCGGTTTCAATCGAGGTAAACAAACCTGACGCATCTCAGCTCAACATTTCGTTTCCCGGAGAACTAAGACCCGGAGAACTTCCGCAGCTTGGTAGGCGCGAGGTTAGAGCACGCGTCAAACTGACGGATCAAAAAACCGTGTTTGATGGCATGCTGACACCCAAAAGGTTTGGCATAATCAATGCCGGCTAGACATCGGACTCCTATCGTCTGCCCCTTGCTAAGGGAGTGGCGATTGGGCACATTCATTCGGTCGTCATTTGGATTGATGCCGAGAAGTTTGAGTTCAATCCATACTAGGTAACCGTAGTTGATTACCGCCTGGAGAACTGATCCAGTTTCAATGTGCGTTTTTCGCACAAGGATTAGGTTTCGTTGCCGTCTAGTCGTGCACGGCCCTTGTGGATTGAGGCAGCCTGCGATACCATGATGTTGATGAGAAGGGCGTTTGATATCGGTTATTTTCTAGAGTTGGCTTCGATAGGATGCGAATTCATTCTTGCCGCCTTTTCGGCTTCCTACCGAAACAGGCTAAGAACGTCTCGACATCTGCATGGCAACTTCAAAGTCAGGCGAGCTGCCGAATTGATTGCAGGTACGTCAATCGCAGCATTTTTGGTATGCTGGTTCGGGTTTACAGTCGCAGCTTTTGTCTTTGCGTGAATCTAGCTGGTTCAGGCTGATACTCCTTGAACGACCCCTTTCTTCTGCGGACTGGCGGAAGAGTAAGTTTTTCGCACAAGCTCACTTAGGCTTCGTTCGCCCCCTACTCGGATTGTGCAATTGCCCGTTCACCCGACCGGTCTCGATTCCATGACCAAGGTCGGTGAGGGCTGGTCCTGTTCGGTGGCCACGACCGAAACATGTTTGACGCCCATGGTTTCCAACCGTTCCGTGATCACTCGGCTCGCGAGCTCTGGAGAGTTGCAGTCCCGACTCAAATGAGCCAGATACAAGTGCCCCAAACGGTCAGACACCAGTTCCTCCAAAGCACTCGCAGCAGCATCGTTGCTTAAGTGCCCATGCCGACTCAGGATTCGCTGTTTGATGCTCCAAGGCCTTTTTGTGTCTTCCTGAAGCAGCTTCATATCGTAGTTCGTTTCCAAGATCAGAGCTTGGACCTGCTTCACCCGATCAATCACCAAGCGAGTCGCATGCCCGAGATCTGTGAGGAATCCGGCACTCCCTTCACCAGCGTGCACGACAAATCCAACCGGATCATAGGCATCGTGAGGAATCGAGAACGAGTCCACCGTCACATTGCCAACATCGAAGCTAGCCCCCGTCTGGAAGACTTTGGAATTGAATTTCACATCGAACTGAGACTCGATCGCTTCCAAGGTGAGTCGGTTGCAATAGATCGGAATACCCAGCTTCGACGCGATCACCTTCAAGCCCTTGGTGTGATCACTGTGTTCATGGGTAAGCAGGATCCCCGTGAGTGACTCCGGAGTCTGGCCGATCGACTCCAGTCGCGTGCGAATTTGTCGTCCACTAAAACCCGCATCGATGAGAATTCGAGTGTCCCCAGATTCGAGAAAGTAACAGTTCCCACCAGATCCGCTGCCCAATACCGTTAGTGAAATCGACACGCCTGCAGGCTAAATCCTGACTCCAATCCGGGCAATCCAATACCGCGATGCAACGCCTCAGAAATCGAAACCGCGCGGTCGTACGGAACAAAATCCGACCCCGCAGCAAGCATCATGCCGATTCAAGCTTGAATAATTCGAGATCTGGCTTACACTACCTTCCCAATGGCTCAGGGCTTATATCTCTCTCAGAAGATGGCGTTGTCACAGATGTTGGCACCGCAGCTTCAGCAGTCTCTTGCCCTGCTACAAGCGCCGACCCTGGAACTCCAAACCCTCGTCGAGCAGGAGCTCCAACAAAACCCGATCCTCGAGGAACAAACCGAGATTTCCACGGACGCCAAGGACAAACGAGATGAGCTCACCCCAGACAATCCGGATCCAGCCGAGCCACCTGAGGACGTCAACTATGATCCGACGGATGAGAAATCCAGTTCTGAGCCCGTAGACGACTGGCAAAAGGAAGTCGAAAGACTTTCGCAACTTGACCAGGAATGGCGGGACTATTTCTCTCAAACGAATTTACCGAGCCGCCCGAATCCAGACGACGAAGAGAAGCGGCAGTTCATGCTCGACTCCATTGTGACGACAACCTCGTTACAAGAGTCTCTCCGCGAACAGGTTCGCATGTCGGAGCTTTCCGAGGATCTATGGCAAGTCGCTGACTTGCTCATCGGCAATATTGACGACCGTGGATTCCTGAAAGCTTCCGTTGATGAACTCACCTTCTCCACCAACATGGACCCCGAAGTGATCCGGTCCGTCCTGGAGATCCTTCAGAGTTTCGATCCTCCCGGAGTAGCGACCCGCGATCTCAGAGAGTGTTTGATGAAACAGCTCGAGAGAGCCAAGAAAAGTAACACGCTCGAATACCGAATTCTGGATCAGTGCTTCAAGCAACTCAGCAAACGACGCATGCCCGACATCGCCCGCCAGCTCGGAGTCACGATCAATCAAGTGCAAGAGGCCGCTGAGCGCATCAGCAACCTCGACCCTCGGCCAGGCAGTAGTTTCGTCCCTGAGAACCAACAATACGTTGTGCCCGAAGTCTTTGTGACCAAAAACGGAGATGAGTTTGTGGTGTCTACAAACAATGACCACATCCCTCAGCTTCGCATCAGCAACACCTACAAAGATCTCCTCGCCAAGGCTGAAAGCTCTCCCGAACTTCGCGAGTATATTCGAGAGAAGATTCGCTCCGGAAAGTTCTTGATCAAGAGTATCAACCAGCGACAACAGACGATTACGAATATCGGGAAAGAAATCGTCAAACGACAACGAGAGTTCTTCGAGAAAGGCATCGCCTTCCTTAAGCCTATGACGATGATGCAGATCGCCGAAGTCGTCGGTGTTCACGAGACCACCGTCAGTCGGGCTGTCTCAGGCAAGTATCTTCAGTGTCCACAGGGCATTTTCGAGATGAAATACTTCTTCACCTCGGCAATCCAAACTGCATCTGGCTCGAATGTCTCGAACACCACAGTCAAAGATATCATCAATGACATGGTGAGAAGCGAGGATCCTACAAAACCGCTTTCGGACGAAGAAATCGTCAAACGATTGGCGAAAAAGGAGATCGTCATCGCTCGTCGAACCGTGGCTAAGTACCGCTCCGAGCTCAACATCCTCCCTTCCCACCTTCGGAAGACTTACTAGATCCTCTATTCCTCCAGGCGGGCCTGATCCTGATAGGCCACCTCATTCAACTTCGCCTGGATCTTACTGATGAGATTGGCGCACTGCGTCAGGAAAATGAGGAAGACCCGATCCCCGCGAAGATCCTCGTGAGTCAGCTGCCGCAATGCCTTGAGCTTAATCCGAGTGACTTCATCTAACATGCGATGCAAGGCGGCCGGGTCAGACTCCCTGACTTGAGCCTCTTCAATTCGGAGCGTTTCCGTGAGCAAGTCATCAAGGTGATCCTTCTCGCGTTGGATTAGACGAGCTTTCTCACGTTCCTCAGCTCGACGTAACCGCCCCCAAAGCAGATAACACCCCGCAAAGAACGCAAAAGCGAGCTCCTTGAAGGCAGCGATCGACTCCATAATATTCGCAACCTGACCAATTCGGTCGGCCGGATTGAAAAACAAATCAGCTTCCTTGGCCAAGCCACCAGGCGAGTGAGCCAGAACTTCATCCTTTCGAAAAAGCGTTGGGAATCGATAGTGCAAGCCGCCCTCATAAACGGATTCCAACAGGTCTTGGATCAAAGTCGGAGCCAACCCTTCATGGCCGACCAATAGGGCCGTCGTGGCCAATGTAGCCAGCCTCTCAGGCGGCACCTGATTCGCTATCGAATAAACCCCCAGAGGAAGCTCATACTCATACAAGTGAGCATTCCGGGCCTCCACCGCTCCAGCAGCGGGTATGGGTAGCAAGCGAAACTGAGCTCCCTCAAGAAGCGAGACGAGATCTGGATTGAAGATTCCAGTGGTAACGACAGCAGCGTCTAAAGTCTCATCGCTCGCTAGATCCCCAAAGTACCGATTGGTTGCTTCGACTAGCCTCGGCATCAAACTGTGAAACTCGAGTATTTCGAGCGCACTTCGACGCATTCCTGATTCCAATGGACCCAACACCACTTTGCGTCCATCCAGACCCTCGAGACTGTGAATTCCCAAGTCCTTTCTAACCAAGACGTGGACAACTTCAGGATAGAGAGCGCTCAAGAGCTCAACTTGGTCCAGTGATACGGAACCCGCTTGAATGATTGCGAGTTGCGCCGTTCCGTCCAAAATCGATCTCCGATTGGCCGCTGAACCCGCACTCGACATAACCGTCATCTGACGGCCGGTCCGCCGCTCGTAGCTCTTCTGCAGCTCAAGAGCAAACTGGTGATAGAGCCCTCCTTCAATACCGGTCACCAGAGTCACGTTGTCCGGCACCCGTTCGCTCGTACGATACCAGAAGGCTACCGAAGCGATAAGGACAAGCGCCAAGGCCCAGGACAAAACCGCTCTTATGAGTTTCGCACGACTATCAACCTTCATCGTATCACTATTCTCCGAACATCCCAATACTGCCAGCCAAGAAACGAGGATCTATGCTGGCAGCTACAGATCCCTCGACGAACTATCGGATCATCGCAGACAAAAAAAGGCCCGATCTTCGAAAGCAAGATCGGGCGCAAAAATGAATGCGACTTTAGCAACTATACAGCAAGGCCCTGAGGTGCGCTGACCGTTACCGTGAACCGCTTTCTAGGGTCACCAGCACGCTCAAACTTGTATTCCTGCTCACCGAAAACAGCAACCAAGCCGGCTGTCATATCAGGCAGTAATCGCTCAAACGTTGCGTCGTCGTTAGCTCCCAGCAGACGGTCGTTAATCAAGATTTGTAGACGCCCCGTCTCGAAACTGAGTTTCCCTGCGAACGCCTCCTCCTTCATCAGTCGCTGACAGATATCCCGAGCAACCTCAATCGCTGCCTTAAATTGAGCCGAGCCGACATCATCGGTCGCCGTCTTGCGATTGTAGAGCACACCAAGCTCACCCTCCGCATTGTCGAAAGCGTAATGGGCATTATGGCCGACAAGAATGACACCAGGCCCCGACGGAACGTGGCGATAATCGGCGACATCAATGAGAAGATCATCAAGTTTTTGATCTTGGATCCAAGAATGAAAGACGTTGATGGCATCCTGAAGATTGACGGCGCCAGCGTCCTTAACAAAGAACTTCACATTGACATGTTGAAGATCGGAAGATTCAGACATAAATAGTTTTCTTAATTGGTGCTCGCCCGAGTTTCGCACGCGCACTCATTTTCTTTACTGGGTAGCAAATTAGGTGGGAACACCAGAAACACTCTGGCGATCCCTGCATGTTCAACTCGCGGTAGGCGCCTCACTCATCCGACCACTGCAAGCATGGCAGGCTTCAACGAAAAGGCTCGCTTCCTCAATTTGGCGATGAGCAGTCTCGCTATCAAAAGACCGCCCTTCAGCTTCGACAGCATCAATGAAATACTGACCAAATTTTCCGCGCGCGTATGGATCGAAGAACAACTCCGTCTCAAAATACTCGGTCTTAAACTGCTCAACGAGGGTCTTGGAGTCTCGTCCAACATTCGGCACCTTCAATCGCAGCAAGCCACGGGCCGCAGTCAGCATCGCCTCGTAGGCTTGCTTACCTGCCCCTTCAGCATCGTCCTTCTCCAACTGCAGCTGAGCCTCGAAGAGCATTCGTTCAGCGGAGGTCAGATCAAACGTGAACGCAGTGACGACTTCACCGGCACATTCCCCAATGCCAATGTCGTCCTTGGTATATTCCCGTGGGTCCCCCCAATCGCTGTAGAATGATCGATCCTCCTCGTAAGTGGGCACCTGCGCCAAATCTTGGATCAGCCCCTTAATCTCTGCTTTACCGATCCGCCCGACAAAGTCCTTAAATGATTCCTCTTTCTCCTTCCGCTCCAAGAAGGCCTGCGTCAATCGATCGACCACCTCTGGAATTCGCTTGGAAGGAATGGGCCCCATTGGGAGACCATAAGCACCCGCGTTATGAGACCACTGCCCACCAAGCACAACTTGGAAATGAGGCACGGAGTGTTTGTTGATGCTGCGACTGACGCCGTAGAAGCCCATATCTGCCACATGATGCCCACCACAGGAGTTGAAGCATCCACTGACTTTAATCACAAGGTCCTTAATGGCCTCATCCATCTGAACACTCTTCTCCGTCAAACGATCACGCAATTGAGCAGCTAGACCACGCGACGAAGAAATCCCAAGTTTACAGGTATCGGTTCCGGGACAGGAGGTCACATCAACAATCGTCCCCGCACCAGGGATTACTAATTCGGCAGCCTTCAGCTCGCTGTAAACCGCCTGGACATCCGCCTTACTGACCCAGCGCAGAATGATGTTCTGCTCAACCGTAGTACGAATGGTTTCATTGGTGTACTTCTGGGCGATGTCAGAAAGCGAACGAAGCTGGTCAGCCGTGATATCTCCCAATGGGAGAGACAGAATAACGGCGACATAGCCCTCTTGCTTCTGCTGATACAAATTGGTCTCGCACCATTTTTGGAATTCGGAATCGCCTCCCTCACCTAACTCGGCCCCCGAATCACGGAGCGGCGCTTCGTCCTTGATCCCAAGATCGTTCAAGTAGCTAGTCCAAGACTCCTCAGGCTCCATCACGGCCCGTTCTTCCATCACCAAGCGACGAAACTCATCGATTCCCAACTTGTCGACCAGGAACTTGATTCGGGCTTTGCCGCGGTTCTTCTTCTCACCGAGGCGACCAAAAACGCGGGCTACCGCTTGAGTCAAAGGCAGGATCTCTTCCTCTGAAACGAAATCACTCAGCAACTTGGCCTGTCTGGGAACAGCTCCCAAGCCACCGCCAACGTACATTTCAAAACCTCTCTTCGTGACACCATCAACTTCTCGCGTCGTGGCGATGTAGCCCACATCGTGCATTTTCACCAAGCCGCAGGGCTGATCCTTACAGCCGGAAAAAGCAGGTTTAAACTTTCGCCCAAAGTTTTGGCAATCTGGGTGCCCTAGCAAATGATAGGTGAGCGCATGAGCGTACGGTGTCACATCAAATGCCTCGTCAGAGCAGATCCCCGAGTAGGGACATGCCGTCACATTGCGAACGGAGTTACCACATGCCTCACGAGTGGTGATACCGACAGCAGCCAACCGGCGCATGATGGTCGGAGCATCGTCGATGTGGATAAAGTGAAGCTGAATACATTGCCGCGTCGTCACGTGGGCAATTCCGTCAGAATACTCCTCCGCTAATTCTCCCAAGACTTCCAATTGACGGGCATTCAAACCGCCATAGGGAATCTTGATTCGGAGCATGCCCGGGGCGTCCCATGCCGTATCAGGCCCCTTGGTCAGAGTCCCACACGGAAAATCGAGCGTTTGGGTCTTGAGTCCGTCATTTCGTCGGCCGTTATCATATCGTTGGCCATAAGCTCCCCGTCGCAACCGAGTCTCGGCAAAAACACGGTCATCCAGCTTGCCTTGTTTCTTCAGATGAATCTCCGTCTCAAACTGATCCAGCTCATCACGAAGCTGAGAAGACATTTGTTCGACGACACGTTCACGCCAATGTGGATTACTCGCTTTCATTCTAATTACTGGGATTCTCTGACCTGCCCCACTCGCAGAGCGTAGCCTGATTCAACGTCCCAAGCCGGCCAGCTAAACGGATTCGCTCAAGAATGACAAGCGGATATCGAGGCTCGCCAGCGAGAACGGCTCCCCCCTCAGGCCCCCTTACATAGGATTGCAAACGAACCGGATAGGAAATCAATCTGCACCCTCGACAGGCACTCGGTCCCCTTCTCCCCATGAAGCACACTTGACGCACTGCTAGACCTTGGCTACTTTCCGAAGAACGATGGTGAATGGCCCCATAAACAACTACCTTGTGCCCTACGTGGTCGAGGAGACCGGACGCGGCGAACGCGGCTACGATATCTATTCGCGACTGCTCAAGGATCGAATTGTTTTCCTTGGAACACCCGTCGACGATCAAGTATCGAACGTCATTATCGCCCAATTATTATTCCTCCAGATGTCTGACCCAAAGAAAGACATCCACCTCTACATCAACTCACCTGGAGGCAGCGTCACAGCCGGACTGGCCATTTACGACACGATGCAATTTCTAACCTGCGACGTGAACACCTACTGCATTGGGCAAGCCGCGAGCATGGGAGCCGTCCTCTTGTGCGGTGGAACCAAGGGTAAACGTTTCGCCCTTCCGAACGCCAACATCATGATCCACCAGGTCCTAGGCGGAGCGGAAGGCCAAGCAAGCGACGTCGAAATTCGCGTTAACTACATGCTCCGCCTCAAAACGAGGCTCAACGAGATCATTTCGCACCATACCGGGAAAAGCACAACCGAGGTCGAAGGGGATTGTGATCGCGATAATTACATGACGGCCAACGAAGCTAAGGAATACGGCTTGGTCGATGACGTGGTAAAATCGCGGAAAGAGATCACACCTAGCGACGACTCTTCAGAGAAGGGCTAAGCAACTATGGCCCGAGCAAAACAACTCACTCTTTGCAGCTTTTGCGGGAAATCTCACGCCGAGGTCCGCAAGCTCATCGCCGGACCGCAGGTCTACATATGCGACAGCTGTGTGATGGTTTGCAAGAGTGTCCTAGACAAAGAGCTGGGAACCGACGCGAAAAAATCTAAGGAGAAACTCAACCTCCGCCGACCAGCCGAAATTAAGGACTGTCTGGACGAGTTCTGTATCGGGCAAAACTACGCGAAAAAGACCCTGGCGGTCGCCGTACACAATCACTACAAACGTCTCCAAATCGAACAAATCGGAGCCAGCGCTCGCCCTGCAGGGGATGACCCCGCCTGGGACGACGTGATGATTGAGAAGAGTAATATTCTCACCATCGGCCCAACTGGTTCCGGAAAAACCTTACTAGCCAGCACGCTCGCAAAGTCTCTGGACGTCCCTTTCGCCATCGTCGATGCCACAACGATTACGGAGGCAGGCTACGTCGGGGAAGACGTCGAGAATATTGTTCTTCGACTCCTACAAAACGCAGACTATGACGTGAAGCGGGCTGAAATGGGGATTATCTATATCGACGAAATCGATAAAATTGCTCGCACAACGGACAATGTTTCCATCACCCGAGATGTCTCAGGTGAAGGGGTTCAGCAAGCTCTGTTGAAAATCATCGAGGGCACTGTCTGTAATGTTCCCCCTCAAGGCGGACGAAAACATCCTCAACAGGAATACGTCCGAATCGACACGACCAACATTCTCTTCATCTGCGGGGGCACATTCGTCGGACTCGATAAGATCATTCAGCGCCGACTCGGACGACAGCTACTCGGCTTCGGTTCGGCCAAAGATAAGAAGGAATTGGATGCGATCGAAGGCTATCAGGCCCTCCAATACGTTGAACCAGAGGATTTGATCGCCTACGGGTTTATTCCCGAATTCATCGGCCGGCTCCCAATGTATACGGTCTTACAAGAACTCGACGAAGAACAGCTGATTGCTGTCTTGAAGACCACCAAGAACGCCCTCATCAAGCAGTATACCAAGCTCTTCGCATACGAGGGTGTGGAACTCGAGTTCACCGACGAAGCTCTCCAACGCCTGGCTCAGAAAGCCATCGAAAAAGGCACTGGAGCTCGTGCCCTTAGAGGGATGCTCGAACGTCTGATGCTGGATACGATGTACGACGTACCAAGCCGGAAGGACATCAAGGGTATCAAAGTAACCCGGCAATTCGTTGACGGCCTTGCCGAGCCGGAATATCTCCTCAAGTCCGATAAAGCGGCGGCCTAAGGCACCCCGGGGTGCCTGCAGGTCCTGTTGTTTCGATTTCAGTCGGAGCGAGGGTAGCGGGAACCCTTCCCATTTTTCCCATAGCTACTCTTACAAATCATGATCGCCCGACATATAGCTAATATACCACGCTCTGGAATTCGAGATTACTTCGAATTGGTACAGAGCATGGATGACGTCATCTCACTTGGCGTCGGAGAACCGGACTTCACGACTCCCTGGCGAATCCGAGAAGCGGCGATCTACTCGCTCGAAAAAGGGCGTACGTCGTATACTTCCAATCTCGGAATGCCGAAGCTGCGACAGGCTATTTCGACCTATGTCCAGGATCACTTCGAGATCGATTACCGCCCTGACACCGAAATCCTCGTCACGGTGGGCGTCAGCGAGGCGCTCGACCTCGCACTCCGAGCTATCGTGAATCCTGGCGACGAAGTGCTCTACCACGAACCCTGCTACGTGAGCTATCATCCGAGCATCACGATGGTTCACGGGGAACCAAAGGCGATTCCGTGCACAGAGGCCGATCGTTTCGCCATCTCCCCCCAAGCGATCCAGAGTGCGATCAGCCCAAAAAGTCGAGTCTTGGTGCTCAATTTTCCCACCAACCCAACGGGCGGCACACTGAGCTTAGATGAACTTTCAGCCATCGCGAAGATCGCCGTGAAAGAGGATCTCGTCATCATCGCGGATGAGATCTACGCCGAGCTCACCTACGAGGGACAACACATCTCGATCGCTTCTCTACCGGGAATGAAGGAACGGACCGTCTTTCTCCACGGTCTATCAAAAGCGTTCGCCATGACGGGATTTCGCATTGGCTACGCCTGTGGTCCCGAATCCATCATTGAGGCCATGTTGCGCATTCACCAATACTCAATGCTCTGCGCAAGTATCATCAGCCAAGACGCTGCCGTGGAGGCTCTCACCAATGGGATCGATGCGGCCTTGGAAATGAAAGAAGAGTACCGAATTCGACGAGACTTTGTCGTTCGCTCCCTAAACTCCATGGGACTCGAGTGCCACCTCCCCCGAGGGAGTTTCTATGCTTTCCCTTCAATCCAATCCACCGGCCTTACCAGTAAGGATTTTTCTCTCGGCCTGCTCAATAGCGAGCAAGTCGCTTGTGTTCCTGGAAGCGCTTTTGGTTCGTCCGGAGAAGGATTCCTGCGATGTTGCTTTGCAACAGGCTTCGATCAACTGGAGATCGCGATGGAGCGGATGAGTCGCTACGTGGGCTCGCTCAACAAATAGACGGAACGATCCTAGCGCGTGGTCAAGAGGCCGTCATCGGTGGGCGCTTTCTTGAAAGCCTCACTGATGACCTCTTCGATCGGCACCTCACTGATATCAATATCTGATACCGGGATTGTTTCGAGAAGCTTCTTGCAGGCGGGAATTACCTTTGCACGAGGCACTTTAAGTTGAACTCTCCCGGCATCAAATTCGACGACTCGCCCTAGCTCTGAAAACCATTCTTCTGGAGTGTCGATCGCCTCTTCCCACTGGATCGTAACAATTTTGTGGTGCGCAAACCGATCTACCACGTCGGCTAGAGCCCCGTCAAAAGACAACTCTCCCTCGTCAATAATGATTACTCGATCGCAGAGCGCCTGAATGTCCGCCATATAATGACTGGTCAACATCATGGTCGTTCCCTGCTTTTGATTATAGTCTCGAAGAAACTCACGAACGGTTTTCTGCGATACGACGTCCAAGCCAATTGTTGGTTCATCTAGAAGAAGAAGCTTCGGATGATGCAACAGGGATGCGATCAGCTCGAATTTCATCCGTTGCCCCAAAGACAACTCACGAACCATCACACGGAGCTTGGGCGCTACATCGAGCAACTGGGTGAGCTCATCAACGGTCTTCTCAAAATCGTCTTTGTCCAAGCCATATATCTTGGCATTGAGCTGCAAAGACTCAAACGCGGGAAGATCCCACCAAAGTTGATTCTTTTGACCTAGAAGAAGGGCAAACTGCCGACGGTAGCCATCTGGGCGCTCCCAAGGAGTGTAGCCCATGACATTGGCCGTCCCTGCACTGGGATAAAGCAGGCCTGACAACATCTTGAGAGTCGTCGTTTTTCCGGCGCCGTTCGGGCCTAAAAACCCCACTAACTCACCGCTTTCAATGGAAAACGAGACACCCTTGACAGCGGGCACCTGTTCATACTCCCGCCGAACCAAGCCCTTCAACGCCCCGATTAATCCAGGCGCCTTCTTAAAAGTCCGGTAAGTCTTGGCCAGCCCGTCGACCTTAATGAGGGACATGAAAACTGGATTCTACCGACAACAGCAGGCAGAGGCGAAGCCCTACCGCTGCAATTGTTTCTCCAGATACGAAACGACCTGCCGAATACTCTGGTCTGTGTCCATTCGATCCTTCACTAAGCGACAAGCATGAAGAACGGTTCCATGATCCCGCCCGCCGAACGCCTCACCAATCGCGTTGAGCGAATTGGGAGTTAATTGACGAGAGAGAAACATGGCGATCTGACGCGGAAACGCGATGTTCTCAGGCCGGCGCCGACTCGACATATCGGCCAAACGAATATCAAAGTGACCCGCCACACGCTTCTGAATCACACCGATCGTGAGTGTGGTCTTGCCCTCCTCCTGAAGCACATCGCGCAACAGGTTTTCGACCACGTCCACCGTCAATTCCCGCCCTGTTAAGGATGAATAGGATGCAACTCGGATGAGCGCCCCTTCGAGTCGCCTGACGTTGGCTCGGATTCGGTCCGCGAGGAATTCCAAAATGTTACCAGGAAGCTCAGCCCCTAAGGATTTTGCTTTCTTTCGAAGAATCGCCAACCGCGTTTCGACATCAGGTGGCTGAAGATCCGTCGCTAAACCCCATTCAAACCGAGACACGAGGCGCTGTTCTAACCCGCTAATCTCACAAGCCGGACGATCGCAGGTAATCACAATCTGTTTATGAGCCTCATGAAGGGCGTTGAAGGTATGGAAGAACTCTTCTTGAATCCTCTCTTTTCCGGATAGGAACTGGACATCATCCAAGAGGAGAACGTCAGTTTGACGGTATTTTCGCCGGAACCGCATCAATTGGTTGTTCTGCAACCCGTCAATAAACTCATTCGTGAACTTCTCGCAAGAAAGGTAGGTGACATTGGCATTCTCTTGATGCTCGGCGACGTAATGGCCAATTGCATGCAGTAGGTGCGTCTTACCTAAGCCAACACCGCCGTAGATAAACAAGGGATTGTAGGCCTTTCCTGGAGCTTGCGCGACAGCTATCGTCGCACTGTGGGCCATTTCATTGCTCTTCGCTACGACGAGCGTCTCGAAAGTGTAGTTCGGATTGAATTGGTCAGTAACCCGCTTCTTTGCTCTCGCGGACCGCTTCTTCGTCACCGCGACCGGGGCAGCAGGGGCTTGTGGCTCCTTCTCAACCTGATCTTGGGTCCCCATCTTAGAAACCGGGGCCACCACAAAATCTACCGTCATCGGGTTCTTGGAACACTGAAATACGACGTCACGAAGCAATCCCGTATAATTGTCCCGAATCCACACTTCACAAAAGTCATTCGGAACTTCCAGCACCAGTTTATCCCCGCTCGATATTTCTACCGCCCGAATCGGAGCGAACCACAAGCTGTAGATCTCATCGTTCAGCATCGATTTCAATGCTTGTTGGACAGATTCCCACAATTCTTCTGCTTCAGATCTCACTAACATTTTCGACCCAATTTCCCGTAAAACCTAAACTTTATTCACTAACCAAATTCACACATCGGTAACATTCGCAATATCAGCAACTTGGACCATCTGCAAGCCATCAAGCTGCCACCAAATCCTCACTGAATCACGAACCCGCCATCAGCACGCAAAAGACATAAGTCGTTGTCAATTAGGCAGTTAAACACAAAACTGCAATCTACAACTCACTCTGACAAACGACAAAATCCCCTAGAAACCCGAACGACTTCGAACTGAATGGAAGTGTTGTAAGCCATTTCCCCAGCCCCTGCCAGGACAACCTGCTACGACTTATTGAAAGGTTATTCACAACGAAAAAACTAATAAAAAAAGCTCGCCAAGCCCGCGTTAAACACCGTTATCCGCCAACAATACACCATCGGTTCAAAAAACCACGTTTCCTCACCCAGTCGAGAGCGAGAGCTCTAAAAGGAGAGGAATCATGAACTGATACTATGATGCAAGAATGTGGGTTTTTCAAGTGTGGCCTGCTCACTACCCGGATACGAGAATGGCCCCATGACACCGAGCCTTATTACTTCCCGTAAAATTCCTGTGAAAAGCTAAATACTTACCACAACGGCATCACTTCCGCTAAAGTCGATAATCTTCACTTCAGCGCCCACATCGATCATCTCTCCTTGAGTAACCACATCGAGCGTCTCTTCCCCGAACTTGGCCTTACCGCCTGGCCTTAGAGAGGTTAAGACGGTTCCCTTCTGACCGATGCGCCGATCATGCCGAGCCACGTGTCCTTCCTCTGTAGCCACGCCGCTCGCGCTCTCTGGGACCATATGTCTGTAGAGATTCGTTTCAGGCAAAAACCTCCCAACGAGAACAACGAAACCCAAAGTACCTAGAAGGGCTAAGGCCAAGGCACGAAGGGGAAGAGCAAACTGGCTCATGGTTGGAGCAGTGTATGCCGGCAAAGTGGGATCCCAGTCTACCAAGGCCATCACGATGGCTCCCAACATCATCGCTGCCCCGACTAAACCAGTGATAAGTGTTCCCGGAATTAGCAATAACTCCACGATAAGCAGTAGCAGTCCTAAGATAAAAACAGCCCCCCAGCCAATACTCGATAACCCCGCAATATAGCCGCCAAGAAAGTAGATCACAAAGGCAGCTAAACCCACGATGCCAGGCAGACCAAAGCCTGGCGTCTTGAATTCTAGGTAGAGTCCGATGATGCCCACCATGAGAAGGATGGGACTAATCTTGTTGATCCACGCTCCCAACTGTTCAGTCCCCGATGGTTCAATCCGTACCAACTCGGCAGATTCAAGCCCAAGCTTGATCAACAACTCATCTAAATCCGCTACTGTCCCTGCCGACAAAAGCGATTCATCATCCTCTCCATACTTCTTTTCAGCTTCAGTGTTGGTCAAAGTAAGAATCTGCCCCTTCTCACACAACACTTCATCCCCCACCTTCAGCTCCTTGGACTTATCAATCATCGCCTCAATGACATCGACGTTGTGCCCATAGCGCTCCGCATTCGCTCGAACCAAGGCACTGATTCCGGATGTCATCTTAACTTCCATCGTGTTCGGCATAGCCTCCACACCCGTTCCCCCGGGGGCCATGAGGATAGGAGCAGCCGCTCCAATGACGCTGCCAGGAGCCATGTAGATTTCTTCCGTCGCTACAGAAATAAAGGCTCCAGCCGAAAAAGCCTTCTTGTTCACAAACGTCACCTTTTTACCATCGAACCGATCGAGGATCTCAATCAACTTCTCAGTGGTGTCCACGCGCCCACCGTTTGTCTCCATGTCCAGAATCACGACGCTCGCGTTCGCGGCGATCGCATCCTTGATTCCTCGACGCACAACGTACAGTACGGGAGGCATGATATCGTCCCGAATTGGAATAACATAAACACCACCATCCGATTCTTGGGGCGTCTTAATCTCCTCCACCTCGGCAACCGCTTCTTCTGCCGACTGAGACGATTCTTGCGGTTCTTGAGCGTTCAACCCATGCCCCATTAAACCAAAGGCTATTGCAAAGCAGATCCAAAACTTCTTCATAGGAGTAAGCTAGACGGTTGAGTAGCCCCTCGCAAGTGCAAGCTAGGCTTATGGCGACCACTAGGTGGCTAAACCAAGTCGATTTAGCATCGCTTGAATCTCGAAAGGGGAAGCCGAAAGTTTCTCGCATCCAGCAAAAAGGTCCTCGAGCTCAACTGGATACCAGTTCCCCTTCTCTTCGCTCCCGATCCCAATCACATTAAAGGGCTCGATGCAGTCCCTCACCCGATGAACCCAATTCAATTCCTGTTGGGGGGACGGCGAAGGCACCCGAAGCAAAACCTCCAGGTTCTCCAGACATTCATCAATCCGCTTACGATATCGCGGTTTGTCCCCGAGGAGAAAAGAAGCCTCTCGCGAGCCCTTCCCCAAACGGCGCTGAGTTTCCTCAAAACTCACACAAGCGAAGTAGATTGAGCTCAACGCGTTGAACAAGACCGGACGCCCCATGGTGCGATAAGCCAAGCCCACCAGTCGAGCCACTCGGTCTGCTTCGTCCAAACTGACTCGAGCATAGTCTTCCATTCGTGCACCAAGGTTCTCCTTTCCCCACGAATCCCAAATAATTCCAGCCAGCCGGAGCACACCTAAGAGAGCCAACGGAAAGCCCGTCGAGAACAGAGGGTCGATCGACGCAATTGCCGAGGGCAACAACGCAAAGCGCGAGGAGCTCACCTCGGAAACACAGAAGGGAACTCGCTCGATTGATCTCATCTCCCCAACACTCGTCGCGTTCTGAAATTGCTCACTCAGCGTGGGAAACTGGTCTAGCGCACGTTTCCAAATCGCCTCGATAGACCCTCCGGCGCTCCAAGCGCCCCAGTCTGCATCCGCCACCACACCTGCACTCGTGATCGCATTGTTAAATCGGAGCGCCCAGAACCAGCCACCCGGAAAAAGATGGTGCACGGCTGCATCATCCACCGGATAAGGGGGAACGCCTTCCGAATCAAAGGCAGGCTGTTCAGCACATCGTTTAACGTCCCGGAAATGGCCATAAACGGAACGTGTAAGCGGCATCCCAGCTAGGCGCCACTCGCCAAGATTCAACAAACGGAACAAGGCTCCTCTCGGTCCCGATGCATCGATCACAAACTTCGCGTTGACCTCAATCTGTTGCCCCTTGCGAGATCCAATCAAGCAAAGGTCACCGCTCGAATCTTGAATCGCACTCAGGCACGTCTCATCCAAGTAAACCGATCCCGCATCAATCGCTTGTCGAAGCAGGAACGCATCAAAAGACTCCCGATACCAATGGGTATCGCCTACCGCGTCACTTGGACTCGCGGCCACGAGAAGTTCGTTGCGGTGATCCGGAAAACGACGAAATGCCTGCCCCTCAGTATGATGAAAAAACGTGAAACCTCGCTTCAGACCAACCGGTAGATCTGCATGCCGCTCTTGCCATGCACCCCACGTTGAGAACTCAGAGAGAAAGTCGATCGAATAGTCTTGCCCAATTTCTTCAAGCAATAGGTTGGTCAAAGGAGTCGTCGACTCACCTATCGCAAAGCGAGGATGCCGCCCCTTTTCGATCAAGGTGACAGACCGACCCATCTTTCGACAGAGCAACGCCATGAGACAGCCAGCAAAACCTGCTCCAACGACAGCGATGTCCGTTCGATGGGAACTAGGCGCCATTGCAGTTCTCACATTCAATTCGCGGCAAAATCACTTGCTCGGCATTCATCCTTTCCAACCGCGCACGCCGCCGCTCAAAGCAGAGAGCACATCGACTGAAATCCTGAAGATCCCACAGATCCGCGAAAACCCGCCCATAACTTCCGTCCAGAGAAAGGTCGAAAACATCTTCCAATTGCTTTAGCGACGTCGGCGCAAAGGAACCGGCTCGTGTTAGAGCACCTAGCGCCCCGCTATTCTGTCGCGTCGGAATGAGGCAAATAGCAGTCGCTCCTGCTCGCCGCGCTTCCGCAACAGTTCGAAGGGCCCACTCAGTCTGTTCACTCGGCTTCACAAAGGGCGGGTTCACCAATAAGAAGACCCGGAGAGAGATCCCGGCATCCCTCAGCCGGCTCGCAGCTCGTCGAAACTCTTCAAGAGTGAAGCCCTTGTTCAACTGAGCCAGAGCGTCGCCATGAACAGTCTCCAGACCGATCGCCACTTCGAGCGATAGATCGACTCGTCGGCCCCACGAGAGACATCGATCCCCAACCAGCCTGGGGTGACTTTCAACAATAAGTCGGTCAAAACCTCGAGTTCGCTCGGCAATAGCCTCATAGTCCGTTGCAGGGATCGCCTTCGGATCGAAGAAGCTTCCGCTGTTGTATAACTTCAGTTGCAAAGAGGATCTATCTTCCGGACGACTGGGGATACTCAATTCTTCAAACGCATGATCGATCTGCTGGGGAATCGCTCCCGGCGGAACAGAGAATTCCAAGGTGTTCTTCCACAGGTCACACATGAAGCATCGCCACGGGCACTCCTTGTTGGTTAGGAATAACGTGACAACATCCACCAAGCTCCCCCGTTCACCTCGCTCTTTTTCAACCAGAAAAGCATACGGGCGCCGCGACTCGACCGGATTGCGTTCCTCTCGCTGAGCAACAATCCACCGATTGCGCTCTCGAACAGTCTTCGGATACTGCCGCGCGACATCGTTCATCTCGTGCTCTTCCAGCCTTCGCGGACCAAGGTCCCTGAGGCTACCCCGACTAGGCACTCTTCTTCGCAAGAGAAGAAATCGCATCGCCATCCACGCGACAAATCCTCCATTCTGCGAGTATTTTGGCCCCCATTTTTTCGTAGAATGAAATCGCAGCTTGATTCCAATCAAGGACGGTCCACTCAAAACGCCCACATCCCTCGCGATCAGCCACACCAGCTAGGTATCGGAGAATCTGTTCCCCGAAGCCACGCCCACGATACGCTTCCTTCACGAAGAGGTCTTCCAAGTGCAATCCTTTCTGAGCCAGAAAGGTAGAGTAGTTGTAGAAATAGATCGCAAAGCCCACCACAGTTTCACCCAGAACTGCGAGAACGCACACAGCGTCAGGTCGATCACCAAAGAGTGTCGCCTTGAGTTTTTCTGGCGTTGCCACGACTTCATCAGACATCTTTTCAAACTCTGCCAGGCCACGGATCAACTCCAATATGGCTGGAATGTCATCGACCGTCGTTGATCGAATCACCAGTGAATCTTCATTACTCATCTTCAATGCTTCGCTGCTATGTGGCTTAAGACTTAGAGCCATGGTCTTGCTTCTTCCTTCACCAAGATTCTACGTCTGTTTCGAGGACGACATCATAAAAACGCCTAGGTAACGAGTTCAACTCAAGAGTGAGTTCGGGCCGAACTGGCGGAAGATACCAGCACATCAACCCGATCAAACGGCCTACCAAATTTCGATCAATCCAGTTGACTGAAATCGCGGCGATCGTTTTTATCGGTTCTATATTGATGCAGCTGTGTTCGATCAGAACTTGGACAAGCCGTCCTTCCAAGTGGGCCATCTTCCTGGCTTACCACGTTTTCATCTGCTGCTGCTTGGCTCAAGCCCCGACGCCTGATCCGGCCGCGCTCACATTTGAAGATCTGAAAAAAGCCGCTGCATCGGGAGACTCCACTTCAGAATTCAATCTTGGGCTAGCCTACTTCAACGGCAAGCTTGTGACTCAGGACTACACCAAAGCAGCAAAGTGGTTTCAAGAGGCAGCTGAGAGCAATCACACTGAGGCTCAATACAATCTCGGCGTTCTTTACGTCCAAGGTCTTGGGGTGGAGCAGAACTATGCAACAGCGGCCTATTGGTTCAAGCGGGCCGCGGACCTCGGCGATGCCACTTCCCAGTACAACATGGGAATCTTCTACGAAAACGGTCTTGGACTTGAAGCAAACCAAGCGGAAGCCCTCAGATACCACGCGTCAGCCGCAGCACAAGGAGACGCAAGAGCCCAGTTCAGCCTCGGAATTGCGATCATGACCGGAGCAGGCGTCACTCAGGACTATTCCGAGGCCTATGTCTGGCTTAGTTTAGCCGCGGAACAGCATCACGAAGAAGCTACCAAACGTCGTGAAGAGCTGATCCGCATGATGTCGCCCGATGAGCTCTTCCTCGGACGCAGCTTGAACGCAGAGCGGGGCGACCTAGAAGATCAGTTCAATGTCGGAACCGCCTATTTGAACGGCTACGGAGTCGCGGCAAATCCAAACGAGGCCGTCAAATGGTTTCGCCATGCCGCTGAGCAGGGACACCGAGAGGCTCAGTTGGAACTCGGACGGGCTTATGCGACTGGCCATGGAGTGGCCCAAGACTTTACGACCGCTGCCCACCACTACCAGAAGACCGCAGAGAAAGGCCTCGTCAAAGCACAATACTATCTCGCTAGCATGTATGAGGCCGGAAAGGGTGTCGGGCAGGATCTGAAAAAGGCGATGGAATGGTTCCAGCGAGCGGCCGAGAACAAACATGTTCCCTCTCAATTGAAGCTCGCCAATGCGTTCGCCGAAGGGAAAGGGACCAAGCAAAATCTTCCCTCAGCTCGCGCTTGGTATCGAGCCGCTGCTGAACAAAACGATCGGATGGCCCAATTCAATCTCGGTCTCATGCTGGAGGCTGGAGCTGGAGGCCCTAAGGATCCCAAGGAGGCGGCGGACTGGTATCGCCGTGCCGCAGAAGACGGCGACGCGAGCGCCCAGTTCCGGCTGGCCCGCCTCTACGACAGCGGCCTGGGAGTAGATGCCGACCCGAAACAAGCGTTCGAATGGTTTCAACGCAGCGCGGAAAAAGGCGACCCGCGCGCACAAACAGAGCTTGGCAGCCGGTTTATGGATGGAAACGCTGTGAAGCAGGACCTTGGAAAAGCAGTCGAGTGGTTTCAAAAAGCAGCCCGCTCAGGAGATCTCGTATCCCTCTACAATCTCGGCATCATCTACCAACAAAGTACGTCTAGTGAAGATGTTTCCAAAGCCTTGGAATGGTATCGCAAAGCTGCCGATCTTGATTTTGTACCGGCTCTCTTAAGACTAGCCCACATTTACTCACAGGGCGAACTTGTAACCCAAGACTATGCCACCTCACTGCAGTGGTTCCTTGAGGCAGCCGAACTCGGAGATCCCTCGGCTCAGTTCAACGCCGGCCTCCTTCTCCAAGGGCAATTTGGGATTCCCGCCAATCTACCTCAATCCGTTCATTGGCTAGAACAAGCCGCCACCAAGGGGCACAAACAAGCCATCATGCTCTTGGCAACCACACTCGCGTCGGATCACGTTCAGGTCCAAGACTACACCAAGGCCATTGCCTGGTTCCAAACAGCGGCAGAGCACGACAATGTGATCGCGGCCTACAACCTCGGCGTGCTTACCGAGAATGGAGATGGCACGGCAGCTGATCCACTCACGGCTGCAAAGTGGTACACCATCGCCGCAGACAAAGGGCACCCTGAAGCCCAGTTCCACCTCGCACGCATTTACGAAACTGGCACGGGAGTCTTTCCCAATGCCAAAAAAGCCTTCCACTGGTTTCAACGGGCAGCTCAACTAGGCCATGCCGATGCGCTTGCCGCCCTCGGAACCTACTACGCACAAGGAAAGTACGTGGACCAGGACCTCAAGAAAGCCAAGGAACTCTTGGAGAAGGCAGCCCACGCCGGAAGCGAGCAAGGAATGCTCTTGCTCGAAAAACTGAACGAGATAGTGCTCGCGGCTTCCTCAGGATCCGGTCCAGCTCCTGATCCAAGCAATCAACAGCAGTAGGACTTACGAGTCCTCTTTCTTCGGGGCCACCTTCAGTTGGAGATGAAGGTCTCGCAATTGCTTCGGCTCGACTTGAGCCGGCGATTCAGAAAGTAGATCGGTCGCTTTGGCTGTCTTAGGAAAGGCAATGACGTCACGGATACTCTGGCAACCGCACAGGAGCGAGATCAATCGATCAAATCCCAGAGCAATACCACCGTGCGGTGGGGCTCCGTAGCGGAATGCCTCCAACATATACCCAAATCGTTCTTTCACCACATCTTCCGGAAGTTCTAACACCTTCTCGAACACGGTTCGCTGAACATCAGGCTGGTGAATACGAATGGAACCTCCACCCAACTCGACACCGTTGACAACGATATCGTAATGTTGGCCTCTCACCCGCTTCGGATCCTCCGTCAAGAACGGGATATCTTCTTCCACCGGGGCGGTAAATGGATGATGGCTGGAGTACCATCGGTTCATTTCTTTGTCGAAACTCAGGAGCGGGAAGTCTGTTACCCAAAGAAAATCGAAACGCTTCGGATCAATCGTCAGCTTTCCTCGTCCTTTCAGAATGTCGGCGCAATAGAGGCGAATCTTTCCGAGAATCTCACAGGCATTCAGCCATTCATCCGCTGCAAATAAAATCAAGTCGCCCTCTTCAATCGCCAATTTCTCCTGCAAAGCAGCTTTCTCGGCATCGCTGAAGAATTTTACAATCGGAGACTTCCACTCACCATTTTCCACTTTGATGTAAGCCAAGCCTTTGGCACCGAAGCTCTTCGCCACATCGGTCATGGTTTCCATCTGCCCCTGGGTCACATCTGCGTAGCCCTTGGCGTTCATCGCCTTCACAACCCCACCTTTGCCAATCACACCGCTGAATACTTTAAAGGCGCTCTCACGAAAATCGTCCGTGAGGTCCTTCAGCTCCATTCCAAAACGCGTGTCAGGCTTATCGATTCCAAACCGATCAAGCGCCTCCTTAAAGGTCAGTCGCTTGAAAGGAGCTTCAATGTCCATATCCAAGGTTTTCTTCCAAACCTGCTTCAGCAGCCCTTCAATCAAAGCGTAGATGTCCTCCCGATCAATGAAGGACATTTCGATGTCGATCTGGGTAAATTCCGGCTGCCGATCCGCCCGAAGATCTTCATCTCGAAAACAACGGGCCAATTGAAAGTACTTTTCCACACCACCGACCATCAGAATCTGTTTGAACTGCTGCGGCGACTGCGGGAGAGCATAGAACTCTCCTGGATGAACCCGACTCGGCACCAAGAATTCACGCGCTCCCTCGGGAGTCGATTTGAACAGCACCGGTGTGTCGATCTCAGAAAACCCTTGTTCGTCGAGAAAGAATCGCGTCGCCGTCGCTGCTTTGCTCCGAATCCGCAGGTTTCTTGACAATTCAGGACGGCGCAGATCCAGGTACCGGTACTTGAGCCGAAGTTCCTCGTGCACCTTCGCAGCCACCTCGGGGTCATCAACCGGAAACGGAAGCACGTCTGCCGCATTCAGAACAAGCATTTCAGAAACCAGCACCTCCACATGCCCCGTGGGAATCTTGTCATTGTCCGTTCCCTCGGGTCGTTGCCGTACTTTACCGCGAACCGCAATCACGCTCTCACTATGGAGACTGGTCGCTTGGTCAAAGAGCTCCTGGGAAACGTCAGAAGGATCAAACACCGTCTGAGTTCTCCCTTCGCGGTCGCGAACGTCGATGAACAGCACGCCACCCAGATCACGGCGAGAGTGGACCCAACCGTTTAACGTGATTTCCTGGCCGATGTGTTCGGACCGTATTTCGTTGCAATGGTGCGTACGTTTCATGAGCTTCCAACCTTCGAAGGACGATGGATCGTGCGTCAAAGGAAGGCGGATGTTTATGGGGATTCGAGGAGAATTCAAAGAAAAAGTGGTTGCCAAAGCCGAATTCCAGGAATAACAGAGGTCGAGATGCCACGGTCCATCACACCTGAAGCCAGGTGAAGACGGCCTCCAAATGCGTTCGATGGCTGCCTCAAGGGCTGCCTCCAAGCAAATGAATCAAAAGCCAACCCATACCCATCTGGCTCTGGTCACCGCTCCCGACCAGGCAACAGCCCGCCAGCTTGCCCAGGCAAGCTTGTCTCGGCACCTGGTGGCATGCGCCAATCTCATTCCGGCAATTGAGTCGATGTATTGGTGGCAAGGCAAAATCGAGACCGAGCAGGAGTGGCTGATCGTGTTCAAAACTAGTTCTGAGAACCTTGCTGAGCTACAAGATCTGATCATCCGAGAACATCCTTATGACGTTCCCGAGTTCATCAGCCTTCCTATCGAGGGCGGATCACCCGACTATTTACGTTGGATACTCAACGAATGCCAGCCGAAGGATGGTCAGCGAGTTTCCGAAAACCCTGAATCCCACTCACCGAGCTAGAGAGTTTTGAAACGACGTCGTTGGTTATTCACCGTTCCGTTCCTGGGCTTAGGCGCCTTTCTCGCCATGCGATCGATTCCAACCCAAAGACCCACAGAACTCGGATACTCCGGGAATAGGTTTGAGCCTTGCCCGAGCGACAAGAGAAACTGCGTCTGTAGCACGGATCAGGATGAGCGATTCAACGTTGCGCCGATAAACTGTAAGCAATCCCCGCAAGCGACCTTCGATCGGCTAAAGCGTCTGCTCGAAGAATGGGAGGGGTATGAAGTGGTTACCAAGACGGACAGCTATTTGCATGTTGAATTCACTTCTCGTTGGATGCGCTTTACTGACGACTTGGAATTCCAACTGGTAGCCGATCAAGGAGTCATCCACGTGCGTTCCGCCTCAAGAATCGGCTACTCGGATTTGGGCGCGAACCGAGATCGAGTCGAGAAGATCCGCCAGCACCTCGCCGCAGAAATCTGAAGATCAGGAACTAGGGCAAGGGCACCATTTCACGCTCCCGCTTCGTAAAGCGACAACACTGCCGGTAGCCGACAGACTTGGCAAACTCGACGGCAGCCTCGAAATCCATGCCCACCTCTTCCGGAGCATGTGCATCGGATCCAAAGGTCAAAAGCACTCCCAAGTCACAAGCCAGCTTCAGAATGGCTGGGCTTGGATACATCTCACGGCACTCCTTCCGGAGACCCGCCGTGTTGATTTCAATCGCCACGCCTCGATCACGAGCCGTTTCAAGAAAGCCCTGAAAGAGAGGCATCACGTCACGCTCGGGATAGAAACAGAACTTCTTACACAGATCCGCGTGCCCAATGATTTCGTATAGGCCGGAGTCCGCTGCCATCGTCAATCTTTCCAGATACGCACTCCAGACATCATATGGATCCCGTTCTTTCCACATCTCGATCTTAAACGGATTGTCGATATCGAACTGATCAGAAATGTAGTGCACCGAGCCAATGAAGTAGTCCCAAGAATAACGACCTGCGAGATCCCGCACCCAATCCTCGTGCCCAGGGATATAGTCGACCTCCAGTCCATACTTGATAGTCAACTCGGGATAGGTTTCTTGGGCGTGGCGGATCTTCTCCAGGTAAAGATCGAGATTCTCCAGTTCCATGTGCCAATCGTCCCAATCATCACGAATCATGGGGTTATGCTCTGAGAAACCGATCTCCGGAATACCTCGCTCCACGGCCCGTGCAGCAAGCTCCACGGGTTCTCCCTTCGCATGGTGGCAAAGGGGAGTATGCATATGGTAGTCACAGGGCAACGACATGCCCCAGTCTTGAACAGAAGCCGACACAAAGCAAGTGACGTCTCTAGATGGAAAACGAGAACACGGTCGCTCGGCGAAAAGCGATACTAGCTGGGACTAGAGGGCCATCCGCTGATGGATGTGACCAAGAGGAGCTGATGCCTCCTCAGGGAGCAGCGTCTGATACATTTCCGGCGGATAAACGGCAGCATGCGTCTGGTCCATCGAACTCAATCGAAACGCCTCATCGCGCCAGGAATCCAAAGCGTACTCCAAGACGGGAAACTCAGAACTGATGCAGAGAAACAATCGACGCTCCAGCTCAGCGGGAAGCCTGCTCGGATCGCAATGTCGGCACCCATCGAGATTCACGACGATAATTGGACGACGCATATACAGCCCCGTCAAAAGAGCACGTAATCCCGTGCCTCGGAGCTCTGCCGTGCGCTCCCCTGCCAGAAGCATGACATATTCCTCGTCAGCCAACTGCTCAACAAGCTTCCCACAAACCCCTGCTTCACCCGAATCACCGGAATCCACCGCATGGTCAACAATCTCATTGAAGGCAAACCGCGATTCAGGCTGTGAGCTGTAGTCAACCAGCCGCCGGTACAGAAACACCTCCTCGGCGCCAGTGTGAATCACACAAACCGATTTCTTTCTCGCAACGGCAGAACTGTTAGTGTCGTACGTCATTTTCAGAACATCAGAGGGATGCAGGAGCACCCATCTGCCCTCCAGCCTGCCAGAAACGCTCGAGAGGAGAATACGTACATGTACTGAGCCCAAAACAAAGAGCCCGCACCACCGAAGCAGCGCGGGCTATCACCGAATCTAGGGCCGGAAAGCGTCAGTCATCACTGTGCCCGGTCAGTAAGGGCAGAAGGAAGTAAAGAAAATAGATCAGAGACGTCAGGAAGGCTGCAACATAGGTCAAGGCAGCCGCGTTCAGCACTTTTGCGACGGCGACATTCTCCCCAGTGGTCGCTGTAAAGCCTAGCTGACTGAGCACAATCTTCGCTCTCCGAGACGCATCATACTCGACCGGAAGCGTCACCAAGTTAAAAAGCATGATCACGCCCCAGCAAGCGGCCATCGCTCCAATTCCAAGAGTCGTGCCGAGAAAACCACTCATCATACCAAAAAAGAACAAGTAACTGAGCGCCTGGTTTGCAAAGGTTGTGATCCCAACCGCAGCCATTCTCATCTTTAGCGGGGCGTAAGCCTGCTGGTGTTGGATCGCGTGGCCACATTCATGAGCGGCTACTCCAATGGCGGCCAACGACCGTCCATAGTAGTTATCGGTGGATAAGACCAGCCGCTTGTGGATGGGATCATAGTGGTCCCCCAGCATTCCTTGCTGCTCCTGGATGGTCACATCATAGATGCCTGAGGAGCGTAGAATCTGAGCGGCCACGTCGGCGCCCGAGTGCCCACCTTGGGCTCCCACTTGACTGTAGCGTGAAAACATCTGCTTCACGTAGCCCTGTGCAAGAAGGCTAATCCCTCCCGTCACAACCATGATTAAAATGAACGTCATCATCGGCAGTTCCTCTTTTTCGATAACTCTTGTCCGGATTAGGACACTTCGGAGTCCTGAGTGTTCGAGAATCGAACCTCTCCTTCAACATTACAACTCCTAGATCGAGTGCAATTACAAAATGGGCAGCGTACTTGGAATTGCCTGCCGCATGGCAGATATCTCATCGGACTCGGAACGATTCCAATTGGACCGATTCGGACCAAGCCTACTTTCGGCGCCGGTTCCGTCGTTCATCAATAAGACGATCCGCCTCATCGGTGACTTGATACAGGTTGCGAAGCCGATTCAACTCGCCTTTCAATTGCTCGATCGTGGCCTGGTAGTTGGCATTGTAATACTCGTTCCTCATCTCGTCAGGATCCGTCGCCAAATCGAAGAGTTCCCAATCGCCTTTTCGGTAAAAGTGAATCAGTTTGTAGCGCTCCGTTCGAACTCCGTAGTGCCGCCGCACACTATGAGCCCCCGGAAACTCGTAGTAATGGTAGTAGATCGACTCGCGCCAATCGTCGGGTCGCTGCCCCTTCAAGAGGGGCACGATACTCCGACCTTGGATCGCTGGCGGGACGGCCACACCGGCCATCTCGAGGAAGGTCGGGGCAAAGTCGATGTTCTGAACAAGATCGCGATTCACTGAACCTGGTTCAATCACCCCCGGCCACCGAATCACAAAAGGCATTCGCAGGGATTCCTCATACATCCATCGCTTATCGAACCATCCGTGTTCGCCAAGATACCATCCCTGATCTGAGGAATAGATCACAATGGTGTTCTCACGCAAACCGTTCTCGTCCAAGTAATCGAGCACGCGGCCAATGTTATCGTCCACTGCCGCCACACAACGAAGGTAGTCTTTCACATAGCGCTGATATTTCCACTTCACCAAAGCCCGGCCCGAAAGATTCTGAGCCCGGAATGCTTCGTTCTTAGGCTCGTAGGCAGCATCCCAAGCCTTCCTCTGTGAAGGCGTCAAATTTCGCGGCGCCACAAGCTTCAGATCGGACGCATTCAAATCGTGTTCAATGGTCATCGTTTGCTCGCGATTGGCACTGCTCCGCCCTTCCCACTTATCAAACAATGTGGGCGGCTCAGGGATGGTGACGTCGTCGTAGAGATGGAGATACTCTGGACCCGGCTGCCAATTTCGGTGCGGGGCCTTGTGCTGATACATCAACATGAAGGGCTTGTCCTGATCCCGACCGTCCTGCAACCAATCCAGTGCCAGATCAGTTAGGATCTCCGTCGTGTAGCCCTCCCGAGACACTCGGGTGCCGTTCTGGATCATGGGTGGATTGTAATACGGCCCCTGCCCGATCAGAACATCCCAATAGTCAAAACCAGTTGGATCCGACTTCAGATGCCACTTGCCAATCACCGCCGTTTGATAGCCAGCACCCTGTAGCAACTTTGGAAAGGTCTCCTGCGATCCATCAAATCGCCCCCCATTATCCGTAAAGCCATTAATGTGGCTGTGTTTACCCGTCAAAATCACGGCTCGACTTGGTCCGCAAATCGCGTTCGAGACCATGCAATTCTCAAGGAGCATGCCCTCACGGGCAATTCGATCGATGTGCGGGGTCTTGTTCACTCGAGACCCATAGGCACTAATAGCCTGAGCACCATGATCGTCAGTGAATATGAAGAGAATATTGGGCCGTTTCGCCGCCTGCACGCCGGTAAGCAAGAAACTAGAAACCGCTACCACAAGGCCCATTAGGCGCCCGCAGTGAACGAGGATAGAGGAACAAGATCGACCGTTGAAAGGCATGCCGGTTATTCTGAGAGATTCCATCAAATCGTCAAACCCCGACTCACGAAACTAAAAAACCTCAGGAGAAAACTCCTGAGGTTTTTGAAGGGAAAAACTGAGGCCAATTACCTCACAGCGTTAATCTGCCGTGTGCTACGCTCCTGCAT
Organism: uncultured Verrucomicrobiota bacterium; assembly: GCA_964342405.1. Classification (GTDB taxonomy): domain Bacteria; phylum Verrucomicrobiota; class Verrucomicrobiia; order Limisphaerales; family AAA164-E04; genus UBA2970. The sequence goes on along the minus strand of CAYFGX010000063.1, from coordinate 6,860 downwards.
CCAGAAGACGTCCCGATTGTTGGGTGATGGCACATTGAGTGGAATGTCACTCTTACGGAACGCTGGCAAAGTCTTAGCGTCTTGCCATTTGTGGATTTCCGAGTGTCCATCAGCAAATGCAAACGTGGCCGCATTGTTGTGATACCGACCTGGATAGTCCACGATCTTGTAAGAAGCCGGGTTGCTTTGATACCCGGTCATATCGACCACGAAATAGCCGTCGTTGATGCTCTCGTTCCGTTCATCCACCAAGACAAAGGTCTGCGAAGGCCCGGGAGCCACGAAATCCGAATCTTTCCGATAAGTTCTCCAACCTGGACCAGAAGCTCCCCACGAAGGCCCACCGACCCAGTTATTCATCGACATGCTTCGAATGCGAGGAACTCGAACCCCTTGACCATTGATGGCGGAGGACTTGTCCGAAGGACAGGTCCAAATGGCAAACGATCCCCCAGTGTAATCCCAAAGGGGACTGCGCTTGGTGTAAGTCTCGTGGTCCCAATTGTTGGGATCGTTCGGATTGTTCAGGGTAAGCCAAGAACCTCCCGTCCAGTTAGGAACTTCTGAGCGGCTCCCCGGTGGTGTCCATCCAGCCGCCCCGACAAGTTGTCCGTCATTGTCGTCGGCATAAAAGCGCCAAGCCATCATCATCTGCTTGTTGTTGTTCAAACAGGCGATGCCCTGAGCCTTCGCTTTGGCTTTCCCCAGAGCGGGAAGCAGCATACCTGCTAGGATCGCAATGATCGCGATCACCACCAAAAGTTCGATCAGGGTGAATCCAAGCGCTCGCCGATTCTTCGGAGCGCCCCAAAGTCTAAATGAGTTATGTTGCATGGGATTTGGCTATGCCTGTTTCAATGGTCAACCGCGAACATACCCGAGCAAAACTCGTAAAGCAACTGTGTCTTTATCGGCACATAAACTCATTTTCGGGGCTCAGAAGGGCGTTTCAGGATGACTTCATCATTGAATTTGATTGATCGAAACCCTCCTTTTTCCAAACTTAGCCCCGGATGAGTAAACGATTCTACGTCACCACGGCGATCGACTACGTCAACGGAGAGCCCCATCTCGGCCATGCTTACGAGAAGGTGATCACCGACGTCATGGCCCGCGCCCAGCAGAGCCTCGGCAAAGAGGTCTTCTTCCTGACCGGTCTGGACGAACACGGCCAAAAAGTCCAACAAGCAGCGGAGGCCGCCCAGATGGACCCGCAATCCTACTGCGATCAACTCGCTCAAACTTGGCAAGCATTGACGACAAAACTCGGCCTTTCGAACGATGAGTTCGTCCGCACCAGCAGTGCCCGCCACAAGGCGGTGGTTTCAAACATCCTGAACCAATTGAACGAAGCAGGGCACTTCTACAAGGACTCTTACACGGGCTACTACTCTACCAAGGAAGAAACCTTCCTCACCGAAAAAGACAAGGGGCCTGACGGCCAATTCGACCCGATGTACGGAGAGGTTACAGAGCTCGTCGAAGAAAACTATTACTTTAAGCTGGGTCGCCACCAAGAATGGCTCATCGAATACATCGAATCGAATCCATCCTTTGTCTTCCCTGACTACCGCCGCAATGAGGTCTTGGGATTCTTGAAGAACAACACCCTGGAAGACCTCTGTATCACGCGACCAAAATCACGTTTGGAATGGGGTATCCCACTGCCGTTCGATCCGGATTTCGTCACCTACGTGTGGTTCGATGCCCTGGTCAACTACGCCAGCATTCCCGCCGCCCTGGGGGACCCCGGACTCAAGCATCTCGGAGATTCCTCCGCAGTCAGCTCAAACGCTCAAACCCTCTGGCCGGCAGATATCCACGTGATCGGGAAAGATATTCTCAAGTTCCACGCAGTTTACTGGCCCATCATGTTGAAAGCGATGGACCTCCCATTGCCAAAACAAATCTGTGTCCATGGATGGTGGCAGAAGGATGGCGAAAAGATGAGTAAATCAACAGGCAATGTCGTGGATCCAATCGCCGTGATCGACGAATGGGGATTGGATGCGTTCCGCTATTATTTGGTTCGTGAACTCGGCATCGGTCCTGACGGGAACTGGACGGATCAAGGCTTCGAAGCTCGGTATTCAGCCGAACTCGCCAACGGCCTTGGCAATCTCGTCAACCGCTCGCTCTCAATGCTCAACCGATATCGCGAAGGCATCCTCCCTGCCCCATCCCAAGAGCTGGCTGAAGAAGTCCAAACCGCCGTCGACAAAGTCAAAGCACAACTCGATAATCAAGAGTTGCAAGGGGCCCTTCAGAGCATCTGGGCACTGATCGCCCGAGCCAATCAATACATCGACCAAACGGCCCCCTTCAAACTAGCGAAGCAACCGGACCAAGCCGATCGATTGAATGAGATTCTCTACAACATGGTCGAAACCACTCGAATTCTAGCCATTCTGATCTGGCCAACTCTGCCAGCTACAGCCGAAAAGATATTCGAGCAATTAAACCTTCCCGGGAGTCCGCGTCAACTGAGCGAGGCTCAGTGGGGCGGGTTGAAGAAAGGTCATCAAGTCGGTAAACCAGCCCCACTCTTCCCACGAAAAGATCTGAAGAAGAACTAGAGAGCACGGCCTTAAAGGTCGGCCCACAGCGAACTCTCACGGTCGAGTAAACGACCTTCCTTCGACCGGTGGAAGGTCGACAATCTCTGATCCGGGATAGAACTGCGCCCAGGCCTTGCGGAAAGAAATGATCCCGTAGCTCGGAGGAAGCTTCGCCCCTTGGAGCTGACCGGCAACGGCTTCACCCGACCAAGGATCCCAATGACTATTGGTCTCTCGGTCTACGAGTTTGCCCTCACGAGGACTTGCGGCAAAATCCAACGGCTTGCCATCAATGCTTCGTTCAAAGACGAACGCCCGGGTCGTCTCTGGCTCAAATGCCAGCAGGATCGGCGTGTCTGCCAAATCCTCCTGAACGATCGGGTTCTCCAAGAGGTAAGCAAAGGTATAAGCTTTCACAGACATTCCCACTTTGACACCGATCACGAAGTTCCGCGGTTCCGTGAAAACAAAGCGCTGATAGTCGCCCGTCTTCCGCGACATATTCAGCACGGAGGTGTCGGGGTACTTCTGCTGCCACTCCGCCCAGGTCGTCACCGTGCCGGGAATAAAAGGCAGCTCTTCATCCTTCAACTCGCCCCGCATACAGCGCCCCAGAATGTGACTCCAAAGCGAGCCCGTTTCCAGGTCCCGCATCACGAGAGATCGATTCCAGAGCATTCCAGAAACCTGCAGATTAAGTTCTTGGTCCCGAACCGTTCTGGCGTACACGACGCCATTAAAGCAAAGGTGTCACCAAGTGGCGGCGATAGCGACGCCTCCCAAATGATCATTGATAATCTCACGGTCAGGGCCCGTGAGCATATTGATAGGATACGCCCGAGCCTCCCCGTTCAACTCGACGCCTAAAACAAGCTCATTCTCCGTCACCTCTCCCTTGATCTGATGGGACGCAAGGACCGGAGCATTCGTAATCGCCGGAAACGGCGGTACCACTTGAAATGGATTGAATCCATTTGGATCAGGCACCCGAACCGCGACCGGAGCCGTAAACGAAATGTCTGCGGGAGTGACCGTCACATAATGTTCATACAGGCGGACCCCGGACCACCCCACTGCCCCTAGACTGAGGGCCGCAACGACCGCTTTCTTAAATAGCTTCATGGTTCTGGACAACTTGAGGTGAGAGACGTCCCCTCGGAAGATATTCCCAAATTAATCAATACGTCGCCGACGTTTCTTTTTGCTGTATCGAGTCCGCTTCGCTGGAGGGGATTCCGTTGACTCCCCATTCGCTCGCTTGAGCTCTCGAATTTGATCACGCAGGAGTGCCGCCTTCTCAAATTCCAAATTGTTCGAGGCCACAATCATTTCCTCCTCTAATTCCTTAACCGTCTCGGCTACATCCAGTCCTCCCGGGGCATCCTTCAACATCAAGGCAGACTCCGAGCGGCCTTGCCCACGGAAGGAGAGACTATCCTCGACCGCTCGAAACACCTGTTTCGGAGTGATATTATGACGTTCATTGTGTTCCATTTGCCGCTGACGACGATACCGCGACGTGGCTAGAAACTCTTTGATACTCTTCGTCTCCACATCGGCATAGAGAATCACTTTCCCTTCAATATGGCGCGCTGCTCGACCGGCCGTTTGCACCAAACTTGTCGTCGAACGGAGATAGCCTTCTTTATCGGCATCGAGAATCGCCACCAACGAAACCTCCGGTAAGTCCAATCCTTCTCGAAGCAGATTAATGCCCACCAAGACGTCGAACTCGCCCTTCCGAAGAGCGCGGAGAATCTCAACACGTTCGATTGCATCAATCTCGCTATGGAGGTACCGAACATTGATTCCGATGTCATTGAGGTAATCGGTCAGCTCCTCTGCCGTTCGTTTCGTTAGAGTCGTGACCAAGACCCGTTCTTTGACATCCACTCGCTTGCGCGCCTCTTCGATCAAGTCATCAATCTGTCCCTTCAAGGGTTTGACAATGACCTCAGGATCCAGCAAGCCCGTAGGTCGGACGATCTGTTCAACCACCTTGCCGCGACTCCATTCCATTTCCCGGCCTGCTGGAGTCGCACTCACATAGATCGTTTGATGTTGAAAAGTCTGAAACTCCTCAAAATTGAGCGGCCGGTTATCAAGGGCACTCGGCAACCTGAAACCGTGCTCTACCAAGGTCGACTTACGGGACCGATCTCCTGCGTACATGCCACCAATTTGGGGAACTGTTGCATGAGATTCGTCAAGCACCAGCAGGTAGTCATCGGGAAAAAAATCCATCAAAGAATGAGGACGCGAACCCGGGGGACGACCGCTGATGTGCCGACTGTAATTCTCGATCCCAGAGCAGAAGCCCATTTCCTCCATCATCTCGAGATCATACTCTGTCCGCATCTTGATCCGCTGGGCCTCGATCAATTTTTGATGCTTCTCAAACCATGCCACACGCTCACCGAGTTCCTCTCGAATCGTGAGCACCGCTCGCTTCATTTTATCCCGAGAAGTGACAAACTGCTTACTCGGGTAGACCGTAATGTAAGGCACAGTCTCGATCGTATTACCTGTCAACGGATCAAAGCGAGTAATGCGATCAATCTCGTCTCCAAAAAACTCCACCCGCAATCCCTCTTCAATGTAGCCCGGAATCAACTCCACCGTATCCCCGCGAACCCGAAAATGTCCTCGCTTCAGCGTGACATCGTTGCGCTCATACATCAGTTCAACCAAGCGATTCAGGAACTGTTCACGGGTCAGTTCCTCTCCCACTTTGATCGAAATGAGCATCGCCTCGTAGTCATCTTTGCTGCCAATACCGTAAATGCACGACACACTGGCAATCACGACGACATCTCGACGAGAAAAGAGCGCACTCATGGTCGAGAGGCGCATACGTTCGATCTCATCGTTGATACTGGAGTCTTTCTCGATAAACGTATCTGACTGCGGAATATAGGCTTCGGGTTGGTAGTAATCGAAATAACTCACAAAGTACTCGACCGCGTTATTCGGGAAAAAGCCTTTGAACTCGGCGTACAGCTGAGCCGCAAGAGTCTTGTTGTGCGATATCACCAAGGTCGGCCGATTGATTCGGCTAATCACATTGGCAATCGTGAATGTCTTTCCCGAGCCGGTCACTCCCAGGAGCGTTTGGTGAGGCACGCCCTTCTCAACTCCTTTGGTGAGACTCTCAATCGCCTGAGGTTGATCGCCAGCTGGTTCGTAAGATGATACGAGATCGAACATCAAGGCCAAGCTAGAGAGCTCTTTTCCGCCTGTCAATCGAGCCCTATTGCCGGACGGCAAAAACAGGAAGCCGACATAGCATTGATGAAGAAAATAGATCGATCTCTCTCGCTCCTCTTGGTTATCCTCCAATCCTTCCCAGCTTCCCTGGGAAAAACTCATTTACAGTATTCAGATTTATTAATTAAGTATCCTTCGTATGAGTAGCGAAAAGGCAGCACATCACTTGGCAACCAAGATTCTTTGGGGCCTTGTGATCGGAATCATAGCAGGTATTCTGACCGTGAGTGTTGGGCGGGTTTCTCCGGGCGTTCTCAACGCTGCTCAAGCGGCGGCTGAGCATGTACTGAGCCCCTTTGGCCAAGTCTTTCTCCGGATGCTCTTCTTCGTGGTGATTCCCCTCGTATTCGCGTCGCTCGCTCTCGGTATTGTCCAGCTAGGCAACATCGCCCGCCTGGGCCCTCTTGCCGGCCGAACAGCAGGTTTTTTCTTCATGAACATGGCTATCGGCGCCTTTCTCGCTCTCGTCATGATGAATGTACTCAACCCGGGAGGATCCCTCGACGAAGCAACTCAAGAGAAGCTCAGGACGGAGTTCGTCGGAAAGGCCCAGGACGTTGAGGAAGTGAGGAAGAATCAAGCTAAGATCAATTTCAACACGCTCGTTGAAATGTTTATGCCCCGAAACCTGATGCAATCCGTTGTTCAATTTCAAATCCTCCCCCTCATCCTTTTTGCAATCCTGCTCGGAGCAGCCGGCACTCAGATGGCTGAGGAAAGGCGCAAACGATTCGAGGACTTCCTTAGTATCGTTGCGGAGCTCATGACTAAGATCGTCCACTTCGCGCTCCTCCTGGCTCCCTACGCAGTTCCGGCCCTCATCTTTAGCGCCATCGTGAACGTCGGACTCGATTTTCTACTCTCTCTCATGTTCTTCGTCGTCGCGAGTTTGATGATCATGGTGGTTCACCTCTTCGGGACGATGTCGGTCTGGATCAAGGTTTTCACCCAACGTTCGCCAATCACCTTTTTCCGCTCTATTCGCGCCGTTCTCATTACCGCTTTCTCCACGAGTTCAAGCAACGCGACTCTCCC
>CAYFGX010000062.1:33262-39249 GCA_964342405.1 uncultured Verrucomicrobiota bacterium | reverse complement strand
AGATATCCGTGGTTAAAACAGTCCCAACTTCTCATAACAAGGCTGGCTCGCCCATGCGATCACACATCCGTCGAAGACTCCGTGGTTTTATTCCCTCTACAATTTCTGATATCCCCCGGCAAAAAGCGATTCCTGAGGCCTCAGCCCCCTCGATAGATACAGGCTGAATTGCAGGTTTCTGCAACGAGTATCTGACTCAGGAGGGGCAATTTAGGTTTGAGTCGATCCCAGATCCATTTGGCAATATTCTCGCTTGTTGGATTCTCGAGCCCTTCCACCTCGTTCAAATACCGATGATCGAGTTGTTCCCACAGGGGCTTGAAGGCCTTCGAGACCTCAGCGTAATCCATCAACCAACCGAGCTTGGGATCACATTCACCCGCAATCACGAGTTCCACACTGAAGCTGTGTCCATGCAAGCGACGGCACTTGTGATCTTCTGGTAGATGGGGCAGCAGATGGGCCGCCTCAAACTGAAAGGATTTTCGTAGTTCAACGTTCATAGTTCCCAATCCGTCCAAGTCATCAACTCGCCCAAGCTCAATCGACCATCATGACGCCAGGCAATCGATGGATCTTGCATTTTACCGATTGGACACACCCGGCTCACGCCCCAGCGAGCCAATCGCTCCACCATACCCTGAGCCTCATGGAGCGACGCGAAGAGTCCGACCGTCGAGACCCGTCCCACCACCTCATCGGCACCACCCAGCGCATCACTCATTTCGTCAATCGACTTAACGTAGAGAAACCGATTCAAACAGCTCTTCTGAAACCTGGGCTCATTGTCAAAAACAACAGTCCAAGCAGTCGAGTCCTTGCTCTTCCAAAGCAAGGTGTCCTTGCTATTCGCTGCCCGGATCTCATACAGGCGCCGGCGATTCGCAATCATCGCAGCCTCCCGATCACTGATCGCGCCCCGGGGTTCCGAATTCTCCCGACGCTCAAATTCATCCGCGATCAACTGCGCCAAACGATCGGGGCTCGGGGTTGTTCCCTTTTCCACATACACCGCATGCGGGGACAAACAACCACTTTGATTCCATTGCACGACATCATCTACGATTTGCTCCGCCAACACGCGAGGATTACAATCCTCAAGCCCGGCCTTGCTGACGTAGCTGAAGCTGACGCGATGTCCGTAAGAAATCATGCGCGTCCGCTTCGGCAATCGTGGAGCAAGCGCTTCGATCGTCTCATCACTCCCTGTAGCGGTCACGCAATCCGCTGCTGAGAAAAGAGGCTCCTCCAACTCATCGTCGCCCCCTTTCCATTCGGCAATTTCTAGGCACGCTCCCAACTTAGGATCGGTCTCATAGAGAGAGTGAGCGAACAGCCGTGGCAGGAAGGAGGTCTTACGGGCACACTTCACAAATTGAGCCGATCGAGCCAGCAAACCGAGAACCATGCTCATAATCACAGGATTAGGAATCACGCCCCCGGTGACATGCGCAATGAGTTCCGGGCCGACAGCAAAGCTTTTTCGTCCTGTGCGCGTCTCTGCATCGCCCGAAGTAGGATGATCAATTCGGCGCACATGACCGAGATCTTGAAGGATCAGATGATTCAATGCTTCTTGGGTCATTCCTCGAAAGAACCCATCTAAACCCTTTTCGATCGTATGTTTCGGAAAACCCGACATGGCCTCGCCATGTTCCAAAGCGATCTGACGAATCGGATACTCCGGGTCTAGCCATTTTTCGGCGACCAATCCGAGAGTCCGCAGCAGGGCCTCCGTCGGTCTCTCCAAGAGATAACGCCGACGATTCCGTTTCAAGGCCTCACACGCCTCCCTCACCACCGTTGGGGTCAAGGTGGCTTCGGGCGGAAGATCCACCAAAAAGTAATCTGGTAATTCGTTCAATATCATGAGGTCTCCGCGTCACTTGAGAGCTCGGTGCCAGCTGAGCTGCCGCACGGGCTACCAAGAGCGCCCTGCGTTCTTTCGGAGCGTATCATCCAGAGGCAGACTAAGCCAATCATGGAAACCCAAACTAACGTTCCGAGCCCCAAGTAAGCCTGATGATAAGCGGTCGCCTGCATGGCATGCTCGCCCAGTTCCTGCACCCAACGACCGATCCACCAATGGGAAAGATTCCCCAGCAGTCCACTGATCAATATGAACAGGCCAAACACCCGCCCCCGAACGGCCACATCCACGCACTCCATCAGGGCGGCTTCAATCATTGGGTAACAAGCCATGAAGAAAAAACCATAGACGATCAGCCCGGGAATCAGGCCTCCGGATGGCAAATAAGGAAACACAAGCACACACAAACCAGCCACTCCCATCACCAAACTAATCCACCCATACCGGTGTCGATCGCTCAACTTTCCAAAGAGAGGATTGCTCAAGATGGCGGCGAGAAAGATCGAACTCAATGCAACTCCAGTCGCTGCGGCGCTAAATCCGTGAGCTTTCTGAAGAAACAAGGACCCTAAGCTCCCCATTCCCATCCCCGCAAAATCTCGCAAGCTAAAGGCGAGCGCAGCGACAAGAAACAATGCCCAAGCCCTCGTTGAATTGAATAGAGAAGTATCTGCAACCGTTTTCGGCGCTCCCAAGGGAGGCACCCGCCAATGGCGCGTCGCTACCAGAAAGGCAAGCCCAACGATTACTGCCAAACCACCCAACTCAAGCACTGGCGCCCGCCACGCAGCGTCTCCGGCGCTTGCCGTTAACTGATCCACTCTCCATCCCGCATAGATTGGAACCCCGAGAAAGCCAACATTCGCCCCGATGCCAATCAAGCCGAAGGTTCGCCCCTGCTGATTGGCGTAGACCTGCGAGATGAGCGAGGTCGCGGCGGGATGATAGAAACTTCCCCCCACTCCCGCCACCACGCAGCTAAGCAAAGCCCCGGGAAAGCTCTGAGTCAGACCGAGCCCAACGAAACCGAGCCCATTCAGCACGAGTCCTACGCCCAAGATCAATCGTCGATCATATCGATCGGAAATGACGCCCAGGACATAGCTCGGCAGAAAATACGCAACCATCAACACGGTCATCAGGAGCGTCGCTTGAGCGACACTGTCGAATCCAAAGTCACGCTGGATCGGCAAGTACAGCGGCATCAAGACGACGTGAAAGCTATGAGTGAAGGCATGCAACACCCCGCACCACAAGAGAAAGCCCGGCAAGGCTGCTCCCTGATTCGATGGAGTAAGCGGCGATGATCCCGTTTTCATCACATCTCGGGCAAGAGTGAACACCCTTTCGCACTCGCCTCCTGAGACCGACCCAAGAGCTCGAATCCATCCCCCTCTTTCACGCCAAGGTCTTCTGTCTGCACCGCCATGACCGACCACACGTTCGCCAGATCAAAGACTTGAATCAGGCCGCTTTGCCCTGAAGGCACCTCTTCTCCCGTCTCGGGGGAAACCAATCTCACTCGGGCCCAAGGAGCATAACGGAAAAGCCGGCGAGTCTTCGCGCCCAAGTCAACTCCCATTCGCAAGTCGTAAGCCTGAGAAGACAACTCGCTCATCCCATACTCACAGATAATCTGAGACTGCGAGACTCCCAAGCTCTGGCATAGAGCGCCATAAAGCTCAGCCTTACTCAAGGCTCGGGTTCGGCCCTTGTAACCGCCGGTCTCCAACAGGCAGCTTCCCTCGGGCAGCTTGAACTGCAATCCCCTCTCTCCCATGAAATCGAGAAGCTGCACAAAGTTAAACGCCGTCCCCACAAGGCCAACGGGTTGCTCCAGAGAAATCCTTCTACGCAAGAAAGCGATCAGTCGCTCCATCGCCACTTCCCATCCCCCGCTTTCTGAGAGTGTGCCAAAAAACTCAGTCTCCGAGTACCCACCCCGCTTTGCGACGACATCGAACATGTGCACCAACGAAGATTCGGGGACAGCTGATGCCGGCGGAGTCAGAGAGGCCAACGCAAGCGTACTGGATTCACCCTCGGATGAGACTAAGTGCCACTGGAACCAATCGAGCAAACTCTGCTCGTACAGCGCAAGGGATAGATCCGAATGATAGTGACGCCCCCGATCTCGCTGCGTCGTCCCGCTTGATCGAAAAACATGTTTTCGATCCGCCAGTGGAAGTGAGGTCACGTCCAACTCCTTGAACGCCGCCGCAGGAACACAAGGAATTTCCTCCCAACGCGTGAGCGCTTCAACCCGACACTCACTCGCCTCTAAGAACCGCCGATAACAGAGATTCATTCTCGCCTGTATCCGAAAGAGGCGGAGCGCAAGTTCCCCAAACTCGCCATCACTCAGAGCGCCCCGATCGAAACCCTCTTCGGCCACGCGGACCATCCGAGAGCGAAGCTCATTTGCATACTGATTGAGTTGAGTATCCATGGTGCGGTTTTGAGAATCACCCGCAGGCGAAGACTGGTTTTCCGCGACAGTCGTTCTTGTTCTCGATTCATCCACTGCGAATCGCGCCCAAAGAAGAACCAAAGATCGATCCAATTGACAAGCGCGATCGACAGGAACTTGCTTGCCTCTCAGCCAGAAGTCCCCAATCTCATCCGATGCGTCTCCTCATCCTCGTCAGCCTGCTCCTAGGCACACAGTGGCTAGAGGCCAAACAACCCAACATTCTATTTGTCCTGACCGACGACCAGGGCTGGTCTTCATTGAGCGCCTACGGAAGTCAACGTGTCCAGACCCCTCACTTGGACCAACTCGCCGCCGAAGGCATGCGATTCACCCACGCCTACGCTCTCCCCCAATGCACGCCCACCCGGGCTGGCTTCCTGACCGGTCAACACGCTGCTCGCAATGGAATGTGGCACGTTATTGGATGGTACGGTACGCCTTGGGCTCCCGTCGCAGAGCCAGCCTTCAAAGAGAATTTCAAACGCGAACAATTCAATCTTGCGAAGGGACTGAAAAAGGCGGGGTACCAGACCGGCATCATCGGAAAATGGCATTTAACGACGAACGCCGATGGACACTACGTCGGGCTTAAGCCAGAAGCAGCTCACCACTACGGATTCGACTTCAGCGCTCAGTCACCCGATCCCAGATATCACCAGTCACCCGACAAGGGGGTCGACTGGATGACCGACGAAGCGCTCGCCTTCGCCAAGCGACATCCTGACAAACCTTGGTTCTGCTACCTTTCCCATCACACGTTGCATGGTCCCGTCCTAGCTCCCCCTGCGTTAGTGGAGAAACATCGCCGAAAAGGAGCACCGGAGAAAGGACTCCACAACGCCACATACTTGGCCGCGATAGAGCATCTCGATCAATCGATGGGCCGACTCCTTGAAGGCTTGGAACGGTTGGGCCAAAAAGACAACACAATCGTGATTTTCTTCTGCGACAATGGGGGCGTCTACCAACAATACGATATCGCCCCATTCAAAGAGGGCCCTGGCACCGCCACCCGCCTTAAGGTCGCGAAAGAAGAATTCAGCAACACCCCGCTTCGAGCCGGGAAAGGCTCACAGTATGAGGGGGGCATCCGGGAGCCACTTATCATTCGATGGCCCGGCGTCGTGCCGCCCGGCTCAGTAGAGAACACTTCTGTCCATGTGATTGATTTCCTCCCCACCTTACTATCCTGTGCAGGAACTCAGGCTCCGACGGACTACCCGGTCGATGGAGTCGATCTCACTCCAATCCTCCGAGGCGGCTCGATCGAGGCGCGACCTCTATTCTGGTATCTGCCGCTGTACGATCTACGCTGGGGCGCCACTCCCTGCGCGATCATCCAACGAGACAAATGGAAGTTGATTGAATATTTCGGTGACCGCATCGACGCCCAGGGACGGTATCAACGGGGACATCACCTTGAACTCTTCAACCTGAAGACCGATCTTGCCGAATCAGCCAATCGCGCCAAGCTCGAACCTGAAAAAACCCGCACATTGCAGCGAGAATTGCATCAACTCATTCGTCAATGCGGCGCTACGATCCCTGGTCCCAATCCGCACTACGACCCCAGTCGCCCACTCAAAGAAACAAAGCAGAAACCGAGCTTTGTCCGGCCTTACGCACCCAGGCTGTAGCAAATAC
>CAYFGX010000062.1:29157-33162 GCA_964342405.1 uncultured Verrucomicrobiota bacterium | reverse complement strand
TCCAACGCAATTGCGCAAAGCATCATTCGCAGCCGAGCTCTCTGGGCAACCCAACGATCCATTTCGCGAACGAAACCGCTTGAAACCATGTCACTCATTGAGACGACTAACCTAGGGCGGTGGTTGCGATCTCGAGAACGATAGGACTCGGTGATCCGCAGATACAATGCCGGATCCCCTTCATCCAGCTTTTCCACTGCTTGCAGAAACTCTTCAGCCCAGACCATCGCCGCCACCCACGCCTGAGCCTCTGTCCCGGAAATACGGCGCAGAGCAACCAGCACTCGCTGCATCGCGAGCTCAAAGTCTTGGCGAATCTGTCCCGGGAAAGGGTCCTGTTCGTAGTAAGCAGCCATGTAACGCATCCTTCGGGATAAATTTTCCGTTCCGGAGGTTCTGTCTAGCATGCGCAGCAATGCGGCTTCTAACTCGTCGAGTTCGCCTGCTTCAAGAGCCCCTAAGGACAGCAGAAGACGAAGCCACGGATCTAAGCGAGCTCCCCCTCCTCCGTAAACCACATGAGGCACATCTAACAAGTAGTCTTTAACTCGGAGCACCGACATAAAGGCATCAGATGCCGAATCAAAATCCTTCGTGAGCACCCCTTGGTAAATCTCACACCCAACGACATCAAACGCCATCATCAATACTTGGACTTCGTTCCAAGACTGAAGCGCTCTCGACTCACTAGAACTCATCCTGCTCGACCGCAGCCGATCGATGCGGAGCTCTGACAGCGCGACCGCATTCTTCTCGAGAACTTTGCCCAGAACTTCAAGTCGTCTTGACAGAGGGTACGACTGTTTCCAACCCGGAGCCCTGTCAATCGCGGGAGCGATCGCTTTGAGATCATTCCCCTGCACGATACTCTGCGGGTGAACACACTTCACGGCCGCGTTGTAGATCGCGATTGGAAGCCGCCCGTAATCAGGAAGATCCACTCCTTGCACACTGAGGGGAAACGGCTCCTGGGCGATCGGAAAGCCGACGAGCGATTGCTTGAACTGGCGCTCGAAATACATCCGCCGCCCCTGGCTTAGCAGAAAGAGTCCAACGAGCAGTACGCCCAAACTGGCCCAAACCTGCCGACGAAGGGTCTTGGGCCACGGCACGAAGGAAGGCTTTGCCTTCCTTCGCTGCTGGCCCGCCAAACCATGATCGATCCATTCGGACTCAGCGGAAGCATAGTCGAATCCATGGGTGGCGAGCGCCCAGGTTCGATGGATGAACTGATATCGGGCCCGCAGTCCATAAGCGATCACCAAAGGAAAAGAGCACCAAGCCCAGATTGTCAAAAAGTCGGCAAATAGAAACTCGCCAGAGATCCTAAACACATCACGATAGATCGAGATTCCCGCTGCAATCAAAAAGGCGCTCACCCAGGGCACGACGAAGATCACCGACAAAGGTACCAAGTAGGCACGACTACTGCCCTTTGCCTTCAGAGCGCTCCACATACCGGCCCACTTCAGAGCCCAAAGATCCACCAGGAAACCAATCGCCACAGGCCAAAACGCCGTGCTGTAATCACGTCGCAACTCGCGATTCTCGAATCCCTCCAAAGAAAAATAAAGCCAGCCAGCAATCGCAAGCAGCGCAATCACAGCCCTGCCGAACTGACGCCATAGAGCTCGGTTGATTCCTTGGATCACTCCATTCACTCCTAATGGAGAGGAGAGCAAGAGTTCGAAGGATCCCTTGCTTCGTTCGTCGCTGATTCTCGTCGCCGATTCAATCAGGAGCCACAGTTTGACAAAAGCAATCGCAAAGCAGAGCAGCAGAACGCCAAATTCCGGGAAATCAGGAACTTTCCAAAGCGATAGACCGCCGATCACTAAGAGCGCGACCAAATAGCATTCTACCCGTGCTCGGGCATTGCCCTGGCGCACCATCAGCCAAGAGTATGGAGCGAGATCGAGAAAGCGGCTCCGACGGGCTGTCTGTCCCGGTTTAAGATCGCGTCCCTTCGCATTCTCTCTTTCCGGCCGCTCTTTCTTTAGAGTTGCCTCTCTCAGAGAAGCGCGCTCCCCTCCATCGCTTCGCACGGAGCGCTTCAAGAGCACGGCTCCGACCCAGAAGAGAAACCACGCTAGTGAGTGGCCCATGATCAATGACCACTTAAAATAGTATGGATTGTATGCCCAGGGATTCAAACAACCGGAATAGGCCAGCCCGAAAATCGGGCTGAGCGAAAGCACAGGGACAAGATCATTCACGAAGTACCGGTGTCCTAGCATTCCCGTAGCACCCCAGAAAACAAAGGGTCCCAAGTAGACCAATCCGGTTATAAAAAAACCTGTCGTCAATGCCACTCGGGGAGATTTGGCTACACAAGACACGAAAAGACCAATGACCAATGACAGCAACAACGCATTCAGCAACAGAGCAGCTAGGCGAGCAAACTCACCAAAAGTCACACCGCCAAAAAGCATCGTAAGCCCGACAATTGGAATCACCGCCACAAAGCGATAGACAAGCGTGACTGAAGCGGCGGCGAGACGCCCAGACAACAATTCAAGCGGCCTCAATGGCGTTAAGAAGAGGAGTCCCAGAGTCCCTTCACGTCGTTCTTCACTCAAGGAATCTGCAGTCGTGACGACACCGGCGATGGCGCACAGAAAAAGCAAGAGTTGAGCAAGAAGCCAAAGGACGGCTTTGCCCTTGATGATCCCCGAGACAAATCCGTAATCAACGGCGAGCGCCGTTCCCCACAGCCCTAGAAAGGCAAGCGCCCCAAACACGGCTCGCCCCCAGAAAGTATAGGAGTGCCGTGATAAGCGGCGCAGATCGCGCAGAATGACAACGAAGGCATTCAAAGTGAAACTCGGATCAATCCTCCAAAATCGTACCCAAACGACATTGGTACAATCAGGGCGAAAGCAGCGACCTGAGCCAAGGCCACTCGCCTAGCTCTAAGCCCACTCAACACCCCGCGTGCGGGCAAACGTGGATCCCAAGTAATGGACCGCGCGCACTCGCTGACGTTCAAAGCGAGCCGTCGCTGGGCTCGAACGGTTTAAGAGCGGCTTCAACCTTGGGCACCCAGCTGTCATCCTTAAGACGCTTCGCCATGACCAGGGCATCCCGCAAGAGATTCTCCAGTCCCGGATAGTCAGGATGATGTCGCGCAACCGTCAAATAGGACTCCACCGCTTCGGCACTCCGGTCATCAAATCGAAACATCGCCGCCAGTCTAAGCCTTACTCGCAGCGCTTGGGCGGGAGTCGGTTTGAGTTCAAGAATACGCTGGTAGGCAGCTTCACACTTTTCTTCATCTCCCGTAGAACGGTAGAGGTCTGCGAGCTTCTCCATCAGGATCGGGCTCAGCTGAACGGTTGCATCACTAGCCAAGAGCTCGATCACTTTTGCCTCCGGGGTGGCATTAATTAGCGCCCGATTGACGTTCATGAGCCCCAACCACTGGGTCAACGGACTCTTCTTTGCCGCCAGATCTGCCTGCAACATCGCCAAGGGCTTCGCGAAAGGACGATACAAGGGATCCCCAACCACGGTTGTCTGCCAAGATAAGGCCTGTGAAGACGCATAGGCCGCTTCCGCAAAACTGTATCCAAGAAACATCCGTGAGAAGAAGAGCTCCAAATTCGGGGTCAGAGCCAAATAGGGCTCGTAGACACAGCCCATCGTTGCCGTCGCCCCTCGAGTCAAGAGCGGTCCCACCCAATGTTTGTTGGAAGATCGAATGGTCTGAGCCGAGAAGGAGTGCAGATGGTAGGCAATAGCCCCCGGCATGAATTCAAAATTCGACAAACTGAAAGGTCCAGTTACATGCGTTCCATACCACCCAGCATAAAGCCCTACGTCGCTCAGAGGAAAGGTCGCAGGAATCATCTCCGCATCACTGTCGACATAGGTTTCAATCCCCACCTGTCGGCTAAACTCAGCCGCTCGAGCGATCCAATCATCTCCCAGCTTATACTCCCCGCTCGTGATGCCACGAAGATCAAAGTAGGCCCGCCCCCATAGGCCATCCTCCTCCGCCTGCAT
>CAYFGX010000062.1:0-29057 GCA_964342405.1 uncultured Verrucomicrobiota bacterium | reverse complement strand
CTCAGAGGCACGCCATAGCAAAGGGTGAGATATCGGACGGTGGCTTTCTTGATCGTTTGCAGAACCTGCCCCACCCGCTCCCGGGTCGCTGGCACCACTTCGAAATCAAACTCAAACCAATCCTCATCCCGAAAACGTTTTCTTAGGGGTTCTTCCAGCTTCTTTGAATAATCCTCACGCGAGAGTGTCTCCCCTTTCGGCAGGTCCAAGCCAATAAGTTGCGCCGCAGGAACCTTTCGTTTGGCAGCATAGTGCTCTGCGACTGCGAGCGATTCAGGAACGTTGGTGTTGTAGACAAGGACAACAGAATCTCCCTCATTGATTGAGGCGCCGCGAAGGTTGAACCCGGCAACACAGAGCACCACCCCCACCCAAGCGCTCCAGCGCGCCGCCATGCCCATTCGTCTCCAATTCCTCATGCTATTCAATCTCCACTTTGAGTCCATCATACGCAAGTCCCACACTAGGGGGAAGTTCAGCCTGATCTACATCATGATCGTAGTCATGAGTCAAATGGGTGAACCAGGTCTCACCTGCATTGATTCTCCGGGCGGTTGTTAGGGCCTCATCTAAGCACATGTGGGTGGGGTGCGGCTCCTTACGCAAGGCATCCAAGACCACAACTGGAATTCCTTCCAACTCCGGAATATAGGCCTCGGGCACTTCCTTGCAATCGGTCAAGTAAGCTAGCTTAGGAATCCCGTTTTGACGAAAGAGGTAGCCATTGGTGGTAATTCGACCGTGTGGCATCGGAATGGGGGTAATGTGAAGATCCCCCAATTCGAACGGTCCCGTGATCACTTTCGGATCGGGATGAAAATACCCCTTCCAAATCGGACCCGGCCCAAAAGCATACGAGAACACATTCTTGATTGCCGCCATGGATTCATCGCTCGCGTAGAGAGGCATCGGCTGTTTCTGCATCGAACAAAATCGACGGCAGTCATCCATGCCCATGATATGATCAGCGTGGGCGTGGGTGATGATGACCGCGTCCACCCGACGAATCTGCTCTCGCAACATTTGCAAACGAAACTCTGGAGGCGTGTCGACAACGAGACGCGTCTCATCGGACTCAACATAGATGGCGGGTCGCATTCGGTGATTCTTCGGGTTCGCCAGGAACTCTGGAGGATAGTCCGCCCCAATGATAGGAACGCCCATCGAAGTTCCTGTGCCTAAAAAAGTGAATCGAAATGCCATGAATCAGTGATTTGAGCGGTCTAGGGCAGGATTCGGATTGCCTGCCAGCCTCCGCTGAGTAACCTGGGCTGGAAGGTAGCACAGGGCTCAGGAAGGGCTCCACCTTTTTCAACATGCTGACAACGCTTCGCATCAAGAATCTCGGTCTCGTCGACGATATCACGCTTGAGCTCGGCAACGGATTCACCACGATGACGGGCGAAACCGGTGCGGGTAAATCGATGATTATCGGAGCCCTCAACCTGATTCTAGGGCAGCGAGCCGACCGTAAGCTCATCCGATCGGGAACGGATCTGTGCGTCATCGAAGCCGTCTTCGATATTTCGAATCTTCGTGCTCCAATCTCGGAACTTCTCGAAGACAACGGCATCGAACCAGACGAAGAGGGGGAGTTGTTCATCAAGCGCACGGTCGCTCGTTCAGGCAACAATCGACAATTCATCAATCACTCGCCTGCCTCCCTTCAAATACTCACAACTCTCGGGCACTGGCTGGTTGATATTCACGGCCCCTACGATCACCAATCTCTCTTTGATCCCCAAACACAGCTTGAACTTCTAGACGCCTATGGTGGGCTCACAAAACAGAGAAAAGACTACGGTGCGGTTGTGTCTCAGATCAAAGCCTTGATCCGGGCTAAGGAGGCGCTGATCACGGACGATCAAACGTATGCGCAGCAACTGGACCTTTTACGCTTTCAAACCCACGAAATCGCCTCGGCGCGACTCGAAAAAGTCGATGAAGAGGAACTGGACCGCGAGTTCCAGAAAGCCCAGAACGCAGCCCAGATCCGCGAGTTGGGTCAAGGCCTGCTCGGAGCCATTGGCGAATCCGAACCCAATCTCAATGAAATGGTCGCACAAGTAGGGCAAGCACTCCACCGATTGTCGAGTCTGGACCCTAGGACTGCTTCCCTTCAGGAGGCACACCTGCAGATCGCCGACCTCACCAGCGACTTGCAAAATGATCTATCTCGATACCTGGATTCTGTTGAAATTGATCCCGCTCACCTCACCCAGCTTGAGGAACAAATCAACGGCCTCCAGTCCCTCAAGCGAAAGTATGGTCATTCCGTCGAAGCCATCCTGGCGTTTGGCGAAGAAGCTCAAGCCAAGCTTGCCAACCTAGAATCTCGAGACACCGAAGTGGAAAAGATCAACTCACAGGTCCAGAGCCTCTTCAAAGATCTGGAAGTGCGCTCTAAGGCACTCTCCAAGAAAAGGCACAGCAAAGCACAAGCTCTCGGCAAGGCCACGGTTGAGCAACTTCAAGCCCTGGGATTCGCGGATGGACGATTCGAGGTCTCCCTCACGGATAAGCCTCTTCAAGCTCGCGAAACAGACTCTCTGCGATCCAGCGGCACGGACCACGTTGAGTTTCTCTTCGGACCAAATCCTGGTGAACCTCTCCACCCACTCAAGAAAATTGCATCGTCCGGTGAAATCGCTCGAGTCATGTTGGCCCTCAAGAGCGTCCTTGCGGCAGAGGACGATGTTCCGTTGCTCGTCTTTGATGAAGTCGATGCCAATGTCGGCGGCGAAACAGCCCATGCTGTAGGAGAAAAAATGCGGTTACTGGGGAAGAGCCACCAAGTGCTCTGCATCACCCATCTCGCTCCCGTTGCGGCGAGCGCCAACGAACATTTTCAAGTCACGAAATCGACTCAGGAGGACCGGACGCAAACATCGGTCGAACGCTTGGATCACAACGCTCGTATCGACGAACTTGGCCGGATGCTAGGGGGAAAAGTGAGTGCAGCAAAAAAACATGCGGCCGCCCTCCTGAAGGCAATCTGAAGCCACTCACTAAACCGACAAGCGCGCGATGGCTCGCGTCGCCTCAGAGAGATACTTCAGCCGGCGTAACTTCGACACTTTCTTCGGGGCCTACGCTGACGTGAACCAAGCGGTCAGCACTTAGATACTTCTGTACCACGGCTTGAATATCCTCAAGCTGGACGGCCTCATACTCGGCCTCGTCCTCTTCCCATCTGGAGTAGCCGAAGCCATAGAGCTCATCTAAGGCCGAAACCATCGCCATCCCACCGAGATCCTGCCGTGCGATTTTCTTTTGGCCTACGACCTTCGCTTTCGCTCGCAGCAACTCCTCACTCGTCAGCCCTTCCTGACACAGCAACTCAATCTCTGCGCAAAGTTCCTCATCAACTTTCTGCGCCTTCTCGGGCGATGTTCCCGCATAGAACGCGAAGAACCCCGGGACAAGCCCAGGGATATGTTGAGCCCCCACATAGTAGGCTAAGCCCAAGCGATCACGAATCCGCATAAAGAGGCGTGAGCCTAGATCGCTACATGCTTCTTGCAGGAGATCCAACGCATAGCGGTCCTTCGAATCAAAGGTCGTCCCTTGAGCCGCTACGATCACAGCGGCCTGTTTCTTCTCGACACTTCGGAAGATACGAAAATCGCTTGGCGAATCGACGGTATGCTCCGGAAACTTGGGAGGGGACACCGCTGGCCAGGCTGCCGCTCCCAAACAATGCTCCACCTGTTTCTTGACTTCCTCCCCCTGGACATCGCCGAAGATTGAGATCACACAGTTCTCTGGTCGGCAGAATGTCGAAAAGAATTCCCGCACGTCTTCTACTCGAAGCCGAGACACACTCTCTGCGTTCCCAAGCGCATCCAGTCCGTAGCCCGATGTCCCAAACAAAGCCCGCCGCATCGAGCGAAAACCGAGCTGCAAAATCTGGTCGCCCTGGGCCCGAATAGCGGCCAACTGCACCACCCTCTCTCGCTCCAATTCCTCCGCGGCAAACACGGGGCGCAAGACCAGATCCGAGAGGATCTCGAGTGCCAATGGAAGGTCCTCTTTCAACACTTCCAAGCTCACACCAAAGCTGTTGCTCGCACCGTAAGTGTCGACTTGCCCCCCAACCGACTCGATCGCGCTCATGATCGCTTCCCCGTCACGATCCCCCGCCCCTTTCAGCATGAGCTTGGCCATGAGCTGAGTTTGACCGTTGCGCTCCAAGGTTTCCGCCAGCACCCCGGCTCTGAAAACCGCTCTCAATTCAACAAAAGGCAACCGATGATCTTCTTTGGTCAACAAGCGAAGCCCGTTCCCAAGTTTCTCCAGCTCAATTGGGTTCTGCTGATGCAACTCAGCCTTGGCGCTCGTCACGGCCTTGGCACCGGTCGGCAGCAACCCTGCAAGGGTTCGGTTAGGCTCAGTCAGATACTCGTTCGCCACCCGCTGGATATCTGCCACCTCAAGGAGTCGAACGCGGGCAAGGTAACGTTCGGAAAAGCCCAAGTCGTGCGCCGCCATCCAACTTCCCCCCAGGTCCTGAGCCTGCCCCTGCATTGTCTTCTTGGCTCCCAAGGTGCCGGCGAGAAAGATCTTCTTCGCTTTTTCTATCTCTTCCTCAACAAAGCCATCTTCCTTCGCACGCTCAACTTCTGAGAGAATCGCCTCCCAAGCCTCAACACACTTGTCTCCGTCCGCAACGCCACTGATCCCAATCAAGCCCGGATTCCCCGGACTGTAGGTCCAAGCGTCCACTGAATGCACCAAACTCAATCGCTCCCGCACACGACGAAACAGACGGGAACTCCGACCTTCGCCGAGAATGGTTCCCAGGACGTCAAGCGCCGGCACATCGCGATGCCGAATGTCAGGAATGTGCCATCCAAAATGAAAGTGCCCCAATTCGATTGGCGCTTCTTCAACACACTCTCTGGACGCAGCCTGCCGAGGTTCCAAGGGCAGCACCAGCGGAGGCAAGGGACGACAGGCCACATCCGCATACGCGGTCGCAATCTGCTCGGTAATCTCAATGGGATCGACATCGCCTACAACCACGAAGAAGACGTTCGATGGGGCATACTTCTCACGGTAGTAGGACACGATATCATCTCGCCCTATCTTGTTGAACACATCCGGGTAGCCAATGATCGGATATCGATACGGGCTCACTCGATAAGCTGTTTCGAACAGTCGGCGACTCGAGGACCGACCAGGATCATCGTCATTCATATCCATCTCTCGACGAATGACATCAAGCTCTTTCACGAGCTCATCAGCCGGCAGAGTGGCGTTCATCATAATATCACAAAGGATATCCACGATGGTTCGTGCCCCTTCTCTCGGAGAATTGATCCAATAGACCGTTCGATCAAAAGACGTGTAGGCGTTCATGTAGCCGCCCAAATCTTGAACCTCTTGATCGATCCGCCCTACCCCTCTCGTGGTCGTCCCCTTGAAGAGCATGTGCTCGAGAACGTGTGAGAGGCCGGCACCGATCCATGGGCCCTCATTGATACTACCCGTCGCACACCAGGCTTGCGCCGATACCACGGGAGCACTTCGGTCCTCTCGTACGATAATCGTTAGCCCATTCGGCAGTCGGGTCAGCCAAGCACCGTTTTGGATCGCGGACGAATAGTTCTTTTCGGAAGCTGTGTTCCGCTCTCCAGATGATTTAGACATTAATTGATGGGAGAAGTAAACCTTGGGCGTACAGCGGTAAGCAGGGAAGAATCACTCATCCGTTACTGGCCCGGCATCGGCCTTGGCCTTTGCTTGTTCAGGCAACTTACTAGGGGGAAGAAAGGGCCAAATGAGGGCTTCCGTGAACTCAAACCCACCACCAAAATCTTCCCGAGTATCCTCTTCAGTTTTCGAGAGCAGGTTCGAATCCACCATATTGAAGACCAATTCCCCGATGTCCTCGCATCGCTTGATCCCCCAGGTCTGAAGGACATGATACCCCATCGGACCATATTCCTTGAGGGTGAATTTCCTGGTTCCTTCGAGGAGCTCCTGTCCGGAGATGTGCTGAGGCTGTTGGATCTTCTTGTTGCGGACTAGCTTCTTCTGCGTGTAGTCCAACGCCTCTCGAACAAAATAGTAGGCCTCCAACGAATAACGCGAGTCCTGCGCGACGATCTTCTCGATCGTTTCGTCAAAATCTACCGCCTGCATAGTAAAGTCATGTTGCTCTGTTACTCGAAGCCTATCGACAAGGTCAGGAACGAAAACACTCGACCAAAAACCCCGTCAACAAGATTACCAGCGCTAAAGCTATCACTAGCTGCTCCTCCCTTGTCAAGTGGTTCGCGAGCTTCATTCCGACTATTTTCAGGCCTACGGTGCGGGTGCAACCGTCTTCCTAAAACGAATTCAAGGCTTTAATCGCCAAGTTCACCTAGGCCGCACGGCCATCCGACGAGCAATGAACTGCCTCAACAAGGGAATTTCAGCCGCGGAAAGGAGTTTCAATCCGGCCGCTTCACTGGCTCCCACGACGGGCTCCAAAGCGTACCAATACATCAGGGGAAGATTGTGATCCGTCGCATCCTCGCTGTGCGCAATCAATCCAAGAACGATCGGCATACGGTCTTCGACGGGAATCCGTTGCAAGGCGGAGGCGAGGTACAATCTCACGACTGGAGAAGGGTCCTCCGCGGCCAGTTGCTCCAACTTCTTAAGGAGAGCCGCTGAGGGCGATTTCGTTTCCAGCATCAGCTGAATCACCCAAGCGCGAACGATGGCACTATCATCCTCCAAAAGGCTCAGACCATATTCACTATCCAAGCCGCCAGTGACGTGCAAAGACCACAGCGCACGCAATCGGATGGGATCATCGGCAACGGAATCGAGCATCGCCTTCAACGCCCCATGAACCTTGTCCCCCACCCTGCGTTCCTGCAACAAGCGCCGGGCATGGCCAGCATACCACTCGTTTCGATGTCGCTGTAAATCCACCAACTCGGCATCCGAGAGGCTCTGGAGGTTCACCCGCTCCCAGGTCTCATTCTCATGCACCACCTTATAGATCCTTCCATTCGATCGGTCGTGACCATCACGCCGGTTGTGATGACACTGATTCTTATCGTACCAATCGATCACATAGACCGAACCATTGTGATCATAAAGAAAGTTCAGCGCCTGAGACCACCGATCATTGAAGTTGAGGAAGTCCGGACCATGGACTCCCACATAACCCGAGCCTGAGGGTTTGAGGATTTCCATATTGATTCGTTGGCCGTGAATGTTGTTCATCATCGGACGATTGCTCCACTCCTCTGGCCATGCCCCACCCTGGTAGAGCATGAGGCCCGCATGGGCGTGCCCGCCGCCGACAGCATCCGAACGATTGTTGGCGGCATGAGGCCCGCGATCACCTGTCCAGTGAAGGTGGTCGGCAATGGTCTTCAAATCGTCATACACAAAGGGGTTTAAATACCGCGGAGCTCCGTCAGGTAAATATGCCTGCGCCCGCGCCTTTTCCTCCGCATTGATCGTATAATGCTGACCTCCCTGGCGCTGATATCGGCCACCTTGGATCATATGCCAGAGATGAGGGATCACACAGGCTTCAATGATACACTGACCGTTTGCATCAAAATCGACTCCCCAGGGATTGCTCGTTCCCTCAGCAAAGACCTCAAATTCTCGCTTGATTGGATGATAACGCCAGACCGCTGCGTCGACCCGCTGCCGCTCCTCTTTCGGGCTCCCTGGCGCACCAACGAAGGAGGGGCAAAACACCCCGTGGCAACCGTACAACCAGCCATCCGGCCCCCAAGTGAATGTGTTCAAGGTTTCGTGAGTATCCCGGCGATAATCCCATCCATCCAAATGAATTTCAGGGTCTCCATCCGGTCGATCATCCGCGTTGCGATCGGGAATGAACATTAGGTAGGGAGCGGCCCCAACCCAAACACCGCCAAACCCAACTTCCAAACCGCTGATCAGGTTTAAATCGTCAGCAAACACAGTTCGTCGATCGAATCGATGATCTCCATTCGTGTCTTCAAGAATCAGAATGCGATCACGCCCATTCTCCCCCTCAGCTCGCCGGGGATACTGAAGTCCTTCGGCAACCCAAACTCGCCCTCGATCATCCAAACAAAAGGCGATTGGCTGTCGCACATCGGGTTCCGCAGCGAAGAGGTGAGCCGAAAACCCTTCCGGAAGCGTGATCGCCTTCGCGGCCGCTTCCGCTTCAAGCCCTTCGAATGCAACGACGTCGATCGGGGCGATCCCCGACTGCTGCTCCGCCGCTGACGCCACTCGACTCCCAGCCGCCCCACAGAGTCCTCCAAGAAGCAAAACCTGCAGGCGCACTTTCCAAGTCGTTCCACTATTACGTTTCATCAGTTTTCGAGTCCTTCGCCAATACGTTGACGCCCCACCTCATTCAACGCAAGCCCTAAGGAGACGAGACGGAAACCGAGATACCGCTCCTTGACACTGCAACTGTTCGTCTCCCGAACTTCAGGCCTCACTACTCCATGTCCCAAGGCAGCAACACCTCAACCAAGAGAAGCCATGTACCATCTCCCTGACCGCTGGAGAGTCGAGCAGAACACCCACACTTCCCCGCGATTCTTCACCTAGGAACAGTCTCACTCGGTCCGTCTCCAGAGGACGCCCATGGACATTGAGGGATCTCACCGACAGCACTTCAAAACTTAAAAAACTTTTCCGGTCGAACACATTTTGTTAACCGGTCCTGGATGAGTTCATCACCACAAAGCTACGCTCTTGGCTTAGACTTCGGAACCAATACGGTCCGTGCTCTCATCGTCGATACACGCGACGGTCGAGAGATCGCATCGTCTGAGGCTCCGTACAAGCATGGCAGCCAAGGGATTGTGACCGCTTCCAGCCAACCCGAGCTGGCCCGTCAGTTTCCCTTGGATTACTTGGACGGCACCGTCGAGGCGACCCAAGCGGCTCTCGAGTCGGCGAAGCGTGCGAACGGACCGTCTTTTAAAATTGCTGGTATTGGGATCGACGCCACTGGGAGCACGCCAATGCCGGTTGACGAAGCCGGACAATCCCTATGTAGTCGGCCCGCATTTCGCGACAACCCTCATGCTATGGCGTGGCTATGGAAAGATCACACCGCAATTGAGGAGGCCGCTGAACTCACCGAGGGTGCCCGCGAGAAACATCCGGAATATTTAAAGACCTGCGGCGGCACCTACTCATCGGAGTGGTTCTGGGCAAAGTTGCTCCGCTGCGCTCGCGTCGCTCCGGACGTCGTTCAAGCCACCCACTCCTGGGTCGAGATTGCGGATTGGATCCCAGCGATGCTCACCGGAAACGAGGCCAACCCCAAGCGCGGCATCTGCCAGGCCGGACACAAGGGCTGGTTTCATCAAGACTGGGACGGATATCCGAGCGAAGCGTTCCTCGGATCCTTCCACCCGGAGCTTGCCAGAATTCGCGCTGGTCTCCCGAGGGAAACCTTTGCCGTCGATCAAAAGGCTGGGGAGCTGACCCCGGAATGGGCTGACAAACTCGGTCTAGAGGCGGGAACTCCCGTTGCCGTGGGAGCCTTGGACGCCCACTTGGGTGCCGTCGGATGCGGCATCAAGTCGGGAACATTGGTCAAGATTTTGGGAACCTCAACGTGCGATATCATTGTAGCCCCGAGCGAGAATGAGCTTCCATTCATTCCGGGGCTGTGCGGGATCGTGCCTCATTCCGTCCTCCCGAATCACTTCGGGCTGGAAGCGGGGCAATCGGCTGTGGGAGATATCTTCAACTGGTGGGTCGACGTGATCCGTCCTGGCGATCACTCAACTCATGAATCGCTGACCGACCTCGCCCGTTCATTGGCCCCCGGTGAGAGTGGCCTACTCGCCTTGGATTGGAATAATGGCAACCGAACTGTCCTCGTCGACCCCGAGTTGAGCGGCTTAATCCTCGGTCAAAGTCTACAAACAAAAGCCCATGAAATTTATCGCGCCTTGATCGAAGCCACCGCCTTCGGAGCTCGAACCATTATGGACCGCATTGAAGCTTACGGGGTCAAAATTAATGAAGTGGTTGCTTGTGGGGGCATTGCCGAGAAGAATGACTTCCTCATGCAACTGTATGCGGATATCACGGGACGAAAGATGAAAACGTCCCAATCGTCCCAAACCTGCGCCTTGGGAGCAGCCATCTGCGGTGCGGTTGTCGCACAAATACATCCCGATGTCCCAAGCGCTCAATCACAGATGACCGGAACAAAAGAGCGAGTCTACGAACCGCAATCAGAAGCAGCTGGCACCTACGAACAACTCTTCCGTCTCTACACCCAGGTGCACGATGCCTTTGGAGTCGCTGACAGTTCAGCATCGCTTTTCCCTGTCATGAAGAAGCTTCTTGAGATCCGCAACCGGGCCAGAAACGAGACAGCATAGCGGTCTGGGAAGACTACCATCTCGAGGGTCGGACGAGAACTACCCCTCTCCCACGGAGTTCATGAGTTGGCGCGCTCGCCGCACCCAGTGTTTCTCTTTCCGTCGTTGGAACTCAGGAGTGTGGCTCCCGTCGTTAATCACTTCCTCGAATTGCTCCCGGGCCAGATCTTTCTCTCCCTGCGCAAGATAAGCCTCCCCGAGGAGGACTCTTGCCTGAGGGTATGTATTGCCATCTAAGACTGCTTTCCAAGCGGCAACAGCCCGCGGCAAATCTCCTAACCGAGAATACACTTCTCCTAGGGCCATCTGTGTTTGCCCGTAATCATGCCGCTCATCTTCTTGCACGACTCGCTCCAGCACAGTTTTCGCTTCCTCGTAACGTTCTAGCTCCAAGAAACAGCGCCCTTGTAAGCCCATGATATCCAGGTCCTCGGCATCCCGCTCCCGCGCAGCTTCGAAACACTCTGAAGCCTTGTCGAGCTTCCCTTGCTTCAAGTAAATCTCGCCCAACTCCGCGTGGTGATGGGCCTTGTCAAGGTGATGGATCTGGTCCTCTAACTCGCGAATTCGCTTCCGATCTCCCGCACCGGGAAATTCAAATGTGGGTCTAGCCATCTGAACACCCCGGTTAGGCCGATAGACAAGGAAGTAGTAAAAGATCGCGGAGACAAAGAAGAAACCAACGAATAGAGCCCAAATCCATTCCTCACGCCGAATCGCATCGACGAACATCCAGACCCAGAAAATGACGACCAAGATAAAGATCGGATTGCTGACGACCTGTTCAAGCGTTCCTCTGGAGAAAAGAAATCCAAACATGTGCGGCAAATCAGTCTCTGCGATCCGACCCGTCAGTCTCTAAACGAGTTTGCGATACTCTTTAAGTTGGCTGATCTTTTTGACCAGGTCCTTGATCTTTTGAGCCTCATCCTTGTGGGCAACCATCAGAGCGTCGTCCGTTTGAACGATAATCGAGTCCTTCAATCCCACAATCGCGATCGGCGTTCGATTCTTGGTTCGAGCGTCAAACACGATATTGCGGGCCCCATCGACGTGGATCACGTCACCGACCACGCAATTTCCGGCTCGATCCGACTTGATGTGGCGAGCCAAGGCCGTCCAAGCACCCAGATCATCCCATCGGAACGCACCATCTGCAACCACCACGTTCTGAGCTTTCTCCATCAAAGCGTAGTCAATCGAGACTTTCTTAATCTCCGGATACTCCTTCTTCAGCACCCGATTCAACTTCGTCGGCGATGAAGCCGCTTCAAACCACCGTTGGCAAGCAGCCTCCATCTCTGGCTGATGTTTCTGAAGGGCTTCCGTGATGGTGACAAAGGACCAAATAAACATCCCAGCATTCCATGCGTAGTCCCCGGAACTGAGATACTCAACAGCCGTCTTTAGCTTGGGTTTTTCAACGAACCGCTCCGCAACTTGAAAGCCAGTCTTGTATTTCTTCACGCCGCTCGGGGGAGGGAGTTTTTTCCCTTTTCGAATATACCCATACCCCGTTGCCGGTTCGGTTGGTTTGATACCGATCGTGACGATCGCCTGCCCCCTCGAGGCGAGATCGAAACTGTCCTTCAAAACCTGCTGAAACTTCTTCTCATCAGGAATCACATGATCCGCGGGCAAGACGGCCATCACACCGTTGGTCGATCGCTGGCCGACAATCGCCGCTCCCAGAGTCACAGCGGCGCACGTATCGCGGCCACAGGGCTCAGCAATGATGTTCTCCTTGGGCAACTTCGGCAACTGCTTGGCAACCTGTGGCGCCTGCACCTTGTTGGTGATGATGATGATGTTCTTCGTTGGCACGAGGGCTGCAACCCGATCATAACTCTGCTGAAGAAACGAGCGCTTCCCGAGAATGGTGATGAGTTGCTTCGGTGATTTCTCCCGACTCACCGGCCAGAAACGTTCCCCTTTACCCCCCGCCATAATGATTACAAACCAATCCTTCGGTTTGCTCACTCTCTTCTTTTTCATATCGCCTTAAGTGCTTGATTGAGTTCCCCCACAAAACTCCCGACCGACTCGACGAGGGTTTCCGAGTCACCCGCTTCAGCAATCCGATTCACTACGGCACTCCCGACAACACACGCATCCCCGAAAGAGGCAACTTGAGTCGCCTGTTCCGCGTTCGAGATACCAAAGCCAATGGCGATCGGTAATTCGGTGTGCTCACGAATCATTTGCGTCATGGGCCCGATCGTTTCGGAAATCTGGGTCTGCATCCCCGTCACTCCCTCACGCGAAACGTAATAAATGAACCCCGCTCCCCGTTCCGCGATGAGCTTGACGCGATCCTCCGGAGTGGTCGGCGCAATCAAATAAATGGGCAGAAGCCCTCCTTTGGCCATCGCGGCATGATAGGAATCGCCCTCCTCCGGGGGGAGATCTAAGACAAGGAGCCCATCCACTCCCGCTGCGGCGGCATCGGTCACGAAGGATTCGAGCCCATACTGATGAATGAGGTTGTAGTAAACGAAGAAGACGATGGGGATCTCGCTCTTTTGGCGGATTCTCTGAACGGTTTCCAACACCCCTTTCGGAGTCGTTCCCGAAGCGAGCCCCCGCTGGGCCGCTAACTGATTCACAATCCCGTCCGCCAAAGGATCACTGAAAGGAATCCCTAGCTCCAAGACATCGACACCCGCTTGATCAAAACGCAGGGCCAGCTGCTCCGTCGACTCGAGATTCGGGTCTCCAGCCCCCACGTAGACGACCAAGCCTTTCGTCCCCTTTTCTTTCAGCTCCCTAAACCGAGCTTCAATTCGATTCATGCAGGCGAATGTTCGTTGCTCCTTATCGAACCTTCAAGGATTAATCCGGCTTCCGCCAACACGGCAGAGCGAGTCCATGCAGGGCCCTCGGTCGAAAAGAAGCGACGCGAGATCAGACGAATCTTGCATCCGATTCCCATCTATCTTATGACCCATGAAAATGCCAAAGATTACAATCACAGGGTCAAAGGGAAGAATGGGCCAAGCCCTGATTCAATGTGCCGCGAACGATCCCGAGTTGGAAGTGGTCGGCACCGTGGATATCGGGGACGACGTCGAAACTGCGATTCAAGCGGCCGATGCCATCATCGATTTCAGTTTCCACTCAGCAACTCGCTCCATCGCGGAACAATGTGCTGCAGCCAATAAACCAATTGTCATTGGCACGACCGGCCACACGGAAGAAGACACAGCTGCCATCAGAGCACTTTCGGACCGCATTCCGATGGTTTGGGCCTCCAATTACTCGACCGGCGTCAACACGCTCTTCTGGCTCACCCGGAAAGCAACTGAGATTCTCGGCCCAGACTTCGATCTCGAAGTGATTGAAATGCACCACCGACACAAAAAGGATGCTCCGAGCGGGACGGCTACCACCTTGGCTGAAATCCTCGCTGAGGCCCGCCAACTTCAGCTCAAAGAAGCTATTCGACATGGCCGCGAAGGCATCGTTGGGGCTCGAACTGATGACGAGATCGGCATGCACTCACTCCGGGGTGGCGATGTAGTAGGAGACCACACGGTCGTCTATGCCACTCAGGGAGAACGACTTGAGCTGACTCACAAGGCCTCCAGTCGAGACACCTTTGCCAACGGAGCCTTGCGAGCTTCCAAGTGGGCCCTCAAACAATCAGCCGGCCTATACTCGATGCAAGACGTGCTCGGGCTCTCTGATTGAGAGGCATTGCATCGACCTTCCCCGAGCGCGCCATGACAAACGTCTCTGGCAGCGAGATTTACCTAGCCATTGGATCCAATCTCGGAACGCCCCTCGATAATTTGAGACGAGGCGTTCAGAGGATTGAAGCGCTGCTCGGTGTGTCGGTCCAATGTTCCTCCCCGTGGCTCACGACGCCCCTCGACTGCCCAGCCGGGTCGCCACCATTCGCCAACGCTGCGCTCCGTTTTTCCCGCACACCTCACCTCGATCCGCTGGCACTCCTCGACACTTGCCAGCGGATCGAAGTCGAACTTGGAAGAGAACCCAAAAAAGTCCTAAACGAGGCCCGCCCCCTTGATCTCGACATTATCGACTTCGGTCAGCTGCCATTGAACTCAGAGCGGCTCATCCTTCCCCACCCCAGGGCCCACGAACGGTTCTTCGTGCTCGCCCCCTTGGTTGAACTTTGTCCACAGCTAGTCCTCCCTGGTCACGATAAAACCGTGAAAGAGTACTTTCGCGCCTGCCCAACAGACTTCCAAGCCAAGAGAGTTTCTCCCTTCGATTGGAATTCGTAAGGTTTCCTAAGGCTATAGGAGCCAAAAGCGGCGCTTTTCGAAGATCCAGTTGACTTTCGTGACACGGGATGAACCTTACAAACTGGAGGCCTAAACAAGGCGCCCGCGGTCACTTTGATCAGCGAGAGACTGCCAAAAATAAGGGATTGGTATTGATACCTTGAATCCAGGCCGGCGCTCACTAGACTCCCGCAGAGCATCATGAATCCTGATTCCATCAAAGACGCACTCAAGGCCGTAAAATACCCAGGTTACTCGCGCGACATTGTGTCGTTCGGACTCGTCAAAGACATTTCTGCAGAGAATGGAGCCGTAGCCGTCGTGATCGAACTCACCGGGGGCTCAGCCGAGGCCGCCCAACAGATCAAGGCGGAATCCGAACAGGCGATTCGGGCGGTGCCGGATGTTCAACACGTTTACGTGGATGTGAAGACTCCCCAGGGATCACGACCGGCTGGAGGCGCTCAGGCCGCCAATCCGCAGTCATCAGGACCGAGTCCGGACCGTGTCCCAGGAATCAAACAAGTCGTTGCCGTCGCGAGTGGCAAAGGTGGCGTTGGAAAATCGACTGTTTCCGCCAACCTCGCCTGTGCGCTCACCAAACTTGGAGCCAAGGTCGGACTCTTGGATTGTGACATTTACGGTCCCAGCATTCCGCTCATGATGGGCGTTAAAGAACGCCCTAGCCTCAGCCCCAACGAGAAACTCCTGCCTCTCGAGAATCATGGCGTCAAGCTCATGAGTATGGGGTTCCTCCTCGAAGACGATCAGCCCGTCATTTGGAGAGGGCCCATGATCATGAAGACCATCCAACAATTTATCACCAGTGTCGAATGGGGCGAGCTTGACCTGCTCCTCGTGGATCTGCCGCCTGGCACAGGTGACGCTCAGCTTTCCCTCTGCCAAACCGTTCCCCTCGACGGGGGGGTCGTCGTGACCACACCTCAAGAAGCCTCGCTGGGTGTCGTTCGAAAGGGAATCAACATGTTCCGCAAAGTGAACGTGCCCATTCTCGGAATTGTGGAAAACATGAGCTATTTCACCTCCCCACAAGGGGAACGATTGGAGATTTTTGGCCACGGCGGAGGCAAGGAAGAGGCCGCCCGCCAAGACACAGCATTTCTTGGCGAAGTCCCCATCTTTCAAGAAATCCGCGAAGGTGGTGACGAAGGCATTCCCGTCGTCGCAAAGGCTTCCGACAGCAAAGCGGGCCTCGCCTTCCTGGAAGTTGGCAAGACGGTTCAAGCCGAATTGGCGAAGCTCTAACCCGGCGATCAGACCGGAGAAAGCCTGTCCCCGATCAAGCGCAATATTCTATTGTGTTTGAACGCCATTTTGCTAACGTTCCTCTGTTTCAACGTTATCTGTTGTAAAGGCCCTATGTCCGTATCTGACCAATCGCAACCGCGCCACGACGAGACAGTCAAAAATCTCTCGCTGTATCGAGAATTTCAGGCGGAGCGCGAAGAAATCCTTCGTCACAAGTGGCTCGAGTCCGAAAAGGCTGGCCACGATATCGGTTTTGAGAACGCCTTGATCGACTGGATCATGAATCACCGGACGGGTTGGAGAAAGAGTCGACAGCTCAGTCGGGCCTAACCCATTCAGGTCGCGGCCATCGCATCGCGCCTCTCATCCCCGTTCACAGACGAATAACGTGACGAGTCCCGAACAACGCCTTCTCGCTGACAGCGATTCAATCCTTGCAGACCTAGAACGGCTCGCAGAGGAGATTTCCAAAGATATCGAGAACCCTGAAGATGCCCTGATTGTTGGCATTCATGGTAAAGGTGTCTGGATTGCTGATGCTTTAAGGACGTTCTTGGGCCAGCGTTTCCAGACCGAAATCGAGTCTGGTTCGATCGACGTCGGCATGCATCGCGACGATCTGGATGAGCACCCTTTGCCCAACCTCCAGCCCACGAATCTCCCAGCCACGATCAAAGGAAAAACCATCCTCCTTGTCGACGATGTCATTCACTCCGGTCGCACCATCAGAGCCGCCCTGGATTCACTCCACGATTTCGGACGCCCCGACCGTGTTCTCCTTGCCGTTCTCATTGACCGGGGACACCGACGTCTTCCAATCACTCCGAACTTCGTCGGTCGAACCGTCGACGTTCAGGCAGGGGAGCGAATCCTTGTCTCGGCGCTAAACGACTCAAAAGGTTTCGAAGTTCACATAGAAGCGGCATGAGTTGGAATCAGCGTCATCTTCTCGATATCCAAAGCCTGACAGCAGAGGAGTTGACCGCCGTTCTCGATACGGCTGAAACTTTCAAGGGTGTCGGACAACGAGATATCAAGAAGGTCCCGGCCTTGCGAGGCAAGACTGTGGTAAACCTTTTCATCGAACCGTCCACACGCACACGCATCAGCTTTGAACTCGCGGCACAGCGCCTCTCAGCGGACGTGATCAACTTCTCCACCGAGGCTTCGTCTTTCAGGAAAGGTGAAACGCTTAAAGACACAGCCCAGAATTTGGAAGCGCTCAATGCAGATATCCTAATCATTCGGCATCGATCCGCCGGCGCACCGCATTTTCTTTCCCGTTTCCTGAATGCCTCAGTCGTCAATGCTGGAGACGGAGCCCACGAGCACCCCACCCAAGCTCTCTTGGATATCTTTACGATGCGTGAGAAGCTTGGACGACTCGCCGGCTTAAATGTCACAATCTTGGGTGACATCCTCTTCAGCCGCGTCGCTCGATCACTGATCTGGGCTCTCACTCGAATGGGCGCTTCGGTAACCCTCTGCGGTCCGCCAACGCTCGTTCCAAAGCGATTCGAAGCACTCGGCTGCAGAGTCACTTACGATCTCGAGGACGCGATTGCCGACGCCGACATTGTCAATCTGCTCAGAATCCAACACGAACGCCAACGACAAACGATGTTTCCGAGCCTCACTGAATACTCGAAACTGTTTGGCGTATCGATTGACCGCCTCAATCACATGAAGCCGAGCGCGATCATCATGCATCCCGGGCCCATGAATCGAGGCGTTGAAATCGATACGGAGGTCGCCGAGAGTGATCGATCCGTTATCTTGGACCAAGTCACGAATGGACTGGCCGTTCGAATGGCTGTCCTCTATCTCATCAACGGCGGCGCCGCACCGGAACCCGCTCAAAACAACAAGAACTAGTCCTTTCAGTTAATTAGCTATGGCCCATTCCGGCATCAAAACATCTGTGCTCGCGCTCAGCGTGATTGCTTCAGCCTTCCTCAACTCCGGCTGTCACTCGATTAAGGTCACCGAGCCCGCCCGAACTGCCACTGAACAACTTCTGCTTAGCACTGCGACAGATCACGCGGTTCAGGACATCGATCTCAGTGTCTTGAACGGGCGCAAAGTCTTTTTCGATCCAAGCTTTTTCGAGAGCTACGACGACGGCTATGCAATCGGTTCGATCCGAGAACTCATCTCCAAAAGTGGGGCACTGATGGTTGCAGAACGCAAAGATTCTGAAGTGGTCGTCGAGGCGCGAAGTGGCGCTCTTGGAATCGACAGCAGAGATTCTCTTTTCGGGCTCCCAGAGCTGACGGTTCCCGTCCCGCTGGCAGGACAAGTCAATTCTCCTGAGATCTCACTCTACAAGGCTGAACACGCGGACGCCATCGCCAAGTTCGCGCTTCTCGCCTATGAAACGGTTCCCGGGACCTTTGTCCATTCGACCGGTTCCATGGTTGGCAAAGCCAAATTCCATCACTACAAGATCCTCGGCTTTATCAACTGGCGATCAACCGATATCCCAGAACAAAAGCCCGGGAACTAGGTTTCCTCGAATCAGTTAGACGAGGGACAGAGGATTTCAGGCCTTGGCGCGCCGTCTCGGGGACTAAGCCTCGACCGGCGCCTTTTCTTGCCGGAGCAGTTCTCGACGTCGCTCTTGAAGCTTCAGGTCAAACTGATTCAAACGCCGGACCAAATCCGCGTAGACCTCGGGCGCTGGGGTCAGACAGCCTTCTCTACCAAACGCCTCCAATCGACCAGCAAGCTCGGCTTCCTTGGGCATCTGGCATTGCCGAAGAACGCCCTTCAATCGATGAGATGATTTCTTGAGTTCCATCGCCGAATCGTGCGTAAGCGATTCCCCAATTTGTCGTCGCCCTCGAACCACCTCGTCCAGCGCCAACTCAACTAGACGCCGAGATTCAAGCACATCAAATTCATCGCCCAAAACCCCGCCTCCATTACCGCCAGAACGGTTCCCGTTTCGAACCGGAATCCGTTGGATCGCATCCCATAGTTCCGGCCAACGAATCGGCTTAGACACATAGTCGTCCATTCCTGCCGTAAGGCACCGTTGCCGATCCCCCTCGAGGGCCTGGGCCGTCAGGGCAATAATCCAAACGTGGCGCTCACTCCCCTGCTCCCGTTCGCGGATGAGGTTTGTCGCCTGCAAGCCATCCATGTCCGGCATATTCACATCCATAAAGACGGCGTCGAAACGCCCCTTCCCGACGGCGATGACCGCCTCCATCCCATTGGCAGCCGTGACCACCTGATGCCCTTGCCTCACCAGCAGATTCACAACCACTTTCCGACTTATCGGACTGTCTTCAGCCACTAAGAAACGATAGCCGGCTGGTTTCTCCACAGCCTCTGACTCCGGTTTCTTGTCGTCGTGAGCGATGACTTCGACACCGAGCAGACGTTCCATAAACTGGAGCAAACGCCGGGGGTCCATTGGCTTAAGGAAGTAGTCTTCGTATCCCGCCTCTTTGCAGCGAGCCACCTCAGCAGCACGATCAACGGCAGAAACCATCAATCCGACATGAATGGATTTCGAACCATCAAGATCAGACGGAATCAAACAACACCGTTCAGCTTCCTCTCGATACTTACTATCGATCAACAAGAGGTCGAACCCAGCGTTGTCCGCTCCCTCTTCCAGTTCTTTCTTGGCACTTTCTAAGTCACCGACAGATGACACTTGGATTCCCCACCCGCGAAGCAACCGCGCATGCGCCGCTCGAGCCGAAATGCAATCGTCCACGAGAAGAACCGAGAGTCTTGTCAAGTCATGCTCACTCGACCAGGGTTGGAGACGGATCGAGGCAGACTTGGCCAAAAGCCCAAGACAAACCTCAAACTGACTTCCACTTCCCGGCTCGCTCGTGACATCGATCGTTCCTCCTAGCAAGCCAGCTAGATCCGCCGAAATCGCCAGCCCCAACCCCGTACCCTGATGCCCACGACTAAGGGAAGGATCCACTTGATTAAAGGCCCCAAAGATACGCTGCTGTTGATCCCTTGGAATCCCAATTCCCGTATCCGTGACACTGAAACGCACCTGCGCGCGATGCCGGAAGGCCTCCGCCTTTCCGGCATCGTCCGATTCAATCAAATCGACCCTTTCCAACCCGACCCGCAGCACAACCTCGCCGCTCTCGGTGAACTTTATCGCGTTCCCGATCAGATTGATCAAAATCTGCTGCACGCGAGCCCAATCACCTTTGAACTCGTCGGGCAGCGCCGGATCCATATCCAGCACAAACTCAAGTCCTTTCTCATGCGCCTTCAAGCTCAGGGGCGCCAACATACTGAGAAGACCGCGTCGCAAACAGAACTCAACCTCACAGATCTCTAAGCGGCCTGCTTCAATTTTGGAAAGATCCAAGATATCGTTGATCACCGTCAGCAACTGCTCGGATGACTCCTGCGCCGTCACCAAGAAATCCCGTTGCTCAGCACTGAGCTCCGTACCGAGCACCAACTGGGTCATCCCCATCACGCCATTCAACGGCGTCCGGATCTCATGACTCATCTGAGCGAGAAACTGAGACTTACACATGTTCGCCTCATTTGCGGTCCGCTCAGCTTGTTTGAGGGCGGAGACATCTTGAATGTGAGCAATCACCCGTGCCCCGTTGCTAAAGGAGTGAGAGAGTCGAGACAAGCCCGTCAGAGCATCAAAGGATCCGTTACCCGCGGCTCGATAACGATTCTCGATCTGCAGGTAATCTTCCTTACCGCCAAATATTCTCCGATAGATCGACTCACACTTCGGCCAATCATCAGAATGAACAATGGAACGCCACTCGACACCCCTCACTTGATCCGCTTCGACCCGCAACATTCGAGAAAGCGCCGGATTGGCATGTAGAACAAAGCCATCTTTATCGATCAAGGCAAGCCCCACGGTCGTCCTCTCAAACACCGATCGAAACAATTCGTCGGTATCTTCCCGTTCAATCCGAGCCTCGCGTTGGGCCTGGATATCTCGGATCGAACCTGTAATCCGTTCGCGGCCAGCCTCCTCCCCACGTTCGCAAACAAACACCACGCTAAACCAACGAAAACTACCATTCCGCAGACGCAATCTCGCTTCGATCTGAAATCGAGTCGTATTCAAGACGGTTTGCTTCAAACCCGCATCGAAGCAGCGACGATCCGATGGGTGCACGAGCCGCATCAATGCTTTAAACCCCGGAACAACTTCGTTGGTTTCTAAGCCTAGGAGGCGGAAGAATCCGTTCGACCACCACTGCGCGTCCTGATCCATCTGAGGCCATTCCCAGAATCCATCCTCACTCGCATCGAGCAGCATCTCCCACCGCGATGCATGCTCTCCATCACTCCCGCTCGGAACCATCGCTTCGGACACCTCGCTGACCTCTCCGTAGATCACCTCCCCAGTTGGCGGCGCCAAAGCTTCGATGAAAAGTTCCCCGCGAAACCAAAGGTAGCGTCCATCGCTGTGAGCGATTCGAAAAGGAAGGATCTCTTTGACCTGCCGCTGAAGATACGACTGCAGAACGGAGCACACTTCATCAAGGTCATCGGGATGAATCCGATCCCGAAGTTCGTCTAATCTGAGCATGTCCTGACCTTCGCAAAACCCCAGAGCATCGCGCAGAGAAGGCGAGAGCCAAACCCATTCGCTACCCACCCGGCCTTCCCAGGTCAGCCGGGGGATTCGAGCTTCATGGAAGACGGACTTTCTAGGGTGCCGGGGATCCGGATCGGGCTCCTCAGTGCTTGGCTCGACATCAGAGGGATCCTCCTGTGCTTTGATTTGCTCTAGCTCTAGCCAGGCTTTTTCGGATGAGGGAGACAGTCTCAGCAGCCAATAGAGCAAACCGACCCAGCAGGCTAGCGAAACGGAAGCTCCGAGGAGCACGCCGGTGCTTGGTATTAGACTGATATATTCGAACAGAGCTTGCATCCGTGCCTCTGTGTTGAACACCGAGCTGGCTCTGCAGCGACGAGGCAGGAAACTTGGAAATACCCATCCGTGGGCATTCCTCGATGAAATCTCAGTCCCTACCCGCTGCACTCGGGTCGTTCAGTAGACACATCGGCAGTTACCACTCAGGGCTGAAACAAAAGATTTCAGAAAACGAGGCCATGCCCCGTCTCTCAATATCGAGGGAGGCTTGGATCAGCTAAAGCAGCGTATCCATCGATTCCGGACTGAAGGTTCTCCAAGTGTTGAAAACCAACCGAGGAGAGGAAGGCTATGGCGTGTTGGCTCCGAATCCCGTGATGACAGAGAACAACGACTGGCTCGTGTTTCCAGTCCTCAATCTCATCGACTCGTTGGGCCAGCTGCCCAAGGGGAATAAGTGTCGCCCCAGGCAGAGAAACGAGATCGTGCTCGTGAATCTCTCTGACATCAA
The DNA here is from genome assembly GCA_964342405.1 of uncultured Verrucomicrobiota bacterium. Taxonomy (GTDB): domain Bacteria; phylum Verrucomicrobiota; class Verrucomicrobiia; order Limisphaerales; family AAA164-E04; genus UBA2970. The sequence continues at coordinate 6,815 of CAYFGX010000062.1, read as the reverse complement.
GGAGCCGGGGTGGGTGCTCCGAATCCAAACGCTCCTTAAGAGCGAGGGGTGAAATCTGATCCATAGCCTCAAACCCCCGTGCTCAAAAGCGACTATTGCGCCAGACCTGCCAGGTAGCGCTCCGCATCAATCGCCGCAGCGCAGCCCAGACCGGCAGCCGTGATCGCCTGGCGATAGACGTTGTCCGAACAATCGCCTGCCACAAAGACACCCTTGGCGCTCGTTTCCGAACCTCGTTTTGGGATGACGTAACCTGCATCATCCATCTCGATCTGCCCCTTGAAAAGCTGAGTGTTGGGCACGTGCCCGATCGCAACAAACAATCCCGCACAATCCAAGACGGACTCTTCGTTGGTCTTCAGATTCTTCAATTTCACGCCCGTCACCTTCCCCGCTTCGACGTCCATCACTTCGGTGACCGCGGAATCCCAGATCGGCTTAATCTTGGGGTTCGCCAGGGCTCGCTCGGCCATGATTTTGGATGCCCGGAGCTCATCTCGACGATGAACGAGGTAAACGATCGACCCAAAACGGGTGAGGTAAGTTGCCTCTTCACATGCCGAATCGCCTCCTCCAACAACGACGAGCGGTTGATCTCGAAACATGGGTAAGGCCCCATCGCAAGTCGCGCAGTAGGTGACCCCTTTGTTCTCCAAGGCGGTTTCACTCTCCAGCCCCAAGTGCCGGTGACCGGCGCCACTGGCAATAATCAGAGTCTGCGTTTCGATCTCTTTACCATCCACCGTCAAGCGGATCGGAGAACCACTCACGTCAGCGGCTTCAACCGTGCCAAACTCGACGCGAGCACCGAACCGTTCCGCTTGCTTTTGCATGCGTTGCATGAGTTCGAAGCCGTCAATTCCCTCCGGAAAGCCCGGGTAGTTTTCGACAATTGACGTCGTGGTCAACAAACCACCCGGCATCGTCCCCGTCAGCACAACGGGATTCAAATTCGCCCGCGCTGTGTAAACCGCAGCCGTCAATCCAGCACATCCAGAACCTATAATAACAACCTTTTCCATAAGGCAGGGAGAACCTAAGCCTCCGCAACTCGCAATGCAAGTCCCGGGCAATCAGAAATACAAATGCTTGGGAAAGCTTTACCGCTTTGTGATTCAGATGGCATCCCACGGGTTGAGAGATTTTGACATCTCCTCAATCCAGGTCCCAATAGCTGATGTCGAGGCCGTTACGCGGTCAGCGACGCATCCCAGTCTTTCCAGACGGGTTCGTAGCCCAGGCGCGAGATGAGCGCAGCGATTTCCGTCGGCGGCCGCTCGTCGGCAATGTCAAATTGCCCGGTCGCTCTCGGATTCGAACCGACCGAGCCCGCACCACCAGGGATCTGCTCAGCCGACAGAGGCTTCACCCGTCCCTTTTCGGTGACGTGGAGATTCTCCTGTCCTGCACCCGTATACCCGCCCGGTTCCGTATGACTCCCCGCGCTCATCAGAGTCACACCCAGGGGGATCAAACCATCCCGAAGCCACGCAGGCTCCCGAGTCGAGAGAACAAGCCCGATGTCCGGGAAAGCCACACGAAAAGCGGCGAGCAGTTGGACCAAGGTTCGATCGTCTAGGGGCGACAAGGGCTGAAACTCACCCGCACAGGGTCGCAACCGCGGAAATGCAACGGTCAGCTGCGATTTCCAGCAATGTTTGAGCAGGTAATGGGTGTGAGCCGCAACGGCGAGTGCCTCTTCCCGCCAATCGGCTAGACCATACAAGGCACCAATCCCCAATCGCCGAAATCCAGCCGCATAGGCGCGCTCAGGCGTCTCGAGCCGCCAATCGAAGTCTTTCTTGGGGCCCGCCGTATGCATGGTCTGATAAACTTCTCGATCATAGGTTTCTTGGTAAACCACCAAGCCCTCGGCCCCTGCTCGTACCATGCTCTCATACTCATCGGTCTCCATCGGCCCGACCTCCAAAGAGAGCCCAGGAACCTTCTCACGCAAAGCACGAACACAGGACTCGAGATAGCCGTTTGAAACGAATTTTGGGTGTTCGCCCGCCACCAAGAGGATGTTTCGAAAACCCTGCTCCACCAAAGCTTCCGTCTCGCGGCATACTTCATCAACTGAAAGAGTCACTCTGAGTATCGGGTTATCCCGCGAAAAGCCGCAGTAACTGCAGTTGTTGATGCATTCGTTCGAGAGATACAGAGGCGCAAACATGCGAATGACTTTGCCAAACCGCTGCTGGGTGATGCTTTGCGAAAGACTCGAAAGCGCCTCAAGGTGTCGACCGGCAGCCGGCGAAATCAAAGCCTGAAACGCTCGCAGCCCGGTCTCTCGAGAGCCCAGCACACGAAGGACCTCAGACTCCTCGGTCGTCTCGACCTGCTGAATCCAGTCGGCAAACGGGATTCGATTGAACGTTGTCACGAAACTCACGCAGGGAAGCTACCAAACCTCATTCAAACAGCAAGTTCCCGCCCAGCGAATTCCATCCGACAACGCGAATCCCGTTGCGAGCCCAGGTCACTTACCGATTCTGCGGCCTCACTCCGGTCTCGATTTGACGTCGCCCCCGGCAAATGACATCGTGGATTCATGACCGAGCTCGGAAAACTGCTGATGATTGCAGGCATCGGCCTCTTTCTCGTGGGAGCACTTCTCACGAGCGGATTCGGACGAGCTTGGCTCGGCCGAATGCCAGGCGATATCCACTGGAGCCAAGGCAATTTCAGCGTCCATTTTCCAATCATGACCTGCATTCTAGTGAGTGTCATTTTGTCCCTCCTGATGTGGTTTTTTCGGCGTTGAAGCAAGAGTTTCAAAATATTCTGTCCCCTCCTCACTCTCACCAACGTGAATAAAGGGAAAGCAGGCCCTGTCAAAAGGGTATGTGAAATCGCGAAACCGACCCCGATTAGGGGTCAATCGCTCGAGAAAGACTCTTTGACCGAGACGAAGCAATCATTAACGTTTAACCAAAGGCCCAGATCATGAAACCTAGCCCTTCGACTCTTATCACTTTGGTGGCAGGCCTTTCCGGCGCGCTCCTCAGCAATGGCTGCGGCCATTCAAGCCCCCCTCCGCGCACCACCCGGATCATCACGCCGCCCCCTGTTGTCGTGCAGGCTCAGCCCGAACCACGCCCCGTCGTTGTTCAAAACCCGGCTCCGACACCTGTCGTAACACAGGCCCCAGCCCCGGCTCCCGTCGCACCTCAGGTGACTCAAAACACCGCACCCGCAGCATCACCCACGCCAGACCCTCAGGCGGGATTCGTAGCCGTGGAGGATACCCTCGGCGAAGCAGCCGCCGAGGTGTTGAAAATGTATGAATCCGGCGTGAGTGAGGATGTCATTTCAAGCTACACCAACGCAGCTCCAGAACCCTTTCAGCTGTCACCTGAGCACATCATCTACTTCACGGATATCGGTCTTCCGGATTCTGTGATCACCGGGATGATTCAGCACGATCAAGCCCTGGGCATCAGCACCCCTGCACCGGAGCCGCTCGCTCCCACGCCGGCAACCGATTCCGTGAGCCCCGCAAACTACGAAACCAGCGCTCCGGTCTACGCTCAAACCCGGCCGCAATCTCAAGCACCTGTGGCAACCCCGGTCTCCACCACGCAAACGGTTATCGTGGAACAACGCCCGGCCGTGACAACGCAGGTCTTCTACGACTCCCTCTCGCCCTACGGCACCTGGATCTACCTGGACAGCTACGGCTGGACCTGGCAACCCACCGTCGCCACCGTCAATGTGAATTGGCGCCCCTACTACGATCGGGGTCGCTGGGCCTACACAGACGCAGGCTGGTATTGGCACTCAGGATACTCCTGGGGCTGGGCTCCGTTCCACTACGGCCGCTGGGCCCGCGAACCGGGATATGGTTGGATCTGGGTACCCGGGACCACCTGGGGACCTTCCTGGGTATCATGGCGTTACTCGGATGCCTACTGTGGTTGGGCCCCTCTCCCACCCTTCGCAGACTACCGGGTCGGCGTCGGATTCAGCTATCGAGGTTCTCGTGTCGGCGTCGGATTCGGGTTCGGCCTAGGCTACAGCCACTTCTCCTTCGTTAGCCGACGCAACTTCGGTCGAGGCCGACACTTCCGTCGTCAAGACCGATTGGACAACAATCGAGTAGAACAGGTCTACAACGACTCAACGGTCATCAATAACTACATTGTTGGAGACAACAACACGATTATCAATGAGGGCATCAGCCGGGACCGCATCACTCGCGGCACGGAATCGGAAGTCCGCCAAGTCCGTCTTACCGACGTCGCAGACTCAGGGCGGGCCGCCGACGGACGTGGGAACGGCCGAGATGAATCCATCGCCGTCTACCGACCCAAAGTCAATGACTCCCTTGCCAGCCCAACCAAGAAGCAACTGGCTCGTCAAGAAGTCAGGGCAACGCGTCAGAAGATCGAAGAACGAACCGGACGTTCGCTTGCTCAAGAACCCACTCGTCGCATGACCCTGGGCGGTGGCGGCACGAGCAGCCTGGCTTCCAGGACAGCATCGACTAGCGGAAGAATTGCACCGAGGAGCAACAGTAAATCGAGCAGCACCGCAAGCTTGCAACGCCAAGGCACCACAAGCAGCACCTCGAAGAACCCACTCCTGACGCGCTCCGTGCGTGGCATCCCCAATATCACCCGAAGCACAACGACTCAAAAACCGAGCCGCCCAACACCGACTCGTGCCAGTCGTCCAACGACCAAGAATAGTTCAAGCGGTCTCACGAAGAGTTCTGTTCCGAGCAACAGCGCCCGTATCACGAGCCGAAACGAGGCCAACGCACAACGTGCGGCCGCCAGTCGAGCAAGGCTGGAGAGTCGACGAAACCAGAGCCAATCGGTCACGAGCCGCTCAACGCCGACCCAACGGCCTTCAAGAAATACGCCCAGTGCACGACCGCAACGATCGACACCGGCCGTGACCAAGCGTTCGGCCTCGAGCTCGCTCAGCCAACGCGTCGCGCCGACCTACCAAGCCCCCAAGACTCGACCTCCCCAAGTGCAAAGCAATGCCCGGAGCCGAGTTCAAAGCACGCCCCGTACGTCGGTCCCAAGCAGCACGCGAAACCGGGTCAACACCCAACCTTCGCGACCACAACGAACGACTCCGAACTATCGCACGCCGTCTCGCAACGAAGTGAGCACCTGGCGGCCGACACCAAGCCCTAATACTAGCGGCTTGAACCGTATGTCGACCCAAAGGAGCCAATCGCGTCAGACCGTTCCTTCGAGGAGCTCGAGCACGCCTTCCTACCAGAGGCGCAGCGCACCGACGCCAAGCTATCAAGCGCCACAACGCCGCTCATCGTCACCGTCCGTCTCACGCTCCCGCTCATCCTCGAGCAGCCGAAGACAGGTGAGTCCGTCTCGTTCGACGCGAAGCTACAGCCCTTCGGTATCAAGAACACCGAGCCGCTCCTCGGCACCGTCGGTTAGCCGGAGTCGCTCAAGCTCCTTCTCTTCATCGCGATCAAGCAGCGCCAGCCGTTCAACACCACAACGCTCTCGTGGGGTACCGAGACGCTAGGACTCCCAAACCCTATCGTCAGCTTCGGTAGCGGGGCGAGGCGCCCAAACCAAATTCAGCCAAGGCACCTCGCCCCAGCAATCGAGCACCGCAACCCATTTCAAGTTTTCAAAGCACTCGCAAAGGCCATGATACAAGCATTCCAAAGTCTCACCGCCGCCCTCTTGTTCGCCGCGATTCTAACCCCTTCATCAGTAAGCGGAGCTGACGCCCGAACGGAAACCACCGAAGTCATCTACTCAACGGGATTCGAAGCAGACGAAGGATTCGACCCCGAGTTCACGATCATTGGCCAAGATGATTGGCAGGCCTTTGGCGACGGTGGGAACGGGCTCGTGGACAACTTCTTCGATGGACAAGGACAGCAAGCCTACATCGGCCTCTTTCCCCCGGAATCAGAGGAGACGGTTGAGTTCTTCAGTCTCCTTCGCCTCCTCAATGTGGACAGCTTCCCGCCAGAAGCTCCGCTGATCAAATTCACCGTGACCATGGAGATCGTGGATTCGACCAACAACGAACGAGATAACTTTCGTTGGAGCATCTACAACATCAACGGCGACCGACTATTCTCTGTCGATTTTGACAACGAAACCAAAGCCATCTCATACGCGCTAGACGACGACAAAGGCCTGATCGCCACAGAATTCACCTTCGACCACCTCGGGACCTACGATCTCGATATCACCATGAACTTCGCGCTCAACACCTGGTGCACGATGCTCAACGGAGCCGTAATCATCAACGCACAGCCGATCACCACCAAGAATGCCGACCTCACGCTCAGCGATATCGATGCCGTCTGGGCCATCTTCAAACCCGAGAGTCCAGGGGACAACTACATGCTCTTCGACAACTACCGGATCACCAGAGAAAGCATCCCCTCGATCCCCCCCAAGGTTGAAACCCAAGGTGTGCTCCCCGGCGGCCGATTCGTCCTGCGAGTTTTCGGAGAACCGGAAACGGACTACCGGATTGAAGCCACCTCAGACTTCGAACATTGGACTCCCATCAAGTCCATCACGACCTCATCCAACGATGGCACCTTTGATTTCGTCGACGAAGACGCCGGCAACTTCGTCAGCCGGTTCTATCGCGCAACGACCCTTCAATGAGGTCCGGACGGCCCTTAAATGAATGGATTGAAAAAATAATGTGAAAAGAACTTGCGACCCATCCGGGTCACGAGTAGAACTTCGGGCCGCGGGGTGGAGCAGCCCGGTAGCTCGTCAGGCTCATAACCTGAAGGCCGCAGGTTCAAATCCTGCCCCCGCAACCAATTTCAAGAAAAAGCCCCGACGATGAGT
>CAYFGX010000061.1:35528-41260 GCA_964342405.1 uncultured Verrucomicrobiota bacterium | reverse complement strand
GGATGCTCGTCATCAAGGCCATCCGCTCACCGATCAAGACGGTAAACCGTTTCTCAAAATGGTCCCGAAAGATCGCTTGGCGGATGTGGTCGAAACGCTTTTCGCGTTCTACCGGGATTCCCATCAGAAGGATGAGGATATGGGCTCGTTCCATCGCCGCATCGGAATGGCTGCCATTGTTTCGCAGCTTCAAACATCAGAAAAAACCAAGGACCTCTACCGAAAACCGAAACCGAAACCGAAAACCTCATAATCCAAAGATCAAGAATCCCAGAATGAATGCCAATCAACGGTTCGATGACTCCTCAGCAGCGACCCTTCCATCATTCCCGGATCAAAGCCAAGAGCTTCACCTTGGCAACTCCCTGGAAACTCTAATTGAGACCTGTCTCAAGACCGTCCCAGAGCCACTACGAGAGGGCTTCCTACAAGATCTATTTCAGCGCTTGGGGCAAGAGGGCCACCCTCTCACGACCCCCATAGCGACGCCCTACATCAACACAATCTCCCCAGAGGACGAACCCGAGTTTCCCGGCAATCGAGAGATCGAACACCGCATCAAGAGCCTCGTTCGCTGGAACGCCATGGCGATGGTGGTGACCGCCAATCGGACGGAGAGCGGCATCGGCGGTCACATTTCAACCTTCGCTTCCAGCGCAACTCTTTACGAGGTGGGCTTCAATCACTTCTTCCGCGGAGGCGATGGCGGCCGGCCGGCAGACCAAGTCTACATTCAAGGACACGCGTCACCTGGAACCTACGCCCGAGCCTTTTTAGAAGGACGACTGACAGAAGATCAGTTGAAGAACTTCCGACGCGAGCTGAATCCCGGAGGCGGACTGAGCTCCTACCCACACCCTTACCTCATGCCGAATTTTTGGCAGTTCCCGACCGTTTCAATGGGACTCGGCCCGATCATGTCAATCTACCAAGCTCGGTTCAATCGCTACCTCATCGGCAGGGGGCTCTTGGAGCGGGAGAACGAACCCCGAGTCTGGTGCTTCATCGGAGATGGCGAATCGGATGAACCGGAGACCCTCGGAGCCCTCACCTTGGCTAGCCGAGAACATCTCGACAATCTGGTTTGGGTGGTGAACTGCAATCTGCAACGACTCGACGGCCCGGTCCGAGGAAATGGAAAGATCATTCAGGAGCTCGAAGGTGCTTTTAGAGGGGCGGGATGGAATGTCATCAAGCTCATCTGGGGATCCGGCTGGGACGATCTGTTAGCAAGAGATACCAAAGGCCTCCTTCGCCAACGAATGGAGGAAACGGTCGACGGGGAATTCCAAAAGTACACCGTCGAACCCGGCAGTTACATCCGCAAACATTTCTTCGGCACCCACCCTGAGCTCAAAGCGATGGTCAACCACCTGACCGACGACGCACTCCGACATCTGGTCCGGGGCGGTCACGACGTCAAGAAGGTGTATGCGGCTTATCATCACGCCATCCACGAGTCCAACAGACCCACCGTGATTCTGGCCAAGACCGTGAAAGGCTATGGCCTCGGCGAAGCCGGTGAGGGTCGAAACATCTCGCATCAACAGAAGAAGCTCAACGAGCGAGAACTCCGCAATTTCCGGGCTCGCTTCAAACTACCCATCACCGATGAAGAGATCGCTGGAACACCATTCTACCGCCCACCAGCTGACAGCCCTGAGATTCAATACCTCCTCGAGCGCAGAAAGAAACTAAACGGGTTCATTCCGCAACGAGAAACGATCACCGTTCCACTGGAAACACCTGGGCTCGACCGATTCTCCACCATCCTCTCAGGATCCAAAGGGGCGGAAGCATCGACGACTCAGGGATTCGTTCGCCTGCTGAGCACGCTCCTTCGGGACAAAGCGATCGGAAAACAAATCGTTCCCATCATTCCAGACGAGGCCCGCACCTTCGGGATGGATGGACTTTTCCGAGAAGTTGGAATCTATTCCAGCAAGGGGCAGCTCTACGAGCCCGTCGACCGAAGTTCCATCAGTTACTACAAGGAGAGCAAGGACGGACAGATCCTCGAAGAAGGCATCACCGAAGCCGGTGCCATGTCATCCTTCATTGCTGCGGCAACCGCCTACTCTTCCCTCGGCACTCCCATGGTCCCCTTCTACATCTACTACTCGATGTTCGGATTCCAGCGTGTGGGTGACCTGATCTGGCTCGCCTGCGACATGCGAGCGAAAGGCTTCTTGTGCGGCGCCACCTCAGGCCGAACATCACTGAACGGCGAAGGGCTCCAGCACCAGGACGGTCACAGCCTTCTTAATGCGAGTGCGTTTCCAAGCCTCATGGCCTATGACCCAGCCTTCGCTTATGAGGTCGCTCTCATCGTTCAAGACGGCATCGAACGAATGTATCATCGCAACGAAAACCTGCTCTACTACCTAGCGCTCTATAACGATGCGTTCGCTCAGCCGGCTATGCCAGAGGGTGTGGAAGAAGGGGTTCTCAAAGGCCTCTATCGCTTCCAAGCCGGGAATCCTGAACTCCCTGTCAAAGCTCATATTCTGGGCAGCGGCCCGATCATCCACTCCGCCCTGAAGGCTCAAGCCCTTCTTGAACCTTACGGCGTGAGCGCGGACGTGTGGAGCGCTACAAGTTACAAGCGCCTGAGGAGTGAGGCCTTAGAAGCCCGACGCTGGAACACCTTCCATCCCAATGAAACACCGCGGCGTTCCTATCTCGAGGATGTGTTAGCGAACGAGACCGGTCCCTTTGTAGCCGTCTCTGACAACGTTTCCAGCCTATCCGACCAGATCTCAACCTGGGTTCCAGGCGGACTTTACTCTCTGGGAACCGACGGCTTTGGACGAAGCGACTCGCGAGCGGCCCTAAGACGCTTCTTCGAAGTAGACGGAGAATGTACGGCCATTGCAGTGCTCTACCAACTCGCCCAACGAGGCCAGATCGAACCGACCGTCGTTCAGGAGGCAATCAAGACTTGGGACGTCGATCCCGAGAAGGCAGCTGCAATCATTGTCTAAACAAAGAAAGAGGCAGGGAATCCATGCAAGAGCGACTCGACAACCTCGGAGAAGGCATCGAATCGGGAACCGTCGTTGACCTTCTTGTTAGCGAAGGAGACGAGGTAACCGAAGGGCAAACACTGCTTGAGATCGAGAGTGAGAAAGCGGTCCTCCCCATTCCGGCAAGTCAGAATGGGGTTATCGCCAAGCTCCTCGTAAAGGCAGGAGATTCTGTCTCAGTTGGGCAATCGATTCTTGATTATGAGGCCAGCGGAAATGAGACATCGAAACCGAATCCTTCCGCATCGACAGCCACAAGTCCGGCAGCCCAACCAGCGGCCATCCCCTCAAAGCAGCCCGCCGCCCCTCGACCGGCAGCAGCAGCTCCGCCCCCTCCGCAGCCGGCGACTCAAGACCTCTCTGGGCCCATCCCAGCAGCCTCGCCGACCGTAAAGAGAATCGCTCACCAGCTTGCCCTGGACCTTCGGCTCGTCCCCAGCGCTTCACCCGGCGGACGGGTCGAACTCGCGGATCTCCGCAATTGGATTCACTCACTCATTCACACAATTCCCACTGCGGCCGAGGATACACCGGCAGCCTCCCCCAAGCCTGCCCCTAAACAAATTCCTTTCGAAAAATGGGGTCCGATTCGCAGAGAGAAACTGAGTGAGATTAGGAAAGCGATCAGCCGCCACATGGTTGAAAGCAAGAATTCCCAACCTCACGTCACACAGATCGAATCTGTCGACATCACTGATCTCGAGGCTCTACGCAAAGCCCATGCAGCCGAATGGAAAAAGGCAGGTGTTCCCCTCACGCTCACAGTCCTAGCGGTCAAAGCATGTGTTACAGCCCTCAAGAAACATCCGATTTTCAACGCAAGCATTGACGAAACGAGCAATGAGATTGTTTTCAAAGACTACTTCCACATCGGCATCGCCGCTGACACCGAACACGGACTGATGGTCCCCGTTATCAAGGACGCCGATCAACTCTCACTGGTCGAGATCGCTCAAGCGATTCCAGACCTTGCCAATCAAGCGCGTTCCCGCAAGCTGGGCAAGGAGGCGATGCAAGGCGGAACCTTCACCATCAGCAATCAAGGCGGAATCGGCGGGGCACACTTCACACCGGTTATCAACCGTCCCGAATCCGCGATTCTCGGCATCGGCCGAGGAGCCTGGCAGGCAGCCGTGGTCGAGCAAGAGATCGTCCCCCGCCTGATGCTTCCTTTGACGGTGAGTTACGATCACCGCACGATCGATGGTGGGACCGCCGTTCGATTCACGCTCGACCTTGTGTCAGCCCTCACATCCTACAAGCCAGAAGATCTTCAATACCCCGGCAAATGACAGAATCTACGACCCTCACTACGGAGCTCCTCGTCCTCGGTGGAGGTCCCGGCGGATACGCTGCGGCCTTCTACGCTGCCGATCTCGGCAAACAAGTCGTGATCGTCGAACTTGAAGAACAACTAGGGGGCGTATGCTTGCACCGAGGATGTATTCCCTCCAAGGCGCTCTTGCATGCGACACACCTCCTACATCAAGCCGAGCATGCAAACGAGTTTGGCATTCAGTTTCAAAAGCCCACGATCGACCTGGATAAACTGAGATCATGGAAACAGAACACGATTCAGACGCTCGCCAAGGGGATCGACTCACTCGCTTCAGCTCGCAAAGTGACGGTCGTCAAAGGCCGTGGCTATCTGGAGGACAGCCGGACACTTCGCGTCGAGAGTACGGAGGGCCAGCGCTTCATTCAGTTTCAGCAAGCCATTCTCGCCGTGGGATCACAAGCCACCCTACCCAGCGCTTTTGATCTTGGAAATCCTCGGGTGATGACCTCCAGAGCCGCCCTTCTCTTGGAAGACATTCCCGATCGACTCCTGGTCATTGGAGGCGGCTACATCGGGATGGAGTTAGGAAGTGTCTACGCCCGACTGGGCAGCCAAGTAAGCCTGGTCGAGAATCAAGACCGTCTCTTGCTGGGTGTCGATCCAGACCTCACCACTCCGGTCGTCCGACTCGCCAAAGAGGCATTCAACGAAATCAACCTCGGAGCCAAAGTAGAAAAACTTGCCACTCGAGGCAGCGAGATTGAGGCACAGATTCAATTGGCTAGCAATCAGTCCGTGACCCAGAGTTTCGACCGCGTCCTCGTCTCCGTGGGGCGGTCTCCCAGAACCCAAAATATTGGATTGGAAAACACGAAGATTGGGCTCGATCCTAAAGGCTTCATCCAAGTCGACGAGCGATTGGTCACAGCTGAATCCCACATTGCGGCAATTGGCGACTGCATCGGAGGCGCCATGCTGGCCCACAAGGCCCACTACGAGGCGAGAGATGCAGTCGAGGCACTGGTCCAATCTGAAGAACCCACGCTAACGCCGCATATCCCAGCCGTCGTCTTCACCGATCCAGAAATCGCCTGGTGTGGTCTCACGGAAACAGCCGCTAAAGAAGCCGGTAGAAAGCATCAAGTTGCTAAGTTTCCCTGGGCGGCTTCTGGACGGGCGATCTCGGTCGGGCAACAACATGGGTTCACCAAATTGATCTTTGACCCCGACACCCAACAATTGCTCGGAGCGGGAATTGTCGGCAACGGAGCGGGAGAACTGATCGGGGAAGCCATCTTGGCCCTAGAGATGGGAGCGACTGCCTACGACTTGGCCAAGACTGTTCATCCTCATCCCACCCTCACCGAAACGTTGATGGAAGCGGCTGACGTCTTCTACGGACATGCCACTCATTTCCGAAGCAGTCG
>CAYFGX010000061.1:6607-35428 GCA_964342405.1 uncultured Verrucomicrobiota bacterium | reverse complement strand
GAGACGTTCCCGCTGTTTCTTCCAGGAGTCACCCTCGCCCATCCAACCCTCGACAACGGCCACAATCTGACTCGGCGCCAGCCCTGACCGTCCATAGCGAGCGGGCATTTCGCTGAAGACTTTGGGAATCTCAGCAAGCCAACTCTCGTCTAAGTCAGACCGTTGAAAGGTCTTCTGCAAGAGCAAGGCCCCCATCATTCTAGTCTCAACGGCTAAGGGCTCCAGCTGGGCCGTCCACTCGCGCCAACAAGCGCCGCGGAAACAACCCACCCCGGCGCAAAGACCAGGCTTATCACCTTCCTCGCACTCCGTGGCCCAAACGGGAATCACTTCAATATCCTCCCGGCTTTCTTCAACTGCATGAACGAATTTCGCCGAAAAGTCAGATTCCAAAGGAGTGGCTGTTTTGATCGGTCCGTAGTCGGTCGTCCACCGACATAAGGGATGTCCACAACCACAGGCAGAGGGTGCCGCCTGAATGTCATTCAGAAACACCCGTTTCGCAGCTGGCCAACGAGCGAGGATTCGTTTCACCTTCTCAAGTTGTGCCTCGAATGCTTCTCGGTAAGCAATCGGCACCCAAGGATACACCTTAACAACCTGACCTTCTTTGAGCCTTGGAAAATCAGGAAAGAAACGCCGCCACTCCGGATGGCCCTGGATGCTCGCCATCCATTCAGGATGCTGGTCTGCAAGCGCCATATCCCGAGCGATCTCAATCCAAATCCCCCACTCTATCCCTTGCTTCTCCAGCTTGCTTAACTGGCTCAGGTCCCGTTCCGATGGCGTCCATTGATCCGTCGCCAGTAAGACTGCCGTATCAAATCCACGCTGCTTGAAGTCTGAGGCATCCAAGTCCTCCAATTGATCTTGCCCCAAGAGCGCTCCTCGAATCCCGTCCGTGGCCTCAATGGACGCCAGAGGAGAGGCAAATAAAACCAAGGCGATGACAAACCGAGCGAGTTCTGCAGCTTTCCGCCTCATGCTCCTACTTCGAGTAAACGTCCGTCTGGGGATATTCATAGGCCCAAGCATACCACTTGCATTGAACAGAATCGATCCACTTTAACTCTTTGCCCCTTAGAGGGCCATCGACCGCCCGACCTGCCAAGGTCCAGCGGCTGTTCGTTTCATTGTCCATGAAGGGCGCAGTTTCAGGAGCGATCTCATCCGCACGAAACGACAGGGTCCGACCATCCACCTTTGCCGAAAAAGCAACCCCACTTCGCGTTGGTCCGTACCAAAAAATTGTGAGAGGTGTTTCGTGAAGGACGTCATTCACAACGGCACGTTCTTTTTCAACCGCCAACTGGTAAGCCCTACCGGGTTCTTTTTCAACGCCCATCACGAGAGTCTCAGCTGGGAGTCGAGGATCCGCCGATTGGATCGCTTTCCCAATGGCCGGGTTTGACTCATTTGGGATTGGGTTCACGGGGTATTTCTCACCATCGAAGAGATTATAGGCGGTTGATTCAGGATGCAACATGAGCCAGTGCCCCCAAGTCGTTCGCAGCGAAGGGACCCGCTTGAGTCGTTTTCCCTCTTGCGGACCAGAAATCGCCTTACCGGAAAGCGTCGAGTACAGCGAGCCATCGGGACCTCGAGCAATCATGATTCCATTCCGCCAACCTTCAAATTCGTATCCATAGTCTTTTTCAAAGACAGAAACGAATTCGGCCCCTGGATCGTAGAAGAACAGGCCATAGGTGTCGTTGAGGATGCGCGGTCCACTCAAGAAATGTCGAATGGGTACAGCCCCCCCGTTGTGCGGGCCTCGAATCCAAGACACAGCCGGGTCATCGATCGCAACAAAGCCTTTCCGATGCTCAGTCGACATGTAAGAGCAAGGTGGCTCAGTCAAGCTCGAGAATAGTCCGGGTTGACGAAAGATTGCTGATAGGGACTTCGAAATCGTCGCGGCATTGAGGACTCCCCCAGCCAGCACTCCCGACACGACGCAGATGCATCCAAGGATTCGAACACCGTAATTTGAGGCACTCATAGACAAGTTTCTAAAGAGACAACCGTCTCGCGCCCGACGTTACAGCTGAAGCTAAGCATCTCACAGAAGATTCGACGGTATACCCCACGTGAAGAAACTGCAGCCATCGCCCCATCGGCTCGCCCCCGCCAACCGCAGTGGACACAAGAAAGCCACGAGAACCAAAAACGGTTCTCGTGGCCTTGAAAGGGGCCCGGGATCGAATTCGATCGCCTAGTTAAAAGGCTGGTCGGGAATGTGTGTGGCCAATCGGAAACGCTCGAGATCGCGATCCCCAGCTCGAGTCGTCGTGTTCAATCCCTTGACTTGAGTTGCGGTTTGCTCAACCCAACGCCAGTTCTCCACGTGACCATCTGCAAAAGAAACCTGACCGCCATTTCCATGTCGGCTAGCAGGCGCGTTCTGCCAGAATCCACCATTCGGAATATCCGCTCGAACCGCGAAGAAGCCATCGTCGATACTATCCTTATCTTCATCCACAAAGACAAAGGCCTGCGACGGCCCCGGGCTATTGATGGAATCCTCGGTTGTCCAGAACTTCAACGTAGGGTTCACAAACTGGGCACCGGAACTCCCATTCATGCGCCCACTCATGGAGTAGCTTCTCACTCGGATGACCTGCCGACTCCCCGATCGAAACGCTACATCAGAAGGACAGCGGTAAATCGGGAGAGCAGTGTTGTAGGCGTAGAGTCTACCATTGATAATATCGTTCACATTGGTCCAGCCAGGCGCCGACGAGACGTTGCCGCCGATCCAGGCTTCCGTGGTACCTAGGAAATTTGGAACAATCTTCCCTTGATAATCCGTCGCATACATAGCCCAACAGAGCTGCATCTGCTTTAGATTACTCAAGCACTGAATGCCTTTCGCTTTCTGTTTGGCCTTGCCAAGTGCAGGAAGCAGCATCCCGGCGAGGATCGCAATGATAGCGATCACGACCAGCAGTTCGATCAACGTGAATGCACGCCGGGAACATTTCGCTCCCACTCCAGATTTACCGATAAAAAACAAATTCATGACAAAAGGGTAAGACCATTTTCTAAATATCATCGCGCTGAGGGTCAATGGAATACTTGCAGCCGGCATGCCCCGGAGAAAGTCTCGGCCGCGCAAAGTATCAGTGTGAGAGCGGACAGGTCTACGGCATCGCCTCAGTTTCAAAGGAGGCTTTCGACAAGGTTGTAGCGTAAATTTGCTGGTCGTTGATGCCAGATTCGAGGTCGAACTCACCTCGCCAGAACATCCACAAATTCTCGTCAGTTTCATCGACAGCCAACGAGGGTGCGAACGCGCTCCTCGGCTTCGAATTAGCGAAAAGATCTATGGTATGCCAATTCTGATTACCGTCATACCAAGCGAGGGACACACTAGAATCTGCGCGAGTGTCGCCTCGTTGCTGATCCCCCCGCCAGGCAACGAGCAAATGGTCGTGCCAAGCCACAGCTCCCGGACTCCAAGCTGTCAAAGCCCCCGGAATGATGGGCAAAGGGAGTTGACGAGTTGACCATTCACCCTCAGTGAGGAATCCGTAGTAGATAGACGGGTCCCCGGGATCGCTATTCGGCCCATAGAACGTGATTGAGCCGGTTCCTCGCCACAGAACATAGAGGCGTTCTCCAGCGGCCGCAAACGTAGGCCCTGAAGTGCCGTTGGCGTGAACAATGTTGCCGCCGCCCCCCTTTTCACCCAGCCAGGATTGGGTCTTCGGATCATAGACATTGAAATTAATCCAGTGCTGGTTCCCTGGCACCGTGCCAACCGTGATGTTCCCCCCAGCTCGCCAGCCGACGTAAACCAGGCCTCGGTGCACCGCCAAGCCCGGCGGTCCAGCACTGACGGCATCTGGCACAGCGCCCAAATGTTGGACCAGACCATCACGGCTAATCGCAGCGAGGTAGAGGCGAGGATCGCCGGTTCCAGAAAACAAGTTACCCGCACCGTGCCAGGCGATAAACAGCCTGTCCTGGTTACTCGCAAGGACGGGACCAAACATACTCTTCCCAATCGAGACCTCCTTTCGTATCCAACCCTCAGCACCACGGAAGGCCAGGTACAATTCTTGGTCGTTCTCCACTCGATCGGGAGTCCCGACACCTCGCCACCCAAGAAAGATCTTCCCATCAAAGGATGCGGCGGAAGGCGCAAAAGCACTTCGAGCACGTGGAACCTCAAACACTTCTCCAGCGTTCAGGTCCACAGTCAGAACGAACGCAGAAAGGATCAATAAACGGAGCGACAAGGGAAACCCGACAAACACAGTGGTCAAAGATTTCACAATGTGATATTGCATCGCCATCCTTTGCACTTGATGAAGTTCACCGCACAATTCTAGACAACAGCCGGGATGAAGCCAAGCCCCAGGCAGCAGCGAAACCCAATGAGGTCCGAGACACCCCATTCTACAGCCCGCGGTTCAGAGAGCATCCTATCAACCGGATCTGAAGCTAGGAGTCAAGAGACGGAGGTGCGAGTCCCGATTTCTAGATCCCCCCACCATTCCCTTGTCACTTTTCTCAGGACCTTCACAATCACATTACTCGTGTTTTCAGCCCTGACGGTCTGGACAACCTCCAAAGCAGGCACGCCATCTCCCTATCGCGTGATCAACTGGCAGGTAGAGGACGGCCTGCCCCAAAACACGATTCATAGAATCACTCAAACCGCTGATGGTTACCTTTGGCTGGCAACCCCTCAACGAGTGATTCGGTTCGATGGAAGAGAGTTCCGGTCGCTCACCAGCGAGGGCGCGGATCGTTTTGGGCTTGGCAATATCAGTTGCCTCACCGGCGACCGATCCGGGCGGCTGTGGATCGGGGCAGATCAAGAACTACTTCAGTACACGCCTGGAACCCTGGCGAAGATTCCCATCCCAAGCCCTGATAGATCAGGGACTGTAAAGAGTGTCAGCGAGGCCCCAGACGGACAGATCTACGTTGCAACCCAATACGATTTGTTCCGACTAGAATCTGACCAGCTCGTATCAATGAAAGCCGGTCACCCGGAAGCTCCCGAGGCCGGCTACTTCACGACAGTCGATACCATGAATCGCCTTTGGGTCGCCTGGGGCAATACACTCTATCGATACGAAAACAATCAGTGGAGCACGGAGGTCCGGTTTCCTCATATCATCAATTCCCTCAGCGAAGACGCCGAAGGAATGCTTTGGTGCGGGCTGAACGCGGGTTACATCGCCTCCCTGAAACCGGGAAACACGCACGAGCTCAAGTTCTTTGAGGGGGGATCCGTTTTCGAGATCGCGAGAAACCACAACGGTGAAACACTCTTCCGGATCTCTGATCGACTCCACCGATTTCCTGACGGAGAATACGTGCCACTTCACCTTCCGAACCGGGAGCCAATCGAGCGGATTCAATCGATCTACCAAGACCGTGAAAACAACATTTGGCTGGGCACCAAAGGAAAAGGGCTCGTCCTCCTGCAACCCCAGCCCCTCACCAGCTACTCCACACCGGAGGGACTACCCTACCCCGAAGTTCGTACGATTGAGCAGGTCCCGGGAGATGGGATTTGGGTTGGCACGACTGGCGGAGGCATGGCGAAACTCGAAGAACAATCCTTTCAAGCAATCGACTTTGCTCACTCGACGAGCATCGGTTCGATTCTCCACGGTAAGAATGGCAAAACATGGATAGGCACCTACGGAAATCATCTGTGGACCTTGGACGACGGCAACAACCACATCGAAACTCGCAGTCGGGCCCTCGCTGGACGCTGCCTTTTCGAGGACTCTGAAGGAGCTCTCTGGGTCGGGGGCGACGGCATGGGAGCGGAGCGTTTTCTGCGAGATCAAGAGCTTCGTCTCGACACCGGTCGCGGTCTCGCTTCGGACAACGTTCGTTGCTTCGCCGAAGGAGCAAGCGGCGCCATCTGGATCGGGACTGACCGAGGTCTTTACCGTTACAGCGAGGGAACCGTGGAGACTTTCCAAGCTCAACCCAGCCTTCGAGACGCCCATATTCTGACCCTCTTCGTCGACTCTCAAGAAACCCTTTGGGTGGGAACCGAGTACCGAGGGTTGACTCGGTACCGCCGCGGAGAATTCCAAACGGTTCGATCCGAAAAGGGACCTTTCAGTGAAAGCATTGCGCAGCTTGTTGAAGATGACTTCGGCCATCTATGGATGGGAACAAACAGACGCCTCTACCGGTCAAGCATCGAGGCCCTGAACGATCTGTTTGACGGAACAGAAAAGCGACTACAGGGCACGTCCTTCGGAAAAGAAGAAGGCATGCGAAGCCAAGAGTGTACGAGCGGATTTCAACCCAACAGCCTGAAGACCAAGGATGGGACCCTCTGGTTCAGCACTGCAGACGGCATTGTCCGTGCCGACCCACTGGCAATTCGAAGCAGTGGCGCAAAACCTCAAGTCCACATCGATCTGTTCCTTG
This sequence comes from uncultured Verrucomicrobiota bacterium, assembly GCA_964342405.1. GTDB lineage: Bacteria > Verrucomicrobiota > Verrucomicrobiia > Limisphaerales > AAA164-E04 > UBA2970. The sequence goes on along the minus strand of CAYFGX010000061.1, from coordinate 29,014 downwards.
CCGATAGCAAACCCGTATTTCGCGAACTCGTGCCCATGACTCGGCAAACCGACACAGCCTCCAACCTAGGGTATTACGATCCCCCACGAGATTCAGAGATACAAGCCCCCCCTTTTGTTGTTCCCGCAGGTACAGGCCGGCTCGAGATCCACTTCACAGGCATCAGTTTTACATCTCCAAAGAATGTTCAGTATCGATACCGATTAAAGGGCTATGATTCGGCCTGGATTCCGTCCGGAGCCCAACGAATCGCTGCCTACACTCAGGTGACTCCAGGCCGTTACGAATTTGAAGTCCAAGCGAACACCAGCGATCAGAACTGGAACCCCGGCACCGCGACCTTGGCGTTCGTCGTGGAACCCACGATCAGTCAGACTTGGTGGTTCCAAGTCAGTGCCGTAATCGTCGTTGTGTCCGTTCTACTCGCCTTGACCTACGGCCCCATTCACCGACGGCGACAAATGGAACGGCTCCGGCTTCAAATCGCACGCGATCTTCATGATGAAGTCGGTTCCAACCTGGGTTCTATCTCACTCTACAGCCAACTAGCCGAGGAAAAGACGGGCCAACGCTCAGCCGCTGCGGATGAATTCAAGGAGATCAACCGGACCGTTCAACAAACGGTTCAATCGCTACGAGACGTGATTTGGTTTACCAACCCAAAATTCGATACACTTCGCGGCATGCTGCAACAGATGGAGGACACCGCAAATCGAATGCTCGCGGGTAAGAGCCTTTCTTTTGATACCGATTGCTCGTCGCCAGATCGGATTCTTTCACTGAACTTTCGACGCCAAGTTTTCCTCATCTTCCGGGAAATTCTGCACAACATTCTCAAGCACTCTCAAGCCGACCAAGTAGAAATCACAATCTCACTTCAGAGAAACAATCTCATTCTCAGAGTCGCCGACTCAGGGGTCGGATTCGAATCCGGCAAGGAGACCAAAGGCTACGGATTGAACAATATCCAGACTCGAGCAGAAGAACTTGGGGGTAGAATCGAAGTGCACCCCCAACCTGGCCAAGGGACCGTCATCAAACTAGAAGTGCCCGTGACATGAATGCGTTTAAGGAGTCAACAGCTATCCAAGGTCCGGTTGATAGGTTCCAGACAAAAGAGCGAACCAGTCTAACAGCATGTTTGATTTCAAATCATTCAGCCACTACCCTCTGTCACACGACCTCGTATCGCCAAGGTAACCTGAGTTAACAAACGTGGAAGACACCTCAAAACCAACCGAAGAACCCACCGCGGTCGCGTCTGTCTGGACGGTCGAGGACAACGATGCCTTTCGCCGAGCCCTCGAGCGGTCTCTGAATCTTGGATCTGAAATGCAGTGCACCCTAAGCTGCGGCTCCTGCGAGGAAGCCTTTGCTGCACTGGAATCAACGCCACATCCAAATGTGATCTTCCTCGACATCAACCTTCCCGGTCTCAGTGGTGTGGAAGGCCTGCGCAAGATGAAGGAACTAGCGCCGAGCACTGAATTCATCATGCTCACAATCCACGAAGACCATGGAACTGTCATGCAAGCCCTGTGTGCAGGAGCGACCGGCTACTTAACAAAAACGGCATCACCAACCGAGATCCGGAAGGCCGTCACTGAGGCGATCAATGGCGGCGTTCCCATGACCCCGCAGATTGCCCGATCCGTTCTCAACCTCTTCACGCGCCACGTCCCACCCGTAGATTCTGATCCTTACAATCTCTCAAAGCGGGAGAAAGAAGTCCTGAAACACTTAGCCGAGGGAAAAGCCAAAAAGGAAATCGCCGGCGATCTGAATCTGAGCTATCACACTATCGACAAGCATGTCCGGGGGATCTACTCCAAACTCCAAGTCCACAGCCTGAGCGCGGCAGTCGCAAAGGCAGTCCGAGAGCGGCTCTACTAGAGATCCTCTCCGGTTAGTCGCTCAACTCGTTGCCACTCGCAGCCACCTCTTCCCTGTGCTTCCTGAGCACATGAGCCAGCCCCACTCGATTTCTTTCGCCAACGAGTCCTGGCCACAACACAAGGCACAGAACCTGCTAAAAATTCTTTATCAGACACCTTACTACAATAATAGCCCCCCGTTTTAGGTCCTTCAATGAGCTATAGACTAGGCATCGATAGACGCCGGATCGCCGCAGAATTCGCGGCCTTCGCGATGGGGTTACTGCCAATCCTAGGCACTTCTTCAGCGGAGCCTTCATTTGTCAACTGGGAGACGGCCCCCGTTCATCCGATCGACCTTTCACCAAACGGGAAGCAACTCGCTGTCGCCAACCTCCCCGCTGCACAGCTCGAGATCATCGACGTCACAAGCCAAGACTTACAACAGGTCGCAAGAATCCCCGTTGGACTGGATCCGGTAACCGCCAGATACTATTCACCGGAGCAAGTTTGGGTCGTGTGCCACATTTCTGACTCCATCAATGTGATTGATATCCCCTCCCAACGCGTCGTTGACGTCATCCAAACAGCAGACGGACCGTCAGACGTGATTTTCGGAGGCACACCGCTCAGAGCCTACGTAAGCTGCACATTCGAAAACACCGTCCTGGTCATCGATCCAGTGTCCCACGAGATTCTAAACTCAATTCCGATTCAAGGACAAAGGCCCAAGTCCCTAGCCAAGTCTCTCGACGGATCACAGGTGTATGTCGCAATCTTCGAATCAGGCAATGCCTCAACAATTCTCGCCCCGAGAATCGGATTGGATTTCGTTCCTGGAAGCGTGGTCGATCTTCATGAAGGTCCCTATCAAGGACAGAACCCACCTCCCAATAAAGGAGAACATTTCGCTCCCCCAATCTCCGCTCACCTTACCCAAGCGCCGCCTCGCGTTGGGCTGATTGTGAAGAAAAATCAGGCAGGACAATGGATGGACGACAATGAACAGGATTGGTCCGACTACGTCTCAGGCCCGCTCGCTCCGCTTTCCGGGCGGCCGATTGGTTGGGACATGCCCGACCGAGACCTCGCTGTCATCCACACTCACGACCACAGCGTGGAATATGTCTCCAATCTGATGAACATCTGCATGAATGTCTCGGTCCATCCCCTCAGTGGAGAGGTCTACGTTGTCGGAACCGATGGAAAAAATGAAGTGCGCTTCGAACCAAATCTCAACGGACGCTTTCTTGATGTCAACCTCGCTCGCATCAATCCGTCAGACTTCACCAGTAAGGTTTCCAACTTGAACCGACATCTCGATGGACAAGTGGCGCCCCTCCCCCCTGAGAAAAAACAGGTATCAATCGGAGATCCACGCCACTTGACCTGGGATCGTGACGGAAGCTTCGGTTATATCGCCGGAATGGGATCGGACAATCTCATCAAGATCGCCCCGGATGGAAACAGGATCGAGACGGCCCCCATCCTACTTGAAGGCGGGCCGTCTGCGCTCGCCATTGATTCTGAACGGCGGCGCCTCTTCGTCTACCAAAGATTCACTAGCCGGCTTTCCGTGCTCGATACAGAAACGGACGACCTTCTTAATTCCATCCAACTTTTCGATCCGACCCCGGAGCCCATCCGAAAAGGCCGCCCCCATTTCTACAATACTCAGAGGACTTCTGGAACAGGGCATCTGTCATGCGCATCGTGCCATGTCGACGGCCGATTCGATCGGCTTGCATGGGACCTTGGAACTCCCGAGGGACCGTCGATCCCTGTCGATCGAACGCTGAGCTTTGAAGACGAGTTCATTCCCGACACCGCCCATCCCTTTCATCCGATGAAGGGCCCCATGGTCACGATGACCATGCAGGACATCATCGGACATGAACCGTTCCACTGGCGCGGCGACCGAAGAAGCATTGAAGAGTTCAACCCAACATTCACGGATCTTCAGGCGGCGGAACGAGAGCTCACCCACGTAGAAATGGCCGAGTTTAAAGACTTCTTATCCACCCTCCACTTTCCGCCAAACCGTTACCGCACGCTCTCGAATGGCCTGTCGAAGCACGTTCCCATTCAGGATCACCACGCGCTCGGGCGCGACGGTGGGGGGCGACAAGCAGGAATGCCTTTCGCCTTTGGCGATGCCATTAGGGGGCAAAGCATCTTTGTGCACACGACCGAATGCACCGAGTGCCACACTCAAAGCACAGGGCTGGGTCCCCACCTGCGTTTTCGTGACCGACGCTGGCAAGAAATTCCAGATGGCCCCTTGGGCGAACGTCACGTGTCTCTCGTACAACAGCCCAGATCCAACGACCTCCCTTTCAAGATTGCTTCCTTGCGGGGGCTCTCAGAGAAAGTTGGGGCAGATTTTTTCAACCTTGAAAGCAGCGTGGGCTTTGGATTCGGTCACAGTGGAGCCGTGGATTCACTCGTTCGGTTTATCCAAGACGGATTCAACGTGGTCGAAGATCGCACGACCACGGATCTCGTCGCCTTCCTACTTTCCTTTACGGGCGCTGAGTCTAGTTTAGGAAGAATTAATTCGAGGGAAGACCCTCCTGGTTTGATCAGCAGAGACACTCATGCAGCCGTTGGCCGACAGTTCTTGCTTCAAGCAGGGGACGAAATCCCTGGTGAACTGAACGAGGCCTTGGACAACGCAATGCGATCGCGGGACTCCGTCGATCTCATCGTCTATCAACAGCAGTCGCTAAACACTCTCCCCTGGGTCTTCTCGAAAGAGACCGGTCTCTTTCATCCCGATTCCGCGGACGATCCCGTCGAAGTCTCTAGCCTCGTGAACGATTCTCACCCCGGCACTTCCCTCCTCTTCACCGTCGTGCCGCCAGGGAGTGGACAGCGGATGGCTCACGACTGGGATCTCGATGGAGTCTCCAACCAAGACGAACTTGAGGATGGCTTCAACCCGTACGACGCTCGGTCGACACCGATCAATCTTGCGCCCCGTATGGCACCCATCATCGCGGTGGCACTGGGACCGGACGAAGTCCTCGATATTCAAATCGAGTTTGAAGACCCCAACATCCCCCCAGATCCAGTCGAGCTACGGTTGCTTGGCGAATCTCCAGCAACTGCGTCACTCACGGCGGGCGGGCACTTGACATGGACACCACCAAGCGTCGTTCAGCCCAGGTTCTGGCAATTTGAGATCGAAGCTCAGGATTCCGGCTCCCCTCCTATGAAGTCGCATCAGAGCTTCCTCGTCTACGTCTTGGACACGGGCGACCGCCCCGGGGCTTCAGCCATGCAGGTTCTCCCGGACGAAGTCATCATCCGCTGGAAGGTTATTCCGGGACAGCCATTCCAGATTAGTCATTCTTCCTCGCTCTCTCCCCCACTCTGGTTTCCTCTGACGCCCCCCGTGACGACCGATCAAACCACGTGGGAAACCAGACATGCGCGCACCGGGGAACAATCCCAACTCTATCGTATCGAGAACCTCTCACACCTAATCGCCCCTTAGACATGCATGCTCCCAAAGATCAATCCGTCGGGCGACGCGGCAGGAAAAGAGATGGTCTCGTCGGCCTCCTGGTGGTTCTCTGCTGCAACCAGGCAGTAGCCGCTCACCGTCTCTCGATCCACCGCCTAGCCGATGGACAAACCCAATTGCAATGGTCCGCTGAGGCGATCGCCCCCTTGGCGGATGTTCCCATCCAGCTAGACTACCAGATCGAGCAAAGCAGCGACCTGATCGGATGGATAGCCGCGGACAAGGGTTTCACCATCACCGATCCCACCGTCGATTCGAGTGGATCCGTCCCCTTGCCGCCAACCCAAGAGTCTCGTTATTTTCGCGCTCAAGGGAGTCTCAATGGTGAAGCTGCCAGGCTTCGGTCCCAGGACCTGGCGTTTGGAAATCTCTCGGAGTTACACATGGCGGAGAAAGAGCTCTCATTCTCCCAGATGTTCCTTACCGACTTTTCTCGTGCTACCCTCTCAGGGGCGTTTCTCTTTGCGGTCAGCGGCGAACTTTCTTCCTTTGAAGCCGCTGATCTATCTGGTGCTGATTTAACCGCAAGCGAGATCATACGATCCAACTTCGACGCGGCTCGTATCACGCGTGCTACAGCACGATTTGCCCGGTTCACTCACAGTTCGTTCCAGAACGCCGATCTCCGCTTTGTCGACTTCACGGGCACAGATCTCTTTAACTGTGATCTCCGGGGAGCTGATCTGAGAGGTACCATACTCCTAAACACGGACCTGCGATTCGTCCGTTTCCACGGATCGAGAATCGATCAACTCAATCGAATCCCTGAGAAAGACCTTTTGATTTGGCAAATCGTTAATGAGGGTCGACCGGACTCGAACCTCGTTCGAAAGGATCTCTCTTCCGCTGACCTCAGCAACGCCAACCTAAGGAACGCAAGTCTCCTTGCCTCAATCCTCTCGAACTCCGATCTTCGCGGCGCCGATCTCCGCGGCGCTGATCTCACCGATGTCCGCAGCGGTCGCATCGATTTGAGAGGTTCTCGCATCGATGAAACAAGCGTCCTGCCAGATCGGCTGCAAGTGATTTGGGATATCGTCAACACCCAACAAGAGCCCAAAAGAATTCCCGTCAGAGTGCTGAGCAACGCTGTCCTGTCAGGAGGACACCTGGAGGGGTTTACTCTCCGAGGTTTCAACTTTTCGGAAAGCGCCATGATCGGGATCAATCTAAAGCATGCGGACCTCAGGAATACGAACCTCTCAGGAGCCTTTCTTCGGGACGCCGATCTTCGCCATGCCGATCTAAGGAATGCGAGAATTACGAATACTGATTTCACAGGCGCCTTATTCGAAGAAACCATCATGCCCGATGGTACGGTTCAAGGCCCCTAGCTAGAGAGCACTCTCCTTGATAGGCAGCTCGGTCACTCTCCCCTCCAAGCAAAAACAGTTCCGGAAAGACAGGCGCGCCCCAGCTAAATGGCTCAAGTCCATTGCCTCCTCGCAAAGCCTCCGCTAGGCTCTCTCAACCGGTCATGAACAATCAGTATTCAAATATCCCGGCCATAGTATCGCTCTGCCTCGTCACAATTCTCTCCGCCAAGGGAGAAAACACGACGGAGAAAAGAACGGTTCAACCGAGCCAATTGGCGGCTCCGCTGTATGAGATCATCGACGACTACCGTGCCTACATCGCGGGCAGCGGGACGGTGGTGGCCTGGTACGGAGAACGAACGGCTCTCGTGCTGGACGAGGACCCCGCTCCCGAGCAGCGAGATGCACAGACGATGAAACGAATTCTTGGGGCCATGGATGCAATCTTCGACGCGTACGATAGAGTAACAGACCGTCGGCCCAAACTGACAGCCCCTCTGAAAGGTCGCATCCGCGTCGAGGTCTCGAGTGATGTTGGTGGAGGTTTAGCCCATCATGGTCGTCTAGGAGTGGCCATTGGCGATGGGTTCTTTCGTGGACTCTACGAACGATTTCTTCAGGGCAAGTCGACCGTTGACCAAGTCTTCTTCTATGAAATCGCGCGCAACTACTGGATGCGCGACATGAACCCTTCAATCGACTATCACACGTCGAAAGGTCCGAGAGACTACGGATGGTGGACCGTAGGCTTCAACAATGCGATGTCCATCTTCCTCCCGGCTGAGATCGAGGCAATCACGGACATGTTCTACTTTGGCAGTAACGGCGAACAATTCTCTGAGGGCATGTATCGCAACGTCGAAACCTACATGAAGAATGCCGAGAAATACAATTGGGACAACTCATGGAACGTTCCCCTCATTCCTTGGAAGGAAAGGACCAGCGTCAACGATCTCATGACTGGCCTACTCATCCTGCTCCATCGTGAATACGGTGGGATTGAGTTTATCCACCGTCTCTATCAGGAAATCCCTAAACGCACCCCGCTGCAATCGCGCGCAGACCGTCAGGGTGCTCGCGACAACTTTTGCGAAGCCTGCAGCTTGGCCGCAGGCAAAGACCTCGAACCATTTTTCACCAACGAGCTACGATGGAAGATTTCAGATTCCTGCCGGGAACGGATTCGTCAATCGCTCAAGACAGACTAGGATTCATCCAAGCTCAAACTTGCCCACGATCCCACTTCATTCTCTTAGGGACAAAGGGCTCAGGGTGACCACATCCGGGCGCTCTTAAAGCATCCCAAGCTACATTAACGTGTTTGCGCCACTTGTTTGGTGGAAGCCACGACATAGGATCGAAGCGTGGTAGCCGTTTCTGACTATGAACCCAAAGGCGCGCCCCAAGCGGTCGCGTCCGTTTGGGTGGTTGATGACAACGAGGGGTTTCGCCGGGCAGTCGTTCGAATCCTGAATGGTGGAACGGGGATCGAGTGCACGCGGTCGCTCGGCTCCTGCGAGGAAGCGTTCGATGCACTGACCGCTACCGGGGGGCCTGACGTCCTCTTTCTCGATAACAATCTTCCCGGCCTTAGCGGCGTCGAGGGCCTCCGACGAATGCGAGCCTTAGCGCCCTCGACCGAATTCATCATGCTCACGATTCACGACGATCATGGGACGGTCATGCAAGCCCTCAGTGCAGGCGCCACGGGCTATCTTACAAAAACAGCCTCACCAAGTGAGGTTCGACACTCTGTTTTCCAAGCCCTTCAGGGAGGGGTTCCGATGACGCCTCAAATCGCTCGATCGGTTCTCCGGCTCTTCACCCAGCACGTTCCCTCATCTACGAGTGAAAAATACAAACTTTCAAAGCGGGAAAAGGAAGTTCTCCAGCACTTGGCCGAGGGAAAAGCCAAGAAAGAGATCGCAACCCTACTTGACCTGAGCTACCACACGATCGACAAACACGTCCGAAGAATCTATGCCAAGCTGGAGGTTCAGAGTATGAGTGCCGCCGTGGCAAAGGCGATTCGGGAAAGGCTTTTCTGACTAACCTGCACGACTCAGAGGGGATTCAAACAAGGCCGCCTTCAGTGATTTCCAGACCGAGCCCCCAGCGAATGGCGTATACACGCCAATTGCGATTCCAGCCACGATAGACTATTTTCAGACATTCACATGACAAACTCAGCCAGATAGCACGGCGGTTTCAGGAGGGATTGAACGAGGATCAAACGAGATAAAGGGCGCAAGACCTCCTGAAAATCGGAAACGAGAACACAAGCACGATCGACGTCACCAAGGATCCAAGAAGCTGGCAATGAACCAAAGAACCGCGAACACAATCCTCATGGGGAGGCGGTCAAATTCAGATTCTTAGTGGCGATCAACAATCATTCTTAGCAACCAGAAAAACAATGATGCTCATAACGCCAAATTCTGCCCCTGATCTTGAACTGAACGTTATTGACGAAGACAGCCACGTTCGTATCAGTTTCAATACCGAGAATCGCTTTGTTAAGATGGATCTCCTCCCAGATTTTAACGACATGAATCTCGAGGGCCTCTGGGATACCTTAGCCATTCTTTCCGACGTGATTCAGGAACAAGAAATCGATACCTTACTGATTGATTGCCTCGCTCTCGAATCGAGCATCGTCGACAATCTCGGAGGACTTGAGTTTTACGCCAGCATCCTGAAGTACAACATCCGCCTCAGAAAACTGGCGATTCTGACCATTGATTCATCCGCGCAACACACCCAAACTCGCTTATCACAGAGCAGTAGCTCGACGTCGACGGTTCAGGTGTTTTCACGGGAGCCCGATGCACTGGCGTGGACAACTCGCCCGACTCCAGCGCTTGCTTCTTGAAAACTGGCTAGCTCATCACCCAAGGCCGGCGATACCGAAGAAGCGCACTCTGCCATTTCAACCTATTGCCCCGCCTAGCAAACGACCGAATCGGGCGCTGGCGGTTCTCCTTGGGTGAAACGACGAATGTTATCAACCGTGACTCGAGCGATTTCGCTCAAAGCTTCTCGAGTGAGAAAAGCCTGATGAGCGGTGACAACGACGTTCGGAAAACTGAGTAGTCGAGCAAGCTCGTCATCCGCCAAAACCTCGCCCGACAGATCCTCAAAAAAGACCCCCTCCTCTTCTTCATAAACATCAAGCGCGACGCCGCCAAGGTGTCCAGACTTCAGGGCTTGGATCATCGCAGTCGTATCAATGAGCTTGCCCCGGCTGGTGTTGACAACGAAAACGCCAGGACGCATCCGCTTGAACGCTTCTTCATTCAAGAGATACTTCGTTTCAGGCAAAAGAGGAGCATGTAGAGAGATCACATCGCATGCCGGTAGCAAGGCGTCAAACTCAACGTACTCCACATCATTTGAGCGCGCCCAAGCTTGATCCGGGAACGGATCCACGGCCAGCACTCGCGCCCCAAAGCCTCTAAAGATCTGAGCCGCGACCCGACCTATTTTTCCTGTTCCAACAATGCCTATCGACTTTTGGTACAGATCCACGCCGACCAGCCCATCAATCGAGAAATTCTGCTCGCGAACTCGCTGATAGGCTCGATGAAGTTTCCGATTGAGCGCCATTAGCAGCGCAACAGCATGCTCCGCAACCGCGTGAGGTGAGTAGGCAGGAACGCGAGCCACGGAGATACCGCACTCTTTAGCAGTCTCGACATCAACGTTGTTGAATCCCGCACACCTCAAAAGCACCAGTTTAACACCGTTTTCCGCAAGCTTCTTCAGACAGGTCCGATCCAGCTGATCGTTCACGAAAACACAGACAACCTCCGCCCCACGGCATGCCTCCGCCGACGCGCTCGTCAATCGAAAATCGAGGAATCGCCATCGTAATGGAATTTCAGAAGCAGCGTCGGAAAGAGACTTCCGATCGTACCTTTTGGCGTCAAAAACAGGAACTTCAATCATATCAATGGCACTGACGGGGATCCAACCCGTCAGTGTGATTCACGGTCCTCCGCAAAAGGCTATGAGTGAGTGATCGAACCGATGCCGGTCCCTTAGCCTCGAGGCTTCTTCAGCACAGGATGATCAATCAACTTGGCGTAGTCATGAACGGTGCCGTTGTTCAAGCAGCACTCAATGATCTGCCGACCAAGCGGCTCAAGATCGTCCACCATGAATTGACTCAGCTCACTATGGAAGAAGTCTAACAGCATTTTAGCCCCTTCATCATAAGCAGCTTCCCCAACTTCAGGTTGCTTATCCACCTCGAAGAACCACGCCCCGATCTGGCGACCTTCAACGACGATATTGCTCGGATTCCATCCCAAGAGAGAGCACCGAGAAGCCATGACTCGATCTTCGGCAAACTCAACCCCTCCTCGCCGCGCAAGATACTCACGAGTCACCCACTGAGGCATGAAGCTCGTTTCCCATGCTCCGATGTGTTGATTTGGTACTAGGATGTAACGCACCGCTGGCGTGTTCACGATCTGCTGCAGCAACAAGTTCGCCTGATCCACCATTCTTCCAGTAGCAAACGGCCAGTAGGAACCGACTCCCTCAGAGGACATGCCACCGGTTTGAACAATGCTCGGATTGGCGTGGCCGCGGGGGGCAACCAATCTCCAAAGCCAAGCGAGCGCTGGGGGCAGGATATGGAACATTCCCAAGATACCGTAACTCGGCTTCTCTCGAGTACAGGGAGGGCAACGAACACCAAAACTACGGATATCCACCTCCACTTCTCCATCCACCACATCATCCACTGAAGAGCGAGGGATAATGACTCGAGGATTCGGGCACGGGCTGCCAGGACTGTCCTCGATATGATCCCAAATGAGTACGGTCCCGCCAGGAACAGCATCAATATTCAGAAAGAGTAGCGGTTCGGAAGGCGCAACTGTCTTGGCTTCCAAGTGAGGATCTGTCCCGTACTCCGTGATGTGATTCACGCGAACAAACCAAGCATCCTCTGCATCCCGCAGGGAAAGCTTCCCATCCTCTTTCTGCAACGAGGAAGGATGACAGAGCGCCATATCGTCAGTGACAGGATGAAGAGAGCACGAACTCGGGAGCGTCAAGTTGCGTGTTTCCCCATTCGTGATGTTCCGGCCCAGCAACATGGAGCCATCCCCTCTTCGATGAACCTGCTCAAGCATTTCGCTCTTACCTCCACCGGATGCACCTTCGTGGGATATCACAATCCGACTCTCGTAAGGCGTCACCACCTCGACCGTTGAACAGTGCATGGTCACCCATTCTTCGGATTCACCCAAGGTCAGGAGCACACCATAAATCCCTTTCTTCGCGCTCGGTCCCGGGTAGAGATTATAGCTAAAGAGCTCGTGCATGCCGTCGAGTCGATTGTGCACCACGATCTGTTTGCCATCAAAGTGGGTATGACGAAACGGTGGGGCCACATAAATGATGGCCTTCGGATCAAAATCTTCCCCCAATTCTTCGACCGGCAAGATGCCTTGAAGCATCGCCAGGCCCATTCCAAAAAAGCCGGCATTGGCAGGACAAATTGCCAATGCATGAGTTCCTTTCCCTGGCATTCCAGCGACGAACCCGAACACGGCCAGGTCTTGTCCCTTCAACCACTCAATGGTCGCTTCGCGCACAGACTCGAAAGACTGCCCAAACCGGCTCTGGTAAGTCGGTTTATCGGTCGGGAGTTCATCCCCGATCACCATACAATCCGGGTCCCGTCGTCGCATATAGGACTCCACATAGTTGGCGGCAATCCCGTTTTTAACCCGACATGCCTTCGCTTCAACGACCTTTCCCTTCCCGGGAACATCGTAGGCCACTTCGTGCCAGCCATCCGGTCCGGCATCTCGAACGGCTAACTCAGTGAGCTCGTTCACGTGGCCCGCCAGAATCACCGAAGGGGCATTATCGAGCACTTCTTTGGCGATCCCTTCCACTTTGAAGGGAAGGACCGTCTTTGACTTGGATGTAGAAGTTTCCATGCGGGCTGAACGCTAGACCAAAACCCTCCTTAAATCTCGTCCTATTTTCATTGACTACGCATAAATTCACCTCAATTTTAGACAAATGCCAGCAACCATTCGTCAAACCCTCTTGGGACGCCTTCAAGCCTCAAGGGAGTTGGCGGATCTCGAGAACGATTTAAAGGTGCTCGCGGGCTTGAAACTCAGATTGGTTGACCCTCTCGCGCAGAAGGTCCGTGCTGCGGCCACGTGCTCAAACTCTCGGTTGTGCACCCAGATTCATCATACTCGCGAGGGCGGCGAACAATGTGATCGCTTCGCCAATCGACTCGTTCTCCCTACTCCTCGAGATTCGAATCTTTGCCACACCTGCCATGCCGGTCTCACTTCGATTCGCTCCCCAATTAGGCTCGCGGGGGAAACGATTGGCTATTTGGTGGCAGGAGCTTTTTCGCTGGCCAAAGCATCAGACTCGAGTTCGGAAGAGCGTGGTGAGCTCCCAAACCACCCATGCCCCAAATACGCTCCCCACCTTTCGATCGATCCTTCTGAGGCCGTTCCTCCTGAACCTGCACCTGCGATCTCTGAAGCAAAATACGCCGCTCTCCAACGCTGGCTTCAACTTGCAGCCGATTCACTCGTGCATGGCCTCGAATTCCGCGACCACGCCCCGGGAAAACCCCTTCCGTCATACATCAACAAAATCTGCGCCGTGATTCAGCGGGACTATCAGCACCCCCCGAGCCTCTCGCAAGCGGCCAAGATCTGCGGCTTGAGCAAGGGCTATTTCTGCCGCGCGTTTCATGAATTCACCGGTCTACGCTTCGTAGAATACATTCAAGCTGTCCGAATCGATCACGTCTGCCAACTCCTGGAACGACCCGACTGCTCAATCTCAGAAGCCGCCTTCGCGAGCGGCTTCCAATCGCTTTCACAATTCAATCGTGCTTTCCGAAAGCTCAAAGGCACGTCTCCTCGTAACTGGCGCAAGATAAGAAGTCTCGCCACCAAAAGCCCCGAAACATCCTTCCCCCTCATTCAGGCCAACAGGCCACCCGAGCACGTTCCGGAATCATTCCCCCAATCGCTCAGCACCGTGCTGTAAAGTGTGGATTCTCTTCAATCGAGGAATTCAAGAAAGCCGATTGCAGAAGACACCCGCAGCAAGCGCCGACCAGAACACCTAACCATAACGGTATCTCATCCCAATGGTTCTAGCACAAGAACTCCGTACGGCGATCAAGTATCGAAGGCGGAAACGCTCGCTCAAAAATTGACGGGTTCAGATTCCAGCTCTTAAATACGTCCTGTGCAGCCCCATCTCGCCATTGCCGTGCTGGCTACTTTTTTTACCTCAGTTGCCATCAAGTCGGCTTCGCCTGCGCCCCTTCCAAGCACCACGCCTTGGGATCTGGAAGCCTTAGCAGCATCACCCGAGTTTGTCTGGATCGATCAGTCGAAGCCGGTTAAATCACTCCTCTACGACGGGCTCCACTACCAAGGACATTCCACCCAGGTATTCGCCTACTATGCCAGTCCCAGCGATTTCGGATTCGATCCGAAACAATTTCCAGCAATGGTTTTGGTTCATGGTGGAGGTGGAGCGGCTTTCGAGGAGTGGGCACGACTCTGGGCCAGCAAAGGCTACGTTGCGATCGCGATGGACCTTGCCGGCAAGGGAGCCGAACGCCGTCCGCTTGCAAATGGAGGGCCCGATCAAGGTCACGAACAGAAGTTCTCGACCATCGATGAACCGGTGAACAATCAATGGACCTATCATGCCGTCGCCAACGTGCTACTCGCCCATTCACTCATCCGCAGTTTCGATGAAGTCGACATCGAGCGCACGGGCGTCACGGGAATCTCGTGGGGCGGCTACCTGACCTGCATCGTCGCTGGCGTTGACGATCGGTTTCAGTTCGCGATGCCCGTCTATGGTTGTGGCTTTCTCCGCGACAACAGTGTATGGACTGCCTCGGAATTCGGGAAAATGACGCAGGATCAATCAGACCGCTGGCACCAACTCTGGGATCCTTCATCGTACCTCGCTTCAGCTCGAATGCCGGTCGTATTTCTGAACGGAACAAACGATTTTGCTTACCCAGTCGATAGCCATGCCAGATCAAGCGCCCTGGTTCGAAGCGAAACATTTTTCAGTCTACAGCTCCGGATGCGCCACGGGCACATTTTCGATTTCCCTGAGTTCTTTCTCTTTGCGGATCAGTTTCTGAGGGACGGCGTACCCCTCGCCAGGATTTCTCCCCCTCAAATTCGGCGAGGTCAGCTCCGAGCTAAAGTTAAGGCTGAAACCCAATTACTATCTTCCCGACTCCACTTTACCACAGAGCCCCATACTCAAAACAAAGACCGCGCTTGGACGACCCGCCCTCTGAATATCTCAGGGAATCGCATCCACGGAGGTGCTCCCCCTGAAAATGCCACCGCCTACTACATCGACGTACGCGACGAACGGAAAGCGTTGACGAGTTCTCCGTTCATGATTCCTTGACTCATCTCAGAGCCTATCAGGCCAAATCCAGAAGCGTGCCGCCCAGATAACGTCGAAGAACCCACAGGAACGAGAACTTCACCAACCAACAGATTGATCTAAGAAACATGAGCCAAGGCCTCAAACCATCCGTTTGCATCGACGCCGTACTCGGCAAACACTCCATTGACGAAGCCCTCTCGACCGTGAAACAGGCTGGTATTCCAGCTTTCGAATTCTGGTGTTGGTGGGAGAAGAACCTCGATGAAGTCCGCGAATCAAAGGCAAAACACGAGCTTCAACTCGCCGCTTGTTGTACCAAGTTCATCAGCCTGGTAGATCCCTGCACACGAGACGCCTATCTGAAAGGACTGGAAGAATCCATCGCTGCGGCCCAATCCCTCGACTGCCCCACCCTGATATCTCAGGTCGGCGACGCACTCCCGGGAGTGGACCGAGACGCCCAGCACGAATGCCTCGTCGAAGGACTGAAACAAGCGACCCGACTACTGGAGGGATCTGGCATCACCCTGGTCATCGAACCTCTGAACGAACTCGTCGACCATGCCGGATACTACCTCATTCGCAGCGACGAAGCCTTTCAGATTATTGAAGAAGTGAAGCACCCCGCCATCAAAGTTGTGTATGACATCTACCATCAACAAATCAGCGAGGGACACCTCATTCACAACCTCACGCAAAACATCCAACACATCGCCCACTTCCACGCCGCCGGCAACCCCGGTCGTCATGAGCTCACTCGCGGCGAGATTCACTACCCCTCAATCTTCGAGGTCATTCAGGAAACCGACTACCAAGGCTACGTGGGTCTCGAATACTGGCCCGTCGAAGATCCACTCAAAGGACTCGAAACCGTGGCAACTTGGTTCAACAAGAGCTAGCGTCGTTTTGACGAACCATGAGAGTTAAGGATTCTGTCGGTCTGCCAACTTCGAAGAGACTCTTACAGCTGTGCGAGTGGCGGGTGAAATTCCCGCTCTCCGACGAACGTCAAGCTGGCTCGATCAACGTTCAGGGGCTTGCAGGGCTTGACCACTGCTCTGGTCGGTTCAATCTCCACCTCTACGGCGAAATCACCCGGAAAAAGCGGCTCCCTTCTGTTGAAGTATCAAGCAGTTGAGGGTTCGATTGATCGAACGAATCCTCATAGGGTCCATCGACAGCTACTGACTCTTGCAGACGTCCTCCCCCAATCCATCGCAACGTCAATTGACTTCCGTCCCGTTCGATCGATGGGACGGTCGGCGTATCATGAACTTCGCTAAGCTGGAAAGAGGTTGTAGACAACGTCGGCGGCAGTGCTAACTCCCCCGGACCTCTCAGGCGCACTTCCTGAATGTCAGAGCTTCCCTTCACCGTCGCACTCTCATAGTCCGCAGCATCGATCCAGGCCCGCAACTGAACCCGCCGAATATCCCCTCCAGTCGTCCCCGGCACGAAAATCTCCCCGCCGTTGAATACCCCGAGCCCCAGGATTTGAATCGGAGTTCCGATAGACACCAGGTCCGACTCGGCCACTCCGGCGTAGACCTGCCCTCAAACTTCGCTACCCGCTAATTCTCCGTCTCTCCCAAACACTGGTCCAGTGACATTCAAGAACAATAGGGATCCACTCTCCATATCTGCAGGAGGATTTGACACTGGAGGCTGAGCAATCTCTCCTCCTTCGGAGACAACGATCTCGAACGGTGCTGAGAGGCGCTGGCGAGTATCGGAGATAAAAGCACAGTCGTGGTCTGCGTTGAGCGGAACGTACCCATATCGATAACTTCCCGCATCCGTACACGAAACAGAATTGATCAATAGATCCTCATTCGATTCCTCGTCGATCCGCTCCCATTCTCCAGCAGGGTTTCTCTTCTCCCAGTAAAACTCGATGGTATCGCGGAGCTGCTCCCAAGCTTGCTTTGAGGCAGGGCCAGAGCCGAGGCATCTACCATTGCTGATCGTCACGGTTGCCCCAGCCTCAACCACAATGTCGCCGGGATCCCATTCTAGTTCGACCACGGTCCCACAATTGGGCCCTAGCGTTGGATTCAGGAATAGCTGCGGTTCCATCCGACTCAGCACGTGTGGGGGCAAAGGAGGCGTCGAACGAGAGTTTACAGGGATTCCGTCAATTGATAGGTCGATCTCAGGGATCGATATCGTATAGGGGCCGGATTCTCCCGCGGGAAAGGAAATCGTGCTCCCTCGAGACACATCCAAGTAGCCGGCACGCTCTCCGCCCTCCGTTATCGCAAACGAATTGCCTTCGAGAGATATCAATCCAGTCGATCCAGCCCATGACATGAGGGAATCAAGAGTTCCCCCTCGAAACTCGCAACCGGGCTGACCGATCGGAGCGTTCACACCGAGTACGGGTATGTAGTTATTCACATACAGGTCATACCCGACAAGAGACTCTGCTCCCACAGCCGGCTCGCTAGCACCGGGGTTTTCAAAGAAAAGAATTTGGCTAGGGACATTCTCGAGGCTTCCGAGCGAGGGAATCCACGTCCCTAGAAAGAAAGAGGCAGCAACGGGCGACCGATCTCGGAGGCAACGTCGCGGAATGGGTCCTCGATGACTTTCGATTCCCCAAGCACAAAGCCAGGACAACGAGGGGTGGGAGCTATCTCACGTTTAGTCTAAAAAACATGCGGACCAACACCCGTCGCAGCAAGCCGAGCGGCGGTGAGGATGTGGGGTTCAGAATTGTCATTGCTAAAACGACGCATGAGTGATCTTTGGCATATACCAGAAGGGAGCGATCAGGACGATGCCGTGGCCTCGAACTTGGCCCGTGCCATGAGTCTGCAAGCCGGGCTAAAACGAGGCACAAACATTAACGACCGATACCTCATACAGGAACAGATCGGCATGGGCGGGTCTAGCATTGTCTACGCTGCGGACGATCGCCTTCAACAAAGAACGGTTGCGATCAAGATGATCCATCCCGCACTCGTCGAACAACGGCGCGCAATCGAAGCCTTTATTCGCGAAGCCAAGCTCTCCATGAAACTCAAACACCCTAACATTGCGAGAGTCTTCGACATCGATAGCTACTCAGGATTATCGATGTTGATTATGGAGCTGATTGAAGGCGACACGCTACGGTCTCGAATGCACAACGCCGAAAGACGGGCTTCCGAACATCCTGACCCAGAGTTCGCTCTCAAGCATGTTCTCCCCACCGCTGAGGCGCTCATCTACGCCCACAAATCGACGATTCATCGCGATGTCAAACCCGAGAATATTGGCGTCGCACGGGAAGGCACGGTCAAACTCATGGATTTCGGAATAGCTAAACTGCAACTGAGCCGCACGACCAGCTTACCCCGTGCGACAGTTACTCAGCTTCGAGCCGGAACGCCCTACTACATGGCTCCAGAACAGATCCACGATCCCGAGCATGCCGATCAACGCGTTGACCAGTATTCTTTGGGCGTCGTCACCTACGAGCTGCTGACAGGAACCTCTCCTGCTGGCATCCTTTCTCCGCTCACTCGTGAACGCCCTGATCTGCCCCTCGCCCTCACTAGAACCGTCGATCGCGCACTCAGCAGTCAGCCGGGCGATCGATTTCCAGATATGTCCGCGATGGCGGAGTCCTTGGACCGAGGCTTTACCCGAACACGCAATCCAGCCATCCGACGAATGTCGAGTGGGAAGACCATTGAGAACGTAAAACGAATCGCAATCGCTATCTGTATAGCCCTCTCCATTCTGGTCATCTTCCAGACCAAGCAACAGAACGATGAAATCAATCGAGGCTCAGACTCCATCTACGAGTGGCTTCTCCAGTCAGACCAAAAAATACAGAGGGTCGAGCAAGCTATCGCTCTTCACAAGGCCACGATCGAGGACTCCAATGCAACCCTAGAAGAGCCGGCAAGCTTTCAAGACTGGCTTATTGCCTCCAACTATCTTACTCAGCTTAAACAACTGAAAATCATCCTTCCGACGAGTTCGTTTTCCCCCTCTCCGGTGAAAGGCCTTAAGGAGCAACTTCAACGAGTCCATCAGTTCCTTGAAGGATCAGAAACCGCCAAACGGAGCACTGTCATGACAGCACTTGAGCGCAATATTGAAATGTCCTTGAGCCTCGCCCAATCGGTCGAGTCCCTCGCCACCTCTCGATCAAAACTCGCCAACCTGCTGACAGCGAGCGAGGTTTATCAGAATCCCGAAGACGCCACACCTAAGCCGTTTGTCAAGGGCGACGAACTGCTGAAGAGAGGAGACTTCAAGACCGCGATCGAATCTTATGATCTTCAATCGGAGAGGCTAGAAGCTCAAGCCACAGAGCATTTCAAGCATGCCGAGATCGACCTCCAGCAGGCATTTCAGCATTGGCAGCACGACTATCCAAACCTTCATCCCAAGGCACTATCGTTCATCGCGGACCCAAAAGATCTCGAGAAGCAAGCAGAGGCGTGGATTACCAGCGGGCGCCCAGACCGAGCGGCTGAGCTCTACCTTGAGGCGGCTTCAATTTATCGAGAATGGAGCCAGGACCTTCAAGCATCGCTTGAGAACGCAGCCACATCCTGGGCGGCGGCCGAGAATAAGATTGAGAGTACGATTGGGATGCGATTCATCGAAGTCGACGGCAATCATGTTTCGGTCTGGGAAACACGGGTGGTTGATTTCGCTAGATTTATCTGGGACAACCCGCAAATTTCGGACAGCCTGGGCGACGCTTGGAAGGATCCCGGATTCAAGCAGTCTCCCGTTTCGCCCGTCGTCGCTGTTGATCGAGACACAGCCTCAATCTTTCTCGGATGGCTCGCTCAAGACAAGCACTTTCCTGACTACGAAGTTTTGGGAGCCCTCGCTTCATCCAGTCTGGAGACAAAGCAACTAGCAGGTCTCTACACCGACGTCTTTGCGATCTATTTTGATGCCACGCAATGGAAAGGAGGCTACTTTTCAGACCACTACTCATACGAACAATGGAAGCCTCGCCATATTCGGAGGGTTGGAATGGGGTTACCAGATTTGCACGGGCTGTTCGATCTCGACGGCAACGTCTGGGAATGGCAGAGCGACATCTACCACTATAATGACAACCGCCCCAGCGAGGCAGCATTGTATCACGTACTGCGCGCAGGAGGCACCGATGGCACGGGCACCGTGCATGGCATCGAGCCAGAACTGCCCAACATGAGATTCGTCGTTCGCAGGGAGGCAATCGGATTTCGCGCGATGTTGAGCGTCACTCCTCGGGAAAAAAGAATCAACTAGTGGAGCTCTCCTCACTCCCTGCGCGAGCCCGTCACACTTCGCAACCCGTAGCGTCGAAACACTCGGTCGGTTCAGAGAGTATTTCAACGAAACCCCTGGTGCAAAAAACTCGATTCGCTCGCAATCTCCGAATTCACAGCGAGTCCTGATTCTTCCCTACTGCCCATTTCTCTCCGATTTCACGCGCTTGGGCAGCACCATTCCTAACAGTGAATCCCTTATCGTTTCCCGAAACTCGAATCACGCGCCCTCGCAGTCTTTCGGAAATCGGAGTTCGATAGCTCACAACTACTCCCCATGTTGCCGCCACGAACTTCGTCTTGAGTTTTGGAGCCCACACACCTCAATTGCAAGAGATAGTTGCCCTGCCAATTCAAGTTTTGGGACGCCAAGGGTTCATCGCCGCGGCCGGTCTACTTGGGCCTGTAATTTTTCAGGCAAGGCATCCCAAAGGGCGGGATGGGACTCAACAAGACGAGCGATATCTGCGAAATCCTTAATTCGCTTACTCTGGCGTCGCGTCGAATCGCTCCATGCCAATATCTTGCCAGTCAATGTGTCTTCCAAACTCGCCACCCTGAGGAGAATCCCGTGAACGTCGGCAGCGACCGCACGTTCAGGAAAACTTAGGTAGACTTCTTCAGTACTGAGCTGGATCGTCACTTTCGATCGTCCTCTGAAGTTCACCGACCATTCATGCCTCTCGGCCTTAAACCCTGCCGATGATAGCCGGTCAATCGATCTCTCAATATCCTCGGCGGCCACAACAAAATCTACATCCTGCGTCACCATAGGCTCCTCCGCCCAATGGTTAACGGCAACACCGCCGATCGCACACCATCTTATGTCAACTCGCTCAAGACAGTCCACGAGCCGCATCACGTCGTCAGTACCGCCTGAAGTTTGCCAATCATAAAACTGCTTCGCTGTCACAGCTCCATCCTAGATCTCAAAAATCGACTAGACAGCTTTTTTGTTGCCGAATTGAAAACTGCAACGCTCGGCAAGCCGACGATGAATTTCGAACCATTTCGAATGAAACACCCCACCCCCGCTGGTTCCACGGCTTACATGTTGCTAAGACTAGGTTGCGGCACAGCAAAATTGGAGTTCCGTTGGGCAGAGAGCGGCACTCAGTCCGTCATCCTTTTCTTAAACGCCCTGGTTACCGCGTTCTTCAGACCGTGGATCCGCCCATCTCAAGCAAATAAACCCACGAGTAGGAGACCAACAAGCTTCCCTATCAAAACCCTGAATTCAATCGAAGAAACTCAGCAGATCCCCTGAAAACTGCCACCTTCGTCAAACTATCACGGATCAATAGCTAATCAACCAGGTCAACTCCCTCCGGCCATGCCGCTCCTTGGTCAATCCAACGACGCAATCGGTCTGCTTCTTCCTCACTTAGGGCGGGATAGGTATCCCGTTTGTGGAGCGGAGGCATTTCCAGATCTTCAACTTGGTCGAGAACGAATTGAACCACAGGACTATTGTCCCCTTTACCCGGTTGGATTGTCGGCCTGCCACTCTGGCCCCCACCAAGTAGGTGCTCTCGCGAGGTGACTCGATAGCCCCCTTTGGGCCGGTCCCCAGAATGACAGCTGACACAGGATCGCTCGAGGATGGGTTGGATATGCCGCTCGAAATCCACCCGTCGAGACTTCGAATCAAGGTCACGAACCCTCCCAATCTCTTTTTCCTCTTCTCGCGAGGCCTTCCACCAAGCCACCAACTCCTGTCCGGTCGCCAACTCCGACACCTCGTATTGAGTTGGTATGGTCGCCAACAGCGCCATTGTCGCCCAGGCTGTGCCGGCAACGGAAATCCATTGATCCCTACCATGGGGGAATCCACTGTCAAAGTGAGGCTGAAAGGGCCAAGCGCGCCGCTTAATCCACCAGGATCCATCCTCGAACTGAGTTCGCAGCAGAAAGTCGACTCCGCGCCTGTAGGCTGGATCATCCGTCGAGAGTTTCCCAACTTGAAATAAGGCATAGAGAGTTTGGCC
>CAYFGX010000061.1:0-6507 GCA_964342405.1 uncultured Verrucomicrobiota bacterium | reverse complement strand
GAATAGGCTCTCAAACCGGCGATCGACCACGCAGTCAATTGAATTCCACTCGGCTCATCCATCGGCGCGCGACCATAGCTTTTCCATGAACCATCGTACGTTTGAGTCTCGCGCAGGAAACGCACGTCATTCAACACCGTCGAATCTTCCTGGTATGCTAAAGCCTTGAGGGCAGCCAAGCCCTTGCCTCCACTGAATCCGTTGAAGCTCAATTCAAGCGCGTTGTCTCCACCCATCTCCGTCATGTTCTGAATTTGAACCTGCAACTGTTGCCCCAACAGAAGTTCATCCACTTTTAAGCCTCTTTCTCGTGCCATCCCGTAAGCCAGGGCAGGATGAAACTGGTGATGACATGACGCACAGGCGTCGCGCCGATTGAGAAATTGACTGGAGGAATGCTGCATCAATCGAAGCGCCCGTTGAACAGCGCTTCGAATCATTGTGCTCCGTTTCTCGCGATCTGTCGGAACGAGGTTGCTAGGGATCGCTTTCACTGTTCTCGACTGCGTTTGTTCTCGCGCCCCCACACTCTTTAAGTAACGAACCAGCTCAGTATTTCGACCATTCATCAAGGCATACGACAAAGCGGATTCGCCCATCTCGTTCTTCGTATTCACATCAAGTCCCTTTTCCACCAGCTTGCGGGCAATCCCTGAGTCCGTGGTTTGCCCAAATCCCGCCCAAACCATGGGAGGGGTCGGATTTCCACCAGTCGTCGCGAAGGAGATATCGGCGCCTTGATCAATCAAGTAGGCTGCAACGTCGTGGTTCTCCGACCACATGGCCCAGTTCAAGGCATGCCCCGGAGCATCTCCCCAGCCGTCGTCGGAGTAATTGAGGTCCGCGCCTAACGCGACCAAACGCTTCACAGTAGCCAAGTCCCCGAGCATCGATGCAGCATGCAGCGGCGAGTAGCTTTTTCCGGTGGCCTCAATTTGAACCCCCAGCTTGAACATGAGGTCAATCGTGCGCGGATCGCCGCTCTGAATGGATCGATAGAGCGCTCCTCCATCCCAAGGCCCCTCGCGGTTCACGTGGACGTCCGCCCCGGCATCGACCAACCGTTTAGCGATTTCATACGATTGACCGCGGGACACAGCCGCCAAGAGCGGTGTCATTCCCCGTTTTGATTTGATGTTCGGATCGGCATCAAATCGCAACAACGCTTCCACGATTGCGACGTCGGTGACGCCGTACAGAAGGGCTGTCGCACCGGCCGTATTGATGGCATTGGCATCGGCTCCCTTTTCCAGCAGCACCCGAACACTTTCTGCGTGGCCGTGAATCGCCGCCAGGTGCAAAGGCGTATTCCCGTCCGCATCCCGCAGCGACAAATCCCCTCCGGCCTCTATCAGCCTTCGCCACTCCCCGTGATCCCCACGCTCGATCGCATGATGCAACTCAAACGAAGCGCCAAAAACTGAGGACGCAAGGCCACTCAGGAGAACGCCACCGAGAAGCCAAGCTGAGATAGCGTTGTTAAAACTCGCGGCCATCCCACCAGTCGTAGGAAACAGTGCTTTCATCATGTAGATCCTGATAATTCTGTTAAAACCAGGCAGACAATTTGCCTGTCAATGATTGTGATTTTTGAAAATCTCCGCGGAGCAATCGCGAAGCAAAGAAATCCTCACTCGCTTACGGGACCGAAGCGCCAGATTCTGACCGTCTTGTCCCATCCGGTGGAAGCCAGCAACTTACCGTCTGGGCTAAAGACGACATCGTTGACCACCGAGTGATGCCCGATCAGGGTTCGGTGTGCGGTGCCATTGGCCGCATCCCAGATTCGAACGACCTTGTCCGTCCCTCCCGAAACAATCCAGCGGTCATCCGGACTAAACCGGGCACTCACGACAATTCCCCCGTGCGCCTCAGGGATACGCATCAATACATCTCCACTTTTGACGTCTCGAACCTCAATCCCACTATGACCATCCCCCGTTACCAAGCGGTGACTGTCAGAGGAAAAACCAATGTGCGAGATCTCCAGCACGGCTGACGATGGGCGCAATCTGACTCCCTCCTTCTCCTCCTCAGAGTGTTCCACGTCCCAGCGAAGAATCTCACCATTCTGACCGACAGAAACCAAACACCTTCCATCAGGTGTGTACCGTATTCGCGAGACATAGGATTGGTGCCCCTGCCATTTCATCCGCTCCCCCTTCGAATCGCGACGCCAAACATGGACCAGTCCGCTGGCAGTCCCGCCCGCAAGCCATTCACCATCCGGAGAGATATCGGCACTGTAAAACATCGAGTGCTGAGGATTGGCTTGGGTTTGGTAGCGGTCGATCACATCAGCGTCATTCACCTCCAATGCAACCCCGGCTCCAGGTCGGTCCGTCCATGAGTAGGCTGTCGGCTCATGCGAACCAGGATGAACGACATAGCGACCATCCTGACTCACCGAAACATCCCAGATACCGGGAAACTGACGTTCTAGCCTTCCATTGATCGCATCCCAGAGAAAGCAATTGTCGTCGCCCGCAGAGTAGAGCCGGCCGGAGTTGTCCGGATGAAAGGCCAGGGCAAACACACGGTTCTCATGCCCCTCAAGCGTGTAGAGAGGCTCATTCTCCTGCGGAACCGAAGATTCCCAAACATGCACCATCCCCTGATAGTCACTGGAAACCACGCGACCATCGTCCAGAGTCACGAGGGAGGAGATGCCATCTTGATGCCCTGCCAGTGAGAGCAACTCACGGCCTTCAAATGGATCCCAGATCCGAACTTCACGATCCAAACCAGCAGAAACCAAACGCAACTGGCTCTCGTCATCGGTAAACGCCAAGGAAGTGATCGTGGTAAAGTGCCCTTCCAATACGGCCTCCAGCTCCCAGTTTGAGGTGTCCCAAAGCTTGACCGTCATATCACCGCCGCTCGCCAGCCAGCGACCATCCGGACTGAAAGCCAGGGCACTTACCGGTGCCAAGTGGCCATCTAAATAAACAATCTTCTCCCCTGTCGATCCGTCAAACACCGTCACACCATGAGGGGTTCCATAGATATTCATCCCGGCAGCCAGATATCGCCCATCCCGACTAAACACCAAATTGAACACAGTCCCTCCTGGCTCAATCCTTTCAATCCGCCGCCCACTGGGAACCTCCAAATAGTCGATCACGGCGCTCGACGATCCGTAGACGATGGATGTCACCACCGCAATTCGCTCACCCGAAGGGTGGAAAGCCAGCACATCCAACGAGGCTGAGTCGATTCCAAACGAATTCAAAGCCTCACGAGAAGCTACATCCCAAAGAGTCACCTGATTGCCCTCCCCGATCCCAGCCAACCACCTCCCATCGGGACTAAAGGAAACCCAAGGGGCAATATCCCAAAACGGACGCGGGGCCTTCCCCAGAACTTCAAATCCCTCCAACCCACCACTCGCACCCAGCTTTGCGAGCTGCAAGGTATCGCCAACAAACATCCCTACATCGCGGCCGTTTGGGCTTACTACCAAGGAATAGCACGGCGCCTTGACATCGGTCACCGGGTGCCCGCTCACGATTGACTCACGTTTGACATAGTCCCATTCCCAACCTCGAAGATCCTCCGGACACTCATTCAATAATTCGAGCGCATGAGCCGGGCGCTTGGCCTTCATTTCTCGATAAGCCAGGGCAAGCCGCTCGTAATAGAGATTCTTCCGCAGGTCGTTCGCTTGGTGATCAGCTCGCTGCCGCTCCAGGTCAGCCAGACTCTGGGCTTCTCGTGCTTCGATCGTTCGCTGATCGGCGAGTTGACGCTGTTCGGTCAACCGATTCTGGGTCAGCAGCGCCCGACGAAAACCAATGGTTGAAAAAGCGAGCCCGGCTAACAGCGTGAACAACAACAGGGCTGCCGCCGAATAAATCACATGGTTGCGCCGCCACGCCTTTCGGAAGCGATATAACGCGGTCGGCGGTCGAGCAACAATCGGTTCGTTGTCACGGTAGCGCTGAAGATCGGCCGCCAACGCGTTCGCCGTATCATACCGACGCGACCGGTCCTTCTCCAACGACTTCATGACAATCCAATCGAGATCACCCGCAAACACTCGGTTGAGCCCGCTCACCTCGCTGCTCCGATTGCGAGCCAGAACCGTCCTTTCGTCATGCTCCATCGTGCTCAAAAGAGTCGACGGCTTGGCCGGTTCTTTCTCCGAAATCACCTTCTGCATCTCAGCGAATCCCAGACTGAGCAGTTCTTGGGTCGGGAACGGAGTCATCCCGGTAAGCAATTCATAGAGCAGGACTCCTAGCGAATAGACATCCGTTCGGGTATCAACATCTAGTCCGCTCATTTCGGCCTGCTCAGGGCTCATATAAGCTGGCGTACCGATCATCTGCGCATAATTGGTGAAGAGCGTTTTCTCAGTCAGTTTTTGATTGGTTGCTTTGGCGATCCCAAAATCAATCACCTTCGGCACGGGTTGCCCATCGTGCAAGGTCACCATAACATTTGAGGGCTTAATATCGCGATGAATCACACCTTTCAGGTGAGCGTGCTGAATGGCCTGACAGACCGACGTGAAGAGTTCGAGTCGCGCTGGAGTCGAAAGTCGGTTCTTGTCGCAGTAGTCGGTGATAGGCACTCCCCGAACCAATTCCATGACGAAATAAGGTCGCCCGGTGTCCGTCGCACCCGCATCAAGCACTTTCGCAATGTTGGGATGATCCATCATCGCCAAGGCCTGTCGTTCCGCCTCAAAGCGAGCCACCACTTGCTTGGTGTCCATCCCCTGCTTGATGATCTTGAGAGCAACCTTCCGAGTGACCGGTTCGGTTTGCTCCGCCATGTAGACCACCCCCATGCCTCCTTCTCCAATCTCCTGGAGTAGCTTGTAGCGACCAATCACCGTTCCTGGTTGTTCCGGCTGCCCAGATCCAAACGGCTGCTCAGTGACGGTCTGACTATTCATGAACCCACCAGCCCGATCATGAGCCGCCAGCAAGCGGAGAACTCGATCCCTGGCGAGGGTGTTACCCCGACAGACCTCTTCTAGAAACGCATTCCTTTCCTCACGGGAAGCCATTGCGATTGCCTTTTCAAACAGCGCTTCCTCATCGATTTGACCTTTTTCTGCCTTCATTTCACTCCGAGTCCCATCTGGCCTCACCTAAACGTGTGCTTTTCCGGAAGGAAAAGGATCAGGAGATCTGAAAAAAGTTTAGCGAGCTCTCAAATCGGTCGCTCGCTCCATCTCGGTAAACATCCACGCTCGGGCGAAAGCCCAGTAGCGTTTGACCGTCGGCACAGACACGCCCAAGGCTTCCGCTGCCTCGGCATTGCTGAATCCAGCGATGAATCGCAGCTTAACCAACTCGGCCTTCACCGGGTCCCGTTCCTCGAGTTTCTCCAAGGCTTCCGTCAACATGAGCAGCGTATCTGGATCCGCATCGGTCGCCACTTCCACCTGCTCCAGAGGCACCCGCTCTAGATTTCCACCGTGCTTTTCTCGTTTCTTGCGGCGCGCATTGGCAATCAGAATGCGCCTCATGGCTTCGGACGCCGCTTTGAAGAAATGATTGCGACTGTTCCAAGGCGTCGGTTCGTCTCCGACCAGCTGCAGCCACGCTTCATGCACTAGGGCCGTCGCTTGCAGCGTTTGCCCAGGTTTTTCCTTGGCCATTCGAATCGCGGCCAAGCGGCGTAGCTCTTCATAGACGAGAGGTAAGAGTTGCTCCGACGCTTCGGGATCACCACGATCCATCGCATCAAGAATCCGGGTCACATCGCCTGACATAAAACCATCCTCCGTTAAATCTCGCTGACGACCAAGTATTTGTTCGGCAAACAGTGAGAAAGAAGCAAAGGCTCCCCACTTTTTGCCCGCAGTTACTCAATCTTGGTTGATCGCCAGGCTTCAATGGCAATTCATCCTCCTGACCATCCCGGGTAAGCTGCGGCATGGCCAACCACGTACAGATACTCATTCGGTCAGTTCTTCCGAAGCTCAGAATCTGACGAATCTCAGACACATCGAAAGTATACAGCGCACAGATTCTTTGAAGGATCTATTCCCCGACGGTTATCGTCTAGAAGATCAAAGACGCTAAGCACATCACGTCCCACGAAGTCGCGCTACCTGGATCCGGTCGAAAAACAGTAGATTGGCGCGATCGGGAAAGTGATGGCCGGCCCCAATAGATTGACAACTGGATCCCAGTTTAAGTACGTTCCACGGTATGACTGCTAGTCAGATAATCAGCGAAATCAAACAGCTTTCGCCCAGTGAACGTGCGGAAGTCGAGACCTTCATTCGCCATGATGACACAGCGGCACGCCTTTCTGCAGCTGAACTCGGAGCGTTGGCTGAGAAAATGGTCAAATCCGACGACGACTCCAAGGCTTCCGACTTCGAAGAGCAGATTGTGGCGGGCTTCTACGGAACAAAGTAGCCCGATGCCCAAGATTCGACGAAAAAGTCTGCCGGAAGCAGTCCTTCGCCATCTACTTACCCGAATGCGTCAACGAGAGATCGGCCATGACCAGTTAGTGCTCTTCGCAGAATGGCTTGAGGAG
>CAYFGX010000060.1:0-41457 GCA_964342405.1 uncultured Verrucomicrobiota bacterium | reverse complement strand
AAGCCACGCGGTGGATTAAGGAGAATCTGCCCCACGCAAAAGTGAGTGGCGGGGGCAGTAATATTTCCTTCTCCTTCCGCGGCAACAACATTGTGCGAGAAGCGATGCACTCGGCATTCCTCTTCCACGCCGTCAAGGCAGGTCTTGACATGGGCATCGTTAACGCTGGACAGCTAGCGGTTTACGAAGAAATCGATCCTCAGCTCCTCGAACTGGTTGAAGATGTTCTCCTTAATCGACGCCCTGATGCGACAGATCGTTTGATTGAATTCGCCGACTCGGTCAAAGCCGAGGCAAAAACGAAGATCAAGACTGACGAGTGGAGAAATGGCTCCGTTCAAGAACGTCTTCAGCACGCCCTCGTAAAAGGGATTGCGGATCATGTTGAAAACGATGTCGAGGAAGCCCGAGAACATTACGACAAGCCACTAGAGATCATCGAAGGTCCGTTGATGGATGGGATGAACGTTGTGGGGGATCTTTTTGGATCCGGAAAGATGTTCCTTCCTCAAGTCGTCAAGAGCGCCCGCGTGATGAAGAAGGCGGTCGCACGACTGCTTCCCTACATGGAGGCTGAAAAACAAGCGAACGAATCCAAATCTGCAGGCAAAGTTCTGCTAGCGACCGTCAAAGGGGATGTTCACGATATTGGTAAGAACATTGTGGGCGTGGTCCTGAGCTGCAACAACTATGAGATCATCGATCTCGGCGTCATGACAGCATGCGATAAGATTCTCCAAGTAGCTCAAGAGGAAGCAGTCGACGTCATCGGCCTCTCTGGACTCATCACACCGTCCCTTGATGAAATGGCCTACGTCGCCTCCGAGATGAAACGACTCAAGCTCGATCGTCCTCTCCTAATCGGCGGCGCCACGACCAGTCGGGCCCATACGGCAGTCAAAATAGCGCCGAATTACGACCACCCGGTCGTGCACGTTCTCGACGCTTCGAAGGCCGTAACCACCGTGAGTGCATTGCTACAGGATGATAAACGGGATGCTTTCGTGAACGAGAACAGCGACCAACAACAAGCTCTTCGCGAAACTCACGGGCGCAAAAGCACGAAACCTCTGTTGAAGTTGAATGCCGCTCGAGAAAACAAAACGCCGATTGAATGGGCGGACTACACACCACCCAAACCGCAGACCCTCGGCACGCAAATCCTGGACGACATCCCACTGGAATCCATTGTTCCATTCATCGATTGGTCTCCGTTCTTTCATACTTGGGAACTTCGAGGGCGTTACCCGGGTATCTTTGAAGATTCCGAGATCGGATCAAAGGCCCGTGAGTTGTTTGACGACGCTCAAGCCCTCCTTAAGAACATCATCTCGAAGAAACTCTTGAAGGCGAAAGTCGTCTACGGATTCTTCCCATGCAATAGTTCAGGCGACGATCTGGAGATATATGGTGGAGAAGACCGTAACACGACTATAACGACGTTCCATACACTCCGGCAACAAGCCCCCAAGAGCTCTGGAGCCCCCAACTACGCCCTTGCCGACTTCATCGCCCCGACGAGCACGAAAAAACCCGATTACCTCGGTTGCTTCGCTGTGACCGTGGGGCACGGAGTCGATGAGCTTTGTGAACAATATGACCAAGATCATGATGACTACAATTCGATCATGGTTAAGGCCATCGCTGACCGCCTCGCAGAAGCGCTCGCGGAGAAAATGCATCAGCAGGCTCGACACGAATGGGGTTTCGGAAAAGACGAAAATCTCAGCAACGATGACCTCATCAGAGAGCGTTATCAGGGCATTCGCCCAGCCCCTGGATACCCTGCCTGCCCGGACCATCGCGAGAAAAGAATCCTCTGGGATTTGCTTGAAGTGGAGAAAAATGCTGGCATCCGACTGACCGAATCTTGCGCAATGTGGCCCGCAAGTAGCGTCAGCGGATGGTATTTTTCACACCCCAAAGCAAAATATTTTTCTGTCGGGAAGATCGATAATGAGCAAGTCGAGGAGTATGCAAGCAGGACGAACTGCTCCAAAGAAGAGACGGCGCGTTGGCTTGCGCCCGTGCTGAACGACGCGCCATAATCAGACGAACGCGTCGAAAACAGCACAGAATTGCCGGATTTAAATCCACTCGCACTTCTTAGATTGTCGCACCCCAGGAATAGGCACGCCCCCTCTACTGCTACTATCGTCGTAATATTGTCTACGGTAGACAATATTACGACGCTGACTCCAAAAAAAAAACGTAACCATTTTTCGGATGGTCAATCACAAGAGTATGCAGCGGTAGCAACTGCGGCATTGAGAATAAAACTACTTGCGTATTGTTCGGTTCCGAAGAGAATTCTTCAAGAGGACCGACCCTGAGAAGGGCCAAACCGCATAGTTCAACTCAGGAATAAAACACCACAACAGTATGGCAGCAACTCAACCAAGCATAGACAAAGCGAAGCTAGAAAAGAAAATGAAGGCCTGGGAAAAGGACTTCACGAAACACCAAGCGAAACTTTCAAAGCTCCCCTGGATCGTCCAGGGAAGTGTCGTTGAAATCGCACCTCCCCCAGGTGCTCCTCGGGCCAAGCCGCGTTACATCTGGACTCGTAAAGTCAATCAGAAGACCGTAACCGTCTCACTCTCGAAACAACAATACAAAGCCTTCTTAAAGGCAATCGAAGCCAATCGGAAACTGGAGAAAACTCTTCGAGACCTTCGCACGATCAGCCAAAACGTGCTCCTCGAATCACTTCCGGGCGTGCAGAAAAGAAAGCGCTCTAAGAAGGCGACGGGTCGACGATAGGCACATCAATTCAAGACAGTTTCCGAACTTGTCTCGCGGGTTTCGTCGAGCGCATTGCGCTTTGAGCTTGACGATGCCCGCGACTCACTTTCAATCTCCCCGAACTTAGTTATGGCGTCAGAAGCATTCCCGAAAATCAAAAAAATCCGCTACGAAGGCCCGGATTCTAAAAACCCCCTTTCCTTCCGTTACTACAATGAGGACGAAGTGATCGAGGGCAAGACCATGAAAGAGCACTTGCGCTTCTCTGTGGTCTACTGGCACACGTTCCGGAACGGTCTTTCAGACCCCTTTGGACTTCCTACTGCTGTCCGACCTTGGGACGACGGGACAGATTCAGTCAAGAATGCTCAAAAAAGAGCTAAGGTAGCTTTTGAATTCTTTGAAAAACTCGGCGCACCTTTTTACGCGTTTCATGATCGGGACGTCGCTCCCGAGGGAAGCAGCTTGAAGCAATCGAACAAGAACCTTGACGCCGTCGTTAAAGTTCTCAAAGCCGAACAGGAACGAACCGGAGTCAAATTGCTTTGGGGAACAGCTTGCCTGTTTGCCCACCCTCGTTACCTCCACGGTGCGGCGACCAGCTGCAACGCAGACGTCTTCGCTTATGCGGCTGCTCAAGTCAAAAAAGCCTTGGAAGTCACCAAGGAGCTCAACGGTGAAGGATATGTCTTTTGGGGTGGTCGCGAAGGTTACTCCACCCTCCTCAATACGGATCTCAAGCGGGAAATGGATCATCTGGGTCGATTCCTTCAAATGGCTGTCGATTACAAGAAGAAGATCGGCTTCAAAGGCCCCTTCTACATCGAGCCCAAACCAAAGGAACCAACGAAGCATCAGTATGATTCCGATGCTGCCGCTTGTTTAAACTTTCTACGCGAATACGACCTACTGGACCACTTCAAGTTGAACGTGGAAACCAACCACGCGACTCTGGCAGGCCATACCATGCACCATGAGTTGGAAGTATCGGCTGCCGCGGGAGCGCTTGGATCGATCGATGCCAATACCGGGGATCCTCTCTTGGGATGGGACACGGATCAATTCCCAACGGACGTCTACTTAACGACCCAGTGCATGCTTTCGATTCTCAAGAACGGTGGGATCGCGCCCGGAGGCGTAAATTTTGATGCCAAGGTTCGTCGAGAAAGCTTCGAGCCGATCGACCTATTCCATGGACACATCGTCGGCATGGACGCGTTCGCTCGTGGTCTTAGAGCAGCCGCAGCCATTCGAGCCGACGGCCGACTCGGGGACTTCGTTTCCGATCGCTACAGTTCCTGGGATGATGGCATCGGTGCTAAAATCGAATCAGGAAAAGCAAACTTCAAAGATCTCGAAAAGTATATTCTCGGTAAGAGCAGAATTGGCAAGAACACGAGCGGACGTCAAGAGCTTCTCGAAGGTCTGGTCAACGAGTTTATCTAGCTAGAATGTGGGCCGCGTGATCGCTGAAGAGCGATCACGCGCCATATTCAGAAGGCCGGTTCGAATTGGCCGGCAAGGGCTGCTCAACGGGAAGCACGACAGTGAACGTAGTGCCTTTTCCTACTGTCGACTTAAGTTTTATCTCGCCCGAGTGAGCCTCAACGATGCGGCTTACGATGGCGAGACCGAGGCCAGTGCCGGTCGACTTCTGACTATCCAGCACAGAAGAAAAAGCTTTGGCCATTGACTGTTCAGACATCCCTTCCCCTGTATCCTCAAAATCGATCGCTACCTGAGCAGACGTTTCCTCCGAACCACTGGGTTCCACCGTCCGCGTGCGAATGATCAGAGTACCTCCCCGAGGCATCGCTTCGACCGCATTCAAGGTCAGATTCAGGAACGCTTGCTCCAACTTCGTCGCATCGGCCTCCAATTTCGGCAGTCCGGCATGGAGATCACGCTTGAGATCAATGTCGTGGTTCTTGAGTTTATGCCGCGTCAACAATGCGAGGTCATCGAGGAGTGGGTTGACATCAACTGTCTCCCATTCGGGTGTTCCCTGTCTGGCAAAGGCTAGAATGCGTTCCACGATGCGATTCAAGTGATCCATTTTCTCCCCTAATACCTTGGCGTCCTGCGAACGAGGGTCGTCTGCCGGGAAATCCAGCTTGAGTGCATGATAGATCATCTTCATCACGGTTAGGGGATTGCGAATCTCATGAGCAATTTCTGCTGCGAGGAGCCCTAGCACTGAAAGCTTTTCATTCTGACGCAATTTCTCTTCCACTCCCCGCACATGCTCATAGAGACGTGCCTTCTCGATCGCATTTGCTGAAGCAGACGCAAAGGCTGTTAGGATCCGAATTTCTTCATCGGAAAAGCTGTGTCGCTTATCGTGGTAAACGTTCAGCACCCCAATACATTCGTCCAAATGAATAAGCGGAACACACAGCAAGGAAACAAGGCCCTCAACCTCTGCAACTGCCGTATGCTGGTAGATGCCTGAAGCCCTGACATCCACCACTTGCACGGGCTTGCGGCTTCGCACAACGCTTCCGGCAATACTCTCGCGGATATCCAAACGAGGTTTTCCTAAATAGGTTTCGCCCGCACCGATCGACGAGCGCAATTCGAGCCAGTCTCCTGACTCATCAAGCATCAACAAGGAACAGAGTTTAACGGACATCAGATTCCTCGCCTCACGCGTCACCGCGTCTAATGCTTCATCTAAGTTGACCGTCGACTGTATAGTCTGATTGACAGATGCTAAGGACTCGAACATCCGAGCCTTGAAACGGAGCTGCTCGTAGAGCCAGGTGTTTTGAATTACCTTGGCAGCTTGCAGGGCCAGTTCCCCTAAGAGTTCTTGGTCATCCTCTCCAAAGGCGTCGGGCATATCTGAATCGACGTTTAGCACACCTCTCACGACGCCTTGGATATCCATTGGCACCGCTAGCTCGGATCGGACGCTCGATCGAACCGGCACATACCGATGATCCGCGGCCACGTCTCCCGATCTCGCTGGCTGGCCTGTTCTCGCGACCCATCCCGTGATTCCTTGCCCCACACGGAGCCGAAGCCCTTCGGAACTCGAGGGCAATCCATGTGACGCCTCAAGCTCAAGGAGCCCCGTCGTGGGATTCACCAGGGCCACTGATGCCGAAGTGGCATTGGTCAGCTGAGCGGCTTGACCGAGGATGAGATCCAGCGCTTGCCCTGGGTCAAGGGATGAATGAATCACATTACTCACCTCATACAAGCGCTTGAGCCGCTCATATTTCGGGTCTTGATCGTCTTTTAGGTGCTCCACGGCGCGAGTTAACCACAGTTCCCGATCGCTGCCTAGATTTGTCGAATGGCCTTGTATCAAGGCTAGCACGAATTATGCTCCCGCCTACCTAGATGACGGCTCGATTGAGAATAGCCCTCCGCACCCAGCTTCTTATTTCTGTGCAACTTGCTGCTTGGGCCATGGGTCTCTTCCTTCCCGGCGTTTCGAGTCTCGCTCATCCAGCTCCCTTCTTCAAAATCCATGAACCTACCCCGACCGAATACGAAATCCTTGCTGATGAGCCTCCAGACAGTGACTGGATCGTAGCCCGGCGAGGAAGACTCTCGCAGGCAAGAGTCCTGATCGGCAAAAAGCTCATCGTACACACCACTGATTCTCATGAGAACTCGCCCACGCCCACCGTTCAGGATCGAGATGCTGAGCTGATTCAAAGACTCTCACCGGGCATCGAAATCTACCTGACCACGAGTCCCAGACGAGCCTTGGAGCTCGCTGAGCAATGGGGCTCGTCTCCTAAGGTGCAGGCTTGCTACCCGTCCCGAAAGAGTTTGGGGCTGGGAAAACTCCAACAGTATGCAGCTCGCCCTTCTGACCCCTACTTTGAGCGCCAGTGGTATCTGGAAAACCGTTCATCCGAAACCGGGGCTCGCCTCGGCGTTGATCTGAACATTCGCGGTGCCTGGCCGCGCTCGCGCGGTGAGAGCGTTACCATTGCCGTCGTCGACGATGGCGTTGAACTCAATCATCCCGAGCTTTCCCAAAGAGCCCAGGCTCACGCCCATCGCAACTTTGTAACCCAGGGAACAAACGGTTTACCCCGGGTCTCGTTTCACGCTCACGGAACCGCCGTGGCCGGGCTCGCCTTGGCGGAAGGATCCAATGAGCTTGGAATGGTTGGCGCTGCTCCACTCGCTCGCCTCGCTAGTTGGGTCATCTTCGATACGGACGACACGATTGTGGATTCCCTCGCCCTCAGCGAAATGTTCCAACACGATCCCGAACGGGTCTCCATCCAAAACCATAGCTGGGGTAACGGGCTGGTTGAACAGCTTGGGCCGACTCTGATCGAGGAGATTGCTGTTTCGAACGCAGTTTATCATGCCCGTGGCGGCAATGGGGTTCTCATGATTCGAGCCGGAGGCAACGCGCGAGAGGAGAGCTTCGGACATCTCGGGAGCGGCGATTCCAACGATGACGGTTACGCATCCTATCCCGGAGTCATCGCTGTTGGAGCGGTCAACGATGTGGGTCGAGCCGCCACGTACAGCAGCCCTGGGGCTTCGCTCCTCCTTGCCGTCCCCGGTGGGGAAGATGATCGCTCCCTCTTCACCACGGATCGCCTTGGTCGACTCGGCTTCAACACACGCTTTACCGTCGACGATCTGGCGGACTATGGCTTTGATTCCTCCGGATTCGTTGGTACGTCTGCAGCGGCTCCCCTCGTCTCCGGACTTTGCGCTCTTCTTACTTCATCCAACCCCAGCCTTACGGTCCGAGACGTTCAGCAGATCTTGCTCTTGTCCTGTGAGCACGCAGACAACGAAGACCCGGGACTCCGTGTTAACGGGGCCGGCCTCAAGGTAAGCCACAATGTTGGATTCGGCATCCCCAACGCCCCCAAAGCGTTGACCCTCGCAAGTGAATGGCAAAGGCGCCCCAATCTAGTCCGCAAGACGTACTCTATCGAAGAACGTCAACTGATTCCCAACGACGCACTTTCCGTGCAGGTCGAAGGTCCCGACCTACCCGAATCGTTGCAAAACATCCCTGCGTCTCCGGGACAAGGGCTCTTTCCCGATCAACCAACGGCCAAGCTGAGTGCCGTCTCAATCGGTCGTGCTTTGTCGGACCCTGGCATCGATCTCACCGGAAAAGCTGCCCTGATTCAACGAGGCGAGAACTTGTTCAGCGAAAAGATCAACGTGGCGGCTCAAGCCGGAGCTGAATTTGCCATCATCTACAACAACGTCGACGGCGATCAACGAGTCCGCATGGGAGATACCTACTATTCACCGATCCCCGCGGTATTTATTGCCGAATCGCTCGGACAACAACTTGTGTCCGCTTCAGTCTCCACGCCCAGCCTAACCGTAAGCCTGCAATCCGAGTCCGCAGTCTACTCCGTTCCTGTTTCCGACTCTCTCCTCTGCGAACATGTCGGCCTTCGCGTCCGAACCAATCACCCGCGCCGAGGCGATCTTCGTATCGCCCTCACCTCGCCAGCTGGAACGACCAGCATTCTTCAACACATAAACAATGACAACTCCCCGGGGCCTCGCGACTGGACTTACTTCTCCACGCATTCCTTCTTCGAGGCGAGCGCAGGCACATGGAGAGTCGCTGTCACCGATGTTGCCGTCGGCAATGAAGGAGAGGTGCTAGGCATGGAGCTGATTCTCTACGGCACCAGCATTGACGACCTCGATGCCGACGGATTGGACGACAGCTGGGAATTAGCACATTTCGGACACTTGGACGCGACGCCAGACGGCGACCCCGATTCAGATGGTTTTGCCAATCTTGTCGAGTACCTACTGCAACGATCCCCAATTAACTCCAACCTTCAACTCCGGCTAGATGTGTCCCAGTGGAATGATCAACTCCTCCGGATCGCTTGGCCCAGCACTTCCTCAAGACGCTATCAAATCAAAGCGTATTCAGATATCCAGGCTTCGAGTAAGAACCTGGCCGTCATTGAAGGCAGCGATTTTCAGAGCGAGTTCTTTATCCAGTTTGCGCCGGAGGCCTTCAAATTCTTTCGCCTACAGGAATTGCAACCATGACACAACGCGGCGCAGGACGAGGGCAACGTCAAAAGCCACCTCGACGCAGATCTTCCCCGGAGAACGCCCTTCACCTGGGGAGATCCATCTCGATCCCGATCCTTTACGAGGACCACCATCTGCTCGCGATTGACAAGCCAAGCGGCTGGTTAACTACAACCGCTCGTTGGAGCCACACCAAACAAAACCTGCAACGGGAAATCGAGATCGCTATCGCAAAACGGGAACCGTGGGTCACTCGCAAGGGAATCCGTTTTCTCCGTTTTGTGCACCGTCTAGACCGCGAAACTTCCGGCGTCCTCTTGCTGGCAAAGAGTCGGCACGCTCTCAGCAAAGTCGGGAAGTTATTCGCCCAGCAAAAAATTAAGAAGCTCTACCTCTGCGCCGTTAAGGGTTCGGTTGATCTTGTGGCATGGAGCTGCAAAGCCCCCCTGGCCCCAAGCAACTCAACAGACAACCGGATGAGGATTGAGCCTCGAAACGGTCAACACGCGACAACGCTGTTCAAGCGCCTAAAAACCTCTCCCCAACGCTCGCTTGTACTCGCTTTCCCGCAAACCGGTCGAACTCACCAGATACGGGTTCACCTTCAGGCGGCGGGACACCCGATCCTAGGCGACCCACTCTACTCTCCCAAATCAGAGAAACAGGCCCCAAACCGCAAAGGACAGTTTGCCCGCCAGTCGATGGGACTTCGCGCTTGGGCAGTTCATTTTCAATATAGCCCCAACCATAAACCAATTGTCATCAGCGCGCCGTCATCCTCGTTCCTGCGACAATTCGCCCCGAACGTCGATCATCCCGACCTAAAGAAGGCGCTCGATGACATGGAGCAGCTGACTCAATCTAACGAACTCGTGACCACTGAAACCGGGAGGCTTCCCAATCATCCAGGCAATTGCTAAGATCCCTGCCCATGACACACTTGGAGTTAAACCACGTCGCCCTTCACGTGATAGACGTCGAAAAGAGTGCGGAGTTTTATGAGCGAGTCCTTCGGCTTGAGAAAATCAAACGTCCGGGTTTCAACTTCCCCGGAGCCTGGTTTCGACTTGGCGCCCACCAAGAGCTTCACTTAATTGGGGATCGCAGCGAACCGGTTAACTCCAAAGATCGCGGCAATCACTACGCACTCATGATCGACGACATGGATGAATGGGAACGATATTTCCAAGAAAACAATATCGATTATCTTCCTCGCCGCACTCGCCCAGACGGGGCCTTTCAGATTTATGTAACAGACCCAGACGGCTACTTCATCGAACTTTGCACAGCCGTCCCCTCACCCGCTGATTGAGTTCCGGACTCGTTCACTGGAGTCCATGGACCCGCGACTGCTCGCGTCAGCGCGCCTGATACATCCTCGACTGCAGCTCCGGCACCCCGGTCACACGAGCAGAATGAGGCGGCAGCTCACCCCAAGCTTCCGGCGAAAAGTTCACCGTGACGGTTACGCTCTGTCCCTCACGAGAGAAATGAGTTCGCTGAACATTTCGATTCTCGGTCAGGTATGCAAAGCGATTGAATTCTGACAGCGCGACTTGTCTATGGAGCGGCGACCGGAGGCCGACATCTCAACCATTCCGGAAAGATTCGCGGCGGGACATCCAGTAAAGGAAAGACACCAGAACCAGAACGGTGAAGATCAACCCGCCCTGGATGAAGTAAACCAATTGAGGTTCCCTGTGATTCAAGACCCAACGAACCATCTTAACGGCAAAAGCACCCATCCCTAAAACCAGAATGAACTTCAGACCATAGGCCAGACTGCGGAGATGGTTGGGGGTCATGCGCGCTACCAAGCTGTTCTCGATCGGCTGCATTCCGAGAGAGAAAAACAGGTAACCCATTCCGACGAAAAACAATGGCAACTCCGAGAGCACTCCCATCAGAAGCATGAACGGCAAGGCACAAACATGAAACGTCAGGTAGGCCAGTCGCAAATCCATCTTGTCTGCGAGGCGTCCTCCCGTCATTTGACCAAAGATTCCAAAGAGATAGATCCCCGAAACAAGCAGTGTGGTTCCGAACGAGTGAGAGGCCGACACCGAAATCTCGGAATCCCAACTCATTAGTCGAGCCAAGAAGTGAATTCGGTCTTCAAAGTATGCTGGAATCGAAACGACCGTTCCCCGATAGCACAAACCCAACAGACACATGGAAACGAGCATCAACGCAAAATAGCTTAAATGCCTCCCCGAGGTCCCCGCCTTCACTGAACCCGCTACCGTCACCGGAGTCTCATCGATTTCCATCCGAAATAGAATCACGCCCACACCGCAAATTCCGACACCAACAAGAATATAAACCACCCTCCAATCCGATACGAAAGCCCCCAGTCCAGCACATAAAGGTGCCAAGCCAATTCCCAGATTGCCCCAAACGCCATTGTTGCCCAGAGCTCTCCCTCGATTTCGACAACACTTGCTGATGAGACCGATTCCGACGGGATGGTAGATCGATGCGAAGAAGCCAATGCATGCCAATAGAAACGCGAACACCCCGGCAGAACGACTCATCCCTGCTGCGATTGAGGCCCCGCCCAAGCCAACGAACATTGCTACCAAAAGCTGTTTGTGCCCATAACGATCTGCGAGCAAGCCCATTGGCAATGACACCAGGCCAAAGAGCAAATACATCGTAAACCCAAGATTCAAAGTCTCTGGCAAGGTGAGCTGAAAATCCTTGTGTGCCCACAGTGCCAAGGACGGAAACATCAGCATGTAGAAGTGGGCGAAGAAATGGCCGATCCCACACAGAGTCAATATGCGTCGTTCATTGGTCGTCAAAGCCCCTCTATCATTAAAAGCCACCACCGATTCATACCAGGAAAATGGAATCGCAGCGTCGGCGAAGCGTCGATTGAGCGCCCCTACTTTGAAGAATGTTTTTTTCGGGTCAAAAGCTGACTAAGCAGAACACCACCCAACACAATCGTGGTCGTCCCCAGGACAATCGTCATAAACGGATGGAAGGGATTCCGGAGAGACTCTGGCCAATAGTCCGCCTTGCCTAAGGAGAGCCACACAATCACCAGCAAACCTGCTGTGGTTGCGAGTATTGCTGAGGGATTTCGAGCCCGAGTCGAAATGAGGCCCAGCAGAAAAATGCCCAACATTCCACCACTAAAAATTCCTGACAAGTTCCACCACGCATCCAAGGCACTTTTCACGCGAATCATGGCTAGCGCCGTCGCCGTCCCAGCACAGCCCCACACCAAGGTAGTCACACGCAAAACTCGCAACGACTCCTTCTCTTGCGCCTTCGGTTTCAAGTAGCGCTGATAAATGTCCCGTAGGAACAAGGTTGCCGAACTGTTCAAGCTCGTATCCACACTGCTCATGGCTGCGGCCAGAATCGCTGCGATGAGGAGGCCCGTCATGCCGACCGGAAGTTGGGTAACAATGAAATAGGGAAAGACCGCATCGGGCTTCTCTGCTGCGTTTACCGACGCGGGCAACAACTCAGGTTGAGCGCTGTAGAAGGCATAGAGCCCGGTTCCGATGAAGAAAAGAATAGCGGCGATGGGTGGAAACAAGAGCGCTCCGATCCACACACTAAACCGTGCGTCTTTGTCTGACTTCGCCGTGACGTAGCGCTGAACAAAGCTTTGATCGATCCCAAAGTTTTGGAGATTGATGAAAAAGCCGTAGACCAAGATCAGCCAAAAGCTTGGTTCCACGAAGCTAAGATGAAAGCCACCGAGCCCGAATTTGTTCTCGTCTCGTGCAATGGCAAAAAGCTGCCCAGGCCCTTCGGGCATGCCGAAGAGGAGGAAGCCAGCACACAGAATCGCCCCGATGGTGAGAACCACACTCTGGATCACATCCGTCCAAATCACGGCTTCAATCCCTCCAAGCAGTGTGTAGGCGGTCACGAGCAAGCCTGTGATGAGAATAATGAACTTCACATCCCATCCCGTGAGGGGCGCCAAGGCAAGCGCAACCAAATACAGAATCGTTCCCATGCGGGCCAGTTGGGTCAAGAGGTAGCAAGCCAAGGCGTAATTCCTCGCCCAAGGCCCAAAACGCTTCTCGAGATGAAAGTAAGCGGAGACTTCGTTCGACGAACGATACACCGGAACAAAGTATCGTGTCGCAACCCAGGCAGCTAGGGGGAGCGACAAGCCGAAGACAAATGGATTCCAATTGCCAGCATAAGATTTCCCAGGATTCCCCAAGAATCCTATGCTGCTCATGTAGGTTCCGAAGATGGACAGGCCGACCACCCAACCGGATAGCGATCGTCCCGCCGCCATGAATTCATCCGTGCTTCGGTTGCGGCGGGCAAGCCAGCATCCCAATCCAAAGATGCCTGCCAAATAGGCGGTGAGAACCAATAGATCAATCGTACGCAAGGAGTCCGTCATAGTCGCAAGTGAGTGGACACCACCCTAGGCTCGACCTCACATTTTACCAATCGAATTCATCTGCAACGACGAATTCCAAAGCAAGGGGTCACTAGTAAGACCGAGAAGGGAGTTTACTCGACTCTCAGTTTTTCTCGAAAACATGTTGCAATCCCACAACTGTAGGATTAGATATTCCTACAGTTGTAGGACAAAAGATTATGGCGCCTCCAAACATCTCGAACTCCGAATGGCAAGTGATGAAAGTTGTCTGGCAACAGGCACCCACCACTGCCAACCGTGTCTGCGAAGTTCTCCTCCCTGAGCAGGACTGGAAACCGCGCACGGTTCAAACGCTCCTCACGCGGCTCAGTCAAAAGGGAATGCTAACCTACGAGAAGTCTGGACGAGAATTCGTCTACACCCCCCTTTACACCGAGGATGAATGCACCCATGCCGCAGGACGATCTTTTCTCGATCGGGTTTTCAACGGACAAGTGGCTCCATTCTTGAGCAATTTCCTCGAGCGAGAAGAACTCTCTGAAGCTGACATCGCCGAGTTGCGGACGATTCTCAATCGCAAAAATAACCCCGACCAATAAGCCCATGCAACATCTTGAAGATATTACGTTCTGGGCTCTCAGGGCCTCTCTACCCGCGGGCGTCTTGGCCCTAGCGCTCTGGGCGATTTATCGATCGCAACGCACGCGCCATCTGTACGGATTACAGTACGTCTTGGGTATGCTCATCCTCACACGACTCTGCTTACCTTCAATCCCATCGACTTCGCTTCATCCTTTGAACTGGTTTCAAACCAAGCAAGGCACCGTCTTGCCCCACTCTGCTGCCTACGAAGCTCCCCAAAAACCAGCCAATTCGGAAATCCCTCACATTCCACCAGCGACAACCCCGAACGCAGCCTCTCAGGAAGTGGCGAACGTTTCTCCCAATTCATTGATTTCATGGCGAGATCTACTTGCGCTCTTGTGGCTATCCGGATGTTTACTCGGAGCCTTCCGTCTCACCGCAGCCCACATTCGGCATCATCGGCTCTTCAAGGCATGTGAGCCTCTCGTTGATCCACTGATCGAAAAGCGCATCAACATGATTCAGAAGAAGCTCGGCATTCATCAGCGCATCCAAGTCTTTACCTCACCCCACATCGCCACAGCCGCCGTGAGTGGAACGATTCGTCCCAAGCTGATTCTCTCAGACAAGTTCGTCCAAGAACTCACACCTCAACAACAAGCTCACGTCGTCACGCATGAACTCGTGCACGTCAAACACTTCGATCCGCTGCTCAACTGGCTTACCTTAGTCGTTCAAGCCATTCACTGGTTCAATCCCTTGACCCACTGGGCCCTAAAAAAATTCCAACACGACCGCGAGCTTATTTGCGATGCGAAAACCATTCAGATCCTTGGCGAACAAGAACGCAGTGCCTACGGCGATACCCTGATCGCCATTCTCACTTCTTTCCGGCCGCAGAAAACTTTCCCTAACCTGGTTCCGATGATCAGTAATAAAAACGAAATAAAAAGACGCATCATTATGATATCTAAGAACCAAACCAAAGATAAACGCCCCTCGTTTCTCTTCGCCGGACTCGCCATCATCTTGGCGGTCACCTTCACCGGTCCGAGTCCCCTGATTGCCGAGGGGCCTGCAGATCGCGAACCTCAGCAAAGAGAATTCACGGAACTTCAGTCACCCGAGTCTGAGCTCGAACTCGAGCTCGACTACATTATCGAGACCGAACCGGGCTCAGCGTCACGACTTCGATTAGGAGATGCATCGAGTCGAGTGTCTGGCCACGGCATTTTGGTCGCTCCGGGCTCGGGACGCCAAATGTATAACGTCCACGAGATCGATCTTCGCGCTTTCGGTTCGGGAGGCCTCTTGTTGATCGACATTACAATGGGAGATGGCGAATGCGCCGGTTCCTTCGACCTATTCCCGGAAGGAGTCCCTCTTCCAAGCGGAAGCCCCAATGGTTCCGTTGCCCACAAATACGACGTTCCTCCAGGTGCGAAGAAGACGCTTGTTCATCAGTTCGCCAAAGGACAGGTCTTCCGATTCGGTGCCTCCGGCAATTGGTTCAGCGAAAAAGGGTCGACAAACGAGTTCGAGTTCGAGGCTCGAGCCGTCGCTCTCCCTTCTCAAGCTGCAAACACTCAAGCTTTCTCGTCCCTCGATGGCGTTCATTTTCGAACGAAAGTATCGAAGGCTCCAATGCGTGAACCACACCCAGAGATTGAGGTTCAAAAGAGCGTCAACGTCGATGTAACCCCCAGGACGCACAAGTTGATCGACACGCGCCCCGAGTTGGATGTCCACATCGAGGAAGTTGAAACTGAAAAATCCATCACGCTCTCGCCGTCCGCCAACTCAGCGTTGTCAAGCATCACACTGGAGCCCGAAAGCCACGCTCTCGTCTCTCCCGATGGGAAAGCCACCATCGTTTTCAGCCCTGAAAAGAAACGGACATCAACCAAGCTGAAGAGCAAGCACCAAGGGCACACGCTCACCCTGATTAATGGGGACGATGAGTTCATCGCGATTTCACCCGAATCCGCCATCACACTTCGATCTCGGTCAAACGGGGAGAACGTCATCCATCTCAAAAAACGCGATACCAATCAATGGACGACCTTGGAAACACAATCCTCCAAAGGAGAAGCGAACCAGTTTCAGCTCAAGCCTCGAAAATCCAAAAAGAAAGTAAGAGCAACGAGTGAATAGAGATTTTA
Organism: uncultured Verrucomicrobiota bacterium; assembly: GCA_964342405.1. Lineage (GTDB taxonomy): Bacteria > Verrucomicrobiota > Verrucomicrobiia > Limisphaerales > AAA164-E04 > UBA2970. The sequence goes on along the minus strand of CAYFGX010000060.1, from coordinate 25,593 downwards.
ATGCCAATCACAAGTGGCTCGAAAGAGCGATTGGCATTAAATAAGGCAACTAGGAAAAGGGAAAGCTGGCGATTTGGTCTCCTGACCGAATCGCCAGTCATCCCTTGTTCAAGGTCGTAGGTAGCCCACGATCGTCCGAAAGCGATCCGGGTTATTACCCGGATTAAGATTGCCCTGAGTACTGCCACTCCGAACATCCCACAATGATGGATCAAAGGCTTGCGCGGTGCTCGAAAACGAGACATGTGCATCGCCCCACAGGACATTCAAACCCACAGGGTTACGCTGGGTCGTATGCGGAATGGTCTTAAAGGAATAGATGAACCCCGTGAAGAGACTGCGATCCGAACGCAATTGCCCAGAACGGGTCGCAACGAGGCCCCACTGCCGTTCGTTTTCGTTCGCTGGATTCGGTCGGGCAGCTTGTTGACTTTGCGGGTAGTACACATAGCTGGACCGGACCCAAGCGCCCTGCGCAACCGGGAAAGGATTGTTCTCGTTTTGGTAGTCTTTCAGCTCGTAGCCTCGCCCCTCGAGCTCCGCAGCGGCTCCTTTCAAACCGGGATCGAAGTAAAGCTTTGCTTCGGTGATATACCCGTGAGTGAACAAATGACCGTGATTGAAAGGCGTTGTGACATCTGCCGGCTGGCCATCGGCTCCTGCAAAAAGACGATATGACCACCAGGGCTGACTCCCCCGGACCTGCTCTGGGTTAAAGAGAGAAGGAAATAATTTATCCTCATTGTCATCAGCATAGATAAACGTAGCGATTCCAAACTGACGAAGGTTGTTAATGCATGCCGTTCGATGCGCCTTGTTCTTCGCAACGCTCAGTGCAGGCAATAACATACCGGCTAGAATCGCGATGATTGCGATGACTACCAATAACTCAATGAGAGTGAATCCGTTTGATCGGCGCATTTGGGTCATGGATTCACTCAATCATGAGTCATCCGCCAGTGCAAATGCTTTGTAGAAGATCTAGAAGAATCGCTCAGGCACGGTGATCACATCCCCCTTCTCCAGAGTAAACCGATCATTCGGGCTCAGACCGAGCTCAGCATCAAAACTGAGCGTATGTGAGGCGCCCTGCCGAGACACCTTTATGCCCACCTTTTTCGAGTTCGGCATGAAGCCACCGGCCATCGCGATGAGCTCGATGACACTGATCCGTTTCTCAGGAAGTTCGTAGAATCCCGGCTGTCGAACTTTCCCCATGATCACGATCTGCCTTTGCGCCTCTTTGGCATCACGCCTTCTTTGCTCGGCTTCAACCATCTCCTCGTCTCGGATATTCTTGAGCACGTCTTGATAGCGGTAACGATCTTCCTGATATTGCTGCGATATCGCCTCATAGCTTAACATTGAAGCCTTATACTCTGCTTCCAACTCGGGAATAAACGAACCCTTTACCCAATCGATGATTCGCCGTTCAGCACGCAGACGAAGTGTTTCGTTGGTTTTTTCATCCGGAAAATCAAAAGGGCCAATCAACTCTGTCTTGAGCTGTGCGTAGATGGCTCCAGGCTTCACCGAATCGGGCAATGATGATGGAGGAGAAGCTTTCACGTTCTTAAGCCGAATCTCGGCATCCTGCAGACGATCATAGGCTTCGTCTCGGCGGGATCTCGAGCGTTCAACTCGCGTCTTGAAGCTCTCGAGTTCCAAACGCCGCTCTTCCTTTCTAGGATCAAGTGCTAGGTCCTCAACTCCGGAAGCGTTTTCGATGGGCGCAACGGACCTCGAAGAGATGAGTTCCTCGACGACAGCCAGGAGGTCCTGCTCTCGGGCATCGCTCTCTGGCACCTTAAAATCAGCAGGAATCTTCCCTTGCACCTCCGGAATATCTCCGAATTCTTTAACCAGTCTCGAGTAAGTTGCATCAGAAGACTCTGAAGCTCCCAGGACCTGATAGTGAGCAGCCATCCGTAAAAGCGCTTCCGCCGCAATCTTTTTGCTCGCATCGAATTCCAACAACGCCTCTTGATAATGCTTTAGAGCCGTCGTGACGTCTCCCTTCTCTTCAGCCAGGGTTCCACGTGCGAACCAACTAGCAACACCAACGGCACCCGGGCTCCCGACTTCATTGTGAGGTTGAGCGTCCTGGGGGCTTCCAGCAAAGCAGAGCACGCAGGCCGTCTGTAGAACACTCAACCGTAGAAGATAAACTCGCAGATTAGATTTCATGATACCTTGTCTCATAACGCTGCCAACTTACTCAATAAACAAGCCGGACTTGTTCCGAAATTGTAACGCTTCACTTCTTGGCTTCCTCAACCTGGAAGGACTAAGCCTCCGATACCAATCGATAGCCAACACCATGCGCCGTCAAAATGTATTTCGGGTTCTCGGGAGACGCCTCGAATTTTTGACGTAAGCCCACAATGTGCCGATCTACGGTCCGGGTCGTTGGAAAGGCCGCGTAGCCCCAGACAAGGTCTAGAAACTCTTGCCGCGATACCACCGCCCCTTTCCGCTGGGCCATCAAGCGCAGCATCCCAAACTCTTTTCGACTGAGAGAAATTTCCTTCCCGTTCCTAACGACAGACTGCCGAACAAAATCGACATTGGCATCGCCAAGCTGAATGGATTGCAGACTCTCCTCCGAATTTGTTCTCCGCCGCAACAGCGCGCGCACTCGAGCCAGCAATTCCGCCTGGCTAAAGGGTTTCGGCAAGTAGTCATCAGCTCCGAAGTCCAAGCCTTTCACTCGGTCGTCAACGCTTGCCTTGGCACTCAGAATCAGGATCGGAATCAGGCATTCCAGCTTCCGTAATTCCGCGCACACGGCATAGCCGTCGAGCTTAGGCAACATCACGTCCAGCAAAATGAGATCCGGTCTTTCCTTGAGCGCTCTCTCCAATCCACTCGCACCCTCTGCGGCGGTGACGATTCGAAAACCGTGGCGCGTTAGAATGTCCTCGAGGGCTCGGCACATCGTCGGTTCGTCCTCAATGATGAGTATTCTCTCCCTATCCATCCTTCAGTCTCCTCGGCAGTCGCAGCAAAAAGGTACTGCCAACACCCAGCTCGCTTTTCAGATCAATGGTTCCCCGATGTCCCGCCACCACATGCTTTACGAGCGCGAGGCCTAATCCAACACCGCTTGTCTCCCGCCGCAGCTCTGTTCCCAAACGCTCGAATGGTTCAAAGATACGTCCCTGCTCTTCAGGGCCAATTCCTTTTCCGTGATCCACGACGGCGATTCGGATCTCCGTTTCATCCGCATCTAAAGTGATATTCACGCTTTGACCTCGGCGAGAGAATTTAACCGCATTATCCATCAGGTTGGTCAAGGCTCTCTGGATAGCAACACTGTCGAGGTCACAATCGATCTCTTGCGTTGGACAGACAAGCTTTAGACTAATCCCGCTTCGCCGTGCGCTTGGACGAAAGGATTCAACGGCAGCTCTCAGCATTCGACTCGCATCGCAGGCATCCAACTCATACACTTTCGCTTTTCGTTCGATCCGAGAGACATCGAGCACGTTCTCCACTAAGCACGAGAGTCGTTGGCTTTCTGCATGAATCATCTGTGCATAGTCAGCACTCTTCCCCTGAGCGGATTGCATTTCCTCTGCTAGCAGAGAAATCGAGGCAGCCGGTGTCCTCAGTTCATGTGAGACGCTGGCAACAAAATTGGACTGGTGCTGATTGAGCCGCTGTTGTCGCCTTAGAGCTCTCAAAATGGCCGTCAGCCCGATTCCAACACTCGCCAAAGCGACAACGATTAGGGCACCAAAACGATAACGGCGCTTCTCCAATCCGGCATAGTATTGGACTGGATTCACGATCATCACTTCGACGTCGACCGGAGGCCACTCCACGGAGGGCAGTAGCCGTTGCGTCACGACTGACGCCCCTCCCCCCGCTTTCCCGACTTCGATCTCGCCTACTTTCAGCTGCGTCGAAAACTCCGCGTCAACGCCCACCAAGGCGAGAGCAGTCTTCAGCTCTCCCTCCAAGCTCTTGAGAGGCCGCAAGATGATTTCGCTTTCATCTTCGGTTAGCCAGGCAAGGTATCGATCGCCTTGAAACTCGAATTCCGCTGAGGCACGTGATTCGTCTTCATTCAGATGGAGCTCGATCGAGGCCAGCCGATAAGCTTGATAGCGAACCCGTTGCCGGTTCAAACCCTCTTCGGTCCCAGCCAAGGTCTGGAGGGCTTGCTGCATTTCATCTTGCAGCTCGAGAGCATCAGCGAGCGACGCTCGCGAGTCCATTTCCAGCTCGCTGCCAGAAGACGCAATCCTCCTTCTGATGGCCGCACCTAGGGCTGAGAGGTACTCTGCTGCATAGGGGTTTTCCGCAATGGCCACTTGCTGAGCGATCCGTCCTACTAAGGTCGTGGCATCAAGGGGTTGCCTCGCGTTATCGATCAACCACAACAAACTGATCAAGCCTATCGGCGTCCCCCTTTCACTGGACTCCGCCGGGAGATACTCGACCAATGCCCGATGAAGCAAGCGGACCGGTTCTAGATGCGAACTCTCGTTGCTTCGGGCCCATTCCAGCAACCAGGTGGCAAGCGCTGCCCTTGAATGTCCATCGCCAAAGTGGCTCTCAAGCACTGGTCCTAGCTCCTGCCAAGTCGACAAGCTCCGCAACCGCGTTTCTAAATCTGCTTGTTTCGCCGGACTCAGACCCGTCGCTGAGTCGACGGTATCCTCGTTCAACACAGCTGCTTTCGCAGGCGAATCAAAAGACATCAGTTCCAGGCGATACGATGAGGTTTCTTCTTTTGCCGCCCCCCCTTCCTCAAGTGAGTCACGAAAAGCGCGAAGTTTCTCCACGATCACGAGGCCTCGTTGTTCCGTTGCCGCCGCCAAACTCGCCCGATCCTCCCGCAACGCGAGCCCCCCCAAGCACGCGAGCACGAGAGCTGGCCCAACAATAATGAGGACATAACCTAAGAGTTTATGGCTATCGGCAAGGGTCATTTCGTACGTAAACAGAGTAAACCGGTTCGCAGACGCATTGTGTTACGCCTTTGTTACCAAGTGCTTCCATGCGGGGCAATCCAGGGCCTAGGGATTCTTGCCAGAATCTATTCTTTCAGGCACTTTTAGCAACATGTCTCCCGGTCCCCGAGCTCCCATCTCGATGATTGCCAGGCGGTCCATCGGATTGTCGATCTTCGGTCTCTGGATCACGTTCAGTCTCTTGGGTGTATCAAGCGCGTTCCCCGTCGATTTCAAGAATGAGGTCGCGCCCATCTTGAGTGGACACTGCATCGAGTGCCATAATGAAAAAGAGCTCAAAGGCGGCCTCGACCTCACAAGCAAGGCGGGCGTCGACAAGGGGGGAGACTCTGGTCCGATCTTCGAAACCGAACGCGCTTTAGAGTCTCGCCTACTAAAGAATGTCATGGCGGGAGACATGCCTCCACCTGAAAGAGGACGGGAACGACCGCTCTCTGATTCGCAAATCGCCACGCTAAGAAACTGGATCGAGCGAGGGGCTGGCTGGCCGAACGACCTCACCTTGGAACGATTCGAGCGAACCACCACATCCAGAGCCGGTCGTGATTGGTGGTCGCTTCAGCCTGTTGTTCGGCCTGATGTCCTCAGTCCGAAAAGTGGGAATCCGATCGATTTCTTCATCACAAAACGATTGCAGGCCGAGGGCTTTAAGATCGCTCCGCCGGCAACCCGGAGGCAATTGATACGAAGAGCCAGCTTTGATCTCATTGGTTTGCCCCCGAGCTTCGAAGAGGTTGAAGCCTTTGTGCAGGACGACCGACCGGACGCCTTCGAGCGCGTCATCGACCGCCTCCTTTGCTCGCCCCACTATGGCGAGCGTTGGGCACGCTACTGGTTGGACTTGGTTCGATTCGCAGAGACAGACGGCTACGAGCGGGACCGACAGAAGCCCTTTGCTTGGCGTTACCGGGACTGGGTCATCAAGGCCTTCAATCGAGACTTACCTTATGACCAGTTCGTGATTCAGCAACTCGCCGGGGATGAACTCCCAAAGCCTACGGAACAGACGGTCATTGCCACAGGTATGTTGCGCGTCGGCACATGGAACGATGAACCGAACGATCCCCAAGATTACCTCTACGAACGACTCGAGGACATGGTTCACACAACCTCCTCCGCGTTCTTGGGCCTAACGGTCAAGTGCGCCCGGTGTCACGACCACAAATTCGATCCGATCGAGCAGAAAGACTACTATCGTGTTGCGAGCTATTTTTGGGCTGGTTACACGGGACAAGCGAACCAAGGCGGTCCATCGCCGGAGCAACTCGGATACGACCGAGTCTACGGATGGACCGATCGCTCAAATTCGGTCGCCCCGATTCGCCTGCTTCTGAATGGTGAGAGAAGCAAGCCCGACATCATCGTCCCACCTGCTTTCCCATCGTTCCTTCCTCAAATCGAGCGGTCTTTTCTTCCCCCGGAAAAGGACAGCAAGACTACCCGGCGAAGACTCCAATTTGCCCACTGGATCACCACGAAGCAAAACCCACTGACCTCCCGAGTGATGGTCAACAGAATCTGGAAGCATCATTTCGGAAAAGGTCTCGTCCGAACACCGAATAATTTCGGATTCAAGAGCGACGTTCCCAGCCATCCAGATCTGCTTGATTGGCTGGCTGCTGAGTTCGTCTCACCCAGTGTAAGTGCTGGTCCTGCTTGGAGCCTCAAGCGCCTCCACAAAACCATCATGCTCTCAAAGGTCTATCAGCAAGCGTCCATCCACCCCAAAGCGGCGACCATTCGCCAAAGCGACTCTGCTAATCGGCTCTTATGGCATTTCCCCCGCTTGCGCCTGGATGCAGAGGCGCTTAGAGACTCCATCCTCATGACCAGCGGCGCACTCAATCGCACCATGTTTGGTCCCAGTTTCCATCCCAAGATGAGCCGTGAGGCACTCGAGGGTTTGTCGCGGAAAGAGGCAGCCTGGCAGGCTTCCCCCGAGCCCGAACGTGCCCGAAGAAGCATCTACATGATGTCTCAACGTTCACGCCTGCTACCACTCATGACCGTCTTCGACTTCTCCGACACCACCCGAACCTGTGCGCAGAGGGATGTCACGACCGTCGCCCCGCAAGCCCTTGCCCTGATGAACAACGCCTTCGTACACGAACAGAGTCGTCGATTTGCGCGCCGACTCAGAAGCGAAGCGGGACCTGATCTCGAAAGACAGATTGTTCACGCCTGGGCCCTCGCCTTTCAAAGAAGACCATCCAGCGCAGAGCAGGAGCAGGCCAAGGCGCATGTGGAGGCGCAGAACGCCCATTACCACTCGCTCGGGCAGAGCAATCCCCAGCAGCGAGCGATCGAGTCTCTCTGCCACGTCCTGCTGAACGCAAACGAATTTCTCTACCTCGACTAACCAAGGAGCCATGAAAAAGCACGCGAAGTTCTTTCCCTGCGGTCAAACCAGAAAGGAATTCATTTGGGACATGGGCTGTGGATTTGCCGGCCTCGCCCTAGGAAGTCTGCTGGGCCATGAAGGTCTCTCTCCACTTCGCCTCGAAGCTTCCGACGGCACGACCAGAACGAATCCGCTTACGCCAAAGCCGGCGCACGCTGCTGCCAAGGCCAAGAGTTGTATTTTCTTGATGATGAATGGAGCTCCAAGCCAAGTGGACACGTTTGATTTCAAGCCAGAACTCGTAAAATACGCCGGAAAGTCCCTGCCGGAAGGCAAAAAATACATCAACAGCGGAGGACGAAAAGTCGGATACCTCACTCCCAATTGGCGCCCCTTCCACCCGGGAGGCCAAAGCGGTCTGCTCGTGTCAGATTATTTCCCCAAGGTGCGAGAACATGCAGACAAACTTGCTGTGCTAAAAGCCTGCCATGCAGACAGTCACGCACACGGGTCCGCCTTGGTTGCCATGAACACGGGAAGCACGTTTATTGGCCGTCCCTCACTTGGAAGCTGGTCCGTCTATGGCCTCGGCACGGAGAACCAAAACCTCCCAGGTTACGTCGTCATGCTCGACAAACGAGGCGGCCCAATCTCGGGGCAACCCAATTGGTCGGCAGGATTCATGTCATCGAGCTACCAGGGAACGCTCTTTCGGCCCGTCGGGAATCCCATCCTGGATCTCAAAGGCCCCGAACACATCGACCCCCAGGCCCAGCGCAACCAACTCGATCTTCTTTCTCAACTGAACCAGAAGCATCTCGACGATCGCCCCGGCGGCGCTGAACTAGCCGCGAGAATCCAAAGCTATGAACTCGCTTACCGAATGCAATCCGAAGCTCCCGAGGCTGTGAATCTTTCACATGAAAGTCCCCAAACCCTCGAGCAATACGGCGTCGGTAAAAAGCCCACAGACGAGTTTGGCCGAAATTGCCTCGTCGCGCGGCGTCTCGTTGAACGAGGCGTACGCTTTATCCAGCTTTACTCGGGCGGAGGACATCTTGAGGACACATGGGACGCTCACGAGAGCATTGAAAAGAATCACGGACAGCATGGTTCTGAAGTGGACCAACCCATCGCAGCCCTCCTGAGCGACCTCGAGCAGAGAGGCTTGCTGGACAGCACCCTCGTGGTTTGGGGAGGAGAATTTGGTCGAATGCCCTTCAGCGAGGGCAAAGATGCTCCCGGTCGGAATCACAATCCCTATGGCTTCTCAATGTGGATGGCTGGTGGCGGCGTCAAGGGAGGCACAAGCTACGGGGAAACCGATGAGTTCGGATTTGAAGCCGCCGTCAACCGAACCCATGTGCACGACATTCATGCCACCATCCTGCATCTCCTCGGCCTTGATCACGAGTGGTTGTCCTACTTTCATCAGGGTCGCGAGGAAACACTGACTGACGTCCACGGGCGAGTGATTCACGAGATCTGCAGCTAGCACGATTCGGGACTCACTCAGCACTCCAGCACCAGGGCGAGTATACAACTGACGCAAGGTTATAATTTACGCCAGACCTCGACCACGGCACAGTGATTCCGCCATGGATCAATCCCCATCAACGGACGCAACCAATCCAGTCCCGTCGAATTCGAATCACGCGAAACCGATTCGTGTTTGGCCCCCATTAGTTTTTATCATTCTCGCCATTGCCGTCAGGCTGCTTCCTTCCCAGCTCCCCGACGGCCCCAGCATCCTTCCTTTCCTCGGGGCGATGGCCCCGATCGTGGCTGGCCTTCTGATCCTTCTTTGGTGGCTCTTCGCAAGCCGAGCCCCCTGGAGCGAGAGAATCCTCGGCCTAGTAGGAATGGGTCTTGCCGGCTCCGTAACATTCCTCGCTTATCACCCTTCGATGCAGAGTCCTGCGACGATGTTACTCCTCACAGTTCCCATGGGCGTCGCAGGCTTTGCGGGAGCCGTCATCCTCACCCGGAAATCAAGTCCTCGCTTCAGAACACGATTCGCCTTCACCGTATCACTCCTCGCCTTCGCATTCTCTCTCCTCCTCCGTTCAGGAGGGATGTGGGGCGATGCCAAAATGGATCTTTCCTGGCGCTGGGTCGAATCAGCTGAAGAACGCCTGGTGAATTCAGGAGACAGCCTCTTTGCCCCAAGCTCCGAATCCGAATCAGCATCCGACAGAGCCCAAGCAAGCGAGGTTTCACCCGAACTTCCAAGCTGGCCTGGGTTCAGAGGAAAAGGTCGAAACAGCCGCTATTCAGGACCTGCCATCGATCCAAACTGGGAGCAATCGCCTCCGGAATTGCTTTGGAAGAAGCCCATTGGCCCCGGGTGGTCGAGTTTCGCGCTCGCCGGAAAACACCTTTACACTCAAGAACAGCGTGGACCGCTCGAAATGGTGGTCTGTTACGACGCCCTCACCGGCACCCCGGTTTGGAGGCAATCTCTTGAGGCCCGCTTTAGCGATCCACTCGGAGGTCCCGGACCGCGGGCCACCCCCACGCTAGCTGGCGAACACCTGTATGCATTGGGTGCTGATGGCGATCTTTCCTGTCTTTCACTCATTGACGGCAGCATCGTCTGGCACCACAACATCGGTGAGCTCGCTCAGAGAAAGGCTCCCGAGTGGGGATTCAGCAGCTCCCCCCTCGTCGTGGGAGAGCACGTCATCGTGCACGCCGGTGGGAACGCTAACTTTGGAACCCTCGCGTTCAATGCCAAGACAGGTGACTTCGCATGGGGCGCTCCCGCAGGCGATCACAGCTACGGGTCCCCCCAACTCGTCGAGATCGACAACTCTCCGATCGTGATCATGCTGACCAATCAAGGATTTCGCTGTCTTGATCCTGCGAACGGAACCGTCCTCCTGAGCTACGAGTGGAAACAGGGAGGTTATCGAGCGCTCCAACCCCAGCTTGTCGCCGAGGATCGACTGTTGGTCACTTCGGAAATGAACAACGGCGCACGCCTTTTCGAGTTCTCGAGGCAGAACGACGCGCTCCAACTCAACGAAATCTGGACGAGTCGCAGCCTCAAGTCGGACTTCAACGACTTCGTGGTTTTTGAAAACAACGCCTTCGGATTCGATGGCGGAATCTTCGCGAGCATCGATTTGACGACCGGCAAACGGAACTGGAAAGGAGGCCGATACGGCAACGGCCAAGTCCTCCTCTTGGAGCAATCAGGCCTCCTACTCGTGACTAGTGAGCGAGGTGAGGGCATTCTGCTCAAGGCCACACCAGAGGATCTCTACGAAACCGCACGAGTCCCCTTGCTAAAGGGGAAAACTTGGAATCACCCGGTGCTTGCCGATGAGCACCTCTACCTTCGCAACGGGCAGGAGATGGCCTGCTACCGTCTTGCACTCCTCGCACCAGAGGTGAAGGCACCCGAGAACTAAATCCCGACGCTACGATGAAACCGCCCGAGCGATTCCGTCATTGTCGACACGCACTAGTCCAGTGCGACTAGCGCATCCGATCGGATTCCTCTAATCTTCGAGCAACCTCACCGTAAGATTGCGAGCTCTCCAGTAGATCGACGATCTCCGGCAGAGGGGCTGAGTACATCGAATTGAGAAAGGTCTCCCCCTCCTCCGAGCACGAGTAGGCAAGCGATTCAGTAGGCGGATTGAATTCGCAATGGATGTCTGCTTTGTTGCCACGAGGGTCGACGCGGAACCAGCCATGATCAGAGAGTCTGACAGCGTTGAGTCCATGGAGGCAGAATGCAGCCCCCTTATCGTCGAGCCTCAACCTCTGGTAGCACAGCCCGGCCGGAATCTCATTTGCTCGCAATAAAGCCGCCAACAAATGGCTCTTGGCGAAACAATAACCCGTACGAAAGCGGAGCACATCGGAAGCTCGGCACGTCACCGGATCTCGCTCGTGATCCAGACTATGAACCACCTCGTCACGCACCCAGTGGAAGCATCGACGAGCGACTTCCTCTTCCGACTCCGCGTTTGCAGCCAGATCCAAGGCGAGCCCCCTCACCTCCGGCGTCTGCCAATCGATGTAACGAGACGATTCGAGAAACTCCCTCATGCTAACCGAAGCCCCCCAAAACGCACGAAGCGACTCGTAGCGTCTCTGGGAAGCAACCCAATCAATCGAGAACGGCCCGCGGACTATCGACTAATCTGACGCGTACTTCGTTCCTGCATCCAAACCACATCACGATTGTTTGGAGACGCCACATTCAGCGAGAGTTCTTTCCCCTTTGCCAAAACGGGAGTCGTGCGAGGATCAACGAACTTATGAATCTCGGAGTGACCGTCAGCAAAGGAGAAGCCTCCGGCGCCATTGTGGTAGCTGGCAGGGTAATCTACGATCTTGTGCCGAGCCCCTTGGCCTGGAAACCCAGCCATATCAACGACGAAGTAGCCATCGTTAATACTGTCTTCCCTTTCATCCAGAAGCACAAAGGTCTGAGAAGGGCCTGGATCATTATAGTCATTCAACGTCTGGTAAACTTTCCAACCTGAGCCAGATGCTCCCCAGGCGGATCCCCCAGACCATGAGTTCATGGACATACTCCGGACTCGGCGAAGCACTTGACCGCGTTGATTGCCTGAACGAACCCTTCCGGTGCTCTTGTCAGAGGGGCATTTCCACGCTTTGGCAGCAGATATATACGGCCACATAGGGCTGTTCATAATGCTCAGCTCAGGAAGCAACTCCCCGTCATCATTGACCGGCAGATCCAACCAACCTGGCGCACTACTTCCGCCGGGAGGGCCTAGACCAGTCCAATCCGGCACCGTCTTTCCGCGATAGGTGTTCCCTTGGCTGCGCGCTGCGAGGACGATGTCATCGTTGTCTTCCGCATAGAGGCGCCATCCAAGCGTTAGCTGCTTGTGATTACTCATACAAGCGATCCCTTGCGCCTTAGCCTTCGCTTTGCCTAGAGCCGGAAGTAACATACCGGCCAAGATCGCAATGATTGCGATCACGACTAGCAGCTCGATCAACGTGAAACCCAGACGGGCCTCCCTCTTGAGTAGAATGGTTGGATTGATTGCAGTCATCGCTTCAATGGAGCTTCCGTAATTTCGCGCAAGCGTAGGATTCTGACAAACATTTTTTGAACTACCTCAAAGGTCACTTGCTCCCATGGCAGGCTCAGCGTCTCCGCGCATACACTGACTACTTTCGAGATCGTCGATCTGAAAACAAGTAGTTGAGTGTTTGCGCCAGCCTCAAACCTGCCTGCTTTAAGCGAGCCTCCAGAATGGGTCGTTTTTGATAGACATAGCGATAGCTTCCCCCGATCCCGGGCGCGGGCTCCTCGTAAACTTCATCTCGCAGATTCTGCGATTCTCGTATCCACAACATCACATCTGGCTGGCCCGGAGCCTCAACCTTTACGGTCACACTCTGATCAATAAACTCCGCATACTCGGAAAAGCTGAGCTTCACAGCTTCCACGATTCCCGTATCCCAGACAGAATGAAGATTTCGACTATCGCCAAACCAATCAACCGAAATGCTATTGCCTCCTCGATCATCTCCCCGCCCGACGTGGAGAGGCTGATGAACGTCTCCAGTCAGATGGACCAACCACTTTAAGGCCTCCTGCTGCTGCTGGCGAGGAGCCACGCCCTGTTTAAGAACATCAATTACCTCCAAAAGCTTGGCGACCGCATCTCCATTCGGATTCTTCTTACTCGAAGCGTAGGTCTCACCATCTTCAATCGTCACGTAGTGCCAGGGACCGGCAGCCCTGTATCGCAAGTCGGCTTTGATCTCGTCAGCCCAAGTCGAAACTTGAGCAATCGATTGAGGCCCGATGAGGGCCTTGACCGCCGATTTGGCCTCCGCAGAAAGATGTCGTTCCGCAATCCGCCCCACAATGCGGTGCCCGTTCGGGCCAAAAGCCGCTGCGTTCTCCAATTGGAACAATGCCGCTGCCATGACAGCAATAAGTCTCAATCTGTTTGTCATAAATCTGATCTGAATCGCGGACGCCTTCGTAGACACGCTGGACTGGGCTCGATCGCTCTTCGAAATGTTTGTCCCGCCTCGCGAGCTCCACCGCTTATCAGGCTCATGAACGAGGGACTCAGTTCCGGTAGACGCTCGATGGGACAGTGCACTGATACTCGAAGTCGCCCACCTTGATTTTCAAGTTCCCCCATGCCCGATCTCCCCCGGAGATCTGTGACCAACGGTAGAAATCACTTCGGCGCATATTGTCTGGGTGAATCCGTTGATCAAGCAACTCCGCTCGCAAAGCCGGCTTTCCGTTCTCCTCGACATGCAACGAAGTCGAGGGTTCGTCAAGCCGCCAATGCTTCCTCGATTTACCGAGAATCACATCTTCTTTGTAGAGAATCAATTCCACCCTATCGTCGCCATTTCGCTTGCACCTTAGCGATAGCTGCCAATCATTCTGAATCTTCCCAACTCGGTAGATCACCACATCCCAAGATTGCGCTTGTGCACCTTCAACAAATCTCTGAATCCGAGCTGGAACCTCAGGACTGTCTAGGACAGGAAGAGCTTGAGAGGGATCTCTGAAAAAGCCATAGGGAAGTTCCAAGTAGGTAGTTTGATTGTTGAGCGCCACCTCGATCCACGCTTTCCGGCCAGCATTCCCCGGCCACTTGAAATCTGCCATGTAATTCCACGATATTCCCCGGCCAACTCGCCCTACCGAAGGAAGTGGGTTTCCTCCGACCGGATCAAACCAATGCCCGAGTTCGTTGATCATTCGAATCTTAAGCGTGGTCAGATTCGGGTCCTTCACCCCGAATACATCAACTTGAATGCCGAGCCCGGATGGCATTTGATATACCGAAGCCCCAAATTTGGGATCCGGATTGGAAGGTGCCTGACCGTAAATCAACAACTCCCATTTGTGAGAGCGCTTATCGATCTCTCCTGGTTGAGCAGCAGCGACGGAAGCCAAGCCCGCAAGGACCGCCGACGCCAATACGCTCGCGCTTCTCCCAGAGGCATTCATAGTCAGAATCACCGGTCAAGGTGCTTAAGAGTCGGTGAGCCTCCCAGCCAATAGCACGTGCGATCCTCGCCTAATCTAGCGGTAGCAATTCGACCCTTCGAAACTCGCAGGGATGACTTTCGCTTTGGAGAGAAATCGTGCCGCCGGTCAAAATCGTGCCGTCATCCAGCTGTGGAGCGGTGTATTCCAAGACGACCTCACCATCGATTATATGCTTGAAACCTTTCCCGCCATCGACCAGCACTTCGGCGATGACCCATTGGTCACCATGGTAGGTTTCCGATGTGGAGTTAATGCAATGTCGCTTCAGCAAATGGCCATCCATCACCACGTCTGTCCCCGGAGTGCACAAGTTTAGGGTGGTTCGCTTCCCCTTCCCTGAGCCGCCTAACAATTGCACCTCGATCGAGTCCGGAAAATCTTGATCCACGGCCATCGTGCTCGGATCTTGACCGTGCAGCATCAAACCACTATTGCGGAAGGCCCAGCCTGGACCATCAGAAACCTGATCCCCCAGGAATCGATACTCGACTCGGAGCCGATAGCGCGAGAAAGGCGTCTGGTAGAAGAGGTGTCCAAAGGTCTCCTTGAACTGTTCGTAGTTCTCGTAGCCAACTTTGATCACGCCGTTCTCAACTCGAAAAGTCTTCTGGAGATCCTGACCTAGTTCTTGGTAACGAATCTTTGGGGTCCACCCATCAAGATTTTGACCATTGAACAACGGAATCCATTCCGACTCTACTTCGCGCTTCAAAGCAGCAATCAGAAAGGCGGTCGGTGTCGCATGCGAAACGTCGCTTGCGCCCGGATAATTTAGCTCACAGGAAACTCCTTGGCTCACCATATGTTCTTGAAGCTTCACACCAAAGTTTGCTGAGTGGGTCGGGTCCTTCTCGTCTTGCCCCAGAGCAGGTGGACGTGAGTAGTTCAAATAGACAGCTGGATCCTCATCGCTTACCAGATGATAAGGCGAATACTCTTCAATCCAGGGCAAGATCGTCTCTCGTTCAGTCAGGAACTCCTGGAACGACTTGAGACCAAAGGCATGAGCTCCGTAACGGCTGTTGGGCGTCCACGCCTTCATCTGTTGCGGATCGAGGCTCGTTTGCGCGCCATTCACCGCTGCACACCAGAGACGGGTCGACTCGCGCGCCACCGGATCGTCACTTTCCGGAATAGCCAAGTCATCATGGAACGCAAGCCAAAGACTTGAACAGGCGCCCGCCGAACCACCCGCTGCCCCGATTCGACGTTTATCAATATTCCACTCACTCGCCCGAGTCCGAACAAACTGAAGGGCTCGAGCCGCATCATGCAAGGGGACTTTCACGGGAGGCAGAACGTTCTCCTCAACCGCATGACTTGTAAACCGATAATTGATCGCCACGACCGAGATTCCAGCCTCCAAAAGGGCATTCGGATCAGCGAAGCGATGAAGCCGCTCTTTAGACCCTCCTCTCCATCCTCCGCCATGAATGACAAAGACGAGCGGGGTTGGCGACTCGGATTCCGCCAACCACACATCCATCACCTGTCGCTCGTGCTCTCCGTATTGGATGCCCGTCAAGGTAGGATTCGGAACCGAAGAATGGTAGGCGTCCTGAGCCAAAACGCCCAATGGCGTGGTCAATACCAGTGCAATTAGCGAGAAAATTGTCCGAGGCATGTTGGGACTCTAACTCATCACGGCCGCCCTGTCGGCTACAAAAATCGCCCAAAGTTTGGGGCAATCAGCCAAAGCCGGCACCTCGTTCTAAGGCCCGGCTAACGATGAAGCCATCCAGCTCAGCTTCCCCTAACCCTTGAGCCCCAGTATGCCCATCCCACTAGGCGGATTGAAAACCAGCTTTGATCTGACGAGCAAGTCCCGTCAATACCTTGCCCGGCCCCACTTCAACAAACTCTGCCTCCGGATCACGCGTCAGGATCCAGGCAATGGACTCGGTCCACCGAACGGAACTCGCCAATTGACGAATCAATAGCTCCCCAACTTGCCCCTCCGAGTAGGGCTCCGCTTCGACGTTGGAAATGACCGGAATCTGGGGGGCTGAGAAATTCATCGCATCAACCGCGTCGCGAAACTGGTCCTGCGGTCCCTTCATCAGTCGAGAATGAAAAGCTCCACTCACGTTCAAACGAATCACCCTCGCCTTGGCCTCGCTCAAGACCTTGTCTGCGCTTTCAATCGCCTCAACCGGACCGGACAAGACAACCTGCCCAGGGCTATTCAAATTCGCCACATCAACGAGATCGAGCCCATGCTCGTCTAAAATCTCTTGAATACGTTCAATCGGCATCTTCAAAACGGCGATCATTGCTCCCACAGGCGCTTCCGCCATCAGCTCACCCCGCCGTTTCACGAGTTTGAGGCCATCGCCAAAGGAGAAACATTCACTCGCAAACAGTGCGTCGTATTCCCCCAAGGAATGTCCCAGACAGTAATCAGGCTTTGACTCCCCGGCTTCCATCAAAGCTAAGAATGACAACGCGTTCACCGTGTAGAGGGCTGGCTGGGTAAACTGGGTCTTGGTCAATTCCTCCCGAGGATCTTCAAGGCAAAGTTCACGAATAGAATAGCCTAAGATGGCATCGGCCTCAGAGACTTGTTGAGGGAAACGGTCAAAAAGGTCGCTTCCCATACCTACTTTTTGGGAACCTTGTCCGGGAAAAAGAAAAACGCGAGTCATTGATTCTTAGTACGCTTGAGAAGCGCTACTGTAATTATTCAGGAGTTCATGCAAGGTGCCGGTCCACATCGCTCATGCGGATGGCCCACGCCAGTTCGGGCAAATGTTGAAGGGCAGAAATCCGCTCGAGGCTATGAACAGAAGGCGAGGAAGTCCATTCCTTGCGAATCCGCTCACTGGTTTCGGTCGAGTTCCCAACCCAGCCCCTGTGATAGCGAACGAGGTTTTTGGATTCAACAAAATAACGAGAAGGAGTTCATTCCGGCAAAGTCACTTCGTCGCTCGTCCGCGTGCCGCTGACAACAAGTCAACCCACTCATCAATATTCTCCCCATAGTCCGCCTTGAATCGAGATACCACCTCGTCGGTCATCGATTCTGGGAAGGCAGATGTTCCATAGACGGCCCCAAGGAACGCTCCGATCAACTGGGCATAAGAATCCGTGTCATGCCCAAACTCAAGGCAGGTCTGTAGGGATGCCAAGGGATCGTAACGACAACATCGCATCACAGCGAACGCAACCACGAGCGGGACTCGAGCCTCCCACTTGATATCATCAGCAAGTTCCTCATTCAAAATCTCAAAAAGCCGAGAAGGTCGACCATCCGCCTCCGTGGCAATCTCAGAAGCCAGATTCAACCACCGCGAAACTCGGCGTTCCGTCCAAGGTATCTGGCCATAGCCGTAGGGGGCGGCAGCGAGAATGCTCGCGTTCAGAAGTTTGTCCAGTTCGGCAGGAGTCGGTTTCGTGCTCTCGGGTCGTCCCAGACATACAGCTAGGCCCGCAACTAGACTCGCATTGATGTCTTTAGCTGTTCCCACATCCATGAAACCTATTTCATAGGCAAGCCGATAAGCGCCTTCCGGATCGCCAGGGAACAAACCCGCGAGCGGCAACAAGGCCATCTGACCTGCATTGGTGGGCAATCCTCCCCATAGTCGAGAGAGGG
Source organism: uncultured Verrucomicrobiota bacterium (assembly GCA_964342405.1). Classification (GTDB taxonomy): domain Bacteria; phylum Verrucomicrobiota; class Verrucomicrobiia; order Limisphaerales; family AAA164-E04; genus UBA2970. The sequence continues at coordinate 7,651 of CAYFGX010000060.1, read as the reverse complement.
GTTTTGCCTTGGCGAAATCTCGTATTCCCAATACCCAACGAGCCGCTAGTTGATATTCCACCAACCATTCTCGAGCGAGGCTTGCGTAGCTCGGACGTAGCCTGATAAACGCTGAGTTCGGATACTCCACGTAGGCTCGAGCCAGATCCAAGGCATTCAAAGTTCTCCGCTCGCTCACCATGGCGGTTCGCAGAGCATTCACCACTAAGATCTTGTGTCGAGTATCATCGGTGGCAGTACCCGCGGGGGCCAATGAAGTCCAATGCGCATAGGGTTCCGGCTGGGGACGGAGTGCTTCGTAGCTGTTGAGTGAGAATGCGGCAGCCCGCTCCCCCAACATTGTGGCGTTCAAGCGTTCCCCTTTCCCCCAACGCTTAAACTGAGGATACGCTTCTCGGACTTTATCCAGAGACTGAAACTCCACCGGACCACCAGCCGCATCCCCAATGACCGATCCGATCAGCATCGCCTTTAAGCGATCCCGAACGAGCGTGGCAGAGGCGGGGCGTTCTACCGAGTCCACGGATCGATCATGGTCTTGTGCACAGACCACGGAACAAACAGCCATACTCAGGCCAACCAATAGCGAAAGGATTTTGTACATTTTGAGCAAAGCGGGACCTTCTTTCCCCGCTTGAGTTGTTCCCACCTGGGGATAAGTTGTAAAAGCTTCCATCGTTAAGCGAGATGTTGATTCGTCTACCGTGTCGATTTCAAAATCCCGGACGATTACTCTGGAGCAATGATTTCTGCAATCTGTTCCGAAAGCTCCTTCAGACCGCTGGACTCTGTATTCACCTGAATCAGAATCGCCGACCGTTCATCAGGGTACAATTCAAGATAAGTTCTGAAGCCTCGAGTCGCACCACCATGACTGAATCTCTTGCGTTCCTTGTATGTGTCGATATACCAACCATAGCCATATCCCTGCTCCGAGTGGTTGTGCGGACGGAACATTGCTTCTGTTGACGGCGGAGACAGCAGGTTGCGGTCAAGCACAGCACGAATCCATTTTTCCATATCGTTCAAGGAAGAGTAAAGTGAGCCATCCCCGCGGAGCGCACTGGTAGGGCTTTGGTCACCGATTACCCAACCCGCACCCTCTTGGACATGCCCCATTGCCCGTTCTCGGATCTCGTTCCAGCCCCGATAGTAGATGCAAGTATTCGCCATACCCAATGGCTCAAAAAACCTTTCGCGGACGTACCGGTGGAACGATTTGCCGCTCGTCTGTTCAACGATCAAACCTAGCAAGACATATCCCGCGTTGCAGTATTGCCATTGTTCACCCGGCGCAAATAACGCGGCCTTCGTATCCAGGAGCTGAGTGAGCACATTCTGGTCACTCAGCTGGAAGCTCGTCCCCGCTGGCACCCGGTAGTCTGGGATTCCTGAGGTGTGATTCAAAAGATGATGAACGGTGATGTCATCCCAGTATTTAGGGGACTCGTGAAACAGCTCACCCAAGCTCGTCCGCGTTGAGAGCATCTCGTCATCCACCAAACTCAGGATCGCTGAGGCGGTGAATTGTTTCGAAACAGAGCCCATGCGAAAATTCGTCGCCGCCGTGCACGGTCGCTGAGAGCCCAACTCGGCCAAACCATACCCCGTTTTCAATACGGTCTCGCCGCTTCGTATTACAAGAAGGCAAGCTCCCACTTCTGGATCGGGAATCACCTGATCAATCCGCAATCTGACGTTTGAAAGATCCTTCGCAAACGCCGTCCCGCCCAGGGACATCGTCCCCGCCACCAAGAGCATTCGGAGCAAGAGGCATGAAATCCGTCTGAGAGTCCACTTCCAACGAATGAGATCTTCTTTCATATCGCGATGCCTTGAGCCGGATTCACGAAAACCATATCGACGAAAACTCCTGATTGCCCTCTTTCCTGAAATTCTGAAAATCCTCCTGCTTGTTTTCATGAGCGAAGCTTGGCATGGTCTCTTGATCATCTCCGCCCTCAGCTCTCCAGGAGCCTATCTAGACTCGTCTTCCTGGCAAGAGCAGAACGGTTGGCCCTGATCGTCGTCCGAATCAACGAACACATGACAACTCAATCCAGCCCCGCCTCAGCTCAATCACCTCCGAACACATTCCTGGGCTACCTCCGATCCTTCGGTCCCGGAATCATGATCGTGCTCACGTGGCTTGGTGCCGGCGATATCGTTGAAGCGGGCGTTGCAGGTGGCAATTATGGCTACGCCCTCATGTGGGTCATTGTTCTCGCGCTGCTCATGCGGTTCCTTTTTGTTTCGCTAATCGCCAAGTACCAACTCTGCAATCAACACGGCGAGGGTGTCCTGGATGGGCTAGCTCGAATCCATTCCGCCTACCCCATCATGTTGTGTGTCGCGGCGGCCGTGATGGGACACATCTATGGCGCCTATATGACGGTCGGATTGGGAGAGGCCTGCGTCAATATTACCGGTCGTGGCCAAGTGTGGCATTGGGCTCTCCTCTGGAATCTGACTGCCTTAGCCTTGGTCTTCCGCCCTCTCTATCAACGGATCGAATGGGTCTTCAAGTTCTTGCTCGCCCTGCTTTCCATCTCGTTTCTCGGTTCTGCCATCTGGGTCGGCCCCGACTATTCGGAAATCGCGCGAGGCACGCTCGCCTTCAAGTTACCCCCAACTGAAGGATCATTCTCACCTTTGCTCATCGCAATTGGGATGATTGGTGCCGTCGGCGGATCGATGATGAATCTCGCCTATCCCTATTTCCTTGAGGCCAAAGGATGGCGAGGCCCGCAGTTCCGCCGCGTCCAGATGTACGATTTTCTCCTCGCTATCGTCATGATCATCCTCCTCGACCTAGCGGTATGGACTCTCGGGGCCGAGCTGTTGCATCCGAATGGGCTCACGATTGAAAACATGAACGATCTCCCCCGTTTGCTCAGCGAGGTCCTGGGCAACGGAGGACGCATTCTCTTCTACCTAGGAATCTGCGCTGCGATCTTTACTTCCATGATTGGCAATGCCATGGGTCTCGGTTGCCTCGGCAGCCATGGTTGGATGCGATGGCAGGCAGGCATCGAAAAACCCATTGGAGACTTCAAGCATCACAAGGCCTATCAAATCATCGTGGTCATCTGCCTCCTGTCACCGATGGTCTGGGCCTTTCAAGAAACCGCTGGATTCGTCCGCCTCGCCTTGGTCGCAAACAGCGCCCAAGTGGTCCTCATCCCCTTTATCGCAGGCGGTCTTTGGTGGATCACAGCAAAAGCGGAATACATCGGGCAAAAATATCGCAACGTTTGGTGGGAGAATCTGATCATGGGTTTGCTGTTCATTCTCGCGCTCTGGGGCGCCTGGGGGGCCGTAACGTCGGTCGTGGCCAATGTGTTCGGAACGAAAGGATAAACTCTTGAATCAACCGTTAGATCAACAGGGCCATACACCGGTCATCCCCGATCAAAGCAAGGCCCCGACTCCAGTTGAACCTCCTTGCTAGCGACCGCATCCAACATCGCACCTCAACACTCGTCGTAAATGGCCGGGGAACCGAAGGCACGAAAGTTATTCAAACTTGGAAGAAAGGCGCGGACCGCGACGATATTGACCTCGCGCAGAAGCGAAAGGTCGTCAAAAACAGCTTCCTTCGGCGTCATCAACTATTTCGGCGCCGCGCTAGAATTCTAGTTCCCATTTGCATTTATTGGCTGCTACCATTCCACCATTCCTATCGAAAAATCAACGGAAGATTAGTTCGGCAAAACAGTTATGAAAACTCCCTCTAAGCTGAGTCGCAGACAAGCCCTTTCCAACCTCATCACAACGAGTGTCGGAGCAACCGCGATGGCGGGAGCCATCGGTCCCACTTCTTCAACCTCTCGTGCGGACACCAATATCCCCCTTCCGGAACAAAAGAAAAAACCCATCCTCATGAAGGTCGGATCTCAAAGGGGGGGCACCGGCAGAAAGAATCTTGAGTATCTCGCTCGGCATGGAGTCTATAACCTCGACGGAGGCTCTCCAAAAACGATCCGAAACGTGGGCTGGAGCCTTGAGGATTCCATCGCAAAACGAGAAGCCTGCGAGCATTTCGGCATTAGTTTGGATGCCTACCACCTTCCCCTCTCCTCAGCAGGAATCAAACGCGTTAGCATGCCAAATATCATGCTGGGAAAAAGCCCCGCTAGAGATCACGAGATCGAAATGATCCAACAAATGATTTCCGTAGCCGGCAAGACCGGCGTCAAGACACTCAACTACAACACAACCATCCACCCCGTCCTCCGCACGAGCCGAACCCCCGACCCGAAGAGAGGGAACGTCACCTACAGCACATGGAATTACGAGCAGGCTCTCAAGGAACAGCGACCCAACGTTGTAGAGAACCCGATGTCTGTGGATGACGTCTTCGAAAACATCGCCTACTTTCTCGAACGCGTTCTCCCAGTGGCAGAGGAATACAAGGTGAGACTCGCCAACCACATCGCCGATCCACCCACCCCGGTGGGATTCGGGGGCATCACTCGATGGAATAGCCCCGATGTCTTTGCGGGAATCAAACGATTCGCCCAACTTTCCGACAGCCCCTCTCACGGATTCAACCTTTGCCTCGGATCAGTCGCTGAGGGGCTCAAGGATCCTAAAACAGAGATACTCCCCATCATCAAATGGGTTGGCGAGCGGAAACAAATCTTCAATGTCCACTTCCGCAACATCATCGGCGGCTATGGAAACTTTCAGGAAGTCTATCCAGACAACGGGGACATGGACATGTTCCAAGTCATCAAGGCTCTCCGCGATGTGGCCTACGATGGCATGGTCATGCCGGACCACATCCCCGTACACGCGAACCGTGAAGCCGGACTGCAAGGATTTGCTTTCGCATTCGGGTATATCAAGGCCCTGATCCAGGCCGCGGGCAGCGCAGCATAGTTGGCCTCTCATCGAGGCGCGACTTAGGCACCCTGAGCGGTTGAAATCACTCTGGCAACAATTCATCCCAGGCCAAGAGAACGAGCCGGTCATCCCGCAAGGGCGCAATCGGGCTCACTAAAAAATGAAACATCTGATCAATTGGCAGAGGATTTTCGCTGGTGCAAACAGCACCTTACTGCTCCTATCTCTCATCCATCACCAGTCGATCGCCGATGCGGCACCTCCCCCCGAGCGCCCGAATGTACTCTTCATCTCCATTGACGATCTGAACGATTGGATCGAACCTCTGGGCGGCCACCCCCAAGCGAAAACCCCGAACCTCAGTCGACTCGCAGAACATTCAGTGAATTTTTCTCGAGCCTACTGCCCGAGCCCCGGATGCAATCCCTCACGAACCGCCGTGATGACCGGACACGCTCCCTACCGATCAGGCCTCTACTCAAACTATCAGGATTGGCGCGAGGTCATCCCCGATCGGAAATCCATTGGAACCTGGTTCCGCGACAACGGCTATTACAGCGCGGGAGCCGGAAAGATTTTTCACTATCACATGGTAGATCCTGATTGCTGGGATGCCTATTGGCCCTCACAGGAAAAGAACATGCCGGACGAAGCCTTTCCTGACTTCGCGACATCCCGACTCGCCACAGTCGCAGAACCCAGTCCGCCCGCCATGAACATGCCCCCATTTGAACACATGTATGGGATGTTCGACTGGGCCCCTCTCAAGAACCCCGACGAAGACATGGGCGACTTTCAGAGCGTCGAATTCATCCTAGACCAGCTACGTCGGGAACATGAGAATCCATTCTTTCTCGCCTGCGGGATCTATCGCCCCCATCTCCCTTGGTATGTACCCCAAGAATACTTTGATCTCTTCCCGCTCGAGAAAGTCGAGCTTCCGACGACATTTTCAAATGACTTGGATGATCTCAGCGAGCGAGCCCGCGACATCGCCGTTCGAGGAGGCGGCTACCACAAACACGTTCTCGAAGCGAAACAATGGAGACACGCGGTCAGAGGCTACCTCGCCTCGATCGCCTTCGCGGATGCGATGCTGGGCCGACTCCTTGACGGCCTCAACGCGAGTTCCTACCGAGAGAATACCATCATCGTTCTCTGGTCAGACCACGGCTGGCAGCTAGGCGAAAAAGCCCACTGGCGAAAGTTTGCCCTCTGGGAAAATGTCGCGCGAAGCGTCCTCATGATCCACGCCCCAAACGTTTCTGCCGACGGCACAGACTGTGAGCGGGTCGTCTCACTTCAAGACATCTATCCGACCCTCATTGATCTTTGTGGACTTCCACCTCGAAGCGAGATTGATGGACGATCCCTGGCCCCACTCCTGCGCAACCCTGAACGAACTTGGAATCACGTTGCCCTGACCACCTACGACTACAACGAATTCTCCGTCCGATCAGAGCGATTTCGTTACATTCGCTACATCGACGGCAGCGAAGAACTCTACGATCACTATCAAGATCCCGAGGAGTGGAACAATCTTGCATCAGATTCAAGCTACGCCACCCACAAAAAAGAACTCGCATCCCAGATTCCTCGAAGCCCCACGCCCCTGGTAAAAACCTCCGAGAAACTCCAACCCCACCACATCCCGCCCTTCAGATCTCGATCAGACTACGAAGAGTGGAAGCAGAACGGAAAAAACAACCAGTATCTCATCCAGAAATACTGGCAATAGCAGACCAAATCTGAGAAACCAGCCAACCGAAACGAATCTCTTTCGCCACTAACCTGTCGCAAACGACACCTAATTTGGAGAAAACGGATACGACAAACTCCGCTCACGTTACTTGGATCCCGTCACCTTGGCTGCCATCTGTGCTAGAATTCGTTGAACTATTTTCGAACAGCCCCTAGTCGGTTAGCGGCGTATTCTTTAGAAATGGGGGATAGGGGTCACGTCTCGACATTCAACATTTTGTTCTTTGATCAGCGATTCTTTCTTCCCTCAGCAAGTCTCGTGAGAGGATAGTCTTCTGTAGAGAAGTATTCATTTGTCGAATGTCGAGACACGACCCCTACCCCCCCCTTACTCTCGAACAACACCCGGGGCTTTTGGTCAAAGAGTGTTACTGGCGATGGCCGGACCGAGAACTCGCTGGCAACACCATCGACTTCTTCACCAAAGTCCTCCATCGGACCTTCCATCAAGCCATGCTAGAAATCACCCAAGCCTAGACAACACCACAACAAAACGCCCCCGCTGATCCCATTACGATCACCGGGGGCGTTTTACTTTTCCTGACTTACGACCAGAGCGTGGCTATTCGGTCACCTATTACGACCTCAGCCCGGCCTTTTTCACTTTTTTCCTACGATCCCAATGACGTTACTTTTTACGACGGTAATTCGGTCGGTAACATCGAGGCTTCGAACATCGGAACCGGCCGCGCGTTCCATACTTTTTTTGGATCTAGCCTTCGTTGGATTCGACGCCTGCGGTTACGGAGGATTTTAGGATAGGTTTTGTTCACTCGAAATGCCTTTTCTTGTTGGCTTTTGTTTTTCTGCAAAATCAACAATCCCCAATGTTTAAAGGCCTTTCGAGTTTTTTGTTACTATCTCACTTCTATTTCATGCTTTTTTGAGGCCTAGCGATTCGCACTTTTCCGGAAGCTTCGCGAGAGGATAGTGTCCTCTAAAGAAGTATTCATTTGTTGAATGTCGAGACGTGACCCCTATTCCCTACAAAGGAAAGACCTTCGTCCTAACTGGCACCCTTCCCACACTCACCCGTTCGGAG
>CAYFGX010000059.1:0-44593 GCA_964342405.1 uncultured Verrucomicrobiota bacterium | reverse complement strand
TTCCTCTCATCGTCAAATTCCCCCCCAAGATCAAGGCAGGTTCGATCTCGCGAGAACCCACCATCAGCTACGACTTCTACCCTACATTTGTCAACCTCGCCGGCGGAGAGCTGCCCTCAAATCAAAGCATTGATGGCATGGATCTAAGTCCTCTCTTTCAAGACCCTCGGGCTCAACTCGATCGGGACGCAATTCACTGGCACTACCCTCATTACCACCATGGTCGCCCCGCTAGCTGCATTCGAGCACGAGACTGGAAGCTCATCGAATACCACGATCAATCTGGCGACATTGAACTCTTCCAAATCTCCAAGGACCTTTCTGAAAGCAACGAACTTTCAACCCAACTTCCAGCCCGAACCAACGAACTCAGGAAGCAGCTTCAAAACTGGCGTCAGCGCGTCCTAGCTGCGATGCCAATTCCCAACCCCAGCTACGATTCAGATCGGGCACACGAATGGTGGAGCACGCGAACCGGCAAACCCGTCCCTAGCCACCTGCGGAAAAAATATCCGCCTACAGAGAAAGACCTCTGAGTTCTCCCGAGAGGCCAACAATTTCAGTTAGCAAAGTGCCAACGCTGCTTTGCCCCTCAACCTCGAAACAGAAAGCACCATACCACGATTCAATGATCACTAAACTCCTGCCACGGTTTGTGGCCATCGCAGGCCTTCTCGGTGGGGCCGCGCTCAATATACCGGATTCACACGCCGCAAACTTCTCGTTCAATAGCGGCGATCATATCTGCCTCATAGGTAACTCGCTCGCTGAGCGCATGCAGCATCATGGCTGGCTCGAAACACTCGTCCAAAGCCAATCACCAGACAAGAATCTCGTTTTCCGAAATCTCGGATTTCCTGGCGATCAAGTCGATAAACGCCCGCGAAGCAAAGGTTTCATGTCCCACGGCGATTATCTCAAACACTGTGAGGCGGATGTCATTTTCGTGATGTTTGGCTACAATGAAGCCTACCGAGGAGAGGCTGGAATAGCGACTTTCTCAGAGAATCTTGCCGAGCTGATTGACGAATATCGAAGCCTGCGCCCAAACGGTGAATCAGCCCCTCGGTTCGTCCTTTTCTCACCCATTGCTCATGAGGATTTAAATGATCCCAACCTTCCGAACGGAACCAAGAACAACGCCAATCTCGCGCTCTACTCAGAGGCAATCGCTAAGCTCGCTGAAGCGAAGGTGATTCCCTTTGTGGATCTTTTCGAGACCTCCAAGAAGCTCTACGCAGCGACATCAGAACCACTCACCATCAACGGCGTACACCTCAATGAAACTGGCAATCGACTCATTGGTGAAGCCATCGCCTCCGCCCTCTTGGACAAGTCCGTGTCCGCAGCGGCCACCATGGAGGGCCTGAGGGAGACTGTCGTCGACAAGAACTTCCACTGGTTCAATCGCTACCGAGCAACTGATGGAAACGACGTCTGGGGAGGCCGTTCCAAACTTAAGTTTGTGAACGATCAAACCAATTTCGAGGTTCTTCAACACGAACTCGTGATGCTCGACATCATGACGGCAAATCGGGATCGTAGGATCTGGGGACTTGCCAAGGGACAAGACATCCCGGTTGATGACAGCAATGTGCCGGCACCAATCGAAGTGATTTCAAACGTAGGCGGCGGCAGCAAGAGTTCCTCCGCACACAAAGAGGGGAACCTCAAGTACCTCGACGGTCAAGAGGCCATCGGCAAGATGACTGTTCCCGATGGATTTGCCGTCAATCTCTTTGCGGACGAGAAGATGTTCCCTGAAATGGTCAATCCAGTGCAGATGGCCGTCGACACCAAAGGCCGCCTCTGGGTCGCTGCTTGGACGACCTACCCGAAATGGGAACCCAAAAAAGAGATGAATGATCGCATCCTCATCCTCCCCGATGAAGACCATGATGGCGTCGCTGACCGAGCGATCACTTTCGCGAAAGTTCATAATCCAACCGCAATCGAGTTTTGGAATGGCGGCGTCCTCGTCGCGTCCCAACCGGACATCCTGTTTCTCAAGGACACGGACGGAGACGATGTCGCAGATGTCGAGATTCGCTATCTGAATGGAGTAGGGTCTGCCGACACCCATCACGCTGCCAACGCCTTTGTCTACGGCCCCGATGGCGGCCTCTACTGGCAGAGCGGAATCTTTCTCGTGAACCACATCGAAAGCCCCTGGAGCGCACCACTCAATACCGGGGCCTCTGGGATGTATCGCTTCGACCCACGTCAGCACACCATCGCCTTCCACGCCGCCAACAGTCCGAACCCACACGGTATCAGCTTCGACTACTGGGGCTATCACTACGCCAACGACGGCACCTCCGGGAACGCGAAGCAAGTCGTTCCCTACGGGAAAGGTTTTCGAATGCAAGAGCTCCTGAAGAAGCAGGTCCGCCCTGTGCCGGCAAACGGAGTTCTCTCCAGTGCTCATTTCCCGGACTCAATGCAAGGAGACTTCCTCATCCTCAACACAATCGGCTTCCTTGGAATCAAACAGTATGGCCTCGACCGGAACGCTGAGACCGGAAAGGTCTGGGGAGAGCCCAAAGGAGATCTCATCGTCAGCAGTGACAAGAATTTCCGCCCCACTGACATGGAGTTCGGTTCCGATGGCGCACTCTACATTGCCGATTGGCAAAACGTCATCATTGGCCACATGCAACACAACGTTCGGGACCCCAACCGAGATCACAAGCACGGCCGAATCTATCGGATGACAGCAATCGGACGACCGCTTCAAGAGCCTGTCAAGATTGCCGGAGCATCCATCCCTGAGCTTCTGGACAATTTGAAGCACCCCGTCGATGGCGTTCGCTACCGCACCCGGATCGAACTGAGCGGCCGAGACTCAAAGCAAGTGATCGCCGCCTGTCAGGAATGGATCAAGCAATTCGATGTCAATAAGAAGGAAGATGCACATCACCTCTTGGAAGCATTGTGGCTTCACCAGCAGCACAACGTTCGAAACCCACAGCTCTTAACGGCACTGCTCAAGTCACCAGAAGCTCATGCTCGGAATGCGGCCGGGACAGTCCAGCATTTTTGGTATAACCTCGAAACGTCACAGATCGTGCTCAATACAAAATCAAAGGACGAAGCAGCCCCACAAAAATCCGGGGTTATGGCGAGCACCGCCGACGCCACATTCGTGCGTATCGGAACCATCGTTGAGAAAATGAAATACGATGTCACCGCGTTCGAGGTCAAAGCGGGTAAGAAGGTTAAAGTGACCTTCGCCAACCCTGACTTTATGCCCCACAACATCGTTTTCGTAAAAAGCAAAGCGGCCAACGAGATCGCAATGGCAGCGATCCAACTCGGAGCTAAAGGATTCGAAAAGGGATTCGTTCCAGACAGTGACAAGATTCTGGCGGCTAGCGCCTTGGTCGATCACGGCAAGGAAGCGACGCTCGAATTTATCGCTCCCTCCCAACCAGGAGAGCACGAGTTCGTTTGCACATTCCCGGGGCATCACATCCTGATGCGCGGAATCATGACGGTGGTCGAATAGCGTCACACAACATTAACTGGCCAAGGGCTTCGAGATAATCTCGAAGCCCTTTTTTATTCGGACCATACGACAGCGAGGGGTTTCAGATCACAAAACACATTTCAAAGTTGGACGAAGCCCACTTCGCAGAATAGACTCCACAACCATGTTACGATCAGAGCAAGCGACACTTCTCGTTCTTACATTTCTCTCGAGCATCGTGTCATCCAGCACCGTATTCGGCTCACAACCAAACATCCTTTTCATGATGTCGGACGATCATGCCGCCCACGCAATCGGGGCCTACCAAGGCAGATTGGCCACGCTGAACCCGACTCCCAACATCGACTCGATCGCCGCAGAAGGGATGCTCTTCAAAAACGCATTTTGCGCCAATTCCATCTGCACCCCTAGCCGAGCGACACTCATCACGGGCCAATACAGCCATGTCAATGGTGTCACCACATTGAACGGTCGAATTGAACCCAAGCGACAATACCTCGCGCACTTAATGAAGCAGGCGGGCTATCAAACCGCGATGATCGGCAAGTGGCACCTGAAAGAAGAGCCTGCCTTCGATTACTACTCCGTTCTCCCAGGGCAAGGTTCTTACTTCAATCCCGTCCTCCGCGAAGCGGCCAGCGGAAAATGGCCCAACAACTTGAAGCGCTACAGTGGCTACGATTCCAAACATTCATCCGACGTGGTCACCGACATCTCTCTTCGCTGGTTGAAAAACCGAAAATCCGATCGCCCCTTCTTCCTCATGCACCACTTCAAGGCGCCACACGATAATTTTGAAAACGCCGAACGTTACGACTGGCTCTACCAGGACGAATCCATCCCAGAGCCCGAAAGCTTGTGGAAGGAACCCAATCACGGCTCCTCAGCGACCGATGGGATGGGAACTTCCATTGGCAAGCGCAACACTCGCCGCAACATGGGGCATCACATGTTCGTCGATCCGTCACTAAGCAAGACGGAATACAAGCGAACCGCCTACCAGCGCTATTTGAAGAAATACCTCAGAACCGTTAAGGGCGTCGATGACAACATCGGACGGCTCATCGCCTACCTCAAAGAAACGGGCCAATACGAGAACACGATCATTGTCTACACGTCCGATCAAGGTTTCATGTTGGGAGAGCACGACTACATCGACAAGCGATGGATGTATGAGGAATCTCATCGCGTCCCCTTGATTGTTCGCTACCCGGGCGTCGTCAAACCGGGCTCTACCTCAACTCTCCTCGTGAACAATACAGATTTCGCCCCTACCCTGTTAGCTATGGGCGGGCATGCCAAGACTCCGGATTACATGCAAGGCCACAGCCTACTTCCACTCTTGCAAGGGAAATCCCCGGCTGATTGGAGAACGGCAACCTACTATCGCTACTGGATGCACATGGCTCACCACGACAATCCAGCGCACTACGGCATTCGCACCCAGGACTACAAATTGATCTTTTTCTACGGCCTACCTCTCGATGCCCCAGGAGCGCAGAAACGACCGACCCAACCAGGCTGGGAGCTATACGATCTCCGTAACGATCCTCATGAAATGCACAACGTCTACGGACAAGCAGACTACGGATTAGTCGCCGAGCAACTCAAAAAGCAGCTCCTAGAACTCAAGAACGAAGTCGGCGATCGAGATGACAAATATCCTGAACTCATGAAAGTTCGCGAGCGCTACTGGAATTGACAACCCCTTACCTAGGAACGCCCGACGAGGGCGTCGAAGCGTCCCCACTGACCATCACAGTAGGCGGCATGACATGCCAGAACTGTGTCCGTCACGTGAGGGAAGCCATCCAATCTGTTCCCAATGTTGAGCATGTAAACGTCGATTTGAATGCCGCCCTAGCGCACGTGCGCTTTCGATCCTCTGAAGAGAACGGCGCACAATCGATCATCAACGCGGTTGAAGAAGCAGGGTTCACAGCTAAGCTGGCGGCGGACGGTGGAATCGACTCACCATCCCCGCTCAGTTGGATAAAGGATTGGAAAACGAGCGTCGCTAGTGCGGCGACCGCCCTTCTCTTCTTCATGGTGGCCGAGTGGGTCTTCGCTTGGCACCACGAGTCATGGTTCCGCTGGACCGCTTTTGGCATCGCCGCCTTCATTCAGGTTTATTGCGGATCCCGATTCTACCTAGGTGCGTGGCGGCAACTGAAGAACGGCAAGTCCAACATGGATACGCTGGTCAGCCTCGGATCCACAGCCGCCTTCACCTATAGCGTCTACGTCCTCTTCACCAGCCCGAGCCAAGCTCTCTACTTCATGGAATCCGTGGGGATCATCGCGTTCGTCTCCATCGGCCACTACATCGAAAGCCTGGTCGCCAAGAAAGCATCCGGAGCCCTCGAATCATTGATGGCACTCACTCCGTCGACTGCAACAAGAATCAAGTCTGGGGAGAAGTCCGAGGTCTCGGTTGTAGATCTCAGACGGAACGACCAGATCATCATCGCTCCGGGAGAGAAAGTCCCTGTTGATGGGCTTGTCAGCAGTGGCGAATCAAGCTGCGATGAGTCCATGCTCACAGGGGAATCGATTCCAGTAGACAAGAACCCTGATCAGCCGGTCTATGCAGGGACCCTGAACCTTTCAGGATCACTAATCGTTGTTGTCCGAGGAACCGGCGCTGAAACGGCCCTAGCACGAATCATCGAAGTCGTTGCCAAAGCACAAACGAGTCAAGCAAATGTTCAGCGCCTTGCCGACAAAATCAGCAGCGTCTTTGTGCCGATCGTGGTCTTGATCGCGATCGCGACCGCGATCCTTTGGACAATATTTCCCGAGCTTGCCGAATCGCTCCATGGCTCGCTCGCACCCTACCTCTGGAACGTCATGATCCCGGCGACAGCTCTCGCCGCAGGTGTCATTCATTGTGCAGGAGTTCTGATCATCGCCTGTCCATGTGCCATGGGACTTGCCACTCCGATCGCAATCATGGCAGGGACGAATGTTGCCGCAAGGCACGGAATCCTCATTCGTGACGGCCAAGCCCTGGAACAAACAGGAAGGATCACGGAGATTCTCTTCGACAAAACTGGAACCTTAACCGAAGGAAAACCATCGGTCGCAAACGTAGAATGGTTCCCCCCATGCGACACCGAGAACCGCAAAGCAGAAGAGATCGTCGCGAGCCTCAGCTCCAAATCGACTCACCCACTCAGCCAGGCTATCGCCCGACACTTTACGGAGAAGCACGAGGCATCCGTTCCCTTATCTTTATGGCAAGAACATCCAGCCAAGGGAATCGAAGCGACAATTGAGCCACCCCACGCCCATGGAACTCATTCGGTGAAACTAGGTTCGTTCCGTTGGTTGGAACAGTCAGGTGTTGACCTCGCAGCGGCTGTCGAGTTTCAGCAGGAGCACACTCAAGCCGGAGCCACCGTGATTGGAGTCTCGATCGATCAAACACTCACCGCTGCAATCGCCGTCCGAGACCAAATCAAACCACAAGCAAGAGCAATGGTTCAATCGCTGACGGAAATCGATCTCAGGGTCTCGATGGTCAGCGGGGATAACCGGCAAACGGCCGTCGCCATCGCACGCGAACTCGGCATTTCCGAGGAAGCCGTCCATGCTGAGATCAGCCCCGAGGGCAAAGCGGGTTTGATCGAACAGAGGCAACGAGCAGGCGCGTCTGTCTGTTTTGTTGGAGACGGTATCAACGACGCCCCAGCTCTCGAAAAAGCGAATCTGGGCATCGCAGTTCGAGCAGCTTCAGACATCGCGAAAGAGTCAGCTGACATCGTTCTCCTCCAGTCCGACATACAGTCCATCCCCCGATCCCTCCAACTCTCCAAAGCGACCCTTCGGACGATAAAACAAAATCTCTTCTGGGCGTTTTTCTACAACTCCGTCGGAATCCCCCTGGCCGCGCTGGGTTTCCTCAGCCCAATTCTCTGCGCTGCCGCCATGGGATTCTCCGATCTGGTTGTCGTTGGAAATGCACTCCGCCTGCGATTCCGAAAGTTTTAAGAGGAATCGCCATGCCCCATTCCCCAGCCCTTTCTGTCATCATGCCCGTCAGAAACGCGGAATTGACAGTCGAAGCGGCGATTCGATCGATTCTTGCTTCCACGTTTCAAGACTTCGAATTCATCATTGTCGACGATGCGTCATCTGATGCGTCTGTCGAGAAAATCAAGGCATTCCAAGACGCAAGAATTCGCCTCCTGGAAAATGCAAATCCAGGACTTTGTCAGGCACTCAATCTGGCTGTCGATGCCTGTAGCGCCCCTTTCATCGCCCGGATGGACGCCGATGACATCAGCTACCCAAGCCGCTTTGAAAAACAGCTCGACGCTGCCGAGAGAAACCGATGGGATGTCGTCGGCGGCAAGGTACGCATCGTGGATCGAACCGGAAATCCCGTGACATCATACGCTCGTTACGAGTCTTGGATAAATGATCACCAAAGCAATGAATCGATCTATGCAAACCGCTTCGTTGAGAGTCCCATCGCGAACCCCACCAGCGTGGCGCGTCGCTCCGTCTATGAGCAACCTTTCCTTGATGGCCCGTTTCCAGAAGACTATGAGTTCTGGCTCCAAGCTATGTCGAAGGGTTTCCGCTTTGGGAAGATCAACGAAATCGTTCTGGACTGGATCGACGCCCCATCAAGAACCACTCGAAACCATTCGAGATACAGCCCTGAAGCCTTTAACGACTGCCGCCGCCGTCACTTACTGAGCGGTCCCCTGGCCAACCACGAATGGATCGACTTTTGGGGTGTGGGATTGACTGGCAAACCCTGGATTCGTTTCCTCCAGGAATCAGGCAAAAGAATTCGACACCTCATCGATGTGTCGCCCAAGAAAATCGGACAGACAATCCACGGGGCAAAAGTGATTTCGCCTCCCATGCTCCCTGCGCCTGATGGCACGCCCATCGTTGCCGGGGTCGGAGCATTGAACGCCCGCGACGAGATCGAGTCATTTCTCGCAGGACGCGGCTACCGTATTGGATTGGACGCTTGGTTTGTCGCTTAGGCTCGCGTTGACCGTAGCAGCCCCCCGTCTCACTCCTCTGTCGTGCCAGACGACGAAAGCGTGACCACATTCTCCAACAAGGCACGAAGAATTTCACTCACAAGTTCGGCTACCGTGATGCCGTCACCATCGGCCCCGAGGTTCTTTAGTTGAAGGGCCGGCAAAGAGAGGCTGATTCCTCGACCACCCAATATCGTCGCGCTTAAGTTGACGTTCCCATCTGATATCGAAACCAGATCCGCCTGAACGCCTCGGCGTAATTTGTCACTCAGCTGGTCGGGCGATTTAGTCTTGGACTGCACGGTCTTAGAGATAACGCCCAGATTACTTCGCAACAGAGCCCGCTCGTAGGTCACATCTAAGCCCTGAACAGAAAGATCTCGGAGAACCGTCTTATCGCGAAACAAGGAGCCCCATTCCAACTTCAGATTAATCCGTCTCGCCAACAAGGCTCGCTCCGACTTAAAGCCATCAGGGTTGCCGAGTTCCAACGAATCTATCTGGATCGTTCCTTGAAAAGGGCTTATCCAAACACGACCAACCGTTACCGGAACCTCGGCAACCTTGGTTCCATAATTTTCCAATGCAGACTTCCACATCAGTGCGATCCCCACTCGTCCTCCAACGACGACCAGTAGGCCGCCAATAACGAGGATTCCAAACAAGCGTTTCAGTTTTTTCATTCTGTCGTCCTCTAATGATGTCGCGCTCTCGACAGGATCCAAGCCATTTGTGAGGTCCGTTTTCTTTGGTTTCCGCCACTTCACCGTTTTTGGATCTATCTAAACCGTATGGCTTTCCGGCTGAGCTCGTCATCCGATCCCAAGCCGCTTGACAAGCTCCCGATCGAGCGGCAACGTCGGCCTGCGCCAGAGGAAGTCCGCATCACTGAAGCTCAGTCCCTATGGAGAAAGCCCCCACAAAGACGTCTCAGATTTGGGATGATATCCGTGATGCAATCACCGGAAAAGCTCACGACTACACTCAGGGTCGTCTCTCCCGGGCAATTTTCCTCCTCGCGATTCCGATGGTGCTCGAGATGTTCATGCAATCGATTTTCGCGGTTGCGGACGCCTACTTCGTCGCACAATTGGGGGCCGCGGCCGTTGCCACTGTCGGAATGTCTGAATCCATCGTACTGATTTTTCTCGCGATCAGTCTCGGACTGGGTATGGGAACGACAGCGATGATCGCGCGTCGGATCGGCGAAAAAGACGTAAAGGGAGCTTCCGTGACAGCGCTTCAAGCCATCTATTTGGGTCTATTCTGTTCTCTGGTGGTGTTGATCATCGGTTCCATTTTCGGAGCAGATCTGCTCCGACTTATGGGCGCTCCACCAGACGTCCAGGAAATAGGTTCCGGGTTTGCCACTCACATCATCGCTGGGTCCGGAACCATCACGATGTTGTTCCTCATCAACGGGGCTTTCCGCGGTGCCGGTGATCCAGCACTGGCGCTAAGAGCCTTGGCCTTGGCCAATCTACTGAATGTGGCCTTGGACCCACTTTTCATTTTCGGGTGGGGCCCCATCCCAGAGATGGGCGTCACCGGCGCTGCCATAGCCACCAATATCGCCCGAACAATTGGCGTGCTCTACCAGTTCGCCGTGCTCTTTAGAGGACGAGGCAGCCTGAACATTCGGTCGATTCCACTCCGGATCGATCCAAGAGCCATGACTCGACTCGTTCGCATCAGCGCCGTGGGCACCTTTCAATTCATGGTCGCCACGACCTCCTACACGGGACTCATGCTCGTGATGGCCCAATTCCCATCCGATGCCACCGCTGGACTTACCATTGCCATCCGAGTCGTCTTTTTCTTTCTTCTACCAGCCTGGGGCATGAGTAACGCCGCCGCCACATTAGTCGGACAGAACTTAGGGGCAGGCAACCCTGACCGAGCCGAGGCTGCCGCCTGGACGACTGCCAAATACAACTTTTGTTTCCTGGCGGTGGTTTCGATCGGAATCCTTCTGGGAGCACCATGGATCATGACGATCTTCACTGAAGACCCGAGTATTATTTCCCACGGTGCCACCTGCCTTCGCTGGACCAGCTCCGTCTATGTGCTAATCGCCTATGGCATGGTGATGATTCAATCTTTCAACGGAGCGGGTGACACGACAACCCCCACCTACATCAACCTGATCAGCCAATGGATGATCAAGATCCCACTCGCATGGGGGCTCGCCGTGGGACTCGAAATGGGGCCCACGGGAGTCTTCATCGCCATCCCGATCGCAGAGGTGGTCGGAGCCTCATCCGGCATCTACCTTTTTCGCAAAGGTCGCTGGAAAGCCACCAAAGCATAATTCTGGAGCAGAACCACGCCAGCAAGGCAGGAAACGGCCCGGTTATTGCTGTCTGAAAGGGGCCTTGCAGCCTTGAGAAAGCGAGTCCGGATACGGCACGAGAGTTGACAATCCAGGCAGCACAGGGAGTATGGTTCACTTGAATTTAGGAGACTTTGGTGGGCTACAGCGAAGAGTGGGAACAATGAATAGCGCAAACAGCCGACTTTTGGTGGAGAGGCATTCAGCTGAATGAATGTCTTCAACTCAGCTCACGCGTCCATGCGCAGCGGTTACGGGCCCATCTATTCGTGCCTCACGACTGCCATTTCACTCTGCTTCGGACTCCTGCTATCGGTCAATGCCCAGTCCCTGGATGAAACATGGCAACTCCAGGTTGCCGGTCAAACCGCCCGGGCGAATGCTGATGGCTCGTTTGTCGTCCCAAATATTCGAAGCGAACCCCAATCTGCCCTCATCCAAACAAACCCGAATGCTCCCACACTACCCCACTTTTCTCGTCTGATTGGCTATAAATCCGACGGACAAA
Source organism: uncultured Verrucomicrobiota bacterium (assembly GCA_964342405.1). Taxonomy (GTDB): domain Bacteria; phylum Verrucomicrobiota; class Verrucomicrobiia; order Limisphaerales; family AAA164-E04; genus UBA2970. Next base: position 33,257 of record CAYFGX010000059.1, on the reverse strand, counting down.
AGCTTCGCTACGTTTACAGTGCACCGTTTGAGATTAAGCCTGGAACGACAATCGAAGTTGCCCCCGGAGATCTCACGTTCAGCGATTCTCTGCCGATCATGGTGACAGGAATCCAGGTCACAGCCGCAGAGACAAGCCTGGCAGGCATCGGAGAAACCACCCAATTACAAGTCTTGGCCAACTTCTCAGATGGCTCCCTGCAAGACGTTACCCAGGCAAGCACTAAAACGGTCTATCAATCGAGTGATCCAGCGATTGCAACAATCTCCAGCGACGGTCTTGTAACCGCCCAGGCGGCTGGCGAGTTCTATGCCTCTGCCATTCAAAGCGGCATGACAGCAAGTATCGCCCTATCCGTCCAAGCCACACCCGCTCCCAAAGATTTGGTTGGTTTTGTCTATGGCCCTACCCAACAGCCACTCGCCGATGCCCTCGTCCATATCCCGGGCACCCAGCGAGTCGTTTCCACGGATTCCCAAGGCCGCTACGAATTCCCTGCCCTCCCCGCTGCCATGCAATCTCCCAAAGTTCGCATCATCTCTGGGCTGGGCAACCGACGGATTGGTGAGACCCAGCCTCTCACAAGCCCCTTTCCAGTGATTGATGGTGGCATATTGAACGGTCAGACGGTCGATCAGATTCTGGCCCTTCCATGCACGGATCCAGATCAAGACTGCTTACCTGACGCGATTGAGATTCAGCTTGGCTTGGATCCCAACAACAACGACTCAGACGGCAACGGTATTCTTGATGGAATGGAAGATCACGACGGTGACCTTTTGGTCAATCGGCTTGAGGTCCATCTCGGCACCGACCCAAATCGACGCGATTCGGATACCGATGGCTTGAGTGACGGAGACGAGATTCTCCGCTACCGCTCCATTCCTTCATTGGCCGATTCTGATGGGGACGGACGCCTCGATGGAGCCCAAGATTCCGACAACGACGGATTGCTCGACATCGCGGAAGACGCCAATGGGAATTACCTGGTAGATGCAGGAGAAACGGACCCTCAAAAAGCCGACACAGATGGGGATGGCGTCAACGACCCACAAGAGCTGGAAGACGAAACTTCGCCGACAAACGAATACGCCTTCGAACCTCGCGCGCTCAGCCACTTCAAATTCGACTCAGCGCTTTACCTCGGAGAACAAAACCAAGTCCCGCTCCAAAACATCGGGAATAGTCAGGTGGCAAGTTTCCCCCCCTTGGGCAGAAACGCCTTTCGGTCGCAAGCTGGAACTCGACTCATCTACCGTGTCGTGGAAGCCAACAACCACAAGAACATCAATCTCATTCGCGGCTCAATTAAGTTCTGGTTCAAGCCAAACTGGAACAGTGGCGAACAGGGGAACCCTTTCGGATCACGCCTCTTGGAGATCGGGCGCTTCAGTGCCACGGGCCAGGGCAACGACGGCTGGTGGGGACTCTTCCTAAACAGCGATCGAACCAAGCTCACCTTCGCCTCACAGGGGCCAAACTCGAGTTTATGGGAACGATACATTGAGGCCGTTGACCTCAACTTTCAAGCCGGGCAGTGGTATCAAATCGAACTCACTTACGGTCCCCGGATCACCTATCGGTACGCCGACAAGGACCCCGCCTATGAACAGCGCTATTCCAATTCCTATCTATTCATCAATGGTCAGCGTGAAGGAATCGGATTGGGCGTGAATCCCGCGCTACTGCCTAATGAGGCAGCCATCAATGAAGGTTTCGCCATCGGCAGCCAGCACGACGGCACCTTGATTGCCGATGCGTCATTTGACGAACTCCAAACCTATAACTACCCCCTACACACCTGGAATGACCGCATCATGACGGATCGAAATTGGCAGGCGAGACCAGATCCCGATTCAGGTTCCATCTTTCTTGAGAGACGTTTTCCCACCACCCCTCTGCCCGCTATTCCAGTCGATATCTTCCGCCGAGTCACGGGAACATCCAACTGGGGACAAGCCATCGTCAGCGACTACACATTCCCGATCTATCAGGACAGCACCGTCACGCCTGGTATCGCCTACGACTATCGCATTTGGGATACCGAAGCGACGGATTTTTCCGGATTGAACAAAATCGTTCTACAACAACACATTAACGCCGCGATCGACCTGCCACCGATGCACACCCGGGGCAAGGTCATTCTCCTGGTTGAAGATTCGATCTCCACCCCTCTCGCGAGTGAAATCTCTCTCTTCAAATCAAACCTCGTCGGAGATGGCTGGGAGATTTCCTCTCACCAGGTTTCCCGCCAGAACGATGAAAACCTGGCTCTTAACAACAGTTCAATCAACGTGATCAAAGGACTGATCGACCTCGATATCGAAGCCACGAAGACCAATGTTGTATTGATCCTCGGGCATGTTCCGGTTCCGATGTCCGGATTCCATGCCGCGGACGGACACGACAACCAACCTCAAAACCGCCCCGACCATCGAGGGGCCTGGACGGCGGACGCGTTTTATGGAAGCACCAATCTCAATCACTGGACCGATGTTGGCCCGACTGTGATTGACAATCTCGATAGCCCGCAGAACTCCAACTTTCCCGGGGACGGAAAATTCGATCAGGACCGACTCCCCCAACCCTTCGGTGTCGCCGTTGGACGCATTGACTTCGCCCGAATGGATTCCTTTACCAACGCCCCCTATTTACCAGGGTATCCCAACAACACCCCTCGATCCGTCGAAATAGAACTCCTTCGTCAATACATCAAGAAGAACGACCGCTACCGAAAGGGAGAACTCAAATTCGAGAACCGCATGGCCGCCTTCCGTGGCTTCGGTCAGAACAGAGATAGTGCAACTGGCCTCTACAATGCCCTGAACCTTTCAGCAAATCTGTTCGGCCTTGATGACCAACGAACGATCAATACCAGAGGTTATTCATCGTCCGTTCCTTACCTCTTCAGTTTCTATGAAATGAACTCGTTCAACACAGGAACGGGTCTCGCCTGGGAGCACCTCAACGCATCCCAAACCTACAGCTACCGGACAACGGATCTCAGCGATCCAAACAACGAGCCCCCACTAGGTTTTCACCTTCTCTACGGCTCTTACTTTGGAGATTGGAATCTCAAAGTCGACAACTGGCTCAAAGCCGTCCTCGCCACACCGAATGCCGGACTGGCCGCTCTCTACTACTTCCCCGACAAATGGCGACTCGAAAGGATGGGCCTCGGGGCTCCAATCGCATCAGGCATGGCTGAATTCAATGATACGACGAAATACATCAACTATGGGATCTTCCCCAACGGAGCAATCGTGCCCTTTTATAATGAGGTCTTAGCGCCACCAAGGATGCTTAGTATCCTTGGGGACCCAACCTTGAGGGCACACATCCTCCCTCCCCCTCACTCTCCGATCGCCACCGGTCAGGGACGTTCTGTCCGGCTCACATGGGAAGCGCCCTCGGTTTCCGATGTCGCTTACCATGTTTATCGATCGACCAACGGACTAGACGGACCTTTTACTCGAATTTCCAACTTCGCGACGGTCACTGAGACAGAGTTTCTCGACAATTTTGCACCAACCGGTCCCAAGACCTACAGTATCCGAGCAGCAAAACGACACGTGAGCGGATCTGGAAGCTATATCAACCTCAGCCAAGCAGCGTTCGTCACTGCCGAGTAACATGAACCACCTCCCCCGACTACTGAGCGTCTTCCTTGTCTGCACCATCTCTCAGATCTCGGCTGCAGAATTCGCCAATCTCGATTTCGAACAGGCTGACCCTCAGCTACTCGAACAAGATCCCGGTCCGTTCGGTACGTCAGGACCGACCTTGACTCGGCTGCCTCACTGGACCTTTTGGATCGGGGAAGAGCAACAGGCGACGGTTGGATTCAATCGGGCTACGGTCGATGGACCGTCCACCTCACTCCACGATCTTCGGGCCTACGGTCCCGCCTTCAACCTTTATCCAAGCCCTCCGTTCCAGGGCTCCTTTGGCTTCATCTTTCGATCCCAGGCAGCCTCCCCCGACGTGCTTCCCAGTTTACGACAAACGGCTACGATTCCGAAGGACGCGAAGACGATCACGATTCACGTATTCGGTGATCCCATTCGAGTCTTCATCAACGATCAGCCAATCCCAATCTCCTATCAACTGATTCAAGGTGGCAAACCGACACCACCTTACCTCCCCATGACGCTCGCTTTCGGAGATATTTCGGCCCATGCAGGAAAAAAGGCGTCGCTTCGCATTGAACCAGACGCTGCAAACTCGACTCGAACCTTCACTGGAATCGACCTGATCGCTTTCTCCTCAGATGTAATCGTCAAGCCCGACATCGTGCTTATAGACGAGGGCGATCCGATCGTTCTTCGGCGCCTGAAATAGGCCGCAGCATCCAAGCCGGGACGTCAAAAACCTGTGTTCTCGAACATTGGCTCGCAGCGTCTTGGATTTCCCTTCATACTCGTCTCGATCACATGAACAAGACACCAAGAGTTGGGGAAACCGCAGAAATTCACTTCGAGGTTACCAGGGAACACATCATTGATTTCGCTGACCAGGTCATGCCGGAGATTCTCTCGACCCCTTGGCTCGTCTGGTTTCTTGAACACACCGCCCGAAAAGTGATGATCCCATACCTGGCAGAAGAGGAAAGCACCGTCGGCGCCATCGTCGACGTTCAGCATATCGCCCCAAGCCCAATCGGATCACAAGTCCGTTGTCAGGCCAAAGTGATCTACATCGACAAGCGAGAATTCTCTTTCGAGCTACGGGCCTGGGATGAGCATGAAATGATCTGCCGCGGCACCCACAAACTAAAGGTCATCCGGAAATCACGACTCGCGGATGTCGTGCGAAAGAAAAAGGAGGCCTAGCTTAATCGGCCGGCAGCGATTGAAGCGTATTCAACCCAATCTGTTTGAGAGCAGGCGAATCAATCTGGTTGATCCAGGCTTCCGCAGCCAGAGGATCATCGACACCAAACGACTCTACCGTTTTCTTCAACAGACTGATCTGAGGGATATCCACGGGCCGATCCTGAAACCATTCAGCTGATTCACTCGGATTCGTTTGAGCCCAATGGGGAAGGGTCTTCGCCAACATTCGGGCCCGAGCGTCCGCAGTCGGAAAACTCTCGGCCCACTCCGTCGCCTTCTTGGGATCATCCTTCGACCAATGATCCGCAAGAGAGACCATCGCAGTGTCCCTCATATCCGTATTCGCAACCAACATCGACCAGGCAGCAACCCCTTCAAAATCGTCCTCAGCCCAGCCAGCGACACTTTCCTCCAGGACCGCCTTCTGCTTAGGACTCACAGCAGCTGCCACAATCTGTTCCGATGCCAACTTCGGATCCTTTAGGGCGACACTGCCTGCTGCCTCCACGATGAGACGATCGCCGAGCTCATTTGGCGCGTTCCGAGCATAGTCAAAGGCACTGGTCGCATCCGTCAATGCCCATCCCGCAACCAGCCCTTCCAGCGCCGCAGCTTTCTCTGAGGGATCACTAAGGCCTTCAGCCCACTCGGTCGCGAGGGTCAAATCTTCTTTCCCCCAAGCCTTTCCGACGCCCCGCAAAGCCGGCGTCTGCAAAGCCGATTCAGCCAAGGAGTCGATCCAGAGCAGGCTTTTCTCAATCTCTTGACCAGCAAGGCCCTCAGCGGCCCCCTGAACAAACAAGGAGCGATCCTCAAACGCCTCAAGATCCGACAGCCGACTTTCCAAACTACCGAAGTCAGCCACTGCTGCCAAAACACCTGATCGCCGAAGCAGGGTTTCCTTCTGGACAAAGGTCCAGTCACGATCCGGGTCTGAAAGCACGCGATCCATCAAGATAAGACCGGCTTCTGGATCGTTTTCCAGCGACTCAAAAAGCTCATCTAGCTCGCGAAAGCTCAGACGACTCGGATCCACTCGAGATACGAAGGCTCGCAAGCCCTCCTCGCTCGTCGCTCCAGCACCGGCACCTCCCGTTGCTTTATTCATCAGCTCACGAAAGCGACTCCCTCCCGCTTGAGGACTAGAAGACGCCCCCGCATTCTGCACCCCACCCTGATCGCCAACAGTGACAACAGGGTCCCCATCGATACTCGATGGGGCACTGCGAAATATGAAGAACGATGCGAATCCCAAAAGGAACAAGATTACCAATACCTTTGCCATAACATGTCCGTTCCCTTGCCAACACCAACTTCGTGAAAAAGTGTCGGTATTCACCGCTGAATAATTGTCAGCATTGAGAAGATGTGCTCGGATGTTGGCAATGAATATCCCGGACATCAAATCTATTCGGGGAAGCCTCGCTCCATGCATGATCTTCGCCTTCATGCTCGTGCTTGCGAATCCGTGGGAATGTCGAAGCAGCGATTGGCCAAGGTTTCTGGGGCCCAATCAGAATGGAGGTATTGATGACGAAGAGCTTCCGACTGAATGGTCCGCGGACGGGCCCACGCAGGTCTGGCAACAAGCCGTGGGAAGCGGATTCAGCGGCCCCGTCGTGGTCGGCCAACAAGTCATTCTGTTCCACCGCGAACGTGACGAGGAAACCATCGTCAGCCTGGAGGCCGAGACGGGCGAGGAACAATGGCGATCTCCTTATCAAACAAGCTACCGAGACGACTTCGGATTCGACAACGGCCCCCGCTCAACACCCACCGTCCACTCAGGCCTCATCTACACCTATGGAGCCCAAGGCCGCCTTCAATGCACCTCGCTGAAAACCGGAAAAAAAGTATGGCACGTCGACGCCAAACGCGAGTTCGGAGCGCCCAAGGGCTTCTTCGGAATCGCTTGTTCTCCTTTGGTCGAGGGCAACGCCGTGATTCTCAATGTCGGGAGTCGAGAGACGGGCGGCATCGTTGCATTCGACCGACTTTCAGGAAAAGTTATCTGGAAGGCATCCCGGGATGAAGCAAGCTACTCGTCTCCCATCGGAGCCACCATTGCCGGGGTTCGCCAAGCTCTCGTCTTCGATCGAGAAGGCCTCAAAGCAGTCGATGTCACCAGCGGAAAGATTCGTTCGACTTTCCCTTGGCGCCCACGCATCAACGCCTCCGTGAACGCAGCCAGCCCCGTGGTCCATGGCAATCAGGTGCTGCTGACAACAAGCTACAGCACCGGGGCAATTGTTCTTGATCTCAAGACTCCGAATCCCGTCAAAGTCTGGAGCAACGACCGAGCTCTCTCCTGCCACTACGGAACACCCATTTTTCACGCCGGATATCTCTACGGCTTCCATGGCCGACAGGAAAGAGGCGCGGACCTAAACTGTGTTGATTGGAAAACCGGCGAGATTCAATGGACCGCACCACACGTCAAAACGGGCACGGTAACTCGGATCAAGGATCGACTCCTCATTCTCCAAGAAAACGGTGAACTCGTTCTGGCTGACGCTCAAGCAGATCGCTATCGGGAACGAGATCGGGCCCAGATTCTGCCATCAGGCGTCCGTGCCTATCCTGCCTTTGCCAACGGCATCTTCTACGCTCGCAGCCCCAAGAAGCTCGTCGCCGTGAGGCTTGGTGAGTCGAAATAGCTCCCAAGACGATCACTCGAAAAAGATTCCCGAAAAAGAACAGGCTACCGTCCGGTAGATCTCGGAAACCAGGCGCAACCATTTAAATCTTTTCGCAGAACGCATTTGCCCCTAAACATGGCAGCCAACGGCGAAATTCAGAATTAATGAGCAAGCAACAAACCATCGTCACGCTGGATCTCGAAGGAGTTCTCGTTCCAGAGATTTGGATCGCATTCGCAGAGAAAACCGGCATCGAGAAACTCAAGCTGACCACACGCGACATTCCCGACTACGATGAGCTCATGCAAGGTCGACTCGATATTCTCAACGAGAACAACCTGACTCTGTCCGAAATTCAAGATGTCATTGGCACCCTCTCCCCTCTCGAAGGAGCAAAAGCCTTCCTCGACGAACTCCGGAGCCGCACACAGGTCATCATCCTCTCCGATACGTTCGAAGACTTTGCCGCACCGCTAATGAAGCAACTCGACTGGCCGACAATATTTTGTCACCGACTTGAAATCGAGAACGACCGCATCACCCACTACAGGCTTCGCCAATCCAATCAAAAACAAAAGGCCGTGGCCGCGTTCAGATCCCTCAACTACAAAGTGATCGCAGCCGGAGACTCATTCAATGACACGACCATGCTGGGAGAGGCAAACGTGGGCTTTCTCTTCCACGCCCCAGAGAACATTAAAGAGCAGTTTCCCCAATACGAGGCCTTCGATCACTACCCGGATCTACTGGATCGAATCGATCGAGAACTTACATAGCCCGCCTCGACCCAAAATTCGCTCGCGAAAAGTGGCACGCGAACCGGCGCGCTCAATCTTCGTGCTTCGAGTCCCGCGTCAGCAACGACTGCAACGCCTCCCTTACGGGTTTACCCTCGTGTAGCAGGGCATAGACTTCGCTAACGATCGGCACCTCCACTCCGAGGCGGCTCGCCAACTGATGCGCCGAGCGGGACGTGGGCACGCCCTCAACTACCGACGGTGAAGCAGCAAGGATTCCAGAGGCATCCCCCCCTCGCCCAAGGGCTTCTCCGAAGGTTCGGTTGCGACTCAGTGGGGAGAAGCACGTCACTGTCAGATCGCCTAATCCGGAAAGCCCTGTAAAGGTCTCCGCTTTCGCTCCAGCGGCAACCCCGAGACGGCGAATTTCTGCGATCCCTCGGGTTAGCAGGGCAGACTTACTATTGTCCCCAAAACCAAGTCCATCACAAATACCGGCGGCAATAGCGATCACATTTTTCAGGGCACCTCCCAATTCCACTCCGAGAATATCCGAGCTGGTGTACACACGGAAGGTCGGGCGATGGAACAAAGCCTGCACCTGTTTGGCTGCCGCAGGATCACCACTGGCTGCCACGCTGGCAGCTGGCATCCCAAGGACGACCTCGCGAGCAATCGTCGGTCCCGATAATGCAGCCGGAGTGGCATCAGCTAATTCCGATTCCAACACGCCACTCATCGTCAATCCGGAATCAAACTCAATCCCCTTGGTCACCGTCACCACAGTACCTGAGTATGCCCCAACGGAATTGAGGACCTCTCGAAACCCCTTGGACGGAACCGCAACCACCAGCACCTCGCTCCCCTGGCAAGCTGCATTCAAGTCCGGTTCGAGTGCCCAGGCACTTGGAAGCCGGACACCCTGAAGGTATCGAGCGTTCTCACCCTCACGCCGTATTTCGCTCAACAAGTCAGCGTTACGGCCCCAAAGGGTTACCTCATGCTCGTTATCGACTGCAATCTTGGCCAGAGCCGTCCCCCAGGCTCCCGCGCCCAAAACGGTCACTTTCATTTGCCCCGCTTCTCCCCAATTCGTGGTTCTGTTCCAGCAATCAAGCGTTGAATATTCGCCCGATGTTTGTAGATCGCTAGCAAGCCCATTGTTACCGTGACCACCAACAGAGCACCACGCCCGCCACACAGCCAGGTTCCGAACGGAAGAACGGCAGCTGCCCCAATGGATCCAATCGATACAATCCGAGTCACTGCCAAGAGAACCAGAAAGGTCCCTAACGCAATTCCGAGACCACCCGGCGTTAAGGCCAGAAGGACCCCTGCGGAAGTCGCGATCCCTTTGCCTCCCTTGAACCGAAGCCAACAAGTGTAGTTGTGACCGAGCACAGCGGCAAATCCGGTCACAATCGGAATCAACGGAGTCGCGACAGCCCCTGCGGCAAGCACAACACTCGGAGCGAGCCAACAGGCGAGCGCCCCTTTAAGGGCGTCCAGTGCGAGCACGGTAATTCCCACCGGTTTGCCGAGAATACGGAGTGCATTCGTCGCACCGATATTTCCACTACCCTCTTTTCGGAGATCAACACCTTTTAGTTTCCCCGCTAGGAAACCAAAAGGGATTGCCCCCAGAAAATAGCCCATAATGACTGCCACAAAATAACCCATTTAAACCGCGTGAAACTAGGCATCCAAATACAGACCGGCAAGCGCAAAGCCTCCCAGACACAAGGGCAAGGCAGGCTCAAACAAGCCCGGCATGGGTTCGATCCGCTCCGTATCGCTTCACGTCGGCAACCAATAAATCCCGACCAATCCAACAAGTTCGATTTCAATCGCGAAACCAGCAAATTCAGCTCATACTTTCCGCACATGGCAAATCCGGTAAAAGTGGCCGTCCTCGGGACGGGGGCATTAGGAAGTCAGCACGTTCGACTTTATGCCGAACTTTCTGCGGCGGGAGAAGTTCAGGTCATGGGAATCTTCGACCGGAATCAAGAGGCAGCCGCCGCTCTCGGAAAACAGTATCATGTTCCGGTTGCGAATTCACTCGAGGAGCTTAGCCAAGCCGCCGAGGCCATTAGCATCGTCACGCCCACAGTCACCCACTTCGAGCTAGCAAAAACCCTTTTGAACGCTGGCAAGCACGTGCTGGTTGAGAAACCGATGACCGAGACACCTTCCCAAGCTGCCGAATTGGTTGCCCTCAGCCGTCAAAAGAAAAGAGTCCTCCAAGTAGGTCATGTCGAGCGCTTCAACCCAGTTTTTCAATATCTCCAAGAAGTGGCCACGGAGCCGCGCTTCATTGAAGCTCATCGACTTTCCCCATTTCCCGCCCGCAGTACCGATATCGGTGTTGTCCTCGACTTAATGATTCATGACCTGGACATCGTACTCGCGTTTGTTCGATCACCCGTCGTCGCCGTCGACGGTGTTGGAGTGTCCGTTCTGAGTGCCTCGGAAGACATTGCGAACGCGAGACTAAAGTTCGAGAACGGCTGCGTGGCAAATCTTACGGCAAGTCGGATCAGTCCAGATCGATTGAGAAAGATTCGAGTGTTCAGCGCCGGAGATCCCGCAAGCTACGTTTCTCTCGACTATCGGGAACAGGAAGGCTTCATCTATCGAATCGCCCGCGAAGGCGAGGAGGAGTCCTCGCTGCTCCGAAAGCTGATTGCCAGCCAGAAGAAAGATCTCAGCGTCGTCAGCGAATTCGCTGGGCGTCGGATTGTGCGTGAACCCGTTCCCATCGAGAAAGAGCAGCCGTTGAAGCTCGAGCTCGAGAGCTTCGTGCACTGCGTTCAGGCGAGTCAATCTCCCGTGGTGACCGGCGAGTCTGCGAAGCAGGCTCTCGATCTCGCGATCGAGATTACTGAGCAGATAAAATCTGCTTCCTGAGTCACTGTCCTCACTCCGTCCGTTTCTCAACGAATATCGGCAAAGTCAGCTCGCAAGGTCTCCCACAGGTCGGTCCATAGCGGCGGGGACCAGAATGTATTGACTTACGCCAGGTGAAAGTTCAGAACGAATCGACCCGCACTCGGTCTAAACCAGAGAACGCATGTCATTCTTGCCCATTGTCAATCGAGAGCTACTCACGGCAGCCAAGCGGAAAAGCACCTACCAACTACGGGCAGTTGTGGCGTTTATCTCACTACTTTTCATCGCCTACCTCCTCTTTTTCACCGAGTTCGGCAACTTTAGTTCCGACCGCTTCGGGCGGAATATCCTGACTCTTCTTTCGTCTTTCTCGTTTGCCTACTGCTTGATGGCAGGGGTGTTTTTCACTTCAGATTGTATTGCAACGGAACGGAGAGAAGGAACGATCGGACTCCTCTTTCTCACCAAGCTCAAAGCTTATGATGTCACCGCAGGCAAACTCGCCGCTCACTCCCTAACATCCGTCTATGGACTGGTCGCGACCTTTCCATTGCTGGCACTGTCGATGCTTTTCGGTGGAGTCACCGACGACATGTTCATCAGAACAGCGCTGGCGCTCACGACTTGCCTTTTACTTTCGCTTAGCGTCGGCCTACTCGCATCGGCCGCCCTCGACAGCCCGAAGCAATCGATGACTGCCTCGGCCCTCATCATCGGCCTTTTCGCTTTTGCTCCCCCACTCCTAGAACGATTCGTTTTTTGGGCTTTCAACTCCGTTGCCCTGCATCCCTTGCTGCTCTTGATAAGCCCGTTCACACTCCTGAAGACGGCATGGTCCACACCGACGATTCTTCCCTTCTGGACAGCGCTTGCCACAATCCTCGGAATAGCTTCATTCTTTTTCATCCTGGCCACCGGGCTCACGTCGAGCTGGAGGAAAACGATTCCCTCTCATTCAATGCTCCCTCCCTCAACAGCGACAAGAGCCCGAACTCACATAGGAGTTGGAGCCCAGCCTAGATCTCAGCGTCAGAACGATCGAAGACTGTCTCCCTCCAGCACGACACAACATCCATTTAACTGGGTCACATCAAATTTTGGGCAAGACAACCACATGCTCTGGGCATTACTTCTGATCGCAACGGTGCCCTTTCTTTGGATGTTCTTCAAAGGGGAGCCAATGTGGTTGGCAATCGGATTCTACTCGCTTTTTCCCCTTCACATTCTGCTCAAGAGCCTCGTGACCGCGGATGCCTGCCGACGCATTCATACCGACAAGCGCTCCGGTTTTCTGGAGCTTCTGTGTGTCACGCCACAACCCCAGCATCTGGTTCCCTCGGCCTATCACGAGAGTCTGCGACAGCAATACCGTCGCCCTGCACAGCTTCTCTGCACCTTGAACCTTGCTGCCATCATCGGTTTCGTTTTTCTCTCTTTCGGCCAGGCTCCCCTTGATGGAGAAACGCTCCTCTTACTAACGCTCATTCTTGGTGGAGGGACTCTGCTCTTGTTCATCGATCTCCAAGCGCTCATCTGGCTCGGCCTACGCGAAGGCCTCATTCAGGACAAGCCAAACCGAGCGACCTTCAAGACAATTGGGCGGGTGATGGCCTACTCCTGGATCGCCGTACTTCTCCTTGTGGGGTATGTCATGGGCGGTGTCCAACAATCCGATACGGCCGTCTTGGTGTTCCTTTGGCAGTTGGCCTCCGTGAGCTGGGCCCTTCATTTGGCTCGAAAAAGCCGCCGTGATCTCCAGACCCACTTCCAAGCGTTCGTGGCCTCGACGGGGCCTTCACCAGGACCAATTTCTCCCAAAATCGTGCCGAGTTCCCACAAAATGACGCCCGTCCAAGCGTCACCTCAATGAAGCTTCACCCGACTTCATTACCGGCAAACCACTGCCAGCACGTCCAAACATTGCGCAGCCATGGAATAGAGCTGACCAGCTGGCCTCTCAAAAGGAGTCAACAGAACATCACTCGCAAATTGCGATAATTTCAATTTGCGGACTGAATTCTGCTCTAGGTTTGCTATGTTCGTGCAGAGGGAACGTTAAAAAACAGGCTCATGTCAGGTTCACGAAGTGCCTTCACCTTAATCGAGTTGCTCGTTGTGATCGCGATCATCGCGATTTTGGCTGGTATGCTTCTTCCTGCTCTGAGCACGGCCAAGGCAAAAGCTCGGAACATTCAGTGTATGAACCATACCAAGCAATTGACTTTGGCATGGATGATGTACGCCGGGGATAACGAGGGCAAAGTCCCCCTCGCAACTTCCTCCAACACACCCTATTCCTGGGTGAACGGCACGATGGATTTCAACCCCGAGAACCGCTCCAACTGGGACCCCGATCAAGATATTCGAACAGGTCGACTTTGGCCCTACTGCGGCGAGTCCCTCGCAATCTGGCGATGCCCTGCTGACCGGAGTTTCGTCGAAGTCAACAATCAACGCATTCCGCGGATCAGAACCTACTCGATGAATCTCCACGTCGGCGGATGGGACGGGCCACCCTACAACGCGGGTTTCCGCGTCTATAAGCAACTCGATTCGATGGGCGATCCCGGCCCCTCGAGCATTTTCCTGTTTCTCGACATGCGGGAAGACAGCATCAACACAGGAAACTTTGCGACGGCAATGGACGGATGGCCAAACGAACCCGAGAAATACCGATTCGCAGGGGTCGACTATCCAGCAAGTTACCATGCCGGGTCGGGAGGACTCTCCTTTGCCGACGGACATTCAGAGGTCAAACGTTGGATCGATCCTCGAACCAAACCGCCGATCGTGAAAGGGCAGTACTTGGAGGAACGAAATCTACCTTCGCCAAACAATCCAGACATCCGGTGGCTGCAAGAGAGAACAACCCGTCCCAGCACTTCCTATCAACGTTAGCCCCGACGCGCTCTGAAGCATCCAATCCCAACGCTCCATCCTTTTCTTCGATAACTCCCGTGAACCGGTCGATGCTGAGCCCTATTAGAGAAATTGTCCCAAGTCGCTTTCCGCGGCGGAGGCGAGTCAATCCAGGACATACTCAAGGCCACCACAGTGGCTTCACGCTCATCGAATTACTCGTCGTAATCGCGATCATCGCCATTCTGGCCGGGCTCCTCCTCCCGGCCCTCGGGACAGCCAAGGCAAAGGCCAAAGGCATCCAATGCCTCAACAATGTTCGGCAGTTGAGCACCGCCTGGATGATGTACGGTCTGGACAACAACAGTTCCGTTCCTTACGCCAGCGCCACGCGCACCCGCTTCGCTTGGGTGAACGGGTTGATGGACTTCAATCCCGAGAACGCTTCGAACTGGGATCCGAATCAAGATATTCGCAAAAGTCTCCTGTGGCCCTACTGCGGCGAGTCCACCGCGATTTGGCGCTGCCCGAGTGATCGGAGTTCGGTTCCCGTCAATGGGCGACGCTTGCCTCGGGTGCGCTCTTATTCGATGAATTTCTACGTGGGAGGCTGGGATCGCGGCCCCTACGATCCTCGGTTCAAGGTCTACAGCAAGCTGGATCAAATGAACGATCCGGGTCCCTCTAACCTCTTCGTTTTCCTTGATATGCGGGAAGACAGCATCAACTACTCGAACTTTATCACCGAGATGCTCGGTTGGCCCAATTCTCCAGCGGAATATCGATTCGCCCAATATGATTACCCCGCAAGCTACCACGCCAACGCAGGCAACTTCGCGTTTGCCGATGGCCATGTCGAGCAGCGCCGATGGCGAGATGCCAGAACCATTCCGCCCTTGGTGAAGGACCAGTTGCTGGACCTCTGGAATCAACCCTCCCCCAATAACCCAGATGTCCGTTGGCTTCAGGAACGAACGACCCGTCCGATCTCACCCTGAACTGAACCGACCGGGTCCCCAGTGCCCGGTCCCAGAACGCCCCCCCTCCCCTGAGGACGAAGCTCTCAGCCATGCCAAACGAGGAGAATACCCTTTACCGCAATAGCAGCAACTTTCTATGATTTTCGCGTTCCACGCAAAAACATGGTCGCCACACCGGCAGATTGCCAGCGGGGATCTACGAAAATTGAATACAGAAACTCTATGTTTGCACTAAGACTTTCACTCGTCCTCGCCCTCATGAGCATCGCCGGATCCCACGCAGCGACGCCCAAATTGAAAGCCTTGATTGTTGACGGCCAAAACAATCACGGTATGTGGCCCAAAATCACGGTGATGATGAAGCAGTATCTCGAAGAATCGGGACTCTTCACCGTTCACGTCGAGCGAACCCAGTTCACCTGGCAAGGGGCACAGTATTTTGAAAAGTTCCCACTCGAGAACGGCGATGAAACGAGCGCCACGAGACAGCCCATCCCCGACCCCGATTTTTCACCACAGTTTTCCAATTACGACGTCGTGATCAACAATAACGGTTGGCGGGCTCAACCTTGGCCAGCTGCCACTCGGGAAGCATTTGAGGATTACATCAAGTCAGGCGGCGGCCTCGTCGTCGTGCATGCCGCGGACAATTGCTGGCCAGAGTGGGATGCTTACAACGAGATGATCGGGCTCGGCGGCTGGGGAGATCGTAGCGAGAAGAGTGGCCCCTACGTCTACTACAATGATGCGGGCGAACTCATTCGTGACACGTCTCCAGGACGAGGCGGTTCTCATGGCCCGCAGCACGAATACCAAATCACGATTAGAAATAGCGCCCACCCGATCACCAAAGGCATGCCTAAACAATGGTTGCACGCCAAAGACGAACTTTACGACCGTCTCCGAGGCCCCGCTCTCAACATGGAAGTCCTCGCCACCACCTATTCGTCTAAGGATAAAAAGGGAACAGGGCGTCACGAGCCCATGATGATGGCCTTGAATCACGGAAAAGGCCGAGTTTTCCATACCCCAATGGGACACGCTGATTACTCAGCCGAATGTGTTGGCTTCATCGTCACCCTGCAGCGCGGCGCCGAATGGGCCGCTACCGGCAAGGTTACCCAAACTGAGATTCCAGCAGACTTCCCTTCAGCTAACCAGTCTAGCTCACGGAAGTTTTAAGCAAACGATTGCTACTTCAGACCGATCTCCCGGAGGCGTTCCTGTAGGAACGCCCCGGCAGTGATGTCTTCAAACTGCTTCGGATGTTCTTCATCCATGCAGCATTCCAAGGCAGAAAGGTCCATTGAGGCTTTTGGATGCATGAAGAATGGCATCGAGAGCCGGGCTTCGTGACATCGCTCGGGCGGTGGATTCACCACCCGGTGGATCGTTGAACGAAGTCTTCCATTCGTCAAACGCTCAAGCATGTCTCCCACGTTGACCACAATCGTATCCGATTCCACATTGACCGGCATCCATGCGCCATCTCGCCGTTGAAGCTCAAGTCCATCCGCACTCGCGCCAACCAATAGGGTAATCAGATTGATGTCCCCGTGGGCTGCGGCACGAACCGCTTCTGAAGGGAGAGCACTTGGATCTTCGATGGGAAAATAATGAGCAATTCTTAGAATTGAGTTGCCCTCTCGCACATCGGACGAAAAGTGCCCGGGATCAATCCCCAGTCCGACAAAAATCGCGTCGAGCATTCCATGCCCCAAGTCCTCGAGAGCTCGAAAAAGATTCACGGCACTCGTTTGAAGTTGGGGCACTTCAGAGGGCCACACGTTGGCCGGGTAGCCCAATTCTCCTAAGCGTGCTTCATCCAACTCCTGCCCGACGTGGAAGAACTCTTTCAAGTCACCCACTTTGGCTCCTTTCGCATGTTCTTTCCCTTTGGGCGTGTAGCCTCGCTGCCCGAAGAGATCCGGACGATGGTAGGCACCCTTCGTCGCATCCGGTAATGCCGAGAAGTCCCATGCCGCCGAGTAGAGTGAATCAATCGTCTCGGCCGCAACCCCGTGATTTTGCACACCGACGAAGCCGATCTCGTGGTAAGCATCCAGCAGCGCGGCCACAAACTGATTCTGCCGGGAGGAATCGCCACCCGCGAAATCTCCATAGTCCAGAACCGGAACTCCCTGTTGATAAGTCGTGTTCATCATTCAAGCTCTCCAAACTTCTCCCATCGCGAACTCACCGCATCACGCATCGATCGCCTGACGGCACCATAATCAGGCTTCTCCCGATTTCCAAGTCGGGTCCGCATCCATGCCCTCCATGAAGGCAGCACAGGCCTGATCTAAGAGTCCACCTGACTGCTTCAAGTAGCGAATGACGCGTTTTCTACTTCCCGCTTCCTTATTCTGACTCATTTTGAAGCTTCCGCAAATCTGTCGAATGTTGATGCGAAAACAAACGATCGCTTTGAGCAGTCCCTGCACAAATTCTGAATCTCTCTCAAACTGCCACGGAGGTTCCTGAGAGGCTTCATTCGCTTCCACCAAACGAGCCACAATCTCCACCCTCAATGCATTATCATGAACGATCTCAATCTCGCCATCCACACGGGCCGCAGCATAGTTCCAAGTGGGAACACTGGGCCCCGCGGGATATGCATTGGGCGAAATGTAGGCATGAGGCCCCAAGAAATGGACGCTTACAAAGGCTTCCTTCTCCCACCCCTTCCACTGAGGATTCGCCCGTGCCAGATGCCCCTCAAGCGATTGCCCATCCTCACTCAGGAGGAATGGCAACCACGAGCTCTGTGACGCTCCTTGGGAGTGGCCCGACACGAGCAAACCAAATCCAACCTGAGCAATGAATGCCTGGAGCCGTTCCCTGTCCTCTACTCGAAATGCTTGTGGCGCGTACATTCGTTCCTTCATCACACGTTCTCCCGCCGAGAGTCCACCACGATTTTGGTTCCCAAGCAATTCATCGCTTGCTTCCATAGCTGAAAACCGGCCTGAAGAATAAAAACAAAATCTTTTGCCCACCCGGTCCTTCGGTGACGACTAAGAGAGAGAAAACAGATCATCATGAGTCTCTCAAGCGAACATTTGGCAGCCCAAGCCAGGCGGGGCAATGAGCAAGCGGCGGCCGAGCTCATCCAGAGATTCTACCAAAACATCTTCGCCTACCTCCGACGCCAAACCTGCAACGACGAAGACGCAGCCGATCTCACCCAGAAGGTCTTCACTGAAGCCTGGCGCTCGCTCGAAAAATATCGGGAAGAATCTCGTTTCACCACCTGGCTCTATCGAATCGCTCACCACACGTACGTCGACTGGGTTCGACATCAGACGCGCCAAAGTAACCGAGAGACTCTCTGGTGGGCCCAAAGCGAGGAGCTGAGCCCCTCCCCGTCAACAAGTCTCGAGGAACGAGATCTCGCCCATCGCGTCTACGAATTGGTTGACCGACTTGAAGACGAGCTTCGGCTACCGCTTGATCTCCACTACTACCAACAGCTCACACTCAGCGAAACGGCTGAGCTGTTAAACGTTTCCGTCAGTACGATCAAGAACCGCATCCGAGCCGCGACCACACTCATCAAGGAACAGACCACCTCCGTCACCACTCAATAACGTCACCACCTCCACCCCATGAAAGATCATCACACTCAGAAGATTGAAAAGATCCTTCGCAATGCGCCTACCCCGCACCCGCCCCAGGATCTATTGCCCGATTTGCTCAGAGATGCCAAACGCGTGGCCGAGCCACCGCGAACTCAACCCGGCATCATTTCCCCAAACTTCTGGGGCCAATGGATTCCGCGGCTCGGTTTCACTTTGGTTTCTGTTCTCGCGGCCGTCTTTATCACCGCACAATCCAATCGCTATCCCTCGCTCGAAGGCGCCACACGAGCACTGAGAGAACTGGAGAACAAGCGAGGCAGCCTCAAGGATGCGATTGGGAAACGATCTCAACAGAAGGGGCGACTCGAGTATCTCCGGCAATTGAAACAGCAACGCACCGAGATCATCCAGCTCCGAGAAGAGAAAGAAAACCTTCTCGCGCTCGTGGCGGAAACCAACAGATTGACTGTAGAAAACAATCGACTTCAGGAAGAATTGAATCGCTACGGAGATCGAGGAATGGACTTGACTCACGATGTCCTTGGCGAAGCCCGCGAGCGAGCTCGTCGCATCCAGTGCATCAACAATCTCAAACAAATTGGATTGGCCTACCGGATCGCAATGAGCGAGCAAATCCGGACGGAAACACTCATCGACTTGATTCCCTATATTGGAGGAAGCGACCGCCCTCTACAGTGTCCCAGCGACCCCAACCACGATCCCAAAAACCATGAGAATGTGGGACCAGAGAATCACACCTATCTCTGGAAACTCGGTTCGCCCGAGCTGGCCGATTCCCGAACGGTCATCACGCAATGCCCAATCCATCAAAATATCGGCCTCTACGACGGGAGTGTCCTCTCTGGCTCCGTCTTCTTAGACGGAGGCGTTGAACTCATCGCCGAGGGAGGCAATCTCAAGCTCGAACGATAAGCAACACCGCAGAAAAACACCGACTCTCATGAAAAAGCCAACCCTCATCCTCGGCTCCATCATATCGCTCCTTTTACTCGCCTACGGAACCCAACAGTTCATCGCCTACAAAGCAGTCGAAGCAGAACTTGCCAAAGCTAAAAAGGTCGAGGCAGAGATCCGCCAACTAGAGGAGAATTTAAAGACAATCGAAGAGGCGCCGGCAGATTTGGAAGCGCAGATTGAGAAGCTGAAGCGCGAGAACAAGGAACTTCACCGTTTGCGCAACGAAGTCCGGCAACTGCGACAACAAACGAACTCCCTGGCTCAGGTCAAAGAGCGGCATTCACAACTTGTGGCCAGTCTGGAACAGTCGCAACAACGAGGAAACCTAGACACGGAATCCCTGGGATTCATATCCAAAGATCGTTGGAAGAATGCCGGAATGCGCAATCCGACGGCAGCTGTCACCACCATTTTCCACTACCTCAGCGCCGGCAATGTCGAGGCTCTAGCCTCACTCACACATATCGAAGATCAATCGCAGAATCCTCTCAACGGTTTGAGCGACGAAAAACGTGCAGCCGCTTCAGAAACGATGCGTGAATTCACGAACAGCATTCACGCATTCCGCATCGCGCGGCAGGATCAAACAAGTGACGAGGCCATCACAATGCACATACAAACGGCTCTGGATGGAGAAGCAATCCCAGTCGCCTTCCAAAAAGTCGGACAAGAATGGAAGATTGACCTCAAGGCGAGCCAGGTCTTCTAGCCAGACTTATTCCCCGGCTCGCGCCCACCGCTCGGAGCCGCCCCTTTGCGATCGCCCCCTCTGCGGCGACCACCATCTCCGCGATTTTTGACCTCACGAGTGCGACTTGCATCGCTCCAGATTTCTCGCACCACGATCAAGCTCGCCACAGTTCCCAGGGCAGCAACACCCGACCAGTGCCCGTTGGAGATCACGACGCCTGCGATCAAAGGTAGAGAAAGCGGGGCCAAGTGGGCCAAAGAAGCCCCACCGATCGCCCGGACCAGCATCCAGGAAGCAGCCAAGACGGCGATTAATTTGCCGAAGGTGGTGAAGAACTCAACGTAGAGCATCAAACTCTCGGCTGCTGCAGCAGGACGCCTACCCGCCAATCCACCGAAGATCACAATACAGCCCAACACCAACAGGACAACAACCGGCACGACACTTTTACTCTTCATCACTCTTACGCTTTCACTCGACCCTAGCACACGCCATACAGCCTTCAAGCCTGGGCAGTCGAATCGTCGCCTGAGCAAACGAACATCCGGGAGGGAATTCGCAACCAGTCAAGCAGTCGAAAGTTCTCGACGAATATGAGAAGATTGCAAGAATACCAATCGACTCATGTCTAGGACATTACCTTCACTTCAAAGCTTCGGTTTGGCCCTTGGAGCCACAGTCATCCTTTCCCTCAACCTTGCAGCCGACTCCTGGCCGCAATGGCGTGGAGCTAATCGAGATGGAAAATCCCAAGAAACCGGCCTTCTCAAGGAGTGGCCCGCAGAAGGCCCCCCTCTATTGTGGAAGATCGACAATCTCGGGGAAGGCTACGCCACTCCGTCGATCGATCAGGGAAAAATATTCGGCGCAAGCTATCGCGGAGACGAGGAATTCGCCTGGGCGCTTAACGAAGAGAATGGATCGCTGATTTGGGAAACCCGAACTGCCAAAGCCGAGCGCGATGTCGGCTACTCACATGGTCCCCGATCGACGCCAACCGTTGCGGGAAAGCACGTTTTCACACTCGGCGCGGGAGGCGATCTCACGTGCCTCGACACAGAACAAGGCACGATCGTCTGGCAACGCAACATTAAGAAAGATTTCGACGGCAAAATGATGTCTGGATGGGGCTACTCGGAATCCGTCTTGGTCGATGGAGACCGCGTCGTATGCTCCCCCGGAGGCCGGGAAGGCACGGTCGTCTGCCTCAACCGAGCAAACGGAGATTTGGTGTGGAGAACAACCGAACTCAAGGACGAAGCCGCCTACACATCAATTGTAAAAGAGACCATACACGGCAAGGTTCAATACCTCACCCTTACCGGGGATTCATTGGCTGGCATCTCGCCCTCGACGGGAAAACTGATTTGGAAAGCTCGACGGCGAGGTAAAACGGCGGTCATTCCAACCCCCATCCATCACGAGGGAAGCATCTTCGTCACCTCCGGCTACAATGTAGGCTGCAACCTGTTTGATGTCACCAAACAAGGCGACCGATTCCACGTTGAGGAACGCTACAAGAACCGTGACATCAAGAATCATCACGGCGGTGCGATTCGTGTCGACGACCACATTTACGCCTCCAGCGGCCCCATTCTCGTTTGTATGGAGCTCGCGACAGGCGACGTAAAATGGGAGCAACGAAGTGTTGGCAAGGGCTCACTGAGCTACGCAGACGGCCACCTCTACCTGCGGAGCGAGAAAGGCCCAATCGCTTTAATCGAAGCCAATCCCGAAGCCTACGTGGAGAAAGGCCGCTTCAAGCAACCCGACCGCAGCCGACGACAAAGCTGGGCTCACCCCGTCATCGCCAATGGCCGACTTGTCCTTCGAGATCAAAACAATCTCTTCTCCTACGACCTCAAACCGCAACGCTAAAGCCGTTCCAACCGCTTCCAATCACGATGAGTTCCATACTTAATCGCCGTCGTTTTCTCACCCGAAGTCTGAAAGGCATTGCCTGCGCGGGGCTCGGCTCCAAATTTCTCGAGCCTGACACACACGCGGCTGCCGTTGTGAAGCACGGCCAGATTCGCCAGTCTATAATGGGGTGGTGCTTCAATCCCATGCCTCCCGTCACATTGGCCAAACACTGCAAGGAGATTGGGCTGGTCGCCATGGAGGGCGTGAATCCTAGTTTCTACCCAGAGATCCGAGAACTCGGACTGAAGATTTCCTTGGTTCCTAGCCACGGATTCGCTCAGGGCCCCGTTACAACAGAGAATCACGCTCACTGTAGACAGAAGCTCATCGACGGAATTGATCTAGCGGCATCGATTGGCACCAAGAACGTGATCACCTTCACCGGGATGAGTGAAGCTGGAATCTCCGTCGAACAAGGGACTAAGAATTGCGTCGAACTTTGGAAGAGCGTTATGAAACATGCGGAAGCCAAGAACGTGAACCTGGTTCTTGAGCATCTCAATTCGAGAGACGACACTCATCCGATGAAAGGCCATCCTGGCTACTTCGGAGATGACGTTGACTTCTGCGTTGACCTCATCAAACGAGTGGATTCACCCAACATGAAGCTGCTCTTCGATATCTACCACGTTCAGGTCATGAATGGCGACATCATCCGCCGGATCAATCAGTACCAGGATCTCATCGGGCACTACCACACGGCGGGCAATCCTGGCAGAGGGGAATTAGACGAGGACCAAGAGATTAACTACCCCGCCGTCCTTCGAGCCATTCTCCGAACGGGATACAAGGGTTACGTCGCTCAAGAATTCATCCCGAATTGGGATGACAAAATCGCCGCTCTCCGCCACGCAGCCGCGCTTTGCGACGTCAAGATTTGACCGAAAGGGCAAAAGAGCGGGCTCGAAGTGTTTCCAAACACTCACCCATAGATATCACTACACAAAGGGCTTACGCGAGCCGCCTGATTTTAGCTCAGTTAGGCTCGGGAAATGACTCGTAGCAAAGCCCTCGCCTCATCCACCGTTAGACGACCCTGACGAGGCGATCCCTACCAGTACGTCGGCATTTTTGTGCTAGCCCTACACCACGAGCTATGCTACAAACCTCCTACTCTTTGAACGAGATCTATACGATCACGAATCAATAGTATCGATGAAGCATTTTTGGTTGGTTTCAGTATTGGCTCTCGGTCTCGCGTCACCGAGTGAAACACAGGCACAGTCGTTCAACTGGACCTATCAGGGGACGATCGATGACGTCGTTCAAGACGCGCTCAGCGACATTCTCGACGCCCGATTCAATAATGCTCCTTACGCCTTCAGCTTAAACGTTCAGGGCCCTAGCAATCAGGCCGACGCGAATGCAAATCCAAATGTGGGGCTCTACGAATTCAATGCTACTGGCAGCCCCAATCTCACATTCACAGTAAGCGGGAACCCTGATACAACCCCAATGTCGTTTAGCACACACGATTTCGACTTACAGATCGTCAATAGTACCACCAACCCGGGTCTTGAGGAGTTTAAGATCAACGCTACCAACGTCACGTTTTCTGATCCGCTCCCTTCGAATACCTTCAGCTACACGATGTCAACCGCCAACGGCCTCGGGTTCGAATTCTTCCTCCAATCTTCAGATCTCAACTTCGTGATCGGAGATGGCATTCCAATCCTGCAACCCGACGTCGCGATGGCAGATCAGAGTGCGAGCATCAGTTGGACGGCAAACTTTGATGGCCTTCCCGGCAGCAATTCATTCTTTATGAACGGTACTGCCGCCGTCGTCCCCGAACCGGCAGAATGGGCAACTTTCACGGGTGTTCTAGCATTGGCAGGGATCTTCCTTCACCGTCGACAAAGGAATAAGAATCAAGCCCTCGCAGCCTGATTTAACTCTGACTCAAGCGCTTCTTGGGGACATCGTAGAGCATCGTATGCGCCTCCTCAAGAATGACGCCTATTCGATCGGCAAATTGGCTTTGAGAAACACTCTGCCCTAGAGTGTCTTTTGGTAAATGGGACACATTCTGCCCAGGGAACCAATGTTCGGCCTGCCCCAAAAGGTTGTAGCGCATCTTGCCCCACTCCACTAAGTCAAGCGACTTCGCGTAGGTCCACAGGCGGAGGATTTCAACAAGATTCACCTCGCCTGGCACGTCAACGTACTCAGGGAGACCGCGCCACCAACCCTGGCACCAATCCTCACCCAGAACCCGGTTCATCTCCGCACGCAAGCGCGCTTCGATCGGGGCCACCACTTCGTCCATGGCATCGTAGTGATCCAGAGCTTTCAGATGTTCATCAAAATCTGAAGGCCGCGCTGCGCCGAGGCTGAGTGTGTGCACTTCCGGACGTGAAAGACAGTAGAGATCGTTGAATACCATCGGGGATACAGGCGCACATAGATCAACGAGCTTCTTCGGCGGATCATAAAGTTTCCCGCCCTTGTCGTTCGGGCTAATAATAAACAAGCCCATGTCTCTCTCCTGGGCTTCGACAACGGCTTGCCAATTGAGATCATTCACGAAATACCAGTGGACGTTCATATAATCGAAGGCGTCCGTACGAACCGCTTCTAAAATCAGATCCGGCGTGGCGTGCGTTGAGAAACCAATGTGTCGAGCCCGCCCCTCGCGTTGAAGCTTTCGAGCGGCTTCTAGACAGCCCCCCTTTCCTATCGACCAATCAAGCAACTCCCGGTTGTTAATGCCATGTAGCGAAAGGAGGTCCACATAGTCCAGCTTCAGGTAGTCCATGGATTGCTCGAAGGTGCGATAAAACTCCTCCTGCGTCGCAAACGGAGCCACCTTAGTTTGAACAATCATCTTGTCGCGATCCAGCTTTGGCAACACCCACCCCAATTGCATCTCAGAGGTGCCGTAGCCGCGAGCGGTCTCAATATGATTGATCCCTAATTCAAGGGCGCGATGGATGGTCGCTTCAAGGTTCTCCTGATTCTTGCGAGGAATGTCTTCAGGCGCCACGTCATTCCACTTGTGCTGATACCGCATCCCTCCACAGGAAAACACGGGCATGTTGAGTTCCGTTCTGCCGAATCGACGATATCGCATCCCCTGGGTATGCCACGATGCCACCAGCAAATCAATGTGTTCCCGTTCGCGAGGTCGAGGGTTCAACGAACTGAAACTCCAGGCAGGATACCCACTCGCTAAAGTCCTTTACGAAGTCCGAGCATCCGAGCATCCTCCTCATCAAGCACTATGAAATCTCACACCGCACTCCTGTTTCTCTGTGTTCTCTGCACACCGATTGCCCTCCTCGCCGAAGACTGGAAGACCGATTGGGGGAGTCTCTCAACGACGGACCGACCGGGCATTCACCAGGCTGTCGTTGCCGAAGCCCAGGGCAAAGAAAGAATTTTAATTCCCGCTCAACTTGGCCAGATCACTCGGGCCTCAACAAGCATCGATGGGATCCGCCACTTTCTCGATATTCAAATCGACTCAGCCAAGTCTCAAACCTTTGTCATTCTCCCACGTCACCCTCGCCCGCAAGCCCAACTCACGCTCACTCTCGAAACCGGCGAGGACACCGACCAAAGCGCTTTCGGACTCATTCAGCTGTCCGCCAAAGACTGCGATGTGAGAGGTAAGACCGCAAAACTCGAAGCGAATCCGGGCAACTATCGGATCGGCTTCTGGGCAAATAAGGAAGATTCTGTAGCGTGGAACTACAAGGCCACCCGCCCGGGCATGTATGACGCCTACCTCACCTACAGCAAGGCCTCAGGAGATCAGACATCCATTCGCGTAAGCGCAGCCGGATCCCAAGCCAGCGGGACGCTCGAACCCACGGGGTCCTGGTACCGTTATCGCACCCTCAAACTAGGCCGCATCTACATACCCAAGAGCGGATTAACTGAGATCAACGTTCGTTGCCTTAAGCTGGACGGTGGAGCCGTAATGAACCTGAAGACCATCACGCTCGAACCGACCAATGAAGGGAATCTGACTATTCAGAACGTGGATGGATCCGTCACCCTTCATGCGAGCGACGTGACGATTCAGGGCGTCAAAGTCCAGTACGAGCGTTTCCCCCACAAGAACACCGTCGGCTACTGGGTCAACGAAAGCGATTGGGCTTACTGGGATTTCACCGTCCGCCGCCCCGGCACCTTTGCCGTGGAAATCCTCCAAGGTTGCGGCAAGGGACATGGCGGTAGCGATGTGAAGATCGAAGTAGGCTCGGAAGAGCTTACTTTCAAGGTCGAAGAAACCGGCCACTTCCAAAACTTCGTGCCGCGCTACATCGGACAGATCACCCTGCGCCGTCCCGATGAATACCAACTCGCGGTCAAACCCATCCACAAAGCCGCTGGCGCCGTGATGGATCTAAGGCGGGTCCGATTGGTTCCCGTCCTGAAATAAAGGCAAATCACTTCCGGCAGTCCACCCTTCTCTCTCCAAGAGTCGAGGTTTCCACCCCTGCCCCCCAGAAAAGCCCCCGAGGCGATTGCCCGCAGCAAGCACGCGATGACAGGGCACGATTAATGGAATCGGGTTGGCCCCACAGGCCCTCCCCACCGCTCGAACAGAATCTGGATTCCCAATCTGCTCAGCGATCTCGCCGTACGTGCGAGTTTCCCCCAGGGGTATGGTCAACAAAGCCGCCCAAACCTGACGTTGGAAATCAGTTCCGTGAAGGTCTAGAGGAGGTAGAGGCCCGACAGATTCCCCTCGAAGGATCCGACGAATGACGCCGTGCGTCGACTCCCTCCACTCAACGCGTACCTCGCCGCTCTGGTCGATTCCCTTCAACTCGGACTCGAACATCGCATCCGGGAAACGAACCCGCGCGAGTCCAAAATCAGAATAGAAACAGAGAAAAACGCCGTCTTCAGTCCGGCAAGACGATCCACTCGAAAATCGAGGGCTCACGACGAAAGAAACTAAAGCCGCCCTTGGATAAGAGCAAAAACACTGAACATGACCAGCACCAAGAGGCCGAACATCACTAAGAATCGGTTTCGGGCAATTCGGCGTTCATATCGCAACGGGCGAATCCCCTGAATGCTGCCAGCGGCCAGGTAATTGACAAACTTGGATTGCGCCCCAGGTGAGCGCCGCAGGTAAGCTTGGAGCTGTTTCCAGACACGCACCAAATCGAGCTTCTTCACCCCTTGCTCGTTATAGTGAGCTGAATTGACATCCAAAGGTTCGGGTTCCGTGATGGGTTCGTTATCAACGGGCTCGAAGACCACCTCTTGCCCCGCCGAGAACGGGTTACGAGCAGGAATTTCGCGGGGTCTTACGGTCGAACGGACGCGAGGCAGCTGTTCGGTCGCCTCAGCTTCGTCGTTCAACGCTGCAATCTGCTCCTCAAGAGCCCGCATCTCCATCTCGAGCGCACGTTCGCGCTCTGAAATGGGGTCCGCTTGACGTTGAAACAGTGCCATGCCGAAATGAAAACCAGATCCGAACCAAAAAACAACCCTAGATCTATCGGAAGAGGAGAACTGCGACCGCAATCGCTCCAATGGCCACCAAAGGCCAGGTAAAGGCGATGCCAAGTCGGCAGAGTTGGGCAAAAGGAAGCTCCGCAATCGAGGCCACGGCTGAGGCCTTTGTTGACTCGGCCGGCTCCGAATTCGGGAGAGGGCCATTGCCATCTAGAAAGGACCATTTCAGACGGGCAGAATTCCACTCCATACGGGCGTTTTCGATCGCCGTCAGGGCCTTGGTGAGTTCCACTTCTACGTTCTCAGCGGTCCAAGCCTCCTCCGAAAAACTCTCAATCTTCTCAAGGCTTCCCTGAAAACCCTCTAGAGCTTTAGTCATTTGGGTTGAATCACGGCGGAGCGCCAGCTCCGATTCTTCAAGCAAGGCGATGCCACGTGTCAGATGCTGTAGCATCTCTGTCTTGCCATCCTGGAATTCCTTACGACGACGACGGGTTTCCTCAAGGGCGGTTCGCTGCTGCTCCAGGAGCTCCTGCTGACGCTTGAGCTTGGACAAACGAACTTGCGTGTCCCCTACCTTAGCTTCCAACTCTTCGCGAGTCGGTAACGGTGCCGATGCACTCGCACTCGTCAGAGCCGTTTCCGGGCTCGCCGCAACACTCGGCTCAGCGGCCTCCTCCCCTATCACGGCGGTTTGTTGGGATTCCTGAAACTCGCGATCAATAAAGTCGGTGTCGTCGAACTGAGATGCCATGGCCCTTAATGTATTCCCGGTCGGTCTTTATGTAAAGTGGAGGATGGAAAGTTCACAAAAAACCTCACCCAGCTTCGCTTAAGCACAGGTCACGGACACTCCAGAAATCGAGTGAGTCACAAGAAACCAGGTGCTAAGAGCCTCGGCAGGAACAATACCAAACTCGGAAAGAGCACCACGATAGCCAATAGAATCAACATCGGGAGCAAAATCACCCCCACATCCACGAGCGCTTCCGAGACCCGGATTTTCCCAAGTGAACAGGAAATCAACAAACACAAGCCATACGGCGGAGTGACCAGGCCAAAAGCAAGAGAGATGATCCCTATCATGGCAAAGTGAATCGCATGCATCCCCACTCCTTCCGCCAAGGGAAAGAGCACCGTTCCAAGAATGATAATCGCCGGGATCGCATCGATAAACATCCCCACAATCAAGAAACACAACGCGACCAGAAACCCCGTTCCTACCATTCCCGTTCCCCAGCCCGTCAATGATTCAACCAAGGCCTGTGGCACCCGATAGTAGGCAAGAATCCAACCAAAAGCCGAAGCCGTCCCGATACAGAAGAGGGAAATCGCAGCGAATCGCGCCGAATTGTAAATCACCTTAGAAAACGCCTTCAAAGGAATGCTGCGATACACCAACCCGCCCAAGATGGCGGCATACAATACTGCGATGACTGAAGCCTCGGTTGGCGTAAAGAACCCACCAACAATCCCTCCGACAATAATAAAGGGCGTCATCAGCGACAAAAATGCCCTCTGCACCGCGCTTCCTAATTCCTGGACCGACGATTTCTGCTCAATGGGATACTGCCGCTTTTTGGCATACACATAAACAGTCCCCATCATACAACCCGCAATCAGAATCCCCGGAACCACCCCGGCCAGAAACAAACCCCCGATCGACACCGACATCAAACCGCCCCAAACCACCATCAAAATGCTAGGCGGAATGATGACTCCCATCACCGATGAGCAAGCCGTAATGGCAACCGAGAAGCTCGTGTCATAACCCTGCTTCTTCATCGACGGAATCAGCAAGGACCCTATGCCAGCCGCGTCCGCTGTCGAAGAACCTGAAATCCCGGCGAACAGCATGCTCACCACCACATTGATGTGTCCCAGCCCCCCCGGCAAATGCCCCACCAACGCCCGCGCCAAGGCCACGAGCCGATCGGTAATACCCGCGGCATTCATTAAATTCGCCGCGAGTAAAAAGAAGGGAACAGCCAGCAGAACGAAGGCGTTGTACGACTTCCACATCTCGTTGACCATCAACATGGGAGTCAATCGATCATCCACCACCAACACGGGCAAGCACGCCAATCCCAAAGCGAACGCGACCGGCACCCGCAGCGCAATCAACACGCCGAAGGAACCAAACAAGACGAGAGACACTTCCGCTGCGCTCACGTGTCCACACCCTCCAACAACAGCGCCAAGTCCTCCGAAATCTTCTCAAGCAGAAACAGACACCAACTCAGCCCAGCCACCGGGAAAGACACATAAATGCTCGCCATGTTGATCCCGCTCATCTCCGACTGCTGCGCCGCACCAAAACGAGTGAACTCAACCCCAAACCACGCAAACGCCAAAGCCAACACCAGCATGAGTCCCGAAACCAAGAGCCTTCCTCGCGCAGCCTTTCGCGGATCATCGGGAACCGGCAGAAGATCGACCTCAAAATGAGATCCATCCCGCACCGCGATCACGGAACCCAGCATGATCAACCACACAAAACAAAACCGCGCCACCTCCTCCGTCCAGATATACTTCGGAATCCACCCCGTGTAGCGCGATACAATCTGCAGCGTCACGGGCACCAGCATCACCCCGAGCAAGAGGACCACCGCTCCCTTCAGCAATCGAAAATACTGATCCAGAAACGCACTCAAGTCTAAATCCGTAGCATCCCGTAACCCGAGGTCAAAAACTCACAGCCGAAGGGAGCCCATCACTCCACAGCATTGATCCGCTCCAACAACGCTTCCGCCCCAATCTCCTTGGCATACGCCGCCTTCGCCGGTTCTGCCAAGCGCAACAACTCCGCTCGATCCGCGAACTCATGCGTCCGCAACTTCCCCTCCTTCTCCATCTGCGCCAAGATGCCCGCATCTTCTCCCGACTCAATTTCCCGCCCGTAAGCACCAGCCTCGCGGCCGGCCCGAACAATAGCGGACTGAAGATCCTCCGGTAAGGTGGCAAAAGTCTTTCCGCTGAAACAGATCGGCCTCACCGTGATCGCATGACGAGTCAGTGAGATCTCTGGCCCCACCTCATAAAACTTCATTTGCTGAATCCCAGCCGCTTCATTCTCGGCGGCATCAATCACCCCCGTCTGAATGGCGCTGTAAACCTCGGCATAAGCGATCACGGTCGGGGACGTTTGAATCGCCTGAAAGATCCGCGTCTGAATCGGCGCCCCCATCACCCGAATATTCAAGCCCTTCAAGCTCGCCATATCAGTCACAGGGCGATTCACGATTAGGTTCCGCACCCCGCCACCCGCATACCCGATCAGCATCACATCCGCTTTGGCTCGAATTTCCTCCACAATTGGTTGCAGCGCGTCGCCATCCAAAACCTTGTTCCAATGATCTAGATCTCGAAACACAAAGGGCATGTCGATCAGAGGCGCCGACTCCGAAAACGTCGACATATGAGCCGGCGACACAATCCCAAAGTCCAGCGATCCGCCCTGGGACATATAAGCAAAATAATCCTTCTCCAGGCCCAACTCGCTGTTCAGATACAACTCAAACTCGATCGGTTTCCCGTAGTATTCCTTCACCAACGCCTCGAATCGACGCAAGGTTCGGGTAAAGGCGTGTGCCTCATCAAACTGCGAAGCCCCCTTGAGCACGATCGGCTTTCCCGCACCATCAGAAGACACGCCGTCGGGTCCGCTTCGACTCGTGAACAGCACCACACCAATACCGAGCACCAAGACTCCGAGCAGGACTTTGAAGATCAAATCTTTCATGACGACATGAGATCAGAAACGGGAACCCCACCAGCATGAGGTCAAACGCCCTCCCACATCAAGACCACAACCGGACAAATCACCCGCTCCAGCCCCCCAAACCGACACTCCGGCATGCCCCAATAGAGACACAAAACCCAACAAAATCGCTTGCCACCCCCCAAAAACGTCGCTACTTTCCCCAACCCACGGAGCACCCGTAGCTCAATTGGATAGAGCATCTGACTACGAATCAGAAGGTTACACGTTCAAGTCGTGTCGGGTGTACCATCTCCGTGAACCTCAAGCCGACTTCCCTCTGCATAATCATGCGCTGACCTCCATTCACATCTGACGGAGTCTTACCACGGATTACACGGATGAACTTTCAGTGTTTGCTCGTCGACTGAGCGCCGAATGCACGAAACCATGTCATTCGTGTTCACTTCAGCGTTCCTACAAGGAGCTGTAGCAATCGCCCAGGACCCTTAGAATGATCATTCTTCCTTCATAGATGCCCGCATCGACTCCGAGACCACCTTGCGTCGGGCAATCCACACAAGGAGCAATCCTGACAACACAACAGAAAAAACAAACACGAACCGAGGCTTCTGGAATGAGTCTGGCCCTTCACGATGGCCTCTGGGCGTTTGGATATAATTGACGGCGGCGATTTCGCCGTCTATGCCGTGCAAGGTGACCAAGTCCTGAGAGTTTGTATGGTAGGAGAAGTGGAAACAGTCCGGATGGGGTTTCCACAGGCCAACCGGTGCATCCACTCGAGTATACGATTGGTAGATTTCATTCGAATGGGTCGGATTGACAATGAAGAAGTCATCGGGTAGTTGGTCCTCTGAATTCCAACGCATACGAACCGAGATCTCAGCGTTTCCAGCAACAGCATCTCGACGCAGAACAAACTCGCCATCCGAGCTGAGCTGAACGGTGCCCTTGAGAACGCCAGAGTGATTTGTAGCCGTCCAGGCGTATTTCCCGAGTATTTCGGTAGAGTGAACTCGAAACGTGTTTGGAGAAAAGGGTCCTAGCTTTAAGTGACTGAACAAGCTCCCTTCATTGACCACCAAGGTTCTGAAATAGGGATTACGCTGGCCTTTTGAAAGGACCTGAACACCATCCTTAGAATCGACGAGAGCGTTGATTGCCAATACGGTATTTCCGGGAGTTTTAGGATACGCAGTGGCATACCACCAAACATCGGATGACCTTCCGAGAAAAAGTGTATGGGGACTCGTAGACAAGGCGGAGGTCAAGGGAAAATGCGCCTGCGAAGGATCGATGAAGATCTCTTTGTAGACCATACCCTGACCGGAAGTGGCATACTCAAAGTAGCTTATCTCACTATCGGCCCCATTCGAAGCTCCAAACAATTTAGCAGCCCTTCGAGCGTCTTGGTTGTTTCGGAAGAGGGCCGTCGGTTTGTAGTTGGTCAAAATGACGCCGACGTGAAACGATTTCGAGTAACGAAAATAATCCGACATCTCCCTTATCGGATCAGGCAGATCAGCTAGGGAGACGGCGCCCCCCATGAAGAGTGCGGTGATAAGAGAAAGTATTCTAAGATTCATAGCATCGCTCCACCCCCAGCCCTGCCCTCGCGCAGACAATAAAAAACATCTGACTACTTTTTATGTTCAGACCTTCAACGTATCCAAGGAAGTTCGTGATGCAATGTTTTCAGGAAGCAGAGGAGCAAAAGGAGGCAAAATGTCTTGTTTGTATGGCCGCCTTCCATTGACAGACAACACCTTGAAAGTAAACCAACGGTGAACAGCACCTATTCAGGATGAGGATTCTTGCTAAGTTGAGGGATGATGGAAGCACCTCAGGAAAAAATGAAAGGTCGGTTCTCCTAGCCTGAAGAAGGCATGCCCACGGAGATCGAGCGAGAGGAGCTCCTTATGCTGTTAGGTGGACTAGAGTAGCGGGGCGCTCAGAGGAAAGCCTGGTATCGATATCGAAAAAACGAGTGAAAAGAAGTT
>CAYFGX010000058.1:7861-45089 GCA_964342405.1 uncultured Verrucomicrobiota bacterium | reverse complement strand
ATTTCCAGTGGAACGAAGCCCTTCGTAAGACCCGCAGTATGAGGTAGGGAGAGCGTCCTCGCGAGCCGCCGGCCCATAAAATGGGACGGAATCCCTCGTCACTCAAATCAAGGATAGGGGCCTCTTTTCCTGATCTTCTGATTCTCGGCTAGAACGGCTCGCGAGTACGCTCTCCCTACCTCGGACAGACTCCTCCGTCTTCCGCCTCATCAATCATCACGATTCCGTTCCACTTGTTTCGTTGAGGAACCAAACCAAGCTCCATCCATCTTTGATTTCACCTCATTTACCCCCATGGACACATATTGTCCCTTCCCTCATGCCAAGATAGGAAAAGATCTGATTCCGACAACACTTGAAAGCTTCGTAGAACTCGCTATAGATGATTTGATCAGTGCCTGGCGCCTCAAGGCCAGACCATCCAACGCCCAATGACTGCTTCCGCTAAAGTGATTAAACTTCGCCAGCTTCTCAACGAGAAGTTTCCGGAAGCGCATGCCGGCGTCACCCAACAGCGCCCCAGCTTTCCCACGGGACTTCGCAGCCTGGATCAAGTCGGCATCCCCAAAGGAGCGCTCACTGAAATCGTCAGCCAACAGAAGTCTCAAGGTAGCAGCCTTTTGATCAATGGCTTGCTCAATGCGGCTCAACAGAACGGCTACCATTTGGCTCTCATTGATGGACAAGATTCCTTCGACCCACAATCCGCCGGCCACGATGCCTGTCAAAGAATGCTCTGGGTCCGTTGTCGCAGTGCTGATGAAGCCTTGAAAGCAGCCGATTTAATCTTTCGAGACGGCAATCTTCCGCTGAGCATTTTGGATCTCCGGCTCAATTCCGATCGCGAACTACGACGAATCAGCAAACAAATCTGGTATCGTTTGCAAACCTTGGTTCAACGCACCCAAGGTGTTGGTATGATTCTCACTCCGCGCCCTATGATCAGTAGTGCCACGGTGCGTTTCGACCTGGGAAACACCTTCCACTTAAACGATCTGGAGTCGTCACAAAGCGAGCTCATCCAACAGCTCCTCTTACCGATGACCCGCCGCCGCACCAGCCTTCTCCCCCAATCCCAACCCGATACGGCGCATCCCCGCCTCCGCGAAGCGGCTAGCTAGATTCGGAGTCTGAAACCATGTTTGGTGTCGCCTACATCCCTCACTTTGAGCTTCAAGCAGCCCTACGGGAACATCCCGACTGGGACAAGGTTCCGGTGGGGCTGCTTGATGAAGCCCCGACGGGAAATACAAAAGCCCGTAAATGTCAAATAATCCAAGCCAACCAAGAAGCTCAACAAAGCGGCGTTTGCGAAGGTATGACAGCCCCGCAAGCCTTAGCCCGATGCAGCCAGATCCAGCTGCTTACGAGAGCCCCCGTTCAAGAGCGGATTGCTCAAGACATTCTGTTGCAGTGGAATGCCAGCCTCACTCCGAACATCGAATCCACTCGACCCGGTGTCTGCACCATGAACCTACGAGGCACCTCTTACGATAAAGGGCTTGAAGAACGTTGGGCGCACGCCTGCATCAAAGCGCTCACATCCCTTCAACTCCATCCGCAGATCGGAATTGCAAACACACCGGACCTCGCCTTGCTAGCGGCACACTCCGCGCGTCCCATTCAAAAAGTTGCCTCTCAGCCAGATGCCATTCAGAAATTCTTGGCTCCTTTTCCTATTTCTGCTCTGGGAACCCATGAGGACATCTTGAACATCCTAAACCGTTGGGGAATCAAAACCGTCCGCGATCTGGTCCAGTTACCCAAACAAGAGGTTGTCCGTCGCTTGGGCAAAGAGTGCCTCCCCGTATGGGAACGCGCTCAAGGAAAGGCCAATCGCCCGCTCCATCATTTTCAACCTAGTTGTATTCTAACCGAAAGCACCGATCTGGAACAACCGATCGAACGCTTGGAAGCCTTGATCTTTATTCTCAACCGATTTCTGGACCAACTCACGGCTCGACTAGAAAACCTCTACCGCGTCGCTGCGAGTATGACGCTCGACCTCCGATTTGATGACGGCACCTCTCATCATCAGAACTTCCGCATCCCGGAACCGACTCGCGACTCTCAACGCTTGTTCCGAATGCTGTTCACTTACCTGGAGAATTTTCGCTCGCCCTCGCCTATCGTAGGTCTCAGTCTTTCCATCTCCCCAACCCGTTCCACCCACGTTCAGCTCTCACTCTTTGAAACCAATCTTCGCGACCCCAATCGTTTTACCGAGACACTGTCTCGCCTGGAAGCGTTGCTAGGACCGAATCGAGTCGGCACGCCCGTCCCCACCGCTTCTCATCGACCCGATAGTTTTCAGCTAGAGCCCTTCTCGACCACCGAGCCACATCAAGCCCCATCCACAGAGAACAAGCCGCCCATGGAAGGTCTGCCCCTAAGGCGGTTCCGACCACCGAAGCCTGCACGCATTACACTCACAAATTCGACTCATGCTGAACAGCGAATGCGGATTCATTTCGCT
Source organism: uncultured Verrucomicrobiota bacterium (assembly GCA_964342405.1). Taxonomy (GTDB): domain Bacteria; phylum Verrucomicrobiota; class Verrucomicrobiia; order Limisphaerales; family AAA164-E04; genus UBA2970. The sequence goes on along the minus strand of CAYFGX010000058.1, from coordinate 42,613 downwards.
AACCAGCAGACTCTCTCTTGCAAGTTAAGCGGTCCCTGGAAAAACTCAGGCCATTGGTGGGATCAAGACCGTTGGGATCGGCAAGAGTGGGATGTAGAACTCGATTCTGGGGGGCTTTATCGCATCGCTTACGAAGCCAACCAGTGGCTAATCGACGGGATCTACGATTAATTCCCAGAATGTCCGCCCCGGCCTACGTTGAACTCCACGCTCGAAGCGCCTTTAGCTTTCATCGCGGCGCCTCATCCCCTGAGGAACTGGTTCGAACCGCTGCCCAGCTGAACCTCCCCGCTCTCGCCATCCTCGATCGAAATGGCGTTTACAGTGCGCCAAGGGCACATCACGAATCGCTCGAACTAGGAACGCGATCACTCGTTGGCGCCGAACTCACCATGGAGGACAGTTCCGTCCTCCCCATCCTTGTTGCAACCCGCACGGGCTACCAAAACCTTTGCCGCTTGATCACCCGAGCCCAACTCCGAAGTCCAAAGGGCGAAAGCCGAGTGCAATGGATCGAGCTCGAAGAATTCCAAGAAGGACTCATCAGCCTCACAGGCGACGAGGAAGGAGCGCTCTACCAAGCGATCCTTCAACGCGATCGCACTCGCAGCCAAAAAGTGCTTGAGAAGCTGATTCAGATTTTCGGCCAAGACCGGGTCTACGTGGAATTGCAACGGCACCAGATCCGAGGTGAGAACCGAATCATCAGCCATCAACAAGAGCTAGCCGAACAATTTAAACTGCCACTGCTCGCAACCAACGGCGTGCTTTACGCGACGCCTCAGCGGCGTGACATTCTGGATGTCTTCACCTGCCTTCGTAACCACACACACTTGGATGCAGCCGATGGACTACTCACCCAGAATGCAGAGCGTTATCTCAAGCCCACTGAGGCCATGCGGCAGATCTTTGCCGACATTCCAGAAGCAATCACGAATACCACGCGCCTCGCTGAGCGGCTTGACTTTGGATTACAGAATCTCGGTTATCGATTCCCGGATTTTCCCGTCGATGCCGGAGATTCAATGGCCGAGAAACTCAGACGGGAGTCCTACGCAGGAGCAAAAAATCGGTATGGCGAGGTTACCCCGAAGATCGCCAAACAACTCGACCACGAACTCGCGATCATCAACCGACTCGGTTTCGCTGGTTACTTTTTGATCGTGTGGGATCTGGTTCGCTACGCCAACGAAAACGATATCCTCGTTCAAGGACGTGGAAGTGCTGCTAACAGCGCGGTTTGTTACACCTTGGGGATCACGGCAGTAGACCCCATTGGCAGCAAACTTCTCTTCGAACGCTTTCTGAGTGAAAGCCGAAAAAGTTGGCCTGACATCGACCTGGACCTCCCGAGCGGCGACCGTCGCGAAAGCATGATCCAAGAAGTCTACCGGCGCTATCAACCCAATGGGGCCGCCATGACGGCCAACGTGATCACCTACCGAGGTCGGAGCGCCATGCGTGAAATTGGCAAAGCCCTCAACCTCCCGAACGACGTCATGGACCGTTTCTCAGGTCTCTTTGCCAGTGGAGATTTCCCCAACACGCTTGCGTTCCAAGAGCAACTCGTTCGCGCCGGCCTCCCGAAGGAACACCCACGCATGCCAGCCGTGCTCTCACTCTATCAGTCTATCTACGGACTTCCTCGTCACCTCGGGCAACACTCAGGAGGCATGATAATCTGCAATCACGGGCTTGATTCCGTCGTGCCACTCGAGAACGCCTCCATGCCGGGACGCGTGGTTGTGCAGTGGGACAAGGACGATTGTGAGGACCTGGGTATCATCAAGATCGACCTCTTAGGACTCGGCATGATGGCAGCCATCCAAGACTGTCTCACTAGCTGCCAGGAACGGGGTCCGGAGCGGGCGATCGACCTCGTCAGTATCCCCACCGACGACAGAGCCACCTTCGACATGATGGAGAGAGCGGACACGATTGGAGTCTTTCAGATCGAGAGTCGAGCTCAGATGGCCACGCTCCCACGCATGAAGCCAAGAACGCTCTACGACGTCGCCATTGAAGTCGCCATCATCCGCCCGGGCCCCATCGCAGGGAACTTGACTCATCCTTACCTCGACCGTCGATCCGGGCGCAAACCCATCGACTATATGCATCCCTCGCTCAAACCCGTTCTCGAGAGAACGCTCGGTGTCCCCTTATTCCAAGAGCAAGCGCTCCAGATTGCCATGATCATGGCGGGCTTCTCCGGGTCCGAGGCCGATGAGCTTCGCCGCGCTCTTAGCTTCCACCGATCTGAGGAGAGGCTGGACAAGATCGTGATCAAGCTGCAACAAGCACTCGATGCCAAACAAGTCTCTCCGGCCGTCCAAGAAGACATCACCAACTCAATTCGATCATTTGCACTCTATGGTTTCCCCGAGTCTCACGCCATCAGCTTTGCCCTACTGGCTTACGCAAGCACATGGTTAAAAGTGCATCGAGCGGCTGAGTTCTACGCCAGCCTCCTGAACAATCAGCCCATGGGGTTCTACTCACCGGACACTCTCATCAAGGACGCCAAAAGACACGGCATCCAAGTGCACCCCGTCTGCGCCCATCAATCAGAGTGGTCTACGATCATTGTCTCAGATAAAGCCATTCGCCTTGGACTGAACCGAGTTCAAGGCCTCTCACATGCGAGCGCAGATCGTATTCTACTCGAACGTCAGAGAGCTCCATGGAAACATCTCACTGATTTCCTAAGCCGGACTCAAATCAAGAAAGACGAGCGACGGGTCCTGGCAGAAATCGGAGCACTCAACGGTTTCACCCAACATCGTCGAGACGCGCTATGGCAGGTCGAGAATCCAATTCCCGAGGGAGATCTCTTTGCAAACCTCGCGCCTCCGTCCGATTCCGTCTCCGAGGGATCAGTCCTTGCCCCCATGAACTCAGTCGAGCGCCTTGAAGCAGACTACCGGGGCCTCCATCTTTCGACCGGGCCACATCCCATGGCGTTAATTAGGGAGAAGATCCCAGATGCTTGGCCCGCGGCGACGTTAACCGAAGCCAAACCGGGAAGCAGGGTCACTATTGCCGGTCTGATCATATGCCGTCAAAGGCCCGGCACGGCAAAAGGCAACCTGTTCTTGAGTTTGGAGGATGAAACCGGAATTTCCAACGCATTCGTTCCCGCGAAGACATTTGAAAAGAACCGGCTTCAGATCACTCAAGAAAAATTCATCCAAATCACAGGCGTCGTTCAAAAAAGTCGAGGTGTCATCTCAATTCTCGCCCAATCCTTCGAGCCGCTTCCCCATGCAAGCGTTGAAGGGAGTCTATCCCATGACTTCCACTAAACCGCGGAAGGCAGCAAAGCAACGTGAGAGCGATAAATGCGTAGGAGGTCCCCTAGAACCTTGGAATCACCTTGGAATTCAGACTTCACTAGATACCCAGCGACTTGGTAGCGATACGCCTCTCGGATGTCGACTTCATGGCTCGAACTGCTGTAGGCAAACACCACTAACTGAGCGAGGCGTTCATCATCCCGCAGCTTCCTTAGGACTTCAAACCCGCTCATGCGAGGAAGATTCAAGTCGAGAAACACCAAACTCGGCAAGCCCCCTTCCTGCCCACGAGACAGCCATTCAATCGCCTCTTCACCATCCCTGACGACCGTGACCGAATCGTTCGGAGAACTCAAGGAAACGGCCCGGGTAAACGCCATTGCATCTACCTGATCGTCCTCAATAAGTAAAATTTTCATGGTTAACCCCTTATCGCCACAACTTCCCATGTCTAATTATCCGATGTCACAGACCGGGCCAAACTCCAAGAGAAACTAAAGCAAGCCCCCCGCTGTTCTCCGGACTCTACCCAGACTTTGCCATCAAAGTTTTCCACCGTTTTCTTCACAAACGCCAGCCCCATACCACTACCTTCCACCTTATCGCGAGGTTGCAAGGTCGTAAAAATCCGAAATATCTTGGAATGAAACTCAGCGGGGATCCCTGGACCGTCATCACGAACATCGACCCGGAGGCGTCCCGTATTTTCTCGGCAGATCACTTTAATCTCTCCCCTTTCCCGATCATGATGTTTGGCAGCATTCGAAATGAGGTTCAACAGCACGTTGAGCAGGGGCGCTCGATGGGTCGAAATTCTTTGGACTTCATTGTCCACCAGGACGGTAAAACTCGGTGGCACACCAGCGAGTTGAATCGCATCCTCGATCAAAGCTGCAAGGTCAAACTCCTCCCACGGGTGATCGGCCCGGCCAATCCGAGAATACTCCAGCAGATCATCGAGATACTTTTTCATTCGAGCGACCCGGCCCTTTAAGGTTGTGAGATGCTCATTGCCGGTCTCACTGAGTTCATTCGGGCAGTCCTCGCGAATCCAATCTGCAATCATGTCAATAGCCCGCAAGGGAGCTCGCAAATCGTGTGATACGATGTAGACAAAGGCGTTGAGATCATCATTCGCTCGTTTGAGTTTCTTCTCATACTGCATGCGTTTCTCGGCCGCGCTCTTGAGGGCCACTCCCAATGCTTGCATCTCGCCAGTCGCTTCGAAATCAGGCAACTCACCTGCTCCTTCACCCAACTTGTGGATCGCCTGGAGCAATTTTGATATGGGACGAAAACTCACACTCGACAACCAAAACACAAGCGGCAAGAGGAGAATGATAGCGCCCATCACCGAGTAGAAAATGCGCTTCTCCATCCCCACCAAGACTTGGTCAATCGACGCCTCATCCGAACCAACCGAGACAATCCAAGGCCCGAGAGCCCCGCCCTCACCAACCGCCCCTGGGAGCAGCACTCTCAAACCGACATCGTGATTTCGAATCACACTTGGCTCTTCAACCCGGAACTCAGCATAGTCCTTCTCAGGGTCCATCGGTTCCCGTGTCGACGAACACAACAAACGACCCTCCTCACTCAACAAGAAGGCGTCAAAGTCGAGCTCTGAAACCGAGAAAAACTCCGAAGCATTGATGTCCTCTTCCAAGCGTGACAACGAAACTCGTCCCACGACCAGCCCAAGCTCTTCGCCCTCCTGCGATCGGACCATGGCAGCCATTTCTAGAAACCGCCCAGGAGCAAGATCCGACTCTTGAACCCGAAGGAGGGATCCCCTCGACGGGAGATTGCGAGGGCGCGGCCACCTAAGCCGGTCGCTCAGATTCAACGCATCCGAATCCGCGAGTTTCTCCCCATCAAGGCTGTAAAAAGAAAGTTGAACAAAGGCCTGGCTTCGGTTGCGAAACTCGCTCAATTGACGAGAGAGAAAGAGTGCGTCAACTGAACGTGTTGAGAATGCAAACTCGGTTACCAAATAGTCGAGATCTTGTTGCCATCTCCGGATCCTTCGGTCCACCAAGCGCAGACTTGACTGGGCAGCGAGCCGAACTTCATTTTCCAAGGCTCGTTCAAGCCGCCCTTGGGCGATAGCATTGGCGAAAAAGCCAATGGTCAAGCCTGACAAGATCGTCACAAACACAACGAGCAATATCAATTTGCTTCGCAATAACAAATCGTTCTATCTCCCGCCTAAGTAAGCTAGTTTCTCAATGTATTTCGGCTCAACCAGTGTCTCGACACGAGGCAATGCCGACAGTTGCCCCCTGTCTTTGTAAAACTGCCCTACGGTCACAATTGCATGGGGCAAGCAGGTCATTTCCGGCAAACTCTGAAACGCATGAACATTACCCCCGAGGTCCAGTAGCTTGATCTCCTCTAATCGGGCCTGCAGCGCTCCACTGGATAGGTCCAACTCCGCAGCAATCGCTGACAGACTCTCCTCCGGAGCGTCTATGATCGACTCGACGCCCTCCATAAGCGCCAAAATAATCTCTTCGACAACATCCTCTTGATCGTCAATGAGTTCGGCTGAGACGACGAGCACGTTTGCGATAAGGCCGGGTGTTTCCGCCCCAGACGCCAGAACTTTGTAGCCCCTCTTGAGCGCGCTCCATTTCGAATCTCCCCAGACGTGAAGAGCCTCGACCCCTTCCAAGTCTTCTCCCTGAATGAGCCTCGGTTCTGCTAGCACCTGATACTGGACATCCAATTCTTTCAGTCCTGCATGCCGGAGCGATTGCAACACGAAAAAATGTGAAAAGGTATTTAATCCCAAGTGTCCGACGGTTTTTCCCTTCAAGTCGGCTAAGCTCCCCATGCTGGGGTCTCCCACAATTGCGTGTTCCGCGGTCGAGTAGTCGGAGACCCATACTATTCTGCCCCTCCGTGGGAGATTGCCATCAATCACAACGTCGCTCAGGACGGCGAAACAAGCATCCACATCACCTCGCAAGAACGCCCGATAAGGAGCTCGAATGCCGGACATAGCCATCAACTGAACGTCCAGACCACGAGAAGCAAAGAACCGTTTGTCCTGCGCCAACAACGCCGAAGCGCTCCCGGGCGACCGATGAAACGCAATACGAATAGGGTTTAATCCCACTGCTTCATCACCTGACGGCCGCTCAGCGCAAGCAACGAACAGACACAAACCCGCAAGGACCACCAACCAGAAAGCGAGCTCCCAATAGTACCAACGGGAATACTCTGGCCGCCGCCGCAACGAAAGATTCTGAAATGCTGATCTAATAATTTGAGGCCGGACGCCACTTGCCCCCGAGCCTCCAACAAGATCGACCAAAACTGCGACATTCGCAAATTGGAATTACACCTAAATCCCGCCATCAAAAATCAATCGCCGCCAAATTCGATTTGATCCCTTCAATGTTCTGGAATACCTTGTTCGAACCTCACCAAGGCAAGGGGAATCAAAGGTGACAGACAACGCATTCAGGCTGCTCCTCGTAGAAGACAGCGACGACGACGCCCGGTTTATAGAGCGCACTCTGGCTGCAACTCCACTTCCAGATTGCGACTTTACCCGCCAGACCAGTTATTCCGCAGGACTGTCTAGTCTCGCGACTCAAGCCTGGGACGTTCTGGTCATCGATCTCGTTCTCCCAGATGGTCCAGATCCACAAGAGATCTTCAAATCGTTCCAGGCCGCTGCCCCGCTGGTTCCCATCATCGCAATGAGCGGATTGATCGATGAGAACGTTGCGAAAAGCATTATCAACCAGGGGGCTCACGCCTTCTTGGCCAAGGATCGACTGGATCGATTCGCTCTTCATTCGATGATTCAAAGCGCCCTGGAGACGAAACGCTTACAAGGACAACTTCTCCAACGAAACCACGAGATGAGGCAGCTCATTCAGAATTTCGGAGATGGAATCGTTGTGATTGACATGGAGAAAACGGTTCGCTTCAGCAATCCTGCAGCTCAAAAACTCCTGGGAACTTCGAACACCCCGATTATCGGCACGACACTCGAGATCCCTCTAACGCCTGGCATACACAGTGAGCTCGAATTCGTCCGAGCAGAGGGCACCAATTCAATCCTTGATATTAATTTAGTTCCGGTCCGTTGGGAGGAGGAGGATTGTTTCTTGGCGAGCCTTCGAGATATCTCAGAGAGGAAACGACTTGAGGCCGAGCGAATCGATTTGGAAAGAACGATTCTTGCCCACCAACGCGTCGAAAGCCTCGGCCTTTTCGCGGGAGGCATTGCTCACGATTTCAACAACTTCTTGGCCGGCATCATTGGCCATGCGGAAGTCCTCACACTTGAACTCGATGGGGATTCAGCGGCCAGCAAATCGGTCGAACTCATCAAGACTGCCTCACGCCGAGCAGCTACCCTCTGCGAACAGCTCCAAGCCTATGCAGGCAAAGGAACCTTCCACCCAAGATCGACCGACTTGAATCGGCTGGTCACGGGAAATGAGCAACTCTTGCGAACTTCCATTGCTGGCAATATCAACCTTTCGATCGGGCTCGACCAGAGCATCTCTCACGTTCTGGCTGATGCGAGCCAAATCACACAAGTGCTCATGAATCTCGTCATCAATGCCCGAGATGCAATCGCGACAAACGAAGGGCAAATCTCGATTACGTCACGCCCAGTGAACTCTCGAGACATTGATTTTCGCCGAGCCATCATCAAGCCGGAACAAATAAACGACACCTACGTATGTCTCCAAGTCGAAGACAATGGATGCGGAATGCCTGAGTCAACGGTCTCCCGAATGCTGGAACCCTTTTACTCCACAAAAGCCGATAGCCGAGGACTTGGACTCTCGACGGTTCAAGGAATCATCCAAGGACACCGAGGAATTCTTACCGTCCAGTCAAAAGTAAACCACGGCACAACCCTCTCTATCTACCTGACAGAGGCTGAGGAAGCACCCAGTGTGGTTGAGGATAAGAGCGTCCCCTTCGATTCATCGTGGAGGTATCACGGTCACATACTCGTCGTCGATGATGAACCCCATGTTCGAGAAGTCGCGGCTCGTATGCTCAAGCATTTCGGCTGTTCGGTGACAGCCGCCAGCTCAGGTACCGAAGCGCTCGCACACTTGGGGAACCCAGAAATGCGCTTTGATATTGTCCTGCTGGATCTTTCGATGCCGATCCAGTCAGGCCCGTCTACCCTCAGGGCGATTCGCCAGAATCACCCCTCAACAAACGTCATTCTCATGAGTGGATTTGAGGAGGCTCATTCGACGCAGCAAATCGGGGATGCCAAGATCGATGGGTTTCTTAGGAAGCCATTCGGAATCGAGGCTTTGGGATCAAAGCTCCGTTCACTCCTATCCGATCGGGAGAATGTTTCCGTTTAATTTTAAGTTCCCAGAGCAAAACACAGGCTACTCGACTTCCAAGTCGGCGACATCGAAGAGAGCCAGTCGAATCGATTCATAGCTCGAGCGTTCACCGGATTCGTATAAGCATCCGATCCTCCCTGAACGGAGAGCCACTAACGCTGAATAAGCAGCCGGACCTTTATGCAAAACCCGTTTAAGCGGCCAGGTTTTGCCCTCATCATAAGACAATCTTACGGTCAGATTGACGCGTTTCTTTTGGCTGGCAGGATTTGAGAAGAGCAATGGCTGCACTTTGTCCGAGGGAAGCGAGATCAAGGCGGCCTGACAGATCGGATCCACCAACTGGGCGTGAAAGAAATTGCCAGACCAAGTTTCGCCACCATCTTCACTATAGCTCAAGGAACGCGTCAGGCGCTTTCGGTCGTAGTGTCGCATGTTCATCAACAATCGTCCGTCGTGTAATTCCACTAGTTGACATTCGTTATTCAGGTCATCTGGCGACCGCCCCCCTAGCCGCCAACTCATTCCATGGTCGTCAGAGTAGATCACATGCGAATACAGTTTTTTGCTCCCCAGCACTTTGTGGTCACAAGGGATCACCAAACGTCCTCGGTGTTCAGCACTCTGTAGCTGCACACCGACACCCGGACCTGTGGCATACCAGGTCCAGTCGGCTTGCTTGGTAGTGGACGTGATCTCGTGCGGCTCCTTCCATGTGACACCATGATCTTGACTGGAAGTCACCCAAACCGTTCGACTCCCCACGCTCGTTCCCGCTACAATCTCTGATTCGTGATCAATCCCGAGGTTGTGAGTTAGGAGAAGCCAAAGCGTCCCCGTCGCTCGATCAAGCACCGGACAAGGATTGCCACAGGTGTTTCCGCCATCATCCCAAAGGACCTCTGATCGCCCCCAAGTCTTTCCGCTATCAATCGAACGCTTGACCAACAGATCGATATTGCCAGCATCACTCCGTCCAGCCCGTCGTCCCTCGCAGAACGCCACAAGACTTCCATCTGCAGCTTCAATAATCGCCGGAATGCGGTACGTGTGGTAGCCACCCTCTCCCGACTTCCAGATTGTCTGAACGGATATCTCAGCAGACAGCTGATTGAAAAGCATACAGCATAAACCAAGGATCCCCATGAATCTCACTCGTCTCGGTATCGTTCGTTTCATCATACTAAAAAAGTTTGAGCCAGTCCTGCTGCAGGGCTAGCCATTGATGGCTTCTCCCGCTCGTCGCTCGGCAGGATCCTGACCAAAATACGCTCTCAATATTGAATAAAGCTCAGAATGGCGCTTGGACATGAGCTTCGGTTTCTCAAAGAAACACTCCACGCACACCGCAAAGAACTCCCCTGGATTCGTCGCCCCGTAGTCATCCAATAGAGTCGCTCTCCGTCTTTCAGAGCGGGCAACCAGTTGGTCATATTCCCTCTGCATGATTTCAAACCAGCGCCGATAGTTGCCTCGCTTTCTCAAGATCGGGACACCATTGGCGAAACCATCCATGAAATCCAACTTGTGGGCAAACTCATGAAGCACGACATTGCGTCCATCGTGAGCATTCAATCCTCCCTCGCGAGAACTTCTCCACGAGAGTGCAACGGGACCATCGTAGGAGGCATGTCCTAGAACGTTCTGAGGGCCCTCGTGAACCACGCCGGAGGCATCAACTGAAGCGCTGGCGGCTTCATAGTGCTGCGGAAACACGAGAATATTCCGCACATTGTAAAAGTAGTTATGCTTAAGACCGAGGAGCATCAAACAGGCCTGCCCAGAAATGGTCACTTTCATTTCCTCAGTGACATCCAAGCCTTGGCAACCCTCCCATTCCTTTTCTTCTAAGAAAACAAGAACCAGCTTTTGGAGCTGTTCACATTGTTCGGGTGAAAGATTGGCATAATGCGGGACACGCTCGCGGAGCCACTTTAGCCAATCCGACGGAAACGGCTGAGCAAGAATCCGCCGACGTTTCCGATTCCGCCACCACCGACCAATCATGAGTCCTCCTCTCCCAAAACCGACTGGGGCACCAACAGGAGCGCCGAGAATTTACTCTGGCAACCACTCGCTTTCCATTGCTCAAACACATGGAGTGGATCATCGATCCCTTCCCAAGCATGACGCTCCAGAGTCGCCTCACCACCCATATGAGTCATGTAGCGCACCGTCAGCCCCAGACTCACGACCCGATTCAATAAGGCTTCGAACTCATCGGCGCGAAACCACGTTTGCTCATCTTCACTGGTTTCGTCGGGATCATTCAGTACGCCAGACGGTGGTGGGGGCACTGACTTAAGGCCGAAGAACACGTGAGTCTCAAGGTAACGATGACGGCGTTTTCTCAGGGCATCCAGACGCAGGCGGAAAGAACGTTCGTCCTCAATGGTTTTCTCAACACGCTTTTGGATACTGATCAATTCCGCTCCTTGAATCCCTCTACGCCCAAGATATTGCTGCAGAAGTTCTCGATACTGCAAACACCCCAGCTCGTCGTATAAGGATCTTGAAAGATCCCACACCCTTGTCGCCGAAACGGTTTCAGCCGGTGAGAATTTGCTCCCACAAACCGAGCAAGCCTGAAGACTCGTCGGGTACGGGCGCTGCCAAACCTGATCCAGCGCGCTCGCACGACAGTGCGGGCAATGAGGAAATGTATTCATCAGATCCAAAACTTGCCTCCCCGGTGCAAGCAGTTCGATCTGCATGGTCAGGCCGGAGACTGCAGCGTGATCAAGAGCCTCAATCAAACGCCGAATTCCCCTATGATCCAAGCACTCCTCGGCGACTTCCCCTTGCTCCAAGAGACCCTCCAAAATCTGCCGTAAGGCAAGTTGCGCCTCTCCCTCCAACTCGCGCCGAATCCAGAGCCCGTACCAAAGAGGCACCGTCGGCACAAAGAAGCTCCGGTGCAATTCCTCTAATCCACACGACTCGAGTGAGCCCTGAAGCAGCTCATTCAAGGCTCGCGAATCTGGGTCCATATCGAGACTTCCAGAACATGCCCCCAACCGAAGCCTTCCGGGATTGGCAGGGCATTCACCGCACAGCGAGAACACTCCATTGGCTCCCCCCCAAGCAGCCAACTCCTCTTTCACGTTCCAGCCCCGGTCGGGAAAATTTAGTTTTCGTTCGGCCGCAAACTGAAAGGGATCACTCAATGAGCGCACGGAGGTTACCACGATGTCACCGACCAACTCATCGCGATCCGAGGCTCCCCGCAGCGCCTGCTCATATTCAACGATCGGCCCCACAGCCGCCTCCACCTGAATGGGCGTCTGCTGCGCCGATCGATCTCTTATCGGGCATTTGTGGTCAATCGACCAAACGACTCGCTGAGACTGGTCAGGCACTTGCTTTTTTCTTTGCAGACAAGACATAGACCACCGTGGCTACATCTCGGTTGTTGCGGTTATTGAATTCCTTCTCGAGGCGCATGCCAATCTTTTCCGCAACCCGTCGCGATTGAGTGTGCGAGGCCGGCATGTAACTCCTCAGAGCCGAGAGTCGCGCCTTCTCAAATCCAAACCGAGCAACGGCAGTGGCCGCCTCCGCAGCGAAGCCCTGCCCCCAGACCGATCGCTTGAACCGATACCCAAGCTCCGGCAAACGTTCACCATCGATCTCCTGGAGCGTGATCCCACAGTCGCCAACGATCGAGTTCGACGCCTTCTCGATGACAACAAACTGCCCGAATCCAGAACTCACCCAAGATTGCTCACTCCGTCGTATCATCGCGGAGATCTTGCCTTCAGAGAACGGTTTTGGATAGAATCCCATTGTTTCCGAATCGCCAAGAAACTCAATGACCGCAGGCAAATCTTGCGCGGAATAGGGCCGCATCGACAGGCGCTCGGTATGAAGCCATTTTGTTTGCATCGAGTTAAAAAGCCCGCCTGACACCGGCAAGCAACCCGAAGTATCACGCAGCGAACACAACGGTCTCAATTGGTTATCACTTTCCTCTCTATGAATCAACACCATCAACAGGCGTCCATCTCAACATTGATCTCAACCATTGGCCACGTTTTGCTGAACTCGCACCCCATGCTCCAGCTGGGACTGATACTCGGCCTTTGCCTGGGCGCTGAGGCTCAGTCGCGCCAAGCTCCACCTTGGGCCGCGACACTCTCAATCGAAGAACAAGCGCAGGCTCGCTTCGACGTGAATCAAGATGGATGGCTGAATGCCGAAGAACGGCAGACCGCTCGAAGCGTACTCGCCGAGGAAGCAGCCCAAAGGCCACCGTCGGGACGCCCCAAGCCTCGACCTCTCAAAACCCCTCCTCGCCGCGGTCCATCCGTTCAGAGCTCTGCCGTCCGGCAATACCCCGGGCAAGACGCTTTTGCGCCCAGGGCGGTTCGAACCTTTTTCCTTGAATTCGAGGATGCTGACTGGGAGAGGAGTTTAACCGATTTCCGTTTCACCGATATCGATGTTCCTGCCCAACTAAAAATTGATGGCCAGACATTCGAGAAGGTGGGCATTCACTGCCGTGGAGCCTCCTCCTTTCTTTTTGTTCCGGAAGGCAAAAAACGCTCGCTCAACATCAAGCTGGATTTCGTAACTAAGGGCCAAAACTTTGGCGGATACCGCACCTTCAATCTGCTCAACTCCAATGGGGATCCCACAATGCTGAAAGCGATTCTTTACTACCAAGTTGCCAGGGAATACACCGCCGCTCCAAAAGCGAATTTCGTCAAACTCGTCATTAACGGTGAGTACTGGGGCGTCTACGTCAACACCCAGCAAGAAGACAAAGACTTTATCAATGATTGGTGGAACACGCGCGATGGCGCCCGATGGAAGGCCCCCGGAAGCCCGTGGGCAGATGCGGGATTGAACTACATCGGCGACAACCCCGACGACTACCGTAAACACTACGAGCTCCACAGCAAAGAGAACGCCGAAGATTGGGCGGCCCTGATACAACTCTGCAAAACTCTGACGCTAACGCCCCTCGAGGAGCTTGAAAAGGCACTCGAGCCGATTTTCGACATAAAAGCAGCCCTAAAATTTCTCGCTCTTGAAAGCGCCTTCATCAACGACGACGGCTACTGGATTCGATCCAGTGACTACAATCTCTATCGCACTAGGAAAGGTCGCTTCGTCATTTATCCGCATGACGGCAACGAGGCCTTCTACGACGCCCCCGAACGAATCCGCGGCGACGCCGCGAGAGGCACGGAACTCGATCCCTTCATCGGATCCGACGACCCAACAAAAGTACTTCTCCATCGATTGCTAGCCGTGCCAAAACTCAGGAAGCAATACCTCGGCTACATCAAGGACATTGCCACCAAGTGGCTCGATTGGAACCGTCTTGGGCCCATTGCTCGCGACTACCAAAACTTGATCCGAAAGGACGTCGAGGAAGACACACGAAAGCTCGCCTCGTATCAAGAATTCGAAGCACTCGTCGAGCACGACATAGAGGGAGAAAGACGAACGCTGATGAGCCTCAAAACATTCTGTGAGCAAAGGCGTGAATTTCTACTGAACTATCCCGAGATCCAAGCATTGAGGTAGGCACCTAAACCATCTCACAGTTGAAATCACCTGAAGGGACGGGCCGAGATCCGTCGAACAAGACTCGGCCACCGGGATTATTCCTCCGGCCTTCTCGGATCAACACAATGGTTCGAACCTAAGGAACCCCACAACGGAGTTCAGCTACGAACGGCGTCCGTGGCTCGCCCGTTACGGCTTACCAAAACCGGAGCTCTTAAGAGCAAAGCCCCCCCACTCACTCAGGGCCTACCACCAGAACCACGGCCCCGATGTTCTTCGCTGATGCATCCGATTGAACGGGTTCCATTGGACATGAGCATCAAGATAGAGAGCGTTCCCGCCCGCAGGAAGCTGGCCGCTTGACTGCCCCCGACGAGCAGAGCTTGCGGCAAGATGAGGCGAACTATGCCCCGACCAACCTCCATCGACCTTAGAAAAGTTTCCGTTTCCTCCATCCCGAGCATTGCGACTGGAGAGCGTCGCGTCCGCAACATAGATCCCTTCTGAGATTCCTATCGTGTAGCTACTCCCATCACGATTGCGAACGACCTTTTGTTGGATACGCTCAAACACATTCGTCGGCGCCAGGGCTGGCGATCCCTTGGTGGCAAACGCATAACCAAGAACTTTGAAGCGAGACGTGAAATTCCAAAGTTCATCATTGTTCTGCTCGGCAAACGAGGGGCAGTAGAGAATATCTCGCTGGAACCCATACCCCAGGAGATTAGACACCACAGATTGCGGCATATCCCAGGACCAGTTCCCCACTTGATTGCGATTGTCGACCATGGGAGGGAGAACATTGTTGTTATCATCCGCGTACATCTGGCTCGCGATCCCCACCTGCCTCAGGCTTCCCATGCATTTTGTGCGTTTGGCTTTCTCCTTAGCTTTTGACAGTGCCGGGAGAAGCATGCCGGCCAAAATGGCAATGATGGCGATCACGACCAAGAGTTCAATCAAGGTAAAGCCCTCTTTTATCTCGCGTAGTTTCATATCAATAATCTTTCGCCAAGTATCCGGCATTTAAACAATGAACACAGCAGCGGTTCAAGAACCTAAAAATATCAAACCAAGTCGACGCGTTCCCGACCAACCTGTCAAATTCAGTCACTTATCACACGACCGTCCACGAGCATAATTTGGCATATTTCCGCCATTCTTAACCAAATCTGACCGCACTGACCGCAAACTCACTCCACTGCAAAGCCAGACGATATAGGCAGACAACGCCAAGACAGGCGCTATGAGCAATAAAAGCCGACTGACTCACTCGTGGATCTACTGATTAAGAGCGTAACATGCCAATTCTGTCTTGGTTAAATAGGACAAAAAATAGTATCAATCCGCCATGGGGAATATCGATCCTAGGAAAGTACACGACGAGTTCGTGCGACAGATCTCTCCAGAGACGGCCTTCTACCTCCTCTTTGATCACTTTCCAGGAGTCTCCTTCTTTGCCAAGAACAGTGCCTTTGAACTCGTTTGCGCGAGTCGTTCATTTCTTGAAAGACTCGGTTGCCAAACTGAATCTGAAATCATCGGTCAGACAGATTTCGACCTCTTCCCGAAGTCACTGGCCGAGAATTTTCGAAAAGATGACGAATGGGTCCTCAAACACAACAAACCGAAACTTCAGATTGTTGAGCTCTTCATTAACACAGACGGACTCCCCGATTGGTATCTCACGAACAAACTCCCCGTTCGGGGCAAGAATGGACAGACCATTGGGGTGATGGGAACGACACAGAACTACCAGCTAGGAAAGCAGTTCATTGCTCCCTACATTCAAATTGAAGCAGCGATCGACTTCATCAGAGAGAATTTTAGGTCCAAGATCACGGTCTCAGAGATTGCCTCAATGGTTAATCTCTCCACCCGTCAGCTCGATCGCAAGTTCCAAGAAACGCTCCGTATGAGTCCGCAAGAATTTATCATCAAGCTTCGGCTCAAGACAGCCTGTAGCGAGCTCAACAGCTCCGATAAATCCATCATGGCAATTGCCCTCGATCTTGGTTTCTACGACCAAAGCTCGTTCACCCAACAATTCAGACGGCACATGGGACAAACCCCGCTGCAATATCGGAAACAGCATCAGTAGCCTGAGGAAGAATGGCCCCACGGCAGAGAGCCAAAGCCAGCCGGACGCGAAGACTTCGAGGGAAATTACAGCGAGACGGGGATCAATGGGATCCACATTCTTTTCGAACCTTCAATCGATATCGTGAGAGAATAGAAACTCCCATAGAGGAGTCCGGATAACGGAAGAGGCGCGGAAACCGCGCCTCTTCATACGAACGTTCTAACGATCAATTCCGATCAAGGCTGACGAGCACGAGCAAACTGCATTACCTCGTCGGGGGCCAATGTTAGCGGGCTTTCAGCAGCCACATCAACATACGGCCCTTCAACGTTTGCTGCTGCCTGCAACACTCCCTCGAACTCAACCGTGACAGTTCCATCCGCATTGTGGGTGATACTGATGGTCGGGGTTACCGGATCCACGGGTGGCACCGGCGGCTCAGGCACCATAATTTCTACAGCCGGAGTGATCATGAAGAAGTTCAGATCAGGGCTTCCCTCCACAATGGTTGCTCGCAGCGTCGTCTCACCTGAGAGATCCACGGAAGCGATCACACCATTCTCGTCGGTCAGCGGCACGAACTGATAATTGCCACCTCGAGCCGTGTCAGAACGAAACCACCCCAACATCTCAAGTTCTTGATTTGCCGTGTTCGCACCACTCGTAACTCGATCCAATTGTATAGCGTAAGCTCCCCCATCCGTAGCGCGGACATAGATATTTGAATCGCCTTGATTGAACACAGCTGTGTAGTTCAACCATTCGCCAACCTCAGTTTGGTTAACACTGAAATCGAGATCAGGGGTTGCTTCATAGGCTGCACGTCCCGCCTCGTTGTTGTTCACAACCGTGTTCGGCATATTCCCAGCCAGCGGGAATCGCCAGGCATCAGGATTGCCATCGAAATCGAATTCCTCTGATAGCTCATGAAAGTCGATTCCTTCCGTATCCTCGCCTCCGCCCTTGTCGAAGTATGAGTTTCCTCCTTCGATCGATGGGTTATTGATAAACTGACCTCGGTCGAAGTTGAAGTTCTCGGCCTCGAAAGTCCGGTTGTCCGTGGAGAAGGTGTTGAATGACAGGATCCCCGATATGGAAACACCCTCAGCATCTGTCACAATCAACTCACCTTCATAAATAGTATTCTCCTGGAGCCCATCAAAACTCACTGCCCAGGACTGCTCGTTCCCTGTGATCTCAAGACCGGAACTGAAGTCTTGCCCGTTGAGGACGACACGAATGTTTTCTTGAGGAATCGCGCCTGAGGATGAGGCCGTAAAGCTGAGTCCGTCAGCCGCACTCACGAACCCAGCTCCCAACGCGGGAGAAACATCCGCAAAGTTTGGAGGCGGATTAGCGGAGGCACCTTCGGGAGCGACAGCGGCAAACTTGACGCGAAAGAAGTCTACATCCAAGGCCGCGTTCTGTGGTGTGGCCGTGGCCCCCATAGCCAAATAGGTTAGATCTCCGAAATCATTTCCTGGTCCTGCCGTCATCTTGAATACCTGCGGAGAGGTATCACCATCGATGTAGATCGACGCAATATGAGTCCCAAAGTTGGCTGCGTCTTTCTCGATCGTAATCCAGAACTCGTGCCATTGAGTCGGATCGAAAGGAACGACATTGGCGCCATCCCCCTGACCAAAGTTCACGTCTCCAGTAATTTCGTTTCCGGCGAACTCGTTCATACTCAGACCGGAGAAATTCGTCACACCTTCATTGGGATTTCCATTCGGTGTATCCGTGGCGGTGGTCAAGGAAAAGGCGATGGCGCCTCCGCTGCTTTGCCGAATCACAAAATTTCCTTTACCGCCATCGGAAGTCACATAGCCGTCCCCGTTCTCTGGATACGGTTGCGTCCCATTGTCCTGTTGACCATTGGGGTGCAGAATATCGAGCGGTCCGTCCGTCGGAACGCGAGCTCGAAAGCTGAGGGTCACGCCATCATCCATGAGCGTTTCGCTTGCACCATCGGCCGTCAGATCATGTCCCAAGTACACTTTGCGATTTGAGCCCGGGTCGCCATAGCCATAGTCACGCGGGTCCCCCGTGTCCTGGATACGGAGGTAGCTCGTGCTGCCCTCTGAAATGATTTGAGCACCACCAGGGCGATTATCATCACCAAAGTCCCCACCGATGGCAGAACCATCCCACTGATCTGATCCATTGTCATGACTCCAAGTGCCATCCAAGGATGCGAACCCTTCGCCATCAGCAGCATAAGTCGCTTCATCCCCTTCGTAAGCATAGTCCCAACCGCCATCTGGAGAGGCAAATGACTTCGGCACTGGAGCGACGGCTTCAAACTTCACGCCAAAGAAGTCAATATCCAAGGCCGCATTCTGTGGCGTCGCCGTTGCTCCCATTGCCAGGTACGTCAGATCGCCAAAGTCATTCCCTGGACCCGCGGTCATCTTGAAGACCGTCGGATTGATTGCTCCATCAATATAGATCGACGCAATGTGAGTGCCGACATTGGCTTCATCTTTGGCAATCGTAATCCAAAACTCATGCCATTGAGTGGGATCGAAAGCGACGACGTTCGCGCCGTCACCTTGTCCAAAATTGACATCCCCCGTGATCGCGTTGCCCGCAAACTCATTCATGCTCAATCCAGAGAAATTCGTCACGCCCTCGTTGGGGTTCCCATTTGGAGTATCGGTGGATGTCGTCAGCGAGAACGCAATGGCCCCACCGCTACTCTGGCGAATGACAAAATTGCCTTTCCCGCCATCCGAAGTTACATAGCCATCGCCGCCTTCAGGATAAGGTTGAGTTCCATTGTCGGCTTGACCATTGGGATGAAGGATATCGAGAGGACCATCGGTTGGAACGCGGGCACGAAAGATCAGGGTTACACCGTCGTCCAACTGCGTTTCTGAAGCCCCATCAGCAGTCAAATCGTGGCCCAAGTAGACCTTTCGGTTGGATCCAGGATCACCATACCCGTAGTCTCGAGGATCTCCGGTATCTTGAATTCGCAGATAGGTTGTGTCGCCTTCCGAGATAATCATCGCTCCCCCCGGCCGATTATCATCGCCAAAATCCCCACCAATAGCAGAGCCGTCCCACTGATCAGACCCATTGTCATGACTCCAAGTGCCATCCAAGGATGCGAACCCTTCGCCATCGGGCGCATACGTCACCTCGTCGCCCTCATACATGTAGTTCCAACCCCCTTCCGGTGCGTTGAAGGCCACCTGCGCATTCAACACACCGATCGCCAACGCCGCCGTAAGCGCGCTGGACCAAATAAATCCGTGCTTCACACTTCTTCGATCTATCATGTTTTCGTTTTGGTTATGTTATCGTCGTACAACCATTACCTTCGCTGAAGAGGACCTTGCCAGGGAGCATAAGTTCCAAATATTCAGCCCGATAATACCCCAGAGCACAGATCTTCCCCATGAAGGAGTAATCGGCAATGCCTGATTGGGTATGGTCGGTTTGTAGTGAAAAGAAGGATCCTAGTCGAGCCGAAACATCGAAAACATGTGATCAAAAAATCTCCGCATGGTTTGCAAAAGACTGTAACAAAGATCCCGTGTAATCGGACATCAGTGGTTGAGAAAACAAACTGCGACTGTTAAACCCTTTACAACAGAAGCTGGAAGTCACCGATCCCCATACCCCCGCGTACTCACCCCCTTCCCCTGAGAAAAACCGTGATAACCAAACTACGCCCATTCATTCGCCCCATGCATCGCACCCCGTCAAAGACACCCTTCGGCGTTCTGCTCATGATCACATTCAGCTGTCAGTTTCATGATCTTCAGGCACAACGACGCCCCTTGCTTTTCGCCAACCCCGAGAATCCCGGGCCCCATCCACTCGCGGAAGTCCGCCAACAGATGATCGCCCGTTTCGATCAGGACCAGGACGGCTTTTTGGATCACAGCGAACGGAACACGATGCGCCTCGCCACAAAGCGAGCCGGAGAGGAGAGAATGAATGCCGTCCTTGCGACACGCAAACGACGAGAGGAAGCAAATCGCCCTCCGGAGCGATGGTTGGCCCTCTACGATAAGGATAAGAATAAGCGTTTCAGTGGCGGAGAATGGGAGAAGGCACGGGACGCTGAAATCGCCAGAGTCACCGCACAATTTGACACCAATAATGACAACCAGCTCAGTCATGAAGAGAGGAAATCCGTCGCGCAGTTTATGCGGCAAAAGAAGCACAACGGGTATGACTCCTATATCCTTCGAATCGTCAGCGGTGAAGACCAGCGGGAACGAGGGCGTCGCATCTCTTCAGAAGACCGATGGCGTCGCTTTGATACCGACGGCGACGGAATTGCTAGTCGAGATGAACTGAAAGCCATTCGTGAGAATGAACGCTAAACAAAGACTCCAAGCGACTCCACGCTTCATCGCCATGCTTCGGCCCAATCGAATCCAGCTCTTCGCGTGGCTGCTGTTGATCACGGGCTTCAACACCGCACTCCGATCCGATACCCCGACACCACGAACCAAGCTTGTCATTTCAGAATTCCTGGCAATCAACGATTCGGGCATCCAGGATGAGGACGGAGATCACAGTGATTGGCTCGAACTCTACAACTATGGGGCCACAACTCTCAACCTGCGTGGGCATTACCTTACTGACAGCAAGAAAACCCTCCAGCAATGGGTGCTTCCAAACGTAAAGATCGGGCCAGAAAGTCGCCTCATCGTCTTTCTTTCAGGAAAGGATCGAACTGATCCAGACTCCCAGCTTCACACAAACTTCTCGCTCGCTGGCAAAGGAGAATACCTCGCCCTCATCGCGCCGGACGGCAAGTCGATCGTTCACGAGTATGCCCCGAAGTATCCCAACCAGAAGGCGGATATCTCCTTTGGGCTTGCGCCAGACTGGCTTCCGTCAACTCCCCCCTCCTCTCTTCATACCCTGTTGGACGAACCGACTCCTGGACATCCAAACACAGCACCGATCAAAGGGCGGGTTGCCCCCGTGAAATTCAGTCAAAAACGCGGGTGGCATCAAGAGGCATTCGAGCTCAGGCTACGCACAAAAACCGAGGGGGCACAGATCCGCTATACACTGGACGGAAGCCTGCCCACGGCGCTCAATGGCAAGGACTATGTCAGCCCCATCACGATTGGTTCTTCGACTGTTGTCCGTGCCGTCGCCGTCAAGCCCTCTTACCGTTCGTCTGCCCCGCGTACGCGAACCTATCTCTTCGTTGAAGACGTACTCAAACAATCGCCTGACGGACTTCCTGCCCCCTCATTCCCGTTCTCGTGGGGAGAGAACAAAGTCAACTACGGCATGGATCCTCGCATCGCCCAGAACCCGGAGTATGCCAACGAAATACGGCAAGGCTTCTTTTCGATCCCAAGCTTTTCGATCGTCTTCGAATCTGCAGATCTCTTTGACCGCGAAAAGGGCATTTATGCCAACGCTGAGAAAGACGGTAAGGAATGGGAACGCCCCTGCTCGATGGAACTCATCCATGGTGATGGCTCCAAAGGTTTTCAGATCGATTGTGGCATTCGGATGCGGGGCGGGTTTAGTCGCCGAGCTGATAATCCGAAGCACTCATTCCGCTTCTTCTTCAGAGACGAATATGGCCCCGCAAAACTTGATTACCCCCTTTTTGGTGATCAGGGTGCGAAGTCATTCGATCATATTGACCTCCGCACTTTCCAGAACTACGGGTGGCATCTAGGAAGTAGAGAGGCCATCTTTCTTCGGGATCAGTTCAACCGAGACCTTCAACTTGCCATGGGACAGCCCGCAGCCAGGGGGGAATACTGCCACCTCTTTCTGAACGGACAATATTGGGGGCTGTATAACACCTGCGAGCGGATCAAAGCCTCCTACGGCGCCGCCTATTTCGGAGGCCGAAAGGAAGACTACGACTCAATCAAGAAAGGGCGCAGCTATGATCCTAAAAAAGACCGGCAACTCGGAGTGATGGCGAACGACGGAAATCTCGATGCGTGGGAACGGCTTTGGACTCAAGCGAAGCAAGGCGTCGAAAAGAACGCTGCCTACTACAAGATGTTGGGAAGACATCCCGACGGCAGCATCAACCCAGACGCGGAATGTCTCCTCGATGTCGACAATCTCATCGACTACATGCTGGTGATTTTCTACGGGGGCAACTACGACGGCCCGGTCAGCGCTTGGGGCAGCAATCGAGGTCCAAACAATTGGTATGGAATTCGCAACCGCACGACCCGCGACGGATTCCGATTCTTCATCTGGGACGCTGAACATACCCTCAAGGACAAACGTGAGGACCGCACCGGCCCCTTCCCCGCAGGCGACCACTTTGGAGGGAGCAACCCGCAGTGGATCTGGCAGCAGTGCCTCGAGAACGAAGAATTCCGTATTCGCGTTGGAGACAGAATCCAGAAACATTTTTTTAACGGTGGCGCCCTTACAGTCAATTCCGTCAGAAAACGCTTTCTTCAGCGCGCCAAATCGCTGGAATCTGCAGCCCTATGCGAATCAGCACGTTGGGGCGATGCTGCCTACACTCCTTCAGGCGGGAATGCCCCTAGCGAACGACAGCCACGAACTCGCGAAGCCCATTGGCAACCTGAGATTGACCGGATCGCAAACGAATATATTCCGGCCCGAAGCGAAATCATCCTCGCCCAACTCTTCGGACATGGCCTAATCTCGGATGTCGCAGCACCCGATTACAGTCTGAATACCGAAGGAACAGTCCAGCTCAGCAGCCGTCACGGAGATATCTTCTACACGCTTGATGGCACGGATCCCCGTTTGGTTGGTGGAGAGATCAGCACGTCGGCAAGGAAATTCGATGAAGAAGAGACAATCCGGCTCGACCACCAGACACTCAAAGTGCGGACTCTCTACCGCAATGAATGGAGCGCTTTGGTCGAAGTACAGCAATGAGCCCGCAGG
The DNA here is from genome assembly GCA_964342405.1 of uncultured Verrucomicrobiota bacterium. Lineage (GTDB taxonomy): Bacteria > Verrucomicrobiota > Verrucomicrobiia > Limisphaerales > AAA164-E04 > UBA2970. The sequence continues at coordinate 19,496 of CAYFGX010000058.1, read as the reverse complement.
AGAAACTATGAGAATCACCAAAAAGTTCCTTTTCTTGCTCCCGCTCATACTCGCTCACCTCGGATTCGAGAGCCGGGCTGAAAATGAATGGACTGGATGGCTAGGGCCGGACAGAAGTGGTTTTGTTCACGGATTCGAGCCACCCCCCGAGTGGCCAGAGCAGCTGCAAGAAATCTGGAAAGTCAACGTTGGCACTGGCTACGGGACCCCGTTGGTCTCGGGAGATCGCGTTTACCAACACGCTCGCCAAAACAATGAAGAAGTGCTCTGGTGCCTTTCACTGAAGACGGGCGATACGCTCTGGCGCCAAACCAAGCCCATGCCATTCAAAATGGGCGGTGGCGGCGAATTCCATGGAAAAGGTCCCAAATCCAATCCCACCCTCGCCGGTGGCCGGATCTTCACGATGAGCATCACGGGCGTGCTCAGCGCATTCGATGCCAGTAGCGGCACCCCTCTCTGGAGCAAGGACTTCAGCGACCGCTTCCAAAAGCCCCATCCTTACTGGGGAGCCTGCACGTCACCCCTCGCCGACGAGTCACGAGTGTTTATCCGATTTGGCGGTGATGACGACGGGCTACTGGTGGCCTTTGATGCACAATCCGGCAGAAAGATTTGGACTCTGGGCAAGGATGGAGCCGCCTACGCATCCCCCCTCTTCGCTGTTATTGATGGCGTCAAGCAAGTCGTCGAGTGGAACCACAACTCACTGACCGGCGTGGACTATGAGACTGGAAAGCGCCTCTGGGATTACCCCTTCGCCCATGTTGGCACCAATCAGAATATGCCCAGTCCCGCTCTCTACAAAGAAAGCATCATCGTCGGCGGAGAGAACCGAGGGATTCGCCGCGTGATTCCGAGCTTGGAGAACGGCAAATGGAGCGTCGAGGAACGTTGGTATCAGAAGCGCTTTGCTTTGGATATGAGTTCCGCAATCGTCAGCGGAGATTACCTCTACGGCCTCTCCCACTTCCGAATGGGACAACTCTTTTGCCTCAGCGCAGAGACAGGAGAGCCAGTTTGGACCGGACCGGGAAGAAGTGGAGAGAACGCAACCTTCCTAGCAATTCCGGGACACATCATCACACTCTTGAACGAAGGTGAAATCCAGATCCTTCGAAGCGGCGTAAAGAGCCTTGAAAAAGTGGCAAGCTATCAAGTCTCAGAACACCCTACGTGGGCCGCCCCAGTCCTACTCCGCAATGGATTCCTTATCAAAGACAGGGAGACCCTCAGCTACTGGTCCCTAAACATTCGATAGTTTCCGTTCTTACTTCCCAATTCTAATTTCAAACTTCTCAAGCCGCAGCGCGCCGAGCGAACACCCACTGACTATCATCAGAACTTTGCGCATCGAATGCATACCCGAAGGTACTAAAATCCTTCAATCCGTCAGGCTCTTGAATTCGATTTCGAATGATGAAGTCTGACATCGCACCACGGGCTTTCTTTGCGAAAAAGCTGATCACTTTGAACTCTCCTCCCTGAAAATCCTTGAAAACCGGCGTCAGAACTCTCCCCTCAATCGAATCCTGTTTTACCGCAGAGAAATACTCCTGAGATGCTAAATTGACGAGAACGTCGCTGCGTGAAGCCTCCAAAGCCTGATTCAACGCCTTGGTGGGAATTTCTCCCCAAAATCGATACAAATCCTTCCCTCGCCGAGTCGACAGCTTCGTCCCCATCTCCAATCGATAGGGCTGAATCAGGTCCAGTGGTCGCAGCAGGCCGTAGAGGCCAGAAAGAATTCGAAGGTGATCCTGTGCATAACCAAAATCTGCTTCATCAAATGATTCCAATTCAAATCCCGTGTAAACATCGCCCTTGAAAGCCAACAAGGCTTGTTTCGCGTTCGATTCGTTAAAAGGGGCCTCCCAGTCCTGGAAACGCTGGCAGTTCAGCAGTGCGAGTTCACGACTAATGGACATCAGAGAGCCGAGCTTCTTGCCCGACATCCGTTTGAGTTTATTCACTAGGAGCTGCGAGTGATCTAAGAAATCGGGCTCTGTATACCGCTTAGTGGGCGATGGAGATTCAAAATCTAAGGTCTTCGCAGGGGAAATCACAGCCAACATGCGAACAACTCTTGAGAATCAGCAGGGAAATTTCAATCCTCAATCCCCCTCCTCATCAGAGGCATGAAAGGTCCAATGATTTTTTACTTTGCAAAATAAAGTCCTTACTGCAAAAAAGCATGAATCACATGACGACCTGCGCTCAAAAAATCAAGGAAGCTATCGATTCCCCCAAACAGTTAGAACAACTCTATCACAGCGACAAAGAGGCGTTTCGAGACGCTTTTCCGCATGTTTTCTCGCAGCAACCTGAGTCCGTTCTCCTTCAGGCCTGGCATGAGCGACTTAGCTACCCAATCACAAAAAACAACCCTCCTACATCTTCATTCAACTGGAATGCCAAAGACCTTTATCTCGTCATCGGAATCGCGTTGATCGCGGGGAGCATCGCAAAAATCCCGCAATTCGCCGGAGACACGGCCACCGAGCTATTTTACGTCCGCAACCTTGGATTGCTCATTGTCGGTGCCATCATGAGCTACTTCGTGATCGAACGAAAATGCGATAAGAAAACGACCGGATGGATTTCCGGCTTTGCCCTAATTTCCTTCGCCTATGTCAATCTCACTCCAGCCCCCAACAAGTCCGATACCAGCGCACTGGTGAGTCTCCATCTGCCTTTTGTCTTTTGGTCCCTCACGGGAGTTGCTTTTCTCAAAGGAAAACTGAAGGACTTGCCCGGACGTATGCAGTATATTCGGTATAATGGTGAGCTCGTCATTTTCACCACGATTATCATGATCGGCGGAATGGTCTTAACCCTGATGACCTTCGCTCTCTTTGACCTGATCGACCTCAAAATTGAAGAGTTCTACCTCAAAAACATCGGTCTCTATGGCGGCGTGTCAGCTCCCCTAGTCGCTACATTCCTGATCACAAAAATCGTTGGCACCCGACTTCGAATCGCCCCACTCCTCGCAAAGATTTTTACGCCGCTCTTCCTCCTGATGACCTCCGTTTACTTAGTCACAATGGTGCTGAACCAACAGAGTCCCTTCACAGACCGAAACTTCCTCATTGCCTTCAATGGGCTCCTCCTACTCGTCTTGGGACTGTGTATTTTCTCAATCTCGGAGCGTGGTAACGACTCGAGCGAGGGTCTCATGGACTATCTCAACATTGCCTTAGTAACCGTAACCCTTGGGATCAATGCCATTGCTCTAGCAGCGATTCTATTCAGGCTTTCCTCCTATGGTTTCACCCCCAATCGAATCGCCGTTCTCGGGGCCAACATTCTCGCCTTCTCACATCTTGCGGTCGTCCTGAAAAACTACATTCAGTTCGTTCGCAAAAAACAATCCTTCGAAAACCTGGAGCAATGGGTCGTTCGTTTTCTACCCGCCTACACCTGTTGGAGTCTGTTGGTGGTATTCGTTCTCCCTCTTCTATTCGGATTCAAATAGAAGCCCAGCTTCAGGCTATCCAAAATCGTCTCTTTCCGTTTAAACTCCAAGCATGACTAAAACGGAAGTTCTTGCCCTGCTTAAGGCAAACACCAATGAACGGGGTCTCGAGAATTGGAAGAAGCTTGGGGCTGACACGGGAGGGCTCAAGAGCTTTGGCCTCGGCCTCACCCAACTTCGCAAGTTGGCCAAGAAAATCGGTAAGGACCACAAATTGGCATTGCAGCTCTGGAGAACCAAGAATCACGACGCGAAGATCATCGGACTCCTCATCGACGAACCGAAACAGATCACCCGCGAGCAAGCGGAAAGCCAAGTTGAGGAAGTCGACGCCGGCATGCTCGCCCACGTCTTTAGTTCCTGTGATGCCACGCTCCCTAAGACAGCCTTCGCGTTCGATTTGGCGGCAGAATGGATTGTCAGCAAGGATGAGAAACGCCGACGATGCGGTTACGGTCTCATTTACGAACTTTCCAAGAAGCCGAACCACAAAGGCATGACAGACGAATTCTGTCTCGAACGCATCGCAGATATCGATCGCTTGGTCTCGCAGGAAGAAAGCGGTGTTAAACTCTCTATGGGAGCAGCCCTCATGGGGCTCGGCAAACGCAACAAGAAACTCAACCGAGCTGCCGTCAAAGTCGCCAAGCGCATTGGCCCTATCGACTACAACTCAGATGACAGCAACTGTGAGCCCTTTGACGTTCTCAAACACCTCACCAGCGACTACTTGAAAGAGAAACTCGGTCTCTAACGCCGTCGCAAATGAAATCTGCCTCAATACCTCAGAATGGGCTGAAGCCCAGCCGCCCACCGAATCGCTTCCACAATATGCTGTCGAGCAAACGCAGTAGAAAGCGACCGCACATCGTGCCCTAGCTCCGTGTAAAAGAAACGTCCTCCACCATTCGTATGCAGCCAAGCGATCGGGTGATCCTCTCCCATGGCTTTTCCATTCCGGTCCCGGAAGTACTTCCTAACGGGTTCGTAGCTCTTTTCATCGACCCGAAGCAAGACTTGAAACCCTTCTAATCCGGTGACTGAACGATCGTGATTTGTCCAGTCGGCCGTGTACAGGAACTCCATACCATGGCCGCGAACAGTTGGATGATCTTTCGCCGCAGGATCCACCATCACTCTCGCCTCGAGATACTCGGAATCACTGTCAAAATCGCATCCAGCCAATGCGTTAAACCATTCCCAACCTGTTTGCCTAACAAGTGATGCATGGAGCGCAACAATGCCACCTCCAGCCTCGTACCATTGTTCCACGCTTTCACGCTGTTGCTCGTTGAGTATCGCCGCCATTTCCGTGCAATTATTCAGGACAAGAACTTTATATCGTCCCAGGATTTTCACGAGGTCAGCAGGCGACTCCGTCACATCGACCTGCAATTGCAAATCAGAGGACCTTCGCGCCAACCAACCGCTCAACGCCGGAACCTCCGGATGTCGATACCAACCTGTGCCTGAGAATACTAAGACGGTACCGATGTTCTTGGGACTACGATCTGGGGTTTGAGCAAGCCCTTGCGGTGCCATGCATAATGAGAAGATGGCAAGAACGAGTAGGAGAGTGGATCGGTAAGCTTTCATCTAGCGATTTCGACGATTGTGTTCGAAAGAAAACGCTACGGGGTGCCCACCATTAATCCAAGCCCTAAGGTTTACTCCGAATGAGTCCTTTTCCCTCTAACCGTCGGAAGGCACCATTTCGCGCCACTGGCAGCATGCCCGAGCCTGGTTGTTCACAGAATTTAAGCGGCTAGGGATTTCGTAATTTCAGGGCAAGAGAGGATACCAACACGAGTGCCAAGACCACTCGGTGATCAGGTCTAATGTAGAGATTTCAACTTCCGAAAAATGGGATTTACCGGAACCTTGAAAGACTGCGAGAAGTTCGAGAGGCTACTCTCCCGTGAAAGCTGCCTCCATTTTTTTGCTGATTGTTTTCGTGAGCGTTACCACGACTGCCAGCGAGTGGCGGTGTCATATCATTGATCCCGATCCAAAGGATCACGGACCCGACGGCGTCACAGTTCGCGATTTCGACGGGGATGGGTTGCCTGACCTGTTAGTCCCGTTCGAGGAAGGCAACTTTAGTCGTCTCTACTTCCACCCTGGCTTTGCCGACGTACGACATCAAAGTCGATGGTCATTCATCGAGTTCCCCGTCGGTGGAGAGGACAATGGAGCCGGCGATCTCGATCAGGATGGATTCGAAGACATCATCATAAACGGAGGCCAGATCTTCTTTAATCCAGGACCATCGATGGCTCGAGATCCCTCGGCGTGGCAACAAATGACGCTCTTCAAGAAACAGGCTCGAGCCCCGCTTGTACATGATGTCGATCGCGACGGACACCAGGACTTGCTGGTCGACGCAGTCACAGTCTATCGAGCGCCCCACCAGAAAAAGAGAAACGCTCGAGGCTGGATTCAGCATTCGATCGGGACAAGCACCTGGGCCATGAACGCAATCCTAGACGATTTTGACCTCGACGGAGACACGGACATTCTCGTCGCGGACCGGCGGGGATCCGGCACAGTCTGGCTTGAAGCACCAAACGAAAGCCCGCTTCAAACATGGCGAAAGCACATCATCGACCCAAGAACCGATATCAGTTTCATGCAGCAGGCCGATCTCAATCTTGACGGTCTCAAAGATCTCGTGCTCACGACGAAGGACAACCAATCTGTTAGCCTTTTGATCCGCAAGGGAACGACAGGCAGCCCCTCCTTCGATTCGTTCACCATCCCTCAGGTTTCCGGAGACTTCCCCAAGGGAATCAACGTTGCCGACTACGATCGAGATCGACAGCAAGAGATCTTCGTATTGGCGAAAGGAAAAGGAGAATGGATGATCGATACCGACTTTACGGATCAGGGCCTCATACCGAGGAGCCGCAACCTCAACATTCCCGGATCGCCGACTCGACTCAAGATGGACAACGCGATCAACGCAGATTTGGACGGGGACGGCGACATCGATTTGCTCACGACGGATGAAAATGGCGGCTGGGGTGTGATCTGGTTTGAAAACCCAACGATTCCCAAGCCCCAGCTACTACCCAATGCCATGGTGGCGGGGCGGCGCGTTTCAAAACTTCTTCACTCGGAAGATTTCGATTCGGATCTCGGTCATTGGTCCGTTGAGCAGATGCCTGGCGGAACGGCGACGGTTCATCGTGGAATTCTCGAAATCGACGATGCCAAGGGATGTACTATTTGGTTCCGCAACAAGCTCAGCGCGCCTGTCCTAATCGAATTTGACATCAAAATGATTCAAGACGGTGGCCCACATGACCGTACAAGCGACCTCAATTCCTTTACCATGGCGATCGACCCACAGAACCCGGACGACCTTTTAGCTGGCGGTGATGCTCGCGGCGGCAGTTTCAAGAACTATCATCCCCTTCGTCTCTACTATGTTGGCTACGGCGCCAACAAAAACAGAACCGCTCGATTTCGACGCTACGCAGGTGATGGCTCAAGGCCCGTCCTTCCGGAACATGATCTCGAGCGCAGTCATATTCCGAATCAATGGCGACGAGTTCAAATTCTCTCGACTCAGGGGAACTACAAATATCTCATCGATGACGAAGTCATCTTCAACGTCGATGATTCCGATCCTTACCTATCGGGTTGGTTCGGTTTCCGAACTGTCCGCAACCATATGGCCATCGATCGTTTTAGAGTCTGGCAACTCGAGCAGCACGACTAGGATCCTCTTGGAATTTCGTCAAAGGTTCCCTTATCCTCCTCTACACAGATTCGGCTCCCAATTCAAATTATCGACTCGATGACTCGCAGGCACAGAAGATTCAATCTCGCGCGCATTGCCGCCATTTCGCTGCACGCAATTCTGAGTCTTCATCTGGCAGCAGAGTCTCAATCGTCCCCAACATTCACTCAGGACCAGTTGCGGTTCTTCGAATCAAAAATTCGCCCCTTACTGGCCGAGCACTGTTTTGATTGCCACGGAGAACAAAAACAAAAGGGCGGACTTCGACTCACAGACCGAGCGTCCATTCTCCACGGTGGCGACTCTGGCCCCGTCATCAATTTAAATGCCCCCACGGAGAGTCTGCTTATTGAGGCTGTTAGATATCAGAACTCCGACTTCCAGATGCCGCCAAAAGACAAGCTGCCCGAAACGAAGATTCGACTCTTAGAACATTGGATTTCGGAAGGCGCTCCCTGGCCTGCGCCTTCAAATAAGACGACTCTCCGCAACAAAGCTTTCAACCAGGAATTTTCAATCACGGACAAGGATCGCGATTACTGGGCCTTTAAACCTTTCTCAAGAAAAACGCCACCAGACTCAAGGCCTGAGAGTAGTGGTATCGAATCGCCCATCGACCAATTCATAAACCAAAAGCTAAAAGACCAGAACCTGCAACCGGTTCCGAGAGCCGATCGAGGCACGCTCATTCGACGGGCCTATTTTGATCTCATAGGACTCCCCCCAAGCTACCATGAAGTTCAGGCGTTTAAACACGATCCGCGAGACGATGCCTACGAAAGACTGATCGATCAACTACTTGGCCGCCCAGAATACGGCGAACGCTATGGCCGCCATTGGCTCGATGTAGTCCGTTTCGCTCAAAGTAACGGATACGAACGAGACGACGAGAAACCCTTGGCTTGGAAATACCGAGACTACGTCATCCGCAGCTTCAACGAAGACAAACCCTACGATCAGTTCATCCGAGAACAAATCGCGGGCGATGAGCTCGACCAACCCAGCCGAGACTCTCTCATCGCGACCGGGTTCTTTCGTCTCGGGGTCTGGGATGATGAACCTGATGATCGTCGAGCCGCAGAGTTTGATGGACTTGACGATATGCTTCGTACGACGAGTGAAACATTCCTCGGGCTCACTGTTGGTTGCGCCCGCTGCCACGACCACATGTTCGACCCAATCTCGCAGAAGGACTACTACGAGTTCCTCGCTTTCTTCCGCAACATTCGCTACTATGATCGCCCCAGGTTGAAGTATGACTCGCCTACCTATCTCCCGCTCGCCGCTCCAGAACTCGTTGAGGAATGGCAGCAAACGCTGACAAAAATCAAAGCCGACTACGAACACGAGTTTCATTCGCAGACCGAAGATCTGCGAAAACGCCTCGAGTCAGAGAAGCGAGCCTCTCTATCTGAAGCTGAAAGAGAGGCGCTCAACACTCCCGAAGCAAAAAGGTCTGAAGCGCAATCCAAGCAAGCCATCGAGGCACAACGAAAGCTTCAAGTGCCCCGTGATGAACTTCTTGACCACCTCCCGAAAGCAACCCGAGAACACCTTGAACAGCAATTCTCCCGGATTCAGGCATTCGAAAACACGCCGCCCTGGGACAAAGAAGACTATGCCCTCGGTGTCAGAGAGCATGGAAGCCAGGCCGTCGATACGCATCTCCTGATCCGAGGGAATGCGGGCAGGCCGAGCGAAACCGTCAGCCCGCGATTCCTCGAGGTTCTCACTCAGGCAGATGCTCCTGCCCCCAAGGTCCAACCTCAAAAGAACAGTTCAGGCAGACGAAAGAGCCTTGCGGACTGGATCAGCTCCCGAGAGCACCCGCTCACCGCGCGAGTCTACGTAAACCGCATTTGGCAGCATCATTTCGGGAAGGGACTTGTCGCAACGCCGAACGATTTTGGGAACGCTGGAATCCCTCCGTCCCACCCCGACCTTCTCGACTGGCTTGCAACGGAGTTCGTCGATCACGGTTGGTCCACAAAGCACCTTCACAAGGTCATCATGACATCCGAGGCTTATCGTAGAACATCTAGCAGCTCTTCCCACAACGAGGCGATCGACCCCGGGAATCGATTCTTGTGGCGGCAAAACCTCAGACGACTTGAGGCCGAAGCCATTCGAGATTCAATCTTAGCCTGTGCTGGCACGCTGAACCCCGAAATGCATGGCAGAGGCTTTTTTCCATTGATGGGAAGCGAGGTCATCGCAGGGGGCTCTCGTCCCGGCCGGGGTTGGGGCTATTCGGACGAAAGCGAACGAGCCCGCCGAAGCGTTTACACATTCATCAAGCGCACAATGGGAGTCCCCCTGCTCGAAGTGTTTGACTACAACAACACAGAAGGTTCCATTGGCGCCCGAACCACCACCACAGTCGCCCCGCAAGCATTGACCCTGCTCAATGACGAATTCGTCCACCAACAGGCGGGCAACTTGGCTCAGGAACTTGTCCATTCCCCCGATTCTACCCCAGCAGGCATCATTGAAGCTGCCTTCAAACGCACTCTTTCCCGCACGCCCACGGAGCGCGAAATTCGAGTAGCCCAGGCCTACCTCGAAGAACAAAAATCACAACACTACGACATGAGGAACCAACTACTCTTTCGACCAGCCGTTCCCTCCGCGCTCGAGCGAGCCTTCCTTCGCAGTCTCCCAGACGATCGAATTCTGCATTCGCCAAATCACGATTGGCGATCGTTCAGAGGACGTTGGGGCAGCGAATATGAGGGCATCCTTGTTGCGGATCCGAACCACGGCCCCTTTTCCCTCTGGAAGCCTCTCGAGTTCACCGAAGGGAACATCACCGGCCGACTCTTTGCCGAAGCCGCCACAGAGCGCAGTTGCATCCTCATAAAAGCACGTCCGTATAAAGACAGTTTCATTGGCTACTCTCTTGAGATGGACTTTCGAAATCGAACGGTGTCTCTGATCCAACAATTTCCGGATCGCACGCGACTGAGTTCCGTTCCCGCAAAGATACAAAACGGACAGTGGCTGAACTTCTCGATTCAAGTCTCTCGTGAACAACTGAGGATTCAATTCGCAAATGGCCAGTCAATAGAAGCGGCAGTAGATCCAGCAACGACGGCGTTCTCCGGACACCTTGGAATTCAAACCGAAGCAGGGGCCACTCGCCTCGACCAGACCAGTATCAAAGTGGGCGGAAAACAATACAACATCAGTCATACCCGCCCTAGTCCTGGTTCCAGCCTCCCAATACGTCGCATCCCGGCAGTTCCAGGTTGGGCGATTGAACACGGAACCTGGCGTCTGGGAGCCCGCCCTTCCATCCAGTCACGCGATCGCGGGTTTTGCCAATTGACCTGGAGAGATCAACATCTCCGCCCCGGAAGCACGCTTCGAGCAGAAATATCCCTCGAATCGCAGGGACAAGGTTTTGCCGGTTTATTTGTCGCACTCGGGCCTCAAACCTGGTCCATCGAAATTGATGCCGCTCAGAGCGACGTCATCGTGAGGAAGCATGAGCACGACTGGCAAGAGGTGAGCCGCGTCCCCGCTCTTCCCGCAATCAATCAAAAACATTCACTTGCAGTCTCGATGGAAGACGAGTCACTGAAGATCTGGCATGGCCAGAGTGGCCGTTCGATTATTCAATTGCCGATTGACTCAAGCAACCAAGGTCAGATCCCGCGCGTGGGCCTTCTCTCGCGAAACTCCAAATCTACTTTCCACAAGGTCTCCATCGTAAACAATGCGCACCCAAGAGATTACAGCCCAGACTTTAAAATAGCACCTCGAAAGGCCCAACCACCCAGGCTAACTCCTAATACCAAAGCAGAGACGCTCGGGGCCGTCCGAGAGCTCTGCTCCCTACTCTTCAATCTGAATGAGTTCATCTATATCGACTAAGTCTCAATTCCTCCGCGACTCATGACCCCTTTCAAAACTCACACTACTTCCCGCCGAAGCTTCCTGCAGCAATTCGGTTTGTCCTTAGCAGGGACTGCGATGTCAGGAGTATTTCAAGGCGATAAAGTCTTTGCGTCCGACCTCGCTTCCATCAACCCGCTCGCACCGAAACCAAGCCATTTTCCCGTAAAGGCAAAAGCCTGCATCTTCCTCTACATGTACGGTGGGCCATCACAGATGGATCTCTTTGACTACAAGCCCGTCCTCCAGAAATATCATGGAAAAACGGTCGACATGGAAATCCGTCGACGAGAGTTTCGTCCGTCCAAACTATTGGGCACCGAACGAACATTCCTCCGCCGAGGACAATCGGGACTTTGGTGTTCAGATGCCTTCCCACACATCGCTCAGCACATGGACAAGCTGGCCGTCATTAAATCTCTCTACATGAATTCCTTCGCCCATGGCTCGGCGAACCTTCAGATGAACTCCGGCCGCACACTTCAAGGCCATCCCGCACTTGGCGCATGGATCGC